>DASYEW010000050.1:0-384429 GCA_036498785.1 Steroidobacteraceae bacterium | reverse complement strand
ACCACGGCCACATCATCCGGCACTTCGCCTGGCGGTTGCCTCGCGAATGAACAACGCATCGGAATGTGCGAGTCGCGGATAGTCCTTGCGCTGGATTGGGCGAGGCGAGATAGGCTTCGGCAGTGATGACGCGGTCGCCGGGATCGGCCCAGCGAAAGTCTTCACGCCGGTCGACTACGATCTGTAGCGTGGGCATCGGGGTTCCATCAGGGTTCTTCCTCCCGCGGTCACGGTGGGTCCGGGAGGTTGGGGGTTTTATTGGACAGCACGACCGCTGCGCTCTGTCGCTGGCTTCCGTAACGGGACATGCGTTCGAACTCGCGACGCGCGATGCAGATGCCGGGCGAGCATCCGTGCCGGCTCGGAGCCATGGGATCGTGCACGCGAAAGACATGACCGTCATAACCCGTGACTGTGACCCAGTGCGGACCTTTCTCACCGTGCAACCGAAAGAGACTGATCAGGACTACCGGCACTGCACCGCGATGTAGGTGAGCGATCAGCGTTTCCGAACGCAAGCTACCGCGCTGAATGCGAACCGAGGTTTCGGCGAGCTCCGCGACAAAGTCGTCCTCCACCAGCGCGATGACCCGCTTCTTGTCCTGGTTGCGTACGCCATCCAGGAATAAGGGTGGATGCTCAGGTGCGTACACCGTGGTGTCGAAGCCGCGTTTCTGCGCCGCAAGGGCCAGGCCGAACGGACCGCATCCGCCGTGTCCGGATGTCATGAACACCGTGGTCGCTTCGCGCCACAGCCGGATTTCGAGGCGACGGTCGAGCTTGAGCTGTGGATTGAGGGTGCCCATCGCCATCATCAGTGCCGCCGACCCGCAGGTGAAATCGAGGGTCTGCGGGTAATAAGGGAAGACGAGCGGAGCATGTGCGCCCTGCCGCAGAGGACGCTGTAGTCGAACGGCGTCGGTGCCATCGGAATAGTACCGGGGAACATGTCGAACGAACGTAAAGCCTTCGCTTGCGTACAGCGCGCGGGCCGGTGCGTTATCGATGCGCACCTCAAGCCTCAGCAGTCCGCAGCCTCGTGCCAGAGC
This sequence comes from Steroidobacteraceae bacterium, assembly GCA_036498785.1. GTDB lineage: Bacteria > Pseudomonadota > Gammaproteobacteria > Steroidobacterales > Steroidobacteraceae > Steroidobacter. The sequence continues at coordinate 383,380 of DASYEW010000050.1, read as the reverse complement.
TGCGCGATCAGCAGTAACGAGTAGTAAACGTGCAAAACCTCGACCGCGATGCGGCCGTCCGACGGCAAGCGAGTACACGCGGGCAATCGATGTCGCACAATTGAACAGGACGACGGCAGAAGCGGCGAGGGCCCCGTCCAGCTCGACGACCAGTACCAGCGCAGTCTCTCTAGCCAGCATGAGCGGTAGCTGCGGCGCGTCAGCCGGTCGACGTCGAATATCTCCTTCTCCAGGATGACGAGCGCATCGAGATCGGTGAGGCTGGCAACGCGTATCGACGGCACCTTCGCGCGTGCCGGAACTGGCTTCGATTGCGCAGAAACTGCGGGTGGAAGACGCGATGCTTGGGATGGTGCGGCAGACTGCCGCGTGCGAGAGCTGATCATGACTATGTCGCGAGGGGCCACGGAGTGCGCGACTGCCAACATCACTGGTTCGACGTCACGAGTTTGACGTCACCAGATCGATGTCATTGGCCTGCGGTATCCGGCCGGCAATCTGCGCGGCGGTCATTATGGTTTCAGCCGGTCATCAGCGTTCCATAGGGGATTGGGTGGCGCAGCATAAAAAAAGCATAGTCGCAACTGCGGAGGTCCGTCGCTACAACCACTTTGCCTTGCGCAGCCGATAGAAGAGATAGCCGTCGATGAACGCCATCACGCCGAGGCTGACCAGGTAGCCGTAGCGCCAGTGCAGCTCGGGCATGTTCTCGAAGTTCATGCCGTAGACCCCGGCGATGAGCGTCGGCACGGCAATCAACGCGCCGTAAGCCGCGAGTTGCTTCATCGTGTCGTTCTCCTGCAGCTGGATCATCGACAGGTTCACCGAGATGGCGGTAGCGACGGTGTCACGCTCGGACTCGATGGTCTGGTTGAGGCGCTGCAGGTGATCGTAGATGTCGCGGAAGTACTCGCGCATGCCGGCGCACATGGAGGGTACGCGACTGCCAGACAGGTTGCTGACGCCCTCGGCCAGCGGCGCCACCGCGTGGCGGATGGTCATGAGCTTCTGCTTGAGGGCATACAACGATTCGATGTTCGCACGCGGCGAGGTGTCGGCGAATATCTTTTCCTCGATCGCTTCCAGCTCGACCTCGAGTTTGTCGAGCAGCGGAAAGTAGCGGTCGACCACTGAGTCCATCAGCGCATACAGAACGTAACCCGCACCTTGCTGCAGCAGCTCCGGCTCCCGCTCGGCACGGGCGCGGACATCCTGGAAACCCTTCTTGGTGCGGCTGCGGACCGACAGCACATAATTGCGGCCGGTAAAAATGTTCACCTCGCCGACGCGCAGGTCCTCGCCGTCTTCCTCGATGATGTGCAGCACAACGAACAGGGAATCGCCGTATTCCTCGATCTTGGCGCGTTGATGGCCGTTGCGCGCGTCCTCGACTGCGAGTGGATGCAGGTCGAACTCTTCCTGCAATTGTTCCAGCGCGGTGGCATCGGGCTCGACCAGTGCAACCCATACCAGGCAGTCCGGCTCGGCCAGGTATTTGTGTACATCCGCAACATCGATGTCCGCAAGCTTGGTGCCGTTTTTATAGACGACGCAACTGATCAGCATGAAATGGGCTCCCATTTTTTGCGGAAGTGTAACGCCCCGGGCAGGCGAACGGATTAAGAGCAAGCCACGTTCTCGGGCACAACTCTGCGCTCGCCGCCGTTCGTCGCCGTGGATGCCGGACCCTGCGGGCCCTTGTTAATACGGCATCCCCCTGAATACCGGACATGACAAACGCCGGACCCATGTAGATACCGAACCCATGTGCATATCGAACATCGGCGCGAAGCGCCTGCCGCTTAGATCTTGTCGGCCGATATCGCTGTCGTCTTTACGCCTTCTTTATTCCCCGCGCTGCGCTTCCTACGACAATTTTATCCGCGCCTGAATAGCATGCCTGGATCGGTACGAATCACGCCCGAGGGATGAAACATGTCTGACCTGCTGTTCCTGGCACTGATTGCCGGCCTTTACCTGGTGACGCACGGCATGGTCGTGGCGTTCTCCCGCCTGGGGAGAATCGAATGACCATGATCCAGCTGCTGGCGGACCTCGCAGTCGCGCTTGCCGTGTATCTCATCTACGCCTTGCTGAAAGCCGAGAAGTTCTAGGCCGGACCCTTCCGGCGGAGAGACCCCAATGACGATCGAAGCAATCCTGCTGGGCATCCTGTTGCTCGGCCTCGTGACGCTGTGTGCCAAGCCCGTGGGCAGCTACATCGCGGATGTCATGGAAGGCCGGCGGATATTTGCCGTGCGCGTCGGTTCCGCAGTGGAGCGGGCCGTGTATCGCCTCGCCGGCATCGATCCTGAAAAGGAAACGGGCTGGAAACAATACGCCATCGGCGTACTCCTGTTCAGCGTCTGCGGCGCGCTGGCCGTCTACCTGTTGCAGCGCGTGCAGGTGTGGTTGCCGCTCAATCCCCAGAAGCTGGGCAACATCACCCCCGATTCCTCGTTCAACACGGCCATGAGCTTCGTCGCGAACACGAACTGGCAGGGCTATGCCGGCGAGTCGACCATGAGCTACTTCACCCAGATGGCGGGGCTCGCGGTCCAGAATTTCGTTTCTGCCGCGACCGGTATCGCGGTAGCCATTGCGCTGATCCGTGGCTTCGTGCGCCACTCGGCGAAAACGATCGGCAATTTCTGGGTCGACCTGACGCGCGCGACATTGTACGTGCTGACCCCGATCGCGTTGCTGATTGCGGTCGTGCTGGTCTCGCAGGGTGTCATTCAGAACTTCGACGCCTACAAGGACGCGACCACGATTGCGCAGACCGACTACAGCGCGCCGAAGCTCGACGCCGACGGCGCTGCAATCAAGGATGCCTCCGGCAATGCCGTGACCGAACCGGCGACGATGCGCACCCAGACATTGCCGATGGGTCCGGTGGCCTCGCAGGAAGCGATCAAGGAGCTGGGCACGAATGGCGGCGGCTTCTTCAACGCCAACTCAGCGCACCCCTATGAAAATCCGAACACGCTGACCAACCTGCTGGAGCTGTTCGCGATCCTGATCATTCCGGTGGCGATGACCTTCGCCTTTGGCAAGATGGTGGGCGACCGGCGCCAGGGTTGGGCAGTGTTGGCCGCGATGATGCTGCTCTTCATTCCGTTGTGGCTGGTCGCAGTACACAGCGAGCAGCAGGGCAACCCGATGCTTGCAAGCCTTAGCGTGGATGCCGCACGCAGCGACACGCAGCCCGGCGGCAACATGGAAGGTAAGGAGGCGCGCTTCGGCATCGGTGCATCGTCCCTGTTTGTCGCCGTCACCACGGCGACCTCGACCGGTGCCGTCAACACCATGCACGACTCGCTGACGCCGCTGGGTGGCTTCGTGCCGATGTTCCTCATGCAACTCGGTGAGGTTGCCTTTGGCGGCGTAGGCACCGGGTTGTACGGCATGCTGATCTACGCGCTGCTGGGCGTCTTCATAGCCGGCCTGATGATCGGCCGTACGCCGGAGTACCTGGGCAAGAAGATCGAGGCCTTCGACATGAAGATGACTTCGATCGCGATTCTGGCGACGCCATTCGTGGTGCTGCTCGGCACGGCAATCGCTGTTTCGACAACCGCCGGTGCGGCAGGTGTGGCGAATCCGGGCGGGCATGGATTCTCTGAAATCCTGTATGCGTTCACCTCGGCGGGCAACAACAACGGCAGCGCGTTCGGCGGCCTCTCCGCGAATACGCCGTTCTACAACACGGCGCTGGGCATGGCGATGTGGTTGGGGCGCTTCTGGGTGATCGTGCCGGTGCTTGCCATTGCCGGCTCGCTGGCAGCGAAGAAGCGTTCGCCGCTCACGGCGGGAACGATGCCCACGCATGGCCCGCTCTTCATCGTCCTGCTGATCGGCTCGGTCCTGCTGATCGGCGTGCTGACCTTCATTCCGGCGCTGGCGCTCGGACCGATTGCCGAGCACCTGATGATGGTGACCGGGCACTAGGCAGCGGCCGCGCTGCTTACCGATTCATCCATCACGAGTCGCCAGTTACTGTTCACAAGCTACGTCATTCCCATGAAAACCAAACTCTCGATGTTCGACCGCAAGCTGGTCGGTCCGGCGTTACTCGACTCTCTACGCAAGCTGAATCCGCGCGCGCAGTGGCGTAATCCGGTGATGTTCGTCGTGTATATAGGTGCGTTCATCACGACGCTGCTGTGGGTACAGTCGCTGGGTGGCGCTGGCGAGGCGCCCTCCGGATTCATCCTGGGCGTGGCCGCCTGGCTGTGGATCACAGTGCTGTTCGCCAACTTCGCCGAGTCCCTGGCCGAAGGCCGGAGCAAGGCCCAGGCAGCGGCTCTGCGCGGCTTGAAGCAGACCGTAGTCGCGAAGTCCCTGGCGCACTACAAGCGTCGCGCCACTTACACCAAGGTTCCGGCTACCGACCTGCGCATCGACGACGTCGTGCTGGTGGAGACCGGCGATATCATTCCGGCGGACGGCATGGTCATCGACGGCGCTGCATCGGTGGATGAAAGTGCCATCACTGGCGAGTCGGCACCGGTGATTCGCGAATCCGGCGGCGATTTCTCCTCCGTCACCGGCGGCACCAAGGTGCTGTCAGACTGGATCGTGGTGAAGGTCACGGTGAACCCCGGCCAGACATTCATCGATCGCATGATTGCGATGGTGGAAAGTGCACGCCGCCAGAAGACGCCGAACGAAGTGGCGCTGACTATTCTGCTGGTGGCGTTGACGCTGATCTTCCTGCTCGCAACAGTCACCTTGCTGCCATTCTCGATGTTCAGCGTGGCCGTGAGCGAACTGGGCAAGCCGGTCACCATTACAGCGCTGGTGGCGCTGCTGGTGTGCCTGATACCCACCACGATCGGCGGCCTGCTATCGGCCATCGGCATCGCCGGAATGAGCCGGATGATGCAGGCGAACGTGATCGCGACGTCGGGTCGCGCGGTGGAGGCGGCGGGCGACGTCGACGTGCTGTTGCTGGATAAAACCGGAACCATCACGCTGGGCAATCGCCAGGCGGCTGAGTTTTTGCCTGCCAACGGCGTGACCGAGCAGCAACTCGCCGATGCCGCGCAACTTGCTTCGCTCGCGGATGAAACGCCGGAGGGACGCAGCATTGTCGTGCTCGCCAAGCGCTTCAACATTCGTGAGCGCTCTTCGGAGAACGTCGTATTCGTGCCGTTCTCAGCCCACACGCGCATGAGCGGCGTGGATATCGGCGAGCGCAAGGTCCGCAAGGGCGCCGCGGATGCCATCCTGAAGCATGTTGCGGCATTGAATCGCCCGTTCCCGCCCGAGGTTACGGCGCTGATCGAGAAAGTCGGTCGTCGCGGCAGCACGCCGCTCGTCGTCGCGGACGATGGCGTCGTGCTGGGTGTGATCGAGCTGAAGGACATCGTCAAGGGCGGCATCAAGGAGCGCTTTGCGGAGTTGCGCCGCATGGGTATCAAGACGGTGATGATCACCGGCGACAACCCGCTGACGGCAGCAGCAATTGCCGCGGAGGCGGGCGTGGATGATTTCCTCGCCGAAGCGACGCCGGAGATGAAGCTCAAGCTGATTCGCGATCACCAGTCGCAGGGCCGCCTGGTCGCGATGACCGGGGATGGCACCAACGACGCGCCGGCACTGGCGCAGGCCGATGTCGCCGTGGCCATGAACTCCGGCACGCAGGCCGCCAAGGAGGCCGGCAACATGGTCGACCTCGACTCCAATCCCACCAAGCTGATCGAGGTGGTCGAGACCGGCAAGCAGATGCTGATGACGCGCGGGTCGCTGACGACTTTCAGCATCGCCAACGACGTGGCCAAGTATTTCGCGATCATTCCGGCCGCGTTCGCCACCACCTATCCGCAGCTCAATGCGCTCAATGTCATGCACCTCGCCAACCCGGCCTCGGCGATCCTGTCGGCGGTGATCTTCAATGCGCTGATCATCGTGTTCCTGGTGCCGCTCGCGCTGAAGGGCGTGAAATATCGTCCGCTGGGTGCGGCTGCGCTGCTGCGACGGAACCTGCTGGTCTACGGTTTGGGCGGAATCATCGTGCCATTCATCGGCATCAAGCTGATCGATGTCGGGCTGACGCTGTTCGCATGAGCGATCCAGTCATGACAGTGCACAAAATTGACGCAGCAACACTGGCATCTTCCGTAGCGCGGTTGACCGATGTTTGCCTGCTTGCCTTTGCGGCGATGGCCGCTATCCGGAGTTAAAGCATGAGTACGCAGATTCGTCCCGCGCTGGCGGTGCTTCTGTTGCTGACGGTAGTCACCGGCGGCATCTATCCGCTGGTCGTTACCGGTATCGGTACGGCGCTGTTTCAGGGCCGCGCTGCCGGCAGCCTGATCGTGCGCGACGGCAAGCTTATCGGCTCGCAGCTCATCGGCCAGAACTTCGCCGATCCGAAATACTTCTGGGGTCGCCCGTCCGCCACCAGTCCCATGCCGTACAACGCATTGGCATCGTCGGGATCGAACCAGGGTCCGCTGAACCCCGCGCTGGTCGATGCCGTCAAAGCGCGCATAGAGAGCCTGCGGGCGGCCGATCCGGACAATACGGCCGCGGTGCCAATCGATCTGGTGACAGCGTCCGGTAGCGGCCTGGATCCCGATATCAGCGTGGCGGGGGCCAATTACCAGATCGCGCGAATCGCGCGACTGCGTGGCATTCCGCCGCAGCAGGTGAGCGAACTCGTCGCCAAACACGCGCGCGGCAGTGTGCTCGGCTTTCTCGGTGAGCCACGCGTGAACGTGCTTGAACTGAATCTGGCGCTGGATGGTGCGAACACCCTGAATGGTGTTACCCCAGATGGCGTTAACAAGTAGTCGAACGGCATAATCCGATGCATGGTCTCCACCGCAAATTCCGTTCGCCCGTCTCCTGACGCACTCCTTGCGGAGAGCCGACGTAGCGAGCGCGGCCGCCTCAAGATTTTTCTGGGCGCGGCGCCCGGCGTTGGCAAGACCTATGAAATGCTCAGCGTCGCGCGGCGCAAGCATGCCGAGGGTATCGACGTTGTCGCCGGCATCATCGAGACCCACGGTCGCGCCGAGACCGAGGCGCTGCTGGAAGGATTGCCGCAGATCGCACGCCGCAAGATCGAGTATCGGGAACGTGTACTGGATGAGCTCGATCTCGATGCGCTGCTCGCACGCAAACCCCGGCTCGCACTGGTCGACGAGCTGGCGCATACCAATGTGCCAGGCTCGCGTCACGCCAAGCGGTACCAGGACGTGCAGGAACTGCTCGACGCCGGCATCGATGTCTATACGACGCTCAATGTCCAGCATCTGGAGAGCTTCAACGATCTCGTCATGCGCATCACTGGCGTGGAGATCCGCGAGACGGTACCCGATGCCATCATCGAGCTGGCCAACGATGTCGAACTGATTGATCTGCCGCCCGACGATCTGATCGAGCGGCTGCGACAGGGTAAGGTCTACGTTCCGGAAGCGGCGCGGCGTGCGCTGGATAATTATTTCTCGCGCGGCAATCTCCTGGCGCTGCGTGAGCTTGCTCTACGCGCGGCGGCAGAGCGCGTCGACGACGACATGTCGACGTTCATGCGCGCGCACGCAATCGCCGGTCCGTGGCCGGCGCGCGGTCGTCTGATAGTGTGCGTGGACGATTCGGTGGCGAGTGAAAAGCTGATCCGTACCGCGAAGCGGCTCGCCGATCAGCGCCATCTGCCATGGACAGCGGTGTTCGTGCAGACACTCGGTACTGTCGACGCCACCGCGGCGCGCGAACAGCTGGATAGCAATCTGGCGCTTGCTTCGCAACTGGGTGCCGATACGGCAATCCTTACCGCCGATCGCATCGGCGAAGCGATTGTCGAATACGCTCGTACGCACAACGCCGCGCAGATCGCGATCGGTCGCTCACGCGATCTGCGGCATCGCCTATGGCCCAGGCGCAAGCTTGCCCAGTGGCTGTTCGAGCACGCTACCGATTTCGAGATTACGGTCGTCAGCGATACCGATGCGGTTGCCGAAAACGCAAACAGGCGGCCGTTCAACGCGCGCACACGGCAATGGCTAACCTCTCGCGAAACGATGCTGGCATTGATGTTCACTGCCGGGGCGACCGGTGTCAGCGCAGTGCTGGAGCCGTGGGTGGGAACCAGCAACCTCGCGCTGATATTCCTGCTGGCGGTGACCTTTGCGGGCGCGACCAGCGGATTGCCTGGCGCGTTGCTGAGCAGCGTTACGGGGTTCGTGGCCTACAACTACCTGTTCACCGAACCGCGTTTCTCGCTCACGGTCGATCAGCCGGAGGATGTAGCGGCGCTGGTGATATTTCTCAGTGTGTCGGTCGTGGTCGGGCAGCTCGCTGGTCGGATGCGACGCCAGGCCCGCGATGCCTGGCTGAGCACCCGGCGTGTAGAGACGCTGTTCGATTTCTCGCGCCGGCTGGCCACTGCTGTGAACGAACGCGATCTGATGTCGGCGGCGTCGCAGGGCATCAGTGAGCTCCTCGGCCAGCGCTGCCTGATTCTGCGGCGCACTTCGGACACGCGGGTCGAGCCGCCGGCGGATCTGGTGCGCGCGGGCGAGTTTCGTGAGACCGACCAGGCAGCGGGAGATTGGGCTCTCAGTCATGCAGAGCCAGCAGGCCGCGGCACGCGCACCTTACCGGCGGCGGGCTGGTACTTCCTGCCTGTGAGCGAATCCGGTCATGCGTTTGGGGTGATCTCGGTGGATTTGCCAGCGAGCGCGGATGTCGTCAGTGCCGAGCAGAACCGTCTGTTATTCACGTTGCAGGCACAGCTCGGTGCGGCCTGGGAGCGCTTCCGCCTGCGCCAGGTAACTCACGATGCGCAGCTTCTGCACGCAACTGAGTCGCTGCGTTCGGCGCTGCTGGCGTCGGTCTCTCACGATCTGCGCACGCCGCTTGTGTCGATCACCGGTGCGTTGACTGCACTGCGCGACCTCTCGGGAAAGATACCCGACGCCGATCGCTCGCAACTGTTGGGCGCCGCGACCAAAGAGGCGGAACGTCTCGACCGGCTGATCCAGAATCTGCTCGACATGACGCGGTTGTCGCACGGCGCACTGGGATTGCGGCTGACGGCAGTCGATGTACGCGACGCCGTTAGCGAATCGGTCTCGCGACTGGCTGACTTGTTGACGGCGCATGAAATCGAGACGCGCCTGCCAGCGGATTTGCCTGCGGTTCGCGCGGACCGGACTTTGCTCGGGCAGGTAGTGGTGAACTTGCTGGAGAACGCGGTCAAGTACGCACCTGCGGGCACACCGATCCGCATCGAGGCGCATACCGTGCAAGGCAGCGTTCATATCAAGGTCATTGACCAGGGGCCGGGTATTCCCGCCGCCGAACGCGATCGCGTGTTCGATCTGTTCCAGCGTGCCGAGCAACGCGACAGCGGCGTCGCCGGAGCCGGGCTGGGTCTGTCGATCTGCAAGGGGTTCGTCGAAGCGATGGCCGGAACGATCCGTGCGAAGGAGGGGCCGGATGGGAAAGGGACAACCATCGAAATAGCGCTGCCGGCGAGCCTGTGATGGGGAGTCTGATGAGGGGACAGACGAAAGCCGCGGCGACAGGCCACGGGCTACGGGCGACAGCCAGAAGCCAGATTCGGACTTCTTCTCTGGCTGTAGCCTGTAGCCTGTAACCCGGTAGTCCTTTGCTTTCGCCCGTCACCGATATTCCGTCTGCTATCTATCTCTCGCTATCCTTCTCCCATGTCCGCACGCCCCACCATTCTCATAGTCGACGACGAAGAACAGATTCGCCTGTTCCTGCGCATCACGTTGAAGGCCGCCGGCTACGAACCGCTCGAAGCGGCAACCGGCGGTGCCGCAATCGAAGCGTGCACGGGACGCAAGCCGGATCTGATGCTGCTCGATCTCGGCCTTCCCGACATTTCCGGTCTCGACGTGATCCGCGCCGTACGCGTCTGGACCCAGTTGCCTGTCATCGTACTGTCGGTGCGCTCCGATGAGTCCGACAAAGTCAGCGCTCTGGATGCCGGCGCGAACGACTACGTGCAGAAGCCGTTCAGCACGGCCGAGCTGCTGGCCAGGATTCGTGCGTCGTTGCGTGCGCATTCCGGTGAGCCCGCCGATCCCGTTATCGCCGTCGGTGCACTGCGTATCGACGTTCCTGCGCATGAGGTACGTCTGGATAACGAACTCATCAAGCTTTCCCCGAAGGAGTTCGACCTGCTGCTGGTGCTGGCGCGAGCGGCCGGTCGTGTCTGCACTCACCGGCAATTGCTGGAGAAGGTGTGGGGCCCGTCGCATCGCGAGGACGTCCAGTACCTGCGTGTCTATGTCGGCCAGCTGCGGGAGAAGCTCGGCGACGATCAGGGTGTACCGAAGTACATCGTGAATGAACCGGGGATCGGTTATCGCTTGATGCCGGGGAGGCAGTGAAGAGCGAGAGTGACGGGTGAGAGGGGATGGGAAGAGAGAAGGGAGGGCGACGGGCTACAGGCTACAGCCAGCGGTGAGATGCCGTTGCGCGCTGCACGATAGAACATTTGTCCCTGCGGGTGGCACTTAGCTGTCTAGACGCGCCTATACTCCGCACTCCATGAATCGCCGCCTTTTCCAACGCTGTGTCCTGTGGCTGCTGCCACTGCTGGTGTTGCGCGCATTCGTGCCCGCCGGCTTCATGGTATCGACCGCGGCGAATGGACTGGAGCTGACGTTCTGCTCAGCACAGGTCCCAATGCTGGCAGACCAGATGCCGGCAGATCACATGATGCCGGCGGATCATGCAATGCATGGTGCGGCGCACGCCGGCCATGCGATGCCGATGGCGGATGGCAATGCGGTCGATCCGCATGCGGCGCATCACGCCGGTAAACATTTCGACTCGCCATGCCCGTTCGGCGTCGCCGTTGCAGCGATCGTCACCGACCTGCTTCCTGTGTCGCTGGCGACCGTGGTCGCAGCCGTCGCTAGCGTCGAGTTCTCTTCCGCGCCGGTCTTCAGTGCCGGCCCGATTCGTACCGACCGCATCCGCGGTCCGCCGCTGTTCTCCTGAAAGCATAAGGATCGATCGTTGATGGTGGCCGCAAGGCCGCCATCGTCATGCTTTCCATGCAGCGACTCGCGTCGCTGCAGCTACGGAGATTGGTATGAGTATCCGTTGTCATGTACCGGTGCTGGGCGCGGCACTGGTATTGTCGAATGCTATTGCCCGCGCCGAGCCCGATCAGGTGAGAACGCCTGATCAGATAAGAACACTGGGAACCGTCACAGTCCTCGGCGGTCGTCCCACCTCTCTGCCCACCGAGATCCCCACGACGATAGAAGGCGTCACGGGCGAGGAGGTACAGCAGCGGATCAACGCGACCGACAGCGAGGATGCGCTGAAATATTTTCCGAGCCTGCTGGTGCGCAAGCGCTATATCGGCGATTTCGATCACGCGGTGTTGGGAACCCGTGCTTCGGGAACGAACAACAGCGCGCGGTCGCTGGTGTATGCCGATGGCATCCTGCTTTCCAACCTGCTCGGCAACAGCCAGACGTTCACACCGCGCTGGGGTATGGTGACGCCCGAAGAGATCGAACGCGTGGATGTGCTGTATGGGCCGTTCTCGGCGGCCTATTCCGGTAACTCGGTGGGCGCCGTCGTCGACTATGTAACGCGCATGCCGACGAAGTTCGAAGCGCACATGCGGGCCTCGAGCTTCGGCGAAGATTTTGGCATGTACGGGACGCACGACGGTTTCACCGGCTGGCAGGGTAGTACGTCGCTGGGCGACCGCAACGGAGCCTGGTCCTGGTGGCTGAGCTACAACCGCCTGGACAGCGATGGCCATCCCATTACGTTCGCCAACAGATTGTTGAGCGCCGGTATTGCCGGCAATGGTGGCGTGCCGGTAACGGGTGCCGTTCCCGGTCGCAATCCGAAGAACCAGGACTGGCTGATCCTTGGCGCGACGGGTCAGATCGATACCGTGCAGGATCACGCCAAGGCGAAGCTGGCGTATGACTTCTCGCCGACGCTGCGCGCCAGTTATACGCTTGGCTGGTGGCGTAACGAGCTGACGCGCAATTCAGATTCCTATTTGCGCGACGCCGCCGGCAACCCGGTCTACAGCGGCAATATCAATGTCGACGGACGCCAGTATTCGCTGCTGCCCGCCGACTTTGCGCCGAACCGGGGAGCCATCGAGCACCTGATGCACGGGCTGTCGATCAAGTCCAACACCCAGGGTGCGTGGGACTGGGAGGTTGCCGCAAGCCTGTACGACTTTGCCCAGGACATTTCGCGTTCACCGGTCGTGGCGTTGCCTGCGGCCAATAGTGGCGGAGCCGGTCGCATCACCGACCAGAACGGTACGGGCTGGAATACGCTGGCATTGAAAGCGACCTGGCGTCCTGGTCTACCGGTTGGGGCAGCGGCGGGAAATTCCGCTAGCGCCCACGTGGTGGAGTTCGGTTATCAACGCGACGACTTCAAATTGCGCACGCTGGTTTCCAATACGGACAACTGGATCAACGGCGGTGCAGGCAGCCGCTTCTCCGAGTTTCGTGGCGAGACCATGCTGCAGAGCGTGTACGCACAAGACACGTGGCGCTTTGCGGCGGACTGGAGAACGACGCTGGGGATCCGCTTGGAGAACTGGCAGGCTTTCGATGGTGGGTTGGCGGATGCGACGACACCTGCCGGGCAGCTCCGGTCCTTCGCGGAACGCAACGAGAATTCCGCTTCGCCGAAATTCGCCATCGCCTACCAGGTTGCCCCGCTGTGGGAACTCAAGGCGTCGGTGGGCAGGGCGGTGCGCAACCCGACGGTTTCGGAGCTGTACCAGGGCACGATTTCGACCGACGTCATCGTCAACAACGATCCGGATCTGCAGCCGGAGAAATCGTGGACGGGCGAGTTGACGGCGCAGCGCGAGCTGGCGAATGGACTCTTACGCAGCACGCTGTTCCACGAGGACACGCGCGATGCGTTGTACTCGCAGACCAATGTCACGGTCACGCCGGCAATCACCAGCATCCAGAACGTCGACCATATCCGTACCAGTGGCGTGGAGCTTGCGTATCAGGCGAACGATGTCGGCATCGCCGGGTTCTCTTTGTCCGGCAGCGTCACCTACGCGCGCTCGAAAATCGTGCAGAACGACAACTTCCCCGCCAGCGTCGGTAAATGGCAGCCGCGCGTGCCGGAGTGGCGCGCCAACCTGCTGGCCACTTATGAAATGGGCGATAAATGGACGTACACGCTAGGAGCACGGTACAGCGGCAGGCAATACAACACGCTGGATAACAGCGATCCGAACGGGTTCACTTATACCGGCACCAGCAGCTTCTTCGTTGCCGACGTGCGCGTGCGTTACAAAGTGAGCGAGCGGATCACTGCATCGCTGGGCATCGACAATCTGAACAACGAGGAATACTGGGCATTCCATCCCTACACGCAACGCACGTTCAGCGCCGAGCTCGGGATGGATTTCTGATGCGGGACAGATGATGTAAGTGATACAGGTGATGGAGTGTGATGGGGGTCAGTACGTGCAGTCTTCACGGCGCCGACATCACCTCCATCACTTACATCACCTACATCACATATCTCTTACCACCCCATCGCCACCCCATCGCGCCGATACACCACGCCACCCTTCATCACAAAGCGGACCCGCTCGAATTCCTTCGGATCCTTGAGCGGGTCGCCCGCCGTGGCGACGATGTCGGCGTAGCGTCCCGCCTGGATGGAGCCGATGCGGTCGGAGGCGTTGATAAGATCGGCGGCATTGCGGGTTGCCGCGAATACGGCCTGCATCGCGTTCATGCCATTGGCGATCAGCAGCCCGAACTCCATGGCGTGATTGCCTTCGCCCAGATCGGTACCGTAGGCGATCTTCACTCCCGACTTCACTGCCAACGGCAAGTTACGCTTCGGCAGCAGATCGTTCGCGAGTTCTTTGGGGGCGGTGCCGGGCGTCAGCAGTTCCGGGTGGTCGCGTGCGGCGACATAGAAGACCTCGAAGACGGACAGCGTAGGCACGAGATAGGTGCCATGCGCTTTCATCAGGCTGAAGGTTTCGGCGGTGGCGAACGAGCCATGCTCGACCGAATCGACGCCGGCGCGCACAGCGTTCTCGATGGCGCCGGCCGGATAGATATGGGCGGCGACCTTCATGCCGAGCGAATGCGCCGTTGCGATGGCGACCTGCATTTCTTCGTTGGTCATGAGCTGCTGGCGCGGATCGTCACCAGTGGAGGCAATGCCGCCCGAAGGCATGATCTTGATCAGGTCCGCGCCGCGACGCTTGTGTTCCCGCACGCGGATACGTGCCTGTTCCGGTGTATCGACGATACCGTTGTCCCATCCAGCATGCGTCAGGCCGGGATCCATGCCGCTGCGCGGATCGCCGTGCCCCGCCGTCGGACCCAGCGGCTCGAGCGAAACCCACAGCCGGGGCCCATCGATCTTGCCAGCTTCGATGGCGTTGCGTACCGCGACCGTTTCATCGCCGCCGCCGACGTCGCGTGCACTGGTGAAGCCCTGTTGCAGCATCTGGCGGGTGAAGAAGGCGGCATCGAAAGCGCGATCCAGCGCGGAATGCGTCAACCAGTCTTCGGTGGCATTGGTGGTGCTGGGCAGCTTCGCTGCGATGTGAACGTGGCAATCGATGAAGCCGGGGAGCACCGTGGCGTTGGAGAGATCGATCACTTCGGCACCGGCGGGCGAGTTGAATCCCTGCTCCACGCTCACGATGCGGTCGTCGCGCAGCAGGATCGAAACCTGCCGCCGCGGCGTATCGGATACGCCGTCGATGAGCGTGCCGGCATGGATGACGACGTCCTTCGCGCTGGCCGGTCCGGCGAGCGATGTCAGCAGCAAACCCAGGATCGCGACTATGGTTTTAGGTTTCAAGTTCGCCTCGACGCTTGCGGTAGATACCTGAAGTCTAGCCTGCTGGAGGCAAGTCGTGAGCTGGTGTGAGCCGGCCGTGAGGTCCTGGCTGCGAGAAGAATCCGGGTCGCCAGATCGGGAGGCGAAGGGAGCCATCGCAAACCCCGGCGCGTTGCGGTTAGCGGCAATGCCTTTCAGCAATGCTTTTCAGAGGGATATACCGGCGTTTTCGCCGCCGGCCCCGCAGGTTGGCCGGTGTCACGCCGCGGCTGGCCGACGGACGCTTCCTGTGGACGGCGGACCGTCCGATCATGGCGTCGCCTGATGGCACATCGGGTCGCTCATAGGTCGCGTCTTTTGGGTCGCACCTTCGGCGTTACGAGACATGACAGGAGGCTTACTCGCATGACTGGCTTCAATGCTCCCCTCAGGCGCTCCCGGTCGCACCGCGTGATCGCCGGCGTTGTCGGTGGCTTGGCCGAGTACTTCGGCATGGATGTCACGCTGGCGCGCGTTCTGTACGTGCTGATCTCGATCTTCTCGGCGGCGTTCCCTGGCATCCTCGTCTATATCATCTTCTGGGTGCTCACCCCGCAGGAGGAGGCCGTCGATCCACGCACGGTCTCGACGCAGTAGCCGATGCAGGGAAGCCGCTGTCCGATAGCTGAGGGAAGTCCGATGCAGTAGTCGATGCAACACTCGCTGCGCAGTCGCTATAGAATTTAATAATGCAGCGCCGCATCGTTGACTATCATCAGGACGAGGAAGCCTATTGGGTTGCGGAGCTGGAGTGCGGTCATCAACAGCACGTGCGCCACAACCCACCCTGGTTCGTCCGAGTCTGGGTCACCACGCCGGAAGGTCGCAGCAAGGCGATCGGCACGACCCTCGAGTGTCGCCGGTGCGATGAATCCCCGGATAACCCACTAGCGAGTGCGTAGCGGTTCGCCGTTAGCTGTGCTTCGGGGTTTCGGACTATTCGAACAGGGGAAACGCTCACAGTCCCGGCTTGGGTGAATCGATTAGGTTGTCCTCAAGGAGGCGCCCGCTGCTGCCGACACCTTAGGTCATGGTGTCTGGTGCACGGTCGCATCACTGGCAACGGCAATTCTGCATACCCCGCAACCTGAGCACGGCAGGCCGAAGGCTTGCCCGGAACGGCAACGTGAACCCGACTGTGAACAAGAATAACGGCAAAAACCGGCGTTCCGGCCCCTGGCACCACACCTTGGCAGCCCTCGTGGCACCGGCACTGCTCCTGGCCAGCGGCGCCGTCTTCGCGGGTACCGCGGTCCCCGAATCGGCACATCAGGCATCCAACGATCCCACCGCGGCTGAATACGCGTTGTCTCCCAAGGCAACTCCAGTCCGGCACCGCAAGGCGGTTCATGAAAAACCGGCTGTCAGCGTACAGAAGCAGATCAGCAAGCTGAACCTCAAGTCCAGCTCCGTGATGGTCATCGATGCCGAGGATTCCTCCGTCCTGTATTCGAAGCATGCGGACGTGCCCATGCCCATCGCCTCGATCAGCAAGCTGATGACGGCGCTGGTCGTGTTGGAAGCCGGCCAGCCGATGGATGAGTACCTCGAAATCACCAACGACGATCGCGATACCGAAAAGGGCACCACCTCACGCCTGGCGCCGGGCACGGAGCTGACCCGCAAGGACCTGCTGCACCTGGCGCTGATGGCCTCGGAGAACCGGGCAGCGCATGCACTGGGACGTAACTATCCGGGCGGGTTGGATGCATTCATCCCGGCCATGAACGCCAAGGCCCGCGAGCTGGGCATGACCAGCGCCCATTTCGTCGAGCCCACCGGGCTCTCCAGCCAGAACGTTTCCAGCGCCGCGGACCTGATCAAGCTGGTCAGCGCCGCCTCTCACAATCCGACGATCCGCAACTTCTCTACCTACCAGAGCTATACGGTCCCGGTGGGCCGGCAGATGGTCGAGTTCCATACGACCAACTCGCTGGTCACCAAGTCCGACTGGGACATCATGGTGCAGAAAACGGGCTACACCGTGGACGCCGGGCGTTGCCTGGTGATGAAGGCGCTCATCAAGGAGCGCGCCGTGGTGATGGTGCTGTTGCATTCGGTCGGCAAGAACAGCCGCGTTGCCGATGCCGGTCGGGTCCGCAAGTGGATGGAGTCGACGATGGCGCTCAATACACCTGATGTGTTGCGGTCACAGAACATTCAATAGGGATGAGTGATGGGTGACGAGTGACGGGTGTGAGTAGGAGGGGCAACCAGGTTACATAACCATCGGTGGCGGGACGTAGTCCCTCGCCACCAGCGGGCTTTTGCTTGCCACGCCTGCTCCCAGTCGGCGCGAAATTACACAACTATTACAGTGCGTCCGATCCACGTTGCTATGGTTATGTGCATCTGCGGCAGGGGAGGAATCCCACGGCCGCCGCTCATCTGACCGGCACGGCGAGGACGCAACCTTGATCACCAACCTGATCGCGCGCATCAAGAACTCCAACTGGATCACGATCTTTTTCCTGTCCGTGTTTCACATCGGCGCCGTGGCGGCGTTGTTCTTCTTCTCCTGGCAGGCCCTGATCATGGCAACGGTGCTGTGGTGGGTCGCCGGCGGCTTCGGTATCGGCATGGGTTATCACCGCTTGCTGACTCACCGCGGCTACAAGACTCCGAAGTGGCTCGAATACACGATGACCGTCTGCGCAACGCTGGCGCTCGAGGGTGGGCCGATCTTCTGGGTGGCAACGCATCGCATCCATCACCGCTTCACCGATAAACCCGGCGATCCGCATTCCCCGCGCGACGGCAAGTGGTGGTCGCACATGGGCTGGATCCTCGGCGGCAAGGCCATGCATCAGTCGACCACCCAGTTCGCGCCGTACGTGCCCGACCTGATGAAGGACAAGTTTCACGTCTGGCTCAGCAAATGGCACTGGGTGCCGCTGACGACACTGGGTTTCGCGATCCTGGCGGTGTTCGGCTGGCAGATGGTGCTGTGGACCATTTTCCTGCGCGTCACGGTTGGCCTGCATTGCACCTGGTTGGTGAATTCGGCCACACACCTGTGGGGCTCGCAGCGCTTCGTCACTGGAGATGATTCGCGTAACAGCTTCTGGGTGGCGCTGCTCACCTTCGGTGAAGGCTGGCACAACAATCATCACGCTCATGCGCAATCGGCGCGTCATGGCTTGCGCTGGTGGGAAGTTGACATGAACTGGTACGGGATCCAGACGCTGCGCCTACTGGGCCTCGCACGCAACGTCAAGCTGCCGCGCCTGAACAAGAGCGTCCGCGATATCGACGCATCGGCAAGCGGTGCACTGGCCCCGGCGACAGACTGACTTCACGCGTCGCCCGATCTCTTCACGCCGACGGCCTCATCTGAGGCCGTCGAACGTTTCTAACGCCCACCTGAACCGTCCGCTCGTCGTCCTGAGCCCGCGGATGGTTTTGTACCGTTCACCCTGAGCCCAATTGGTTGGGTCATCCCGAACGCGTCGACGGCTATTCCGTCAGCCTTGATCCTGTCGCAGGTTCGTTCGTAGGATTGCTCGTTCAAGCCGGTGGTTTATTCCGTTCGCCCTGAGCCAGTTGAAGGGCATGAATCCGCGCGTCCGGCGCTAACGTTGCAAGCTCTGCGGTAGACTGCATCCGGCATGCAAATCACCAGCCGCAGCAAAGCAATCGCCTTCTTCATCGTGCTGGGCAGCCTGCTGGTTGCCGTCGCGATCGCGCTGAACATCACCTGGATCCTGCATTGGCGCGGCGCGGTGCAATTGATGATCGGCATCGTCCTGTTCGCGCTGATCATTGCCGGCCTCATCCTGAATACCATCTTCCTGGTGCGCGAGATCCGGCGTAACGAGCAGCACGACAGCTTTCTCAACGCCGTCACACATGAGCTGCGAACGCCGATCGCATCGATCCGGCTGTATCTGGAAACGCTGCAGTCGCGGGAAGTCGGCGAGGAAAAGCGCCAGGACTTCTACCGGATCATGCATCAGGACACGGACCGGTTGATGTCGAGCGTCGACCTGGTGCTGCGCGCTGCCGAGACGGTGCAGAAGCGTCGCAAACAACACTGGACCGCGGTGGCAATGGTCGCGCTGGTAGAGGAGTGCGTGGCCTCGGCGCGGGAGCGCCATCGGCTGAACCCGGACGCGCTGGGCTGCGACAACCACGGATTGCTGCCTCGGGAGGCCACCGTAATGGGCGACGCCGATGAGTTACGTGTCGCGGTTACCAACCTGCTCGACAACGCGGTGAAGTATTCACCCGAAGGCGTCCATATCGCGGTGGATATCGCTGGTGAGGGCCCGACATTGCTGGTCACTGTCAGCGACCAGGGCATAGGCATTCCGCCGGCGGACCTGAAACGTATTTTCAAGCGTTTCTATCGCGCGGGCTGGGCTCGCACCAGGATCAAAGGAACCGGCCTCGGTCTATTCATCGTGCGCTCCATCGTCAGGAAACATCGTGGCAATGTCGTTGCCGCCAGCAAAGGCGAAGGCAAGGGCGCGATCATCACCTTGCGCCTGCCGCGGGTAGCCACGCCGTGAGCAGGATCCTGGTGGTGGAGGATGAAACGCATATCGCCGAAGGCCTGCGTTTCAATCTCGAAGCCGAAGGACACGAAGTCGTATGGTTCGATACGGGCGAGGCGGCGCTGCAGAAGCTGCTGGCAGCAGATGATCGAACCGACGTGGTGATACTCGATGTCATGTTGCCCGGTGTGGATGGATTTACGGTCGCCGGCAAACTACGCCAGGAAAATCGTTACGTCCCCATCCTGATGCTGACGGCGCTCAATCGGCCGGACGACGTACTGAAGGGATTCGGCAGCGGTGCCGATGACTATCTCCCCAAGCCGTTCGATCTGCAGATCCTGCTGGCGCGAGTCAACAGTCTGTTGCGCAGACGTTCCTGGATGACCGAACCCCGGCCAGCCGCGATCAATAAGCTGCCCCTCGAAGAATCGCCGTTCGAGTTCGATGGCAAGGTCGTGGACTTTCGCGCCCTCGAATTGCGCACGTCGCTCGGCACGCACCGGCTGACGCTCATGGAACTCGACCTGCTGCGCTACCTGATTCGACACAATGGAGCGCCGGTCTCGCGCAAACAGATTCTGGAAGATGTCTGGGGCTTGCCTGAGGACATGGACACGCGCGCAATCGACAACTTCATAGTCCGACTGCGCCGCTACATCGAAGCAGAGCCGTCCCGCCCGCGACACCTGCTCACGGTGCGCGGTGTCGGATATAAATTTGTGGCTGTACCCGCAGCGCAAACCTAGCTGGGAACTCAGCGCGTCGATTTGTTCTTGGAAGCTTTGTTCTGCGCCGTCGGTTGTGAAGTCTCACCCACGGGTTTCGCAAAGCGGTCGAGATCGATGCTGGCGGATCGTGCGATGGCTTTGACCTGGCGCTCGGCACGCTGTTGTTCCTCGCGGATGCTTTGGGCCATCGCGCGACGGATGTCGGTGGTTTCTTCGGTCATGATGCAGCTCCTGGTCGGTATCGCAGATTGGTTGGCCGGGATGCGTGCGCTGAAATGCGCTGTCAGCTCCGTTCCCAATAGCGAATCGCATCGTCTTTCCAGTCCTCGCTGGAGCGGTCGCGCCACTCGCCGGCCTTCAATTTGGGGGCGCCTTGCAGGCGAGCCTTGTCGATGACGACTTTGTCGCCACTGAGCATCGAGTTGGCCATTGCATAGGGCAAGGCCGATGTCTTGCCGTGCGTGGAGATCACTACGAAGGCCGGCTGACCCGTGGCGTCGAAGACGATTTCGGAGACCTTGCCCAGCGGTGCATTGGATGGCGTCACGACAGCGCGTCCGACGATCTTCGTAGCAGCGGTGCCGCTGGAAGCTCCCGGCTCGACGGCGGGCGTTTCACGTGCAATCGTGCCATCGGGGGCCTTGTCCGCACTCGTACTTGATGGGCTGTCGGGGCCGGTCGGCGCGGGCATGACCGATGTGGGAGGCCGATTGACCTCAGTCGCTGGTGGCGCCTGCTGAGCGAACGCCGCACCACAAAGGAGCAGCGACGCCAGCATGGAAAGCGGTTGCGAGTTCATGCAGTCCTCCGCAGTGTTCTCGATATTAATTCCTCAGCCGGCCCTCTCGTTCCTTCGCAGCGCAGCGTGGTCTACGTTCGGCATGTGCGAGGACGGGTGTCCGCGTTTATCCTTGATGACTTGTCCGGGGATGACTTATCCGGGATCGCTGGCGACCGGGACATCCATCGGAGTTTGCCGCCTGCCTTACATGCGTTCGCCCGGTTCATACCCAGGGAGTTCCCAATGCCGTCACAGCCCGTTCCAATTCGTGCCATTGCCGAGCGTATGAAAGACCTCCTGCCAGTTTTTGCCGGCATTGCCTGGATAACGGCGGCGCAGTCCGCCGAGTCGCCCTCCGGTCCCATCGATCCGCAGCGATTGTCCGCGACGGTTCGCACGCTGGCGTCCGATGAATTTGCGGGTCGCTCGCCCGGATCGGCGGGCGAAGAGCGGACGGTGGAATTTCTGACACAGTCGTTGCGTTCGTTGGGACTGCAGCCTGGCGGCGACAACGGTAGCTGGACCCAACTCGTGCCGCTGGTGCGTACCCAGGTCGGTACGCCACGCGTGTTGACTATTTCGTTGGCCGGCAAGGTTCGTCAACTGACGCAGGGGCGGGATATCTATATCAATACGGTGCGCGACGTGGATCGGATCGGCATTGAGAACGCACCGCTGGTGTTCGTCGGCTACGGCGTCACCGCTCCCGAGCGGCAGTGGGATGATTTCAAAGGGGTGGATCTGCACGGCAAGGTTGCCGTCTTCCTCGTGAACGATCCGGACTTTTCCGCCGCTGCCAACGAGCCCGTCGCGGGCAAGTTCGGCGGTCGTCGCATGACTTACTACGGGCGGTGGGCGTACAAGTACGAGGAAGCTGCGCGACGCGGTGCGCTCGCGGCGTTGATTGTCCACGACACGGAAGGCGCGGGTTACGGCTGGCCGACGGTCATTGCCGCGGGTGGTGAAAACTACGATCTGGTGCGCAAGCCCGAGGAGCGGCTGGCGCTGCAAGGCTGGCTGGAAGGCGCGGCCGCAACGGAACTGTTCAACGCTGCAGGCCTGAATTTGGCGACTTTGCGCACGCAGGCCCGTCGGGTCGATTTCCAGCCGATTGAATTGCCGGGCGCGCGCTTCTCGGCGGATGTGCCGGTTACATCGACACGAATTCAAAGCCACAACGTGCTGGCGAAATTGCCGGGGACGACGCATCCGCAGGAAACCATCATGTTTGCGGCTCATTGGGATGCCTACGGCGTAGGCGCTGCGGATGCGAACGGACGCACCGTGCGACCCGGAGCGAACGACGATGCTCTGGGCGTGGCGGGGGTACTCGAACTGGCACGTGTATTCGCGAGTGGGCCCAAACCGCAGCGAACGCTGGTGTTCGCGGCATGGACTGCAGAGGAGCGCGGGCTGATCGGTTCGCAGGCCTATGCGGCTGATCCTGTGTACGCGCTGGCGAAAACGGTGGCGAATCTGACTCTCGACATCCTGCAGACCGCCGGCCCGGCACACGACGTGCTGCTGGTCGGAGCTGGCCAGAGCACCCTGGAAGACGATCTCGCCAAAGCTGCCGCCGCCCAGGGACGCACGATCACGCCGGAAGCCTTGCCGGAGCGGGGCCTGTTTTATCGCGCCGATCATTTCCCGCTGGCGAGGCGCGGCGTACCGGTGTTGTTGCTCATGGGCATCAGCGGTGGAGCAGATCTGGTTGCGGGCGGTCGCGCAGCGGGCGACAAGTGGCTGGCCGATTACATGCTTTGTTACCACCAGCCCTGCGATGCGTGGGATGCGGGCTGGGACCTGCGGGGCGCCGCCCAGGACGTGGCGCTATACCATGCAATCGGCGCCGAGCTGGCGAACTCGCGTCGTTGGCCGCAATGGCGCAAAGATTCGGAATTCCAGTCTGAACGAGCAAAATCCGCCGCTGAGCGGCACTGAGGCGGCTGCGCGGCCTGGAATCTGCGATGATGGCGGTTGTGGCATGACGCGAGAGGTTGGTGACGTGAAAAAGGGTTCTGCCGATCCGGCGGCGCAACCGGATGCTGAAAAGCACGGGCAACCGACCGGTTCGGATCCGGCAGTGCCGGCCTATCGCTCGGACACCGCGAAAGGCGAAATCCTGGTTCCCGCGTCGGTGCGTATCGCCAGGGAGAAGGCGGCCGCCAGGTTGCAGGCTGTACGGGCCAAGGTCGCGGCGAAGGCCAAGGTCAAAGCCGAGCGTGAACAGCGTGCGATTGCGAGCGCCGCACTGCGCATTTCAAGAGCGCTGGATCGCAAGGCGGCGCTGCGCGAACGCGAGGCCGCGAAACTGGATCGCAAAGCGCAGCGCGTGGCTTTTCAGCTCGCGCGCCAGGACAAGATCGAAGAGGAGCGCCAGATGCGGCGTGCTCGCCGCGCCTCCCAGCGCCAGCAGCGCAGCACCAAGAAGACTGCAAAGAAAACCACCTCCAGGAAGCCGCCGAAGAAGGTAGCAGCGGTCGCGCCGGTTCGCGTTGCCAGCGCAACCAAGCACAAGAAGGCCAAGACAGGCGCGGCATCCAAGCCGAAGAAGAAAGCGGCCGGCCGCTAGCCCAATCTCACCCGCTCCCGGTCCGATTCCCCTGCGCTCACGCGCCCTGCGTCAACCCGGCCGGTGCCCCGCGGCCGACATCCGCAGTTCTTCGGTGCGTAGCCGGCGAGCGTTCGCGCGAACGTTGCGCATCCCGCCAGTGGCGAACGAGGCCCTGTAACCGATCTAGCCCTTCGGTCAGTGCGACCGGGCCTGGTGGCAGAATCAGCGAAGACTTGATTTCGTG
Organism: Steroidobacteraceae bacterium; assembly: GCA_036498785.1. Lineage (GTDB taxonomy): Bacteria > Pseudomonadota > Gammaproteobacteria > Steroidobacterales > Steroidobacteraceae > Steroidobacter. The sequence goes on along the minus strand of DASYEW010000050.1, from coordinate 359,718 downwards.
CAGTTCGCCATCCCGGACTGCCGGGATCTGCTCCCAGCCGCTGCGTGCGAGGATTCGTTCCGGCCGGAACTTCTTGCCGCACCACGAACCGACGATCATGTCCGGCGCACGCCGGATAACTTCGTGCGGATCGACGACGCGCCGGTTCGTCGCAAGCGGCGCCTCCGCCAGATCGGCGAAGCAGTCGTCCGCTCCTGCGATCGATATCAGCTCGGACACCCAGCCCGTCGCACTGATCTGGGGCTCGTCCCACTCCTCGAAGTAGATGCGTGGACGCCGCTCGTGACGGGACGCTTCGGCACGAATGGCCTCGACACGCCATTCGAGTCGCGCGGCGAGATCCGCAGCTTTCGTGTCGCAACCGATCATGCCACCCAGCATGCGGATCATGTCGAGGATGCCGCTGACCGTGCGCTGGTTGAACAGGTGAATGGCGATACCTTCGTTGGCGATGGCAGCAACAACTTCCGCTTGCAAGCCAGAGAAGCCGAGGACGAGATCCGGTTGCAGGTCGCGAATGCATTTCAGCCGCGCGCTGGTGACGCCGGGCACTCTGCGTTTCTCGCGTCGCGCTGCGGCGGGACGGGCGGTGAAGCCGGAAATACCCACGATGCGTTGCTGCTCGCCGAGCAGATAAAGCGTTTCGGTCGTCTCCGCGCTCAGGCAGACAATGCGATTGGGGTGAGATTGCAGCGTCGTGTTCATGGTCATGCATCGAGTAATTACGGTTAAGCCGCCGTGCATCTCGCACAGCTAGGCACGGCCGAGTAGCACGGGCACTATTCCGGGTCGTCCCTTCGCGAGCTTGGCGTGCTCTGCGAGAGACATCCCTTCCGCTCAGGATTCTTCCAGCGCGTCTCCCGTCGGACCTTTGGTGCTGGCGGAGTTCCAGGAACAATGGCGTTTGAGGCCGCGGCTGAACGACTCGCGCTCCTCGGGCGACATCTGCTCCCAGCGTTCGTGCATGCGACGGTGATGACGAAAACCACGGTGGCCGCCGAAGCCGCGCACGCCTCCGATGAGAATGCGGCCGAGCACGAATAACCCCAGCGCCTGCCAGAAAGTGATCACGCCGAGGCCGAACAGTGTCGGCATGAGCCAGTTCCACAGCGCGGTGACGATCCAGCCCAGGCAAGTACCGGCAACCACGAGCACAGCCAATACGCCCAGGCCTTTCAACCACCAACGCCTGCGGTCGTGTCCATGACTGTGATTGTGGACACCGTGCCGATGGCCGTGGTGCCGATGATCGCCATGATCGTCATGGCCAGGGTCGTTGTGATGCATGTTCATGAACTTCCGCTCTCCGAGTATTCGTCGAAAATAATGCGCAGCCGCCGTCGCAGGTAGCGCACGGCGTCGTGCTTGCGGGCGAGCAGGGTGTTGATGCTCGTGCCGCTCGCGTCCGCCATTTGTTTGAAACTTCTGCCTTCGATCTCGTGTGCCACGAAGATCTCGCGCTGCGCCGCCGGCAATTCATCCAGGGCGATGAAGATTTCTTCGAGCAGCACGCGCCTGGCGAATGCGGCTTCAGGTCCCGCGTCGGCATCCGGAAGCAGGCTCTCGAGTGTGGGCTCCGGTTCCTCCAGGTTCGTATCCACATGCGGCAAGGGCATTTCCCTGCGACGCGCCCGAAACCGGTCCGTAATGCGATTGCGCGCAACCCGGAACAACCATGCGCCAACCTGTTCGATCGGCTTCGTCAGCCGACGAGCTTCGGTGAGCTCGAAGAACACTTCCTGCAGGATGTCGTCCGCGTCGCGCTCATCGATCACATGGCGGCGAATGAATTGCAGCAGGCGCGGACGCTCGCGCTTCACATCCGCAACGATGCTCTGGTTCTGCTCCAGGGTCATCGGACTGTGAATGTCACCGAGAGCTTCCATGAGGCTTGCCTGATTCGTGCTGCACGTTTCTGTAGACGGACGAGCCGGGCGGATATTGCCGTCCGTGTCGAAAAGAGCCGGTTACCGGTTCGAAATGATGCGTCGGTTGCCGCAGGCGAAGAGCGACGCCCGAACGGCGCGACCCTTCCACTGTATGACGGCGTTATGACCGAAGTTGTGACCGGCAGGCCATGTGATGCGCTTCAGATCCCCGGCTTCGCGATGATGGTAAGTTGGTGCTTGCCCGGGAAGAATGGACCGGTGAGCTGCAGGATGGCGCCGGTCGGCAGTGCGGGCCAGGGCCAGGGTCGGGGTAATCGCAGCGGCGCTGGCTGCTTTGCGGCACCCGTTGCGTTTGCGATACTGGCGCCAGAATTTGAACGAATCGGCGGTGTGCCTGCGCAGCCGTGGAAACGCTGCGACGGAGGTTGATAGTTTGCGTGACATGCTGGTGCCCTGGCTCCTCTGCCTGACAGCCTGTCTGTGGACGGCCGTTGCCGCCGCGGCGCCTGTCGAGCCGGCATTCGAGATTCAATCGCTGGCTGCCGCGGTGCCGGATCCAACCACGGATGCGGTGCTCGAGGGCTTGCTGGATTCCCGCTTCGAGGCTTTCAATTTTCGGGACGCACGCCGTCGCGGTGGACCGTTCTGGTTGAAGCTGCGCGCCGTAACCGATTTTAGTCCGGCCGGTGTTCCGGTCGTGAGCGTGCATAAGGGCCGACACCTGGACGTCCGGCTATTCGCGGCTCACGAGGGCAAGAGCGTACCGCTGGGCTTGGCCACCGAATTGCCAGGATTCCGCGGTGCGCAGGATTCCTTCTTCGTGCTTCCTGAGGGGATCAAGGCAGGACAGGCTCTGTACGCGTACGTCAAGCCGCAGGGTGATGGCTCGGAGGAGCTGCACTTTTCCACGGCAGTCCTGGACCAGGCACTGGCGCGTGCAACCGATCATGCACGCATGATCGCGCTGGCATTCGGCGCCTTGATGGCGATGGCCCTGGCAGCGCTGCTGATTTGGTTCGTGCTGTCCGACAAGTTGTTGCTGTTGTACGCGACGCTGTTCTCGTTGCAGGCCTTGTACGTTTCCTATCTTTCCGGTCAGGGCTTCGACTGGCCGCTGCTTTCTTATGCGCTGCCGGTAGCCTCATACGCATGGAATGTGACGGCGGCGCTCAGTGGCGCAGTCGCTTGTCTGTTCGTGCGCGAGATCGCCGACCTGAAACGATTTTCGCCACGCGTCTTCGCCGTCTTCGGCTGGTTCGCGGCTGCGTTCACCGTACTGAGCGTTGCCAATCTGGCTGAGGTGATCGGCCTGGGCGGCGTAGTTGCCGCCATCGGTAACGTAGTCTTCGTCAGTGCGGCCATATTCACCCTGGTAGTCGCCTTTCTGGCATGGCGTCGCAACAGCCGGGCCGCTGGGTGGTTCCTGATCGCCTGGGGATTGCTGGAGGCATTCACGATTGCCACGTCGGTGCGCCTGCTGTTTACCGATGCCGAGGACGCTGCTGGCCTGCTTTATTACGGATTGCCGTTATCGATGGTGGCCGCCGCTGTGTTGATTGCATTGGGTGTCGCGGATCGGCAGCGTGAACAACGTCTTGCCTTGACGGACGCGCAGCGGCGCGCACAGATCGATCCGCTGACAGGCGTGTTGAATCGTCGCTCCCTGGTCGAACGACTCGATGCCGCTGGTTTTCGTGCCCGCGCGCGCGGCTTGCCTATCGCGCTGCTGTTCATCGATCTCGACCACTTCAAGCAGATCAACGACACAGCGGGCCACGCGGCGGGCGATGCCTGCCTGCGAGCGATCATCGAACCCATCCAGGCTGAATTGCGGCAATCCGATGTGATCGGTCGCTACGGCGGCGAAGAGTTCGTGGTGATCCTGAGCAGCGCCGACTTGTCAGCTGCAGAGCCCATTGCGGAACGCATCCGCGAGCGCGTCGCCGACGTGCGGGTCGAAGGTTTCGGCAACCCGATCCATGTGACCTGCAGTATCGGGGTTGCGACCAGCGACATGCTGGGCGTGTGGGGCGAGCATCTGATCGCTCGCGCCGACGAGGCGGTTTACGCAGCCAAGCGGTCGGGGCGCAATCGCGTGAAGATCGCGGCTCCTTTGGCTGCGTGAGAGTGAAGTCGGATACGCGCCTGCCGCCGCCGATTATTTGCAGGACCGGGCGCGAGTACGTCCCTGTAGCCCTTTGACGAAAACTCCTGTTTTCGACAATCCTGAAAATAATCGGCGGCGACAGACGCGTAAGAAGTGAGACCCACTAGCTGATTCGGAGCAGCGAGTGGGGGCGGCGTTTTCGCCGCACGGAAGCAAGCGGTTCCCGATCGAGATCAGCGAAAGAGCGTGGCGATGGGCTGGGGCTGGCCGATGTGGAAGCCCTGGGCGAAGTCGATGCCGATGTCGAACAGCTTGTCGTGGATGTTGGCGGCTTCGACGCATTCGGCAACCGTTTCGATGCCACGGGCGGCTGCATGGCGCGCGACGTCGCGTACCAGCGAAGCGCAACGGGGATTGTCGATGACGTTGCGGATGACCGAGCCGTCGATCTTGACGCAGCTCACCAGCGAGCGCTGTGTCGCGCCGAAGGTGCCAAGGCCTTCGCGACAATTGTCGAGCGCCATGCGACAGCCGATATCGCGCAGGCGGGCGCCAAAATTTTCCAGTGCCTGCTGATTGCCGAAGGCATTCGCTTCGGACACCTCGAATACCAGCAGGTCCGCGGGAATGCCGCTGCGACACACCTCGGCGACGACAAACTCGCTGAAGCGGTCCGACAGCAGCGATTGGGCGGCGATATTGACCCAGAATTCCAGGCGCGCCGAACGCACCACGCCGACATTTTCTCGCAACGTACGCAACAGATTGGCAATGACCCAGCGGTCGACCTCGGGCATCAGGCGACCGGCCTCTGCGGCAGCAAAAAAAGCTGCCGGTGCGTGCATGGCCTTGAGCTCACGCATGCGCAATAGAACTTCGAAGCGCGCCGGGCGATGGTCGCTGCGCAGCGGTGAAATATTCTGCACGTACAGGTTGAAAGCGTCGTCGCGCAGCGCGGCTCGTACGCGCATGTCCATCGTCATTGCCTGGGCGTCGGAGGGCTGAGCGACGGTGCGCACTGGCGTCGATGTTTTCGCCGCTGCGACGGATTCCGGGCTCAGCTCGGCGAGCGCCGCGGCGGGAATCTGCCGTGCCGTGAGCATCAGGCGGTCGACATCGGCATTGACGAAGTTGCGATCCGGGCGGTTTCTGAACAGCACCAGCAGGGCAGCCAGCGGGCCGTTGCCGGGCCGCAGCGGCAGCGCTAGGATTTTGTAGGTTCCAAAGTGGCTGCCGCTGGGTGCTGTGCCATTGATGATGAGCGGTTCGTTACGCACCGTCATCCAGCGCAGCATGTGGGTGCGAACGGCGTCGATAGCCGCAGTGACCGCCAGGTCGGACTCATCGGCGCTGAGGCGATGGCTGAGCGTGAACGGTCGGTCGGGAACGACGATAGTGCCGAAAGCACAGCCCAACTGATGGGTGGCAAGCGCCAGTACTCGTCGTAGCAAAGCGGGCAAAGGCAGCGGAGCTGCCGCGTCAGCCGAAGCTTCGCCGCGGTCTGCGGTTGCGACCTGATCCTGCGATGCCGCTTGATCAGGTCGCTCGACCGATGCGGTCGCGACTGTCTGCGTGTTCGGCGCGGCCGCGGCGGCATTCTTCGCCCTGGATTGCGCACCCCAGCTGTGGACCAGGATCTCGATCAGCGGCGCCAGCAGGCGTTCAACGGTACGAAATTGCCGGTACGCCGCGTTCTCAGCCAACTCGCCGAAGACGACGACGATTGCACCCGCCAGGATGCCGCCAGTGCGAATCGGAAATACGTGTACCGGCTCGGGTTGGTCGCTGGTGACATGATCCAGAGCGACATTGCTTGCATGGGCGAGGGTGGAGCGGGCCAGCAGCACTTCGATCTGCGCGCGCAGCTCCGGCTCCTCGATTCCATCGCTGATCCACAGTGCGTCGCCGACGGCATTGTGGAAGCTGACCTTGCGGGATAACGGCATCAGCATCCGCACGATCTGCGCGTAGCTGGCAAAGGGCAGGTCGCTGCCGGCGACCGGTTGTGTCACTTGCTTGGGAATAAACGCCATGGCCATCCGCGGGGCAGTTTTTTTTACCCCTTCAGTCTCGCACCCGTCTCGGCCTCGATCATCGCACGGCGAGCGCCGCGTTCGAAGCACAAAATCAGATGGATTGGTTTAACTTAATGGCACCCGGAGGCGCGCGCAGATTAATCTTCTTCTCCCACATCGGCCCTACGCTCGCCGCCACATTGGCGTTGCGTCCGCGAGGCCCGCCAGCTCTGCTTTTCCGGAGATATTCATGAGCAACCCCGCTTCTCGAATTTCCGCCATTCCTCGCCGTACACTCGGCCGCGATGGCCTGGTCGTATCCGCAATCGGCCTTGGCTGCATGGGCATGTCGGAGTTTTACGGTCCCGCCGACCATGCGGCCAACCTGGCCGTGCTGAATCATTCCCTCGACAGCGGTGTGAATTTTCTCGACACGGCCGACATGTACGGTGTGGGTCGCAACGAACTGCTGCTGGCAGAGGTCCTGAAGACTCGGCGTAGCGAAGTGGTGTTGGCAACCAAGTTCGGCAACATGCGGGGTCCCGCAGGTGAATACCTGGGTATCAACGGCACACCCGAGTATGTCGCGGCGGCCTGCGACGCCAGCCTGAAACGGCTCGGTGTCGATCACATCGATCTTTACTACCAGCACCGTGTCGATCCGCGCGTGCCTATCGAGGAAACCGTCGGTGCGATGGCGCGGCTGGTCGAAGCGGGCAAGGTTCGCTTCCTGGGTTTGTCGGAAGCGGCGAGCGAGACGGTCAAACGTGCGGTGCGCGTACACCCGATCGCTGCACTACAAAGCGAATATTCGTTGTGGACGCGCGATGTGGCCGCCGATTTACTCGCGACGACGCGAGCTTGTGGCGTTGGATTCGTTGCTTACAGCCCGCTCGGACGCGGTTTCCTCACTGGCGCCATCCAGCAACTCGACCAGCTCGCCAAGGATGACTGGCGTCGTAACAACCCGCGCTTCCATCCCGATAATTTCGCTGCCAATCAGCGATTGGTGCAGGCGGTAACGTCAATTGCCAAAGAGCGTCGCTGTACGCCGGCACAGCTCGCACTCGCGTGGCTGCTGCAGCAGGGACCGGACATCGTGCCAATCCCAGGCACACGCAGCATCGCACGGCTCGATGAGAATGCCGCTGCCACGAAGATCGAGTTGAGTCGCGATGAATTGCAGCAGATCGATCAGGTACTGACCGGTGCGCAGGTTGTAGGAACAAGGTATCCGGCAGCGGGAATGACTTCGGTGAATGTGTGAGGGGGAAAGGGAGTGATGAGCGGTCAGGGAGAACCGGAGGGGGCGACGGGGTGTCTTCGGGGCGCGCATCACTTTCCGGAGTCCGGTGTCGGACGAGGACGCGCAGGCATGAGGAATGACGGGTGACGGGTGAGACCGGCAGCGACGCCTCCCAGACGCATCGGTTCCATCTTTAATCTTCCCATTCACCAGTCACCATTCACCGCTCACTTCTTCCTGACAATATCCACGCTCTCGGACTTGGCGTCGAAAAGAATATGCGCCTCGCCGCGTTCCAGCTGGCGCAGCACATGCGCCACTTTCTGCTCCAGCGAAAAGTCGCCTTCGCCATAGTCCGTCCCCTCGCGCAGCACGAACGACTCGATGACGCGGCGCAGGGTGTCCGCCGGCAGCTCGGTGTGGGGAACGATCAGCGGATCGGGTTGTTCGGTGTCCAAGGGGAAGGGCGAGCGACGCGGTGACGGCAGTGGGCGAGGGCAGGGCAGGGCAGCCGGTGAGCGGGGGTGAGCGGCGACGCAGATCAGTTTACACTGCCTGCCGCCGTGACTTCGTCACCTCGTCGCCACTTCTTTTTTCATGCGCCATCATCGGGAACGGCATCGTTCGGACCGCAGCGGCTGGCTGCGTGCCGCTGTACTGGGTGCCAATGACGGGATTCTGTCCACCGCCAGCCTGCTGGTCGGTATCGCTGCGGCCCATGGGTCGCGCAACCAACTCTGGGTCGCCGGCCTCGCGGGGCTGGTCGCGGGGGCCATGTCCATGGCGGCGGGTGAATACGTTTCGGTAAGTTCGCAGGCCGACACCGAAAATGCCGATCTCGAGCGCGAGCGCAAGGAACTCGCCGCGGACATCGAGGGGGAACGCACGGAACTGGCGAATATCTACGTGAGCCGCGGCGTCGAGCCGCCGCTCGCCCGTCAGGTTGCCGAGCAGCTCATGCATCGGGATGCTCTCGGCGCGCACGCGCGCGATGAGCTTGGTCTTACGAGCACACTGCAGGCGCAACCGGTGCAGGCCGCTCTGGCGTCGGCTGCTTCATTCGCCGTAGGTGCGTGCTTGCCGTTGATTACTGCGCTGCTGGCGCCGCAACCCACGGTCAGCGTATTCATCGCGATAACTTCTTTGATACTGCTGGTCTTGCTGGGGGCGAGTGCCGCAAGCGCGGGTGGGGCGTCGCCTTGGAAAGGAGCAGCGCGCGTCAGCTTCTGGGGTGCGCTTGCGATGGCTGTCACAGCGACTTTGGGATCGCTGCTGGGAGCTGCGATTTGAAGGGTGCCGCTAGGATGAAGACGACATCGATCGAGGTCGTGAAGCGTTACCTGCCGTGGCTGGTCGCCACCGTGCTGTTCATGGAACAGCTTGACTCAACCATCGTCAATACCGCCGTGCCTTCGATGGCGCAGACTCTCGGCGTGACTCCGCTGAGCCTGAAGGCGGTGGTGACCAGTTACATTCTCAGCCTGGCGGTGGGCATTCCGGTGAGTGGCTGGATGGCCGATCGCTTCGGCACGCGCCGGGTCTTCGCCATAGCGGTCACCATATTTACGCTGGCATCGGTGATGTGCGGACTGGCGATCAATGTGCCTATGCTCGTGGCTGCGCGCATCGTGCAGGGCATCGGCGCGGCGATGATGACGCCGGTGGGACGGCTCGCCATCGTGCGCACCTTCCCTAAATCGGAACTGCTGGCCGCAATGAATTTCGTGATCATTCCGGCGCTCATCGGTCCGTTGCTGGGGCCGACCGTGGGTGGCCTCATCGTCCACTGGTTATCGTGGCGTGAGATTTTCTTCGTCAACGTTCCGGTCGGCCTGGCTGCCTTGTGGCTGATCCGGCGGCATATGCCGGACTATCGCAGCGAGGTCGCACGCCCGCTGGACGTCATCGGCCTGGTGTTGTTCGGTTCGGGCATTGCGTTGCTGTCATGGCTGCTGGAAGTTTTCGGCGAACACCAGCTCGATACGACATCGACCAGCGTTCTGCTGTTGCTGGCGCTCGCCTTGCTCGCCGCCTACGTCCTGCACGCGAATCACACCGAACATCCGCTGCTGGATCTGTCGCTGCTGCGGGTAAGGACTTTTCGTGTTTCGGTGGGCGGAGGATTCCTCACCCGCCTGGGAATCGGTGGACTGCCGTTTCTGCTGCCGCTGCTTTATCAGCTTGGGCTCGGCATGCCGGCATGGCAGTCGGGGTTGTTGATGATGCCCGCCGCTGCCGCCGCCATGGGAATGAAGCTGCTGGCGCCGCGCCTGCTGCGGCGCTTCGGCTATCGCCGCATCCTGGTGGTGAACACGGTGATGATCGGCGTCACGATCGGCCTGTACGCGCTGGTTCACGAGGGTACGCCGTTGGTGGTGATTGTTCTGATCGGACTGGCGCAGGGCTTCTTCAATTCCCTGCAGTTCTCCAGCATGAATTCGATGGCATTCGCGGACATCGACAATCGCAACTCCAGCATGGCCAGCACCATTGCGAGCTCGCTGCAGCAATTATCGATGAGTTTCGGCCTGGCCTGCGGCTCGCTGATCGCGGGTTGGTACCTCGGCGATCTTTCGCAAACGGATCGCCTTGCCGTCACGCATGCATTGCACGGAGCCATGCTGACGTTGGGCGCGCTCACCATGGTGTCTTCGCTGTCTTTCTGGAGTTTGCGGGCGCACGACGGCCAGAGCGTCAGTGGCAGCGGTAAACCGATTCCGGCGGATGCCATCCGCCAGCGCGCGGAGTAGCGCCGGAAAGGGATCTGCACGGATTCCCATGAAACTGGCACGGCACGCCATGCAAAAGCGCCGTCATGAACAGTGGTGATTCACACAATCGTGAGCTTTGACGAGCCTTGCGACCATTGCTTGCCACGGCGATTGCCTTTGCGATCGCCGATGTGACTATCATGGTCCCTATCTGGGCGAGTACTTGGACACCGCTGCTGAAATAAATGTACGGTAGTTCCGATCCAGTATCTCGACGATGTCGGGGAAGTCACTTCCATCCAATTTCAGGGGAATGCTAATGATTGCAAATAATTCAGGCAGGCGTGGCGCGCGCTGGTTGCTGTCGATGTCGGCCTGTGCCGCGTTGATGCTGGCAGCCGGCGGGCAGCCCGCAGTGGCCGCGGGCAAGGCGTGGAAGGTTGGCGCGCTCGAAAAGGCTCTCGCCAATCCGTCGCGTCCGCAGGCCGATCGGAATCGCGACGCCGATCGCAAGCCGGCGCAACTGATGACGTTCTTCGGTGTCGAGCCGGGCATGACCGCGGTGGATGTCATTGCCGCCGGTGGCTACATGACCGAAGTCCTGTCGGTTACCGTGGGTCCGAAGGGCAAGGTATATTCGCAGAATCCGCCGGCGATCCTCAAGATGCGCGACGGTGCGTATGACAAGGCCCTCGGCGAACGGCTGAACGGCAAGCGCCTGCCGAACGTGGTGCGTGTCGATGGCGACCTGCCGGCGGCGAGTGAAATTCCGGCCGGCAGCGTCGATGTGGTCATTACCGCCATGAACTTTCATGACGTCTACAACCGCGATCCCGCCATGGGCCAGGAATTCATGAAGAGCATCTACACCATGCTCAAGCCGGGCGGCGTCTTCGGCGTGACCGATCACGTTGGCAACGACGGCGCGGACAACGCCAAATTGCACCGTGTGCCCAAGCACGTCGCCGAGGAGGCCGCCAAGGCTGCCGGCTTCGTCGTCGAAGCGGCAAGTGACGTTCTCGCGCACCCGGCGGACGATCACACCAAGGCGGTGTTCGATCCCCAGCTGCGCGGCAAGACGGATCAGTTCACGTTGCGGTTGCGGAAGCCGAAATGAGAAAGTGACGGGAGCACAGGGGTCACAAGTGTCACAGGAGTGACAGAAGTCACAAGGGTGACGGGTGACGAGTGACGAGTGGTGATGAGGAAGACGGCAAGCGTCGAATGACGCTTGCCGTTTTTCGTTCCGTGTCGGCGTTATCGCTACTTCGCCGTGGTAATCCCGGTGGAGGCGCGCGAGATCAGCTTGTAAGGCAGGCGTACCGATTTCGGGGGCGTGCTTTCCAGCAGCTGCAGCAGCAGGTCGGCGGCGGTGTAAGCAAGATCGTAGGTGGGTTGACAGATGGTCGTCAGCGGCGGCCACACGGTGCGCGAGATGGCTGCATCGTCGAAACCTGCGACTGAAAGTTGCTCCGGGACGGAGACTCCCATCTCGTGCGCGGCCATCAGCGCACCGGCGGCCATGTCGTCGTTCGCTGCAAAGATGGCGGTGGGGCGTTTTGGCAGTCCGAGCAGTTGGCGGGCCGCTTCCAGGCCGGAATCGAACAGGAAATCGCCCTGCCGGACGTACTCGGGGACGAATGGAATCTTGTGTGCCTTGAGCGCAGCCTTGTAGCCGAGCAGGCGCAACTCGCTCGCGTAATGGCCGGGTCGGCCGATGATGAAGGCAATCCGGCGATGGCCGAGGCCGAGCAGGTACTCGGTCATTTCCCGCGCCGCACCTTCATCGTCCATATCGACGTAGGGCGAACGGTGTTTCAGGTCGCTTGGAGCGATGCGCGAGAACGGCAGCGCATGCTCATCCAGCGCAGCGATCAATTCCACGGATTCGCTCAGCGGCGGCGTGACGATCAGGCCATCGAGGTGCGTCTGGTTCGCGAACGCCAGCACATCGCGGGTGAGTTCGTCGCCACGCCCGGCCACCTCGTGCAGCAGGAGCAGGAATTTACCTTCGCGGCAACGAGCCAGCGCGCCGCGCTGTACCTCGATGGTGTAGTTGGCGCTCGGGTTCTCGTAGACCAAGCCGACCAGATAGGAGCGGCGGCTCGCGAGGCTGCGTGCTGACAGGCTGGGGTGGTAGTTGAGGCGTTTGACTGCCGCGAGCACTTTCGCCCGGGTTTCCTCGCGCACGTTCGGCTCGTTGTTGAGAACGCGGGAGACCGTCTTGATGGCGACACCGGCCGCTTTCGCAACATCGTTGATACTCGATCTGCGGGTGCTCATCGCGGAGCAGTCACTGAGCCGGCCATTGTGGAGTTTCTCGCATGTCGGGACGTTGCCTGCGCTGATGTTACCTGAGTGGACAGGGGACACGGGAGTGAGCGCACTCTTCCCAGTCTCCGGCTTTGCTTGTACAACGAGCTGCCCGGGATCAGGAGGGAGCCATCGATACATTGACCGTCAGTCGCGAGCTTGCCGATGAGCCACCTGCCGACCCCGCGCTGCGTGTCCGTTGGTCTTTCATCGCGATCTATGCGCTGGCTTATATGGGTGTCTGGCTGGCGTTGCTGACGCCGATGCTGGTAACCATCGACGCGCGCGTCCGCCAGATCGCCCCCGACACTGCTACGGCCAAGCTGTCCCTGGTACTGGGAGTCGGCGCCATCTTCGCGCTTATCGGCAATCCACTCTTTGGCCACCTTAGCGATCGCACCACCTCGCGTTGGGGAATGCGCCGGCCCTGGATGGTCGGTGGCATGCTCGGCGGAGCTGCTTCGCTGCTGCTGATCGTGTGGGCGCCGACGATAGGAATCGTGCTGGTGGGATGGTGCCTGGCGCAACTCGCATTCAATGCGGTACTCGCGGCGATCGTGGCAGTACTGCCCGATCAGGTCCCTCCCGCACAACGAGGCACGGTTTCCGGGGTGCTCGGCGTATGCATGCCGGTGGGGCAGGTGGGCGGCACTTTCCTGGTGCAGTCCGTGGCGGGCTCCATGCTTTCGATGTTCATGCTGCCGGTCGTCATCGGCCTGGCGGCGGTGCTGTGCCTCGTCTTCATCCTGCCGGATCGACGCCTGGCTCCGGCACTGGCTTTGCGAGCGGGCATGCGGGACGTGGCTGCGTCCTTCCGTGTCGATCCGCGCCGGCATCCGGATTTCGCGTGGGCGTGGCTCAGTCGGTTTCTGCTGGTGGCGGGAACGGCGTTCCTCACCACCTATCAGCCGTCCTACCTGGTCAACAAACTTGGCTACGCAGTCGCGGAGGTGCCGCACCTCATCTTTCTGGGAATGCTGGTGCACGCCAGCCTGATCGTGATCGCCAGCCTGTTGACCGGTCGTATTTCCGATGCGCTGGATCGCCGCAAACTGTTCGTGGTCATCGCCGCCGCGGCGTACGCGTTGGGCCTGTGGCTAATCGCAGCGGCGGATCAGTACAGCGGCTATCTCGTGGGAATGGCCATCAGCGGTGTGGGGCAGGGCATGTATTTCGCCAGCGATCTCGCCCTGGTGACGCAGGTGCTGCCCGATCGCGAACTGGACGCAGCCAAGGACCTGGGCATTTTCAACATGGCCAACGCGCTGCCGCAGGCCGTCGCGCCCGCGCTCGGCCCGCTGATTCTCTCGCTGAGCGGTGGCGACTACCGCTGGCTGTTCATCGCCGCCGGAGCGGTGGCGCTATCTAGTTCGGTTGCGATCATGCCGTTGCGGGGCGTGAGGTGAGGGGGGCGATGAAAGTGATGAAAGTGATGAAAGTGATGGGGTGATGAAGGGGAGTGACGGGTGACGAGTGACCAGTCATGAGAAAAGAGGTGACAAGCGATTTGCGGCAGCGACAACATCTTGCCCGTCACCCGTCACCCGTCACCCGTCACCCGTCACTCTCCATCTTCCCCACCACGCTCTGGTGCCTTGCATAAACCAGGTACACCACCAGGCCGATCAGGTTCCAGATGAAGAAACGGACGGTCGTGGCCAGCGGCAGGCTCCAGAAGAGATACAGGCAGCCCAGGATGGCGACGATACCTACCAGCCACGGTAGCGGTGTTTTGAACGTCCGCGGATACAGCGGTTCTTTCACTCGCAGCACGAGCATGCAGACGGCGACCGCGATGAACGCGCACAGGGTTCCGGCGTTGGCGAGCGCGGCGATCTCGTTGAGCGGCAGCAATCCGGCAATGATGGAAACGATGACGCCGGTGATCATGGTCATCAGTACCGGCGAGCCGGTGCGTTTGTTGACCGCGCTCAGGCGTTGCGGCAACAGGCCGTCACGCGCCATCACGAAGAAGATTCGCGACTGGCCGTACATGAAAGCCATGATTACGGTTGGCAAGGCGAGTACCGCGGCACCTGCTATCAGCGTTGCCGCGAACGGATGATTGAGGCCGCGTAACACCATCGCGAGCGGCTCCGGGCTGTTGGCCAGATCCTGGTAGCGCGAGCCACCGAGCGCGGCGGCAGCGACGGCCATGTAGATGAACGTGCAGATCAGCATCGAACCGACGATGCCGATCTTCAGGTCGCGCCCGGGATTCTTGGTTTCTTCCGCTGCGGTGGATACGGCATCGAAGCCGTAGAACGCGAAGAAAATAATGGCGGCGGCGGCCATGACGCCGCGCTTGACGCCATCGCTGCCGGTGTCGGAGCCGAAGCCGTACGGTGCAAACGGTTCGAAGTGACCGGCATCGAATACCGGCAACGCCAGCGCGACGAAGGTGGCGAGGGCGATGAGTTTGATGACCACGAGCACCAGGTTCACCGTCGCGCTTTCGCGGGTGCCCAATGTCAACAATCCGGCCACGGCCAGCGAAATCACAATGGCAGGCAGGTTGATTACGCCGCCGGCATGCGGGCCTGCCAGTAATGCAGCGGGCACGTGCAGGCCGAGCGATTTGATGACGCCGGCCGCGTACCCAGCCCAGCCGACTGCGACAGCACTGCATACGACGGTGTATTCGAGGATGAGCGTCCAGCCGATGATCCAGGCGAGCAGTTCCCCCAGGACGACATAGCTGTAAGTGTAGGCGCTGCCGGCGACCGGCATCATCGTAGCCATTTCGGCGTACGCGAGCGCCGCGCAGGCACAGACGATGCCGGCGATGATGAACGAAAGAATGACGGCCGGCCCCGCCAGCCCGGCGCCGACTCCGGTCAGCGTGTAGATACCCGTGCCGACGATTCCACCCACTCCGAGCCCGACCAGGTGCGGCCAGCTCAAGGTGGGTTTGAGTGAATTATGGGCAACACCGGTGATGAGCGAGTTCAGCTGCTTGCGTCGATTCCAGAAAGCCACGGGTTGCTCCGGTGTTGGAATGGTTTGGGGGCGAGCCTCGCGAAGCCCGCATTGTATATGGCCGTTGAGGGATAACGGCTATACAGACCCGCCGGGATGGCTTCACGACGCGAACCCACCGTCCTGATGTCTCCGGCTGCGGCCCGAAGCCCGAAGCCATTCTGTGGCGGTCCGTTGCAGATGCAACGCGAAGGAGGGGAGTGACGGAAGTCACAGGAGTGACAGGGGTGACGAGTGACGGGTGATGGGCAAGCAGGGGCGACGGGAGTGGTGGTCCTGTCACTGCTTGCCGTTTTCAGTCGCCCGTAGCCCTCCTCTGCGGGTCCGATGAGAGGCTAGTGACCGCCCTGAACGAACAGCCCGGCCGCACGCAGAGCTTCAGCCAGTTCTTCTTCAATGCGTGCGGCTTCGCTGCGACTGATCCGTTGCAGATGCAACGTCGGACCGTTGAGCACTTCGATGCCTCGTTGCAGGACGCTGCCGGCGGAGCGAATACCGGCTTTGTGCTGGTCGAAGCGCTCGGCAGGACTGTATTCGCTCATACCGACGTAGACACCGTGCGGTTCGGGGCGGCTGTCGCTGTAATCGAGCAGCACCAGGTAAACATTACTACGGCCGCGTTTGCTGCTGCGGAATTGCCCGGCGACTTCATACGCGCGGGCCAGCCAGTCGACATGCACCGTCGGCAGCCAGTCTGGAATCGACTCGGATGCATGCATCCACAGCCGCTCCAGTGCCGCTTCGATATTCACCGACATCTCCCCGCGCATCCACAGTTCATGGATGCTGTGAGCGCCTTTCACCCCGTCGCCGGCTCGTAGTGCCTGTTCGAAAAGGTCCACGACCTCCGCTTTAGGCAGCAATCGCAGTGGCCGCGCGGCGGGTGAGATGGAGGAGTTGCGGGGCATGGAGAATGGTGACGGGAGTGACAGGAGTGATGGGTGACGAGGAAGGAGGGTGACGGGAGTTGGTCCCGTCACCCAGTTGGCCGTATCAGGCGCCCATTCCGGCTAATACCAATATTCCAAGTACGAGGAAGATCGCGGCGGCGATGCCGTGGACCACTCGCATAGGTAGTTTGCGGGCAGCGACCTCGCCGAGCAGCACCGCTGGGACGTTGGCGAGCAGCATACCTACGGTGGTGCCGGCGACCACTGCGAACAGCGAGGTGTACTTGGCCGCCAGGGCGATGGTGGCGATCTGCGTCTTGTCGCCCATTTCCAGCAGGAAGAAGGAGATGACGGTGGTGCCGAAGATGCCGAAGCGGGGCGGGCGCGGGTTTTCTTCCTCGTAACGGTCGGGAATCAGCGTCCAGATCGCCATGGCAATGAAGGAAATACCCAGGATCCAGCGCATGGCGACCGGACCGATGGTGGCGGACAGCCACGCACCGACGGCGCCGGCCAGCCCGTGATTCACCAGGGTGGCGACCAGGATGCCCAGGATGATGGGCACCGGTCGCCGGTATTTGGCTGCCAGCACCAAGGCCAGCAATTGGGTCTTGTCGCCGATTTCCGCTAATGCGACGACGCCGAGGGATACGAGAAATGCCTGCATTTTGATTGGCCTTGTGGGTCGGGCGGAAACCGGATGACGCGCACCCCCGCCCAACCCATGAACGGCATGCGCATCATCGGTCTCGCCAGGCCCGAGGGCCGGACGTGCCATAGTCTTGCGACCAAGTGTGTTGACACGTCCCCGGCCGATTGAACCCGAGGCGGGCGATCGGCGGCGGCTACTCCCCAATGAAGGGCGCGAACTTTAACACTTGTCCTGTGTGAGGGTGTGGCGCTTTACGGGCTGTATGACGTGTGTGGCACGTCAAGAAGCGCAGGGCGCGGTAGAATCGGCGCGCCGCGACAGAGCATTGCGGCAATCCCCTAAAAAAAATCGCCTCGGCTGTAACCTTTTGACGCACCCCACCGTCAAAGGGTGACGGGTGCTGCCGATTTGGTCGGTCACTCGCGGGTAATCTGGGCATTCTGGCATTCGCGTGGGAATTGTATTCAATCCGTGGTCCGGCCAATGCAGCCGCGCCACGCGGGAGTTGCAGTGAAAAATAGCGCCAGGCAGGCAGCAGCCTTCGGGGAACAGGTCGGCACGGATCCGGCCGCAGTCCGTCCTTTCGATGAAAATACCGCTGCGGAGGCGGCGGACACGGTATCCGCGCTGGCCCGGATCGCTCCATTGCCAACACGCGATGGCGACTCCGCCTTGCACCTGGGGCAGCCGATTTCCACGGAGGCTGGATCGATGAAGCAATCGCCCATCAGGGGATGGATGGTCGCGCTGCTGGTCATCGTTGCCGGCGTGGTTGCCTGGCTGGTGTTGCGAGGACCTTCTACTGCCGCACCGCCCGCGACGCCGGTAGCGTCGGCACCCCTTGAGCTTGCCAGTGTCGATGTGGTCGCGGTGGAGGCCCGGGTGCTGTCACGTTCGTCGCCCCTGTCGGGCTCGATGTCGCCCGTGGTGCAGGCCACCGTCAAATCCAAGGTCAGCGGCGAAGTGGAGCAGGTCACCGTTCGCGAAGGCCAGGATGTGCAGCAGGGCGATGTCATCGCGCGCATCGATACGCGCAACCTGCAGGCCCAGTACGACCGGGAGATGGCCGCTGTCGATAAGGCTCGCGCCGACCTGAATCTCGCCACGCTCAATCGCGACAAGAATCGCATGCTGCTGGAGCAGCACTACATCTCACAGAACACTTATGAAGCCACCGAGAGTGCCTATGCGGGCAATGTAGCCAGCCTGAAGCTGGCTGAAGCCGAAGCACGCGTGGCCAAGATCGGTCTGGACGATGCGATCATTCGCGCGCCCTTCGCCGGCACCATCGCCAAGCGCATGGTGCAGCCCGGCGAGAAGGTGTCCAGCGACACGTCGATCTTCAGCCTGGTCGATCTGCGACAGATGCTGCTGGAGGCGGCGCTGCCTGCCGCAGACATTCCGGCGGTGCGGATCGGGCAGAAGGCGCGCTTCAAGGTCGGCGGTTTCGGCGATCGCGAGTTCGAAGGCGAGATCCAGCGCATCAACCCGGTCACGACGGACGGCTCGCGCGCGATCACTATCTATATCGCCGTTGCCAACCCGGACCGCGCGCTGAAGGGCGGCATGTTCGCGCAGGGCGATCTCACGCTGGAAGCCACGCAGCCGGTGCTTTCGATTCCCGTGCCCGCCATGCACGACGATTCCGGCATGGCGTTTGTATACACACTGCAGGAAGGCAAGATCACGCGTCGGCCAGTCTCGTTGGGCCCTGTCGTCAAGGGCAATGGTTACGTGGAAGTGCGCACCGGCCTGAGTGCCGGCGAGCGCGTGATCGTTGCGGACATCGGCGATGCGAAGTCTGGCGCCAGCGCTTTCGTGCGTGGCGAACAGGCGGCGAAGCGCTGACCCGACGGCCGGCCACGCGACAGGGAAAACAACACCATGTGGATCACCCGGATCAGCATCAGCCAGCCGGTTTTCGCGACCATGATCATGCTCGCACTGGTCGTGCTGGGCGTGTTCTCGTATCGCCTGCTGCCGGTGGAGCAGATGCCGGAGGTGAACCCGCCGCAGGTGTTCATCAGCGTGCAGTACCCCGGCGCTTCGCCCGAAGCGCTGGAGAACGACGTCATCAAGCCTATCGAGAACGTCGTCAACTCGGTCAACGGTGTGAAGAACATCTTCGCCACCGGCCGCGAAGGCCTGGCGTTCATGAGCATCGAGTTCCGCCTGGATGTCGATATTGTCGAGGCGACGCAGGAAGTGCGTGACAAGGTCGCGGAGATCCGCGCCGGCATGCCGCGCGACGTCAAGGAACCGACCATCTCGCGCGCCAACAACGACAGCACACAGCAGCCGATCGTCAGCCTGGTGGTGTATTCGACCGCGCGCAGCCTGCGCGAAGTCTCAACACTCGTCGACCAGCAGATCGTCAAGCGTCTGCAGAACGCGTATGGCGTCGGCAACATCATCGTGAGCGGCGACGTGAAGCGCCAGGTGCAGGTGTTCCTGCGGCCGGAACAGATGCAGAGCTTCCGTGTCGGCGTCGACCAGGTGATCGCGGCGATCCAGGCCGCCAACCAGGACTTGCCGGCCGGCAGCATTACGCGCGGCGCCCAGGAACAACTGGTGCGTGTGGAAGGCAAGATCAAGGACCCGCGCGGCTTCGAACAGATCATCGTAGCCAACCAGGGCGGCGCGCCGGTCTACCTGAGCCAGGTTGCCTCGGTGGTCGATGGTGAGGCCGAAGAAGAGTCCATCTCGCGCGTCGACGGCAAGCGTTCGGTCTCGCTCAACATCTACAAGGTGCAGCAGTCGAACATCGTGGAAGTTGGCCTTGGCGTGGATGAAGCGATCAAGGATCTGCAGAGTCGCCTGCCCGAGGACATCAAGATCCGCACGCTGTGGTCGAACGCGGAGTGGATCAAGGGCTCGGTCGAGCGCGTCAAGAGCACCATCTTCGAAGGCGCGTTGCTGACCATCCTGATCGTGTTCCTGTTCCTGCACTCGTGGCGTTCCACGATCATCACCGGCCTTACGTTGCCGATTTCGGTGATCGCGACGTTCATCGCGCTGCACGCGTTCGGGTTCACGCTGAACTTCCTCACGCTGATGGCGCTGTCCTTGTGTATCGGCCTGCTGATCGACGATGCGATCGTGGTGCGCGAGAACATCGTGCGCCATGCTGACATGGGCAAGAGCCACGCGGACGCGGCGCGCGAAGGGACGTCGGAGATCGGCGTGGCCGTCATGGCAACCACGTTCGCCATCCTCGCCGTGTTCATCCCGGTGGCCTTCATGAGTGGCGTCATCGGACGCTTCTTCTTCCAGTTCGGTATCACCGTCGCGGTGGCGGTGCTGGTCTCGCTGTTCGTGAGCTTTACGCTCGACCCGATGCTGTCCTCGCTCTGGCCGGATCCGCAGCAAGGGCGTTTCCGGTATGTACCGTGGCTTGGCCGCCTCATGGATCGTGTCGAGCACGCGGTGGAGAAGGCGCACGCGCTCTACGACCGGATGCTGCACTGGGCTCTGAGCGGGCGGCGTTACGGTATCCCGGGCCTGGCTCAACGCGCGCGTGCGCGACGTGGCGAAACGGCGGAGTTGCCACGCTGGGCGAGCGTCAGTCCGCGTGTGCTCATGCTGCTGCTGGCAGCGGTCTCGTTCTTCGGCAGCTTCCTGCTGTTACCGAAGATCGGTACCGAATTCGTGCCTGAGGACGATCAGGGCATGGTGATGATGCGTCTGAACACTCCGATCGGCTCCAGCCTGCAGTACACCGATGCGAAGATCCGCGACGCCGAGGCGACTCTGCGCGACATCGAAGGCGTCGACGCCGTGGTGACTACCGTGGGTACCGACGAAGGCAAGAATTACGCGCAGATCATGCTGCGCCTGAAGGACCGACAGATCTACAAGCGCCCGACGCAGAAGCAGATCGAGAAGACGGTGCGCGAGAGGTTGGCGCACATGGCCGGCCTCACGGTGCTCATCAACGCCATGAACAACCAGCCCATCTTCATCTCGATCCTGGGGCCCGACACCAAGCGGCTCACCGAGCTGTCGCAGGACCTCATGGCGCGACTGGCGAAGATTCCGGGTATTGCCGACCTCGAGAGCAGTGAGAAGGGCGCGAACCCGACGATCGCCGTGCGCATCAAGAACGAAATGGCGAGCGACCTCGGCCTGACCACCGCCAAGATCGGCGCCGCGCTGCGGCCGCTGGTGGCGGGAGACCAGATCAGCATGTGGCTCGGACCGGACGGCCAGGACTACGAAGTCATCGCACGCCTGCCCAAGGAGCATCGCGAGATCAGCGCGGATCTCGGCGACCTGTACATCTCCAGCAATCGCATGGGCCCGGACGGCAATCCGACGCTCGTACCGCTGCGCCAGGTGGCGGAGTTTGTCGAAACAGCGAGCCCCCAGCAGATCAAACGCCTCAACCTGCAGCGGCGCATCTCGATCTACGGCAACGCCCAGGGACGCCCCTCAGGCGATGTGGGTTCGGACGCGGAAAAGATCGTCAAGGCCATGAAGCTGCCGCAGGGGTACCGCTTCGATGTGGGCGGCGGCCAGCAGGAGATGGTCGAAACGTTCAACGCCGCACTGGCGTCGTTGGGGCTCGCGGTCATCTTCATCTATCTCGTGCTGGCCTCGCAGTTCGGCAGTTTCCTGCAGCCCGTGGCCATCATGATGTCGCTGCCGCTGTCGCTGGTCGGCGTGCTCCTGGCGCTGCTGCTCACGGGCACGACGCTGAACATCTTCTCCATCATCGGTTTCATCATGCTGATGGGCTTGGTGACCAAGAACGCCATTCTGCTGGTGGACTTCACGAACCAGGCGATCCGCGCCGGACGCAGCGTGAAGGAGGCAATCCTCGAAGCCGGCCAGGTGCGTCTGCGGCCTATCCTCATGACCACGATGGCGATGATCTTCGGCATGCTGCCGATGGCGATCGGCGTGGGCACGGGCGGCGAACTGCTCGCCCCGATGGGCCGCGCCGTAATCGGTGGTGTGATCACTTCCACGTTGCTGACGCTGTTGATCGTGCCGGTGCTCTACACATACCTGCATGCCCTTGGCGAACGCGCCAAGGCCTGGTGGCACAAGGGAACGCCTGCCGAAGTACACGCCACCAGCGTTGCGACTACTACTTCCCAGCCCGATAGACCCGCCGCCCAATAGCGGTAAAACAGCGACGGGAAGTTTCACAGCGCTCTTCTGTCTGACGAGCGCTGTGAGAGCAAGGCATGCCGTTGCAGTGAACACCGGATTGCTCGTTCTTTTTCTTAGCGTGACGAGTGCCTGCAAGTGTCCTGCTCCCGGAGCTATTTTCGGGATCGTCGAAAACAGGACGTTTTCATCGAAGGGCTACAGGGACGTATTCACGCCCGGTCCCGAAAATAGCTCCGGGAGCAGGACACGTCCCATAACCACAGCGGGCACGTCGGCCAACCGCAGCTCGCATGGCCGAATGCAGACCTTTCCCGCGCCATTGCATAAACTCGCCGTCACAAAAACCGGCGGGACCCCATTCGAATGACTGCATTGCACGGGCGCGACATCGCAGAGAATTACCTGCCCAGCCGCTATCACTATTGGTATGCGCGCTCGAAGCTCGCGACCGATCCGCTGTACGCGGCGGTCCAGGGTGTATTCCGCGACAGCCAGGTGCCATTGCTGGACATCGGTTGCGGCATCGGGCTGTTGCCGCTGTGGCTCAAGGCCGCCGGCTGCGGATTCGACTATCTCGGGCTGGATATCGATGCCGGGAAGATCGATATCGCCAGATCCGCCGTTGCCCGCGCTGGTCTGAGCCAGGCGCGTTTCGAAGTTTCCGATCTCGCTGCCGGATTGCCGGCACATTCCGGTAGCGTCGCTATTCTCGACGTCCTGCAGTATCTCGCTCCCGCTTCGCGTGACGAGTTGCTTGCTTGTGCGGCACGCTGCGTCGCACCCGAAGGCAAACTGGTCATTCGCGCCGGCCTGGACGATCGCAGTTGGCGCGCGGCCATCACGCGATTCACGGACAAGCTAGGGCACCTGTCGCGCTGGATGAGTACCGCTCCGCAGGCTCAACCGACGGCGGAAGGACTGACTGGAATGCTGGCGCGGCACGGATTGCACTGCGAATTCACGCCCCTGTCGGGCAACACGCCGTTCAACAACTGGTTGGTCATCGCTCGACGTCAACGTTGATAGTCGCTTGCCTGGAAGCCGCGGGGCGGTACGATGCGGCGCGGCATTTGGTTGACCTCTTGGTCGTGAGTTGTCAGGAATCTCGTTACGCACTTGACGGCACTACGGCTGCATTCAATTTCGATGCGGCTGCTCTCAAAGAACAAAGAGTAGGTTCCGGGATATCCGCGCAGGATTGGCGGTGCACCGACGGAACAGTGGGCGGATTCGCGCATTTGTTGGGCACATCCCTCCATCAGAGGACCGCTGCCATGTCTCTGCGCTATCCGTTGCATACCGACAGGTTCGCCGAACAGCTCGGTCGGCATTGGGGTTGGCTGCTGGCTCTGGGCATCGTCGAGCTGATCGGCGGTGCGGCAGCCATTGCGATGCCCCTCATCGGTACTCTCGTCTCCACGTTCGCCTACGGTTGGCTGCTGATCATCGCCGGCATCCTGTACGGAGCGCATGCGTTTCGCACCCGAGGCTGGAACGGCGTGATATGGCACGCAGCGCTCGCGCTGCTCTACTTGGTGATCGGATCCCTGTTGCTGCTGAATCCGTTGGCCGGTGCCGCGGCGCTGACTTTGATGGTCGCGGTTCTGCTGTTCGTAACAGGCGCGTTGCAGATCGTGCTGGCTTCTCGAGTCCGCCCTCGCGACGGCTGGGGTGGATTCGTATTCGGTGGCGTACTGAATGTCGCGCTCGGCGTGCTGTTGATGGCAGGCTGGCCGGGCACCGCGTTATGGGCCCTGGGTATCCTGTTGGGTGTGAACCTGGTCTTCAGCGGCGTGATGCACACATGGCTCGCGCTCGCTTGTCACAGCGGACATCGTGACGACACTCATTCGATGCATGCGGCCTGATGAGTGACGGGTGACGGGTAAGAACGGGGTCTGACTTCTTGCTCGTCACCCGTCACTCGTCACCGGTACGCCTCTCATCTCACTCATCCAGCGCGCCGATACTCGATGACTTCGGCGGTTGCTGACCGCGGGCTGCCAACGTGATGCTGCTCACCACGCGTAGCCTGCGAACGCTGTCCGTGGATCTCGAAGAAGTCGATCTGCGTCAGCAGTTGCTCGGTCTGCGATGCCATCAGCTTGCTGGCGGCAGCGCACTGTTCCACCAGAGCTGCATTCTGCTGTGTCACATGGTCGATTTGGGTTACCGCCCTATTGACCTGGTCGACGCCGGTTGCCTGCTCGCCGCTGGCAACCGCAATCTCGCCCACGATGTTCGTGACCTTCCTGATGCTTTCCATGATGCCGGTGATCGTCCTGCCGGACTCATCGACCAGCGCGGTGCCGGCCTTGACCTTCTCCACGGAGTCGCCGATCAGGTTCTTGATCTCCTTCGCCGCAGTGGCGCTGCGCTGTGCCAGGTTGCGCACTTCGGAGGCGACTACCGCAAAACCGCGACCCTGTTCGCCGGCCCGGGCCGCTTCCACCGCGGCATTAAGTGCCAGCAGGTTGGTCTGGAAGGCGATCTCGTCGATGGTGCCGATGATGTCGGCGATGCGGCGGCTGGAGTCGTTGATCGCGCCCATGGCATCGATGGCACGCTGCACGACCTGGCCGCCCTGATCTGCCTGTTGTCGCGCGCCAACCGCGAGTTGCTGCGCAGCCTGCGCGTTCTGCGCGTTCTGTCGGACTGTCGTCGACATCTCCTCCATGCTCGACGCCGTTTCCTCCAGCGCCGCCGCCTGTTCCTGGGTGCGCTGGCTGAGATCGTCGTTGCTTCCGGAAATCTCGCCGGCTGCGGAGCGCAGTGAGCTTGCCGTCACGCGGACATTGCCGACGATATTGGTGAGCTTGCCGTCCATCGCCCGCATCGCCAGCAGCAATCGGCCGAACTCATCATCGCTGTCGACTACGATCTCGCGGCCGAGCTTGCCGTCGGCGAGCGGGGTGATTGCCTGGGTCAACCGCGCGACGCCTGCAAGAATACTGCGCACGATCAGGGTGGCGAAGACGATGGCCACGATCGCTGCCAGCAGCATGGCCGCTGTATCCAGCATCTCAGCTTCGGAGATCGCATGCTCGGCATCCTGCTCGGCATCGGTCGCGCTCGACTGAATGCGGTCGCTGACGTCGGCGAGCCTGCCCTCGAGGTCGCGGAACAAGCGCAGGAAATCCGGCAGCATCTGATTCGCCTGCTGCTTGTTGGTGCGTGCCGCCGCAACGATGGCCTCTGCGCCGGCGATGTAACGGTCCAGCGACGGACCGACGTCCGTCAATGCCTTGCGGGCCTCAGGATTGAGTGCGAGTGCATTGTTCGCCGCAATCAGGTCGCGAAACGTCCGGGCATGTTCTTTCAGGTCGTCGCTTACCTGCGCCGCTTCGGCATCGTTTGCGGCCAGCAGAGCAGCGAGCACGTCGGCGCGCAATGCGTCGTGCATCATGTCGCTCTCGATGTGGTTACGCAGCCCATGGCTCGTGGTCAGCACGCTATGGAGCCCTTTGCTGGCGCGCCCCATTCCATGCTGAGCATTGATGCCCACCAGCACCATCAGTGCCAGCAGCAGGGCAACCAGGCAAATCAATCGCGATCGAATATTCCACCGCATCACAGTTTCCGTGGCTCCAGTCCGGGCTCGTTAGGTGATCTCTGTATCGGACGCTGCGAGAAAAAGTTGGATGGTGGGCTGCAGTTGCAGGGAATGTCTTATGCCGGGAGCATGGCTTTTCCAGCATTTCCGGGTGCACCGCGGCGTTCAGTGGGGCCGTCGCGAGCCGATAACCTGCCTATCGCCGGTCAGAGACGAAGTAATGCGTGCGTGGAGGTGGATCGCGATTGCGGCAATGGCGCCTGTTGCCGCGCATTCCGCGGATGAGCCCGGTTGCCCGGGCTGTGTGGTTGAACCGGCTATCAGCGTTGATGCGGTTTACACCGCCGAGCTATGGCGGGCCTTCTCCGGCGGCCTGGGTGTGGGCGATCGCTACCTGGATGACTTCGCACTGACTGCCGCCGTCGATGGGGGGCAGTTGCTTGGACTCGACGGCTGGCAGTTGTTCGGCGCGATGCTCTACAACAACGGGCGTCAATTTTCTGACGATCTGACGGGCTCAGTGCAGGGCATCACCAACATCGAAACATTGCCGGCTACGCGACTGTTCGAGCTGTGGACGCAATGGCGTGCACGTCATGGCGCGGGCTCGATCAAGTTCGGCCTGTACGATCTGAATTCGGAGTTCGACCACATCGCGGCGGCGGAGCTGTTCATCAACCCCTCGCATGGCATCGGTCCCGATTTTTCACAGTCCGGTGAGAACGGTCCGTCCATCTTTCCGGTAACGAGCCTGGCCCTGCGCGGACAGATGCTGGCTGGACCGTGGACGATCCAGGCGGCGGTGCTCGATGCGAAGCCGGGCAATCCGCGTCATCCCGAGCGCACTGACGTCTCGCTATCGCGCACCGAGGGTGCGCTGATCGTCGGCGAACTGGACTATCGATCGGAATCCGGTGCGCGCGTCGGTGCAGGTTACTGGCGTTACACGGCGGACTTCGACGATGTCAGTCTCGTGGACGGCGCCGGCGATCCACTGCGTCGCAACGACAATGCGGGAGCCTACCTGTTGATCGAAAGCCCCTTGCTGTTGCAGCAAGGGTCAGAGCGCGGGCTGAATTTATTCGCACGCACAGGCACTGCCGAGAGTCGTGTCAACGAGCTGGGACATTACTACGGCGTCGGTGCTGTCTATTCGGGGCTGGAAGGACGCGGGATGCCGGACCAGATCGGCCTGGCGGTAGCGATCGCGGAATTGGGTGAACCGACGCGTATGCGCTGGATCGATGCAGGCGACACACCCTCGCGGCGCGAATATAACTACGAACTGACTTGCAGGTTTACGGTCAGCAAGCGGGTGGCGTTACAGGCCGATCTGCAATACATCGACAACCCGGGACTGAGTTCATCGCTGCCGTCCGCCATGATGATTGGTCTAAGGATCGAGGTCGCCCAGAGCTGGGAACATTGATCGAACATTCATCACGTGCGCAACGAGCGATTGCAACGCCGCGTCAGGTTTTGAAAGAAGCACTTGGAGAAATACACGGGCCACCGGTTGGCGGCCCGTGTCTTTCATCCATCTATCTCTCGATTCTAGTGGAGGGCTATTCGGCGACCTTGAGCTGATTCTCCACATCCACCACGCCCTTCACCCCACGGGCATCCTTCTCGGCTTTTTCCTTCTCGGCGGTCGAGGCCACTGAGCCGGTCAGTACCACGACACCTGCCTTGGTGTTGACGTGAATCTTGTTGGCGGGAGTGGCTGAATCCTTCGCCAGATCGGTCTTCACCTTGGTGGTGATCCAGGTATCGTCGGTCTTCTGGCCGACGCTGTCCGCCAGTGCGACATTGCCAATCAAGCTGCCGGCGAGCAGCGCCGTCGCAACGATGTACGTCTTTCTCATGAAGGTATCTCCTGTAGCTGTCACGTACCGATAAACCAGCGACTCGACAGGGGAGTTCCCCCTGCAGAGAACAACTGCAGAAAGGTGTGGTCCGATTACGGACAGCGACAATTCTCTATGCGCGGCGAGAATACATAGGCGCAAAAGGGCAACGTTGCGATTGAATCGTTGCTGCGCGCAGATACGACTATTTGTTCAAGCGCGAACTTTCACTCGCACAATCGCCCACTAGTCATTCGCTTCTGTCGCTGTTCCGAACCTCGCCGCCGACCTTGCCTTGGCGCGTGCCGCTTCTATTTCACGGTCGCGTGGCTCGGCCGTTGTCACCAGCGAAGCGATCAGCGTCGTTGCTGCCGCCGCGACTTCGTCGACAGCCTGGTCGAAAGCGGCCTGATTGGCTTTCGAAGGATGGGTAAAGCCGCTGAGCTTGCGTACGAACTGCAGCGATGCGTCGCGTATTTCCTGCTCGGTGGCGGGTGGGGCGAAGTTGAATAGTGTTCTGATGTTCCTGCACATCATCTGCTCCGTAGCATTGGATTGACCCGTTCCAGCGCATTGCGATCCCAGTGTCCCAGCGATGCCGCTGCCTCGTAGGTCGACTGCAAGAACTCCAGCAGCGCGGCATCGGGAGATGCAGACTTGCGCATGTCCTCGTAAGGCAGCACGAATTCCTTGAGCACGTCGCTGAAGTGCGCCGCCGCAGGACGAATCGAAGCGGCGGGGAAACCCGGTGGCTCGGGATACGCATAGGAATAGAACGTCGCCTGCGGATATTGTTCCGCTCCGGCCCAGAAGCCAGCGCTGCTTACTTCGTGCGAATAAGCCTCACGCGCCACCCAGTCGGGCAAGTGCGGAATTCCACCGGGATGCTGCGGAGCAGGGCGGCCGGAGAAGCGTGTGACGGCCAGGTCGGCGCTGCCCCAGAAGAAATGCACCGGGCTGCATTTGCCCAGGAAGCGGGTGCGGAAATCCTCAAAAACGCGATTGGCCTGGACCAGCACCCGCCAGTACCTGTTGGCGTACTCGCGATCGTATGAGCAGTGAACCTCGTCCTCGTCGAAGGGGATGGGATCGGGCAACTCGTTGGGCGTGGTGCGGATGGTGACCGGCACACCCAGTGCATTCAGCGCGCGCATGACCTTGTGGTAGAAACTTGCTGTTGATTGGGCTTCCAGCGGGATGCTGCGGACACCGCCATTGGTCACGCCGATGACCAGGTAATGATCGACGAAGTCGAAATCTATCTGCAGCGATTCAGTGCCATAGGGGATGAGGCGCGTGGTCAATCCCCGTGCGGTAACCTGCAACGCGACGTGCCACGAATGATTGAGCCAAGGGCACTGTATCAGGCGGATCTTGCCGACGATCTGCAACCACAGGTGCAGCGTCGCATTGGTGTCGCGCCATTCCTTGTAGGGCAGGGAAGGCCACAGCTCGGAACTATCGGGATTGCTACTCACGTTTCACCCGCTGGCGTTGAGGAATTCGAGCACTGCCGCGTCGTAGGCCGACGGATTCTCCCACATCACGGTGTGCGCGGCTGCGGCAACGTTCTGGTTCATCGGCAATACGACGGAACAACGCCGGGCTGCACGCGCCATTGGGCTCGATTTCAGTTGAGCTGTTTGTTCAAGGTCGCGATATCGATGACGCTCCACTCTTCGACGATCCGTTCCTTGCTGAAACGAAAGAAGGTCATGCCTTCGATCTGTGCCTTATTGCCTTTGCCAGGCGTTCCGGCGGCAGCGACCGTATTGGTGCCCCTGGCCTTCCAGTGCAATGCAACCAGATCGTCATTCGCGACCGTGCGGTCGACACTTACTTCGAGATCGGGAAATGCGGCGCGCCACGCCTTGCCGGATTCGTTGTCCTCGTCCAACGTGTAGTCGCGCGATGCACCGTGCGCTACGAACCCCGCGCCGTAGATTTCATCGAGTTTGTCGAAGCGACCCTGGCCCATCTTCTCCAGGAAAACACGTTTTGCTGTGTGCGTATTGGATTCCCGGTCCGCTCGCGCAGCCGGGACAATAGACACCGCGATGAGCAGCGTCGCGAGGATCGCAGATGCGAGTTTCATTGTGGTTCCCCTGCATGTCGTCGTTGATGGCAAACGCGCCGCCGGCGTCTGATTGTTGTCCTACTCTGTGTATGCCGGCAATGTATTTGTCGGCCGTGGTCTTGCGTCGCCTCATTCCATGCCGTCATCGCCTGCCTCGATGGCCTTGCGGCGCGCCTGCCAGGTGGCCGCGGTTTGTGGCTTGACGAACAGCACGGCGATTTCCGGATGGGCTTCCCGGATCTGTGCTTCCAGGGTGTTGACGCACGCTTCGATCTGCGGCGTGGTGAGCTGATCTTCGAACTCGGCACTCAATGCAGCGACCACTTGGTGCGGGCCGAGCTGCATGGTGAGTACGCCATTGGCTTTGACGATGCCGCGGTGTGCGCCTGCAATGAGCAGAATGGAGGTCTGCACGGCTGGATACGCGGACTCACCGATCAGCAGCTCCTTGGTCCGGCGTGCCAGGGCGACTGCGATCGTAGCCAGCACTAGTGCAATGCCGATCGACGCGACACCATCTAGCTGGGGCATGTTGAAGGCGCTGGCGCAGGCAATGCCGGCAAAGGCAATGAGCAGGCCCACCAGCGCCGCGCTGTCTTCGAATAGAACAGTGAAGGTCGTTGGATCCTTGCTGACGCCAACCGCTTCGAGATAGCCGAGGCGACCCTTTGCCGCGCGAAACTCCCGCAGCGCTATCCACCAGGAGGTGCCTTCGAACACGAAGGAGATGCCGAGTACCACGTAATTGACGCCGGGATTTTCGATGGCGACGGGATTGGCGATGTGGTTGATGCCTTCGTAGAGCGAGATTCCCGCACCCAGCGCAAACACCATCAGCGCAACGATGAAGCTCCAGAAATAGATTTCGCGACCGTGGCCGAATGGGTGCGCGGTGTCGGGCGGTTTGCGTGAGCGTCGCAGGCCATACAGCAACAGCAGTTCGTTGCCGGTATCGACCAGCGAATGCACGGCCTCGCTCAGCATCGCCGAGCTGCCGGTGACTGCGGCAGCTACACCCTTGGTGGCTGCGATCAGCAGATTGCCGAGCAGGGCGGCGTAGATGACTTTGATGGAGGAGGGTTGCCGCGCCATGAAGGTCTTGGTTTCTACTTGGTTTACAGGTGCGTAGCCGGCGAACGGGGGCTCACTAACGGGTGCCTATTGTAAGAGTTCTCGACAGATCTCCGTGCGCGTCGACGACATGGAACGTCGACCTCTGCATAACGCCGCAAAGACCCTGGCGCACGTGAATATCGCTTGAAGGCAAAAGAACCACAACTGAATTGCGGCGGGAGTAACGCTGGCGAGTTCTACCTCTCCAAAAAAATCGAAACACCAGGGAATGACAATGAAGAAGCTTGAGGCACTGGTTGTCGCGGTGAGGGCCATTCACAGTTCTGTTTCGTGGATGCTGCCGGTGCGGATCACTGACGGGCGGCGCAGCATGAATTCAAACCACGGGAGCACAGACGCATATCGCGATAGCAACGCGAGGCCTTCCGGCGCAAGCGAGAGGTAACGCAGAATCGGTAGTGCGTGCAGATCGGCAAGCGATATCTGCTGGCCAAGCAGGAAAGGACCCGGAGAGACGAGCTGGTCCACTGCAGACATGCACACCGCAGATGCGGCGAGTGCCGCGGAGATGACCCGTTCGTCCGGCGTCCCACCTTCTCTGGGTGCGCTCACCCGTTGTACGAATAGGCCCCAGACCATGGGGCGATAGGCGTAGGAATCGAGAATGCCGACGATCTGATTCATGCGTGCACGCGCTTGCGGCTCGCACGGCTGCAGTGCCGGTCCGGTAAATGCCTCATCGATATATCGCGTGATCGCAGCGGTCTCATAGAGCGTGAACGCACCGTGCTGTAGCGCTGGGATGCGGCCGAATGGATGGCGCAGCAGATGTTCGGCGGGCACACCGTCCGGTCCGAAAACTTCCACTTCACGCAGCGAGTAAGCAACGCTTTTCTCTTCGAGTGCAAGCCGCGCGACGCGCGTATATACGCTGCGCTCAAGCCCAAAAAGTGTAACTGGACTCATGGGAAGTCCCCGTGGCGTTCAGCGCTCGCGACGAGTTGCAGGGTTGGCTGTTGAGTTGATCGTGGCGTTTCTGATATTCGTCACAACTTGCACTCGCAAACAGGAAGTGGGTCTGGATCAGGTATCGGGCCGGAGTTGGCCGCCGGAAGTCGGCAAATCGCCGGACCATTGAATTGCAAAGCGCGCACCACCCAGCGGCGACTGGGAAACGGTAACGCTGCCTTCATGCCATTCGACTACGCGCTTCACGATGGCCAGTCCCAATCCATAGCCCGTCCGGGCATTGCCCTGCGCGCTGCTGGAGCTATCCAGTTGTACGAAGGAACCGAATACCCGTTGCCGGTCGGCTTCCGCGATGCCTGGGCCGTCGTCATCGACATGCAAACTATAGCTAGCAGGTTTGCTCACGGCGAACGTCACGCGGATCTCGTGCTGTGCGTAGCGCATGGCGTTGTAGAGGAGGTTGCGCAGGACCGTTTCGATGAGGTGGGCATCGCATACGACGTGTGTCGCGTTGCTGTGCACTTCGCATTGAATTGTCAGTTCCGGTCGAGCGCTGCGTCGCACGGATTCGGTGACGGCCGGCAGGATCAACGTGAAGTCATGCGCGGCGATATTCAGTGCGACTTCGGCGCGTTCCAGGATGGCGTAGTCGAGCGTCGCCGTCACGAAGGCATTGAGCTCGGCGATATCGGTATTGAGGTTGTTCATGTGCTCGGCGAGCCGGGCGGGGCTGGCGGCCGTGCGTGCCATCTCGATTTCGAAGCGCATGCGCGCGAGCGGCGTCTTGATTTCGTGCGACACCGCGTTGGACATGTCTTTGTGCGAGCTGATGAGGCTGTCGATCCGCGCCGCCATACGCCGGAACGCTGCGGCCAATGGTTGCACCGGGGAGCCTGGCTTGATCGGTGCGTCGAACGTCCAGTTGCGATTGCCGAAGGTCGTGGTCGCTCGTTCCAGCCGCCGCAGGTCGCGAGTCAGTGGCCACAACCAGGTCATGATGACCAGGGCAATCGCGGCATAGAAAAGCAACGCCAGTAGCCAGTCCACCAAGCCGCGGCGCGTGTCGGGTACAGCGTATTTGAAAGCCAGGATGCGGCCATCGTCGGCCAACCGCTTGAGCAGCCAGGCACGACCGTCTTCCGCGCTCATGAGCGCCGGCTCGCCGCGCGCCAGGCGGGCAAGCGTATCGTCGCCGGCAATATCGCGCATATCGAACAGTTCGAGATCGCCGCCGGCTTGCGGCGCCAATTTCGCGATGTACCGCGGGCGGTCCTCGCGAGGCACTGTATGTAATTGCTCTTCGATCAGCGCAAGCACCGCAGTCTGCGCAGGCTTGTCAGCGACTTCGCTCTGCTGCCAGAGGCGTTCCTGGCCCCAACTTGCTACCGCCAGGGTGGCGACGATCAGCAGGTATAGCTGCAGGAAGTGGCGCGCCATGAATGCTCAGGCTCACCAGGCATCCGGCACGAAGACATAACCATGACCCCACACCGTCCTGATTTTCTCGGGATCGCCCATGTCGCCGAGTTTCTTGCGCAGATGCGAGATGCGCACGTCGAGTGTGCGATCCAGGCCGTTGTACTCGCGCCTGTACAGTTGCTGGTACAACGTTTCGCGTGAGCGGACCTCGCCGGGACCGGAGGCCAGGAATAGCAGCAGGTCGAACTCATTGCTCGAAAGGGTCACCGGCTGATCGTTCAATGTCACCGCGCGTGCTGCAGTGTTGATCGACAGCGCACCGAAGCGCAGCGTCCTGTTGTCAGCTGTGCCGGGTGCCCTGCCTCGACGCAGCAGCGCGTTGATGCGTGCGACCAGCACACGCGGTTCCACCGGCTTGATGACGTAATCGTCGGCGCCGAGTTCCAGTCCTACAACCTGGTCGATGTCGCTGTTGCGAGCGGTGAGCATGAGGATGGGAACGCTGCAAGAGGCACGCAGCTCGCGGCATACGGTCAGGCCGTCCTTGCCCGGCAGGCCCAGATCCAGGATGACCAGGTCGGGATCTTCGCGCTGTACGCGTTCAGTGACACGGTCGCCACGGTTTTCGACCGAAACGCGAAAGCCGTTGGCTTCCAGATAGGTCCGCACCAGCTCCGACAGGCGCAGATCGTCCTCGACCAGCACAACCAGCGGTGCAACGGTCGCGTTCATGAGCGATGTTGCGGCCGCAGTGCGGCCGTTGTCATATCCGAGGTTAAGGGTGGGGTCATGCCTGGCCGCCGTTCGCTATCCGTAATGGGCTTCATGCTAGTTGAAGATATTCCACGGCTGGCGACGCCGGCGGCGCAGTTGCTGCGCCTCGCGGATCACCCTGATGGCCTCCGAAGCGAGCACGTTCTGCAGCTCCGGATCACGCAGCTCCACGGTTACGTCCTCGTTGAAAACCAGCTGGACCGTGTAGACGCCGGCCGCGAAATTCTCCCAGCACCGCTTGATCTCCGGGCGGCCGACGATGACCAGGCACAACGACTCGTCGCGCGGTGCCTGCCATTGAGCTTCCACTGTGGTGTCGCAATGGTCGTCTTGCGTGGTCAAGGTACAGATTCGCGGTCGCAGCTCCAGATGTATGGAATCGCTCCCTGCTGCAGCAACGGGTGCTGCGACCGCCGTCGCGCCGGCTGATATTCCTGGGCACGCAGCCAGTGCTGCCGACAGCAAGGCAACTCGCAGGGATTGCGGCCGACAGCATTTGAGGAGCCAATTGCGCTTGCGCGCATCGCCGACAAGGTGCCGCCGCAGACTGTTCATGCCAGCCAGCGCAGCCCGCAGCAGACCCGTGAGCCGGTACCGCCACCGTCACCGGGTTTCGAGTCAGAGCAGTTTGTAGCTGACCCCGGCGAATACGGTGGTGACGCCGTGTTCGGCGACGATCGGGCTGTTCGCAATCGCGTTGTCCAGGTATTCGTAGTGGGCAAACGCGGTGAACGTCCAGCGTTGTGCCAGAGGCCGCGAGTAGCCCAGCTTGATGAACGGATTGAACGCCGCTCCGGGCTCATACAGGCCTTCGATTCCGTAGTAATAACGCACTGTTGCGGCGCTCTTCCAGGTGAACCCGGTGCTCGCAACCAGAGAGCCTTGGGCCGCAGACCCCTCCGGCCGCATGATAGCGGCTGCCACGGCGCCACGCACCTCATAGCCGTCGTGCTCGCCGGTGACCTCCCGCAACGCATCGAGCTGGCCGCTGATCCGGCCGTAACCGAAGGTCCATTCCGGCCCGACGAGGTAGGTCGTGTGCCGCTTGCGCAGCGGTAGCTCCTGCGCAAAAGCGTCCTCTTTCTGCGGCGAACTGACCAGGCCGGTAACGCTGCTGACGAAAATATTCTGCAGGTCGTTACGGAAGAAGAACACCCGGTCGTAGCCCGGCGCGGCGATCAGGTTGAAGCTGTTCGAGTCGCTCTCGTGCAGGGTGAAGCCGGCTTCCAGGTTGTCGAGAAAGAACCGCTTGCCGTAATAGCTGATCTGCGGCACCACGATCAGCGGGATGTCGGACTCGCCCTTGACCGGGTTGGAGCGCGCCCCGACGCCCAGGCCGACGCTGATGTTCCATTTGCCCACCACCACGCATTCGTCGGACGGCGTCCGGCACGTGCTTTGTGCACCCGCGAGCGAGCAGAACAGGCTCGCCAGGGTGAACAGGGCTGCAATGGGCGCGGTGCGATGCATGCGGGTCGTTGAGTTGCTTGGCTGGAACGGCGACAGTCGCGTGGCGCGGGATTGTCGCAGCATTCCCTGCGCCGGGCCGCCCTCGTGTGTACTTTTTTGGTAGCAATTTGTTACGAGAATGTACGGCACCGGGCGGCACTTTTGTCGTTCTGCCGCGTATTAACGCTGGCAGGCGTATTTACAAAATAGCGACAGATTCCGGTCCGTGACGCTTCTAGTATCGAGCGGACTGGTATCGACCCGACTGATAGCATCGATCGAGGCATCGGCCAACCGGTGCAATACCGGGCGGTTTTCCGCCGGCAGCGTCGAATCGGTTCGGATGCCGCCGGGAGCGGCGGTGCGTAGTGGGGCGGTCGGAATGCGAGTAAGAAATGGCGAGTCAGTGGAGGTTGGTAGGATGAATTGCGTTGTTCGAAACACGCCGTGGCTGGCGTTCGGTGCTGTCATGTTTTCGCTGGCATCAGCCTCCTTCGCAGCGGCGGATGAGACCGCGGCAATCGCGACTGCGACGGCGCCGAGTTTCGATTCGTTGGATAGGAACGCCGACAATCGCCTGAGCCGCAGCGAAGCCAGTTACAACCGGCTGCTGTCCGGGATTTTCGCCAACTGCGATACGAATGGCGATGGATTCGTCAGCCGGGAAGAATACGAGCGCGCGGTGGCCAGCAGTGCGCCGGGCAATCATCCCGGCGTTGCGTCACGCAGTGAGACCCGATTCGACAACCCGTGAGCGCACAACAATCTCGATCCGGCTCGTTCGAGCCGGCATTCGCAGGCGATCGCCGCAGGTCGCTGCCGGCACGGGCGCAACCCGGGTCGCCGAAGTCGGCTGCGGGTCCGGTCGGGAGGGCTCTGTGGTACATCGAAAAGCACCTTGCAGCGGACCTGTCGCTCAATGAGGTCGCTGATTGCGCCGGCGTTTCATGCCTGCACCTGCTGCGCGCATTCAATGCTGTCGCAGGCTATCCGATGCGGCAATACGTACGCGCCCGGCGGTTGACCGAGGCAGCTTGTCGACTAGCAGCGGATTCAGATGACATCCTGTCGGTCGCGATGGACAGCGGCTATGGTTCGCAGACGGCATTCACGCGGGCTTTTCTGCAGCAGTTCGGCATGACACCCGAGGCCATCCGCGACCAGGGACTTCCCGTGCGTCGCCTGGTGGGGCCGCTCAAGGTGAACAACAGTGCGGCGCAGATCGGCGCTCCGCGCTTCGAGGAAGGTGGGCGGCGGCTAGTCGCGGGGCTCGCGGAGCGCTACGGCGATCAAGATGGCAGCACGGTCATTGCCGGCCAGTGGCGGCGCTTTGCCGCGTACTTCGGCGGTATCGCCGGGCAGGTCGGCAACGTCGCCTACGGTACCAACTACTACACCGGCGACGACGGCAACCTGGAATACCTGTGCGGCGTCGAAGTGGCGGATTTCTCCTCGGTGCCGAGAAATTTCGGCCTGCTATGCATACCCGCACAGCACTGGGCCGTTTTCTTTCACCGCGAGCACGTGTCCACGATCCACCGCACCTGGGCCGCTATCTGGAATCAGTGGCTGCCCGACTCGGGCCACGAGGCGGTGGATGCGCCGTTCTTCGAGCGCTATGGCGAGTCCTTCGATCCCGGTACGGGGCTGGGCGGCGCGGAGCTGTGGGTTCCCGTCACACAGCGCTCGCCAGCGGCAATGTAAAGAACACGGTCGTCCCAACACCCAGCTCGCTCTGAATCCAGATTCGCGAACCGTGCGCTTCGATGATGCGTTTGGTGATGTACAGGCCGAGGCCGGTGCCCTTGCTACGGTTCTGAGTGCTCGACCAATAGGCGTCGAACACCAGCGGCAGGTCGCTGCTCGCAATCCCGGGTCCTGAATCGCTGACGGCGATCTGCACACCTTCATCAACCTGGCTCGCACTCACGGTGATGCGATCCTCGGCGCGGCAGAACTTGATCGAATTGCCGAGCAGGTTGGTGAGCACCTGCAGAATGCGCTCCCGGTCGCAGGCGACCACCACCTGGTCGCCCAACTCGCAACGTGCCTGCAACGCGATACCTTTCTCCTGCGCCATCGGCTCGTAGATCGCGATGGCCTCGGTGACCAGGCGGGCACCCACTTCGGGGCGTATCTCCACGGCAATCCGCCCGGTGCGGATGCTGGCCATGTCCATGAGGTCGGTGATGACGCGGGTCATCAGGTCAACGGTGCTTTGGATGCGGCCCTGAATCGTCGTCTTGACCTGCGGGCTGAGCTTGTCGGCACGCGACACCAGCATCTGCACGCCGCTCTTGATGGATTGCAGGAAGTTGCGGATGTCGTGAGATACCACCGCGAGTACGTCTTCCCGCGCCTGGACCGCATGTTCCAGGTCCGATTCCATTTTCTTGATGACGCTGATGTCGTTGGCGACGGCGCAGACGCCGAGGATCTCGCCGCGTTCGTTGCGCAGCGGGACCTTGCTGGCCAGGTAGGTATGGATGCCATCGGGCTGTTCGATGCGTTCCTCGACCTGGATCGCCGCGCCGCGTGAGATCGCCAGCAGGTCGTTGGCGCGAAACTGGTCGGCGGTGTCCTGTGGGAAGACCTCATAGTCCGTCGGCAAAGCGGTGGCTTGTGCGGCGCCGGGCACATCGCCGCGCAGCTCGCCAAGCAGTTCGCCATAGCGACGATTGGCGGTGATATAGCGGCCATGCAGGTCCTTGGCATAGATCAGCGCCGGAGTGGCATCCATTACCGCGCGCAGCAGGGACTCGCTTTCCTGGATGCGCTGGAACTGTTGGGCCAGCAGCTTGCGTTGCTGATCCAGCCCGATGAAGGTTTCGGTCTTCTGTCGCAGCATATGCGGGTCGACCGGTTTGAACAGAAAATCGACAGCGCCGGATTCGTAGCCGCGAAACATGCGCTGCACGTCGCCGGCGCCAGCGGTCACGAAGATGATGGGGATGTACTTGGAGCGCTCCGCGCCGCGCATCAGTTCGGCGAGCTCGAAGCCATCCATTTCGGGCATCTGCACATCGACGAAGGCGAGTGCGAACTCATATTGCAGGATCAGTTCCAGCGCCTGCATTCCCGAGCGCGCCGACACGATCTCGGCATCGTCGCGGCGAATGGCCGCTTCCAGGGCGATCAGGTTCTCCTCGATGTCGTCGACCAACAGGATGCGAGACTTCTCGGTCATGATTTATTCCAGCCCGTGCGATGTCGCGCGGGTAATGAGACTCGGCAGCGTCGAAGCGATCTGCGCCGCCGACAATATGTACGTGGGGTCGAAGAGTGCGAGTGCCGAGGCCGGCATGATGCTGGATTCGGCAGAGGTTGGTTCCTGCACGATCGTGATGCCGCCGGCCTCGTGAATGGCGTGCATTCCCGCAGCACCGTCCTGGCTCGCTCCACTCAACAGGATTCCCAGCAGCCGGTTGGCATAGACATCGCAGGCGGATTCGAACAGCACGTCGATGGCGGGACGCGAATAGTGCACTGGCAAGTCGACCGAAAGTGCCAGCGCATGGTTGGATTCGATGAGCAGGTGATACCCGGATGGAGCGATGTAGATCGTGCCGGCCTGCAGCGGTTCCTTATCCTCGGCCTGTTTGACCTTGAGTGCAGTGTCGGCGCTCAACAATTGCGCTAGCCCGTCCGCCGAGCGCGGCGGCAGATGCAGCACGATCGCGATAGGTACTGCGATGGATAGCGGCAAGGCTTTGAGCACGGTGCGCACGACATCCAGCGCGCCGGCCGAGCCGCCGATGACGACCGCAGCCACGCCGTGGGTGGACTTCTCTACAGGCAGCAGGTTGCTGGAATATTTCATTGGTTCGGTTGCGTGCGCCAGCGTCAGTCGTCGCGCCGGTAGATCTTCGCCTCGGCGCAGAATTCCCCGAAGCGATGCGCCTGCGTCGAGAAGCGCAGCGATTCCTTGCTGCCCAGGCACAGAAAGCCGCGGTGGCACAATGCTTCCGCGCAGATGCCAAGGGCGCGATCCTGCAGTTCACGGTCGAAATAGATCAGCACGTTGCGGCACGAAACCAGTTGCACTTCGGAGAAGCTGCTGTCGGTGGCCAGGCTGTGATCCGCGAAAGTTATGCGACGGCGCAAGGCGGGTGACATGACCGCGGCACCGTTCGCGGCGTGATAGTAGTCCGACAGCGAGCTGCGGCCTCCGGCGGCCCGATGATTGAGCGTGAACTGTTTCATTCGGTCCAGCGCGTAGATGCCGGACTGCGCTCGGCGCAGGCTTTCGCCGTTGATGTCGGTCGCGTAGATCATGCTGCGTTCCAGCAGGCCTTCTTCCGCCAGCAGAATCGCGTACGAGTAAGCCTCCTCGCCAGTGCTGCAGCCGGCGACCCACAGCTTCAGCGAAGGGTAGGTGGCGAGCATCGGCATCACCTTCTGGCGCAAAGCGAGGAACACCTCGGGATCGCGAAACAGGTCGGACACCTGCACGGTGAGGTATTCCAGCAGCCGCGGAAAGGCGCTGCCATCGTGCAGGATTTTCTCCTGCAGCCGCGAAATGCTCTCGCATTGCAAGGCATCCAGCGCTTGCAGCAAGCGGCGCTTGAGCGACGCGCCAGCGTACTGACGAAAGTCGTAGTGATAGGTCTGGTAGATCGCTTCCAGCAGCAGGCGAATCTCCAGATCGGTCACCGGCGTTCTCAATGCGCCACTCCTTTGGGCAGCGGCATCCAGATGCGCAGCAGCGACAGCAGCTTGCCAATGTCGATCGGCTTGGTGATGTAGTCATTGGCGCCGGCTTCCAGGCAGCGCTGGCGATCGTCGGGCATCGCTTTCGCAGTCAGCGCGATGATCGGCAGGCTCGCCAGAGCGGGCTGTGCGCGAATCGCCCGCATCGCCTCCATTCCATCCATCTCGGGCATCATGATATCCATGAGCACCAGGTCGATATCGGCGTTGCGTGCCAGCGCCGCGAGCGCTTCGCGTCCGTTGCGCGCGATCTCCAGTTTCGCACCGTGCGGTTCAAGTACCCGCGTGATGGCGAATACGTTGCGGACATCGTCCTCGACCAGCAGGATCTGGCGGTTCTCGAACACCGACTCGCGACTGCGCGCGACACGCAACATGCGCTGCTGTTCGGCGGGCAGGGAAGCTTCGACGCGATGCAGGAACAAGGTGACCTCATCGAGCAGGCGTTCCGGGGAGCGCGCACCCTTGATGATTATGGATTTGGAGTAGCGTCGCAATTGCTGTTCTTCCGCCGCCGACAGCGAGCGTGCCGTGTAGACGATGACCGGTGGGAAGGCATAGGAGTCGTCGCTCGCCATCTTCTCCAGCAGTTCGTACCCGGACGCGTCGGGCAGGGCCAGGTCCAGCACCATGCAATCGAACGTGGTGAGCTGCAGTTCTTTCAATGCTTCGCTGGCAGAGGCGACCGCGACGACCCTTACATGTTCGGATTGCAGCAGGTGCTGAATACTGTCGCGCTGAACAGCATTGTCTTCCACGATCAGGACAGCGCGTTCGCCGAGCCCCGACCTGCGCTCCAGGTCGGTAAGCGCCGACATCAGGCGCTCACGGTCCACGGGTTTGAGCAGGAAGTTGGCTGCGCCCATTTCCAGTGCCGTCTGCGTGTAGTCGGAGCCGGAGATGACCTGCACCGGAATATGCCGGGTGCTCGGGTCGTGTTTGAGGCGGTCGAGCACGGCAAGGCCGGTGTGGTCGGGCAAATGAACGTCCAGCACGATGGCGGTGGGCAGATGGTTCAGTGCGAGATCGATGGCCTCATCGGCGGTCGCAGCGATCAGGCAGTCGAATTGGAGGCCGGCTGCCAGCGTTGCAACCGCGTTGGCGAACGCAACGTCGTCTTCCACGATCAGCAGCGTTCTGCCGGAACGCGCTTTAACAGCGCTTTCGGCAGTGCTTGCGCGAGCGACCGATTCAGCTCGGGCTGTGCTTGTAGCGCTGCGATTGCGTGCCGATGGGATGGCGCGGGCGGGCCGCGGTACCGCTGGAGCGGTCTGCTGTGGCTTGATCGGTTCAGGCATCACACGCGGCAGCAGCAGCGTGAAAGTGCTGCCCATGCCTGCCTGGCTGCGCAGTTCGATCCGGCCACCCAGCAGCGCGGCCAGTTCCCGCGAAATGGACAGTCCCAGACCCGTTCCGCCGAAGCGCCGGTTGGTGGTGCCGTCAGCCTGCCGGAACGGCTCGAAGATGATGTCCTGTTGTTCCGGCGCGATGCCGATGCCGGTGTCCTCGATGGCAAAGCCAATCCAGTCGGCGCCTGTGGTTTGCGGCTCCGGCACGAAAATATCGAGCCGGACGCGGCCCTTGATGGTGAATTTCAATGCGTTCGACAGCAGGTTGCGCAGTATCTGGCGCAGGCGTTGCGAGTCGGTATTCAAGGTCGCAGGGCATTCCGGCGCGACGCCGATCTCAAATCCGACGCCTTTCTGGCTGGAGATCGGACGGAAGGTCTGCGTCATGTTGTCGACCAGCTGGTGCACCTCGACGTTGTCGCGTGTGACGTCGATCTGGCGCGCTTCGATCTTGGAGAGATCCAGGATGTCGTTGATGAGCTCCAGCAAGTCGTTGCCGGCCGAATAGATGTTGCGGGCGAACTTCACCTGTTCTTCGGTGAGATTGCTGCTTGGGTTGTCCGCCAGCAGCTTCGCCAGGATCAACGAGCTGTTCAGCGGCGTGCGCAGCTCGTGCGACATGTTGGCCAGGAATTCGGATTTGAACTGGTTGGAGCGTTCCAGCGCCGCCGCGTTGGCCAGCAATTCGTTACGCGCGGCATCCAGGTCGTCGTTCTGGCGTGCCAGGATCTGCGTGTGCTCTTCCAGCTGGACATTGGTCTGTTCGAGCTCCGCCTGCTGGGTTTCAAGGCGTGCCTGGCTTTCGCGCAGCACATTGCTCTGTTGCTCGAGTTCTTCGTTCGTGACACGCAACTCTTCCTGCTGCGTCTGCAACTCCTCGGCCTGGCTTTGCGTCTCGCCGAGCAGTTCTTCGAGTCGGGTGCGATCCTTCGAGGAGCTCACCGCCATGGCGATCGATTCGCTCACCCGTTGCAGCAGCTCATGGTCCGAAGGATGCCCCGCGTGCAGGAACCCGAGTTCGATGACTGCATTGACGGCGTTGTTCACGCTTACCGGTACGATCAGCAGGTGCACCGGGGTGGCCTGTCCGAGGCTCGAAGTCACTGGCAGATAATTCTCCGGCACGTCGCGCACCTCCAGGACACGGCGTTCCTTGATTGCCTGTCCCACCAGTCCGTCGCCGGAGCGAATCACCGCTGCGCTGCCGCCTGCATCGGTTGCGACCGGCAGGGCAAATCCGGCATGGCGGCGGAAGCGTCCCTGCGACTCTGCGATGTAGATGGCGCCGACCTGGGCGTTGAGGTATTCCGCCAGGAAGCTCAGCACGTTGTCGCCGAGTACTTCCAGTCGCTGTTCGCCCTGCATGCGAGTGGACAGGCCGGCATCTCCCGCCTTCAGCCAGGCTTCAATGGCTTTCTCGCGGACGTCGCGTGAGGTGAGGTAGGCGGATGCGCCGATCAGTATCAGTAACGCCGCAGAGCCACCCCAGCTCACCAGCAGGGAGAGCGCGGCAGCGTCTTGCCATTCCTGGTTGCGGACGATGAGCTGTTGTTCTTCCTCGTCGTTCATTTCAGCCACGGCCGCGCGAATGCGATCCATCGCGGCCTTGCCACGGTCGGAGCGGACGACCGACAAGGCGGCCTCCGAGTGACCGGCGCGTTTCTGTTCGATGGTTTGCTGCAGCTCGGCGAGCTTGTCCGTTGCGAGGCGCGCGAGCAGGTCCAGGCGCTGCTGTTGCTTGGGGCTCTCGGCCGTCAGTTGCCGGATTTCCTGCAGCGCATCGGGAATCGTGGCGCGAGCCTCGTCATAGGGTGCGAGATAACTTTCCTCGCCCGTCAGCAGGAAACCGCGTTGGCCGGTCTCGGCGTCCTTCAGTGCCGAGGCCAGTCGCTGCAGTGCTTCGAGAACGTTCAGCGTATGAGTGGCGCGCTCGTTGCTGGTAGTGCGGCTTTCCAGCGAGAGCTGCGAAAAGAAAGTGATAACGAACACCGCCACGATGGCGGCGGCGAGGCCGGCAAAAGTTAGCGGTGGCAGCAGCGGACCAAACCGGTTGGGCTGAGCTGCGCGGGTCGTCGCGGTTGCGTTGTTGGTCATTGGTGGTCGCGTTCTCTTGATCGCCGCTGAATTCGGATGCATCGATCGCAGGTGGACTGCGGACAAGTTGGCCGCGCAATCCGGGATTCAGGTGTCATCAATGCCATCAGGAAATGTCATCTGATGTTGTCGCGACGGGTGTCTCCGCGCCTGCACTAGCGTACCGGCAGGACCCGGTGTGGCTCGTCGCCGACACCGACGTTGTATGTGGTTTTGGACGTCGGCAGGGGAGTATGCCAGCAACGATTGCCGACCGCGAAGCCGGGTCGGCGCGAGGTTCGCGCGCAGGTGGGTCGCTAGGTATGAAAATATTTCAAAGTCACCCGGCGCTGGCAGGATACGCCGGCGGGGCGATGGGCTTGAAAGCAGAGCCGGCCGGTGTTTCCCGGCCGGCTCGTGGCCACATCATTGCAGCGGAGTTGCTGTTTTTTCTTGCCGCTGGACTCTATTGTCTGCCGGCTCTGCTGATCTCCCAGGGCAGGGGACTACTGCTCCGTCGCGACGTGGCGCTCACGATGCATGCTGGGCTCGGAACGAGTTTCTGCAGCAAACAGCAGTCGCGCAGCAATACCGCATCCCGCGAGCGTCCAGACAATGAGCGCGCCGCTCGGCAGATCGAGCACGGCAGACAGTGCAAGTCCGATTACGTAACCGAACAGGCCGACCCCGTAAGCAACGATCATGCGCTTGCGGCCCTTCAGGCCGATCGTCGCCAGGGCGGGCATGATGAGGCTGGCGAATACCAGGTACACGCCGACCAGTTGCACGGATGCCGTGATGGCCAGCGCAAATACGCCGTAGAAGAACAACCCGGACAAGCGCGTCCGTAGCACAACCAGCAATGCGAGCAGCACGGCGGACAACAGTGCCACTGGAATGAGCTGGCTCATGCTTACCCACAGAATCTGGCCGACCAGCAACTCCTTGAGATGCTCGCCGCCATGTGGATTGTTGGCGAGCAGCAGCAGCCCACCGGTGGCAGCGAGTACGAAGAGGGTGCCGATCAAAGGCTCCTGTTGCGACGGCCAACGACGTTCTGTCCATGTAAGCAACGCCGCACCCAGTAGCGCCGCCGCCGCTGCAGCGAACTGCACGCTAAGGCCATGCTCATCGATACCGAAGTACATTGCGACCAGCACGCCCAGTGCGGCGATTTGTGCAATCGCCAGGTCGATGAAGATGATGCCGCGTGCCAGCACCTGCTGACCCAGCGGCACGTGCGTCGACAGCACCAATACACCCGCGAGACACGCGGGACCGAGAATCGTAGGATCCAGGCCCTCCAGGTTCACTTGATCGCTCCCAGCAGTTTGTCGATGGTGGAGTCGTACAACCCGAACAGATCCTTGGACTGAGCGTCGCCACCCACCGTGTAGGGCAGTGTCACTGCCGGCACACCGGTTCGTTCGGACAGCCAGTC
Source organism: Steroidobacteraceae bacterium (assembly GCA_036498785.1). Lineage (GTDB taxonomy): Bacteria > Pseudomonadota > Gammaproteobacteria > Steroidobacterales > Steroidobacteraceae > Steroidobacter. The sequence continues at coordinate 315,063 of DASYEW010000050.1, read as the reverse complement.
TGCGGGTTTGGGGTCCTGATAGGCCGCACGAATGATGGCCAGCGTGTGCTGGCTCTTAGTGACGTCGATCAGCGAGGCGAGATGCGCGCTGGTGGGCGGCAAACCGGGCTTGGGCTCGAGCGCGCCAATCTGTTCGATGCCGAGCCACTGGGTGAGATAGATCCAGCTACCGTGGTGCACGACGACCTTGCGGCCTTTCAGTGGCGCTGCCTTGGTTTCCCAGGTTTTGATCGCGGCCTGCCAGCGGGTGGTGAAGTCTGCGAGCTTCTGCTGATAGACAGCGGCATTGGCGGAGTCCAGCTGTATCAGTCGCGCATCGAGCGCCTTCGCGATCGCGAGCACGCGGTAGGGATCGAGCTGGATGTGCGGATTGCCTTGCGGATGCACGTCACCGGCGGCGCGATCGAGCAGGGCGACTTTCTCCAGTGTCGTCACCTGGTCGGCGGCGAGAAAATAACCGGCACCGGAGGCGACCTTGGAGTTGCCGGCCTGGCGGATCAGCTGCGGCAGCCAGCCTATTTCCAGGTCTGCGCCTGAGCACACCACCAGATCGGCGCGACGCACTTTGGCGATCAAGCTCGGCTTGGCTTCGATCACATGCACGTCCTGCAGCGCCGTGGTCGCCACATCGACTGTGATCTTGTCGGGCGCGAGTTCATGCACGAGCGAGCCCCACTCGGGCTCGCATGCGAATACGTTGAGTGCGTGTGCGGCCGGAGCGAAGCACACGGCAATCGTCAAGGGGAGGGCAAACGCGGTCCACAGATGTTTTTTCATGTCTTTCCTCAGAACTTGTGAGCGCCATGCGCGCCCAGACTCACCTGGTATTGCAGCGACGCGACGTTATCGGTCTGGCCGACGCTTGATTCGTCGTGGCTGTATTCCAGCCGCACCAGGCTGAACTCGCTGTTGCGCCAGGTCAGCATTACGGTGTGCCGCGTCGGATCGAAGGCGCTGGCAAGCGGACCTTCATCGGCAGCCCATAGCTTGTCGTAGCGATAACCTGTGTCCCAAGTGCGATTGATTCGATACACACCCTCGACATAGATACCGCTGCGCTTGCCGAGCCAGCGCTCCACCACAGGAGTCATGCTGTCAGCCATGAAGTCGCCGTCGCGATCGTCGCGGAGATACTCGCTGCGTAATGTCAGGCCGCCATCCTTGGTATTGCCGTTTGGCGCCCATTTCCAGGTGAAGTCGGCTACGTAAAGGCTATCCTCGCCATCGAAGCCGTCCTCCGCCGGGTGCGCAGCCGAGCGCAGGTACGAAATGCCCGCGAGCCATGAACTCTCGACTCCGACATCGCCGCCCGCATGTGCAAACAAGGTGTGTGCACCGACGCCACCGTGAGCAGCACCGCCGGCAGGGAATTCATCGCCGCGAAATACTTCGCCGCCGAGTTCCAGGAACACGTCCGTCGGCGCCACCCAGCGCACCTGCACGCCGTCGTCGCCATACTGGTTGCCGAGAAACGCCTGGTAGGCGAGCGGGCGATCGGTGAAATTATCGGTGTGGGCGTGATGGCTATTGAGGTAGCCGATGTTCGAGAAGAAGCGGCCAGCGCGCAGTGTGAAGCCCGCCGGCAGGGTAGTTGTGTCGATGAAGGCCTCTTCGATGCCGACATCGATGCTGCCGTCCGTATCGCTGTTGAGTGCCAGCGTGAGCTGACCGTAGAACTTGTCGTCGATGTTGGCGGCGAATGACAGCTCGCTCTCGCCGATCGACAGACCCTGCGTGAGCGGCTGGCCTTCGCCCACCAGCGGAAAGCCGGAGCGCACGTAGTCATCCGGGGATACCGAGTGATGCGCGTACTGGCCGTTCAGAATAATACTGATAGCCGGATTGAAGGCGTTGGGATTGCCGCTGCCGCCGGCAGCGCCGGATTCACCACTGGAGCTGACTGCCGCCACACTGGCATCCACTTGCGCTGTTGGGGCAGCCGCCTGCGCCGCCTTCATCTGTTCCAGCTCGGTTCGTGCAACCTGCGCTTGTTCCAGGGCAGCAGCAGCTTGTTCCCGCAGTCGCTGTGCTTCGGCTTCGAGCGCCTGGATGCGCGTATCGAGTTGCTGGAAGCGCTGCTCGGCGGAAGGTTCGGCTGCCATGGCGGGCACACTGAGGGCCGGCAGGCTGAGGATCGAGATCAGGCCCAGTGGCATGACCAGTGGCATGACGTGCTTTCTCATGAGTCTCCAATGACCGTCGTGGACCGGGAGCGAGTATCCCTCATGAAGTACCCCGTAGCCGAGGACACCGCAAGCATCCCCCCACCGCTTTACTGGCTTGCAGCGCCAGTATTGCGATTTTGTAATGTCGCGCGAGCTGGCGAACGGTCGCAGCGGGCGATTGCATGCAACTGACGTCTGACCGCACTCTGATCGCGAAGTTGGCCCAGGATTGGACTCGAGAATTCGACCCCGGAATTTGACCCCCGGCATTCCATAGGGCTACGAGTGATTCCGCAGCAGTCCCGCCCGCGGGTACCTCGGCGGGGTGGGTCGGCGGCATTTCGGGCAAAATATCCGCGTGACTAAACTGCGCGGTTTCATTCTCCAGGTCAGCTATCGCATCGTCTCCCGCCAGGGCGGCGAGCGCGTTCCTGTCGTACATATATATGGGCGGCTGGAAGCGGGCGGTACCTTCCTGATACGCGATGACCGGCAGCGACCGCATTTCTATATTCGCGCTGCCGATGCGGCTACAGCCCGCACTCTGCGCGTACCCGAGCCGCGGGCCACGGACAAGCGAACTTTCGATGGTGCGGCGGTTTGCCGGCTTGAAGCCGAAACGCCGTCGGATGTTCCAGCCGTGCGCGATCGCCTGCATGCCGCCGGCATCGATACATTCGAAGGCGATGTGCGTTTTGCCGTGCGCTACCTGATCGAGCGCGGGGTAAAGGGCGGTTGCGAGATTGAAGGTGAAGCCGTACCGGGAGCGAACATCACCTGGGTGTTCGACAATCCGACGTTGCGCCCGGCCGAGGTGAAGGTCGAGCCGCGGGTGCTGTCATTCGATATCGAAACCGACGGCAAGGCCGAACGCCTGCTGGCGATCTCGCTGTATGCGCGCGGTTCGGGCGCAGGCGCTGCCATCGATGAAGTCCTGATCGTCGATAGCGACAATCGCCCCATGCCGCAGCAGGCCATCCGTTGCGAGAGCGAGTTCGCCGCGCTGGATGCTTTCTGCGAGCGCATCCGGGCGTTCGATCCGGACGTGTTGACCGGCTGGAACACGATCGATTTCGATTTCACGGTGCTGCAGCGGATTGCTGCGCGCTTGCGCCATCCATTCGATCTGGGACGCGATGCGGGTGCGATCCGCATTCGCAAGGCCGAGGGTTACTTCGGCAGCGGCCAGGCCAGCATTCCGGGGCGGCTGGTGCTCGATGGAATCGACTTGTTGCGCGGCGCGTTCGTGCGCATGGACGATTACTCGCTCGACGCCGTGGCGCGCGAAGTGCTTGGCGAGGGTAAGGTCGTGAGCGGCGATGTGCGCGATCGGGTCGCGGAGATCATGCACAACTATCGGCACGATCTGCCGGCCTTCGCGCTGTATGCGCGCACCGACGCGCGGCTGGCGTTCGATATCGTGCAGAAGCTCAATGTCGTGCAATTGGCATTCGCACGCAGCCAACTCGCTGGCATGACGCCGGATCGCGTGGCGGCGAGCATCGCGTCCTTCGACTTTCTGTACCTGACCGAACTCGAGCGGCGCGGCATCGTTGCGCCGACCGTGCGCTCAGATGATTCACGCGTGCACGCGGCTCAACAAGGTGGTCATGTGCTTGAGCCGGTGACGGGCATGCATCCCAATGTGTGGGTGTTCGATTTCAAAAGCCTGTATCCGAGCATCATCCGCACGGTGAACATCGATCCGCTGTCGTATGTTGCCGATCCCGCGCCCGATGACGATTTGATCCGCACGCCTGGTGGCGCGTTCCGCCGCGAACCGGCGATCCTGCCGCGTATGCTCGACGACCTGTTCCCACGCCGCGAGGCGGCGAAGCAGGCGGGCGACAACGTGGCATCCAACGCCATCAAGATCCTGATGAACTCCTTTTATGGCGTGCTCGGTACGCCGGCCTGCCGCTTCTATAACCCGGCGCTGGCGAACTCCATCACAGGTACGGGGCGCGAGGTCCTGTTGTGGTCGAAGCAATGGTTCGAGGCGGCGGGTTTCAAAGTGCTGTACGGCGACACGGACAGCCTGTTCGTCCAGTCCGGCAGCAACGATGCGGAACAGGCGCGGGCGCAGGGACGGCAGCTCGCCGCTGCATTGAACCGGGAGATTGCCGTTTACATCGGCGAACGCTGGCGCGTTCCCAGTCGGCTGGAGCTGAAGTTCGAGAAGCTGTATCTGAAGCTGTTTCTGCCCACGGCGCGTCATAGCACACGCGGTGCAAGCAAACGCTACGCGGGGCTGTTGCACGGCAAGGACATCGATGGCGTCGAGTTCGTCGGCATGGAGGTCGTGCGGCGTGACTGGACGGCGCTGGCCAAGCAGGTTCAGCGCGAGCTGTATCAGCGGCTCTTTACCGGCCAGCCGGTGGATGTCTATCTTGCCGATGTGGTGAAGCAGGTTCGCGACGGACAACTGGATTCGTCACTCGTCTATCGCAAGAACCTGCGCAAGGGCGCCGAGGAGTACACCGCCACGACCCCGCCGCACGTGGTCGCTGCGCGCAAGTCGACGCAGCCGCCGGGCCGATTGATCAGCTACGTCATGACCACAGCAGGACCGGAGCCGCTGGACAATGTGCTGCATCCACTGGATCGCGAGCACTACATCGTCAAGCAGGTCCGGCCGGTAGCAGAGCCGGTGCTGGCCACGCTCGGCCTGGCCTTCGAGCAGGTGATCGGCGACAGCCGGCAATTGGAGATGTGGTGAGGAAGCAATCGGTGATGCAGGTGATGAAGTGATGGAAGTGATGAAGGTGGGGACGTGTCTGGTGGTTTCCGAGCCTGCGTCACTTCCCGCACCTTCATCACCCCATCACTCACCTCATAATTCCACCAGCGTCTTGAAGCCGCCGAAGAACATGCGCTTGGCGTCGAAGGGCATGGCTTTGGGATTCATCATGCTCGCGAGGCGCGGATCGCTCATTACCTTGGCGTTGACGCTGTCGCGCTGCTTGCGCGATTTGTAGACGATCCACGAGAACACCACGACTTCGCCGGCTTTGAGTTTGACGCTTTGCGGGAAGGAGGTGACCTTGCCGGGCTTGACGTCATCCGCAACGCATTCGATGTATTCCAGTGCGCCGTGCTCGCGCCAGATCTTGCCGGCCTTGCGCGCTATCGTGCGATAAGCCGCCACATTCTTCTTCGGTACCGGGACAACGAAACCGTCGACATACCTGGCCATGGGAATCTCCTGGTCAAAAGATACGAGGGATACAACGGTTCAACGCTACACAATGCCGTGTGAACGCCGATGGAAGTGATGCAAGTGATGTGGGTGATGAAGGTGAGATCGCTGCGTGTCAGGCTCATGGAGCCTGCATCACTTATATCACCTTCATCACTTGCTTCCGCCATAGCACGTATGGCACGGCCATGATCGCGAGGAAGATCACCGGGAAGATCAGCAAGCCGGCGCCATCCCCTATCGCGGCACGCGAGCAGAAAGCTCCAACGCAGCTGATCGCAAAACCGGCGAACGCCCACTCCTTGATGGTCCGAAAGCGTGTCTGCAGGATCGCCACAGCCGCGAGTAGCTTGGCCACGCCCATGATGGTCAGCAGATACATGGGGTATCCCAGGTGCGCGAGACTTTCTTTCCCGGCTTCCGCGCGCATCACGCCGCCAACGCCGTCCATGACGAGCAACAGGGCAAAAATGCCGGTGGCGATCCAGTAGGAGAGTTTCAGGTTCTTGGGTTGCATGGGATGAAGTGAGTGAGATCGGGTGACGGGTGACGGGTGATGGGGCAGGAGAATGCGCTGATGCGCAGCCTCACTGAGTGCTACTTACGCCGACGCACTCCATGCCGGACCGCTGAGCTCTGTCTCGATTGCAACGCTTACCTCGTCGCCGACTCCCATCTTGGTGCCCGGTGCGGGAATGCCGTTGGCAATGCCGAAGTCCGAGCGTTTGATGGAACCGTGCGCCGAAAAGCCAATGCGTGCATGTGGGTCCAGTGGTTGGCCGGCGTAGCCACCGTTGAATGTGGCATCGAGCGTCACGGGATGCGTAATGCCATGCAGGGTAAGTTCACCCTCGATACGCATGGCGTTCGGCGTCGTCAGCGCCACCGAGGTGGAACGGAATGTCATCTGTGGATACTTCGCGGCATCGAGCCAGTCCGGGCCGAGCAGTGTGTCCTTGAAGCCCGGCGGCGGATTGTTGAGGTCGAGCGAACGGGGATCGATCGTGACGCTCAATGCCGCGGCGGTAGGGTTGACCGGATCGAACTGCAGCTGCGCGTCGAGGCCGGTGAAGCGCGCGGTGTAGTTCGAGAAGCCCATGTGTTCAAGGTGAAACGTCAGGGTCGAATGCACCTTGTCGAGCGTGTACATGCCCGCTGGCACATTGACCTTGGCCGGCGTAATCGCCGCCGGCGCCGCAGCGGGAGCAGCGGTGCTGCTTTGCTCATGCTGCTGCGAGCATGCAGCCAGCGCGGCGATGGCGCAGATGACGCTGGCTGGCGTCTTTGGAAATCTTTTCATTGCAGGGTGCTCATTGCAGTAAACGAACGTTCGCGGTTCGGAAATAATTGCTTACTTTGTCCGTCGCCGTTTCGCGTCAGGATGCCGGCACGGTCCGGCACGGTAGCGTGAAGTCGGTCGCAGCCGTGCCCGGATGCAGGTGACATCCTGGTGCAAACCAGGAACGACCGTATGGGTCCTGAGCTATGGTGCGAGATGATTGTCATGCACCAAGGACGATCGGTCCGGCGCGCGTCCGACAACGCGCTGCATAATTTTTTCCTCCATGCCCCGATGTTCGCGAGGGGGTGCTCACGGGGCGCCGCTGCGGATTTCGGAATGCTTGCGCTTTGCGTGAATATCTCTTAATTCAGGGGTATGGAGATTCATCGAACATTCGTTGCCTTACAGGAACGCGATCCGCGTTGGGAATTTTGACAAGATGGCCGAACCGAGCTCCGACCTGCTGCCAGCGCCCGCATCTCCTGCCCCCAATTCACGCCGCAATGCGGCCTTCATGCTCATCGGGCTGATCGTAGCCGGCTTCGTCATCTGGCATTTCGTCAGCCAGCGCGGGGACGCTGGCGGCTCGGCATTGAATGCCCGCGGGCGTCCCTCCGCGACGGTAGGAGTCGCCAAGGCCGAGCTGGCGGATATACCGGTTTACCTGTCTGCCATCGGTACCGTGCAGCCGGTCGTGGTGGCAACGGTCAGGCCGCAGCTTGCCGGCACGCTGTTCACTATCGATTTCCGCGAAGGCCAGATGGTGACCAAAGGCCAACTGCTGGCGCAGATCGATCCACGCCCGTATCGGTTGGCGCTGTCGCAGGCTGAAGGCACCCTTGGACGGGACCAGGCGTTGCTCGCGGCCGCAAGGGCCGATCTCGCGCGTTACAGCTTGCTATTGCAACAGGACTCCATTGCACGACAGCAGGTCGATACGCAGACGGCGACGGTTCATCAGTTGGAAGGAACAGTCGCATCGGATGAGGCCGCGGTCGGCACCGCGCGGCTCAATCTTGCATATACATCGATCACAGCTCCGGTCTCGGGCAAGGTGGGTCTGCGCCAGGCGGACATCGGCAACTACCTGACGCCGTCGGACGCGAACGGCATCGTCGTGATCACCCAGACTGCGCCGATCGATGTGAACTTCGCGTTACCGCAGGATCAATTGCCGACGGTGCAGCAGCGCTTGCACGATCAGCCCAACCTGCCAGTGACGGCGCGGGACAAATCCGATGCCGCCGTGCTTGGCAGTGGCACCTTCCTGACCTTCGACAACCAGATCGATACCACCACCGGCACGTTGCGCGCCAAGGCTCGCTTTCCGAATACCGATGGGCGGCTGTTCCCGAATCAGTTCGTCAACGTCTCGCTGCTGGTCAATACCTTGTCGCAAGCGGTGACGGTTCCGGTCACAGCGGTGCGCCATGGCGCGCAAGGCGATTTCGTCTTCCTATTGCTGCCCGATAAGAAGGCGAAGCTCAGCGTGGTGAAGACCGGTCCGTCCGACGGCGGTCGCACCGTCATCCTGTCTGGGGTGGCGGCAGGCGATGAGGTGATTACCGAAGGTGCCGACCGGCTTGAAGACGGGGCCACCGTCACCTTGCCGGGCGAGGGCCGCCCCGGACAACGTCCCGGCCAGGCAGGCAAGAATGCTGCGGGTCAGGCTGGACAGGCTCCCACCGCAGATGCAGGGACCAATGGCACCGGTACACCCAACGGTGCCCGGCGCGACAGGCGAACGTCTGCTCATCCGCAATGACCGAGTCATCTTCCGCTAACGAAGCGGCGGCAGGCGGCATCAATCCGTCTCGGCCGTTCATCATGCGGCCGGTGGCGACGACGCTGCTCATGCTGGCCATCCTGCTGGCGGGCTTCGTCTCGTATCGCTTCCTGCCGCTGTCCGCACTGCCGGAAGTGGACTATCCCACCATCCAGGTGACCACGCTGTATCCCGGCGCGAGTCCGGACGTGATGGCGGTGACCGTCACCGGTCCGTTGGAACGGCAGCTCGGCCAGATGGCTGGGCTATCGCGCATGTCATCGGCTTCGGCGGCCGGAGCCTCGACGATCACGCTGCAATTCGGTCTCGATCTGACCCTGGATGTCGCGGAGCAGGAAGTACAGGCCGCGATCAATGCGGCGTCGACGCTGCTGCCGGCGGACCTGCCGGCGCCACCGATCTACGCCAAGGTGAATCCCGCCGACGCGCCCATCCTCAGTATCGGCGTGACCTCGAATACCCGGCCACTGGCCGAAGTGCAGGACCTGGTAGCCGGGCGAGTGGCGAACAAACTCTCGCAGGTTTCGGGCGTGGGCCTGGTGTCGCTGTCGGCCGGGCAGCGTCCTGCAGTGCGTATCCAGGCAAACATCCAGGCGCTGGCGGCGCAGGGCCTGTCGACCGAGCAGTTGCGTAGCAGCATTGCCGCCGCCAACGCCAACGGCGCCAAGGGCAGCTTCGATGGCGCCACGCGCTCGTGGTCGATCGATTCCAACGACCAGCTCGCCTCGGCACAGGAGTATCGCGACCTGATCATCGCCTATCGCGACGGTGCGCCGGTACGCGTGGGCGATGTTGCGCAGGTCGTGGACGGTTCGGAGAATAGCCGCGTCGGCGCCTGGATGAACAAGACGCCGGCGATCATCGTCGACGTGCAGCGCCAGCCAGGCGCCAACGTCATCGGTACGGTCGATGCGTTGAAAGCGGCGTTGCCGCAACTCGAAGACGCCTTGCCCGACGATGTGCACGTAACCGTCTTGTCGGATCGCACCATCGGCATCCGTGCCTCGGTGCGCGATGTACAGATAGAGCTGCTGTTCGCAGTGATGCTGGTAACGCTGGCGATCTTCCTGTTCCTGGGCAGCTTGCAGGCAACGCTGGTGGCGAGCCTCGCGGTACCGCTGTCGCTGATCGGTACGTTTGCAGCGATGCACCTGCTCGGCTTCAGCCTCAATAACTTGTCGCTGATGGCGCTGACCATTGCATCTGGATTCGTGGTCGACGATGCCATCGTGGTGATCGAGAACATCGCGCGTCACGTGGAAGAAGGCGACACGCCGCTGCAGGCCGCATTCAAGGGCTCGCGCGAGATCGGCTTCACCATCATCTCGCTGACCTTGTCGCTGGTCGCCGTATTGATTCCATTGCTGTTCATGGGCGACGTGGTCGGGCGGCTGTTCCGTGAGTTCGCGGTCACGCTGGCGGTGACGATCCTGATCTCCGCGGTGGTCGCGCTGACGCTGGTGCCGATGTTGTCGGCGCGCTGGCTCAAGTCCGACGCGGAAACGAAGATTCCGATGCTCGCGCACCGCAGTCGCGAGCTGTTCGACCGGCTGTCGGATCGTTACCGTTCGGCGCTGGAGTGGGTGTTGGCGCGCCAGCCCGAAACGCTGGTGGTGTTCGCAGCCACCGCTGCGTTGACCGGCGTGTTGTTCTTCGTCATTCCCAAAGGCCTGTTTCCAGTCCAGGACACCGGCCAGTTGCAGGCCATCGTCAGCAGCGGGCAGGGTGTGTCCTTCGCTCGCGCCTCGGCCCTGCAGCAGCAGGTCGCTGATGCGATGCTGGCCGATCCGGATGTGGAGAGCCTCAGTTCCAACGTCGGCGTCGACGGCAAGAACCCGACGTTGAGCAGCGCCCGGATGCTCATCAACCTCAAGGACAAGGACGAGCGCTCGTCGCAGAGTGAGATCATCGCGCGCTTGCAGCAGCGCGCCCGCGACGTTGCCGGAGTCGCTCTTTATCTAAGGCCAGTGCAGGACCTGACGATCGATGTCGAGGGCGGTCCGACCCAGTACCGCTTTGCGCTCGAAGGAGCGGACGAAAAGACGGTCGAGCAATGGGCGCAACGCCTGACCGACAAACTGGCGGACAGCGACAAGGTTCGCAACGTCGTCAGCGACGTGCAGTCGCAGGGCAATGCCGTCACGGTCGCACTCGATCGCGACACGGCATCGCGCCTGGGTATCAGTGCTGCAGCAGTCGACAGCGCGCTATACAACGCATTCGGGCAGCGCATCGTTTCGACCATCTTCACGCAATCCACCCAGTACCGCGTGATCCTGGAGAGCCAGCCGGGCATGCTGACTTCGCCCGATGCACTGGAACGTTTGTACGTTCCGGGTGCCAATGGCGTTTCGGTACCGCTGGGCGCCATCGCGACCATCCGCAGCGGTCCTGCGCCGCTGTTGATATCGCGAGTCGCGCAGTTTCCAGCAGCCACCATCGGCTTCGATCTCGTACCGGGCGTTGCGCTGGGCAGTGCGGTCGCGGCGATCACCGCGGTGGAAAAGAGTGCCGGTGTGCCGCCGTCGATCACGACGCGTTTCCTGGGAGCGGCCGACGCCTTTCGCGCCTCGCTGTCGAACCAGGTATGGCTGATCCTGGCGGCGATCATCTGCGTCTACATCGTGCTCGGCGTGCTCTATGAGAGCTTCATTCATCCGCTGACGATTCTCTCGACCCTGCCTTCGGCCGGCGTCGGCGCATTGCTGGCGCTGTGGATCACCGGCAACGACCTGGGCGTGATCGGCATCATCGGCATCGTGCTGCTGATCGGCATCGTGAAGAAGAACGCCATCATGATGATCGATTTCGCCATCGAGGCGCGCCGTGAAGAGGGGCTCGATGCCGATGCGGCGATCCGTCAGGCCGCGCACCTGCGCTTCCGGCCGATCATGATGACCACGTTTGCCGCGTTGTTCGCGGCCTTGCCGCTGATCTTCGGTGCCGGCATGGGATCGGAGCTGCGCCAGCCGCTCGGCCTGGCCATTGCCGGCGGGCTGATCGTCAGTCAGGCGCTGACGTTGTTCACGACCCCGGTCATCTATCTCGCCTTCGAGCGATTTGCCGAGCGTGCCAGCCGCCGCAAGGCGCAGCCGGCCGCCGCCGTATGAGCGCCGCATGAGCGTGTCGGCGGTTTTCATTCGACGCCCGATCGGCACGTTGCTGCTGACGGTCGGGATCGCGCTCGCCGGATTCGGTGCGTTCTTTGTGCTGCCGGTGGCGCCACTGCCGCAGGTGGACTTTCCGACCATCATTGTGCAGGGCTCGCTGCCGGGAGCCAGCCCGGAGACGATGTCGACCAGCGTGGCCGCGCCGCTGGAGAAGCGCCTGAGCACTATTGCCGGCGTCACCGAGATGACTTCGTCATCGGGCATCGGCTCGGTCAACGTCGTGCTGCAGTTCGACCTGTCGCGAGATGTCGATGGCGCAGCGCGCGATGTGCAGGCCGCAATCAACGCCGCTCGTGCGGATCTGCCGGCCACACTGAAAACCAACCCCGTCTACCGCAAGATCAATCCGGCGGATGCGCCCGTGATGATCCTGGCGCTCACCTCGAAGACGCGCTCATCGGCGGAGATCTACGACGCCGTATCGAATGTGGTGCAGCAGAGCCTGGCCCAGGTCCATGGCGTCGGGGACGTGGAGCTGGGCGGCGGATCGCTGCCTGCGGTGCGCATCGACCTGAACCCGCTGGCGCTGGCCCGCTACGGCATCGCGCTGGAGGATGTACGCACGGCGATAACCTCGACCAACGCCAATCGACCCAAGGGCGTGATCGAGGATGGCAGCAGTGCCATGCAGATCTACAGCAACGACCCGAGTCGCCGCGCCAGCGACTACAGCAATCTGATCATCGCGTCGCGCAACGGGACCACCGTTCGCTTGTCCGATATCGCCAACGTCTATGACGGGCCCGAAGACATCCGTACGCTCGGACTGTTCAACGGCGAGCGTGCAGTTACCGTCGTGATCAGCCGCCAGCCGGGCGCCAATATCATCGAGACGGTGGATTCGGTGAATGCCCAGCTGCCGATCCTGCGGGCCTCGCTGCCTGCCGACATCAATCTGACGGTTGCCTCGGATCGCACTACGACGATCCGGGCATCGCTGCATGAGGTCGAACTCACGCTGGTCATCGCGACACTGCTGGTGGTATTCGTGGTCAGTGTCTTCCTGCGTTCTCTGCGGGCTACTGTCGTGCCCGCGGTCGCGGTGGTGGTCTCGCTGCTGGGTACGCTCGGTGTGATGTACCTGCTCGGATTCTCGCTCAACAACCTGTCGTTGATGGCGTTGACGGTGGCGACCGGATTCGTGGTCGACGATGCCATTGTCGTGCTCGAGAACATCACCCGGCACGTGGAGGAGGGAATGTCGAAGCGGGAGGCGGCATTGCGCGGTGCCCGCGAAGTCGGCTTCACCGTCATCTCGATCAGCCTGTCGCTGGTCGCCGTGTTCATTCCGCTGCTGTTCATGGGCGGCATCATCGGCCGGCTGTTCCGTGAGTTTGCGGTCACCATGTCGGTGGCGGTGCTGATCTCGCTGGTCATTTCACTGACCACCACGCCGATGCTGGCGTCGCTGATCCTGCAGGATCGCCCGCAACCGTCGCGTTTTGGCGATGCAGCCGAACGCATCTTCAATCGTGTCCAGCACGGCTACGCAAGAAGCCTCGACTGGGCGCTTGCCAATCGCGGCGCCACGTTGCTGCTGTTGTTCGGCGCCGTGTTGCTGAACGTCTTCCTGCTCATCCAGGTGCCAAAGGGATTCTTCCCCGAACAGGATACGGGCTCGCTCGCCGGCGGCCTGCGTGCGGATCAGAGCATTTCCTTCAGTGCGATGCAGGACAAACTCAAGCGCATCGTCGCTATCATCAATAGCGATCCAGCCGTTGCGACCGTGGTGGCGTTTACCGGCGGATCGCGCGCCGGCGGCGGCTTCATGTTCGTTTCGCTGAAACCTCGCGACGAGCGCGATCCCACCCGGATCGTCACACAACGCTTGCGTCCCAAGCTGGCCCAGGTCACGGGCGTCAGCGTCTTTCTCAATCCGGTGCAGGACATGCGAGTAGGTGGGCGCGGTTCCAACAGCGCGTACCAGTACACGCTCAAGGGCGATGACCGGGCACAGCTCAGGACGGCGGCGCTGAAGCTCACTGAAGCCCTCAAGCATGAGCCGCTGCTCGTCGATGTCGATGTCGACCAGAGCGATGCGGGCACGGAGGTGTATGTCAATGTCGATCGCGACAAGGCAGCACGGCTCGGACTGGATCATCGCACCATCGATGCGGTGCTCTACGACGGTTTCGGCCAGCGCCAGGTCGCAACTATCTACAGCGGCTTGAACCAGTATCACGTCGTGATGGGGGTAGCGCCGGAATTCAGCGGATCGCCTGAAGCACTTGCGAACGTTTACGTTCCCACCGCCAATCAAGCGACTGTGTCGGCGACTGCGGCCACGACCCATGCCAATACGCCTACGTCCAGTTCTACGGGGGTTATCCAGGCGTTAGGATCGACCGCGGCGGCGGGAGCCAATGCACCCACCGGTGCTGCTGTGAACATCGCGGCCGCCAGCATGACTCCGCTTGCCGCCATTGCGAGTTGGAGCACCGGATCTTCGCCATCGCAGATCAATCACCAGGATGCCGCACCCGCGAGCACGATCTCTTTCAACACGGCAAATGGCGTCACCCTCGGTGAGGCGGCGGCACGCATACGCGAAGTCCAGGCCGAGATTGGCCTGCCTATCTCGGTGCGCGGCAGTTTCGAGGGCACGGCGAAGGTCTTCAACCAGTCCACCGCAACCATGCCGATCCTGATTCTCTCCGCGCTGTTCGTCATCTACATCGTGCTCGGCATCCTGTACGAGAGCGCGATCCATCCGCTGACGGTGCTCTCGACTCTGCCGTCGGCCGGGGTGGGTGCGGTCGCGGCGTTGATGCTGCTGGGCAAGCAGTTCGACCTGATCGGGCTCATCGGCCTCATCCTGCTGATCGGCATCGTCAAGAAGAACGCCATCATGATCATCGACTTCGCGCTCGAAGCCGAACGTGCGCGCGGGCTCACGCCGGTGGCCGCAGTTCGCGAAGCGTGCCTGCGACGTTTCCGCCCGATCCTCATGACGACAATGGCAGCCGCATTGGGTGCGCTGCCATTGGCGATCGGCTTCGGCGAAGGCGCGGAGTTGCGCCAACCGCTGGGCATCGCAATCATCGGCGGATTGATCGCCAGCCAGTTCCTCACTCTGCTCACCACGCCGGTGGTGTATCTCGCCCTGGACCGCTTCCGCCATCGCTCGCCGAACGAGGCGAATCTGGCGCGTGGCAGCAACCCGCCGCCGCAGGCGGCCGTGCGAGTGTGAGGCCAGCATGAGAACCGCAATGACCCGATTCGCATCTATCGTTTCAGTCGCCATCGCCACGACGCTGCTATCCGCAGCGTGCAGTGTGGTACCGACCTATCACCGTCCCTCCATGGCGATTCCCGCGAGTTTCAAGGAAGAGCCCGGATGGCGGCCGGCGGCGCCTGCCGACGACACGCCACGCAACCGGTGGTGGACTCTGCTTGGCGATGCAACTCTCGACGATCTGCAGGGCCGGGTGCTGGTTTCCAATCAGAATCTGGCGGCCGCAACCGCGGCATACGATCAGGCTCGCGCGCTGGTGCGCGAGCAACGTGCGGCGTTATTTCCTAGCCTTAATCTACAGGCCGGGGCCAATCGTGCGGGATCGTTCGATAAGAACACGACCGTCGTGGCGGGAGGCACGGGCAGCACCGGTGGCAATGGCGCCGCCAACAACAGCTCCGTCAACTCGAGTAAGCGTTACAGCGCGTTGGTAGGCGCAAGTTGGGAAGTGGACGTGTTTGGGCGGTTGCGTGCCAGCGCTTCCCAAGCCGGTGCGCTGGCGCAGGCAAGTGCAGCGGATCTTGCAAACGCAACGCTCGCTGCGCAGGGCGAACTCGCGCTCGACTACGTGCAGCTTCGGGCGACCGATGCGCAAGCAGACATCCTGACCGCGACAATTGCAGGCTATGAGCGCGCGTTGCAGATCACGAACAATCGATACGCCGTTGGCGTCGTAGCGCGCGTGGACATCCTGCAAGCTGAGACACAATTGCGCAATGCACGCGCGGACGCTGCCGACCTTGGCCGACAACGCGCAGCGTTGGAGCATGCCATCGCTGTACTAGTAGGTGAGAGCCCATCGACATTCAGCCTGGCGAAGACCGACTGGACGCCGCAGATACCCGACATTCCGGCAATCCTGCCTAGCACGCTGCTCGAACGACGGCCCGACATTGCAGGCGCGGAGCGGCGCGTGGCAGCGGCCAACGCCGGCGTGGGCATCGAGCGGTCCGCGTATTTCCCGACACTCGATCTGACTGGCAGCGCCGGATTCACCTCGTCGGGTGTGTCCAATCTCTTCGAAACTGCCAGCAGTGTGTGGTCGCTCGGAGCGAGCGGCCTGATGACCCTGCTGGATTTCGGTGGCAGGTCGGCACGCGTGGCGCAGGCGAGGGCAGCCTACGAGCAGACGGTCGCCGAGTATCGGCAGACGGTGCTGATCGCTTTCCAGCAAACCGAGGATCAACTCGCTGCCGCACGCATCCTGACCGACGTGGAGCAGGAGCGCGCTGCGGCGACAGCCGCCGCCAACCGCGCTGAGCAACTGACGCTCAATCAGTACGTGGCGGGACTGGTCTCTTACTCCGATGTCATCACGGCCCAGACCACCGCATTGGCGGCCCGCGAAGCGTCCGTGAACGCCACGCTGAACAGGCAGACGGCCGCGATATCGTTAATTCAGGCCATCGGGGGCTATTGGGATGGCGGCGCGCCGCCGTCACGCTGAACCGGAATTCCCCGTTCGCTGACTGCACGAGATTTCGGACGCGTCCCGCGTCGGACGTTGTTTTTCAGGACCGCCCGCGAGTACGTCCCTGTAGGGCTCGAACGAAAACGTTCCTGTTTTCGATCGTCCTGAAAAACAACGTCCGACGCAGGACGCTCAGCACCTCAACCTATTGTGGGCTTGCCAGAAAGGCAGGCCGTAGCGCAGTCGGGCATGGATATTTGTTGCGCAGTCAAAGGTGGGCTGCGGGGTATGGTGCCTCTGAGATTCCTTCCCGCGAGTCCATCCACGTCACTATCTGGGGCACTATTTGCCAGCCGGTCGCCGTCCCGTCATCCTCGCGCCGTACGATCCTTGAGGGGAGGGTGCGGCGATGGCGATGAATACGCTTCTGGAGACCCGGCGGGCCCAGATGTTTCCGAAGCTGACCGCGGCACAGATCGCGCGGCTCGAAGTGCATGGGCAACGCGTTGAGACGTCCGCCGGTACCGTGTTGGTGCAGGCGGGGGATCGTCATCGCAAGCTGCTGGTCGTGCTGGCGGGAAGCCTCGAGATCCTGCTGCCCGGGGCGGCCGGCTACGAACTGATGATCCGGCTGGAGCCGGGAGATTTCACCGGCGAGATGAGCACGTTACGCGGCGTCGCGGGCATCGGACGCATTCGCGTGCGCGATGCCGGTGCGGTGCTTGCAATCGACGACCAGGACCTGCGCAATATCGTGCAGACCGATGCGGAGCTGAGCGAGCTGTTCATGCGGGCGTTCATCCTGCGTCGCATGGGCATAGTGTCCGGCGGCAACAGCGACATCACCTTGCTCGGATCCAGCCACTCGGCCAATACGCTGCGCTTGCGCGAGTTCCTCACCCGCAACAGTTACCCCTATATCAGCGTGGATATCGACAGCGATCCGGGCGTGCAGGCGCTGTTGGAGCGCTTCCATGTTGCCGTCGAAGATATTCCCATCGTGATCTGTCGTGGCGCGCAGGTCTTCAAGAACCCGAGCAATCACGAGCTGGCCGAATGCCTAGGGATGAATCTGCAGCTCGACTCGGCCGTGGTGCACGATGTGATCGTGGTCGGTGCGGGTCCGGCAGGATTGGCGGCTGCGGTCTACGGTGCATCCGAAGGCCTGGATGTGCTGGTACTGGAAGCGAACGCTCCGGGCGGACAGGCCGGCTCCAGCTCGCGAATCGAAAATTACCTGGGCTTTCCGACCGGCATCTCCGGGCAGGCGCTGGCGGGGCGCGCGCTGGTGCAGTCGCAGAAGTTCGGTGCGAACGTCAGCATTGCCAATGCAGCGGTACGGCTGCGGTGCGATCGGCGCCCTTACGAGATCGAGCTGGCGGATGGCCAGTCCATGCGTACGCATACCGTCATCATTGCCTCGGGTGCGCAGTATCGCCGCCTGCCGCTGGAGAATCTGGAGCGCTTCAGCGGCGTGGGCGTTTACTACGCGGCGACATTCCTGGAGGCAAGGCTGTGCCAGGGCGAAGATATCGTGGTGGTGGGCGGCGGCAATTCGGCGGGACAGGCCGCGGTATTCCTTGCCGGCTCGTGTCGCCACGTCCACATGATGGTTCGCGCTGGCGGGCTGGCTGAGAGCATGTCGCGATACCTGATCCGCCGTATCGAGGAGAATCCTCACATCACCCTGCATACGCAAACGCAGCTGGTCGCGCTCGCTGGAACCGATCGCCTCGAATCGGTGAGCTGGCGCAGCGGCACGGATGACCAGGAGCAGACGCGCGCCATCGGCCATGTGTTTCTGATGACAGGCGCCGTGCCGAACACCCGGTGGCTGCAGGATTGCGTTGCCCTGGATGACAAAGGTTTCGTGCGCACCGGCTCCGATCTGCACGCCGCGGATCTTGAAGCGGCCGGGTGGCCGTTGCATCGCACGCCGCATTTGCAGGAGACCAGTTTGCCCGGTGTGTTCGCAGTGGGTGACGTACGCTCAGGCAGCGTCAAACGCATTGCATCCGCAGTGGGCGAGGGATCTATCTGTGTGCAGTTCGTGCATCGCGCGCTGCAGGAACTTGCGATTGCTTCGCAGCAACGCTCGGCAGTGAGATAGCAAGAGAAATAGGAAAGGAAGTAGACAGGCTGCAGCATGTCTCAACTGCTGCCCTGGCCTTAAGGCCAAAGGCGGCAGGAATCGATAGTCTACGAATGAACCGGGCCGCGAATAACAAGGAATCACCATGGCCGCAGAAGAACTCACCGTCGCCTCCTGGACCGCTCAGGAGCGCGAATCGTTTTTCGACGCCATTGCACGTCACCGCCGAGCGGCCGGGCGGATCGGTTTCGTCAGCGGCTGCTGCGCGTTCATCCTGGCTCTCGTCGTAGCGATGCTGATGTCGCCGCTGTTGTATGCGCTGATCGGGCTGGTATTGGATGTCGTCAATTTCGTCGTGCCTACGCCCGACATATTCAAGCGAGTGATGGACAGCATCGGTCCGCTCGTTGATAACCCTGAGAAGATAGCGCTCGGACACTGGTTCTACATTGCCTTGCTCGCTGCAATTCCCGGTCTCGTTGCGATGAGCCTGATCGTGCTTGCACTTGGCCGGGTGTTGCGCGAGGCCGCTATGAGCGATGCCGGTAATTTCACGGTTCGCGCGCCAGACCCGACCGTGCTTGCGCAGCAGCGCTTCGCCAACGTCGTTGCGGAAATGGCTGTTGCCGCCGGCCTGCCGTCGCCGCGCGTATTCATCATTCAAAGTGCCGCGGCGAATGCGGCTGCGTTCGGCCAGGATGCGCGACATGCGACGGTGGCGGTCTCGACCGGCCTGCTGGAGAGTTTCGATCGCGCCCAGATGCAGGGGATTGCGGGACATTTGGTGGGATCGATCGCCAATGGCGATATGGCTGCCGGCACGCGTGTGGCGACGACGCTCAGCTTGTTCGGCCTGATCGCCAAGCTCAGCGAATCGTTCGGCGACCGCGAAGCCGCCAAGCGGTTCGTCAAACTGGTGCGTGGTGCCGCACGTCGCGGGTCAAGCGTCGAGGATGGCGAGCTCGCCCTGGAATTGACAAATCCGTTCGGCACGTCGAGTCAACCCGCGCCACCCGCGGTGCCGGAGGAGGAGGGAAAGATCCCATGGCGCACGCTTGCGTGGATGCCACTGGTGGGTCCACTGGTGATCAGCGGGTTCTTCGGCGGCATGCTCAGCACGTTCGCGTTGAGTCCGTTGCTCGCATGGGTATGGCGGCGACGTAAGTTCCTCGCCGATGCAACCGCTGTGCGCCTGACTCGTGAGCCGAATACTCTATCAAAGGCACTGGTCAGTCTGAACGACATGCCCTGGGAAGGGGCCTTTGCTCCGTGGACGGCGCACATGTCGGTCGTGAACGTGCAGAAGATCGGTGGCCGGAGCCTGTTCAGTTCGTCCGGCGCCAGAATGTTTCCGTCGCTGGAACGCCGGCTCAAGGCGCTCACCGGCATGGGGGCCGAAGCCTCGACGATCAAATCGCCGCGTACCTGGCAGAACATTCCTGCGATCGGCTGGGCGATCCTGGTACCGGTGGGCGCGCTGGTCCTGTTTCTGTTCTCGATCGTGATCGTGCTGCTGGCTTACGTTTCGGTGGCGCTGTCAGGCCTGTTCACCTGGCTGCCCGCGATCCTGATACACGCAATCTTGCGCTGACGGGAGGCTTGCGATCGGTCAATCGACGAACACGGAAAAGCCAAAGCCTCCGTGGATATCCGGGCTCGCATGGTTGAGTCCGAAGTCTGCCGACAGGTCCAGTTGCACCACCGGCGTGACCATCCACGTCACGCCACCGCCCGCGACATCGATATCCGGTTCGTGGCTCGCGTGGCTGGCGCCGGCCTCGAAGAATGTCCCGACCGTATCGGTTAGCGAATAGCTGAAGCTGGGCGAGACGGTGTAGGTCGTCGCATCGTGGAAGCGGCTGACGTTGACGTAGAAAGCGGTGGACTCGTTATCGGCGAGTTGCACGCTGACGGTTGTGCCGAGATCGTATTCGGGGGCGCCTGCCGTGAAATCGCGGTCTCCCGTTGCGAACGTGACGCCGCCGAGCATCGCCCAGGTAATGCGAGGCGAGGCGGATGGCAGGGAGATCTTGAGCGCAAGATTGGAATCGCCCATACCGTGGCTGATAGCTTCGGTGCCCTGGCTGTGCACCGTCATGTAATTGAATAGTGCACCGCCAACCTGCAATTCCAGAGAATCGGTCAGGCCGATGCGCACGTTGGTATCCGCCGCATAGGTCGTGGCTTTGACGCCAGCATCAGAGGAATGTTGAAAATCGGGCAGGCCCTGCTCGAAGGAAAGGCTGCCACGAGGCACGGTTGCCGTGGCGAAGGCGATGCCGGGTCGGTCGAACTGGGGAGCAGGGGTGTCTGCCATGGCGCCTGCGCATGCAGTGAGCAGTGTCAGGGGTAGCAGGCGGCAAAGGATTCGATTCATGGGAACAAACGAGTGAGTTGAACGACGAACGTCATTATCGACGGCGCAATATTGCCCGCCCTCGACCGCGTCACAGGCGGGAGGAGACCTGCAGGTGCGTGGCAGCGGCACCCGCCCGATCGCAGTCGGTGCTAGCGATAAATCGGTATTCTGTGGTTCTCATGTCGATTTTCGCCCCGGTCATCCGTCATGGATCAGGAGCGGAGGTTTTTTCCCCGTCCGCAGATCAAATCCACGTTTCCCCAACCTTGCCAAGGTGACCTATGTCCGAATTCGTAGTGCTGCTGCATGAAGACCCCGGCGTATTTGCGCGGCTCAGCCCGGCCGAAATGCAGCAGGTGCTGCAGAAATACCGCGCCTGGTTCGAAAAGCTCGGGGCAACCGGCAAAATGCAGGTCAGCAAGAAGCTGACGGATGAGGGTGGGCGCCAGTTGCGCGGCAAGCGAGGCTCGATCGTGGTCAGCGACGGCCCGTTCGCGGAAGCCAAGGACGTCGTTGCCGGGCTGTTCATCGTGCAGGCCGCAAGTTACGACGAAGCCCGCTCGCTGCTGAACGATTGCCCGCATTTCGACTATGACGGCTGGATCGAATTGCGACAGATCGACAGCATGGGTAAGTAGCACGGCGTCTGCCACCCGTGACTGACAATCATGCCCTGGTAGCCGACCTGTTTCGACATGAGTCAGGTCGGCTCATTGCCTTGTTGCTGCGTCGGGTCGGCGCGCAACGTCTCGACGCAGTCGAGGACGCGGTGCAGGACGCATTGCTGGCCGCAATGCGCAGTTGGCCGTTGCGTGGCATTCCCGCAAATCCGCAGGCATGGCTGTTTACCGCGGCTCGTAACGCCCTGACGGATCGCTTCAAGCGGGCCCGGTTTGAATTGCCGGAAGAGTTCGCAACCGAGCCATCTCAGCAGCCCGACCTGGCTTTTGCTGCGGAGGAGGCGCTGCACGACGATTTGCTCAATCTCATCGTCTATTGCTGCCATCCCTCGCTCAGCCACGCTGCACAGCTCGCTCTGACGTTGCGCCTCGCGTGCGGTCTCAGCGTGAACGAAGTTGCCGGTGCCTTGCTAGCGGCGCCGGAGTCGATTGCGCAACGCATCGTGCGAGCCAAGCGCGAACTACGCGAGCTGCAGGTGGATGCGGTGCTACCGCCGGTTCGCGAACTGGTCGAGCAAAGGCTGCCCGCAATCCTCCAGACCATTTACCTGCTTTTCGATGCGGGCTACCTGAGCGCAAATCACGAGCTGTGGTTGCGGCCGGCACTCTGTGAGGACGCATTGAGATTGGCGCGAATACTGTCCGCGCACCCTGCGACGGCGGAGCATGCGACGCATGCGCTCGCTGCGCTATTGCATCTCAGCGCCGCACGCTTGCCGGCCCGCGTCGGCGTCGACGGCTGGCCAGTGCCCCTGGCGCAGCAGGATCGCTCCAAGTGGGACCAGGCACTGATCGCCGCCGGCTTTCGTTACATGGATGCAGCCATTGGCGGCGATGTGGTGAGTCGCTATCACATCGAGGCAGCCATCGCCGCCGAGCATGCGAGTGCTGGGAGTGTCGAGGCCACGAACTGGCACGAAATCGTCCGTCTCTACGATGAGCTGTGTTCGCTCTATCCGAGTCCGGTTGCCAGCCTCAATCGCATCATTGCCGTGCGCTATGCGCACGGCGCCGCGGCCGCGTTGACCGAATTCGCGGCCACCGATGGGTTGCGGTCGATGGACGACTCGCTGATCTATCACGCTACCCTGGGGGAGCTTTACCGCGCGCTTGGCGAACAGGGCCGGGCTGCCGATGCTTTTCACGCTGCCGCGAATCTTGCGGCCAGCACCGCCCTCGCGGACCTGTTCCGCGGTCGCGAGCGACTGGCTCGCGGTCACTAGGTAAGGACTCCCGTAACGCCCCGCGAAACGCTCGGCTGACCCCGAGCTCCGCGGTGCGCAAACTTCCGATTGTCGGCAGCAGGGTGGCCAGCCGACAATGCGACATGCAGAAAAATAATGCGTCGGCAAAGGTCCGTCTGAACGGCGGAGCGGGTTTGAGCGTCGAGATCAATGCCAACGGTTCGATCCGGCGCATGGATTGCGGTGGCACGACCGTCAATCTGTTCATGGGTAACGAACTCGAAGGCGGCCCGGCAAATCTGTATCTGCGGCGCCATGGCACGGCAATGGGCACTGAATTCACAGCCCTGCTGGGTCCGGGCAGCCCGACTCAATATTGCAGGCACGCAGCGGGCAAATGGGTCGGCGCAGGTACCTGGCAGGGAATCGGCTACACGGTAAGGTTATCGTTGTCCGCTACCGCTCCAGCATGGTTCTGGCACGTCAGGCTCGACAATGTCGAGGAGGTCCCGCTGGATGTGGACCTGATCTACACGCAGGACATCGCGCTGGCGCCTTATGCGCTGGTGCGACTCAACGAGTACTACATCAGTCAATACGTCGATCACACAGCGTTGGCGCATGAAAGCCGCGGTTGGGCGGTTGCGTCTCGCCAGAACATGGCGTCGGGTGGATGCAATCCGTGGTCCGTGATTGGATCGTTACGCTGCGGCAAATCGTTTGCGACCGATGCGTTACAAGTGCACGGCCTCGCCAGCCGAGAAAGCGTAAGGCTGCCGGGCATTGCTAACGGCCTGCTGGCACAACGCCTGCAGCACGAGCATTCCATGGTGGCGATTCAGGACGACCCCGTGCGGCTCGAGCCTGGCACTCATGCAGCACTGGGATTCTTCGGCCTGCTGGTCGCGGATCACCCGCTGGCAACTTCGGTAACCGATTTGTCGCACGTGGAACGAGCACTGGCGCTACCTGAAGCGAAACCGTCGCTCGAGACCTCGTCACGTTCCAAGCAGGACGATTCCGTGTCGATGCGTACGCTGTTCAGTGCTGCACCTGTGCTATGGGCAATGGATCTGGACATCGCGGAATTGCACACGCTGTTCGCCGATGACTGGCGGCATGAGGAACTCGACTCGCAGGGCGCGCTGCTGTCTTTCTTCCATGGGATCGATCGGCACGTGGTCCTGCGCGCCAAGGAATTGCGTACGCGTCGGCCGCATGGGCACTTACTGCGTACCGGGCGCCACCCAGTACCCGACGAGCAGGCGTTGACGTCGACCACCTGGATGGCGGGTGTTTTTCATTCGATGCTCACGCAGGGGCATGTCAGTTTCAATCGGTTCCTGTCGACCGTACATAGTTATATCGGCTTGTTTCGATCGCAGGGGCTGCGTGTGTTCGTCGAGCTGGAAGGGGGCTGGCGGTTGCTCGATGTACCGTCGGCATTCGAGATGGCCCCGGAGTCGTGCCGGTGGATCTATCGTCACGCAGCCGGTGTCATCGAAGTGCGCAGCGATGCGAAGAGCGATCCGCACGAGATGCTGTTGTCGATCCGCATGCCTTCCGGTGGGCCGCTGCGCTTCCTGATCAGTCATCATGTGGCGCTCAACGGCGATGATGGGAGCAATGAGACAGTCGTTCGCTGGCATCGTGATGCCGCCGGCATCACCGTCATGCCCGCCACGGGCAGTGAACTCGACAGCCGTTTTCCCGGGGGCAGCTTCCAGATTGCAGCCGAGGTCGGCACGACGTTCGAGCGGGCAGGCACCGATGAAATGCTGTTCCTCGATGGCAAGTCGCGGCAGCAGCCGTATTTGTGTGTCGTCACGGCGCCGGCTACGTCGTTGGGATTGCGGCTGCGCGGACATCTGGTTACGCACAGTCGCGATATCCCCGATGGAGAGGTTTCTTCCGATACGGCACTCGTGCCAATCGCCAGAGTTGTCGCGCCGGCGAAAAGCGATCTCGCCGACGCAGTATCGAGGCTTGCGGATATCGCTCCTTGGTTGCTGCACAACGCCCAGATTCATTATCTCTCCCCGCGCGGCCTCGAACAGTATTCCGGCGGGGGATGGGGTACGCGCGATGTAACGCAGGGGCCGGTGGAAATGCTGCTGGCGTTGGATGAAACGGCTCCAGTAAGGGACTTGCTGCTGCGCGTGATGTCGGCACAGAAGCCGGATGGCGACTGGCCGCAGTGGTTCATGTTCTTCGAGCGCGATCGCAGTGTCCGCGCCGACGATTCTCACGGTGACATCGTGTTCTGGCCGGTGCTCGCGCTGGCTCAGTATCTGATCGCGTCGGGGGATGCGGACTTGTTGACGCAGAAGGTGCCGTTCTTCTCTGCGGAGCAAGGTACGGAGGCCACAGTCTGGCAGCATGTCGAGCGTGCGCTGGCGGTGATCGAGCAGCGCGTCATCAAGGGAACTGCCCTGGCGGCGTACGGCCACGGCGATTGGAACGACGCATTGCAACCGGCCGATCCATCCATGCGCGAACACATGTGCAGTGCATGGACAGTTACGCTGCATCATCAGACGCTGGTCACACTGGCGCGCGCCCTGCGAGTCACAGGTCGTAACGATGATGCGGCTCGATTTGAGGCGGGAGCCGAAGCGGTACAACGCGACTTCCAGCGAATGTTGCTCGTCGATGGAGTGTTGACGGGCTACGCGCTGTTCGAAGAAGACGGCAGCGTCCGCTATCTGCTGCATCCGCGCGATGCGACCACTGGAGTGCAGTACAGCTCGCTGGCGATGATCCACGCCATCCTTGAGGGCATGTTCACGCCTGTCCAGGCGCAGGAGCACCTGGCATTGATCCGCTCGCATCTCAGCGGCCCGGACGGCCTGCGGCTGTTCGATCGTCCGATGCACTATCACGGCGGTCCGCAGCGCTTCTTCCAGCGTGCCGAAAGCGCGACATTCTTCGGTCGCGAGATCGGGCTCATGTACATGCATGCTCATCTGCGTTACGCGCAAGCGCTCGCGCATGTGGGCGACACCGAGCGTTTCTTCAAGGCGCTGTGCCAGGCAAATCCGATCGCTATCCGGTCGATCGTGCCGATGGCAACCTTGCGTCAGGCCAATTGTTACTACTCCAGCTCGGATGCCGCATTCGCTGATCGTTACCAAGCGAGCGCGGAATACGACTCGATGCTGGCGGGTGAGGTTGCGCTGGACGGCGGGTGGCGCGTGTACTCCAGCGGTGCCGGCATCGCACTGGCGTTGATCATCCGTCGTTTCCTCGGCCTGAGTCATGAGGCCAGCGCATTGAGCATCGACCCGGTCATACCGGTCGGCTTGGACGGCCTGCGAGTGGAGATCGCGCTGCTTGGCCGGCCATTCGAGGTGATCTATACGGTGAGAGGCTCAGGATTCGGTGTGACCGCCGTGCATATCAACGGCGCATCGCTGCCAATTACGTTCGAGCACAACCCCTATCGCAAGGGGGCCGCGAGGGTTGCGATTTCATCGTTGGAGCCGTTGCTTGTTGGCGGCAAGAATTCTTTAGCGATTCTTGTTGGGGAGTGAGCTTGGAGTTGACTGGCGCTTGTGGAGCAGCCGATCCGGGTCTCCAGAACGCTTTTCAGGAGCGCCGCGTGAATACGTCCGTGTAGGGCTTTGACGAAAACATCCTTGTTTTCGACAATCCTGAAAAGCGTTCTTGAGACCCGGACCGGCGGACGCGAGTCTGACAGCGCACTTCGATTTTTCGAAAGGAACGTTGGAGCGGAGGCTTGAGCTTTTCTGCCCCAAATGCGGATGGCATCGTTCGGGGCAAGCAACGAGGATTCGTGCTCGTCATCGTTGCAGATGAATGACCCGTAAATGGCCTTCCCCATCGCGCAGGCGTCGCGGGCTCTCGCACGAGCAACATGCGTAGCCGCGGCCGCTACGCGGCGAATCGAAGTTCTCGGTCTAGTGCAAGTACTGTTGCTCGTACTATTGCTCGCAGGTGGCGCGTGCACAGTGACGCGGCCAGATGCGCCAGCGATGTCAGAATCTCAGGCAATCGCCGTTGGCCAGAGTGCGCCCCTTGATCGGCTGTTCGAAACCGAGCGGCAGATGCATCCGGATCAGTCGGGTGCGTATCTGGTGGGGCTGGGAATCGACGCATTCGCTTTCCGCGCTCTGAGCGCTCGCGCGGCAGAGCGCAGCCTCGACCTGCAGTACTACATCTGGCACGGCGACGCGACCGGGCGCTATCTGGCGAATGAACTATTGTCCGCTGCGGACCGTGGCGTTCGGGTGCGAGTGCTGCTCGATGACCTGGATGCGCGCTCGCGTGACGATGTACTGATGGCGCTTGCTCAGCATTCGAATATCGAGATTCGCCTGTTCAATCCTTTTGCTACGTCTCCCGGATTTCTGCGCACCATGGGCGAGATGTTTTCGCGCGGAGCAACCATCAATCATCGCATGCACAACAAGGCATGGATTGCTGACGGGCGTATTGCATTGGTTGGGGGGCGCAATATCGGTGATGAGTACTTCGCGGCCAGCTCCGGGATGAATTTCATCGACCTGGATGTGCTGCTGGCCGGTCCGGTCGTCGCGCAGACGGAGCAGGTATTCGACCGGTACTGGAACAGTGGCATTGCCGTGCCCATCGAGCATCTGAAACGGACCGACGGCGGGAATCTCGGTCTCGCCGAAGCACGCTCGATGCTTGCTGAAGCCGTCGATGAAGAGCGCGGGAGCGACTACGCGCAACGACTTCGCGAGTCTCCGGAACTGGCCGGTTTGATCAATAGAGAGAGCGCACTGACATGGTCGGCGGAATTGCACATCGTCGCCGACGATCCGCGCAAGGCGCAGCCTCAGTATAGTGGGGTCATCGATCCTGGCGTCCTGCAGAGCTTGGTCGGTGCGTTCGGCACAGCGCAATCCGAGCTGTGGCTGATTTCACCGTACTTCGTGCCGGGTGAGGAGGGTACGGCCGCACTCACGAAGTTGGCGGGCTCGGGTGTGAATGTCCGTGTCATCACGAACTCCCTGGCGGGATCCGACGTTGCCGCTGTTCATAGCGGTTACGCCCGGTATCGCAAAGCCTTGCTCAAAGGCGGTGTCCGGCTATACGAATTGAAGCCCTCGCCGGGCGGCAACGATAGCGACGCGAAGATGAGGCTCGGCTCTTCGCACGCGGGATTGCACACCAAGGCGGTAGTTGTCGATAGGAAGCGCATCTTTGTCGGCTCCTTCAATCTCGACCCCCGATCGGCAACGCTCAATTGCGAGATGGGGGCATGGATGGGCGCCACCCCGCTGGTAGACACACTGCACGATCTGTTCGATGCAGCAGCCAATCCGCAGCTAACCTTCGTCGTGTCGCTGGATGAGAAGGATGAGCTGCTATGGACAGAGGAGCTTGACGGTCGCGTCGTGCAGCATCACACGGATCCCCACGCGAGCTGGGGCCGGCGTGCGGCAGTATGGCTGCTGAGTCTGTTGCCGATCGAGTCCCAGCTTTAGACGCCGGACCGTCGCGCAAGCGGCGCGCTATGACGCGCGTCCATGCCGGACCATGCGCATTCGGTCCCGAGAAGCGTTGGTCGAATTCCGCCGCGGTGAAGTTCTAATCCGCAGCGACGACCGGACCTTTGCCGCTCGCCGGCCGCTTCGTAAACCAGACCAGTGCGATGGCCGCGAAACTCAGCCAGCCGCAGATCCAGAAATAGTCCAGTGCCGACATCAGGTAGGCCTGGTTGGCGAGCGAGCGGGTGAGCGCCCCGAGCGACTGGCCCTCATTCAGTCCCATGTCGTGCAGCGTCTGCATTGCCTGCTGCAACCGGAAATCGTAAGCGCTGGTCGCTTCGGCCAGCCGGGACTGATGCAGGGCTGCGTGGCGGTCCCAGAACGTGGTTACGATCGAGGTAGCGAAGGCGCCGCTGGTAATGCGCATGAAATTGGATACGCCCGAAGCGGCGGGAATCTGCGCTCCGGGGACGCCATCGAACATGATGTTCAGCATCGCGACGAAGAACATCGACATGGCGATGCCCTGGACCAGCAGCGGCATCACGAAGGTGCCGAAGCTCGCATCCGCCGTGTAGCCGGCGCGCATGAAGTACGACACGCCGAAAGCGATGAACGACACCGTGGCAAAGATGCGGGCGTCGAGTTTGTCGAGGTACTTGCCCACCAGCGGCGAAATGATTACGGCAACCAGGCCGCTGGGGGCGGCGACCAGCCCGGCCCAGGTTGCGTTGTAGCCCAGCCAGGTCTGCATCCATAGCGGCTGCAGCACCACCGCGCCGAAGAACACGCCGTAGCCCACGCAGTAGACGATGACTCCGAGCGAGAAATTACGGCTGCGGAACAGCGACAGATCGATGATGGGATGCTCCTCGCCGAGCTCCCAGATGATGAAGGCAATGAAGAAGACGATTGCGATGATCGCCTCGGTCATGATGATGGGGGAGGCGAACCAGTCGCGATCCTTGCCAGTGTCGAACATGAGCTGCAGGGTGCCGACCCAGACGACGAGCAGTCCCAGCCCGACGCTGTCGATGGGCAGGCGGCGCGTCGGTGTTTCGCGGCTACGCAATCCACGCCAGCACACGGCGGCGCAGAAGATTCCGACCGGCACGTTGATATAGAAGATCCACGGCCAGGAGTAATTGTCCGAGATGTAGCCGCCGAGAATGGGGCCGCAGATCGGTGCAACCAGCGTCGTCATCGACCAGATGGCGAGCGCCGCGCCTTTCTTCTGCGGCGGAAAGATCGACAGCAGCAGCGCCTGCGATCCCGGGATCATCGGACCGGACACCGCACCCTGCAGCAGGCGAAACATCACCAGCGATGAAAGGCTCCAGGCAACGCCGCACAGGAAGGAGGCAAGCGTGAACAGCAGCACGGACGTAACGAATACGCGCACGACCCCCATGCGCTGCATCAGCCAGCCGGTCAACGGCACCGAGATGCCGTTGGCGACCGCGAACGAAGTAATCACCCAGGTGCCCTGGTCGCTGGAAACGCCGAGGTTGCCGGAGATCGTCGGGATGGACACATTGGCAATGGTGCTGTCGAGCACCTGCATGAAGGTGCCCAGCGCCAACGCGCCGGCGACCAGCGCCCGCGAATTGATTTGCGGAGTCTCAGCTGCAGCGGAAGCGTTCAAGGGGCGACGTGCTCCGGAGCGTTCCCGCCGCGGTTGTCGGCGATGATCTGCGCTATCTTGCGTGTTGCAGTGTCATCGTGGTCATCGGAGCTGACCAGTTGCTGCGGAGCGCTGCGCAATTGCGATGCGACCAGCGAGCCGGATGTGTCGTGGTGGTCGATCTCCACTTTCATCGACAGGCCGACCCGCAGCGGATGTTCGCTGAGTTCCTTCGGATCCAGTGCGATTCGCACCGGCACGCGCTGGACGATCTTGATCCAGTTGCCGCTGGCGTTCTGTGCCGGCAGCAGGGCGAACGCGCTGCCGCTGCCGGCGCCGAGTCCGGCAACGTGACCGTGATAGTCGACATCGCTGCCATACAGGTCGGCCTGCAATTCGACCGGCTGGCCGATGCGGATCTGGTCGAGCTGGCCTTCCTTGAAGTTGGCGTCGACCCATGCGTCGGAGAGAGGCACGACAGCTAGCAGCGGTGCACCCGGAGCAATGCGGGCGCCAAGTTGCACGCTACGACGGGCGACGGTTCCGCTTACCGGCGCAACGACGCGCGTGCGCTTGAGCGCCAACGCTGCGTCGCGAATATGAGCCTCAGCCACCAGAACCTGCGGATGGCTTTCAATGGTCGTGCCTTCAATCTGGGCACGCGTGGTCTGCAACGATTCGCGTGTCACGCTGAGGGACGCTTCGAGCTGCGCCACCTGGTCGCGCGCATGCTGCAGTTCTTCGCCGGAAACGGCGCCGTCTGCGCTGACTTGCTGCCGCCGGGCCAGATCGGCTCGGGCTGCGGCGAGCAGAATTTCACGCTGACGGATCTGCGCACGCAGGCCGTCAGCCTGGGAGAACAGTCCGCGCACCTGCCTCACGCTGCTTGCAAGTTCCGCCTCGGCGCGGGCCATTGCGACTTCAGCATCGGCGGGATCGATCTCTATGAGCAGCTGGCCGCGTTCGACGTGCTGTGTGTCGTCGACATACACGGCAGTGACCGCACCCGCGACCTCGCTGGTGATCTGCACGAGATCGGCAGCGACGTAAGCGTCGTCGGTGCCTTCGTAGTAGCGGCCATGCAGCAGCCAGTAACTGCCATAACCGATGCCGGCGGCGATGACGACTGCCGCTAGTATCAGCAGTCGCATGCGCCGTTTGCCGTTGGGTTGGCCGTTTGGCGAGGCGGGAGTGGGATCGGGACTATTCATCAAATGGCTCCGGAGCCGCTGCTGGCGGCCGGGGTGGCGGGATCGAAACTGCCGCCCAGCATCAGCAGCAGGGTGACGCGGGAGGTGACAAGACTGGTGCGTGCGGTGACGAGTTCACGACGAGCATCGAGCACCTGCGATTCGGCGCGCAGCACGATCAGTTGGGTCGTCAAACCGGCCGCGTAACGCTTTTGTGCGAGGCTGTAAGCGGCGCTCGCCGCGTCCAGTGTCTGGCGTACCTCGCCGATCTGGCGGGTGAGCGAATCGCCGAGGCTGATCTGATCGGCGGTTTCGCGTACGGCATCGAGCACGACAGCGTTGTAGTTGGCAACGGATGCATCGAGCTCGGCGGTTGCGCCTTTGTAGCCGGCGCGCAAACGCTGCGCATCGAAGATGGGCAGATGCAATGCCGGACCCACGCCATACACCAGGCTGCCGCTGTCAGTGAGTTTGTCCAGGCCGATGGCCTGCGTACCGGCGAACGCTTTCAAACTGATGTCAGGATAGAACGCTGCATGCGCTGCTTTGCGGCCGGCGCTGGCTGCATCGACGCGTGCTCGTGCGGCGAGTACGCCGGGGCGGTGCGCGAGCAGATCCACAGGCAATTGATCGGGTAGCGGCAGCGCCGTTTCCAGCACCAGCTTCGGACGTTGGATCTGCGGGTAGTGATCGGCTCCATAACCCGCCAACGCAGCCAGCCGATGCACTGCCAGATCACGAGCGCTTTCAGCTTGCAGGCGGGCCGCGCGGGCCTGCGGCAACGCCGCTTCGGCGATCTTCAGTTCAACCTGTGTGTCCAGACCGGCGCTGACGCGCTGCTGCGTGAGCTTGAGCAGTTGTTCGCGCTGCTCCTGCAGTCGCGTTGCTATATCGATCATCTCCCACGACCGGTCGAGATCCAGGTAGGCCTGCGCGATAGAGCCGCCCAGTGCCAACCGGGCCGACGCCGCATCCAATTCGCTCGCCGCCATCTGCGAGCGCGCCTGCTCGATAAGCGCGGCCTGGCGACCCCAGAAATCCAGGTCCCAATGCAGGTTCACGCCGGCTTGGCCGATCCAATAGCTATTCCCGCCGAAGGGCGGAGGGATGTAGTAGTTGGCCGAAAATCTCTGCCAGCTCTCATCCGCATCCAGCGAAACCTCGGGTTTGGTCCCGGCACCAGCGGCCAACGCTTGCGACTGGGCCATGCGTACCCGCGCCAGCGCCTGGGCGAGGCTCGGGTTGTTGCCGATCGCCGCGTCGATCAGCGAATCGAGCTGGGGATCGGCAAAGGCTTTCCACCAGCCATCCACGGCCGGAACGATGGGCGCACCGGCGAGGCCGAGCGACTCGTTGGCCAGCGCTTTGCCGCGGGGTTCCTCGGTCGGTGCAGTGACGCATCCGGCCAGCACCAGCGCGGCGCTGGCAATCAAACTCCATGCTTTCATGATGCTCTACCCGCCGCGGTTTCTTCCGAGGTTTTGACGCCTCCAATCAGTTTGTTGAGCAGGCGGGTCAGCTCCGCGAACTCGGCTTTGCTGAACTCGGTCAGCGCAGCGTTGAGCCGGTCCACTACCAATGGCATCAGTTCGGTGACCTTGCGGCGCCCGGCAGGGGTGAGTTGCAGGCGTACGACACGGCGATCTGCTTCGCTGCGTTCGCGCTGCACATAGTCACGTTCTTCCAGCTGGTCCAGCATTCGCGTCAAGGCGCCATTGTCGTGGTGCATATCACGGCATAGCTCGCTCGCGGTCAGCGACGCGTTTTCACGCAGCTTCATCAACACGATCCACTGCATGAAGCTCAGATCATGGCCGGCGAACGCCGCGGCGGCGCTGTCGTGCATGACGGAATGAGACATCTTCAGCAGGTAGCCGATGCTGTCGGTCGAGGTGAAGGTCTTCACATCGTAGTGTTTTGCCGCCATCGCCCTTTCCGGATTATGTCTGCCTAGGCAGGTATTGCCTCGGCAGATAATGCTCCGGCAAATAAAGTGAAGTCAAGGGGGAGGCAAGCTGGCCGGTGGGTCAGTGGGTAAGTGGGCCAGAGTGAGAGAAAGAGGGAGGGTCGCGTCCGGTGGGATGAAGGGCGACGGTGGCCGTGAGCCGGCTGGCCCATTGGCCGATGGGGCGCTGGGCCTGTGGGTAAGGGGGGGCAGAGTCGAGGGAAAAAAGCGGCAGGGATCGCGTCCGGCCAGGCGGAGCTGAGGGTAGGCGTCCGCTTCGGCGCGGAGCAGAAGCGGACGAGTCTGGGTTTAGGTAGGCGGGGGGGCGTCTGGTCCTACTCTAACGATGTTGGCCACTTTACCCACGGGCCCACTGGCCCGTTGGCCACTCCCGCTATTTCGAATAACTCACCCTGTAAATCACGCTTCCCCCGTCATCGCTTACCAGCAGCGAGCCGTCTTTGGCGACCGCGGCGGCGACCGGGCGGCCCCAGGCGCTGCCGTCGTCGATGATGAAGCCGGTGAGGAAGTCTTCGTACTCGCCGGTGGGCTTGTTGTCTTTCATGCGTACGCGGACGACCTTGTGGCCGGTGCGCAGGCTGCGATTCCACGAGCCGTGCAATACCGCGAAACCATCGCCGACGTACTCCGCCGGAAATGCCGAGTTGCCCGAGGTCGCGGTGTAGAAGGTCAGGTTGAGGGCCGCGGAATGCGCGCCGAGCAGCACATCGGGCACGATCACCTTGCCCTTGAGGTCGGGACGTTCGCCTTTGTGGCGCGGGTCCTCGTTCGAGCCCAGGTAGTACCAGGGCCAGCCGTAAAAGCCGCCTTCCTGGACCCGCGTCGTGTAGTCGGGCACCAGGTCGTCGCCGAGGCCGTCGCGCTCGTTCGTCGTGCACCACACATCGCCGGTAGTGGGTTGCAGGGTCAGGCCGACGCAATTGCGAATACCGTGGGCAAAGGCCTTGCCGGGGGCGGCAGAGTCGACGTTGAAAGCGAACACCGAAGCACGGTTCGTCTCGTTGTCCCACGCGGCACCCAGGCCGTTTGCGGCTTCCCATGTTTTGATTGCGGCGGGCGATTTCTGCGCCATCTCCTCGGCGACGTTCGACTGCGAGCCGATCGATACGAGCAGGCGCTTGCCATCGGCCGAGAACGCGAGGTCGCGCGTGGTATGTCCGCCGACCGTTGGCGCCAGCTGCGCTACCACCACCGTGGGCTGGCCCTTGGCCTTCACGTCACCGACGGAGTAGGGGTAACGCAGGATGCGATTCACCTCGGCGACGTAAAGCCATTGCGGCCGGTCCCCAGCGGGATAGAAGGCCATGCCAAAGGGTTGTTTCAATCCATCGACGTACGTTTCGACCGAAGCGGCCTTGGCGCCATCCGCGGAAGCACGCAGCACCTTGATCCTGCCGCTCGAAGTCTCGGCAACGAAGATGTCGCCGTTCGGCGCGACGCGCAGGGTACGCGGAGCCCTGACATCGGTGGTGAATACATCGACCTTGAATCCGGGCGGCACGGCGAGCTTGGCCCCCGCAGGTTTAGCGATGACCTGCGCGGAATTCCTGGCAGACGGTGTTGCAAACGGTGCCGGGAGATCGCTCACCTTGATGTGATGCATGTGACCGGGTACTTCCTGCCGCCACTCCGCTTCGCCTTTCGCGACGCTTGCCGTGGCAGCCTGAGCGGTGCGTACCGCAGGGGACTGGAAATAGGCAATGATGTTGTCTCGATCCGTCTTCTGCGCCACCGGCACAACCATGCTCGAGCCGGGAACGACGCTGGTCGGTGCGGCCAGAAACCGCTCGAGTGTTGCGGCATTCCAGGTCAGGCCGGAATTGCGCAACGCCGGTGTGTAGGTGAAGGAGGAGTTGCTGGCGGCGCGCCTGCCGAAGATGCCGTTCAATGAAGGGCCCTGCGCACCGCCGTTATCGTCGGCCTGCGCGCTATGGCATAGCGCGCATTGCTGGTGGAAGGCTGCTTTTCCCGCGGCGGCATCCGCTGCCAGGGTCGGCGCTGCAATAGCCAATGACAATGCATTCAGCAGCAGCGATGGAACGATTGCGGCGCGCACACTGGTCATCGGATTTCCTTTTTGAAGAACGACGGTCCGTGCAGAACTCTTATGGGGGGCGAAAGATCCGGGCGCGGGAATTGTATGACGGAAGCGGCCACGCGGGTGAAGTGAGGCGAGCAGGTGAGGAGCCGGGCGCCACGTAGGTCCTTCGTCATCTGCGTCTGCTAGGATGATGGGTTCTGGCCTGTTCATCCCGGAGATTCGATGTCCTCTGCTCGCGCGCCGTTCAACTGGCCTGCCGTCTTCATGTTTGCGATTACGACGCTGCCAGCCGTCAGCGTTTTTCCGTGGTACGCGTGGAGCTTCGGATTCGACGCCTTCGAATGGACCTGGTTCGTGGCGCTGTGTTTCCTCACCGGCATGTCGATCACGGGCGGCTACCATCGCTTCTGGGCACATCGCAGTTACGAGGCGTCGCGGCCGCTGCAGGTTTTCTACATGCTGTTCGGCGCCATGTCGTTGCAGAACAGTATCCTGGTGTGGGCCTCGATGCACCGGGTCCATCACCGCCATGTCGATGACGTGGACCGGGATCCTTACTCGGCCAAGCGCGGGTTGTGGTTCTCGCACATGGGTTGGATGCTGCGCAATTATCCGAGCGGCGCGCTGGATCTGAGTAATGCACGCGACCTGGAAGCGAATCCCATCGTGCGCTTCCAGCATCGTTACTACCTGTGGATCGCCGTCGGAATGAACTTCGGCGTCGCGTTGCTGCTGGGCTGGTGGCATGGCGACGTGTGGGGCTGCTTGCTGCTGCCCGGACTGATGCGACTGGTCGTGAGCCATCATCTGACATTCTTCATCAACTCGCTCGCTCACTACTGGGGCCGTCGGCCGTACACGACGGACAACACGGCGCGCGACAACGATCTGCTGGCCCTGCTCACTTACGGCGAGGGCTACCACAACTACCATCACATCTTTCAGTGGGACTATCGCAATGGCGTGCGCTGGTGGCAGTACGACCCGACCAAGTGGTGGATCAGCCTGTGCTCAGGAATTGGCCTCGCCAGCGGCCTGAAGCGCGTGCCTGAATTCCAGATTCGTCGCGCGCTGCTGGAGCGGCAATTCCAGCGGGCCCACGAACATCTGGCGACATGTCGCAACCCGGGCCAGCTCGCGGCGCTGCAGTTACGCCTGGAGCATGAGCTGGATCATTTCAAGGCGACGCTGGGCGAATGGACACATCTGCAGCAGGATCGCGTCGAGGCGGCGAAGCAGAAGCTGCTTCATCAATGGGAGGACAGCGAAGTCCTGCGCCGGCTGCGTGCGCTGGAGCACTCGTTGCATCTGCAGAATCAGCGTGTGCGGTCGATCCGGCTGCAAGCGGTCTGACGAGGTCGAATTTTCTATTCTGCGATTAGTGCCGCAGCAACTCGCTGACGGTAACGGCCTGTAGTCCTCGTTCCTGCAGGCCGCGCAGAATCAGCGGCAATGCCTGCATGCCTGCGAGCCGATGACGATTGGGCAGGTCGTGGCCATCGTGCAGCAGGACGATGTCGCCCGGCACGATGCGTCTGAGAATATCCGCAGAGATGCGTCCGGCATCCTGTTGCATCGTGTCGCGGCCATGCACCGACCAGCCAATCATCGTCAGGTTGCGCTCGTGCGCTGCGCGGGCGAGCGGTGGGCTCTTGAGTCCGATCGGTGGGCGATAGAGCGGTTCGGTATCCACACCGGTGATTTCACGAATCAGCCCCGCGCTGCGCGACAGGTCGGCAGCCTGGGTGCCGCGGTTGTAGAAGTTCTGGAATCGCGAGTGTTGCCAGGAGTGATTGGCGAGCTCGTGTTGCTCGGCAACGATGCGGCTGGCAACCGGCAGATTGCCTTCGACGTTGCGTCCGATCGTGAAGAACGTGGCGCGTGCGCCGAATTGTCCCAGCGTGTCCAGAACCCTGGGGGTGACTTCCGCGTCGGGGCCATCGTCGAACGTCAATGCAATGCACGGTCGATCGCGCGGCCCGCTGGAGATCGTCGGGTATAGCGTGCTGGAGGCGGGTCGGAAGATTCCGTCCGCGAGTGTCGCGAGCAAGGCACCCGCTGGAATGGCGATACCCCATGGCGCACCGAATATCGCAGCACCGCCAATCACTGCGGCGGCACCGCTGAGGAGCACTTTATCTGCACGGCAAATGGTCATGGGGGAAGTATAGCCGGGCTGGCTGGCTAGCTGGCCAGACGAAGTGCTGTGTGCCTTCCACCATTCCGCTAGTGCGTCACCGGAGGCTCTCTCTCTCTCTCTCTCTGGCCAACCGGCCACCTTGCCAGTGGCCAGCCGGTCTCTTCCCCTTACATCCCTAGTTCTTTCTCCAGCTCCTCCGCCTTCTTCGCGTTGGTCTTCGTGTTCGTCTGCTGTTGCTGCTTGAAACGTGCTTGTGCGGCGAGGGCCTGTTCCCGCATCGCCTGTACTTTTGCCGGATCGCTGAATTGTTTCTGCAAGGCTTCCGCCTGACGCTTCATCTGGTCGATGGAAG
Source organism: Steroidobacteraceae bacterium (assembly GCA_036498785.1). Lineage (GTDB taxonomy): Bacteria > Pseudomonadota > Gammaproteobacteria > Steroidobacterales > Steroidobacteraceae > Steroidobacter. Next base: position 277,710 of record DASYEW010000050.1, on the reverse strand, counting down.
GCTGCATTTTTGCCATGGCGACGCGCCGCAGTTCATTGCGTGCGGCCTCGGCTTTAGCGTCGGCGTCGGCGACCTCGTAGTAGTCGGCTGCGAGTCCGTAGTGTTTGCCGGCCATGGCCGCGTCGCCCAGTTTCAGGGCCTGTGCCTTGACAGGCGGAATACGCGCTTCGATTGCCGTCTGCTCGGCACCCTGGCCGCTGTAGTAATCCATGGCGGCCCCCAGCAGGGCAGGCGAGCCGCTGTATTTCTGTATCAGCATCGAGACGCGCTGCTCGCGGCGCTCGCTGAGCTGTTGCATGAGTTTCCGGCTCAGGGACTGATCCGTGGTCGCGGCGGACCAGCTATGAACGAGGTTCAGCCTGTCGCGGGATGCCTTCAACGGGTCGTTGGCATATTTCTGCATGAAGGCCTGTTGTGCCGACACCGCACGCTGCATCGCGTCGGTGTCTGTCGGGTCGTCGGGACGGGATTGGACAAGTTGTACCGAGTCGCGCAGGTATTGTTCGTTGAACAGGGTTGCTTCCTTCTGCAGCGCGCGCTGTGCGCCGATGGCCGGCATTGCCATCACTTCCGCCATGTTCTTCGGGTCCGGCCGATAGGTACCGGTGATCCCGAGCAGGACCTGATGGTTGCTGGCGAAAGCAGGCAGCGCGCGATACTCGAACACTTCACGGGCCTGGGTGAAGATCGCTGGATCGTCCGACCGGGAGCGAACCAGTGACATGAGCACGCGATCTGCGGCTGCGTAGTGTCCGCCGGAATCGTAGATGTCGAGGGCACGCTGCAGGTCGCCTTTCTTTTCCGCTGCTGCACCCAGTGGCAGGGCCAATGCAGCGGCACGTCGCGCCGCATCCATCTCAACCGGATTGGTCTCGCAGGTATAGCTCTGCGCCACCACATACTTTGCGAACGCGCCACTCGCGTTGCCGGCTTGCTCAAGCTTTTGCGCTTCCGAGTGGAAGCGCTGCGTGTCCCGCACCGTGTAGTCGGCGGAGCAGTCCGCGAATGCATTGCCCATTGAGATCAGGCAGGACGCTGCGAATAGAGAGTTTGGGAGAGAGAAGGTCATTTGGGATGCTCGGGGGAAGTGATGGGGTGATGAGCCGGAGGCAGAGCGAGAGGTGACGGGTGACGGGTGACGGGTGACGAGTAAGAGCGAGTAGGTACGGAATGACGAGCGACCAGTTGCGACGGCAACATCTTGCCCGTCACCCGTCACTCTCTTCCCAACTTACTTCCCCAACTTCGACAGCGCGCCCCTGAGCACGCCGAAGCCGAGGCGTTTGCCGATGGACTTTGCAGATTCCTCGGCGATGACTTTGTTGGCCTCTTCGGTGGCCACTGCGCGCGTTTGCTCTCCGGCCGATTGTGTTACTGCCTGCGCTGCCGCACGACCGAAGGTCCCCATGCCCGGCATCTCGCTGTAGTCGGCGGGAAGCTCGAACAGCTGCGGATCCTGGTCGGCGATCTGCAGGTTCTTCAGTGTCATGGTGATGCGGGTCTTTGCTCCGTCGGTCTTGCTGAGCAGGTCCATCTTCAGCGGGATGCCTTCGGCGGTGATCCAGATGAAGCCGCCGCCGCTGCCGTCTTTCATCAGCATCTTGTACTTGGTGGTGTCGCGGCCTTCGACCGACTCGCGGCCGGCCGCGGTAATCTCGACCTGATCTTCGGCAGCGGCACCGGTCTGTTGCTGCGCCTTACTGAAATCCAGCTGCTGGTACATCTTCTGCGCCGGCATGAGCATGTAGCCGAGCTGCTTGTCGCGACGCAGGATCATCACGGTCTGCATGCCGCCGGCATCGTTCTCGGAGCGCTCCTTGCCTTTGGCCGAGTACAACTTGCCCTGCATCGTGCCGGCCTCGGTTTCGATGCTGCGATCGGCCGAATATTCCACCGTGGGAGAGGGCAGTCCGGCAGCGCAGACCTGGGCTGCAAACGTGATGCAGCACAGCGAAAGCAGAATCGACAATCGGGTGACCATTACAAACTCCTGGAAATGGGTGAACGCGTTGCAGCAGGTACTTCGATGGCGGGCAGTCTGGCAGCGGGGTACCAAGCGCGAATCGCTCGCAGGAGCCATGCGAGGAGGAGTGAGGAGCCATGAAGGAGAGTGATAGGCAACGGCGACAGTTGGCAGGTGACGGCGACGGGCTACAGGCGACAGCTTGAGCAGGGACGGCTCGAACTCTCACTCTGGCTGTAGCCCGTAGCCAGTAGCCTCTGGCCCGTCACCCGTCACGTCCGCTCCCTCCCGCCGATAGCTTCCCTCAATGATCCCCATCGAGAAGTCGGATTGCCGGCGCCGGCAACGGCGCCCATGCTGCTTACCTGCTCTACGCGTTCCCAGGAGATTCAGATGAGTCAATCGAATATCGTCGCGGTCACCGATGCAGGCTTCGACAGCCAGGTGTTGAATGCCAGTGGCGCGGTCCTGCTGAAGTTCGAGGCCGAATGGTGCGGCCCGTGCAAGGCGATGAAGCCGATGATCGAGGAGATTGCCGCCGAGTATGGCGATCGCTTGACCATCGCCACGCTGGACATCGACCAGAATAATCAGACGCCCTACAAATTCGGCGTCCGTGGTGTCCCTACCGTCATGCTGTTCAAGGGCGGCAAAGTGGTCGCCCAGAAAGTCGGTCTGCCGCGCAAGGCGGATCTGGTGGCGCTCATCGACAGCAATATCGGCAGTCAGGCAGCCTGAACCGTTTCGCCTGTCCGAGCCCATTGTTCCACCGTACCGGCGGCGGTAGCCGCCGGTAGCTTTGTATTGCGGATGAAAAAACGATTGCAAACCTGAGACCGCGGCAGTGCTCGCACAGGTCTCGCATGGTGGTGAATCAGTCCGATTGCCTGCACAATGCCCCAGTAAGTGCTAGACGACTCATGTTCCCGTCCTGATCGACAGGCGGGTGTGTTCACCGAGAGCGACAAGGAGAGCGCAACAGCACAGAGAGGCCTGTAGTGCCCGCGAATGCATCTGGTGGCGCGGCTTCCGCGCGCGACGAACATATAGGCGTATCGCTCAATGCGCTATCGCAGGGGGCGCTGCTCATCGGCGAGGATGAGCGAATCACTGCAACCAATCGCAAAGCCTTGCGACTGTTCGGCGCCACCTACCAGCAGCTCCACGACCAGCCGATTACCGCAATCATTCCGGATCTGAGCGCTCAGGATCTGTTGGTCATGCGGACCGCGCAGCGCCGTCCGCAACGATTCGAGAAACTGGGGCGGCGACAGGATGGTTCGAGCTTCCCATTGAAGGTTGCCGTCAGTGTCGTAGAGGCAGGCGGCACAACGCAGTTGCTGCTGGTGTTGAGCGATCTTACCCGCCGCCGGGAGATGGAAGCGGTCGTGCGCGACAGTCGTCACGGCTTTCGGCAGCTTGCACAGTCGCTGCCGCAAATGCTCTGGTCATGGCGAGCCGATGGGCATGCGGAATACTTCAGTCCGCAATGGGTGGAGCTGACCGGCGTCCCGGCGGAATTCCAGGCAGGCCTGGGCTGGCTGGATCTGCTGCATCATGAGGATCGGGCGGCAGTCACCGCGTTATGGCGCAGCGCTACGGCAAGTGCCCGGACATTCAAGACGGAGTTTCGACTACGACTGCACGACGGCAGTTATCGCTGGATCGAGTCGACGGCGGTACCGGTGCGCGATCGCGGCAATACCCTGGTGCGCTGGCTCGGCACCAACGCCGATATTCATGACGCGTATGAAATGCGCCAGGCATTGATCGAGGAACGCGACCGCTACTCCAAACTGGTCGCGAGTGCCCCCGGGGCGATCTACGAATTTCGCCTGCGCCCGGACGGTGCTGTCAGCTTTCCCCTGGCCAGCAAGGGTATCAAGGACCTCTTCGGCCTGACTGCCGAGGAACTGGCGCGCGATGCCTCTGCCTGCGTCTCGCATATTCACCCTGAAGACATGCTGCGTATCCGTAGCACCATGCTGCATTCGGCAAAGCACCTGACCCCATGGCATTGCGCATGGCGCGTCACCCATCCGCAGAAAGGGGAAATCTGGGAAGAGGCTCGTTCGGTGCCGCTGCGCGAAGCGGATGGCGGCACGCTCTGGCACGGCATCATCATGGATGTGACCGATCGCAAACGCGCGGAAGAAGAGTTGTTACGGTCGCAGTCGCGATTGCAGGCCGCAGTAATGGCGAGTGGCATTGGCACATGGATCTGGGACGTCAAGCCGGATCGCCTGTGGTGGGACGAGGTGCTGTTACGGCTGCTGGACCGCACACGCGAAGAAGTCGAGAGCGGCGGACTGTCGGATGCCGGCCGATTCGTGCAACCCGAAGATCGCGAAGCTATCAGCGCTGCTCTGGCGGAGATGCGTGCCGGCACTACCGATACGCTCAGCGTGGAGTACCGCACGATCCGCAACGACGGCGCTTTGCAGTGGATTGCCGTCAATGGACGTGTCGATCGCGATTCCGCGGGCAGAATGGTCCGGGTGACCGGCGCCTGCATCGACATCACTGCCCGCAAGCGTGCCGAGGACGCGCAGCGCCACTCGCAGAAGCTCGAGGCGCTTGGCACATTGGCCGGCGGCATTGCCCACGACTTCAATAATCTGTTGCTCGCCATCAGCGGCAACTGTCGCCTGGCAGCGGTGGATCTCGCTCCGGAGCATTCCGCGCGCCGACACCTCGAGGAAATCGAACACGCCGGTGCGCGGGCTACGAACCTCGTCCATCGGATCCTGGCGTTCAGCCGCCAGTCCGAGCCACGCCAGGAAATCATCTACCTGCAACCGACGATCGAAGAAGCGTTGCGGCTGATGCGCGCGACCGTTCCCGCAATGATCATCATCGAAGCGCGTTTCGCGCCGGACGTTCCCTCGGTGAACGCTGACTCGACGCAGATCCATCAAGTAGTCATGAATCTGATCACCAACGCGGCGCATGCAGTGGGCGACAAAGCCGGAACGGTAACTCTATCTCTCGACACGACGACGGTGGCTGCCGGGGATCCAAATGCGCCGGTGGAACTGTCGCCGGGGCGGTATGCACGTATGTCCGTCAGCGATACCGGTAGCGGTATGGATAGCACTACGCTGCGGCGCATCTTCGATCCATTCTTCACCACCAAGCCGGTCGGGCAAGGAACCGGCCTGGGTCTGAGCGTCGTGCACGGCATCGTGCGCAGCCATCAGGGCCTGATCACAGTTCACAGCGATCCGGGACGGGGCAGTACCTTCAGCCTGTATTTTCCGGCCCGTTCGCAGCCGGCTCCGGACCAGGGTCGGCCCTCCCAGGAGGCGGCCAAGGGGAGGGGGCAGCGCGTTCTCTATGTCGACGACGAAGATTCGCTGGTCTATCTGGCTACGCGGGTACTGCAGCGACTGGGTTACAAGGTCAGCGGCTTCACCGATCCGGGCCAGGCATTGCAGGAGTTTCAGGCGCACGCGCAGGACTTCGACGTGGTGGTCACCGACATGTCCATGCCGGGAATGTCGGGACTCCATCTGGCGAGCGCCTTGCTCGCCATTCGCGCCGACATTCCGGTGCTGATGACTTCGGGCTACGTGCGCGCCGCGGATCGCGAGGCGGCGCGGCTGCTTGGAGTACGTGAGTTGATACTGAAGCCCAATACCGTCGAAGATCTCGGCCACGTGCTGGAGCGATTGTTCAGGACGTACGGGACCGGTCCGTGACAAATGATGTGTGATAGGTGATGTGGAAGGGACTTTGTATCCCGGGATATCCCAGTTCCCTTGTCGCCTCAGGTGCGCGCTACACTGCGTGCATCGCCTCAAAATAAGTCCAACCCATGTCTTCGCGCAGAGATTTCCTGCAAGCGATAGGAGCCGTCAGCGTGCTGTCTTCCAGTGCCGTCAATGCTTTGCCCGCCAAGTCGTTGCGGGTACGTACGCTTACCGCCGGCGTGAATCTGCGCGATGCGTCCGACCTTGCACCGGTTGAAGCGGCTGTTGCGGTGCTGAAGCGCGGCAAGCAGGCTTTCGTGGATGCGGGATACGAAGTGCAAACCCTGCGCATCGCCACGAATCCATTCCTTGCCGGTCTGGATACTCGCGGCCGAATGCAAGCGCTGGCGGCTTTGCAGGCGCTGGATCGCATGGCGGCGCAGCACAATCTCGTGATGAGCGTGGGGCCGGCTCTGACGGGGAACACTGCTGACAACGAGTTCGTCGAGTGGGCGGCCGAGTTCATTCGCAGCACGCGCACGCTGAGTTTCTCGGCGGTCATCGCTGGATCCGATGGGGTGCACGCCAAAACGGCCGCTGTTGCCGCGCGTACGATGATGGCAATTGCCGCAGCATTGCCCGACGGGATCGGTAATTTCCGCTTCGCAGCGGCCGCGAATATTCCGGCCGGGACGCCATTTTTTCCGGTGGCCTGGCATCAGGGCGTGGAATCGTTAGCCGTCGGCCTGGAGTCGGCATCGGTGGTGGAGGAGGCATTGAGTGGCGCAACGGATGCAACGACCGGTACGGGCCAGCTCAGGCAGCATCTGAACAAGGCGTTGGCTCCGGTCGAGCGCATCGCGATGCAACTCGCGTCCGCGGAACGTCGTACCTATCTGGGCATCGATTCCTCTCCGGCGCCGGGCAAGGATCGCAGCATCGCCGCTGCGATCGAGGCCTTGACCCGCAAGCCATTCGGCAGCAATTCGACGCTTGAGGCCTGTGCTGCCATTACCGCTGCGCTGAAATCGCTCGATGTGAAGACCTGCGGGTACTCAGGGTTGATGTTGCCGGTACTGGAGGATCCGCTGCTGGCGCAGCGTGCAGGCGAGAAGCGTTTTGGAATTCGCGAGCTGCTGCTCTATTCCAGTGTGTGCGGCACGGGGTTGGATGTAGTGCCGATACCAGGGGACTCCACCGAGAGTGCTATCGCCGGTTTGCTGCGTGATGTCGCAGCGCTGTCCACCAAGCTAACCAAGCCGCTGTCGGCACGACTGTTCATCGTGCCCGGCAAGCATGCCGGAGACATGGCGAGGTTCGACGATCCGGTGTTGACGGATTCGGTGGTGATGGGGTTGGAAGGGTAACGATAGTGACAAGAGTGACAGTAGTCACAAGAGTGACAAGAGTCATGGGAGTGACAAAAATCACGAAGTCACAGGAGCTGCACCGACGATGTGACCCGGTCCGATCCTTGTCACCCCTGTGACTCCTGTCACTCATGTGACTTTCTCAACTCAATAGCCCTCCACCCATGAGCCAACAATCCGCCCCGCCCATCGTCATCGTGACCACGGGCGGCACTATCGACAAAGCTTATTTCGATGCGCTCAGCAGCTACCACGTCGGCGACACCGTCATGGCGAAGCTGCTGAGTATTGCGCAGGTGACCTATCCGTACCGGATCGTCGAGTTGCTGCGTAAGGATAGCCTCGAGCTGACCGATGCCGACCGGGCGACCTTGCGCGAAACGGTTGCCAGCCTGGAGACGGATAAGGTCGTCGTCACGCATGGCACCGACACGATGGCGCAGTCGGCACGGGCTCTCATGCCGGTCGCAGGCAAGACGATCGTACTCACAGGCGCATTGTCGCCAGCACGATTCGCCGAAAGCGATGCCGCCTTCAATCTGGGGATGGCATTTGCGGCAGTGCAGACGCTGCCGCAAGGTGTATACATCACGATGAATGGACGCGTGATTCGCGGCGACCGGGCGCGCAAGGACCGGGAGAAGGCACGCTTCGTATCGGACGACGACTGAACTGGCTCTTGTCACCGCGGTCGCACCGATAGGAGGGACGTCGATGACGCTGAGCTATGTATGCGGCACCAGTGACGAGCCACTCCTGTACAAGACGGTCGGTGTGGCGATCGAAGACGCGGCGCAACGCTGGGCAGATCGCGATGCGCTGATCGTGCCGCATCAGCGAATCCGCTGGTCGTGGCGACAACTGAACGAAGCGGCGGATCGATTTGCGGCAGGCCTGATGCGTCTCGGGCTGGCGCCCGGCGATCGCGTCGGTATCTGGTCGCCGAATCGCTACGAATGGATCGTCACCCAGTTCGCCACCGCTAAAGCCGGACTGATCCTGGTAACGATCAATCCTGCCTATCGACTCGTGGAACTCGAGTACGCGCTCAACAAGGTCAGTTGCGCAGCGCTGGTGCTGGCTCCCGGTTTCAAGAGCAGCGATTACCTCGGCATGTTACGGCAGCTCGTACCCGAAGCAGCCACATGTTCTCCGGGGCGACTGAGCGCGCGGCAGGTACCGGCATTACGTTCGCTGATCCTGATGAATGAAACGCCGCCCGCCGGGTTCATGTCATTCCAGGCTGTGTGCGAGCTCGGGGGGCGCGCGCAGGAACTGGCAACGCTGAGAGAGTTGCGCACGCGGTTACAACCCGAGCAGCCGGTCAACATCCAGTTCACCAGCGGCACGACCGGTCTGCCCAAGGGTGCGACGCTTTCGCATCACAACATCGTCAATAACGGCTACTTCGTGGCACGGCGACTGAAGTTCTCCGCAGAGGACCGGTTATGCATTCCAGTTCCGCTGTATCACTGCTTCGGCATGGTAATGGCGGTCCTGGGCTGCACGACGCATGGTGCCGCAATGATCCTGCCTGCCGAGGCTTTTGAGGCGGAGAGTGTCCTCAGGGTGGTCAGCGACGAACGCTGTACGGCGTTGTTCGGTGTGCCCACGATGTTCATCGCCGAACTCGAGCATCCCAATTTCGGTCGCTACCCCCTGGATAGCCTGCGTACCGGGGTCATGGCGGGTGCACCGTGCCCGGCCGAGATCATGAAGCGGGTCATCGAAGACATGCACATGCGCGAGGTCACCATTTGCTATGGCATGACCGAGACCAGCCCAGTGAGCTTCCAGAGCTGTACCGACGATCCCATCGAGCGGCGCGTTTCGACCGTGGGCACGATTCATCCTCATGTCGAAGTCAAAGTCGTCGACGAGGCCGGCTTGGTCGTGCCGGTAGGGTATCGAGGCGAGCTACTGACGCGAGGCTACAGCGTCATGCATGGCTACTGGGATGACACCGAGAAGACCCGGTTGTGCGTGGATGAGCAGGGCTGGATGCACACCGGTGACCTGGGGATCATAGATGCCGGGGGTTATTGCAGCATCGTCGGTCGCGTAAAGGACCTGATCATTCGCGGCGGTGAGAACATTTCACCGCGGGAGATCGAGGAATTCCTTTATCGCCATCCCAAAGTGCAGGACGTGCAGGTGTTCGGAATTCCGGACGCGCGCTTTGGCGAGGTTGTCTGCGCCTGGATCAAGAGCAGATCCGGCGCCATGTGCACGGCCCAGGAGATCCAGCAGTTCTGTCGCGACCAGATCGCGCACTACAAGATGCCGCTGCACGTCCGCTTCGTCGAAGAATTCCCGATGACCGTCACGGGCAAGATCCAGAAATTCATCATGCGCGAACAGATGATGGAGGAATTGCAACTCAGTGCTCAGTCTTCAGCGCCGGCCTCACTGCCGGCCGCTGTGTCTGATCGCGTTACGCTCGATCAACCAGCCCCCTGAGGGCTGCCAGCCGGCGAGTTCCTGGCGGCGGCGCTGCCAGGCCTGTTCCAGCGCCCTGGATGCCTCCGGCAACGGCAGGTGAATCGAGCTTGAAGGGTGGAAGAACTCCACGGATGAAAGCATGTCGTTCATCGACGTATCTCCTCAAAGGCGATGTTTTCGATGTTGGGGTTCATTCGGCTGCGCACACGTCGCACCGGTCGGGGTTGAGGCGGCGAACTGACTAGGTCGGCGGCGAATGCAAAGCCCACCGCGACCAGCACCAGCAGACCCACTGCGCTCCCAACCAGAATTTTCGCAATCATCGTCAACATCGCCAGATCCTCGAACCCTGCCTGCCAGATCTGCATTCCCCGCCGCTTTGCGGCCTAAGGAAAGATTACGCCGCGATCGGCAGGCGATCATCGGCAGCGGCGGCATGAGATTGATTCCTGCCGGACACGAGTGCGGCGAAATCCCAGCGCGGGCAGTAGTCTGCGGGCGGGCCGCGGTTTCCGCATCGACCGGAAGAGCCATGCCGATGGGGCGGAAGGCCAATGTACTAGCGGCAGCATTGTCCGGGGGATCCTGGACTTGTCAGTAGACGTCCCTGCGATAGCGGCCGTCCGCGGCCAGTTGCTCCATTCGTTGCGGGCCGAGAATTTCGGTCAGGGCGGAGTCGACGCCGGGGGCCATGCCGTTGAGACTGCCACAGACGTAGATGGCGGCGCCCTCGGCGATCCAGCGGCGCACCTCATCGGCACGTTCCAGTAGCCGGTGCTGTACGTAAGTGCGCTCAGGCCGATCGCGCGAGAACACGACATCCACTGTCTCGATGAGCTGTTGCCGGTGCCAGTCTTCCAGTTCGTCGCGATAGAAGTAGTCACAAGCAGCGTTACGTTCGCCGAAGACCAGCCAGTTTCGCAGCTGGCCGCCGGCAATGCGGGCTTTCAGGATGGCGCGAAGACCGGCTAGCCCCGTGCCGTTACCGATCAGGATGACCGGTCGCGAATCCGTGGGGGCGCGAAAGTTGGAGTTGCCGCGAAGGCGCAACGCAACTTCGCCTCCGTCCGCCACTTGCTGTGTCAGCCAACCGCTGCCGAGTCCGGGCTCGCCGTTCGGCCGGCGCATCTGCCGGACTAGCAGATGAATCGAGCCATCGGCGGGCACTGAGGCAATCGAGTATTCGCGGTGCGGCAGGGATTCCTGCGACGCCGTATTCCAGGTCGAATTGGCGGGGTCGATTTCGGCAATGTCGCCCGCCTGCCAGTGTGCATTCACGCCGTCGCCAGGCTGCAACTCGATGTGAAAGCACGGATCGCCAGCGCTGCCGGGATTGAGCAGGCGACGTTGTGTCAGCTTCCAGCGCTCGTAACGAGGTGTTTCCCAGTCGGGCAGGTCGGGGCTGCCGCTCAGGACGCCGAGCTGGTGTTGCCAGTGCCGCAATGCACCTTCATCGCCGTTGTCGACTTCGACCACGTCGAACAAGGCTGACGCTCCCTGGTGACGCAGCCACGCATCGAGTCGATGACCGAACGCACAGAAGTTGTCGTACTCGCGGTCTCCGAGCGCCAGCATGCCGTAGCGTAAGGCCGGCAGTGCGATATCTCGATCCAGCGTGCGCCGCACGAAAGCCGCGGCCGGGTCCGGTGCATCGCCTTCGCCGGTCGTGCTTACGACGAACAACGCCTGTTGTACCTCCGGTAGTTCTTCAGACTGCAACTCAGCGAGGGATACCACGCGAGTCGCAGTACCGGCCGCTTGCAGTGACTTTGCCGTCTGCTGGGCAATCTGTTCGGCGAAACCTGTCTGGCTCGCGTACGCGATCAGCGTGGTTCTAACCGCATTGGACTGCGCGAGCGGCACTCGCTTCCTCCATAGCGAGCGCATGAACCACGCGCTGCTCGATAGGTAAACGACGACGATCGCCGCGGCAGAGAGTAGCCGGCTGCTATCGATCAATGCAGGCCACGAATCGACGTTCATGCTTCGAGGGTGTGCGCGTACAAACCGGGCCTGCCTTCGGTTTCAGTGACGGCCGCCAATCGGCAGCCGCCGGTTGACCGATTCGCCGTTTACTGTGGCAGCACTTCGAGGGTTGCCGAGTAGCTGACGCGCCGCTGCTTCGCTTGTTTGAGCGAAGTCTTGTCGTCCTGCAGGGACGATTGCAGCCAGTACATGCCTGGAGCCGGCCAGGTGATGCTGACCTCGCCCTTGGTGTCGGTGACGAGTTTGATTTCATCCTGGCTGTCGCGGTAACGAACGCCGCCGGCAATCACCGTGATCGGCAGGTTTGCGGCCGGTTTGCCATCGAGCAGAAAACGGAATTGCGTCGGCTCGCCGGCGTACAGATCGTTGGGGTGGGTGATGGGGACGAGTTCCAGGCCGACGTTGGTGGGCTTCAAAGCCGCAGTCGTGGGCTTGCCGGCGGTAACAAAGGTTTCGACGCGGCCGGTGGATTCGCTCACCTGCAGGTTCTTCGCATTCGCCGGTACCTCGGTCGCGAATTTTTCCGCGGTACCGCGCCAGCGCTTGGTGGTGCCGTTCTCTTCATAGCTGGCGAACACGCCGTTGCTCAGGTTGGCCAGCCTGTAGGTCCCATTGGCCGTGAGATGCAGATCGAACGTGGTGCGATATTTACCCGTTGCGACATTCTCGGGGGCGGGGGAGGAGCCGTCCGGCGCGGTGATGGCGAGTGAGTCGACTCGCAACGGTACGTGGTCGAAATAGAACAGATTGTCCGAGACAGCCGCATCGACGGTAACCCACTGGTCGGGTGTCGAAACCGTGACGGAAGGCAGCAGCCAGGGTTTGTGAGCGTGCGCCGCGACCGGCAGGCTGGCGATGGCGGCGAGCGTTGCGAATTTGATCATGCGATGCATCGTGATCTCCTCGGGCAATCCAGTGAGTTTTCTTGTAGACGTTGGTGCTGGCGTTTGGTCGGCCGCCGCGGCGGCTTACAGACTTACATCCAGCGTGACCGTGCCAAGTTCGGTTTTGCCTTGCGCGGTCGCGTGCGATGCCTGCGTTCCCGGCCACTCGAACGGAATGCGCAGCAACTCGCGGCCGCCGGCTTCGCGTACGCCTTCCACCACCAGCGAATATTTACCCGGCGCCAACTGTGCGAGCGGTTTGCTGTCGCCCTTGAAATTCAGTTGATGCTCACCGACCGGCCGCGTTGCACCGGTCACGCCGTCGATCGGCATCTGACGCTCGCGGCCGCCGCGACGCCACCATTGGCGCAGGTCCTTGAGCCACTGCGTGCCGTCTTCCTTCTTGCGGTCGGTCTGATACCAGACAGCGAGGTCGGCAGCGATGCTCTGATCCGCGCGTTCGACCCAGATAGCGATGTACGGGCGATGATTCTCAGCCACGTTCAGCGCTGGGATCTGCACCTTGACGGCGAGGTCGGCGGCAAGCACCGGGGCGGTGGCTGTTGCTGCAATCGCCAGCACCGCAGCCGTTGCCAATCTCAGCCGGTAATCTTTCAAGCGCATGGAAAACCTCTAGTGAATGACAAGAATCGCAATCAGCAAGGGCACGACCAGTCCCAATCCCACCATCGGCCAGGTCGAAGGCCGATGTGTCGCGTGCATCTTCAGCAGGAATAGTCCGGTCACCGCGAAGATCAGTACCGAGAACGCGAACACGTCGATGAACAGGCTCCAGGTCGAGCCGGCATTGCGGCCCTTGTGCAGATCGTTGAGGTAGGAAATCCAGCCGCGATCGGTGATCTCGTGTTTGACCTCGCCGCTCTCAAGGTCGACGGTGAGCCAGGCGTCGCCGCCGGGGCGGGGCAGGGACAGGTAGATTTCCTCAGGCGACCACTCCGCCTTATCGTCCGCGGCGCGGACCGACATCTGTTCCTGCAGCCAGCGGACGATATCGGCCGGTAGGGCCGGCTTGTCCGTGCCCTGCCTGGCTTGCAGATGCTGTAGCTGCTGCAGCATTGGGGCCGGCAGCTTCTTGATGACGGTGGTGATTACCGGTTTGGCGGTGATCGCATTGGCGTGGTTGAGCGTGAATCCGGTCAGGCTGAACAGCAGCAGTCCGATCAGGCAGCCGGCCGCGCTGACCCAGTGCCACTGGTGCAGATGCTTGAGCCAGAAAGAGCGGCTTTTCTGTTCGCTGGCGGTGGTCGGGCGCGTGGCGTCGGCCATGGTTATTGGAGTACTGGGCAAATGGACATCGGGCACGCATCATAGTGAGAATGATTCTTATTGGCAAAGCCCCTTTATCCGCGCTCCGGTTGGGACCAGGGTAGAAGAGCCGCGATACCGGGTCGGATCTCTCGATCCGACCGCTGCAAAGCCTGAATTTCTGTTGATCGGCTTGGCCACGGAGGCGGCCGGAAGTGACTGGCCGGGAACGATAAAGACGAGATCCGGGTGCCGGCGCGCCGCCGCTGTAGCTCTTACTCTGGCTCGGGTTGCGCCGACATCCGGCCGCGAGGACCGGAGTAATCTGTGCTCGCCGGACGCTGCCAGAACCAGCTCGACGAGGTCCCGCCATGAATCAACCAGCATCCCCCGCGGTTCGCGAGGTCTATCCCTACCTGCGGCTGAAGCATGCCGCCGAGGCGATCGAGTTCTACAAGAAGGCCTTCGCTGCCACCGAGCTGTTTCGCCTCGCCGAGCCGGGTGGGCGCATCGGCCATGCGGAGATCCGCATCGGCGCCACGACTCTGATGCTGGCGGACGAATATCCCGAGTACGGCATCGTGGGCCCCCAAACGTTGGGTGGTACGACCGTCGCGATCCATCTGCATGTCGATGACGCGGATGCATGGATAGAGCGTGCAGTGCGTGAAGGTGCGGTGATCACCAGGCCTGCCGCGAATGCGTTCTATGGCGAGCGCGCTGGTGTGGTGCGCGATCCGTTCGGCCACGAATGGCAGCTGGGGCATCGAACCGAAGACGTTTCGGTCGACGAGATGCAACGGCGCTACACGGAGTTGCTGAAACAGTAATGGCTGATGACGGCGAGCCCTACTGGTGACAGGTCATCGGCAAGGCACCGGCTGTTGAGGAGAGCGCAGATCGCGAAGCCGCTGCGCATCGAAGCAGGGCGACGACCGGAATGTCGCCGCCATCGAGGTAATCTGAAATCCCGCCAAAAGCCAGCCAACGCGCATCCATGCGCGAAGACTGACAGGTCGGAAGCTAAGCAGCCTGCTGCTTGCGCCGACCGATAGCACCGAGTCCCGCGAGACCCGAGAACAGCAGCCATGCAGCTGCGGGCAGGGGCACTGGCGCGTTCGGAGTCAGCACATACAAGTGAGGACCTTCGTCCACCACATAGATGGTGCCGTCGTCAGCGATGGTTACGCCTTCGGCATTGCTGGAGAGGCCGCCGAAGTCGAACATGCTGAGCACGCTGCCCGAGCGATCCACTTCCAGCAGCTTTGCAGACTCCTGGCTGAAGATCAGCAGGTGCGATGCGTCCGGAGATCCGGCAGCAACCCCTGAAAGCACCTGCACGTCCGACAGGTCCGCCACTCCGAGCGCCGGAGTGAACAGCGAGCTGACGGTTGCATTGCCGCCGGCAGCGAAGTTCAGGTTCGCCTCGTACACGGCCTGCGGATTGGTCTCCTTGACGAAGACGAACGTGCCGCTGACCGGATCGTAGGAGACGCCTTCCAGGCCGGTGTTGCCGGTCGTGGGTCCGATCGAGACCGACTGCAGGCTCGATCGGGTGATCGAGCCACCAGCCGTGTAGCTCAACAGGTAGGCGTCCTGCAGACGCTCTTCGACCAGGACGAACTTGCCGTTGCCGACGTAGGTCAGTCCTTCGGTGTCATCGAAGCCGCTCAGCGTCATGGTGCTGATCAACGAGCCCGTCTTCGATACTTCCGCAATGGCGTCGCCTTCGTCGCCCAGCACGAACAGCGAACCGCTGTCACGATTCCAGGCCACGGCCGACGCTTCCGATGCCGGTCCGCCCGGCAGGTTGTAGGTGGCGCTCAGGTGATAGTTGCCCAGGTCGAGCGAACTGATCGCCGCGTTGGCGAAGGGTGTTACGCCCAGCGCCAGACAGAGTCCGACAATTTTTCTGATCATTGGTATTCCCCGATTCATGAGTGACTGCGCCTGCGCTCAGGCAGCAACCTGCTTGCGGCGGCCGATGCCGAAAAGCCCGGCGATGCCCGATACCAGCAGCCACGCAGCCGCAGGCAGCGGTACCGGCGCAGGAGCCAGCGCGAAGTAGCCCGGGTTACCGATGTCCACGTTGTTGATGTCGATATGCGATCCGTAAGCATCGCCAACAGCTGCCGCGACCCAGCCGATAGGGTCGTAAGGCGCGCCTAGCAGGGCGAGGCTGGTGGGGTTGCCGCTGACGTTCTGTGCGCGCAGCGTGCCGTTGAAGTTCTCGTCGCCGTACGTGAGCCGATCTACCAGCGCATGCGCCGCGTCGTACAGGTTGATTTCGTCGGCGCGTCCGAGGTTGTTGGTGTTGTTGCCGACGACCTTGACGCTGTCCGGCAAGCTCCACACCGAGCGGAAATCGGCTGCCGAAGCTTCGGTCAGGATCACCGACTGGCCGGCGTTGACGACGCCGAACTGCGAGAGGTTGACCGAGCCGGGCGACCTGGAGTCGTCATCGAAGCTCCAGCCGCTGAAGTCGACCGCAGCCGAGCCGAGGTTGGTGAATTCGATGTATTCGCCGGTCTTGCCGTTGCCGTTGTACATCCACTCCGTGATGTAGACCTGTGCCGAAGCGGCCTGGCTGAGCAGGCCGGCAGCGAGTGCGGCGGCCACGAATACGGAGCGACGCGCGATTCTGGTTTTATGCATGACAAGTATCCCGATTAATTCTGATGCCGATGGGGTTTCTGAAGTGGTATGCGAGCGCCATGCGCAGAAATCCCATGGCACCATGCACCCACTGCGGCTACCGTACGAACTGCATGTTGCGTCGGAGTTAAGGATTTGCACGACATCTGCGTGACGCTACGAACCGAGGCTCGTACCTGGCGCGATCCGTTTTGTCACCGCGCGGAGCACTGCCGGACTGCGCGCGTTCGCCGTCAGGCTTCCGACCCGCTGCTGCCCCATCGATCTCTCATGAGGACCTTGCATGAAAGCCCGCACGCAACCGCGAACGGTTGAGCCTTCTTTCCAGCTCTTTCTGCGCATCAAACATCCCGCCCTGGATCCCGAGGTGGTGACCGAAGCCATCGGATTGCAACCGGAGCACTCGGTCAGGGCCGGCAGATCGGTCTCGCGTAGCGGGGTCGAGCGATTGCACAGCGAGTCGTATTGGATCGCATCGCTCTCGACGCCGATCACCGAGGACGACGAGCCCGCCGATCCGTTGCTGGCGAGGATGACCGCCAGCCAGGCGCAGTCGTTGATGAAGCGCTTTGCGGCGGATGCCTCAGGTTACGACGGCTTTATCGAGCTGTGGCTGCGCCGCCTGGGCGATCAACAGGCGTTGCTGAAGCGGATCAACGACGAAGGCGGCTCGGTGACACTGGTGGTGCAGCGGGCGGACCATGACCGGCCGGTATCGGTGCGCCAGGCGCTGCGGCGGCTGGCAGAGTTGGGCATCGGACTGGAGATCGACTGAACGCTTGCGTCAGCTGTTCAGCGCGGCGCTGCCACCAGCCGCAAGCGCGTGATCTCGGAAGGGACGCCGAAGCGATTCGGTGGGCCCCAATAACCGGTACCGCGATTGATGTAAACCCACAGGGCATTC
Source organism: Steroidobacteraceae bacterium (assembly GCA_036498785.1). Lineage (GTDB taxonomy): Bacteria > Pseudomonadota > Gammaproteobacteria > Steroidobacterales > Steroidobacteraceae > Steroidobacter. Next base: position 260,548 of record DASYEW010000050.1, on the reverse strand, counting down.
AGCCGATGCAACCCGGCCGTAAACGGCTGTTGCAGCCCGACGAACAGATTCCAGGGCCAGAACTGGCCGCCATGCGTATGGCCGGACAGTTGCAGATCGAACCCTGCGGCTGCGGCAGCCGGTGCCGAGCGTGGTTGATGTGCCAATAGTATTTTTGGGTTCGCCTCGACCGGTGCACCGGCAATCGCTGTGGCCGGATCGCTGCGTTGCGCGGGATTGAAGTGATGCGAGCCGTAATCCGTCACGCCGGCCAGGAGTAGCGCCGCGCCATCGTGTTGCAGCACTACATGCTCGTTCGCCAACACATGCAGACCCAGGCGTCGAACCTCCGCACTCCATGCACGCTCGCCAGAATAGTATTCGTGATTGCCCGTGACGAAGTATGCGCCGTGTCGGGCGCGCAACCTTGCCAGCGGTGCAGTGTGTGAAGACAGTTCGTGCACGCTGCCATCGACCAGATCGCCAGTCACGGCGACGACATCGGCACGTAAAGCGTTCACGGCGTCGACGATTGCATCCAGATAGCCGCGCTTGATGGTCGGGCCGATATGGATGTCGCTGATCTGGGCAATCGTGAATCCCTGCAGTGCTGCCGGCAGATTGCGAATCGGCACATCCACATCCACGACTCGGGCACGGCGCAGGGCATGGGCCAGTCCGATCAACGTCGCTAACACCGTAAGCACCGGAACGGCGATTGCCGATGCACTAGAGAACGTGGTGCGAACGCTCGTTGGAGCAAGCAGTGTCGTAACGCCGAGCGAGAGATCGCGTATCACGGTCAACAGGAGCAGTGAGGAGAACACGCTCATCGCGAGGTATCCAGCCCAGGCGAGCCGGTCGGACCACGGTTGCTGCCTGATGCCTCGCGCCACCAACGCCATTGGCATCAGTACACACGACAGTACTAGCAGCAAGATGCCGATGACGAGGCCGACGTTGCCAATTGGCAGCGCTGGCAGCAAGCGCGTGCCGATGTAGAAATGCAGGAGGGCAATCAGGCTCAGTGCAATGAATAAGAAACGCGCGCGCATCGAAATATTTCCTGGGGGCGGGTCGATGGCCTGAAGAGGTACCGGCGGTACAGGGCCTGCTCGCCAGCATGCTGCATTGGGGCGAGCGAGCCTAGGATCAATGGGAAGTGGCGGACTATGGCCGGTAAACCGGATGCGCTGTGCGGCCAGTCACGCTGCGTGGGCCTGGTTCTTCGCTCCGCCCGTTGCCAGCCAGGAACCGAACAGGATCAGCAACAGCCCTAGGAGCGCGCCGATACCAAAGTGTTCATGCAGCACGAACACGCCAAGTATCGCCGCGACCGCTGGATTGATGTAGGCAACCACGGAGGCGCGGGAAGCGCCGGCCGCCACGATCAGGTAGAAATACATCGACATCGCCAGCGCCGTGCACACGACTCCGAGGATCACAATGGAAGTCAGCGATTGCACGGATGGCAGATGCGCTGGAGCTGACAGGATGGCGAAAGGCAGCAACATGATCATTCCGACGCCGAGGCTGACGGCAATTGCACCCAGTTCATCGACGTCGGACAGATAACGCTGCACGATCAATGGGCCCGTTGCATAACCGATCGTAGCGATGAGCATGCAGCCCGCTCCCAGCCATTGCAGCGTGCCGCTTATCGAGTCGATGCCCAGCAAGGTAACGACGCCGGTGAACCCCACCGCGAGCCCGGCAATACGCTTGCCGCTCAGGCGTTGTTGAATACCGAACAGGGGTGACAGGACGATCACGGTCAACGGCACCGTGGCGATCAGGATGCCGGCCAGGGACGAGTTGATCCAGCGCTCGCCCATCGCAATTGCTACGAACGGCACCACGAGTTCGACCAGTGCGAATGCACAGATCGCGCGCTTGTGTGCGAGTACCGGCCGGATTAGGTCGCGATGCCACGCAAGGGGCAGCAGAACGGCTGTGCCCACGGCAATGCGTCCCCATGCGATCACCGGCGGGGCGAGATCTACCAGCGCCAGTTTGATGAAGAAGTAGGGCGTTCCCCAGATCACGCACAAGGCGGTGAATATCGCCCACGCGCGCCAGGTCACTGTTGTTCGCCGTAGTTAGTGGCGTAATGCATCTTGTTGCCCATGAACCGCGTGCGCTCCGGCATGCTTTTTGGTAGGACGAGGCGGCGGTCTTTGTACCATACGGGGCGGTGCCTTCAACGCTTCACCGGCGCCGCGGACGAGGTACAGCAGGGGTGCCCGGTCAGTCGCCGCTTGCGCATGGCAATATATTGGATTTACTGCGAGCATGTCGCCTCGCCATCACTGTAAGGAGAGTCCATGAAAGCGTTGCAATGTCTGATCCTCGGTGCGCTCGCGGTTGCAGTCAGCGATAGTGCGGCGGCCGCAGAGCCTGCTGCCGATGCTGCCGCCGTCACTGCGCTCATGACCAAGGACCTGGTCGGCGTGCCGGGCAAGGAAGTCGTCATGCTGACAGTCGGATATCTGCCGGGTGGCGCCTCGCTGCCACACCGTCACGAGGCACAGGTCTTCGTGTACGTGCTGGAGGGTTCGATCATCACCCAGGTGGACGGTCAGCCGCCCAAGACCCTCAAGGCAGGAGAGACGTTCTACGAAAGCCCGCAGGACATCCATCGCAAGTCGGCGAACGCGAGCACGACGCAAGCGGCGAAGTTTCTCGTCTTCATGATCAAGGACAAGAACAAACCCGCGTCGATCCCTGTGCCTGCAGGTTGAGGCGCGTTTGGCAAGCGACAGGTGACGTATGCAGCGCGACAAACGGGTGCAATTCGATTTCGAGGCGGAGTTCCTCAATGGCGGTGGCATTCAGGGGCAGGGGTTTCGTCTCGACATCGATGGCGAGAATGTCGAGGACCACGCGCTGGCGGACTACATCGTGCGCGACCTGCGCCTGCTGATGGTCGGCACGGTTCGCATCCTCAATAAAACCATCGTCGATGAACCGCACAAACGCGGCATGCCGGCGCCGGCTGATGCGTCAGTGACGGCGGACGACGCGAAATTGCAAACCTTCGATCTGAGCCACGTTATCGAAGACGGCATGATTACCTACAAAGGGCTACCGGGGCCGCTGATCTGTGACCATTTGAGCCGCGTGCAATCGCGCCAGCACTACGCACCGGGAACCGAGTTTCAGATCGGCAAGATCACGATGGTTTCCAATACGGGGACGTATCTGGACAGCCCGTTTCATCGCTATGCGGACGGTGCAGATATCGCCGCGCTGGAGTTGAAGTCGCTGTCCGGCCTCGCTGGCTTGGTGATTCGGGTAACGGGCATGCAAGAGCGGGCTATTCCGCGTGAGGTGTTCGTTGCCGAAGATCTCAACGGCAAGGCGGTGCTGGTGCACACCGGTTGGGATAGGCACTGGCGCACGGATCGATATTTCGAAGGACATCCATTCCTGAGCGCTGCTGCAGCAAGTTATCTGAAGGCTGCCGGCGCGGCGTTGGTCGGCATCGATTCATTCAATATCGACGACATCGCCGATCTGCAGCGGCCGGTGCATACGACCTTGCTGGGTGCGGGCATTCCCATCGTCGAGCACATGCGTGGCCTGGATCAGTTGCCTGTCAGCGGCTTTCGATTTTCAGCGGTGCCGCCGAAGATCCGTGGTATGGGGACTTTCCCGGTGCGCGCCTATGCAACGCTGCAGCAAAGCAACTGAGAGCAGGGGGCCCTCACAACGCGTGTACCTTGTCTCGCGCTTTTTCCGTTTCCGCAGCCATGCTGAACAGCAATAGCGAACGGCCGGTGACCTCGTAGGTCTGGGCGGTCGCGAAGATTTTCTTGTCCGGTTCCTCGTCCGGCTGGTTCGTGTCGATGAGCAGAATCCAGTGAGCGCTGTCACTGTTGCCCGGCAGCGTGAACTGCACAACGTCATGGTATGAATTGAAGATGATCAGCATGGTCGCGTCCTGGCCGCGCTGGCGCAGGCCGGTGGGCTGGGCGCGGCCGTCGATGAGCATGCCGAAGCACAGCATGAGATCGTCGTGCCACTGATCGTCCTGCATCTCATTGCCGCTGGCATTGATCCACGTGACTTCCTTGAGATCGATACGCGGGTTCACTTCGCCGCTGAGAAAGCGATTGCGCCGCAGGATCGGATACTTGCGGCGCAACGCCGTCAGCTTCTGCACGAAGCGGATCAGCCCGGTGCCCTTGTCGAGCAGGTTCCAGTTGAGCCAGCTGATCTCATTGTCCTGGCAGTAGGCGTTGTTGTTGCCCTGCTGCGTGCGACCGAATTCATCCCCAGCGAGCAGCATCGGTGTTCCCTGCGAGAGCAACAGGGTGGCGAGCATGTTGCGGATCTGGCGTTGGCGCAGTGCGTTGATGGCCGCATCCTCGCTGACGCCTTCAGCACCGCAATTCCAGGAGCGGTTGTCGGCGCTGCCGTCTGCGTTGTTCTCGCCGTTTGCTTCGTTGTGCCGCTCGTTGTAGGTGACGACATCGTTGAGCGTGAAGCCGTCGTGCGCGGTGAGGAAATTCACACTGGCATACGGACGGCGGCCGTATCGATCGAAGATATCGGCGGAGCCGCACAGTCGTGGCGCGATCTTGGCGGCGGAGGCCTGGCCGCGCCAGTAGTCGCGTACGGTGTTTCGGTATTGGTCGTTCCACTCCGCCCATCCCGGCGGAAATTCGCCAACCTGGTATCCGCCAGGCCCGCAGTCCCAGGGTTCCGCGATGAGCTTGACGCTGCTGAGTATTGGATCCTGCGAGCAGGCAAGCAGGAAACCACTGCGGTGATGGAAGCCATCGGATTTGCGAGCGAGAATGGTGCCGAGGTCGAAGCGGAAGCCGTCGACGTGCATCTCCTGCACCCAGTAGCGCAGGCTATCAGTGACCATCTGTATGACGCGAGGATGACTCAGGTCGAGCGTGTTACCAGTGCCGGTGTCGTTGATGTAGTAACGCTTCTGTTCCGGAAGCAGGCGGTAGTAAGAGTAGTTGTCGATGCCGCGGAAGCTCAGGGTGGGGCCACGCTCATTGCCTTCCGCCGTGTGGTTGTAGACGACGTCGAGAATCACTTCCAGGCCTGCGTCGTGCAGGCGCGCCACCATTTCCTTGAATTCCTGCACGCCGCGCAGCGGATCTGCAAAGTAGCGCGGGTCGGCGGCGAAGAAGCCGATCGAGTTGTAACCCCAGTAATTCTTCAGGCCGCGTTCCAGCAGGTGGCTGTCGTTGATGAACATATGGACAGGCAGCAACTCTATCGACGTCACGCCAAGCGACTTCACGTACGCGACTACCTCTGGCACCGCGAGTCCCGGAAATGTGCCGCGCAAGGCTTTGGGCACGGCGGGGTGAAGTTTGGTGTAGCCACGAACGTGAGCTTCGTAGAGAACGGTACGGTCCCACGGCACCAGCGGCTTGCTGTTCTGTTGCCAGTCGAAGCCTGAATCCACGACTACGCACTTCGGCACGAATGCCGCACTGTCGCGTTCGTCGAATGTCAGGTCATCGCCCTCGGCGCCGAGCGTATAGCCGAAGCACGCAGGATCCCAACGCAGGTCGCCGATGAATTCACGCGCATAAGGATCCAGCAACAGCTTGTTAGGATTGAAGCGATGGCCCTGCTCGGGCTCGTAGGGGCCATGCACGCGATAGCCATAGACTGTGCCCGGTCCGATGCCTCCCAGGTATCCATGCCAGATCTCGTCCGTGTACTCGGGTAATTCGATGCGCTGTTCTTCGCGCTCGCCATTCTCGCTGAACAGGCATAGCTCCACCTTGGTGGCATAGGCCGAGAACAGGGAGAAGTTCACCCCTTCACCGTCCCAGGTGGCGCCGCGCGGATACGGCAGGCCTTCACGCAATCGAATGGCAGCGGTCATGTGGAATGCTTCGCGCAGGGGACACCGCACTGAACGATCGATAGGGCGGGATCGTTCCGTCGCGATCAGTGGCAGGGTGCGGAGGTATGGCAAACAGAATGGAAGGGAGTGCTTCCGTTTCGTTCGCCCTGAGCCCAGTCGGGAGGTTGGAATGCCGTATCCGGTCGTCACCCGGATAGAGTCGTTACGCGCCGCAGCACCGCCAATGGGAATCTTGCCAACGCATTCGCCACTGCTATGTAGGTTCCGCTGTCGTCTCGATCCGGCTCGATAGCGTTGCCGCTCAGCGCCTCGATGAAGGGTTCGTTTCCTTGAGCGGCATCGAGCCGTATTCGCGTATCGCCCCATACGGAGCCAACCGGAGATCGCTGTTCGCCATTCATCAAGGTAAATAACCACCGCGGCACGATCACGACGATCTGCGTGTTTTCATGAGAGCGTGCAAAGGCCAGCAGATGCTCCTGTCGATCGCCGTAGACAGTCAGCGGTTCGTATCGGCCGTTTGCGAACAGCTCGTGTTCGGTGCGCCGCAAGTCGAGCAGGGTCGATGTGACATGGAGTTTCCACAGCTGCTGTTGCTCTCGCAGCAGGTGATCAATGAAGTTAGCGCCCATGCGTTCGCGCAACTCGTGCAGCCGTTGGAAATTGCTGCTCATTGCAGCGAAGTCTACCGTCCGGCGATTGTCCGGATCGACCAGGGTGAGTGTCGGCATTTCCGTGCCCTGATAGAAATCCGCAACGCCGGGCGAGGTGATCTTGAGCGTCAGTAAGGCGAGCGAGTTGAGGCCGCCAAACCACGCAACCGGTTCTGCCAGTTTGCGAAAATCGTGCAGGAATGCATTCCGATCCGGATTCTCCAGCAATCTTGCAGCGAACTCGGCTAGCCCCGCTTCGTAGTCGGCAATTGGATTCAGCCACGACGTGGACTGTTTGGCCTCGCGGGCGGCCTTGATGATGTATTCCTGTAGTCGCGTCGCCAGAATTGCCGCATCCTCGGTCGGATCCCAGATTCCGATGAGAGTTTGATACGCCAGGTACTCGTCGTTACGACTTGGTGCGGGACCGTCGGTCAGTTGCCGACGTTTGCTCCGATTGAGTCGGGCCCATCGCCCGACATGCAGTCTCCATGGTCGCGGCATCTCGCTCAGCACAGCAATCCGCGCCCGCACGTCTTCACTGCGCTTTGAGTCGTGTGTGGAAGTCGCCAGCAGGCAACCGGGCCACGATCGTGCAGTTTCCATGTTGTGCTGATGCAATGCCTGGGAAGTGGCGTTATAGCGACGCGGATCGCTGCCGACGTCGTTCAGTGCAACCAGCCGCCCATACCGATACAAAGCGGTGTCCTCGACACCCTTCGCCGCCACCGGAGAGGTGACCTGCTGGAACTTCATTGCAAACTCGAGTGCGGCGTCCTGCGTGGGTCCGGGGTGATCGGCAGCGAACTCGCCGAGCAACACGCTTTGCAGGAAATCGAAGACGGTCAGGTCCGCGGCGAAACTGCGCTTACGCGCAACGTTGATCGCCCATTGGATCGTCTTGCGGTCTTCCTCGCTGCACTCGCGTGACGACAGGTAGCTCCGGTAAACCGGAAAGCAGGCGATGCATTCGAGGATTGCCTCGCGAAGGGCCGGACGCGTGAAGTCGGCCGTATGCCGGTCCTGCTGCGCCAGCCTGTCGAGTTGTGTCGCCAGTCCTTCCACTTCGGCCGCAAGGGCGATGCGCATCACCAGGCGCCTGCTGTGGTACGCGATCTCGCCGAAGTCGGCGGACTCGCCGGTGAATTGCACATGCAGACGCGACAGCGCGGCTTCGCTGTTAGGGTCGACCAGCCATGCAGTCGTCAACACACCGAATTCATAGCCAGTGGTGCCGCTGATGGGCCATTGCGCAGGCAGGCGCTCATGCGGTGCGAGGATCTTCTCGGTCACCAGGTAGAACGGCGACCGCGATGCTGCTTCGCTCAAGGCGCGCTGCAGTCGGACAAAATAGGCATGTGGATCGTAGAGGCCGTCGGAATGATCGATTCTAAGGCCATCGATCGCACCGGCCGCAACCAGCTCCAGGATCAGCGCGTGCGCATCGGCGAACACTGCTGGATCGTCCATGCGCAGCGCGGCCAGGCTGTTGACGTCGAAGAAACGTCGATAGTTGATCTCATCCGCTGCGACACGCCAGTACGCCAGTCGATAGGTTTGCGTCTCCAGCAATCCATCCAGGGCATCGAAGGTCGCTGCTGCGCCAGTGACGCCGTTGATCTGCCGGACTGCGGCTGCGATGAAGCTGCCGACGCCGGGGCTGCGTTCGATCAATCGAGCCAGGCGGCGTTTGTGGGATTCCTTGTCCCGATAGCGTTCGCTGCGAGCTTCCTCTGTGTTTGCAGTGCGTGACGGAAGGTGCGCGAAGGCGTTCATCAGACTTTCGAAATCGCCACGATGAGTTTCGTCCGGCTCATGCGCGACGAGAGCGTCGGTGCAGGTCACGAAGATACGGGGATATTCCCTGGGATCGATAGGGAAGGCGTGCTCGTGATAGCGCGCCTGAAACTCCCCGCGCGCGGCGGCGAATTCCAGCTGGATTTCGCCGCGCTCCAACACGTTGCCGTAGGCGTCCCCGAGTACCGGGAGCAGCAGTCGGTTGTGCATGGAGCGCCGGTTCGGACGCCAGTCGATATCGAAATAGCCGGCGAACCGGGCCGCTGGCCCGTTCTCCAGGACGTCCTGCCACCAGCGATTGCCATCGCCCATCACGCCGAGGTGATTGGGGACAATGTCGACGATGAGCCCAAGCCGGTGTTCGTGCAGTGTCGCCACGAATCGATCGAAGTCGGCACGCGTGCCCAGCTCCGGGTTGAGCATGCCATGGTCGGTTACATCGTAGCCATGCATGCTGCCGGGACTCGCTTTCAGCAGCGGCGAGGTATAGGCATGACTGATCCCCAGCCGGGCAAGATAGGGGACGATGGCGGTGGCGTCCTGCAGTGTAAATTCCCGATTGAGCTGCAGGCGATAAGTGGCGCGCGGCACGGCCCGGGCTGATCGGGTCGTCGCATTTGATGCGCTCATGGTGTAGTCAAGTTCATGATTGCAGCAAACGCACTTCCCAGGGCTGCATTTCGCTATCCGGTTGCGCGATTGTCGAATACAGCAGCCGGGCTGCGTCGCTCTCAGTCGGCGCTGCGCAGTCCTGCATGTTGGCTATCAATACCAGTTTGCCGCTATCTGCCAGAAGCCATTGGACTTTGAGAATCCGTCCAGTCACCTGATAGCTGGCATTGCCGGCGACCATGCGGGGGACCAATGTAGTGACATGCGACTTTCGAGTGTCCAGCAGTGTGCGCGTGTACTGAAGCCAGTCGCTGTGTGGGCGGCGGTCACGATCTTCCCAGTGCAATTTGCAGCTCAGAAAAGTCTCGGCTGCGTTGGGATCGGGAATATTGCGACGTAAGGTCTCATTGGCGAACGCCTTAAAGTGTGCAAATTCCTCCCGTCGGCCGGCGCTTACAGCCGTTCCGAGCTCACCATGATGATCGCAGAAGAATAGAAACGGCTGCGTAGCGCAGTACTCTTCGCCCATGAACAGCATGGGCGGCTGCGGCGATAGCAATAATATCGCTAGCGCGGCTCGTAGCTGCGGCGCCTCTGTCAGCTGCGAGATGCGCTCGCCGTAAGCACGATTGCCGATCTGATCGTGATTCTGCAGGAAGTTGACGAATGCGGTGGCGGGAAGGTTGGCACTGGCTTCACCGCGTGGTCGCCCTCCACCGAAACTGGAGAGTTCCCCCTGGAACGCGAAGCCTTCGGCAAGGGTGCGTCCCAGCTGTCGTAGCGGTGCCTCCGAGAAGTCCGCGTAGTAACCGTCCGTCTCACCGGTCAACAGCACATGAGCCGCGTGGTGAAAGTCATCGTTCCATTGAGCTATCGAAGGCGAGCTTTTGCCAGCCGTCGCGGAGCGTAGGCGATGGGCCTCGTTGTCGGCGTTCTCCAGGACCAGATGCACGTGCCGGTTGCGTGCTGGGCCCTGCGAGATGGCTTCGCCAAGCTCATCGATAAAGTGTGTCGCGCTGCGATCGTGGATAGCGTGCACGGCGTCCAGGCGTAAGCCGTCGAAGTGATACTCATTGAGCCAGTAGAGTGCATTCTGGATGAAGAAGCGGCGCACGTGCGGGCCCGCTGCGCCTTCGAAGTTGATCGCGCGGCCCCACGGCGTGTGCACTTCGGGGTTGAAGAAGCTGTTCGCGTAGTGCGGCAGGTAGTTGCCGTCGGGACCGAAGTGGTTATAGACAACGTCGAGCAACATACAGATGCCGTGACGATGTGCCTCCTGGACCAGGTGTTTGAGATCTTCAGGTGGGCCGTAGGGAGCGTGCGGTGCAAAAGGCAGGACACCGTCATAGCCCCAGCCGTGCTGGCCGCCGAATGAGGCAATGGGCATCAGCTCGATCATCGTAATACCGAGCGCGGCAAGTTCGGGCAGGCGCGACTCGATTGCAGCAAACGTGCCTTGGGTGGTGAAAGTACCGGTATGCAGTTCGTAGATTACCGCCTCGTGCCACGGGCGCCCGAGCCAGGATGCGTCCTGCCATTCGAAGCTGTCGGGATCGATGACTTGCGACCACCCCGACGGTCCTTGCGGATTGAAGCGCGAAGCCGGATCGGGGACGTTGAGGTCCTCGTCGATGCGATACAGATACAGGCTACCGGCGGGCAGGTCGTGAACTACGAGTTCGTGCCAGCCATCCGGACGGCGCCGCAAGTCGGCCCACAGTGGGTTGGAAGTAGAGGGGATCTGCACCTGCAGCGTCACGCGCCTGGCATCGGGAGCCCACAGCCTGAAGCGGGTTGTCCCGTCATGCTGGCACTCGGCGCCGAAGCCGAAACGATGATGGCGTTTCATTGGCCTGTCGAGAGGATCCTCGCTGTCGAACGTCGCCGCCATGCTGCAGCGATGCGCCAGTTGCGACTCAGGCTACTGCGCTGCTGCGGGAACTGCGGTCGAGCATTGCCTGCTGGGCTGCAAGATTCAGATGATGTGCCGGAGTAGCCTGCGCATGCGTTGCGTCATCCAGTCCCCGCAGCGTTGCCGCAACACGCGCTGGAGTGCCGAGATCGTTCCATCCGCACGCGGGTACGGCCATCACTCGCAGCCAATCCTCACGCCCTTGCAGCAGATCGCGTGAAAAATCGATGTCCGGCAGGCGTTCGTACAAGTCGAATAGCGCCGGCCATAACGCCGTACCCGATTCTGCGAGCAGGCTGCGGCTCACGATGACCTTCATTTCCATGACCAGCGGGGGGTAACGCTGCACGAACATGTTGATAAGGGTTTGTACGGAAGCGGCAATGATGAACGTATTCCACAACCCATCCGCGTCGATTATCTGCGCTGCCACAGCCGGGTTCGGTTTCTCCACGAAGCGCGTGACTGTGTCGCTACCGTGATCGTCGCGAATCCCCGGAATAATGTAACCAAGCTCCGGATCGGGGTGTTCGGGCCGTACGCCCAGCAACAACGGTGCGCCCGGGTTCTCCTGCACCCGTTGCATCGCATTTCGCAACGATTGCCTGAGGGTCGTTTCGTCGCGTACGTAGTGATCGGCGGGCAGCAAAAGTACCTGCGCAGCAGGATCGCGATGCGAAATGTGCAGCAGCGAATACAGGACGCCAATGCCGGTGCCGCGATTGCGGGGCTGGACGATGACGTTCCGGGGATGGGAGTCGGCAAGCTGCTCGGACCACCATTCCCGATGGGTCTGGGCAACGACCGTGCAGATTCGATCGGGAGAAACCACGTTGCGTGCTCGCGCCACCGTTTCTTCCAGCAAGCTATGACACCCGGTAAGGGAGCAGTACTGTTTGGGAATAGGGGTGCCGCTCGCCTGCGTTGTCAAAGCACGCAATCGACTGCCATCGCCGCCGGCCAGTATCAGTGCCCAGGCATGATCCGCTGCTGTCATTGTCAGTGCTCTCCCGATCATCTGCCGGTCGAATCAGCCCATCGATCGAACCGAGTGGATGCAAGAACCGAAAAAATCGAACCGCTGATCGGCCGCGACCTGGGCTGTGTTCTGGGTAGGGCCTTTAAATACCTGGTGACGCACGTTGTTCCGCCGCCTGCGTGATCTTCATGAAGAATGACGTGCGAGCGACTCGCGTCCTATCCATTAGGTCATCTCTGATTCATTTCACAAGTCGTAGTTGCGCGCGACGTCCGGATGCCCCAGGTATGAACCCGTGCAGGAACATGGCGCGTGCGAGACTTGTGATGAACGGCGATGTAACGAAGTGTGTATGGCTCGCACGCGGCCCGGCGCTGGTGGAACTTTCTGCACCACCGCAGATTCTGCGTGCAGGTGTTCACATCGTTACTGGCGCTGATGTTGCTGCCCAAGTTCGGCATTGATTGCTGGCGCTAATTGTTTGTCGGAGGAAGATCCATGACGACTCGTCAACGCTCATCCAAAGGTCGACCAGCCACTCCTGCGCCGCCGCTGCTGAACGACGTCGTTGGGGATGGCGCACTGCACGAGCCATGGCCGCAGGTGAAGATGCCTCACCCTCCGGTGCGTCTCGCAGATCGTGAGCGGCGAATTGCTATGCTGGCGTATGAGCGTGCCGAAAGCCGTGGGTTTGCGCCCGGTCACGAATTGGAGGACTGGCTCGCCGCAGAGAGAGAAGTGGACGGCCAGTTTGAGGGTAGGAATCAGATGACTTGATCGCGCTGCGACGACGCAACGACGGACAGATTTTAAGCAGCAGGTGCCGTTCCGTCGCTGGTCCTGAGTGCTGCCGTCCTGGCTGTTACAGGGATCGCTACGAGGATCGTTGCTGGCTCGGCAATGCGGCAAGAGCCGCATCAATCGAGTCCTGAATCGACGATTCTCTAGTCGACTTTTGCCGCGGTACCTGTACGGGTCGCGAGCACCTTGGCATAGAGTTCGGGGTCCACGTTTCCTCCCGACAGCACCAGGCCGATCGTCTTGCCGTGACAGCCGATCACTCCGTGCAGCACGGCTGCCAGCGCCACAGCGCCACCGGGTTCGACGACGAGTTTCAATTCTCTCCAGGCAAATGCCATCGCATCGAACACCATCTCATCGGTTACGCTCAGCCCGGCGGTCAGCAGTCGTTGATTGATCGGGAAAGTCAGCGCGCCGGGCATCGGCGACATCAGTGCGTCGCAGGCGGTCGTGGCGTTGGGATCGATCGGCTCGCGCTTGCCGCTGACCAATGAATGCGCCGTGTCATCGAAGCCGAGAGGTTCGACCGAATAGATTCTCGTAGAAGGGCTGAGAGCATTCAGCGCGAGGGCGCAACCGGAGATCAGGCCGCCGCCACCGCAGGGAACCAGCATTGCATTGAGCGTCGCGTCATAAAGCGCCTTGGCTTGCGCTATCGTTTCAATGGCGACCGTTCCCTGCCCGGCAATGATGTGCGGATCGTCGTAGGACGGAACCAGCGTGGCGCCGCGTTCCTTGGCGAGCTCACGACCGATCCGTTCGCGATCTTCGCGGCGGCGATCGTAGAAGATGATCTCGGCACCCAGGCGTCGCGTGCCTTCAACCTTGATTGCCGGAGCATCCGACGGAATTACGATCGCAGCGTGAATTCCGAGTCTTTGCGCGGCCGCGGCTACTCCCTGCGCATGATTGCCAGAAGACCATGCAACCACGCCGCGAGCCCGCTCATCTGCGTTCAACTGCACCAGGCGATTGAAGGCACCGCGAAATTTGAATGCCCCGCCGATCTGCAGGATCTCGGCTTTGATGAGCACAGTGGCCCCGGTACGTTCATTCAGTACAGGGGAGTGCAGTAACGGGGTGACAAAGGCGTGACCGGCCAGTCGCCCGGCGGCGGCTGCTACGTCGGCATAGGTAGGTTCGGTATTCGCCAAAGTCGCACTCCTGGACAAGGTCTGGGGAAAGGTCTGGGGCAAAGTCTGCGCAGACGTAAGGATGTTTAGGAGGCAGGGTAACGCAGGCTCCGCAATTTTCAATCTGGGTGCTGAGTGTGCGTACGAGCTGCCTTGTTGTGGAAGTTATACTCGGCCAGCCAGGAGCGTTACCGGCACCGTTACCGTTGTCGAAGTCCGGTCGTACGGGAGTCTGCATGAACCACCTGATCCGTTGTCTGCTTGGACTCGTTGTCGTTGCCGGCCTGGGTGTTTCCGGGCTCTCGGCCGCTGACGATTACGCTGGTAAAACATCGACTTCGTTGCCACGTTATACGTTCTCGTGGCCACTCGATGGCACCACGCTGCAACCGCGAGGCGGTACCACAAAGGGTGCACCGGTCGAACTCGATACGGCGCCGTCCGAGGCGTGGAAAGCGCTGCAGGCACCTGGCCTTACGGATTTCGAGCGCGATCGCCGGGCGATTCTGGCGATGGCCGGAACCTATCGCGTAACGTTCGATTTTCTCGAAGTCGTACCGTTCGCCTCGCAGCCCAAGCCGAATGCGCCGTATCAGTCCTGGGGTACGGAGAAAGTCTACGTCGACGCCGATTCGGGCCAGGCCATCAGCCTGGTGCACATTCTGGAAATGCGGGTCATCCAGCGCGACGGCAAACTCAGCGAGCCGATGGTGACCAAACACTGGCGGCAGGATTGGCAGTATCAGCCGGCACAGATCGTCGAATATCGGGGTCGTGATCAGTGGCAGCGTCGCGCGGTGCCGGCTGCGGATGCGAAAGGCTCATGGTCGCAGACCGTTTATCAGGTGGATGAGTCACCTCGCTACGCAAGCATCGGGATTTGGCAGCATTCGGGGAGCTTTTCGACCTGGCAGAGCAGGGATACCTGGCGGCCGCTGCCGCGCCGCGAATGGAGTGTTCGCGATGACTATCAGCTGTTGCTCGGTACGAACCGCCACACAGTAGGTGCGTCCGGCTGGGTGCAGGAAGAAAACAATCTCAAAGCGGTCCTGAACGACAGACGCGAGCTGGATGCGTCAAGACCTTACGTTGCACGCGAATACGGTGTCGCGCGCTACGAGAGAATCCGCGATGCCGATTTCGCGGAGGCCGATCAGTACTACGCGCGCACCAAGCAGTTCTGGGATCAGGTTCGCGACAACTGGTCGAATCGATTCGCACAGCGTGGTCTCGTTACGCTACGTGGCCCGGTCGACAAGCTGGGATTATTCCGGCCGTTGTTTGCCCGCGCCGATGAAATCGCGGAGCAGGGTGGTTCCGGATCGAAAGCAGAAGACGCGAAGCTGATCGAAGCGGCGTTGGCGGCTATGGAAGCGAAGTAGTCGCTTTCCGTTATCCAGTCGCCGATTGCTCCGATCCCGCGCAGCCGAATTGCCGATCTTGGTGGCTTCCCCGTACATATATATGTGCGCGCCCGGATGTTCGGGGGTGATTTTGACGCTTGCATTGCAATTGAGAATCGTTATCATTTGATCCGTGAGCACTGTTTCCTCTCATCCCCCGCTCCGGACTACGGAGATTAGGTCGCCGGCCGACGCGGACCCTCCGTCCGGTCCGGCGATCCCTTGTGTGCGCACCGAGCAGTTGTTCGCTGGCACGCGGGAGATCCTGATTCAGCACAGTGGCAGCTATTACCGACTGCGCATCACTCACAGCAACAAACTGATTCTGACCAAATAGCCCGCCAGCACAGCTCATCGCGGCATAGCCGCAAGCTGTTCAGCCAGCTACCGAAATCGCTCACGCTATCGGCATTGACGCCGATCGCCTGACGACACCCATTGAGGGTGTGAGGTAGCCATGTGCAACGGGAGTATTCGATGCTGACGATCGTGGTTGCCACCAGTGTGATCGCCGTCGCGCTTGTCTACGCCGCTTCACCGCATCAACGGTGGTTGCGCGCTCCGCTGGACGCTTTTCCATCGAGATCGAGCGCGGCAATGGCCGCAATGGTTGCCCTCAAGGCGTGGACTGAATTGCTTGGAGCAGCAGCCGGCACACTCGCGTGGTCCGCCACGGTCGCGCTCGCTGCAATAGCGCTGATGTTTACGCGGACCTTGCAAAGAACCAATCGATGTTGCTGCGGAGGTGATGAATGCGAGCGAACACTACATCGCGCTGCCTGACGCGCGTGGTCATTGATGACGACTGCGGCATCGAAGTCGCGCAGCTGCAATCGGTGATGCAAAGGATTCAATCCACGCTGCTGGATGTACCGCAGGCGCAGCGTGAATACATCGCTAATGCGCTGCTCAATCTCGCGGTGTCACGGATGCTGAAGGAGGAGGGGAATACGCAGACGGCCAGTATTCTGATGCGTCTATGCGATGCGGTGGCCAAGGGTGAGCATCCGCCGCCACAGCGGGCAATAGATCTGACCAGGATAAATGGCTGAGTTGGCCGGTGGGCTGCGGATAGCAGCTCACGCAAGAGGGGTCGATCGGGTCAGTCGACCAAGTCAGTTGATCAGGGAGTTGATATGGCCAGTTGACAGGGTCTGGCCACTGACCGGTTCACGTCGACCGACTACTAGACCGTAGCGATGACATGCTCGCTGCGGCCGGAAACGGCGTAGCCGCCCTGGCGTCCGTAGACTTTAGGCTGCTTGGACCGGCCGGTAATGACATTGAGCATGCCTTCGACCCGTTTGAGTCGTGAGGTGACCAATGCGCCATTGCGGTCGTTGCGGCCGCGACAGCCGATGGCGCGATCGGCACAGGCCGCCCAGCGCTTTTTCAGCGCGCCAGAAGCGTCGCACCAGCCGATCAGTTTTTCCAGGCCAGCGGGATCCGCCGGTAGATTCATCATGCGACATAGCGAGCGGCGTTCGTCTTCGACCCGCACCAGGACGCCGACGCAACTCTGCCGTTCTTCACCGGCGCGTTCGAAGGCGTCGATGTTGTTCGCGACCAGGTACTCGTGTTCGCGATCGAGCAGGCCTTCCAGCCGCGTGAGCGCGCCGACTTCCTCGGTCAGCAGTTTCTCGAGCAATTCCCGGCAAGCGCGTGGTTCCACGAAACGTTTCTCCATCCAGTCGGGTCGTGCGGCGGACTATCGCAGTGCGCATCGACCTTCGCTAAATTCGACTCTCAAAATTCGACTATGACCGGTCACTCAGTTCGCTTTCGGTACGCAGCAGCTTGTCGGCAATGCGTTCCGGATTGACCTGGTAGCGACCTTCGTCGATCGCCTTGCTGATCGAGGCGACGCGGGACTCATTCACGACGGGCAGACTCTGCACGGTATGCTCCAGCGACGCCAGTTGCCGCGCCTGGTCGGTGATTTTCACCGCACTGCCGCTGGCAGCCGGAGTCTCTGCCGCAGCGGCAGCCCCATCGCGTACGTTCGTCACCCTCTTATGGGCGCCGGTCTGTACCTGCGGGTTCTGAATATCACTGATTTTGGCGGTCACGTCCCAATCTCCTAAAGTTCTCACCGGACTAAGGGCTGTCCCTCGTTCGGCCGTGGGCGGCGTAAATAATTCGCTCACCCGATGGTCACGACCTTGTAACGGCCGTCATTGTGAGAACTTTAGCACCTCGATCAGATGCAGCCTCATAAGGTCCTTAGGGCAAACCCCCAAGGGCGTCCGAACCGGTTACAGAATAGGTTAAATGAACCCCGGGCGCTTTCAGCTGCGTCCCGGATCGTCAACGGCGATCGCGCGTTAGTGCGGAAATCGAAGTGTGATCGCGCCCACGCTTTGGCTGTGAGGAGCAGATGGAGCTGTTGCGGGAATCCCGCAGTGTCGGGCGAATGACGCATTGCGCTGAAGCGTTGCGAAGCGCGCATCACAAAGGCACCCGGACTGTGCCGGCATTTTCCACCACACCTTCGACAATCTTGAGCGAGTTCACGTTCTGGACCCGGATGCGATCGCTCGCGCCGCCTTCGGTCAATGCATGGCCTTGCGCCCGAATCTCCATCGCGCCATTGGTAGCGAGCAGGGTTACTTGTTGTCCGCGTCGCACCAGCACTTCGGGAACCAACTCTTCAGCGGTGAGCGGAGTTCCAGCTGGCAGCGCACGCCGCAGGCGCCGGCCGCGCAGATTGCCGAGATCGTTGATGAAACCGGATTCCACGCCGGGCAGGCGCCGCGTCTGCAATTCGACGTCGTCGGGCTCAACCGGCGAACGACGTGCCAGGGCGCGACGCAATACCAATATCGAGGTTTCAGTTTCGACGGTGACCGGCACGTAGATGGTCCACTGGGCATGAGCGGCGCATCGCACGCCGATCGTGGAGCGGGTCGCGGGTGCCGAGTTGTTCTGAATGAAGGTCTCAAGCGGCGCATCGCACGCGGCAAGGCGCAGGCGTGGATCGAGCTTGCTGGCCGTTACGTAATGTTTGGCCTTGCTCTGCGGCAACAACGCCCGGACTTCCTTTTCCGCCGCTGCTCGGATCGATTCGATCGGCTGCGTGCTCTGCGCATGCGCCGCCATCGGTGCCGCGACCCACAAGGTCGCCGCGATCAACCAATACCAATTGCTTCTAGTCATCATTCAAGTCACCGCATTCCGTCGTAGAACTGACGCTGCGGATAGGTAAGCAAGGGAGATGCCAGAGGGGGGCCGTGGGCTACGGGCCACGGGCTACGGGCAAGAGTAGAAGAAGAAAGTGTGACGAGAGTCTGGTGAGGTGGCTTGCCAGATGGCTGCCGGTCAAGCGCAGCGCAGACAATGAGCGATGCGCTGAGTGGCGACGGTTGTAGCTGACTATAAGGAGCGAGCTTCAAACAGTGCTATCACATTGCGATCTGGGTGAAACCACGTTTCAGAATCCAAGTAATCGCTTCTACTCTTGCCGGCTAGCCGACTTGCCGGTTGGCCGGTTAACCCTTTTCCGCTTTGCCTCCCCACTGCCGCGCGGCAATCTCTTGCCGCCTTCGCGTGATCCACGTCGCAGGATTGATTGCTGATGTCTCGCTTCAGTGCCTGTGGCCTGTGGCCTGTAGCCCTTATCGCCCCTCTGGCATGCCCCTTGCTAGATCCTGCCCAAGACGGTTTTCTGACGGAGCGATCATGCCGGTCAATCTGGATTCGTATCTCGGGGTGCATGCCGCAGCGCTGAAGCTGCGTTCGCAGCGCACCGAGGTATTGGCTGCCAACATCGCGAATGCCGACACGCCCAACTACCAGGCGCGTGACATCGATTTCAAAAGCGCGCTCGCGGCTGCCAGCGGTGCGAAGGACAGTGGAGTGCATCTTGCGACCACCAGCGCAGGACACATTGGCACTAATTCTGTTAGCGGCGGTGCGGCTCCGGAACTGAAGTACCGCACGCCGCTCGCACCATCGCTGGACGGCAACACGGTCGATGCACAGCTCGAACAGGCGGCGTTCGCCGAGAACACCGTTCACTACCAGGCCACGCTGACCTTCGTCAGCGCGAAGTTCCGCGCGCTGATGACCGCGATCACAGGGCAATAGTCGCCATGTCTTCCTTCAAGATTTTTGACGTCGCTGGCTCTGGCATGAGCGCGCAGTCGGTGCGGCTGAATACCACGGCCAGCAACCTCGCGAATGCCGACAGCGTGAGCGGTGATCCGAACCAGGTCTACAAGGCCAAGCACCCGCTGTTCGAAGCCCTGCGCGCCGGATCGGGCGTGAACGCCGCCAGCGCGGGTGTTTCCGTGCGTGGCATTACCGAGAACCAGACACCGCCGTCCGCCCGTTACGAACCCGGCAATCCGCTCGCCGACTCGAACGGCTATGTGTACGCACCGAACGTGAACACAGTGGAAGAGATGGTCGACATGATTTCCGCGTCGCGTTCCTACCAGAACAACGTCGAAGTCATGAACACCGCCAAGGACATGATGATCGCCACCCTGAAGCTGGGCCAGTAACGAACATGATGAGAGTAATGAAAGTGATGACGGTGATGAAGGCGAGATCGACCGCCCTGCAGCTTTCTGGTTGTCGCCTGTAACCCGTCGCCTGTTGCCAAACCGAGGTTTCCCCAATGTCTTCTTCTACCGATCAGATCGCCGCCTACGCGGCCCAGACGCAGGCAGCCCTTGCGGCCGCCCAGACCAAGAAGTCTGCCAGCAATCTCGGCATCGATGACTTCCTGACGCTGATGACGACGCAACTGAAGAACCAGGACCCGATGAAGCCGCTCGACGGCACCGAGTTCGTGTCGCAGCTCGCGCAGTTCGGCCAGGTCTCGGGCATTCAGCAGATGCAGAGCTCGATGGACTCGTTGTCGACCTCACTGCGTTCGAATCAAGCGCTCAGCGGTACTGCGCTCGTCGGGCGCGACGTGCTGGCGGACGCGGATGACTTCCAGTACACGCAGGGCGTGCCGGTGTCCGGCCAGATCGACGTGCCGGATGCTGGCATCACCGGTCTGCAGATCCGCATCACGGACTCCAGCGGCCAGGTCGTGCGCCAGATCCAGTCGGTACCGACGATCGGCACCAACACATTCTCATGGGATGGATTGAACGACGACGGTAGTGCTGCGGGATCTGGCAAGTACGACATCGAGGCGATCGCCACGGCGGGTGATGCCAACGGGTCGCTTCCCATCGAGATGGCCGGCCGCGTCGACAGCGTAACGCTCGACAGCACCGGCACCGGCCTGACCTTGAATACCACCGCGCTCGGCCCGGTCGCCATGGCCGACGTGCGTCGCGTCAAGTAACGCGAATCCCAGCTAGACGAAAATCTCCAGGAGCAATCTCTCATGTCATTCGGCATCGCGCTCAGCGGTCTCAATGCGGCCCAGACGGACCTGAACGTCACCGCGAACAACATCGCCAACTCTTCGACCACCGGCTTCAAGCAATCCCGTTCGGAATTTGCCGAACTGTTCGCCGTATCGCCACAGGGTGTCAGCCGAAATCAGTACGGCAATGGCGTCAAGGTTGCCGCGGTCGCGCAGCAGTTCACCCAGGGAAATACCAACACGACGAACAACAGCCTGGACCTCGCCATCAGCGGCCAGGGCTTCTTCGTGGTGAAAGACGGCGGCGCCTCACAGTACACGCGCGCCGGTGCATTCGAAGTCGACGATTCCGGCTACGTGGTCAACAGCCAGAACCAGCGCCTGCAGGTGTATCCGCCCTCGACCACAGGCAACTTCAACACCAGCACCATGACCGACCTGCGGTTGGTGACGAGCGAGAGTGCGCCAGCCGCGACCTCGAATGTCGAGTCGGTCTTCAATCTGCCATCCAGCGCCGAGCTGCCGACCAGCCCGACCTTCGATCCGGCCGATCCGCATAGCTACAACAGCGCGACGTCGATGACGGTCTACGACTCCCTGGGCGCTGCTCATACCGCGAGTCTGTATTTCGTCAAGACGGCGACGCCGAACGAGTGGAGCGCCAACGTGTATGTCGACGGCAACGCCCTCGGCGGGCCGCAGACGCTGACTTATTCGAATACCGGCGCGTTGACTTCCCCGGCCAACGGAATTCTGACGATGCCGACTTACGATGCCGCAGCGGGCCTGTCGACCGGGGCCGCGCCGGTCAATCTGAATTTCGATTTCTCGAAGAGCACGCAGTATGGCGATGCCTTCGGCGTGAACTCGGTGACCCAGGACGGCTTCACTACCGGGCGCCTCATCGGTATCGACGTCGACTCCACCGGTGTGGTGCAGGCCCGTTTCACCAACGGCCGCTCCAACTCCCTGGGCCAGGTCGCCATGGCGAACTTCTCCAACCCGCAGGGTCTGCAGCAGCTCGGCAACACGAACTGGGCCGAGACGCACGCCTCGGGCCAGGCGTTGCAGGGCCAGGCCGGCGGCTCGGGCTTCGGGCTCGTCCAGTCCGGTGCCTTGGAAGCCTCCAACGTCGACATCACCGCCCAGCTGGTCAACATGATCACCGCGCAGCGCAACTTCCAGGCGAACGCGCAGATGATCCAGACCGCGGACCAGGTGACGCAGACGATCATCAACATCAGGTGATGGCAGTGATGAAAGTGATGGCACTTGCTGCTTGACCTGCCTCACTTACGTCACCCATATCACCTTCATCACTGACATTTATAAATGGACCGCTTCCTCTACATCGCGATGTCCGGCGCAAAAGAAACGTTGCGCGCGCAGACGGTCAACAACCACAACCTCGCCAACGCGAGCACGACGGGATTTCGCGCCGACCTCGACGCGTTCCAGAGTCGCGCGGTGGCGGGTACGGGGTTTGCGTCGCGTGCCTATGCGACGGATGCGACGACCGGTTGGGATCAGACACAAGGAGCATTGCTCGCGACCAACAATGGTCTGGACGTCGGCATCAAGGGATCGGGCTGGATTACGGTGCAAGGTCCGGACGGGCGCGAAGCGTATACGCGTGCTGGCGATCTGCGCATCGATCCGAGCGGCATGCTCATGAACGGCGCCGGCCATCCGGTGATGGGGGATTCGGGCCCGATCAGCGTGCCGCCCAACTCATCGGTCGGTGTCGGTAGCGACGGCACCATTTCCATCGTGCCGCTCGGCCAGGGTCCGGAAACCACGGCCATCGTCGGTCGTATCAAGCTGGTGAATCCGCCGCCAGAAACCTTGGCGCGTGGCGAAGACGGGCTGTTTCGCACTACTGACGGCAGCGACGCCGCATCCGACTCCAACGTGCAGCTCGCTTCGGGCGTCCTCGAATCCAGCAACGTCAATGTCGCCGATGCGATGGTCAACATGATTGAGCTGTCGCGCCAGTTCGATCTGCAGGTCAAGGCCATGCGAACCGCGGAAGACAACGCGTCCTCGTCGGCTCAGCTGCTGAGGTCGACATGATGAAGAGGTCAATCGGCAAGTCGGTCATCGGCCATGGGTCAGTCGGCCGGTCGGCCAGATCGGAGGAATTCGCTATGAACGGAACAACGTTCGGAACTGGGCACGCGGATGCCGCCATCGTAGTCCGCGCTCCGGCCACATTGCCGTTGGCCGGTTTACCGGTAGCCCTTACTTCAGGAGCCCTGTCATGAATCCCGCCTTATGGGCTGCAAAAACCGGCCTCGATGCGCAGCAGACGCGCATGGCCGTTACCTCCAACAACCTTGCGAACGTCAGCACGACCGGCTTCAAGAAGAGCCGTGCGGTGTTCGAGGATCTGCTGTACCAGAACGTCAAGCAGGTGGGCGGTTCAACTTCGCAGGATACGCAGGCGCCGACCGGACTGTCGCTCGGTACCGGCGTGCGCGTGGTCGCGACGGAAAAGAATTTCTCGCAGGGCAATCCCACGCAGACCGGCAACCCCTACGACGTGGAGATCAACGGTCGCGGCTTCTTTCAGGTCCTGTTGCCCGATGGAACGATGGGCTACACGCGCGACGGCAGTTTCAAAGTGAGCCCGCAAGGTGAGCTGGTGACGAACAGCGGCTACAAGGTGCAGCCCGGCATCACCATCCCCGACGCCGCGCAGAGCATCACGATTGGCACCGACGGCGTCGTCACCGTCCAGCTCGATGGCCAGGCAGCCCCGACACAGGTCGGTTCGCTGCAGATCGTGGACTTCATCAATCCGGCCGGCCTGCAGCCGCGTGGCGAAAACATGTATGTCGAGACGGCGGCCAGCGGCACGGCACAGACCGGTACGCCCGGCCTGAACGGCCTCGGCACTACCGAGCAGGGCTCGTTGGAGAGCTCCAACGTCAACGTGGTGGAAGAGCTGGTGAACATGATCGAAACCCAGCGTGCCTACGAAATGAACTCCAAGGCGATCGCGACGACGGATCAGATGCTGCAGTTCATTACGCAGCAGCTTTGAGATAGCGGCGAATAGCGGATCGTGAATAGCACACAGAGGAAGTCGGAAATGCGAGCGAAGCAGACAGAGCGGGTCAGTGGTCACGGTGCACAGCGTCGCGCCGGCCATTCGCTGTCCGCTATCGGCTACCAGCTTCTGGCGGGTGCTGCATTTGCGCTTGGAGGTTGCGCGGTTGCACCGATCGATCCCGACTACTTCGCAACGCCGCCGGAGGAACCGCCCGCATCGACTGCGGGAAATGGCGCGATCTATCAGGCCGGACACGATGTTGCATTGTTCGAGAATGCGGTGGCGCGCCGCGTCGGGGACACGCTGACGATTCGCCTGAACGAAAGCACCGATGCGTCCAAGAGTTCCAGCACGTCGACCAAGAAAGCGTCGACGGCCGATCTGCCCGGACCGACCATCGCGGGGCGGCCGGTGACCATCAATGGCACCGACGTGTTGACGATGGGCATGGACCATAAGACCGGTTTCGACGGCTCCGGCGACAGCAGCCAGAGCAACAAGCTGACGGGACAGCTCTCGGTGACGGTCGCGCAGCGCCTGTCGAATGGCAATCTGCTGGTGCGCGGCCAGAAATGGATCGCGATCAATCAGGGCAAGGAATACGTGCGCATCCAGGGAATCGTGCGCCCGATCGACATCGATCCGGACAACTCGATCTCGTCGCTGAAAGTGGCGGATGCCCGCATTGCCTACGGCGCCAAGGGTGCGCTGGCCGATGCGAATGCGCCGGGGTTGCTGGCGCGGTTCTTTAATTTTGCATGGTTGCCGTTCTGAGCGCGCCATGCGTGACGAGGTAGACGAAGTGATGCAGGCAGGACTAGCGGACTGGAACGACATCGACGCGACCCGCGGGGCAGCGTATCGGTCCGGCAAGGCGAGTGCATTACCCGCATTGATCGGGCTGATGAGCACGATTTTCGTGGCAGCAGTGACAGTGCTGCTGATGATGCTCACATCGACCGCCGCACATGCCGAACGAGTCAAGGATCTTGCTTCGGTTGCCGGCGTGCGCGCCAACCAGCTCATCGGCTACGGCCTGGTCGTCGGTCTGGATGGCACGGGCGACCAGACCAGCCAGGCGCCGTTTACGATCCAGAGTATCCGCAACATGCTGGCGAAATTCGGCGTGACCATTCCGGCCAACGTCAATCCGCAGCTCAAGAATGTCGCGGCAGTAACGGTCTATGCGGACCTGACCGCGTTCGCCAAGCCCGGTCAGACCATCGACGTCACCGTCAACTCCATCGGTAACGCCACCAGCTTGCGCGGCGGCAGCTTGCTGATGACTCCCTTGCGCGGTATCGACGGCGAAGTCTATGGCATCGCGCAGGGCAGCATGATCGTCAGCGGCTTCGGCGTGTCCGGCAAGGACGGTTCGCGTATCGCGTTGAACGTTCCGAGCTCGGGTCGCATTCCCAACGGCGCCACGGTCGAGCGTGGGGTGCCCACCAATTTCAACACCGAACCCTACATCGTGCTCAACCTGCACACGCCGGATTTCACGACGGCAGCGCGATTGACCGATGGCATCAACAAACTGCTGGGCCCGGATACCGCGCGTGCGGTCGACGCTGTGTCGGTGCGCGTACAGGCCCCGGCAGACGCGAGCCAGCGCATCGCTTATCTGTCGACTCTGGAAGGTATCGAGATCGAACCGGGCGA
This sequence comes from Steroidobacteraceae bacterium, assembly GCA_036498785.1. Lineage (GTDB taxonomy): Bacteria > Pseudomonadota > Gammaproteobacteria > Steroidobacterales > Steroidobacteraceae > Steroidobacter. Next base: position 235,388 of record DASYEW010000050.1, on the reverse strand, counting down.
CGCGCCGGCTCGCGTTATCGTCAATTCACGCACCGGCACGGTCGTGATCGGTTCGGCGGTACGCGTGAAACCCGCGGCGGTCGCGCACGGATCGTTGTCGGTCACGATCACGGAGCGTGCCGATGTCAGCCAGCCCAATGCTCTCGCGTCAGGTGACACGGTGGTGACCTCGCGGTCCGACATCAAAGTCGACCAGGCGGCGCCGCGTATGTTTCTGTTCAGCGCGGGCGTCAATCTGGACGAGATCGTTCGTGCCGTGAACCAGGTCGGTGCGGCGCCAGGCGATCTGGTCGCCATCCTCGAAGCCTTGAAAGAGGCTGGGGCGCTGCGGGCGGAATTGATTGTGATCTGAGGAGGAGAGTGATGAAGGTGATGGAAGTGATGCAAGTGATGGAGGTTCGGAATCGACATATGGAGCGATATCGCTTCAATCACTGATCGCACGGCAAACCGCAAAACTCTTACCTACATCACCTTCATCACTTACATCACCGCCATCACGACCTCCCATGACCGCCACCCCCGTCAACCCCGCGTTCTACGCCGACCCGCACGCCTTGAGCTCGCTCAAGAGCGATGCGAAGGCGCGGGATCCGGCTGCGCTGAAGGCGGTGGCGAAGCAGTTCGAGAGCCTGTTCACGCAGATGCTCATGAAAAGCATGCGCGAAGCCAGCAAGAGCTTCGGCGACTCCATGTTCGATAGTCAGCAGACGGATTTCTACCAGGGCATGTTCGACGACCAGCTCGCCTCGCACCTCTCGCAGGGCAAGGGACTGGGACTGGCGGACATGCTGGTGAAGCAGCTTTCGCAATCCGGACTGGTGAAATCCGACGATGGCGCACAGGCCACCGGCGACAGCGACAAGACGGGAAAGCCTCAGGCAGCCGGTCCCACGCCAATCGCCGCATCCAAGGATGACTTCATCCGTTCCATGTGGCCGCACGCGCAGAAGGCCGCGAGCGAGATCGGTGTGGATCCACATGCACTGCTGGCACAGGCGGCGCTGGAAACCGGCTGGGGCAAGTCCGTTCCTGGCACCGCGGCGGGGGACAGCAGCAACAACCTGTTCGGTATCAAAGCCGGCAGCCAATGGTCGGGTGCGACGGTCAAGGTACCCACGCTGGAGTTCGAGGACGGTGTGGCGGTTCGCAAGGTGGACAGCTTCCGCTCCTACAATTCTCCGGCCGACAGCTTCCGTGACTACGCCAAGTTGATTCGTAACAGCCCGCGCTACGAAAACGCCGTCGGCGCCGGACCCGATGTCGCGACCTTCGCATCGGCGCTGCAAGAGGGCGGCTATGCGACCGACCCGGAGTACGCGCGCAAGATCGTCGCCATCACCAACGAGATACGCGGGGCCACCGGCGCCATGCCGCTCAAGATTGCCGATGCCACGCCGATAGCCTCCGGTGGAGGAGTCTGATGCAACGGAAGCGGTTAGCAGTGGGCGGTTGGCGGTTGGTGCAAAGAAGGCACCCGCTGATCGCTGTGCGTAGCGTTCTTGATTCCATTTCTGCACTAACCGCCAACTGCCAACCGCCAACCCCTCGGGTGTTCCTCCATGGCTGACCTCTTAAATACCAGCATCTCCGGCCTGCTCGCCTTCCAGCGGGCGCTGGATACGACCAGTCACAACATCGCCAACGTCAACACCGTTGGTTACAGCCGTCAGCTCACGGAATTCCAGACCCGGCAGGCGGATCAGTCCGGTAGCGGCTGGGTCGGCAATGGTGTGGACGTCAGCACGGTCAGGCGCGCTTACGACGACTTTATCTCCGGGCAGGCACGCTCGTCGTCGAGCTCCTATCAGCAGTTCAATACCTTCGCGACCCAGGCCGGGCGGATCAACAACCTGTTCGGCGACAGCTCGACCGGAATGACGGCGTCGCTGCAGAATTTCATCAACTCAGTGCAGAGCGTCGCGGATACGCCAACCTCGGTGCCGGCGCGACAGACGCTGCTGAGCCAGGCCAATTCGCTGATGCAGCGATTGCAGGGATTCGATGGCAACCTGCGCAGCCTGAACGACCAGGTGAACTCGCAGTTCGATACCGAAGCGAGCACCGTCACCACGCTGGCCCGCGGCGTCGCCCAACTCAATGCACAGATTTCCAGCGGCTACGCGCGCACCGGGCAGCCGCCCAATGACTTGATGGATCAGCGCGACCAGCTACTGGATCAGCTCGCGACTCACGTCAACGTCAACGTGGTCAAGCAGGGCGACAACACGGTCAACGTATTCATCGGCAACGGCCAGCCGCTGGTAGTGGGGCAGACCGCCGCAACGCTGGCGTCCACGCCCGATCCGTACGATGCAACCCGTAAAGGACTGTCGTTGCAGACACCGACGGGTTCCATCGACATCACCAGTAGCCTCAGCGGCGGCACGTTGGGCGGCATGCTCGATTTCCGCACGCAGATGCTCGATCCGGCGCGCAATGCGCTCGGCCGTTTGAGTGTCGCGCTGACCGACGTCATGAACAACCAGCACCACGAGGGCATGGATCTGCACGGGAATCTCGGTGGCGACTTCTTTGCGACCGGGGGAATATCGACTCTGCAGAATGCGAACAATGTCGGGACTGGCGGCGTCGCAGTGACTCGCGTACCGGACAGCGCCGGTGCGTTGACCACATCCGACTACGAGCTGACTTCGACTGCAACTGGATGGAAGCTGCAGCGTACCGATACTGGCGCTAGCGTCGCGATGACCGGCACGGGAACAGCAGCCGATCCGTTCGTTGCCGACGGTATGTCGATCGTAGTCAGCGGCACGGCCAGCACCGGCGACCGCTTTCTGATCAAGCCAACCGCCGATGCGGTCTCGGGCATGCAAGTGCTGATTACCGACCCGGACGAAGTCGCGGTCGCGGCGCCGATCAAATCGGCTGCAACCGCCGCCAACCTCGGTAACGGCACGGTCTCCGCCGGCGAAGTCATCGATGCAAACAACCCGCAGTTGCGTTCGCCGGTAACCATCCAGTTCACGAGCCCAACTCAGTACACGATCGGTACCGACCCTACGGTCCACACCTATACGTCCGGCGGGAACATCGACGCCAATGGCTGGCGCGTGCAGATCAGCGGTACGCCCGCGGCGGGCGATAGTTTTACGGTCAGCGATAACACCGGCGGTACCGGCGACAACCGTAACGCGCTCAAGCTGGCCGACATGCTGAATCAGCCGGTCATCAATGGTGGCACGACGTCGCTGAATGACGCTGCCGGCCAGTTCATCGGTGCGATCGGTGTGCAGACGAACCAAGCCCAGGTCAGCGCCGCGGCGCAGAAGGTCGTTGCCGATGAGGGCGTCAGCTCCATGCAGTCGGTTTCCGGCGTCAACCTGGATGAGGAAGCGGCCAATCTGGTGCGCTACCAGCAGGCCTATATGGCAGCGTCGCAAATGATCCGGGTGGCCGACACCATCTTCCAGTCGATTCTCGATGCAGTGAACGGCTAATCATGACGACCAGTCATGGCGGCGCACCCCGGTCACTCAAGTCATCTGTCGAACAGCCCCTGAACAGTCATTAGAGCAACGCGGAGCAGCGAGCCAAACCATGCGTATGTCAACGCAGTCGTTCTACGCCAACTCGATCAATGGCATGCTCGATCAGCAGGCCGCGATGGCCAAGATCCAGGAGCAGATGACCACCGGCAAGCGTGTCAACACGCCGGCCGACGATCCCATTGCGGCCGTGCATATCCTGGAGCTGGAACGCGCCCAGTCCGAGTCCGATCAATACGACAAGAACAGCACGCTCGCCAGAAACCGCCTGAATCTCGAGGAGCAATCGCTAGCCGATACCGGTACGGTGCTGCAGCGCGTCCGCGAACTGGTGCTGCAGGCGTCGAACACGGGTACGCTGAACGATAGCGACCGCCAGTCGATTGCCACCGAGCTGAGCAGCCGGTTGGAGCAGTTGAAGGACATCGCCAATCGCCAGGACGGTAGCGGCGAGTACCTGTTCTCCGGATTTTCTACGCGCACCCAGCCGTTCACCGCGGCGACGGGCGGCGGCGTGACTTATTCCGGCGACCAGGGCAATCGCCTGGTGCAGGTGGGGACCAACCAGCGGATTGCGGATAGCCATTCCGGCTATGACGTCTTCATGGATGTTCCCGAAGGCAACGGCACTTTTGCCACCGCTGCCAACGCGGCGAACACCGGCAGCGGCACGATCAGCGTCGGTTCCGTCACCAACCGCCCCGCGTGGGTGCCGGATAACTACACGATTACGTTCACGACAGCGACGAATTGGCAGGTCACCGACGGTGCCACACCCCCAACCGTCGTCAGCAGCGGCCCCTATACGCCCGGTACCGCTATAGCTTTCAACGGAGTCCAGGTCGAGGTGGCAGGCACGCCCGCCGCGGGCGACACGTTCTCGGTCAATCAGAGCCAGACGCAGGATATGTTTGCGACGTTGAGCAACATCGTCACTGCGCTCAAGCAGCCGCTGGCCAGTCCGACCGACACGGCCAAGCTGAGTACGGCGCTGGGCGGTTCGCTGCAGCAACTCGACCAGGCTGACGATCATCTGCTCAGCGTGCGCGCCGAAGTAGGCGCGCGCCTGTCGACGCTGGATGACGGCGATTCCTCGCGCTCTGCAATGAACGTCGATATCGCAAGCTCCCTGCAGGATCTACGAGATACCGACTATGCCGACGCAGTCACCCGTATGAACCAGCAACTGGTGGGTTTACAGGCTGCGCAGCTCTCGTACTCGAAGATCTCGCAGTTGTCGTTGTTCAACTATCTGCGATGACAGCGTGACGCGAGTCACAGAGTGATAACGGTTGCGAGGCGTTCGCTCACAGGCAGTGGGTGGAATTCACCGACCACACGGTGGGCGCACGATGCTCATCTGCGTCGCTTCTGTCGCTTACGTCACCCTTGTCACTTTATTACCGTGACCGCTCGCACACTTCGCAACGATCGCCACTTGACCTCTCAAGTTCGTCTTGCCAGCACCGATATAGCCCATGAACAGCAATTCGGCGCACATCACGCCGCCAGTGCTGAAATTCGAGCCGCGGGCGGGCGTTCGCGGCAAAGGTAATCACCAGGAGCAGTTTCATGGCACTTGTTATCAACACAAACGTGATGTCGCTGAACGCACAACGCAACCTCACGACATCGGGCAACCAGCTGGCGACTTCGCTGCAGCGCTTGTCCTCGGGCTTGCGCATCAACAGCGCGAAGGACGACGCGGCCGGCCTCGCGATCTCCGATCGCATGACCACCCAGATTTCCGGCCTCACCGTCGCGGCGCGTAATGCGAACGACGGTATCTCGCTGGCGCAGACGACGGAAGGCGCCCTGCAGGAAGTGACCAACAACCTGCAGCGTATCCGTGAACTGGCCGTGCAGTCCGCCAACGCGACCAACAGCGACAGCGACCGCCAGGCCCTCGACCAGGAAGTGCAGCAGCGTATTCAGGAAATCGACCGTATCGCCAGCCAGACCTCGTTCAACGGCCGCAAGGTGCTGGACGGTTCGTTCGGCGGCGCGACCTTCCAGGTCGGTGCCAACGTCGGTGAGACGATCAACCTGAACCTCGACTCGAGCGTGAAGGCGACGGCGATTGGCCAGGTTGCTTCAGAATCATCGGCGGACCTGAGCACGATCGTTGCTCCGGCTGTAGCAGCTAAGCCGAATGCGACGGTTTCTTCCGGTGTATTTACGGGCGCAACTTCCTCCGCCATTGGCCAGACATATTCGCTCACGGTGGGTGGCGTGTCGGTCTTTACGAAGACTACGACAGCGGCTGTTGAAACGGTTGCGGCGGCGGACATCGATACAGCGCTGGCCAACGGCACTGTGCAGACCAACCTGGCGTCGGCGGGCATCACCGTCGGCGGCAGCGCTGCTGGCGGCAACCTCACCTTCACGAAGACAGACGGCACTTCGATCAACGTCGTGGTTGCTGATACCTTCGCCACCGCGGGTGGTTTTGCGGGCGCCGATTTCGCTACCGGCACGAACGTCGTCAACAACGGCTCGGTTGCCGTTACGGCGATTCCCCTGACCCTCTCCTCTGCCGACACGATCAAGGTCGGCACTGCGGGTACGGCAGTGAGTCTCGCGGGCACCTACAACAGCGGGCAGGAACTTGCTGATGCCATCAACAGCAAGGTCCCGGGCGCGTACGCCTCCTTCGACGCTACAACCCACAAGCTCAGCTTGTCGGCGGGTGATGGGATTACCACGACGGGCAAGTTCACGACCGGCGGAGGTAACCTTGGTCTCGCCGCTGCAACTGCAGTGTCTGGTTCGCTGAACGGCCAGAACGTCAAGGATGTTGCTGGCGCCAACTCGGCGATCCAGAGCGTGGACGCGGCGTTGACCTCGGTCAGCACGCTGCGTAGCACCCTCGGCGCTATCCAGAACCGTTTCCAGTCGACGATCAACAGCTTGCAGGCTGTGTCGGAGAACCTGACTGCTTCACGCAGCCGTATTCTCGATACGGACTTCGCCTCTGAAACGGCGAGCCTCACCCGCGCCCAGATCCTGCAGCAGGCAGGTACGGCGATGGTGGCGCAGGCCAACCAGGCTCCGCAGAACGTGCTGAGCCTGCTGCGCGGTTAATGTGAGAAAACGATGACCAACCCCTTGCGGGCGCGGTCGACGGTAGGCGGTGAGGGTCGCAGGACCCTCGCCGCTTGCCGCTTTTTGCGGGTACTGTGCCCTGGGTCCGTAACGGCGCATGGCTGAGTATCTGTCTTGAGGATGGCAGCATGTCCATCGAAGCACTGACGGCAATTGGGAGCGGTCCCGGTTCGATATCGGGCAGCGCAGCGGCGACCGGCGCGAAAATTGCAACTGATTCGGCGGTGGTGGCCGACGCCGAGAAATTGGCGCAGTCGCAGCCGGCGCTCGAGAACCAGGCCGACGCGGTACAGGCTGCCGCGCGGCAGATCGATTCGTATCTGAAGAGCGTCGGCCAGGCGCTGGAATTCAGCGTCGATCAGGCGACCGGCAGGACCGTCGTCACGGTGCGGGAAACGGCAACGGGCGATGTGATCCGGCAGATTCCGAACGAGGAAGTGCTGGAACTGGCACGGCACCTGGACGCCGGACCGAGTGCGCTGCTGAACCTCACGGTGTGAGCAGAATGCGATCAAGGGCAGGAGAGAACAATGGCTAGTACAGGTGCGGTTGGCGGTTCGCAGATCGACGTACAGGGTCTTGCTGCACAGCTCATTGCAGCGGATCGAGCGACGCCAGACGCGGCTATCCAACGCGAAACCCAGGATGTCACGACGAAGATATCCGCACTGGGCACGTTGATGGGATCGATGTCCTCGTTCCGTTCGGCCCTGTCGTCCCTGAACAGTATCGACGTATTCAGCACGCGCACGGCGGTCAGCAGCGATCCGGACGTATTCACCGCCACTGGGAGCGCCAAGGCAGTTCCCGGCAGCTACAACATCGAGGTCGTGCAGCTCGCAAAAGCGGAGCAGATATCCTCGGATCCGTTCGCCGGCGGCAGCACCAGCGTGGTCGGCACTGGCACGCTGTCGCTGTCGGTTGGTGCCAAGAGCTTTTCGGTTTCGATCGATTCCACCAAGTCCACGCTCGCAGGTATCCGCGATGCGATCAACTCGGCGTCCGACAATCCCGGCATTCGTGCAACGCTGGTGCAGGGCACCGACGGAAGCAGACTGGTGCTGTCCTCGGCCAGTACCGGTGCAGCCAATCAGATCACGATTGGACAGAGCGGTGGCGACGGCGGCCTTGCAGCACTGACGTACAGCGCCGCGGCTGCCGATAACTACACGCAGTTGTCGGCGGCGCAGGATGCCATTGTCAAAATTGCCGGTGCGCAATCCACCAGCAGCACGAACACGCTCGATGGCGCGATCGACGGTGTGACGCTGACGCTGCTCAAACCGAGCGATCCCGACGAGCCGGCAACCTCGCTGACCATCGGTTACGACAGTGCGGCGGTAAAAACGCGCATCACCAATTTCGTCAATGCCTACAACGCGCTGGAAACTCAGATAGCCAAGCTGCGCAGTTACGATCCCACCACCAAGGTGGCGGGCCCCATGATCGGGGACTCGCTGCTCAGCGGCATCGAAAATCAGATGCGCAGCACGGTTTCCAATCCGGTCGCCGGCCAGAACCCTGCTTTCCAGACGCTTGCCGCCATCGGCATTACAACCCAGGACGATGGCACCCTGGGCATCGACGATGCCAAGCTGCAGAAGGCGCTCGACACGAACTTCGAGCAGGTGGGCAAGCTGTTCGGCTCGGATCAGGGAGTGGGCACCAAGCTCTTTACCCAGATGGACACCGCGCTCAAGAGCGGTGGCGGCATCGACAACCGCAACAAGAACCTGGTTGCCGAGCAGAAGGATATCAGCGATCGTCAGGACGCTCTCGATGAGCGCATGACGGCGCTGCAGAAGACCTATGTGCAGCAGTTCACTGCGCTGGACACGTTGCTGTCGCAACTGCAGGTGACCTCCAGCTACATGTCGCAGCAGCTGCAGGGAATGCAGAATTCGAACGCGTCGTAGATAAACAGGCCGACGGCCAACCGGCAATCGGCAGTGACCAATGGGGGTAGGTGACGAGTGACGTGCAAGCATCCTATGCAACACTCTTTCCCGTCACCCGTACCATCATTTCGGCAGGACCGGACGGCCTGGGATCCGCTGGTTGGAACGCAATAACCTGAGGTTGCAAGCGCTCAAGTCCCAGTAGATTCCGCCGCTATCATGCGTATCAGGATTGCGGAACGCAGCACATGTCAGTTTACTCAAGAGCCTCGAATCTCGCTGCCTATCAGCACGCTGCTGCGCACGGCGGAGTGGCTGCGTCCGATCCGCACGGTCTCGTGCTCATGCTGATGGACGGTGCCATCGAGCGAATCACGACGGCGCGCGGCTGCATGCAGCGCGGTGAAACTGCGGAGAAATCGCGTTTACTCAACCGTACGGTGTCCATCGTGGGTGAGCTACGCAGCAGCTTGGACATGTCGGCCGGCGGGCAGATCGCAGCCAATCTCAGCGGACTGTACGAATACATGTGCAATCGGCTGCTCAAAGCGACCAGCGAGAACAGCGTCGAGATGCTGGATGAGGTGAGCAAGCTGCTGCACGAGATTCGCAGTGGCTGGGTGGGGATTCCGGCAGCAGCCCGCAGCGCGAGGGCCGGTGTGGCAGCTCTATGAGTATCCCGATCGCCGATGGCGTCATGGCGGCAACGCACAAGCTGGTGCAGCAGGCATTGCAGGGTCATTGGCAGGAAGTACCCAAGACCATCGAGCAGCGTCGCATGCTGCTGGATCAGTTGAGCGCAACCGCATCGCCGCAGGATCGCCAGTGGGTAGACGCGTTACGCCAGGCGATGGCAGAGTCGGATAAGGCCGTCGCACAGATCAGCGGCACGAATGGCTCGCAGGCGGTGGCGCTTTCCGGCGCAACTACGTTGGTTAGCCCTGGGCACGTTGAAGGATTCGCAGCCAACGGCCCGGTGGATGCTACTTTGGATATGATTCGCGGCAGCAAGTAACTTTCCGCAACGCTTTATTACCGTTGGGTCGCCATGTACGAAGGCCTCGACACCATCGTTCTGTACGAAGAGCTCGCTTATGAGGACGTGCTGCCACTCGCGTGGCGGCGCCTGCCCGAGCCTTTCGATCCGACGGTTGCCGGCAGCTTTGCCGAACGCAACCTGCGGGTGCTGCAGTCGGTCACCGCGCTCGAAGAGCATGGCCAGATCGAGAAGACCGACGACAATTCGCCTTACGCCGCCGATATCGTCCGGCTAGACATGAAGGTCAACCTGCTGCTGGACATGATGGGCCAGCTATTGGTGGCCAGCCATCCGCGGCCGCGTGCCACTTCGGTGCGGTTCAACGCGATTGGCGGGATCTGGCAGGGAGTAGCGCCGTTTCCCGAGCTCGGCAATCAGGGAGTGCTCGAACTGTATCTGCGCGATTGCGTCGCAGAGCCGCTGCGGCTGGTGGGGCGCATCACCTCCGTTGCACCGGACGGTCGCATCAAGGTGCGTTTCACCCCTCCCGGCGAGCACATTGCCGATCTGCTGGAGAAGCTCGCATTCCGTCGCCACCGGCGTCAGGTTGCCGGCGCCAAGCACCCGAAGAAGTAGCACGCCCAGTCCCGCATCGCACCTTAAAGGCCGCTTTGCTGCGCAAACTTGCGCAGCATGGCCTTCGGCACCTGCCAATCGACAGCAGTTGTGCGCTGCTTTGCAGAATTTTCCTTAATACAGGTTCAGTCTCCCCCTGAAGCACCCGCCAAATTTTTGGCAGTGGTTCACGTCACGGCAGCCTTCAGGTTTTTCCTGATAGAGCCCGCCGGTGGCGCGACCACAATGCCCCGCAGTGACGACTGCCAGCGAGCAGCGTATTGCTAGGCCGATCGGGCGATAGGGAAGGGACATGAATTCGAGCGATACAGCAAAAATAAGAATCACCTCCATTCAGCGTGCCGTGGTGTTCGACGGCGATGCCGACCGCGCGGAGAAGGTGGGTGCGATCCTGAAGTCCCTCGGCCTGGAGCCGCTGTTGATCGATCACGCCGCGCTGATGCTGGCCGTGATCCAGGCGCCGATGACCCCACCGGCGTTGCTGGTCGGGGATGTTGGCGAGTCTCACGACTGGCGGGACCTGGCTGCGGCATTGCGCGAGCAGCTGGGCGATGTACCAGTGATCGCTTATGGATCGGCGGCGTCGGCCGACCAGCTGGCCGCCGCGGTCGGCGCCAATCGCGTCATCAGGGTGCCGTTCCCCTTCAGGCACGAAGCTCTCGCCAAGGCTTTGCATGTTCCGGCCCAGGCCACGCTGGAGGAGGCGGGCAACGTTGCCATGCCGACCGGGGTGTCCCCGGGGGTTCGCAGCGTAGTCGGACTGATTCGCCAGGTGGCGGTACACGATTCCAGCGTGCTGATCCTGGGTGAGTCGGGCACGGGCAAGGAACTGGCGGCGCGTGCGATTCACGATGCGAGCCCGCGCCGGCAACGGCCATTCGTAGCGATCAATTGCGGTGCAATTCCTGCGGAACTGCTGGAAAGCGAGCTGTTCGGGCACGAGAAGGGCGCCTTCACTGGAGCGATCGCCGCGCGTAAGGGACGCTTCGAGATTGCCGAAGGCGGCACGCTGTTTCTGGACGAAATCGGCGACATGAGCCTGCCGATGCAGGTCAAGCTGCTACGCGTGCTGCAGGAGCGGGTATTCGAACGCGTCGGCAATCACGCCCCGATCCGCTGCAACGTGCGCATCATCGCGGCGACTCATCGCAACCTGGAAGACTCCATTGCGCGTGGCATGTTCCGCGAGGACCTGTTCTACCGCCTCAACGTATTCCCCATCGAGATGCCGTCGCTGCGTTCGCGCATCGAGGACCTGCCGATGTTGATTCGCGACTTCACCCAGCGCAATGCGAGCGAAGGGCGCGGCCGTATCGAGCTGACCAGCCGCACGCTGCAGGCATTGGGACGCTATCCGTGGCCAGGCAACATCCGCGAGCTCGGCAACCTGATCGAGCGCATGTCCATTCTGTGCCCGAACCGCAAAGTCGATATCGTCGACCTGCCGGCCAAGTACCGTCCCGCCGGGATGGTCGAGGATCTGCTGCAGGCGACCGATCCGGAAGCTCTTGAGAGTGCCCTGTTGGAGGAAGTCGGCTCGGAAGAAGCCGAATCCGACGAAGCGATGGAGTACGGCGACGACCGTGACGCGCTGGTGCTGCTCACCCAGCTCGAGACTCCCGATGTGCTGGCGCAGTTGCCGCCCGAAGGCCTGGACCTGCGCGATCACCTCTTCGCCATCGAACGCAACCTGATCCAGCAGGCGCTCAATCGCGCCGGTGGCACGGTGGCTCACGCCGCCCGCCTGCTCAAACTGCGTCGCACGACGCTGGTTGAGAAGCTGCGCAAGTTCGAAATGCTCAACGAGGCCGCCGCGTCGGAAGTTTGACGCAGGCAGGCCGGAGCCGCACAAAGCGTGCGGCAGGTCACAGCGGCTGACGGCAGTCCAGGTCGATCCAGAACGATCCGGGATCGGCCCAGGATCGGTTAGGCGCGATTCACCCGGATTCGGCGGCGGCTCGGCCTCACAGCTGTGACCGGTTCCACAGGAACCAGCTCTGCCGGCGCAATGGCACGTTAGTGGAACGGAAATTGCTCTCCTACTTCCAGTTCAACAGTCCTTCCGCACGCAACGTCCGATTCACGAGCGATGAGCGCAAACGCACACATAGACGCAGACCTGGTTGCCGGGGCTCGTGACCCCGGCGAGCCGCAGGTCCACGACGACGCCGACTTCGTCGCCTATGCGCTGGCGTCGCGCCGTCTTGCGAACCTGGCGCGGCGGGTGGCGAGCAGCGATTGCACGGTGCTGATTGCCGGGGAGTCCGGTACCGGCAAGGAAGTACTGGCCCGTTTCATTCACCGCAGCTCGCCGCGGGCAACACAACCCTTTGTCGCCCTGAACTGCGCCGCGATTCCCGAAAACATGCTGGAAGCCATGCTGTTCGGCTACGAGCGGGGCGCCTACACCGGCGCTCACACCGGCCATGCGGGCAAGTTCGAGCAGGCCCAGCACGGCACGCTGCTGCTCGATGAGGTGACGGAAATGTCGCTTGGCCTGCAGGCCAAGTTGCTGCGCGTGCTGCAGGAACGCGAAGTGGAGCGACTCGGCGGGCGTGCGCCGGTCTCGTTGGACGTTCGCGTGCTGGCAACCACGAATCGCAATCTTCGCGGCGAAGTTGCCGCGGGACGTTTTCGCGAGGATCTTTACTACCGTCTCAATGTTTTCCCTTTATCGACAGCGCCGCTGCGCGAGCGCCGCGACGATGTGCTGCCGCTAGCAATGCGTCTGCTGACTTCGCGTTGTCGTGCTGGCGAAAAAATTCCGGCACTCAGCGCCGATGCTGCACACCTGCTGCTGACTTATGCGTGGCCCGGCAACGTACGTGAACTCGACAACGTGATGCAGCGAGCACTGATCCTGTGCAGCGGGCCGGTCATCCAGCCTGTGCACATCCAGCTCGAAGACGCCGTCAGCCACGGTGCGACAGGCGACCGGCCGCAGCCTGCGAACGACAGCCAGCGCGAAATTGTGCTGTCGGATTCGCTAGGCGCGGCGGAACGAGAGCTGATTCTCGAAGCGTTGCGCAGCGACGAAGGCAATCGGCAGGCAGTCGCAAAACGCCTCGGCATCAGCCCCCGCACGCTGCGCTACAAGCTGGCGAAGCTTCGCGAAGCGGGGGTGGAGGTATGAGAGAGGTGACAGTAGTGACAGGAGTGACACTAGTCACACGAGTGACAGGAGTGGTGAGCGCAAAAGTACGCTCGCAACGCTGCATCACTTCGTCTCTCCTCTTTGTCACCCCTGTGACTACTGTCACTGCTGTCACTCCTCTCACTTTCATCACCCTCCCTCGCTAGGTCCTCCACGCCATGTCCAGCTTGCAGATCGATGCTGTCCTCTCGCAGATCCGCTCCATGCAGGCGCAGGTCCGTGGTGTGGGTGCGCCGCCCAACGAGGCAGCGCAGGCTGCAGCGTCTGCCGGAGCTGGCCAGGCGCCGAGCACATCGTTCGCGAACGTGCTCAAGCAGGGACTCGACCAGGTCAACCAGACGCAGAAGAGCGCCGACACCCTGGCCTCGCAGTTCGAACGCGGCGTGCCGGGCATCGAGCTGCCGCAGGTGATGCTCGAGATGCAGAAGGCCAACGTCTCGTTTCGCGCGCTGACCGAAGTGCGCAACAAGTTCGTGAGTGCTTATCAGGAAATCATGAACATGCCGGTCTAGCGCCGCGTAACGCGGCGCGGCCAACCGGCCAACCGGCCAGTGGCAGTCGGCCAGATGCAACCAGGTAAACGTAGAGCAGGCACTGATTGAACGTATGAGCAAGAGAAGCCGAACAGATGCTGGATGGATGCGATCGTGGTCGCGTCGTCTTCGTGATGTTGTCTGGCCGGTAGCCGGTAGCCAGTGGCCCGTGGCCGGGGTTTCCCCATGAGCGTCGAAGCCGCAATGCTGCCGCGGGCGTCGCTGATCCCGCCTAGCCTCAAGCCGCTTCTGTTGCTGGTCGGCGTTGCGGCCGCTGTGGCCGCTGGCGTTGGCGTGGTGCTGTGGTCGAAGGAGCCTACATATAGTCTGCTGTACGCCAACTTGGGCGAGCAGGACAGCGCCCAGATTGCGCAGGCGCTGGATACCAATGCCGTGCCTTACAAGCTGGATGCGACGACGGGCGCGATCATGGTTCCGTCGGACAAGGTGCACGAAGCACGCTTGAAGCTCGCTGGGCAGGGATTGCCGGAAGGCGACGGCGGCTTTGCAGTCATGCAGAAGGATCCCGGTTTCGGCGTCAGTCAGTTCATGGAAGGCGCACGCTACCAGCACGCGCTGGAGACCGAGCTGGCCCGCACGATTTCGAGCCTGCAGCCCGTTGCTGCCGCGCGCGTACATCTCGCATTGCCGCGCCAATCCGCTTTCGTCCGCGATCGACGTCCGCCGAGCGCGTCGGTATTCCTGCAGCTCAAGCCGGGCCGGCGGGTCGAATCCGAACAGACCACCGCGATCATCAATCTGGTGGCATCGAGCATTCCGGAGCTGGAAGCCAGCCAGGTTACGGTGGTGGATCAGCAGGGCCGCCTGTTGTCCTCGCCCGATAGTCACGACGAGTTTTCAGTGCGTAACAAGCAGCTGGAGATGGCGCGCAACATGGAAGAGCGCTACACGCAGCGTATCGAGGAGTTGCTCACGCCGCTGGTCGGCCCTGGACGCGTGCGTGCGCAGGTGGTCGCGGATGTGGAACTGTCGACCACGGAAGAAGCCCGCGAACAGTATCGGCCGGAGAGCCAGGTCGTTCGCAGCGAGCAGACCGCCGAGGAGACCAGTCGCAATGGTGGCGGTTCGCAGGGAGTTCCCGGGGCGCTGACGAATCAGCCACCCACACCCGGTGTGGCGTTGCCCCCTGGCGTGTCCGCCGCTACGTCAGCTCAGTCGCAAACGCAGGCGGGAGCGCCGGGAGCCGCTGGAGCTAATGGAGCCGCCGCGCCAGTCGCGACGCCAGCGCCGCCGGACAACACCTCGAAGCAGTCCACGCGCAACTACGAAATCGACCGGACGGTGGCTTATACCAAGCAGCCGGCGGGCAGGCTCAAGCGTATTACCGTCGCAGTGCTGGTCGACAACCTGCGTACGCCTGGCGAAGAGGGCAAGATCACGGAGACGGCGTTGTCGGAGGAGCAGATCACCAACATGACGCGACTGGTCAAGGACGCGGTCGGCTTCGACGAAGCGCGCGGCGACAGCGTCAATGTGATCAACGCCTCGTTCAAAGGCGAAGCGGTGCCCGAGGAAATTCAACCCGAATCGATTCCGCTGTGGGAGCGTCCGCTGGTGCGCGACATCACCAAGCTGCTGGCCGCGTTGATTGTGCTGCTGGCGCTGGTTCTCGGTGTGCTCAAGCCGCTGGTTCGTGGTTTGCTCGCGCCCCCGCGCGCGGCTCACCGCCCGGCCCTGACGGACGAAAGCGAACCCGCCGTGGCTGAAAAGGCTGTCCCTGGCGTGCCCGCCATCGATTACGAGGCGCAGATAGCGCAGGCAAGAAGCCTGGTCGCACAGGATCCCGCTCGGGTTGCGCAGGTAGTGAAGGGTTGGGTGGGTAAGGATGAGTAAGCGCAACAAGGCTCCTGCTCACGTGCTGCAGGCAACGGGTCCGAGAGTGCTGCGGAGGGCCGCGGCATGACAACGCAGACGAAGCCGCCGTCGCCGCGTAACGGCACCGAACGTGCGGCGATCCTGCTGCTCTCGCTCGGTGAGCAGGAAGCAGCCGAAGTGCTCAAGCACATGGGCGCGAAGGATGTGCAGCGCATCGGCGCAGCGATGACGCAGTTGCAGAACATCTCGCGCCAGGAAGTGACCAATGTGTTGACCGAGTTCACGGTCACGGTGGAAGGACAGACTTCGCTCGGCGTCGGCGTCGACGAATACCTGCGCAAGGTGCTGATCGGTGCGCTAGGCGAAGACAAGGCCAGCGGCGTGATCGAGCGCATTCTCTTCGGCAGATCCAGCAAGGGGCTGGAGGCGCTGAAGTGGATGGACGCGCGCGCCGTCGCGGAACTGGTGCGCCAGGAGCATCCGCAGATCATTTCGATCGTGCTGGCTTATCTCGACCCGGACCAGGCAGCCGAGATCCTGTCGCAGTTCCCGGATTGGCTGCGCGCGGACGTGATCATGCGCATCGCTACCCTGGATGGCATTCAGCCCAGTGCGCTGCACGAACTGGACGATGTGATCGAGAAACAGTTCTCCGGCAAGACCGGTGCGCTGCGTACCTCGCTCATCGGCGGGGTGAAATCGGCGGCGAACATCATGAACTTCATGGACACCGCCAACGAGAACGCGCTCATCGAGCAGATCCGCAAGGTCGACGACGGGCTCGGTTCGAAGATCCAGGACCTGATGTTCGTGTTCAACGACCTGCTGGAGATCGACGATCGCGGCATGCAGGAAGTGCTGCGTGCGGTGCCGGGCGAGCGTCTGCTGCTGGCCATGAAGGGTGCGGAAGACGGCTTGAAGGAGAAGATCTTCAAGAATATGTCGCAGCGCGCGGCGGAGATGTTGCGCGACGATCTGGAGGCCCGCGGGCCGGTGCGACTCAGCGAAGTGGAGGCCGCGCAGAAAGAAATTCTCACGCTGGTACGTACGATGGCCGAAGCCGGCACCGTGCAGCTGGGCGGCAAGGGCGAGGAGTTTGTATGAGCGTAGCTGGTAGCGGGCTACAAGCCACGTGCGACGGCCAGATGGGAGATGGTGCTGCGATTGCAGGCTGTAGCCTGTGGACTGTAGCCCTCGCGAGGATTTCGCAGTGAATGCCCGGGCAGTGGACAACGTTTCACTCTGGGATCTTCCCTCCGTCAGTGGCAGTTCTGTGCAGGGTCGCCGACCGGGACGCACTGTCGGGGAGCTGGAGGAGATCGAACGCACCGCCTACCAGGAGTCCTTTGCCGCTGGTAAGGAGGCCGGGCTAGCTGCCGCACGGGCTGAGACACAACCGTTGCTGGATCAGCTCAAAGCACAGGTGGCGAGCCTGGAGTCGATGCTGGGCAAGCTGTCACGGCCATTCACGGATCTGGACGCGCAGGTGGAACAGCAACTCGTCAGTCTGTCGCTGACGGTCGCGCGCCAGTTGGTGCGTCGCGAACTGAAAATGGATCCGGCGCAGGTGATTGCCGTCATTCGCGAAAGCGTCGGGCTGCTACCGGCAGCTGCCCGCGATGTGAGGGTTCATCTGCATCCCGAGGACGCAGCCGTGGTGCGTGAACGGTTGGCGACACCCAGTGCGGAACGCGCCTGGACGATCGTTGAAGATCCCGTCATGTCGCGCGGCGGTTGCCGTGTAACGACCGATACCGCGCAGATCGATGCACGTCTCGAAACGCGTATCGGCACGGTCATCAGCACGGTGCTTGGCGATGAGCGCGTTGTTGAACGTTCGACAGGCGATGAGGTGGCGAAGTGACGGTGAATACCAACCGCGCTCCTATCTGGCTCAAGCACCTCGAGCGGGCTCAGGCGCGCGCGGAGCGTGTGCCAGCCCCACCCGTCGAAGGCATATTGACCCGCATGATCGGCCTGACACTGGAAGCTTCCGGATGCCAGGCTGCGGTCGGCGATCGCTGTGACGTGATCGCCTCCGATGGCGGTCGAATCGAAGCGGAGGTCGTCGGCTTCTCCGGAGACCGGCTGTACCTGATGCCGACCGGCGATATTCACGGCCTGAAGCCCAACGCCCGCGTGATTCCGCGAGTGGGGGCCGAGATGGCCGCGGTCGGCGAGCAACTGCTCGGACGCATCATCGACGGTGGCGGCCAGCCGCTCGACGGCCTGGGTCCGTTGAATTGCGAAGATCGCGTGCGCCTGACCGGTGTGCCCATCAATCCGCTGGCGCGTCAGCCCATCAGCGAGCCGCTGGATGTTGGGGTACGTACCATCAATTCGTTGTTGTCGGTGGGCCGCGGTCAGCGCATCGGTTTGTTCGCCGGCAGCGGCGTCGGCAAGAGCGTGTTGTTGGGCATGATGGCGCGCTTCACCAGTGCCGATGTGATCGTCGTCGGACTGATCGGCGAGCGCGGTCGCGAAGTGAAGGAATTCGTCGAGCGCATCCTGGGCGCCGAAGGACGCCGTCGCGCCGTAGTAGTGGCGACGCCTGCGGACACGCCACCGTTGATGCGCTTGCACGGAGCCTGGCTGGCAACCTCCATCGCCGAGTATTTCCGTGATCAGGGCAAGAGCGTCCTGCTCATCATGGATTCCCTGACCCGCGTTGCGCAGGCGCAGCGCGAAATCGGACTCGCGATCGGTGAGGCGCCCGCAACCAAAGGTTATCCACCGTCGGTATTCGCACGCCTGCCGCAGCTCGTCGAGCGTGCCGGCAATGGCGCCGAGGGGGGTGGCTCGATTACCGCGTTCTACACGGTATTGACCGAGGGCGATGACCAGCAGGATCCCATCGCCGATTCGGCGCGCGCCATTCTGGACGGCCACGTCGTGCTGTCGCGACGCATCGCCGAAGCCGGGCTGTATCCGGCAATCGACGTCGAAGCATCGATCAGCCGCGCGATGCACGAAATCGTGCCGCACGAGCACAGCGTGCTGGCGCGACGTTTCCGCCAGACGCTGTCCATGTATCAGCAGAATCGCGACCTGATCGCCATCGGCGCCTATCAAAGAGGCAGCGACCCGCGTATCGATGCCGCCATTGCCAACTGGCCGGCCATGCAGCGTTTTCTGCAACAGGACATGCATGAGAAGGTCGGCTACGCCCAGAGCCTGCAAGCACTGCAGCAGGTCGTGGGGGAGGGCGCGTGAGGCCCGGAAATCGTAAGGCAGAGCAGGTAAGTGATACACGCAATGCAGGTGATGCGGGTTCGGAGAACTGCGTCGCTGCATTACCCCCATCACTTACCTCACCTTCATCACTTTCATCACTCCCCAAGCCATGAACCGCGCCAAGCGTCTTGAACCCGTCCAGGAAGTCGTCGGCGATGCCGAGCGGCGGCTCGCGCAGAGTGTCGCCGCGTTCGAACGTCGCGTCCGGGAAGCGGAGACCAAGCTGCAGGAGCTGGAGCGCTATCGGCTGGAGTATGAGCAGCAGTATTCGCAGCGGGTCGGCCTGGGAATATCGGCCAGCGGACTGCGGGATTACCAGGCGTTCCTATCGAGATTGAGTGAGGCGATCAAGCAGCAGCAGGTGCTGGTGCAACGCGCCGGCGCCGAACGGGATGCGGAGCAGCAGCGCTGGCAGCAGGCGGCGAAACGCGCGAAAGCGCTGAATCATGTGGTCGGTCAATGGCAGGCGGATGAACGCCGCGCCAGCGATCGTCGCGAGCAGCTGGATACGGACGAGAGAGGGCAGCGGAAGGCGAGTCGTGAGTTGTGAGCTGTCGGCAAACACGCATGACCGCTCTTGAGACATCGCCATGAGTATTGAGACTTCCGACACAGAATTGCGCATCCACCGACTCACCATTCACAACTCACCACTCACCTCTCTGCAATGAACGCCACCGGCTTGCCGATTCCTGCCAATACCAGCGCCCCGCCGCCGAACGCCCCATCGAACGCGCCACCGGCGTCCGCGAACTCGCAACCGTCCGGTTCCGATGCGGGTTCCGACGATTTTCTGCTCATGCTGGCTCAGTTCCTTGGTAGCGGTACAGCTGCTCCGGCAGCTACTACCCAGACCACGGGAGGCAAGGCGCTGCTCGATACGGATAAGGACACGGATTCAACGGAAGCTGACGGCGCGGCGCTGTCTGCAATGCTGCCTTTTACCGTAGTCGTAGCGCCGCCTGTGCCACTGGACGCGACGGCATTCTCGGCTGCGTTGGGGAACGGTGATGGCGTGCTCGATGTGAAGGCTCTGGCCCTGGATGGAGTCGCTGCACGCGCGGCGACGGATCTATTGGCCGCGAGCAGCACCGATAAGCCTGTCGATGACACCAAAGCCACGAACAGCAACCCGAATCCCGCAGCCGCCGGACTCATCGATGGCTCCCAGGCCACGCGTGGGCCAACGATCGCCGATGCCGCCGCCACCACGCGCCCCTTGCACAACCCGGTGGGAACGACGGCCTGGGCCGACGAACTGAGTGCCCGACTGACGCTACTGGCAGATCGCGGTCAGCATTCGGCCTCGCTGCGCCTGTCGCCCGAGCATCTCGGCCCGCTCGAAGTCAGCATCTCGGTGCGCGACAACCAGGCATCCGTTTGGTTCGGTGCGACACATGCGGATACGCGTGCGGCAATCGAACAGGCATTGCCACGGCTGCGTGAACTCTTCGCATCCCAGGGGCTATCCCTCGCCGATGCCGGTGTCTTCCGCGAACCGCCGCGTGAACAACCGAAGATGCCGCAGTCATTCAGCTCCTCCGGGGCCATGAGCGATTCAAGCGGGGACGCGCAGGTCATTTCCATTCGCAGCATCCGCCTGGGGCTGGTCGACGCTTACGCGTAAGGGGAGGGGCATCTCGCCCTTCGCCAGTGTTCATCTCCGAGCTGGGCCTGCGTGAGCAATGCTGTAGGCACGAAGAGGCGTCAGGCGGCTCTGTAGTCCCAGCCGTCGCTCTTAGCCGTCATCCCTTTCGACTAAAGTCGCCCATCCGTGCAGCCCATCCGATGAAGACGCAGCGATGTGAAAGCCATCGCTTGCTCCTCACCGATCACTTGCTCCGCCGGCGTTCGGCTGCAGCTCTACCGCAGCCTCAGCGTTTCCAGTCGCCTCGCCAAGCGTGCGCCGCGTCACACTCGGTGCGCCAACTTTCTGTCGCTGCGCCGTGCGTGTGTCGCGCGTCACACTGCTGATTTTCGCTAAAACCCTGTGATTTACGGTACTTGCGTGGCATGTGCGGTGCGTGGCACGCGCCTTGCTTTTCTGTTCTGGCGAATTCATTACCGAGGTTGATGCGATGGCCGAAGCTTCCCCTGCCGCTGTAGCCGATGCCGCTCCCAAGAAGGGGCGTAGCGGGCTGCTGCTTGTGATTATTGCTGCGCTGGTGGCGGCGAGCGCGGCCGGTGGCGGCGCGTATTTCGTCTTCTCGAGCAAGGTCGAGGCCCTCGCACACGACAAGGACAAGAAGGAGCATGGCGAGAAGGGTGCGCAACAGAAGCCCAAGGCGCCGGCGCAGTACATCAAGATGGATCCGCCCTTCGTGGTGAATTTCGAGGCCAAGGGCGCGATGCGCTTCCTGCAGGTCAGCATCGAGCTGATGACCCGCGATCCGGCCACAGCCGATCTGCTGAAACTGCACGACCCGCGCATCCGTAACGACCTGTTGCTGCTGCTGGGAAATCAGCAGATGGAGACCATCAGTTCGCGCGAAGGCAAGGAGGGGCTGCGCGCCGAAGCCCTGAAGGCAGTCGCCAACGTCATCGGCTCCGAAGGCGGCGATCCCAAGCAGGTGGAACAGCTGTTTTTTACCAGTTTTGTAATGCAGTGAGAGGGGTGATGAAGGTGATGGAAGTGATGTGAGTGATGCAGGCCGAGGCCAACCGCCAGGCTGAGCGCGCCCATCTCTCCTTAACCCTCACCCGCATCGCCTCCATCATTTCCATCACCTTCATCATCTCTCCCCAATCCCATGTCCGGTAACGACGTACTAAGCCAAGACGAAATTGATGCATTGCTGCACGGTGTGGGCAGCGGTGAAGTCAAGACCGAAGCGCCGCCGGCGGCCGGCGAGGCACGCCATTACGATTTCAACAACCAGGTGCGGATCGTGCGCGGCCGCATGCCGACGCTCGAGATGATCAACGAGCGCTTCGCGCGCCTGTTTCGCACCAACCTGTTCAACATGCTGCGCCGGGCGCCGGAGATCTCGGTCGCGCCGGTCAGGATGCAGAAGTTCGGCGAGTACGTGCATTCGCTGCATGTGCCGACGAACCTGAACATGGTGCGCATGCTGCCGCTGCGCGGCACGGGCCTGATTGTGCTGGATCCCAAGCTGGTGTTCGCGGTCGTCGACAACTTCTTCGGCGGCAACGGCCGCTTCGCCAAGATCGAGGGGCGCGAGTTCACCGCTACCGAAACGCGCGTCATCCAGATGATGCTGAAACACGTGTTTGCCGATGTGAAGGAAGCCTGGTCGCACGTGGCGACGCTCGATATCGAGTACCTCAATTCCGAGATCAATCCGCACTTCGCCAACATCGTCAGCCCGACCGAGATCGTGGTGGTCACCAGCTTCCATGTAGAGCTCGACGGCGGCGGCGGGGAGATCCACATCACCATGCCGTATTCGATGATCGAGCCGCTGCGCGAGTTGCTGGATGCCGGCATCGCCAGTGATCGCGTCGAGCACGATGAGCGCTGGGTACTCGCACTGAAGGAAGAAATCGAAGACGCGGATGTCGAGCTGCGCACCGCGCTCGGTCGCGGCCGCATCACCATGCAGCAGCTGATGGAGTTGAAGCCCGGCGACATCCTGCCTTGCGACTTCACCGGCCGCGCTACCGTGATGGCCGAAGGCGTGCCGATTTTCCGCGGCACATTCGGTGTTTCCCACGGCCAACAGGCGGTGCAGATCGATGAGCGCGTCAGCCGCGGCAAACGGGCCAACGCTTTGGCCGTCGCTCCGCGCTGAGCTTGCATAGCAACCGATTCACGCCCATTACGCATTCCCGGCAATACCTACAGCAGTTACTGGAACCGAAGTCATGAACGCCAAGTCCACCGATACCACGCCGCGCCCCGCTGAGTTCGACGACCTGCGCGACAACAACGCCGCCAGCGATGCCAATCGCGACGTCAACCTGGAAGTCATCCTCGACGTCCCGGTGACGCTCTCGATGGAGGTCGGCCGCACCCGTATTCCGATCCGCAACCTGCTGCAGCTCAACCAGGGCTCGGTGGTGGAGCTGGATCGCGCCGCAGGCGAACCGCTCGACGTGTTCGTCAACGGCACCCTGGTTGCGCACGGCGAAGTGGTCGTGGTCAACGAGAAATTCGGCATCCGCCTTACCGACGTCATCAGCCCGGCGGAACGGATCAAGAAGCTGAAGTGATGCAGATGGGTGTGATGCAGGTGATGGAAGCGATGGAAGCGATGAAGGTGATGAAGGTGATGAAGGTAGAAGGGGGAATTGATCGCGCGAAGCTGACGCGTCGTAGTGTCGCATTTCTGGCGCGCATCACTTCCATCACCGTCATCACCTTCATCACCGCCACTGCTACTGCCGCCGATAAGCCCTTCGCGGCACCGCAGGTCGCAGAACACGTTCCTGATACCGGTGCCGGTGGGCTTGCGCAGGTAACGCTCTCCTTGCTGGTGGTGTTGGCTGCCGTATTTGCAGCCGCGTGGGTGGTTCGGAGGTTGCGCGGATTCGGTGGCGCGTCTTCCAGGGCCATTCAGATCATTGCCGATGCGCCACTGGGTACGAAGGAACGCGCGGTGCTGATTCAGGTTGGCGGACAACAGTTGCTGGTTGGCGTAGCGCCGGGACAGATCAATCTGTTGCATGTGCTGGCGCAGAACGTCGGCGACGCACCACCGGCGACAGGCGATGGCCAGCAGGGTCTTGCAGTGTCGGTGGGGCAGGCACGTCCGGATTTCAAAGCGATTCTGAAGCGGAGTCTCGGGCTGTGAAGGATGGTCTTTGGTTGATGACTGGCCGTCGGTTGACGAGCCCAATAACTGCGCCATATGCGGTGCGGCGTGCATCGGGCCGTCAACGCTCAACGCTCAATGCTCGACAGATTCTGCTGTGCCTGCTGGCGCTCCTGTTGCCATTCGCATCTTTCGCTGCCGCGTCGGTGGTGCCGTCGCTGGGCATGCCTGCCCTGACGGTCACGACGGCGGCCGACGGTGGACAGAATTATTCGCTGACGTTGCAGGTCCTGATCCTGATGACGGCAGTGACCATGCTGCCGGGCATCGTGCTGATGATGACGGCGTTCACCCGCATCGTCATCGTGCTCGGAATCCTGCGCCAGGCGATCGGCGCGGGCCAGGCACCGCCCAACCAGGTACTGATCGGGTTGGCGCTGTTCCTGACGCTGTTCGTGATGGGCCCGGTCATCGACAAGATCAATGTCGAAGCCGTCCAGCCATACACCGCCGGCACCATCGATGCGACCGCCGCGCTCGCCAAAGGGGTGGAACCGTTGAAGAAATTCATGCTGGACCAGACCCGCGAAAGCGACATCGCAACGTTCGTGCGTATTTCCGGCGGCAAGGGCTTCGACAAGCCCGAAGACGTGCCATTGCGCATCCTGGTGCCGGCCTATGCCACCAGCGAGCTGAAGACCGCGTTCCAGATCGGCTTCCTGATCTTCATTCCGTTCGTGATCATCGACCTCGTCGTCGCCAGCGTACTGATGTCGATGGGCATGATGATGCTGTCGCCGGTACTGATCTCGCTGCCCTTCAAGCTGATGCTGTTCGTCCTCGTCGACGGCTGGGCGTTGGTGATGGGGACGCTGGCGAGCAGTTTTTATACATGAGGGTGAAGCCGGCCAACGGGTCAACCGGCCATGGGCTGGTGGCCAGAACTGATGCTGAATGGGGAATACCGCAGTGACCGCAGAGCCTTGTACGTCTTCGCCTTTCGTTGCGCCGCTGGCCCATTGCCCATGGCCGGTTGACCGGTTGGCCCTGGAGTCACAGCCGTGACTCCAGAGACCATCATGACCATCTCCCAGCGCGCGCTGGAAATCACGATGCTGCTCGCGGCGCCGCTGCTGCTGGTGGCGCTGCTGGTCGGCTTGCTCGTGGGTATCTTCCAGGCGGCGACGCAGATCAACGAGATGACGCTGTCGTTCATCCCGAAGCTGCTCGGCATGGCCGCCACCGTGGTGATCGCCGGGCCGTGGATGCTGAAAGTCATCATCGGCTATACGCGGGAGCTGTTTGAGAGCATTCCGGGGTTGATTGGATGAACGCAGGGTGCGGCCAACCGGCCAGTGGGCTATCGGTAAGTCGGCCAGAAGGGAGTCGTGGTTTGGCTTTGGCCGCTGGGGCCGGCCAACGGGCCGGTGGGCTGGCGGTAAGTCGGCCAGATAAGAGGGCGCTCTGGCCTCCGTTCTCCGGGACTGGCCCCCTTACCCATGGCCGGTTGGCCGGTTGACCTCACATGCTCTCCCTCTCCTCCGGTCAGATCGAAACCTGGCTCGCACAGTACTTCTGGCCGTTCATCCGTATTGGCGCGTGTTTCATGGGCGCGCCGGTATTTGCGGCGAATTTCGTGCCGCCGCGCGTGCGGCTGCTGCTGGCGGCTGCGGTGACGATTATCGTGGCACCGCTGGTGCCGGCATCCACGGTGACATTGTTTTCCTTGTCCGGCGTGATCGTGACGGTGCAGCAGATCATCATCGGGCTTGCGATTGCCTTCACGCTGCAGCTCATCTTCGATGCGCTCGCGATGGGCGGGCAGTTGTTGTCCAACTCCATGGGACTGGGATTCGCATTCAACGTCGACCCATTGCGCGGTGTGAGTACGCCGGTGCTGGGCCAGTTCTATACGATCCTGGTTACGCTCACGTTCCTCGCGCTGAACGGCCATCTGCTGCTGATCGAAACGTTGGTGCACGGATTTACGACTTTGCCGGTGGGCCTGCAGGGCCTGAACAGCGAGGCACTGTGGAATGTCGCCGCCTGGGGCAGCCAGTTGTTCGCCGGCTCGCTGAAGGTCGCATTGCCGGGCATGACCGCGCTGCTGGTGGTCAACCTGGCGTTCGGCGTCATGAGCCGCGCGGCTCCGTCCCTCAACCTGTTCGCAGTCGGCTTTCCGATCACGCTCATCTTCGGTCTGGCCATCGTCTACGCCGGCATGCCGGCCGTGCAAAGCACCTTTGCCGGCTCGCTCGATGCCGCGTTCGAGGCGATGAACGTGCTGCTGGGAGGAGGGGGATGAGACAGGAAGGTCAGCCGGCCAACCGGTCAACCGGTAAGTCGGCCAGCACAGGAGGGGTATCGAAGCTCTGGTTGGCCAATGCGGCGGGCCATCCGGCTCTGGCCGATTGCCGGTTGACCGGTTGGCCGGTTGGCCACCCCTGGGTGCTTTATGTCTGAGAACGAAGACGGCCAGGAACGTACTGAAAGCGCCACACCCAAGCGCCTGGATGAGGCGCGCAAGAAAGGGCAGATTCCGCGTTCGCGCGATCTGAGCGCCGCGGCGGTGCTCATGACTAGCGGTGTCGCGTTGTCGTCGTCGGGAGGGCAGATCGGCGGTGAGCTGCACGGCCTGATGGAGCGTTCGCTATTGCTCACGCGCGAGGAGGCGCTCGATCCAGGGGCCATGCTGCCGGCGCTCTCGCAAGCGGCCCTCGAGGGTTTCACGGCCTGTGCTCCGGTGCTGGGAATGATCATGTTGGCCGCGCTGCTGGCGCCGTTGGTACTGGGCGGCTGGAGTTTCAGCTCGGAGGCGCTGATGCCGCAATTCAGTCGCTTGAACCCGCTCGAAGGCGTCAAGCGCATGTTCTCGGCGCGCAGCGTCATTGAATTGATGAAGGCCCTGGCCAAATTCAGCACCGTGGCATTCATCGCGGTGCTGGTGCTGCGCAAGCAGTCCCCGCAGTTGCTTGCATTGGGGCGCGAGCCTACCAATCTTGCAATCGCGCATGCCATCCAGCTCGCCGGCAGCGGTTTGATCTCCGTGTCAGCGGGATTGCTGCTGATCGCCGGTATCGATGTGCCGTATCAGCTATGGCAGTACGCCAAGCAGTTGAAGATGACACGCGAGGAAGTGCGCCAGGAAATGCGCGAAAGCGAAGGCTCTCCGGAAGTGAAGGGCCGCATCCGTCAGTTGCAGCAAGCGGCGGCACGTCAACGCATGATGTCGGACGTCAAGAAAGCAGACGTCATCGTCACCAACCCAACCCACTTCGCCGTGGCGCTGCGCTACGACGACAAACGCATGCGGGCGCCTGTCGTGGTCGCCAAGGGCGCCGACCTGATCGCGGCCCGCATCCGCGAAATTGCGACAGAACACTCAGTTCCGATCTTCGAAGCGCCGCCGTTGGCGCGAGTCCTGTTCCGCAACGTCGATATCGGCGGCGAAGTACCGGCCTCGTTGTACGTGGCCGTGGCTCAGATCCTGAGCTACATCTTCCAGCTTCGCGCCGCGAAGCTCGGCGGCGCCCCGCTACCGACCCGGCCGGTGGTGGCGGTCGAGGAGTAGCGCAATGGCCGCAATGGCCAACGGCTGGTGGGTCAACCGGTAAGTCGGCCAGCGGTAGGCGACCGGCAATTGGCTGGTTGGTCCGCCGGCATTCCTGATCTGACTCTTTAGATCTGGCCGACTTACCAGTTGACCGACAGGCCAGTTGGCCACTTCATCAGTCGGCCACCACATCCGCCCGCCAACTCGCCAGCGGCTCCGCTGCATCCCCTGATCTGACTCTTTGTTCTGGCCGACTTACCGGTTGACCCACTGACCCGTTGGCCGTTTTTCTTTTCCCCCGCCTTTCCAAACTGTGAAGGAGTGCCGCTCCCGCCGAGGGCCCGTGGCTTGGGAGTTGCACATATACGGGGGCGTCAGAGCAATGACGCGTCCGGATGGTGATGACAGTGATGAAAGCGATGGCGGTGATGCAGGTGATGACAACGACGGCGGATACGCCAGTCGTGGTGCTGCCCCCATCACGTCCATCGCTTTCATCACCTGTATCACTGCCGCTGGCGGTCTGACCGATGGCCTCCACCACCGCAATCTCGCTGAATCTGGGCAACGCGCTGCGCTCCGGCCTGGGCGTGCCGATCGGCGTTCTGGCCGTGCTGGCCATGATCATATTGCCGCTGCCGCCCATCGCCCTGGATGTGCTGTTCACGTTCAACATCGCCTTGTCGCTGGTGGTGGTGATGGCGGTGTTCTACGTCGCGCGGCCGCTCGACTTCGGTGTGTTTCCGAGCGTGTTGCTGCTGGCGACGTTGCTGCGCCTCGCGCTGAACGTTGCATCCACCCGCGTGGTGCTGCTGCACGGTCATACCGGCTCGCATGCGGCAGGCAAAGTCATCGAATCCTTCGGCGAGTTCGTGATCGGCGGCAACTACGCGGTCGGCGTCATCGTGTTCGCGATTCTGACCATCATCAACTTCGTGGTCGTCACCAAGGGCGCGGGCCGCATCTCGGAAGTAAGCGCACGCTTTACCTTGGATGCGATGCCAGGCAAGCAGATGGCTATCGACGCGGACCTGAACGCCGGCCTCATCACGCAGGACGAAGCACGCACCCGCCGTAGCGAAGTTCGTTCGGAAGCGGACTTCTACGGCTCGATGGACGGCGCCAGCAAGTTCGTTCGCGGCGACGCCACCGCGGGCATCCTGGTCCTCGTCATCAACATTCTCGGTGGCATTGCGATCGGCATGCTGGGCCACGACATGGCGTTCAAGGATGCCGCGCGTGTCTACACGCTGCTCACCATCGGCGACGGCCTCGTGGCACAGATTCCGGCGCTGCTGCTGTCGACCTCGGTAGCCATCATCGTTACGCGCATGTCCAAGGCGCAGGACATGGGCGTCGAACTTGCCAAGCAACTGTTCGGCAATCCGCGGGCGCTGGCGGTTGCCGGCGGCCTGCTCGGTGTCATGGGCCTGATTCCCGGCATGCCGAACGTGCCGTTCCTGTTGATCGCGGCGTTGTGCGGAGTCGGCTCATGGTTGCTGCATAAGAAATCGCTGGTTGCCCCCGCACCGGTACAGGCGCCCCCGCCACCGCCGCCGCCTTCGGAGTCGCGCGAACTGACCTGGGAAGACGTGCAGCCGGTGGACATCATCGGCCTGGAAGTCGGCTATCGCCTGGTGCCGCTGGTCGACAAGGCGCAAGGCGGCGATCTGCTGGCGCGCATCAAGGGCGTGCGCCGCAAACTGACCCAGGACCTCGGGTTCCTGGTGCAGGCCGTGCACATTCGCGACAACCTCGATCTGCCGCCGAATGCCTATCGCATCAACCTGGCCGGCGTGCCGGTGGGCGAGGGCATGATCTATCCGGAGCGCGAACTCGCCATCAATCCCGGCAAGGTCTTCGGCAAGCTCAACGGCATTGAGACCCGCGACCCGGCCTTCGGCATGGAAGCGGTGTGGATCGAGCCGTCAGCGCGCGATCAGGCACAGACGCTGGGCTACACGGTGGTCGATGCCAGCACGGTGATCGCCACTCATCTCAGCGACATCATTCAAACGCATGGCCACGAACTGCTCGGCCACGAAGAAGTACAGCACCTGCTCAATGCGCTGGCGAAGACGGCGCCGAAGTTGGTGGAAGACCTGACTCCGCGACTGCTGCCGCTGGGCACGGTGGTGCGCGTTCTGCAGGGCCTGCTCGGCGAACGCGTGCCGATCCGCAACATGCGCACCATTGTCGAAACGCTCGCCGAACACGCCGGTCGCACACAGGATCCATTGCAGCTGCAGTCGCATGTGCGGGTAGCGCTCGGCCGCCAGATCGTTCAGGACATCGCCGGCATGTCGACGGAACTGCCGGTCATCACGTTGGAACCGGATCTCGAACAATTGCTGACCACCTCGCTCGCCGGCAGCAATGCCGCGACGCCAGGGCTGGAGCCCGGTCTCGCCGAGCGCATGCAACGTCGTCTTTCCGAAGCCGCGCAGCGACAGGAAATGACCGGTGAACCCGCCGTACTGCTGGTGCCGCCGCAGTTACGCCAGACGCTGGCGCGCTTCATGCGCACGATCGTGCCGAACATGCACGTGCTGGCGTGGAACGAGATTCCGGATAACCGCAAGGTGCGGTTGGTGACGGCGGTGGGGAGATGACGTGCGGCCAAACGGGCAACCGGCTGGTGGCAATCGGCCAGAGTGAGAAGAGCCAGGGCGAAGCGAGATCGATCGCAGCGGAGCGAAGTGACGAGTTCTTTATGGGTACAGCGATGACGACCAACTATCGGGCAGGTGCTGTGGTGACACACGATTCGGACTTCTGGCCGGCAGCCAGTGGCCGGTTGACCGTTGGCCGCTGCGGAGACGCAGCATGAAGATCAAACACTATCGTGCTCCCGACATGCGCGAAGCATTGCGCCAGGTGCGCGAAGCGCAGGGACCGGATGCCGTGATTCTTTCCAGCCGTCGTATCGGCGGCGGTGTCGAGGTGGTTGCCGCGATCGATTACGACACGGATGAGTCGCAGACCGGCTATGGCAGGCAAGACGATGGCTACGGGAGACAGGAGGAAAGTTACGGGCGGCAGGCTGCAGGCAACAGTCAGGCCCGCATGGAAGCCCCCCCTGCTCAGGCTCCGCGTTCCAGGGCCCAGGCACCTGACAACTACGGCCGCAACGAAGCCAGGGCGACGGTTGCGCCCCAGGCGTCGCGCCACATGCCGCCGGCAGCGCGCGAGGCTTACGATCGCGATGAATCCTTCAATTCCTTTGTCGCACCGGCAGCGGCTGCCGCGCCCCAGCCGCATCCCGATGTGAATGACGAATTGCGCACGTTGCGGCAGATGTTGGAGACGCAGCTCGCGACGCTGGCATGGAACGATCTGACCCGTCGCGCGCCGATCCAGACCGAATTGCTCAAGCAGCTCACGATGCTCGGACTCGGTCATGACCTGTGCGCCGAACTAGTTGCGCAACTGCCGGCAAAACTCGAACTCGCGGAAGCTCATCGACTGGCGCTCGCTTTGATTGCGCGGCGCGTCGCAGTCGCGGATGAGAAATGGATGGAGACTGGCGGTGTGGTGGCGATGGTCGGTCCCACCGGAGTGGGCAAGACCACGCTGATTGCCAAGCTGGCAGCGCGTTGGGTGATGCGGCACGGCGCACGCTCGCTGGCGCTGGTGTCGGCGGACGCGGTGCGCATCGGAGCGCAGGAACAAGTTCACACGCTGGGCCGCCTGTTGGGCGCGCCGGCATACGCGGTGGCGGGAATGCACGAATTGCCGGACATGCTCGATCACCTGGCGGACCGCCGCTTGATCCTGATCGATACGGCGGGCCTGAGCCAGCGCGATCCGCGCTTGCCGGACGAACTGGAAACACTGGCCTGCGCGAATTCACGGCTGGAAACCACGCTGGTGCTGTCGGCAGCAGCGCAGGCAGGAGCCATCGAAGAATCGATGCAGAGCTTTGCGGCTGCGCGTCCCGCCACTTGTGTGCTGACCAAGCTGGATGAGGCGACCAGCCTCGGCGGTGCGTTGTCGGCGCTGATTCGCTCGAATCTGCCGCTGGCGTATTTGAGCGACGGGCAACGCGTTCCGGAAGATCTGAACCCAGCGAGGGCGCATCAGCTGGTCGCGCGCGCGGTAGAACTGTCTCGCAAGTCCGGTGCAACGGCGGATGAAGACCTGTTGCATCGCCGTTTCGGTGCGATTGCGCACGCGCTGGCCTGAGGCGCACGTGAGTGATGAAGGTTAGGTAGTGATTTAGGTGATGTAGGCGATGTGAGTGATCACCCGCATCGGCTGATTTTTCCAATCAAGGTCTATTCAATGGAATCAATGCAAACAGCAGGCCTCAGGCGAATGGCGAACCCGGGACCGGTACAGGTCATCGCGGTGACGGGCGGCAAGGGTGGCGTCGGCAAGACCAGCGTTGCGGTCAACCTCGCGACTGCCCTGGGATCCACCGGCCGGCGCGTCATGTTGCTCGACGGGGACCTGGGACTGGCCAATGTCGATGTGTTCCTCGGCATGTCGCCGCGGCACACGATGGCGCATGTGCTCTCGGGCGAACGCTCTTTAGAGGAGATCATCGTCGAATCCCCGCACGGCATTCAGGTCGTGCCGGGCGCTTCGGGCATCGCCGATCTCGCCAATCTCTCCGCGGCCGCGCATCTGAACCTGGTGCAGGCCTTCAGCACGCTCAGCACGCGTGTCGACGTCATGATCGTCGACACGGCGGCAGGCATCTCACACAGCGTCGTGCAATTCACGCAGGCGTCGCAACACGTGCTGCTGGTGGTGTGCGATGAGCCGGCATCGTTGACTGACGCCTATGCGCTGATCAAGGTGCTCAGCCGCAGTCACGGTGTTACACGGTTCGGCGTGCTGGCGAACATGGTTCGCAACCCCGGGGAGGGCGAAATACTCTTCCAGAAGCTGCTGCGGGTGGCTGCGAAGTTCCTGGATGTCACCCTGGACTACGTAGGGGAAATCCCGGAGGACCCCTATCTGCGGCGCGCAATCCGTGAACAGCGTCCCGTCATCACCGCATTTCCTTCCAGTCCGGCGACCCGCGCATTCAAGAAACTGGCACTCAAGGCCGATAAATGGCCCGTACCAGACGGTCCGCGCGGGAATCTTGAGTTCTTCGTGGAGCGCCTGGTGCGCCGGCCGCAGACCCGCCTGGAGGTCGTGAAATGAGCGGCGTGGGTGCTTACAGCGCGCATCGCTCGAATCGCGATGCGGATGCACTGGTCATGCGGCACGCCGAACTGGTGAAGCGCATTGCCTACCATCTCGCCGGGCGGCTGCCCGCGTCGGTGGAAGTGTCGGATTTGATCCAGGCCGGGATGCTCGGCCTGCTGGAGGCGGCGGCCAACTACACGGCCGATCGCGGTGCGAGTTTCGAGACGTACGCGGGTATCCGCATACGCGGTGCGATGCTCGATGCATTGCGCAAGCTCGACTGGGCGCCGCGCTCGGTGCATCGCAAGGCACGCGCAGCAGCGGCGGCAATCCGCGAGCTTGAGGCGGAATTCGGTCGCGAAGCGCGCGACGGCGAAATCGCCGAGCGCATGGGCGTATCGCTGAACGAGTATCACCGCATCGCTCAGGATGCGGCGAGCTGCCGGATAGCGAGCCTGGACGATTCCAGCGGCGAAGACGATTCGCTGCTGGGGCGGGTCGAGGATGAAAGCGCAGATCCGTTCCTGGATGCGACCGAGGAGGGCTTCAGGACGGCGCTGGCGATGGCGATCCGCGAATTGCCGGAGCGCGAACGGTTGGTGATGTCGTTGTACTACGACGATGAGCTGAATCTGAAAGAGATCGGCGCGGTGTTGAAAGTGACGGAGTCGCGCGTGTGTCAGTTACATGGGCAAGCGCTGGTGCGTCTCAAGGCGCGCCTGGTCGACTGGCGCGATCGCAAAGGCAACGCTGCGTGAGCGAGCCGTGGCGTGCGAGTGAGTTAGGGCATGGCCGCATGCATGCGGCCGTGCAGAGTCGAATCAGTCTGACGGCATCCGCAGGCGGCAGATCGGGCAAGAGGTTGGGCCAGAAGTTGGCCAGGAGGATTGCGCGGTGAGCAAAGACAT
This sequence comes from Steroidobacteraceae bacterium, assembly GCA_036498785.1. GTDB lineage: Bacteria > Pseudomonadota > Gammaproteobacteria > Steroidobacterales > Steroidobacteraceae > Steroidobacter. The sequence continues at coordinate 202,186 of DASYEW010000050.1, read as the reverse complement.
GAAATTCCTGGTGGTGGACGATTTTTCGACCATGCGTCGCATCATCAAGAATCTGCTGAACGACCTCGGCTATTCCAACGTAACGGAAGCCGACGACGGCGCCACCGCTCTGCCCATGCTGCAGGGAGGCAACTTCGATTTCCTGGTCACCGACTGGAACATGCCCGGCATGCCCGGCCTGGATCTGCTCAAGGCGGTGCGGGCCGATGCCCGGCTCGCGAAGATGCCGGTGTTGATGCTGACCGCGGAGGCCAAGCGCGAACAGATCATCGAAGCGGCGCAGGCGGGCGTCAACGGCTACGTGATCAAGCCGTTCACGGCGGTAACCCTGAAGGAAAAGATCGACAAGATCCTCGAAGCCCGGGCGGCATGATCGGCATCACCGATGTCGCCGAGCCGCTGCCGCGGAGGTTCCGGCCGGCATTGGCGTGAGGATCTCCTGCCGAGCGCGGCGTGCATAGTTTGGAAGCAACAAGAATGACCAGCAGCATTGAATTACTGGAGCAGGAGTACGGCGCAACGATTGCCGCACTGGCCGGCGCGCTGGCGGCAGGCGACGAGCAGACCTTCTTCGAAGCACTGGATTCGCTGGTGCAGCGGCGCGAACGCTCGCTGTTCGGCGAACTGCGTAAGCTCACCACCGACCTGCAGTCGGCGCTCGAACGCTTCAGCATCGACTCGCGTCTGGTGGACCTTGCGGAAAAGGAAGTTCCCGACGCGCGTCACCGCCTGGATCACGTCCTCAAGCTCACCGATGAGGCTGCGCATCGCACGATGGACCTGGTGGAGCAATCCTGTCCGCTGGCCGACCGCACCGCCAAGCAGGCCGACGAGATTGTCGCGATGTGGCGGCTCTTTCGTTCGCGCACCATCGCGGTGGCGGATTTCGCGAACATGGTGAAGCGCATGGATGCATTCCTGCCCGAAGCCAGTGCTGATATGAACAAGGTGCGCGGCAACCTCGCTGAGGTGTTGCTCGCGCAGGGTTACCAGGATCTGTCCGGCCAGATCATCCGCGGCGTGATGACGCTGGTTGGTGAGCTGGAGTCGGCGCTGACCGAGCTCGTGCGCCTGTCTCGGACCAGTCCTCATTCGCGCCAGCCTGCCATCAGCGATGCCACACGCCGCGGCTTTGGACCGGTGGTGCCGGGTATCGACCGCGGCCCCGCCGTGAGCGGCCAGCAGGACGTGGATGCATTGCTGTCGGGTTTGGGAATGTGATGGGAGAAGCGGTTAGCGGTCGGCGGTTAGCGGTTGGTGCGAACGGCGGGCGGCCGTTCTCATGGCCGGCAGCCGCTCAAGCCGAGGAGTGTCTGCTCTTCACCGACCGCCAACCGCCAACCGCCAACGGCTGCTAGCCATGGACATTCTCAGTCTCATAGGTCTGGTACTCGCGTTGGTCGCGATCATGGTCGGCGCCGTGCTGAAGGGCGCTGGCCTGCATGCGTTGGTCTCCAGTGCGGCGTTCATGATCGTGATCGTGGGCACCATCGCATCCATCTGCGTGCAGACGCCGCTGCCGGTCATGAAGCATGCGTTGCGGATTTTTCCGTGGATCTTCCGGCCACCGGTGGTGCAGCGCGCGGAGCTGATCAAGAAAATGGTCGAGTGGAGCAACACGGCGCGCAAACAGGGCCTGCTGGGACTGGAGTCGGTGATCGAGAAGGAGCCGGACGAATTCGTGCGCAAGGGTTTGCAACTGGTGGTCGACGGCAGCGAACCCGAAGTGATCCGCAACATCCTCGAAGTCGACATGCACGTGCGCGAGCAGGCCGATACGCGCGCAGCCAAGGTTTTCGAGGGCATGGGAATCTATTCGCCGACTCTCGGCATCATCGGCGCGGTGCTTGGGTTGATGGCGGTGCTGCAGAACCTTGCCGACCCCAGCAAGCTCGGCCACGGCATCGCCGCGGCGTTCACCGCCACCATCTACGGCATCGGCCTGGCGAACCTGTTCTTCCTGCCCGTCGCGAACAAGCTGAAGGTCGTCATCAACGGCGCCACCGAATCCCGCGAGATGGTGATCGAAGGCATGATCTCGATCGCCCAGGGCGAAAACCCGCGCAGCATCGAAGCGAAGCTGGCGGGATATCTGCATTAGCGGTCAACCGGCGAATAGGTCAACCGGGCAACCGGCTAACCGGCAAGGTGGCTAGACGGGGTGTAAGAGATGACAACGACGGCTCCAACGATCTGCGTTCCAGCTTCTGGCCGGTTGGCCGGTAGACCGGTTGGCCGGTAGGCCTTGCCCATGGCCCGCCGCCACAAGCACGAGGAGCACACCAACCACGAAGCGTGGGCGATTCCCTATGGGGATCTGGTGACGCTGCTGCTGGCGTTCTTCGTGGTCATGTATGCGATCTCATCCGTGAACGAAGGCAAGTATCGGGTGATGTCGGATTCGCTGGTCGCGGCGTTTCGCGGTACGCCGATGACGATGCAGCCGGTGCAGGTCGGCGAGAAGCAGGTGGGTTCGGGCGCCGACATCGAGATGAGCATCGTGCAGCAGGCAACCCTGCAGGGACAGCCGCGTTCCATGCTGGAGCCGGTAAAGATCAATAACCCCGACGGCCCCGGTTCGCATTACGCATCCGAATTGCAACAGACGCCCGAGGCGGTGCACCAGCTCGAGACGGTCGCCCAGGAAGTCGAACAGGCGATGGCCGGGCTGGTGGACCAGAAGCTCATCGCCGTGCGTCGTCACAGCTTGTGGGTCGAGGTGGAGATCCGTACCGATATCCTGTTCCCCAGCGGTGTTGCGACGCTGTCGCCGGCAGCAGTGGATGTTCTGCGCCAGCTTGCGGCAACGCTCAAGCCGTTTCCGAATCCGATCCGCGTCGAAGGCCATACCGACAACCGCCCCATCAGCACGCGTGAATTTCCATCGAACTGGGAGCTGTCCGCTGCGCGCGCGGCGAGCGTAGTCCATCTGTTTTCGGAAGCAGGACTGAATCCATCGCGACTTGCTGTCATCGGCCTCGGAGAATTCCGGCCGGCGCGCGCTAACGATACCGAGGAGGGGCGGAATGCCAACCGCCGCGTGCTACTGGTGATTCTGGGTGGCGACGGCGCGCCCGAAGGCAGCTACGCGGACGATCGCGGCAAAGCTGCGCCCGAAGCCCCGCCAGCCGTTGTGCCCGCAACGAACGTAACGGCACAGGCGCCAGCAGTCGCGCCATCCGTACTGGCGGAAGCCGCTGCCGTAACCGTACCGCCCGCTGGGGCCCAATAACCAAGTTCGAGACGAAACGGCGTTTCCGTATCTATTGCTGGGCTGCGGCACGCTCGCGATCATGCTGTTGTGCTTTGCAAGATTCGGCTCGGATCGACTAGTGCGTGCCTGAGCGTTTTCCGGCGGGAGATGCGGTGCCCGCTAGCGCAATAGCCCGGCCAACCGCGCGAGCGTCCTGGCCCGCACGACCCCGGTCGTGAAGGGCCGTCAACGCTTATGCCGACTCCTCAGGTCCGTCATCCGCTTCTTCCACGATAGGCAGCAGCACGCATATGGCTACCATCGGCCATATCCCCGGCCAGATATTGGCGCCGCAAACCAGCCCAAGCGCTCCGCGGCACCGTAAGGAGAACGGCCATGCCTGTTGAACCTCCTCCGGCATCCAAGCCCGCAACCCCTGCGGAGAATCCGTACACCCAGACTTACGTCGTGCAGAAAGGCGACACGCTGTCGAAGATCGCCGCTGAGCACTACGGCGATGCGACTTTGTACACCAAGATCTTCGACGCCAATCGCGACATGCTGAGCAACCCGGACAAAATCAAGCCCGGTCAGAAACTGAGGATGCCGTAGCGCAGGAGGCAGCGGGCAGACAGAGGAACGACAGGCAACGGACAACCGGTTGCGGTCAGAAAAAGCTCCCCCGCATTCACATGACTGGGTCCAATCGCCAGGAGCATCCGACAATGAAGAAGACTGTGTCCGTTCGCGCTACATGGGTTGTTTGGCTTGCACTCGTTGCGGCGGCGGCGCTGGTGGCGGGTTGTTCGGGCCAGAAGGAGCCGGCCAACAATGCCGTGACTGGCATCGAAACGACGCTCAACTCGATCCACGACGACGCAATGAAATATGCGGCGACTGAATTGCAGCAAGCCGATGCCGGGCTGGCTGCGCTCAAGGACAGCCTGGCCAAGAAGGACTACAAGAGCGTGCTCGCGGCAGCACCCGCGGTCAGCGCACAGGTGGCTGCATTGCAGTCATCGGTCGCAGCCAAGAAAGCCGAGGCGCAAGCGGCGATGGCCGCGGCCGGCGATCAGTGGCGGGTCCTGAGCGCGGATGTGCCGAACATGGTGTCAGCCATCCAAAGTCGTATCGATACTTTGAGCCAGGCGAAGAAGTTGCCGAAGACGCTCACTGCCGATGCTTTCCAGTCAGCAAAAGACGGACTGGAGTTCATGAAGACCACTTGGTCGGAAGCCACTCAGCAGTTCGGTACCGGCAATGCGGTCGATGCCGTCGCCAAGGCCAATACGGTGAAGGATAAGGGCGCCGAGGTGCTGAAGCTGCTAGGGATGGGGCAGTAGGGGAGGAGGGCTGACTGGCCAACCGGCGGTCGGTAGATGGTAGGAACGCGGCGAGGGTACGTCGCGTGTTCCGTAGCGTCGTCCGACCTGCGGGCGCGGGCACGAACGCGCACTGCGTCACAATTTCCATTCTTGTTCCGGGCGGCTAGCGCTGCAGCGGCGATGCGATGCGCCCGTTGGCCTGCTTTCTGCTTGTTACCTATCGAGTTCATCCCGCCAGCGCCAGATCTTTGACGCTGGCGTGTAGCCGCAGCCTGTCGTTCCGCTATCGGAGTCCTCTGCAATGTTCGAAATTCTGCCGAATCCTTCGCTGGAAACCCTGATGTTGGTGGGCCGTGCCGTGCTGCTGGTCGGCGCCTTCGGCGTGTTCGCGCTGGCGTTCATTCGCTGGCGCCGCACTGACGAGCGTAACGACGCGCACCTGCTTGAGCAGCTCGATCGTTCCTTTGCCGAAGTGCGCAGCCTGCATGAGACGGTGGCGGTCATGAGCGCTCGCCTTGAGGCCATGAGCGAACGCACGGAAATGGATGCACGCCTCGCGCCGGCTGGAATGGTGAGCTCGCAGCGCGGCTACGACGTTGCGACACGACTCGCGCGCAACGGCGCGGGTATCGATGAATTGGTGGGCAGTTGCGGTGTCACCCGACACGAAGCCGAACTGCTGATGCGATTGCACGGCGGTAAAGGTCGGGACGTGGCGCCATCTGCCGCTGCGTCAACCGCAAGAGCACGTGCTCCCGCTTCCACTCCCGAGCAGATCGCCAGTGACCCAACCGCAGTCACCTGGCCGGTGGTGCCGCCCTCAGCAGCACCAGCGCCAAAGCAGAATCCGGTGCGCAAGCGGGGATCGTTGTTGAGTGTGGTGGGGTGAGAGGGGTGACGAGTGACGGGTGACGAGCAGGAAACGCTCCGACTCTTGCTCGTTACCCATCACTCGTCACGCGTCACTTATTTACTACTCGTCAACTGCAACCGCTTCGGCGCTCCCTTCACCTCCACGTCGTGTTTCCCCGTCACGGCCCACGCAAATGCGAGGACGTTAGCGACCGCGACGTAGAGTTCGCGAGGAACTTCGCTGCCCAGATCGAGGCGGGATAGCGCGGAGGCAAGAGCGGCGTCCTCTTCCAGCGGGATGCGATGCTCGCGTGCCGTTTCGATGATTTTCTCGGCCACGGCGCCGCCACCCTTGGCGACAACGCGAGGAGCGCCGTTGCCATTGTAGTGCAGGGCGACCGCAAGCGCGGCGCGGGGACGTTCGCTCATGCGCGTACGTCCAGCAATCGTGTCAGGCGGTTGCCGGCATCGCCAACGGGCATGCCGTGCAGGCACACGATGCGTTCAACTTCGAGTCCGGACGCCCGCAACATCGATTCGAGCTCGGGAGACCTTGCGCTCAATGTGTCCACGACCGCAGGCGATTCCGCTCGAAGCTGCACGCCGATGCGCTGGCCGGTCAGGGAAACTCTCGCGTGCAACGCGCCAATCGCTCCCAGATCCATCGCGGCTTCCACTGTCCATGAATTGGCCGTGGCAGCGCCCTGATGCCGCGAACGTTCCTGATCTATCCGCAGACGCAGCACCGTGGCACGGTCTTCATGCCGTACCGGTAGTTCCAGCAACATGGAGTGCGGCGCAGTCTGCGAGTTATTGGTTACCTGCAGCGTCGTCAGTCGCGCGAGCGCACCATCGGTTTGCCGCGCGAGTTCGTTCATCTGTTGATTGGCCGTATCGAGTACCGCCAGAGTTGCCGGTGCCGTCGCGAGTGCGGCGAGGGGCCCGCGCGCCGAGGGTATCTGTGCCGCAATCGTGGAGTCCGACATCGCAGCTTCGGGACGCGCGCCGTAATCGCGCAATGTCCGCATCAGAGTGAGCATCAGCGCTTTGAGGTCGTTATTCGCGGCAGCCATGCCGGCACTACGGTCACCATTCGCGAGCGTGGCTTCAAGGAAAGCCCCGGAACGTGCGATGGCGCTCTGCAAGCCCTTCGGATCGGCAAGCGTTGCCGTGTCCGGTAGCGCCTGCCACAACTTCGCCGCCGCCTGCGCTATCGCTTTTGGCAGCGCATTGGCATCGCCATCGCCGCGGGCGATCCAGCCAAGATTGGCGAGCATCAATGTCGGGCTGGCCTGCCGCGGCACGTAACGACGCAACGCATCGGCAGTCATTTGTTCGTCGGCCGCGGGAGGCTCGGCCGGATTCAGGGTCTCCAGCGCCAGTACCGGGCTATTCCTCAGGACCCGTAGCTGCAATACCTCGCCATCCACGGGCCCGGCGCCACTTCCCGAGGCGATCCGCGTCGAGTAGTTCATTCCGCCGATATCGAGGGAGAGCTCGCCACTCTTGCTATCGCGCACGGCAATCGCCTGCAGGATCGCGCCCACGCGCCATTCCGACAGCAGGCTGGAGCCCTGCCCGGTAAAGCTCGTGCTGCGAACAGTGCCGAGTTCGACGCGCATAAAGTGAAGGTCCGATGATCCATGGCGTGACGGGAGTCACTGTATTTAACGGCCATGACGGGGAGAGCTTGAGGGAAAAGCTGTGGCGGCGCTGCTGGAAGCGATGAGTGCGGCGGCCACGACGGCCAAAACCTGCCACCACGGTCTGCGGACATCGCTTTCGTCACAGTATTTTCATAATAACCGCGACCTGGCTCACCTTAAGCAACCCACTGAAATGCCGATACGCCGGGGGAGTCAATCACGGAGCAGCGAAAATCAGCCGGCTCCCGGGCATCCAGCGATGTGAGCGTTGATGAAAATTCCTGCACCCAACAAGACCCAGAAGCGAAAACGGGCCGCCACCGAGCCGGCGTCGCCGATAGCCGCCGCTGAGGCACAGGCAATACCGGAGCAGACGATGGACGAAGCGACCGCAGCGGCGCGGATTGAATTGGTCTCCAATTGTACAGTCAAGGAGGCGGTTGCCCTGAAGCAATCGCTGTGTGCCGTGGTGGATAGCGCCGAACCGGTCACGCTGGACGCGACCGCGGTGGAGCGGGTCGACACGGCAATACTGCAACTGCTGTGCACCTTCGTGCGTGCCCGCGTTGCAGCGAATCTCAATGTGGTGTGGCAAGGCAACGAATCTCCTTTGTTCGAGGCTGCGCGACTGCTCGGTTTGCAGGAACTGCTGGCATTGCCCGCGGCGGGAGCGACAGCATGACGCGCATCCTTGCAGTGGACGATTCGCCTTCGATGCGCGAGATGGTGCGGATTGCTTTGCTCGCCGCTGGCTTCGACGTCAAAGCCGCGGTGGATGGCCAGGACGCCCTGGCGCAGGCGCGTGCAAGTGATTTCGACCTGGTGCTCTCGGACGTCAACATGCCCGGCATGGACGGCATCATGCTGATCAAAGCATTGCGTGCGGAAGCCGCTTATCGGCTCACGCCCATCCTGATGCTCACCACCGAATCTTCTCCGGACAAGAAACGCGCAGGCAGAGAAGCAGGCGCGACCGGCTGGATCGTCAAACCTTTCGATCCCAAGCAACTGGTCGCCACGATGCAGCGGGTGTTGAGGTAATCATGGCACTGGATCTTGCACAATTTCACGACGCCTTCTTCGATGAGAGCTACGAAGCCCTCGATTCGATGGAAGCGGCGCTGCTGAAGCTCAACGTCGGGGCTCCCGAGCCTGAGCTCATCGGGACGATCTTCCGCGTCGCGCACTCCATCAAGGGTGGCAGCGCCACGTTCGGGTTCTCGGAAGTCGCCTCATTCACCCACACCTGCGAAACGCTGCTCGATGAGCTGCGTGGCAATCGCATGCAGGTCACCCGCTCTCTTACCGATCTGCTGCTGCGCTCGGTAGACGTGATGCGCGACATGCTGCGTTCCGTGCAGAACAAAACTCCGGTCGATGCGCAGCGGGTTGCCGATCTGCAGTTCGATCTCGAAGTCGCGATCGTGCAGAAGAATCAGGCACCGGCCGCCGCACCGGCTGCGCCGGTTGCGTCAACGGCGCCCGTTGCCGCTGAGCCTTCCGCGGAGGTCAAGGCTTCGGGTGCACATTGCTGGCACGTCCGCTTCCGGCCGTATCAGCAGTTGTTCATGCGCGGTAACGATCCGCTGCGAATGCTGCGTGAGCTTGCCGAAATCGGCGATCTGACTGCGGTCGTCGACGCCAGCAACCTGCCGTCGCTGACCGACATCGATCCGGAATCGTGCTTCCTTTGCTGGGACCTGCGTGTCCGTACCGATGCGACCCGCGAAGTCATTGAGCAGGTCTTCGACTGGGCCGAGGGCGATTGCGAGCTGAAGATCGAGGAAGAGGTGGTGGCCGCGGCCGAACCGCAGCCCGCACCCGCACCGACGCCTGTAGCGGAGGTGCATGCGGCGCCCGAAGCGCCTCGCCCGCAAGTGGTGGGAGTGCCGGCAGCCGAACACAACGACGGTCCCAAGCAGGGCTTGGGCGATGGCAGTTCGATTCGCGTCAGCACCGAGAAGATCGACGAGCTGATGAATACCGTGGGCGAGTTGGTGATCACGCAGTCCATGCTCAGCCAACTCGGCGCGAAGATTCCCGGCTCGGTCGCAGAGCAATTGCGGGCGGGCCTGGCGCAGCTGGAGCGCAACGTGCGCGAGCTGCAGGAAAGCGTCATGCGGGTTCGCATGTTGCCAGTCAGCTTCGTTTTCAGCCGTTTTCCGCGCATGGTGCGCGACCTGAGCCAGCGGCTGGGCAAGCAGGTCGAACTGAAAGTCAGCGGCGATCAGACCGAGTTGGACAAGACAGTGCTCGAAAAGGTGGGCGATCCGCTCGTGCACCTGGTGCGCAACAGCGTCGATCACGGCATCGAGATGCCGGACGTCCGCGTCGCTGCGGGCAAGCCGGCAACCGGCACGGTGTGCCTGGACGCCTATCACAAGGGCGGCAACATCACGATCGAAGTCAGCGACGACGGTGGCGGCCTGAACCGCGACCGCATCATCGCCAAGGCTCGCGCCCGCGGCCTGATCAGCGCGACCGAGCCGATTTCCGACGCGGAAGTCTACGAGTTGATCTTCCTCGCCGGCTTCTCCACCGCCGAACAGACCACGGACATTTCAGGGCGCGGTGTCGGCATGGATGTCGTACGCCGCAACATCAAGGAGCTCGGGGGCTCCATTGAAGTGCGTTCGGAACTCGGCAAGGGCTCGCGTTTCATCATCACGTTGCCGCTCACGCTGGCGATCGTCGATGGCCAGTCGGTGTCGGTGGGCACCGAGAGCTACATCGTGCCGTTGATCACCATCATCGAATCGCTGCAGCTCAAGGCCGGCATGGTCAATTGCGTTGCGGGAACGGGCGAGGTGTTCTGGTTCCGCGACCGCTATCTGCCGATCGTGCGCCTGCACGACGTCTTCGGCGTGCGTCCGCGTACTACGCAGCTGCATGAGGGTCTGATCATGGTGGTGGAGGGCGAGGGACGACGCGTCGGTCTGTTCGTCGACGATCTCCTCGGCCAGCAGCAGGTCGTCATCAAGTCGCTGGAAACGAACTTCCGCCGCGTCGAGGGTGTCTCCGGCGCAACGATTCTCGGGGATGGCGCGGTGGCGCTGATTCTCGACGTCCCAGGGCTGATCCGCGTGGCCGGACAGCGAGCGGCTGCCTGATACCGCGCACCCCGACCGGACATCGACCAGGCATAACGCACTCACTTTCAACAACGAATACCCGTTTCGCGTCAAAGGAACCGTCATGAAGAGTCTCAATATAAGTGTGAAGGCCAAGCTCTACGCAACGCTGACACTGACCGCTCTGATCACGATCGGGGTCGGTATTGTGGGTCTGAGCGGCGCCAAGTCGAGCAACCACGACCTGGATGCCATCTTCTCCAACCGCTTCATGCCGACCGGCTGGGTGGGCACCATCCAGTCGAACGATCGCGAAGTGCTTACGCGCGCTGAAGACGTGGTCATCCGCCAGGACGCAACCGCGGTGAAGGCGGCAGTGGACCTGCTCAACGAGCGCGAGACGGTGGTCAAGGAATTGTGGGGCAAGCTGCAGGCAACTGAGCTCACTCCTGCCGAACGGCAGATTGCCGACAACTTCGGTCGCGAGGGCACCGAGGTGGTGTCGCTGGTGCGCGAGGCGCTGGAAGCGGCGCAGGCCGGCACCTTCGACAAGGCGGAGAAAGTGCTGATCGAGAAGGCGCGCCCGACCTACGACAAGATGATCGGCGACAGCGAAGAGCTGCTCAAGACGCAGATCAGCGTTGCGGAAGAAATGCGCGGCACGGCGGAGAAGTCCTTCAATCGCAATTCCGCCGTCATCATCGGCGTGATCGTGGTGGGCATCGGCCTCGCGGCGTTCCTCGGCTTCATGCTGGTGCGCTCCATCACGGGCGCGCTCAATGCCGCGGTCAACATCGCCGACCGGATCGCCGGGGGCAAACTGAGCAACCAGGTGCGTGTGGACAGCGACGACGAACTCGGACGCCTGCTCAGCTCGCTGTTGCGCATGGATTCCAAGCTGGTAGAGATCGTCGGCGGCGTGCGCGGTAGCGCCGATGCCGTCGGCTCGGCGGCGCGCCAGTTGTCGCACGGTAACGATGACCTCTCGCAGCGTACGCAGGAACAGGCAGCGGCTCTCGAAGAGACCGCGTCCAGCATGGAGCAGATGACTGCCACCGTTAAGCAGAATGCCGACAACGCACGCCAGGCGAACCAGCTGGCCGTGGGTGCCCGCGAACAGGCGGAGAAGGGCGGCTCGGTGGTGCACAAGGCAATCGACGCCATGGGCGAGATCAATGCGTCCAGTCGCAAGATCGCCGACATCATCAGCGTCATCGACGAGATCGCCTTCCAGACCAACCTGCTGGCGTTGAACGCGGCGGTCGAAGCGGCGCGAGCCGGCGAACAGGGCCGTGGCTTTGCGGTGGTCGCAACCGAAGTGCGCAACCTGGCACAGCGCAGCGCCAGCGCGGCGAAAGAGATCAAGAACCTGATCAACGATTCCGTCGACAAGGTGAAGGTGGGGTCGGAGCTGGTCGATGAGTCCGGCAAGACGCTCTCCGAGATCATGGAAAGCGTGAAGAAGGTGACCGACATCGTCGCCGAGATCGCGGCCGCCAGCGAAGAGCAGTCCGCCGGTATCGAGCAGGTGAATAACGCGGTCACGCAGATGGACAGCGTGACGCAGCAGAACGCGGCGCTGGTGGAAGAGGCTTCCGCTGCGAGCAAGGCGATGGAACAGCAGTCCGCCGTGCTGGTGACCCAGATCGGTTACTTCGACTCCGAAGCCGTGCACAGCATCGCGCAGCCGCAGTATGTGGCGAAGGCGGAAGCCGCGCCGCGGCCGGTGGCCACAAGCCGCAAGCCGGTGCGCTCCATTGCTTCTCGCGCCAGTGCAGCGACGAAACCCTCGATGGCACCGGCGCCCATGGCACGCGCCAGCGGCGACGACAGTTCCTGGCAAGAGTTCTGAAACCAGCGAATTGCCTAGCGGCAATAGAGAGAATGTCGTATGCGGCGTCCACCCGGGATGCCGATACGGTAACTGACAGCACTTACTATCGAGCAAGGACTACAGCAGATGAGCACGCAGGTTTCCGAGATCACGAATGCGGCGGCGGCCGCCGGATCGCATCAGGTGCTGACCTTCACGTTGGGCGCGGAGACCTACGGCGTGGATATCCTGCGAGTGCAGGAAATCCGCGGCTTCTCTCCCGTCACGCGCATCCCGCAGGCACCCAGCCACGTGCTGGGAGTGCTCAACCTGCGCGGTTCGATCGTGCCGATCGTCGATCTGCGCATGCGCTTCACTCTGGAGCGCGCCGAATACACGCCGCTCACCGTCATCATCGTGCTGTCGGTGGAGTCGGTAACCGGTCGTCGCGACTTCGGCGTAGTGGTTGACGGCGTTTCCGACGTCATCGACGTGCCGGTGAGCGACATCAAGCCGGCACCGGAGCTGGGCTCGCACGTGGGCACGGAGTTCATCGAGGGATTGGCTGCTGTCGCAGGCAACATGGTGATGCTGTTGGATATCGATCAATTGATCGGCGCCGACGTCACCGGCCTGGCACCGCTGCCTCTCGTGGCGAACGGCTGAGAAGGCGCGCGCTGATGGGGGATAGCGGACGGCGGATGGACACGGCAACGACGCGGGCGCGTCGCACCCTGTCTCCTCCTTACTGACTACCTGCAATCCGCCATTCGCCAGCAGCTGCAACCTTCCATGCAAACCTCCTCTTCCTCCAGCGCAGCACCCGGCAATTTCGGCCCGCTGCTCGGCGACACCGAGTTCGATTTCATCCGCCATGTGATCGGCGAGAACGCCGGCATCATCCTGGGGCCGAACAAGCGGCAACTGGTGCAGGGTCGTTTGGGGCGCCGGCTACGCGAGCTCGGATTGCCGTCGTACGAGGCCTACTGCAATCACCTGCGCAATTCCGGTCCCGAAGAACTGGTCGGTCTGATCAACGCACTGACCACCAACGTCACGGCCTTCTTCCGCGAGAACCATCATTTCGAGGCGCTGGAGAGCTACATGATTCCTGAGGCGCTGCGACGCAATCAGCAGTCGCGCCGCCTGCGCATCTGGTCTGCCGGATGTTCGACCGGCGAAGAACCTTATTGCCTGGCGATGATCGCCTCGGCCGCCATGCCTGCGGGCGCGCGCTGGGACCTGAAGATCCTTGCCACCGACATCGACAGTGACGTCGTTGCATCGGCGCAGACCGCCATCTATCCGATGGACCGGTTATCCGCCGTGCCGCAGGCGCAACTGCGCCGTTGTTTCCGCAAAGGCAGCGGCCCGAATGCGGGACACGCGCTCGTGCATCCGGACATTGCGCGGCTGGTGAGCTTTCGCACCCTGAATTTATTGCAGCCGTGGCCGATGAATGGACCGTTCGACATCATCTTCTGCCGCAACGTCATGATCTATTTCGACCAGGCCACCCGGGAGCGCCTGGTCGCCCGTTTCGCGTCGCTGCTGATGCCGGATGGGTATCTGTGTCTCGGTCATTCCGAATCGATTCATGCCACCGGCGGTCCGTTCCGCCTGGTCGGCAAGACAATTTATCGTAAGGTGGGGAGCGCGGCGAATGTTGTCTGAGTCTGCGAGAAGCGATCTGCCGCGTACGCTGCCCGGTTTCGAGAACGTCCGGCGTTATCGCAATCCCAGCGGCCAGCTGATCGCCAAGTTGCTGCCCGGGGATTTCTACGTGACCTGCGAGAACGAAGTACTCGATACGGTGCTCGGCTCGTGCGTGTCCGCCTGCATCCGCAATCCGCGCTTGAAGATCGGAGGCATGAACCACTTCATGCTGCCGCGTCCCAGCACCGACGGCAACGATACCTGGGGCAGCGTCGCCGGCCGCGCCACGCGCTACGGCACCGCCTCGATGGAACAACTCATCAATCGCATCCTGAGCGGCGGCGGTACGCGTGCCGACCTGGAAGTGAAGATTTTCGGCGGCGGCCGCGTGCTCTCCAGCCTGACGGACGTCGGCAACCACAACGTGCAGTTCGTGCGCGAATTTCTGAAACACGAAGGCCTGCGGGTCAGCTCCGAGGACGTCGGCGATACCTGCCCGCGCCACGTGCAGTATTTCCCGCTCAGCGGCCGCGTCCGGGTCCGCCACCTGACCTCGCGCCACGGTGTCGACGTCGCGACGCACGAGCAGCAGTACCTCAGCGGTCTCGACAAGGCGCCGGTAGCCGGCGAGATCGATCTTTTCTGAGCCGGTGACAGCAGTGACATGAGTGACACAAGTGACAGCATGAAAGGCGGCGCAGGCCGTCGCAACGCAGCCGCGAAGCGTTGCTGTCTCTCGTCTTCATCACCCATGTCACTAGTGTCACTTTTGTCACCCACGAAGTGAACTCCATGCCCATCCGACTCCTCATCGTTGACGACTCCGCCCTGGTGCGCAAGCTGCTGACCGAGATGCTCGGCAGCGATCGCGACATCGAGATCGTGGGAACGGCCGTGGATCCGTATGCGGCGCGCGAGAAGATCAAGCAGCTCAATCCGGACGTCATCACGCTGGATGTCGAGATGCCGCGCATGGACGGGCTCACGTTTCTCGAGAACCTGATGCGGCTGCGGCCAATGCCTGTGGTGATGGTCTCTTCGCTCACGCAGAAGGGTGCGGATGTGACCCTGCGGGCGCTGGAACTCGGTGCCATCGACTTCGTCGCCAAGCCGAAGATCGACGTTGCCGGCAGTCTCACCGATTACGCCGACGAGCTCATTGCCAAAGTGCGGATGGCCGCCGGAGCGCGTGTCAGTCCGCGTACCAGCGTGCCTCGGGCACACCTGCCGCAGGTCGATGAGCGGCGCTCGGCGGACGCCGTTCTTCCGGCGGGTAGCGGCCGGCGTGTGCTGAAGACCACGGAAAGAATCATCGCCATCGGCGCTTCCACCGGCGGCACCGAAGCGATTCGCGAAGTGCTCGACGCGTTGCCGGCAGACGCTCCGGCAATCGTCATCTCGCAACACATTCCCGCTGCATTCAGCAAGCCGTTCGCCGAGCGCATGAATCGCACCTCCGCGATGTCGGTGTGCGAAGTGCAGGACGGACAGTACATTCTGCCCGGCCACGTCTACATCGCACCGGGCGACCGGCATCTGCTCGTGGAGCGCGACGGCGCACGCTATCGCTGCCGCCTCAACGACGGCCCGGCGGTCAATCGTCATCGGCCGAGTGTCGACGTGATGTTCCGCTCTGTCGCCCAGAATGTCGGGCTCAATGCTACCGGCGTCATCCTGACGGGCATGGGCGATGACGGTGCGCGCGGGCTCAAGGAAATGCTGGAGGCAGGTGCCGGCACGATCGCACAGGACGAGGCGAGCAGTGTTGTATGGGGCATGCCAGGCGCCGCCGTGCGCCTGGAGGCCGCGCAGCACGTCATGCCGTTGCATCGGATCCCGGACATGCTGATGCAGCTGGTCTCGGAGCGAGCGGTGGGGCGGGCTGCGGCGGGGTAGGGGAAGAAGGTCACAGTAGTGACAGGAGTCACAGAGTCACAGGAGTGACACGGATAGGAGGTGCTGGGACTCTCCGTCACCGCTTTACCAGTCTTTTGTCACCCCTGTGACTCCTGTCACTACTGTCACTTCTTTACCTAATCCCGCCATCATTGCGTCGTCCATCGACCTTCAGCTTTCCGGGGCGGTGCCGCTAACCTCCTCAATATGACTACCAACAATCTCGCTGCCGGCGACGAGGCCACGCTACCTGCAGGCGCTTCGGTCGCCTTTCAGTTCGTGACGCAATTGGCCGAGGAAGTGTCGGCGGGGCGGGTCGAACTACCGTCGTTTCCCGACGTGGCGGTGCGGGTCCGCAAGGTGCTGGCCGACGAGGATGTTGCCGCCGACCAGATAGCGCGCGTGGTGGGTTCCGATGCCGGGCTGGCGGCCCGGGTGTTCACGCTGGCCAATTCCGCCGCACTGAGCCGCGGTGGACGAACGATTTCCGAGCTGAAGACCGCGGTCAATCGCATCGGGCACAACAACGTGCGCACGGCTGCGGTTTCGTTTGCGATTTCACAGCTCCGGCGCGCTGCCGAGCTGCGTCATATCGCCAAGGAGCTGGAGCAGTTGTGGAACGAAGCGACCATGGTCGCGGCGCTCGGCTATGCAGTCGCAGGCCGCACTGCGGTGAACGCCGATGAGGCGATGTTGGCCGGACTGATCCACAACGTCGGCAAGATCTACATCCTGGCGCGCGCCAATCGCCACGAGAACATGTTCCGCGATCCCGATGCCCTGGCACAGGTGATGCGCGATTGGCATGCGAGCGTGGGCAAGGCCATCGTCGAGAATTGGGGTTTCCCCGAGCACATCGCGGAAGCCGTCGGCGAGCAGGAAAGCATCGATCGTGCGGTCGGCAGCCCGGACGTGACGGACGTGCTCACCGTGGCGGTGATGATGGCGGGATTCTTCGGTCATGAGGCCGATCTCGAGTTGAACATGCAGGGTGTCAAAGCCTTCTGGCGACTGGGCCTCGACAACGAAAAATGCGTGCACGTGATGCGCGACTGCAAGGACGAGATCCAGGCGTTGCGCGCGGCTCTCGGGGACTAGCCTTCCCGGGATATCGGCAATACGGGTCGCGGTTGCGCACTCAGGAAAATCCTGTCGCCACACGGCCACATTCGAGCGCGCTGCGTTCCGACCCGCGCTACGCCAGGCCCGGCTATTGTCAAACGAATTACGAGTCGCGTGATCCGGGTCACGGGACGCGTCATTCAGCGGGATATGCGTAGTTGAATTTGCGAGAGTGACTCAGCGCCCTGTCCGCGCGGTACTGATCGAGTGTACCCGTGCCCGTGACTACTCTGGCCGATGTGAGCACTGCAACTCCAACGCGGATGAACGTCGCCGGCTGGCACGTCATCCTGCGCGTAGTGTCGGTTGCCTTCCTCGGGACAGCATCCATGGCGGTGCATGGCGCCGAGCCGCTCGTCGCAGATGCCATTCTCGGCGAATTCCGCAAGGCCGACGCGGCACCCGCGGAATCTCTCTCCGAACGCGTTGCTGCTTTGCCGGCCACCATCCTGCATGCGCTCGTGCAGAGCAGCCGGCTGCTGAACCTGGACGCACAGCAGGCCCGTTTTGGCAGCTTCGCCCCCAGGGATTTCCCGTCGTTCGATTCGGACAATGAATTATTCTTGTCGCGCACCGAACAGATGTATCGCGACACCCTGCGATTGTTGATCGCGGAACAGCAGGTGCGTGTCTCGTTGCGCCACGACGTGCACGTGGCCTGCGAGCTGAACCAGTTCCAGGCGGCGCAACGCGAGCCGGAGCCGGCGCTGAAACTGGCCGTGCAGTTCAAGTTCAAATAAGAAGAGCGCCGCCACCGCTGCTCCAGGGCCGCTGGCGAAACCCTGACAAGACTCTGGCAAGACTCAGGCGAGCGGGCAGCCAAGGGGGAGTCGAGCGTGAAAATCGGCCTGCCACGGTGCCGATCGCCGTTGTTTTGATGCGACGAGCTGTTCCCGGTTACCGCTGGTCCGCTATCCTTCACGGCACTCGGCCGCGACTGGCCGCCTTTCCAACCGATCGTTTCTCTCAAATTCTCCATGCAAGAACGTTACGACCATGCGGCCGTCGAAGCGCAGGCCCAGGATTATTGGAATTCGCAGCGCGCGTTTGCGGTGACTGAAGACCCATCGCGGCCCAAGTACTACTGCCTGTCGATGTTTCCGTACCCCAGTGGCCGGCTGCACATGGGGCATGTGCGTAACTACACCATCGGCGACGTCATCACACGTTTCATGCGCATGCAGGGTCGCAATGTGCTGCAGCCAATGGGCTGGGACGCGTTCGGCCTGCCAGCCGAAAATGCCGCGATGGCCAACCGCGTGCCGCCGGCCAAATGGACCTACGACAACATTGCTTACATGAAGGGGCAGTTGCAGTCGCTCGGCTTCGCCCTCGACTGGGATCGGGAAGTCGCCACCTGCCGGCCGGAGTACTACCGCTGGAACCAGTGGTTTTTCCTGCGGATGCTGGAGAAGGGCGTCGCGTACAAGAAGACCGGAGTGGTCAACTGGGACCCGGTGGACCAGACGGTGCTGGCCAACGAACAGGTGATCGACGGCCGCGGCTGGCGCACCGGTGCACCAGTCGAGAAGCGCGAGATTCCGATGTACTACCTGCGTATCACAGATTATTCGCAGGAGTTGCTGGATGCGCTCGAACATCTGCCCGGCTGGCCCGAACGCGTGCGCACGATGCAGGCGAACTGGATCGGACGCAGCGAGGGCGTGCGTCTGGGCTTTCCGTACGAGCTCAACGGCAAGCACGAGCTGCTCAATGTATTTACCACGCGCGCGGACACCCTCATGGGAGTCACTTTCTGCGCCGTGGCCGCCGAACATCCGCTGGCCACTCACGCAGCGGCGTCGGATCCCGGCCTCGCGGCATTCATCGAAGAGTGCAAGCAGGGCACGGCCATGGAAGCCGAACTCGCGGTCATGGAGAAGAAGGGCAAGCCGACTGGCCTGTTCGTCACGCATCCATTGTCGGGTGAGCAGATTCCGGTGTGGGTCGGCAACTACGTGCTCATGACCTATGGCGAGGGCGCGGTCATGGGTGTGCCCGGCCACGACGAGCGCGATTTCGAGTTCGCGAAGAAATACGGGCTGCCTATCACGCAGGTCATTGAGCGCGCCGCTGGCGAGGCGCCACTGGCTGCTGGCCAGCAAGAAAAGGACACGGAGCCATTCACCACCGAGCGCTGGCAGGAATGGTATGGCGCCAAGACGGGTGTGGTTTGCGTCAATTCAGGCAAATACGATGGCCTGACCTATCCGCAGGCGGTGGCAGCGATCGCGGCCGACCTGAAAGCCAAAGGCTACGGTGACAAGCAGGTGCAATGGCGCCTGCGCGATTGGGGCATTTCGCGGCAACGCTACTGGGGCTGTCCGGTGCCGTTGATCCACTGCCCGCAGTGCGGCGACGTGCCGGTGCCGGACAAGGATCTGCCGGTGGTCCTGCCCGAAGGCCTGGTGCCGGACGGCAGCGGCAATCCGCTGGCCAAGACGCCGTCGTTCTACGAGGTCAAATGTCCGCAATGCGGCGCCGATGCACGGCGCGAGACGGACACCATGGACACGTTTGTCGACTCCTCCTGGTATTTCCTGCGCTACGCCTGTGCGGACGACAGCGCCGCGATGGTGGACCAGCGTGTCGACTACTGGGCGCCGGTCGATCAGTACATCGGCGGTATCGAGCACGCGATCCTGCACCTGCTGTATTCGCGGTTCTGGACGCGCGTCATGCGCGACCTCGGGCTGGTCAAGGTTGCAGAACCGTTCGAGAACCTGCTGACGCAGGGCATGGTGCTCAACGATATCTATTCGCGCAAAGGCACGGATGGACGCGTGCAGTATTTCAATCCGGTCGACGTGGTCGTGCAGTCGGATGCGAAAGGCGCGCGCACAGGTTCGGTCCTGAAAGCGGATGGCACGCCGGTCGAATGGGAAGGCATGCGTACCATGTCGAAGTCGAAGAATAACGGCGTCGATCCGCAGAAGCTGGTGACCGAATACGGAGCCGACAGCATCCGCTTGTTCATGATGTTCAAAGCACCGCCCGAGGACACGCTGGAATGGTCCGACGACGGTGTCGAAGGCGCTGCGCGGTTCATGAGGAAGTTGTGGCGAGTGGTTTATGAATATGTGGCTGAGGGCCATCGGCCGTCGGCTACCGGCCAGAACGAGCAGACGGTCGGCGAGCCGACCGATGCCCAGCGTGCAATGCGCCGCGCTGCGCACCAGACGCTGGCGAAGGTTACTGACGATCTGGGTCGCCGCCGTGTCTTCAATACTGCAATCGCCGCGGTAATGGAGTTGATGAACACGCTCGGCAAGTTCGAAGATCGTTCTGCACAAGGCCGCGCCATCGTGCAGGAAACCCTCGAACTGGTGGTGCAGATGCTGGCGCCGATCGTGCCGCATGCATGCCACGCGCTGTGGCACGAGCTTGGGTATGCCGATGCGCTGATCGACCGTCGCTGGCCGCAACCCGATCCGGAAGCGCTGATCCAGGACAGTATCGAGATCGTCCTGCAGGTGAACGGCAAGCTGCGCGGTCGCGTCGTAGTCCCGGCGAGCGCGGACAAATCGCAGATCGAGGCCGCTGCATTGGCCGACGTGCACGTGCAGAAGTGGATCGAAGGTAAACCCGTACGCAAAGTCATCGTCGTGCCGGGTAAGCTGGTGAACGTGGTGGTGTAGGCAGGATCGCCAATCAGGGAATACCTCATGCCGTGGCGCATGGCCGGCTGATTCTAGTGCCGCGGTTCGCGACCCACACTGCGTCTTGGGGGAACGACTTCCAACGGACGGCTCAGAGGGGACAAGATGAACGCAGATGCCATGGCGACCCGCCTGTCGGTGCTAGGTCGCGCATTGCCGATGCGCGTTCTGGTCGTCGAGGACGATGCGAACGAACTAGCGCGGTGCGCAGAGCGCCTCGAAGATGCCGGATTCGAGGTCGAGCGCGCCGCCAACGGTGAACAGGCGCTGCAGCATCTGGATCGGCAGTGGTTTCCGCTGCTGGTCACGGACTGGCACATGCCGGTCATGGATGGCCTCGCCCTGACGCAGACCCTGCGTGCACGCGGCGTAACCGATACCTACATCATCATGTTGACCGCGGGAGAGTCGGGTGAAGACTACGAACGCGGCTACCTTTGCGGTGTCGACGACTACCTGATCAAGCAACTCCCTGATGCCGAATTGTTCGCACGGGTACACGTGGCATTCAGCACGCTGGCGCTACGCCGGTCGTTGCAGGAGGCGCACAACGCGTTGAGCAGCGGAGGTCCGGTCGACGCGGCCAGCGGTGCGTTCAGCTCTGAAGAACTGCGCATCAGGTTGAATGCGGAGTTGCGTCGCGCCCAGCGCTACGGCCGGCAATTGACCGTGTTGACGGTTGGCCTCGATCCGACGGCTGCGGCGAACGCTGCGAAACCGGATTTCCTGCGGCGGGTCGTGCAGACGATGCAGAGCGCGATCCGAACGCACGTGGACTGGATCGGAAGACTGGCAACTGCTGCGCCCCAGGTGAGCTTCGCTGTCGTGCTCCCGGAAGCGGGTGCGGCCGACGGGCCGGGCATCAAATCGCGCCTGAATGCAGTGCTGGCCAAGCTTGCCGCCACCGATCCCGCCGCATCCGGCTTCGACTTCGGCCTCGCGTCGCTTGATCGGGGTGGCGGCGATGGCAAGATTGTGGAGGTCGAAGACATGCTCGGTGTCGCCGAGCAATGCCGGGCCTGCCCGGGTCGCACCGGTCCCGCGCAACTCAGTACCGTCCAGCGTAGCGTCGCGACTCACGTTGCCATCGCGTGCCGGCATGGATACGCCGTCGACAGCAACTGTCATCTCAAACTGTCCATCCCGCCGCCCAGCAGCGATCCGGTCGATAGAACCGGAGTCCAGGCGCGCCGCGCCTGACCCCAGCGGCGGGCGGCTGAGCGGTTTCGCCCGTCACCCGGCACTGCCGGTTCCTCTATACTGCCGCCATGAATTACCGGTTAAAGCCTGGGCGTTCCGGCGGTTTCGCCTGTTCGCTGCTGCGTGCACGCAACGCCGTATTGCTGGCACTGTTGCTGAGCACCCTGAGTGCGTGCGGATGGCGATTACAGGGCACGGCGCGACTGCCCGAATTGATGGCTGTGACGTATGTCGATAGCGACGATCGCTACAGCGATTTCAACCGGGCACTGCGTGAAAGCCTGACGGCATCGGGAGCGCGGCTTGCGACCGATCGCAGTACCGCCACGGCCATCGTGCGCATACGCAAAGACCAAAGCGGACAGCGCGTCCTGTCGGTATCGGCGCGTAATACGCCCGAAGAGTACGAGGTGTACTACACGGTCGAGTACTCGGTGGACGGCGTCAACGGCGAGTTGATTGCACCGCAGACGCTGAATCTGACCCGCGACTACAGCTACGACGAAACCGCTGTGCTGGCCAAGCAGCGCGAGCAGGCGGTATTGCGGGAGGCACTGGCGCGCGACTTGGCGGGACTGGTGATCCGCAGACTCGCCTCGCTTTGAGCGACGCGAGTGCCGCGGCGAGGCAAGCTGAGTCCGGATTCGCGGAGGTGACAGTGGGGATCGCGGTGGGGATCGCGGATGAGCGCCAGGCCGCTGTGCTGCGAATCGCGGAATACGGCAGCGAGCGGGTCGAGGCATTGCTGCGTCGATTCGGCATGCAGCTCACCCAACTCGCTCCAGGCACGGCTATTCCCGGTTCGTACTGGGGTGAAAGCGAGGCGGGCCTGGTAGGCAGCGTGGTCTACGTGAGAAGCGATACACCGCTGCATTCCGTCCTGCATGAAGCCTGTCACTTCATCTGCATGGACCCGGTCCGGCGTCGCGACCTGGAGCGGGATGCGGGCGGCGACGACGCGGAAGAAAATGCCGTCTGCTATCTGCAGATCCTGTTGGCAGACGCGTTGGCGGATGTCGGCCGCTACCGCATGTGGAGCGACATGGACGAATGGGGCTACACCTTCCGCCTGGGGTCGGCGCAGCGCTGGTTCGAACAGGATGCCGACGACGCACGCTGCTGGCTGATCGAGCATCGTTTGATCGATGCACGCAGCGAACCGACCTGGAAGTGTCGCGAGGACGAGGCGACCGATGGCGCAGTCGGATCGCTATTGCCGCAGCATCGGGTTATTCCCTGAAGCTATCCGTCGCCCTGATCAGCGCATCCGTGTTGCCCGCCTCGAAGGCGGAATGACCGGCATCCGCGATGATGTGAAACGCCGCTTCCGGCCACGCCTCGTGCAACGCCCAGGCGGTTTGCATCGGGCACACCACGTCGTAACGGCCCTGGACGATGACCGCCGGAATGTGGCGGATGCGTTCGATGTTGCGTAGCAGCTGATCCTCGGTTTCCAGGAAGCCGCGATTCACGAAGTAGTGACATTCGATGCGGGCCACGGCCACCGCGAAGTCGGCGTCGCTCCACTTGTGAACGTTCTCTTCGTTGACGTGCAGATAACTGGTGGCAGCTTCCCAGATGGACCAGGCGCGCGCCGCGTTCACCATGGTGGCCTGATCGCCGCTGACCAGCCGCTTGTAGAACGCCTGGATCAGGTCGCCGCGTTCGGCCGGCGGAATGGCTGCGATATAACTGGCCCAATGATCGGGGAAGAGGGCGCTGGTCCCTTGCTGGTAGAACCAGCGCAGTTCGAACTGCGTCAGCATGAAGATGCCGCGCAACACCAGTTCGCTGACCTGCCGCGGATGCGCCTGCGCATAGGCCAGTGCCAGCGTCGAACCCCAGGAGCCTCCGAACACCAGCCACCGTTCGATGTCGAGATGTGCGCGCAGCTTTTCGATGTCATCCACCAGATGCCACGTCGTATTGTCGACCAGGCTGGCGTGCGGGCGACTGCGACCGCAGCCGCGCTGATCGAACAAGATGATGCGATAGGCGGTGGGATCGAAGAAGCAGCGTGCACGGCTGTCGCAACCGGCACCCGGTCCACCGTGAACGAACAATGCAGGCTTGCCGTCGGGGTTGCCGCATTCCTCGTAGTAGATCTCGTGCACCGGCGACACGCGCAGGTACCCGCTCGCAAAGGGCTTGATGGCGGGATACAGGCCGCGTAACTGCGACGGCTGTTTGGCCGGCCCTTTGCGCTTGGCGAGAACCGCGTTGCGTGCATGGCTGCGTTGCTTGCCCGCAGCCGCTTTACGGGTACTGCGCCGGGCAGCCTTACGCTTGGTAGCCATCGTCGAACTCCCCGCTGAAGAGAAGGATCACGATTGTCGTTGCGAACCCGAGCGCCGGCAAGGTATTCAAAACCACAAATGCAGCCCGACGACGAATTGCGTGTCGCTGGCGTCGCGGCCGGCGGAGCGGGCGAGGTCGGCGGTACTGCCGAAAAGCCCGCGCCATTCCACGCCGACGTAAGGCGCCAGCTCGCGGCGAAACTCGTAGCGTACTCGCAGGCCCGCTTGGATATCCGACAGCCCGGCGCCGATGCCTCGCTCGCTGTCGTCCTTGCCGTACAGATTCGCTTCGAGCTGCGGTTGGAGAATCAGCCTCTGTGTCAGCAGCAGGTCGTAACGCAGATGCGCACGCAATGCCGTACGATCCTGTTCGCCGAGGTAGAAAGTCGCTTCGGCGTCGAGCCATTGCGGCGCCAGGCCGTCTATGCCGAATGCCGCCCAGGTGCGGGTCGGGCCGTCGCCAAAGTCGTGCCGCACTCCGCTCAGTACGCTCCACCAGCGAAACGCGGTGTGTTGCCAAAGGACTTCGGCGCTCGCTGCTTCGGTACTGCCGTCGGAACGCTCGCCTTCGGTTCTTAGCAGCAACTTGTTGTAGTCCCCGCCGTACCAGGCCTGCGCGTCCCAAGCGAGTGTTGCTGCCGCCGGATGCCATTCCAACTGATCGACGCGGACTACGCCGAAACGGGCGGTGTCGTCCATCTGCATGACCGCGATCATCTGTGCGCCGCTCATCGGTTCCATGGGATGAGCCGGTGGATCGGGAGGCACATGGGTCGATTCTGTAGCCTCGGTTGCCGCAGGCGCCGTAGCGTCGAGAGCTGGCGAATGATGATCGTGCCCGGTCTGAGCCGACACCGAGGCTGCGAACAAGAGCAGGCAGATGCCTTGGCCGACTGGCGTTGCACGGCTCATCGGCGCGCCTCCGCATTTGCGGCAACGACCACTTCGCGAAACATCCCGGCTTCCATGTGGTACAGCATGTGGCAGTGGTATGCCCAGCGTCCCAGCGCATCTGCCGTAACGAGATAGCTCAGCTGTTGTGCAGGTTGCACTGTGACCGTGTGCTTACGTACCTGAAATTCACCGCCGGGAGATTCGACTTCGCTCCACATGCCGTGCAGATGGATCGGATGCAGCATCATGGTGTCGTTGATGAGGGTCAGCCGTAGCCGTTCGCCATAGTTGAATTGCAGCGGCGTACTTTCCGAGAACTTCTCGCCGTTGAACGACCACATGAAGCGCTCCATGTGCCCCGTGAGATGCAGCTGGATCTCGCGTTCGGCGGATCGTGCATCGATGGGTCCACCGATGGTGTGCAGATCGGCATAAGTCAAAACGCGGCGGCCGTTGTCACGCAGGCCGATGCCTGGATCGTCGAGGCGCGTGACCGGCATCGCCACCGTCATGTCCACTCCTGCGCCGAACTGCATCGGCGGCGACGACGGACTCATCGTCATGGGCCCCATCATCATGTGGCCCGCATGCATGCTGTGGTCCATGTGTTCCATGGAACCCATGGGCGGCTGCGTTGCATCCGCGCCGTGTGCCATTCCCATGTCCGCCATGGTCAGGATCGGGCGTGGATCGAGAGCGGGAATTTCCGCACGCATTGACGGTTGCGGCGCAAGCGTGCCGCATGCATAGCCGGAGCGATCCATCGATTGCGCGAAGATCGTCCAGGCGCGATCGGCAGCGGGGGTGACGATGACATCGTAGACTTCGGCCGGACCGATGCGGAACTCGTCCACGGTTACCGGTTCGACATCCTGGCCGTCCGCCGCAACGATGGTCAGTTGCAGGCCGGGAATCCGCACATCGAAGAAGGTCATCGAAGAGCCGTTGATGATGCGCAGGCGCACGCACTCACCGGCATTGAACAGTCCCGTCCAGTTACCGGCAGGCGTCACCCCGTTCATCAGGTACGTGTACGCGTAGCCGGATACATCGGCGATGTCGGTTGGATCCATGCGCATCGCGCCCCACATGCTGCGTTCAGCCACTGTTTGGCGATATCCCTGCGCGTGGGCATCGCGCAGGAAATCGCTGGCGGTGCGCTTGCCAAAATTGAAGTAGCCGGCATGGATCTTGAGCGTGCGATAGATGTCCTCGGGATCGCGATCCGTCCAGTCGGACAGCAACACAACGTGTTCGCGGTCGGACCGATGTCGCTCGCCGCCGCGCGGCTCCACGACGATTGGGCCGTAGAGTCCGATCTGTTCCTGGAAGCGCGAATGCGAGTGGTACCAGTAAGTGCCCGCCTGATTGACGCGGAAGCGGTACGTAAACGTCGTCCCTGGAGCGATGCCGTGAAAACTGATTCCCGGCACGCCATCCATGTCCGCGGGCACGATCAGTCCATGCCAGTGGATGGAAGTGGGTTCGTTCAGCCGGTTGGTCACGCGGACGGTCACTACGTCACCCTCGCGCCAACGCAATAACGGCGCGGGCAACTGGCCGTTCACTACCGTTGCCGTGCGCGCGCTGCCGGTGAAATTGACCGGCAATGTGCCGATCTCAAGATCGAATTGCGTGCCGGAAAGGGTGGTGCGAGCGGAAGCTCCCTGCGCGTACGCAAGGCCGAAGCGCGGCAGGGCGGCGATGCCTGCGCTCATGGCAATGCCTTGCACGAATCTGCGTCTGTTGATGGGCAGCAAAAGAGTCTCCTGAACGGGATCGGTCGGCAGGGAAAGTCACAGCAGTGACAGAAGTCACAGGAGTGACGAGACGAAGGAGGGGCGATTGGAGCGCCCGGGACCGGACAGGTTCAGGAGATCGGAGGAGGTGTGGGCGGTGCCGCCGAGTGGCTGAGGACAGGTTTCGAAGACTGTGCGGTCGTTTCACTACCTGCGCTGGCAGCGAAGTTGAGTTCGGGCGCAGGCATGGCGAGTCCTGTTGCACATGAGTTGCCGCAGCCGAACAGCGCCATGGCAGCATCGTTGCAATGCGGGCATTTATGCGCGGGGACGCTGCCCAGATTCAACTGGTCGTCGCAATGGTGCTGCATCCCACCGACTGCGCCCTCGACTGCAACGGATGCGTGCGCCCACGTTGGCAGCATGCCTTGCAGAACGAGTGCAAGGATCAGGATCAGGGAAGTGAGGCGGGGACGCATAACTGGCCGCAATCGTACGTCGATGCGGTGGGGATGGCTAGGGAGGGTGGCGCAGCGATTTCCTCGCCCTCTTGGAACTCGTCACCACAAAGCCGACCTGATCGCATCGATTGCGCGTTGTTCCTCGACGCTCACGCGCGTGCCGCCAATCCCGAGGAAGCCGCCTTCCTTGCCTGCTTCCGCGGCCCGCTGTGCGGCGAACAGAATGATCTCGCGGTATGCCTCGGCGTCGGACGGACTCTTGCGGGCAACGATGTCGATGCTGTCATGTAACTCCGACAACAGTTTTGCCATCTGAGGATGCTGTCGCGCCAGGCGCGCAAAACAATCCTGCGACAGCCCTTCACCGAACGCTGTGCCGAGCAGGGATACGGGAGGTGCTGCCCGGGCTGCTTCGGTTACCGCATCGGTCGCTGCGGCGAACTCTTTGGCCAGTCCCCTGGAGCCGCAGGGCGAAGCATTCGATATGCAATACAAGGCTGCCAGTGGACCGGACTGGACCTTGAGCCATTCGGCGGTATCGAACATCTCCCGCAGAGCCTGGGCTCTGTCTGTCGCGGCCAGCGCGGTGAAGACGATTCCCGCCGCCTTGCGATTCGCCGGATGCTTCATGAACGCATCGTTCTGTGCGCGCAGCAAGTCGCTTAGCTGTTGAGCATCCAGGCGTTTCGACCGCGCAAGATTTGCGATCATCCCCAGCGCGAGTTGCGCTGCGATGCCCAGTAGCGGACGCATGTTGAAACCGAGATGTTGCGTCAGTGTCGCCACCGCCGCGGTAGCGCCGGCTCCGAAGACGGTGTCCGTCGCGGAATCGGCGGGGTCACCTGCATGCACATGCCAGGCTCCGGTATCGAGATGCTCCATGACATTCGTGCTGGCAAGACGGTCGAACAGGTCGCGGCGACGGCTCTCACGCAGCAGGTGCAGAAGCGTCTGGGCGCCCTGTGGGGTTGTACTTGCCTTCGCCAGCGCGCTCAGGACCAGGGGAGCGGCAATCGCGAATCCACGCTGGATCAGGGTGGGGTCGACCCCTGTGGCGTGACTGATTTTCCCGACTGCGTCGGGCTGCAAAGCAACGAGTAGAGAATCGAGCATGCCAGGCATGGCAAGCCTCCTGTTTTCAGGCAGGTCATCGAGCTGCGCAAGCAGCGAGCCGCAATGTATTGGAACCGCGCCGCGTTGCGGAAGTTGCAGTCCCGATTGCCGTTCTACGCCCGCGGTCGGGGCGTGCAATAGTGGCAAATCGCGATCGCTCTCTATCTGAACAGAGAACCGCGACGACATTGGGTTTACATAGAGGTTCGCCGCGAACCCGACGACCGTTTTACGGCGAGGCGCTCGCTACCCGCGTTTGCGCCAGCGCCGGACCCGACCGCTCTCGCGGGGACTGCGTAACGCGTTTGCCTGCAACGTAGGTGGCCTTCACCTCGATATCGTCGATCTCGCTTTCCGGAACCTGGAAATAGTCGCGGTCGATCAGGATGAAATCGGCCCACTTGCCCGGTTCGAGCGAACCCACCGTCGTTTCCATGCGCGCAGCATAAGCGGCATCGATGGTGAACAGCCGCAATGCTTCCTCGCGCGTGAGTTTCTGTTGCGGATACCAGCCGCCGGGCGGCTTGCCATCGCGATCCTGGCGGGTGACAGCCGCATACAGGCCGAGAAAGGGGTTGGGCAGCTCGACCGGAAAATCGCTGCCGCCGGCGAGTCGGGCGCCGGCATCGATGAGGCTGCGCCACGCATAGGCTCCCTTGATGCGTTGCGGACCGATGCGATCCTCGGCCATGTTCATATCGGAGGTGGCATGAGTAGGCTGGATAGAGGCGATGATGCCGAGCTTGCCGAACCGCGGGATGTCTTCAGGCGCGATAACCTGTGCATGCTCGATGCGCGGCCTTAGAGCTTTGCGCTGAACCGCGGTCAATTTGGACTCGAAGGCGTCCAGCACGATGCGATTGCCTGCATCACCGATGGCGTGCACGTTCAGCTGCCAGCCCTTGCTGGCCGTGAGTTGTGCCAGTTGCTGCATCTGCTCGGGCGTATAGAGCAGCAAACCTCGATGGTGTGGCTCATCGCTGTAGTCCGAACGCATGGCAGCGCCGCGGCTGCCCAATGCGCCATCGACCCACGCTTTGACGGCACGCATCTGCAGGCGTTCGTCGAATTGCGAGGGTTTCGGTCCGGCCATCATGACGGTGCGCGCCGACTTGCTATCAGCGAGCATCGCGTAGATGCGCATCGGCAATTGATCCGCGGTGCCCAGTTGCTGGTACATCCGGTATTCGTGCGGATCGACTCCGGCATCGTGCACGCCGGTAAGGCCAAGCGAAGTCAGTTCGTTCATCGCCGCCAGCAGCGCGCGTTTGATGTCGGCGTCGGTGGGTTGGGGTAGATGCCGTTCGATCAGGTCTTTAGCGTTGTCGATGAGCACGCCGGTCGCGGCGCCGCTGGCATCCCGAACGATCTGTCCACCTTGGGGATCGGGCGTGTCGCGCGTGATGCCGGTGAGTGTCAGCGCGCGGCTGTTCAGCCATATCGCATGACCGTCGATGCGCGTGAGCGCGGCCGGTCGGTCGCTGACGATTTCATCGAGGTCGTGCGCGACCGGGAACTGCTTGCTGTCCCATAGCGCTTGGTTCCAACCGTGTCCGAGCACCCACGGATCGTGCGGATTTGCAGTAGCGAATGTCGTTACGCGCAGCTGGACCTCGCGCAGCGAAGCGCTGCCTCGCAAATCGACCTGCAGCTTTTCCTGGCCGAGGCTCAGCACGTGCCCGTGGGCGTCGATCAGGCCGGGCAGCGCTGTTTTGCCGCCGCCGTCGATGATGGAGTCGCCGCTCGCCGCATTCGCCGCTTCTGGTGAAATCAGCAACCGTTGTACCTTGCCATCCACCACGATCATTCCGGCGAATGGCTTGATTGCCGCGCCCGCCGGCGTGTAGCCGTGGACGTTGCGGACCACGACCGTTTCCGCCGTTGCGGCGGTTGCAAAGGCAGCAAGGCAGATGAGCGGCAGATGACGGTTCATTGCGATCCTGTTCTAGTGCTTCTGGCCAGTGACGGACGATTCTTCCCGCTGCGTCTGCCCGGCACACCGGAAGTCCGCAGCCGGAGCCCCATGTCTGCTATGCGTACTGCACGCTTGTTGCGCGAGTAGCTCTTGTTTCCTTGTGTCGCCGTTGCGACGGAGATCGTCAGCGCGCCACGGCGGCGATGGGCATGGTGCTGTTCGCAGTGGCAAGATGCTTGACCAGTTCCTGGGCATAGATCGGCAGGTCTTCGATCTTGCGCACACAGATGGTCAGATTACGCAGCGCCCACTCATCGGTGAACTGGATGCGGTGCAGGGACATGGTCTTGGCGTTACGCACGGCAGTGGTTTCCGGCACGATGCCGATGCCCACGTTGCATTCGACCAGGCGGCAGACGGCATCGAAACTGCGCAGCTGCACCCGCAGCTTGAGCCGATGGCCGACGCGGTCGGCCTTGTCGGAGAGGAATCGCTGCAGCGAGCTGGAGCGATCGAGCCCGACGAAATCGAAGTCCAGCACATCGGCGAAAGCGATTTCCTGCGCGGCGGCCAGCGGATGATTGACCGCGGTGACCAGCACG
Source organism: Steroidobacteraceae bacterium (assembly GCA_036498785.1). Taxonomy (GTDB): domain Bacteria; phylum Pseudomonadota; class Gammaproteobacteria; order Steroidobacterales; family Steroidobacteraceae; genus Steroidobacter. The sequence goes on along the minus strand of DASYEW010000050.1, from coordinate 171,732 downwards.
AAGCGGTCGACCCGAAACGGAAAGACCTCCAGTCCGCTCACGTCCTCGGTGCCCGCGACGATGCCGATGTCGGCCTTGCCATCCGCGACCGCGGCCACGATCTCATCGCTCAGGCGTTCCTCCAGGTCGATGTTCACCTGCGGGTGCGAGGTGAGGAAATTGCTGAGCGGTTCGGGCAGAAATTCGGTCAGGGCGTTGGTGTTGGACAACAGCCGGATGTGGCCTTTGAGGCCGCCGGCATATTCGCCGAGTTCGCCGCGCATTCGCTCCGCCTGCTGCAGCAGGATGCGGGCGTGGTGCATCAGCGTGCGACCGGCAGGGGTCGGCTGCACTCCCTGGCGCTCGCGATTCAGCAGCGACGTCCCCAGTTCGATTTCCATGTTGCGGATACGCGTGCTCGCCGCGGCGACGGCCAGATGCATGCGGTCGGCGCCGGCGGTAATGCTGCCGGCCTCCACGACGTGCACGAACAGCTTCAGGTCAGTGAGATCGAATCGCATCGGCGCACCGGCAGAGAACGGGATCACGCCACATAGTGGCGACATATTCAGCAGACATGGATCACTATGGCCCGAACAGCCGCGGGGATTCAACAGGAGCGGGCTGTTGGCCAGCGGCCAACCAGTGACCGACCCGTGGTTCACCCCAGACCGGCCTATCGAGGCCACCGCATTCAGTGCTCCGGCCCGCAGCCCATTTGCCCATTGGCCGGTTGGCCGGTGCGAGCCGCGTCGAGCGGCGGTTTGGCGGCGGCCCTCTGCTAAACTGCTGCCTATGTATCTGACCGCAGCATTCTACAAATTCGTCGAACTGAACGACTTTGCCGACCTCAAGGCGCCGTTGCTGGCGTTCTGCGAGGAGCACTCGGTCAAGGGCACCGTGCTGCTGGCCGCCGAGGGAATCAATGGCACGATTGCCGGGGTGCCCGCGGATGTGCAGGCCACGCTCGCGTATCTGCGTGCCGATCCACGCCTGGCAGACCTCGAGCACAAGCAGTCGAGCGCCACGAAGGCGCCGTTCTATCGCATGAAGGTGCGCCTGAAGCGGGAGATCGTCACGATGGGCGTGCCAGAAGTGAACCCGGCGCGCATGGCGGGAACGTATGTCGAACCCGGGGAATGGAACCGGCTGCTGCAGGATCCCGACGTCGTCGTCGTAGATGTTCGCAACGACTATGAAGTGGCGCTGGGCACCTTTGCCGGGGCGTTGAATCCGGGTACGAAGAGCTTTCGGGAATTGCCCGACTGGGTGCGCAATAGCGCGGCACTGCGCAGCAAGCCGAAGGTTGCAATGTTCTGCACCGGCGGTATTCGCTGTGAGAAGTCCACGGCCTTGCTGCGTTCGGAAGGGTTCGAAGAGGTGTATCACCTGCAAGGCGGCATCCTCAAATACCTGGAAACCGTGCCGGCCGCCGAGAGCCGCTGGCAGGGCGACTGTTTTGTATTCGACGAACGGGTGGCGGTGGGGCAGGGGTTGCAGCCCGGCAGGCACGAGCTGTGTCGCTCCTGTCGCAATCCCATCGGCGATGCCCAGAAGGCCTCGCCGTTCTACGTGCCCGGGGTGAGCTGCCCGCATTGCTACGATCAGAAATCCGAGACCAAGAAAGCCGGCCTGCGCGAACGCCAACGACAGGTCGAACTGGCCGAGCGGCGCAACGATGTACACATCGGCCGGAAGTTCGAGCCCAAGCGGCGGGACGAGTCCTGACGCGCGGATCGCCCCGGCCCTCGATGGCTGCTTGACTCGCTGCCGGCCCTCCGCAATCCTCATCTCGTCACCCGTCACCCGTCACCCGTCACCCGTCACCCGTCGCGAGTCCCCGATGTCCCTGTCCGGTCTGCTGATCTTCGCCGGTATCTATTTTCTGGCCGTTGCGTTGCCGGGACCGGGCGTTGCGGCGGTCATAGCGCGCTCCCTCGCGCATGGCACGCAAGGGGCGATCGCGTTCATTGCCGGCTTTCTCATCGGCGACCTAGTGTGGTTCGTATTCGCGGCGACTGGCCTGGCGGCGCTGGCGCAGACTGCGGCCATGGTGTTCGTTGCCGTCAAATACGCTGGCGTCGTGTACCTGCTTTATCTCGCCTACCGGCTTTGGACCTCGCCGGTCAGGCCCGCTGAAGAGAGCGCCGGCCAGGTGCCTGCCGAGTTGTCAACGGGAGCGTCTGCAAGTGAAGCCCGGGTCGACCGCGGCCAGAGCGCGTCGCGCCTGTTTCTTGGCAGTCTGGCGCTGACCTTGGGCAATCCCAAGACGATGATCTTCTTTCTTGCGCTGCTACCCACCGTGGTCAGGCTGGAGACGCTCAGTGTCGCAGGGTTCCTGGAGATCGCGACTACGATATGTATCGTGTTGCCACTCGTGCTTGGCGGTTACGTGCTGGCGGCGGCACGTGCACGCAGAATCTTCAGTAGCTCACGTGCGTTGCGCAATCTGAACCGGGGCAGTGGCGTCGCCATGGCCAGCGCCGCGATCGTGGTGGCGTCGCGCTAAAACAAAATGCAAGCCGACCCGATCGGCCGGCGTGCCTGCGCTAGACTGCGTTCTCCGTCCTATTATTCAAGCGGCAGGAAGATCGTTAATGTCGACGGTCGTGCTTTGTGTGTTGAGTGCTGCCGGCACGGCGCTTGGCACCTGGGTGCTGGCTGCTGCATTGCGCAAACGTGCCGATGCGCGACGCGTGGACGCCGTCGAGCGTTCACTGGCAGCGGCCTATGCCGGTACTTTTACGGCTTATCCGAAGCGTAACCTGACCATCTGTTCGCAGGCGCTCCTGCAACTGCTCGGGTTGCCGCCGGAGAAGCGCCGGCTCTCGGACGATGAATGGATGCGCATCATCCACGCGGACGATCGCGCAGAGGTCATGCGGGTCGCCAGCGAATCCATGGCGCGGGGCGCTGCGTACACCGTGGACTATCGCATCTCGACACCAAGCGGATACGTCTGCTGGGTCCGCGGCCACGCGCAGCCAGTCGATACACGTGGCGGCGAACCGATGGTCCACGGTCTGATCATCGACATCACCACGACCAAGCGTCTTGAGCTGGAAGTGCGCGCCCGGGATGAACGCCTGCGCGATGCGTCGAAAGCCGGCTCGTTTCACGCTTTCGAGCTGGACCTGGAGCGCATGGAGGTGACGGTGGATCGTCCCACCATCCGCAAGCAGCGCGAACCGGGGCAAACGCTGGTAAGCAACGAAACCTATACGCAAGGGATCGACGCCAGTATCGCGAGACATCATCCCGAGGATCGTCCCACCTATCAGGCGATGCTCGATCGCATCAAGACCGAGAACGTGCCCTACGAAGTCGAAGCGCGCGTGCTGCATGAGGATGGCACCTATCACTGGACCGCTGCGCAAGGCCGTCTCATCCAGGACGGTAACGCTCGTCGCGTGCGCGGCATCATTCAGGACATCCACGCCCGCAAGCAGATTCAATTGCAGCTGCAGGCCACCGAGGCGCGCCTGGAGCGCATCGCGCGCGGCACCAATGACGGCATGTGGGAACTGGACCTGGTCAACGACAGCCTGTGGGTATCGCCGAGCTTCGAGAAGATGGTTGGTCGCAGCGCGCAGGAGCTGACGACGTATCGCAGCCTGGTGAACGATCTGACGCATCCCGAGGATGCGCCGCGCCTGGATCAATTGTTGGCGCAGCACATCGAGACCGGCGCTGCGTTCGACATCGAATTCAGGCAGCGAACGGCCAACGGCGAGTGGCGCTGGTATCGCTCGCGTGGCCAGTGTCAGCGCGATGCATCCGGCAAACCCATTACCCTGTCGGGGTCGCAGCAGGACATAACGGAGCGACGCCAGTACCAGCAGGCCCTGATCGAAGCGACCGAAGTGGCGGCCGCGGCCAATAACGCGAAGAGCGAATTCCTGGCCAACATGAGTCACGAAATACGCACACCCATGAACGGCGTGCTGGGCATGACCGACATGCTGCTGGAAACGCGGCTCGACCCCATACAGCGCGAGTACGCGGATACGGTTCGCAGCAGTGCCCGCGCGCTGCTCACAGTCATCAACGACATTCTGGACTTCTCCAAGGTCGAGGCCGGCAAGCTCGATCTGGAGCTGCTGGATGTCGATCTGCGCGATACCGTCGAAGATGTGGCGCGCCTGCTGGCAATCGATGCGCATGCCAAGGGTCTGGAAGTCACTGTGGCCATCGATGCGGCGCTGCCGGACATGGTGAAGGCGGACGCCGGTCGTCTGCGCCAGGTACTGCTCAATCTTGGCGGCAACGCCGTGAAGTTCACGCAGCGCGGCGAGATAGCCATTGCGATACAGGTGATCGCGCATACCGCGGATACCACGATGATTCGTTGCGAGGTACGCGATACCGGCACCGGAATTCCAGCGGACCGCGTGTCGGCGCTGTTCAAGCCGTTCTCGCAGGTCGACGCATCGACCACGCGCCGCTTTGGTGGCACTGGCCTGGGCTTATCCATCGTCAGGCACCTGGCCGAGCTGATGGGCGGCGAGGCAGGTGTGAGCAGCACGGAAGGCGAGGGTTCGACGTTCTGGTTCACCGCCCGGCTGGGCATCTCCTTGCAGACAGACCGATCGCGCAGTCAGCTGCCGGCAATGCTGGGTGGCCAGCGCGTTCTTGTTGTCGATGACAATGCCACCAATCGTGACGTCCTGATGGGGCAGCTCATCGTTTGCGGTACCAGTCCTACTTGCGTGGGTACTGCCGATGAGGCGCTCAGCCAGATGCGCGCTGCAGCCATCGCCGGCCAGCCATTCGAAGTGGTGTTGCTGGACCATTACATGCCGGGATGCGACAGCGCAGCGATGGGGCAGTTGATCGTCACCGATCCGCTTCTCAGGTCGGCGCGTCTGGTCCTGCTGACCTCGACCGGCCAGCGCGGCGACGGCCAGCGTTTCGCCGGGCTGGGCTTTACGGGATATCTGCAAAAACCGGTCGCGCGCCGCGACCTGGCGGACTGTCTGCGCCTGGCGTTGACCACCGACGCCCGCGATTGGCACATGCACACGCAACCCATCATCACTCAGCATGCGTTGCGCTCGCAGCGCGGCGGAAAGCACCGGATCCTGCTGGCGGAGGACAACCTCGTAAATCAGAAGGTGGCGTACCGGACGCTCGAAAGACTGGGGTATCGCGTCGACATCGTGGGTGACGGCCGTGCTGCGGTGGAAGCATGGAAGAGCGGGCGCTACGACCTGATCCTGATGGATTGCCAGATGCCGGAGCTGGATGGCTATGCGGCCACGCGCGAGATTCGCCGTTTGCAGCAGGATGGCAATCCCATTCCGATCGTCGCCCTGACCGCCCATGCGATGAAGGGAGCTGCCGCGGAATGCATCAGCGCGGGCATGAACGATTACCTCAGCAAACCCATCGACCGGGAATTGCTCGAAGCCTGCCTGGAGCGACATCTCGGGCGAGTTGTCGGCGGCGTCGAGGACGCGCAGGCGGGGGAAGCCACAGACCATGACGATCCGGTGAACTGGCAACAGTTGCTGGACTCTTTCGACGGCGACGAGGCGTTCACGCGCGAAGTCGCGGCCTTGTTTGTCGTCAGCGGTGCGAACTCGCTCGAGGAAGTCCTCGGTGCACTCGCTCGGGGAGACTTGCAGCGCCTGGGTGCGAAGGCGCACGAAATCAAAGGCGCGAGCGCCAATCTGCATGCTCCTGGCGTAAGTACGGCGGCTACCCGGCTGGAAGCGGCGGCAAAAAGCGGCGATGCCGACCAGGTCGCACAACTGACGAGCGAACTGCGCGCGCAGATGACTCGCACCATCGAATATTTAAGAAAGATCGTGGCTTAGCTGCTTCGCGCGCCATCACGAGTCAGAATCGGCATCCCGCTCGCGCTTACTGTCACTACCTGTTACGCAAGCGACATCATGAAAAAACTTCTCCTGGTAGGCCTCGTGCTGGCTGCCATTGTGCAGCTCGCGCAACATCGCGAATTCTTCGGGGAAAATGCACCGGGCCCGGCGAGGACCTCAACGACAACCGCAGCGACGCCTGGGGACAGTCAGGGCGCGCAGACCCTTGCCGAGGCCTTCGAGCAACGACGCAGCAATGTCCGGGTCACGGCAGCGGGTGCGGTCATCCGCATCCTGGCCGATGACGTGCAAGGATCGCGGCATCAACGTTTCCTGGTTCGGGCGGATTCGGGACAGACCATCCTGATTGCCCACAACATCGACCTGGCACCGCGCGTCGAGGAGCTGCGACCTGGCGACCGCGTCGAGTTCAGCGGCGAGTACGAATGGAACAACAAGGGCGGCGTTGTGCACTGGACGCATCGCGATCCGTCGGGACGCCATGTCGCCGGCTGGATCAGTCATGGGGGGAAGAGATATGAATAGGAAGGGAGTGATGGAGGTGATGAAGGTGATGAAGGTGATGGGCCCGGCGCAAGAAGGCCCTTCGACGAGCTCAGGGCGAACGGAGCGCGCGCGTGACCAGGCTCCAACCTTCCGGACCGCGTCCTGTTTGCCCACCTCCATCACGTCCATCACCTTCATCACCCGCATCACCACCCGTCCTGTCCCAGCGCTAAAATCCGCTCCGCGATGAACAAACCCTTCAACAGCGCCGATCCCGCCCTGGCCGCGCTGATTCCGCAGGTTTACGACGAGCTGCGCTCGCTGGCGCAGCGTCATCTGCGTCGCGAGCGGCCGGACCACACGATCCAGCCGACGGCGCTGGTTCATGAGGCGTTCCTGCGCCTGTCCAACCAGAAGGTGGCGCAGTGGCAGAGTCGGGAACATTTCATCGGCCTCGCATCGCATCTCATGCGCCGCATCCTGGTGGATCACGCGCGCGCACGGTCGGCGGGGAAGCGCGGAGATGGTGTGCCGCGGATCAGCCTTGAAGACCTGGTCAGCCAGGTGGAAGCATCCGGCACTCCCGGTCAGACACAGTCCGGACCGCGATCGGGCCCCGATGCCGATTCGGTGCCGGGCCAGCCGGGCATCGATCTGGAGGCGGTGGATCAGGCACTGACGCGCCTGGAACAGCTCGACCCTACACAGGGCAGGATCGTCGAATTGCGTTTCTTCGGTGGCCTCACCATCGAGGAGACGGGGCGGGTGATCGAGCTGTCGCCCGCCACGGTGAAGCGCGAGTGGGCGCTTGCCAGGGCGTGGTTGCATCGTGAGCTTGCAGCGGAAGAGCAGCGATGACGCCGGAGGAATGGGGGAAGGTCAAAGCGATCTTTCATGGCGCGCTCGACGTCGAGCCGACGCAGCGTGCCACGTTTCTGGAGCGTGAATGCGGCAGCGACGCGCAGTTGCGTGCCGAGGTTGAGTCGTTACTGCTGGCACACGATAGTTCGGAAGCGTTTCTCGATCGCCCGGCAGCGGCGTTTGCGCCGGACCTGGTTGCCGCGGAAGTCAGTGCCCGGTGGATCGGTCGACGCGTCGGGCCTTATCGCATCGAATCGCTCATCGGCCACGGGGGCATGGGCGATGTCTACAAGGCCGTGCGCGACGACGACCAGTACCGTAAGGACGTCGCCATCAAGCTGGTCCGCGCCGGCAACGACACGACGGAAATGGTGCGACGTTTCCGCGCGGAGCGGCAGATCCTCGCCGGCCTCGAGCATCCCAACATCGCGCGGTTGCTGGATGGCGGAGCGACCGATGATGGCCATCCCTACCTGGTGATGGAACTGGTAAGCGGCGTTCCGATCGATCGCTACTGTACGCAGCACGATCTGGCGCTGGCTGACCGGGTGGCGCTGTTCCGGATGGTCTGTGCGGCCGTCCACTACGCGCACCAACGCCTGGTCATTCACCGCGATCTGAAGCCGGGCAATATTCTCGTGACCGCTGCCGGGGAGGTGAAGCTGCTCGATTTCGGCGTCGCGAAGCTGCTCGAACCGTCAGTCGAAGGAGTCGCTCACGACGCTACGATGACAGTGATGCGGGCGATGACACCGGACTATTGCAGTCCCGAGCAAGCCCGCGGCGAAGTCGTGACGACCGCGAGTGATATCTACTCGCTGGGTGTCGTGCTCTATCGCCTGCTGACCGGCCGCAGTCCGAATCGCCCCACGCAGAATCCGGATTCCGACTGGATCCGGGAGCTGTCGCAGACCGAACCGTTGCGACCCAGTGCCGCCGCGGATGAAACGACACTGCCGCGCCATGTCGACGTCGATGTACACAAATGGCGTCGCCGGCTCAAAGGCGATCTCGACAGCATCGTGCTGACGGCGCTGCGCAAGGAGCCAGCCCGTCGTTACGCCTCGGCCGATGAGCTTTCCGAGGATCTGCGGCGCTACCTCGGCGGGCAGGCGGTGCTGGCACGCGGGGATCAGTTCGCTTACAGCGCGGGAAAGTTCATTCGTCGCAACAAGGGCCGCATGGCGGCGGGTACGTTGCTGCTGTTATCGCTGATCGGCGGCATCGTTACGACCTCCCGCGAAGCGACGGTCGCGCGGACCGAAAAGGTGCGCGCCGAACGGCATTTCAACAGCGTTCGCAAGCTCGCGAACTCCTTCATCTTCGAAGTGCACGATGCCATCGCGAACCTGCCCGGTTCGACGGCCGCACGCCAGGTGCTGGTGAACAACGCCGTGACCTATCTGGACTCGCTGTCCGATGAGGCGGGTGAGGACGCCGGGCTCAAGCGTGAGCTCGCTGCCGCCTACGAGAAACTGGGTGACGTGCAGGGCGGCTTTCACTCCGCGAATCTTGGCAACTCCGCGGGTGCCATTCGCAACTATCAGCAGGCGCTGACGATTCGCGAAGTGCTTTACCGTGACAATGCCGACGACAACGCGCTGCAGCGCGACCTGATCCGCAATCACGGCAAACTTGGCGATGTCTTGTATGAGGCTGGCGATGCGCCTGAGGCTGTGAAGCACACCACGGCGCTGACCCAGATCGCCGAAAAAGTCGTGGCGGCCCATCCCACCGATTTCGTCGGTCGACGCAACCTGGCGCTCGCACGCCTGGACCTCGGTACCAAGCGAACTGCCATCGGCGATTGGCAGACCGGCCGGATCGCGATGTCCGATTCGGTGCAGATGTTGCAGCGACTGCTGGCGGAACGTCCCCAGGATCCGGTGATCAAACGCTTGTGCGTAGTCGCCATGAACCGCCTGGGTGAAGTGCTTGTCGATCAGGGTCGCGACCTGCAACGTGCATTGAACCTGCAGATCGACGGACGAAAGTTGACGGAAGAGCTGCTGCAGGACGATGCGCTGAACACCGATCTGCGCAATCTGCACGCTTATCTGATTGGAACCGCCGCGAAAGCCACTGCCGGGATCGGTTCGATTTCCAAAGCCGTGCAGGGTGGCAAACAGGCGGTCCAGGAACTGCAATCTCTCGCCGACGCTGACGCGGACAATGCGCAATACCGCTACAACCTCGCTGACATGCTGGGCAATGTTAGCGAGCTGGTCGCGCAGTCCGGTGACTACCCCGCGGCGCTGCAGATGGTGCAACGTGCTCTGCTGCTGCTAGAAGGTCTGCCGAACGCAGCCAGCAGCGTGAATCGTGCTGCTATCTCAGTGAATCAGTTCCGTACCGGTAGCTACCACGAGCAGCTTGCAGCGCTCGATTCCCTGAAGCGTCCACAGTCGTGCAAGGAAGCACAGCAATGGTATGAACTGAGTGTCGCGGGGCTGAAAGAGGCCAATGAGCACTATCTCCTGTCGGTTAAAGATACGACGAAGTTGCAGCACGCGCAGCGCGGGGCGTGCGGGGGAGAGGTGACGAGTGATGGGTGACGAGGAAGAATGACGAGTGCATTCTTACCCGTCACCCGTCACCCGTCACCTCTCATTCCCTCAACATAAGTGATGAAGGTGATGTGGGTGATGTAAGTGATGAAGGTACGGATGCACCTCAGACCCCCACATCACTTCCATCACCTGCTTCACTTCCATCACTCCCAAGGATCCCATCTTGCCCACCATCCTCTACGGCATCAAAAACTGCGACACCATGAAGAAGGCGCGAACCTGGCTCGATGCCCATCAGGTCGCCTACGAGTTTCATGATTACAAGGCCAGTGGTATCGATCGCGCGCACCTTGAGCGCTGGTGCAAGGAGAAGGGTTGGGAAACGGTACTCAATCGTGCCGGTACGACGTTCCGGAAACTGGTCGAGGCCGAACGCTCCGATCTCAACGAGCGCAAGGCGATCGCACTGATGCTGGCGCAACCCTCGATGATCAAGCGACCGGTGCTTGAAGCCGGCAGGAAATTGCTGGTGGGGTTCAAGCCGGAGTTGTACGAGATAGAGGTCAACCGGTCAACCGGCGAGTCGGTAAGGTGGCCAGAAAGAGAGTTAGCAGAGAGCCAACAGGAGAGCTAGAGAAGAGCAAGAGAAGCCCCCCATGGCTTCTCTTGTGCGCGCTCCCTCTGGCCATCTTGCCGGTTGACCAATAGCCTCTTGACCTATGGCCGGCTGAGCGACCAGCTCTCGTGCAGTGTCACTCGTGTGACTACTGTCACCCCCGTCACATTCTCACTACCGGCAACTCTATGAAGCTCGCGGACTGCCCGCCGCGATAGACGCGTTGCGTGGCCTTCTTGTACTCATCGGGCTTGGCGAGAAAGATGTTCGGTACGAACGTCTGCGGGTTGCGGTCGTAGAGCGGGAACCAGCTCGACTGGATCTGCACCATGATGCGATGGCCGGGCAGGAAGACATGGTTCACGTTCGGCAGGTTGAAGCTGTAACTCTCCACCGCGCCGGATTTGATTGCGGCGGGATGCTCGATGCTCTGCCGGTAGCGGCCGCGAAAGATGTCCATCGCAATCGCCAGCTGGTAACCGCCCATCTCCGGTTGCGAGGGCACTTCATCCGGATACACGTCGATCAGTTTCACGACCCAGTCGCTGTCGGTGCCGGTGGTCGACGCGAACAGGTTTGCGATCGGGACGCCGCTCGCCTGCAGCGGTGCGGTGAGAACTTCGGAGGTGTACATCAGCACGTCCGGCCGGTCGGCAACGAAACGCTGGTCGTTGACCAACCAGCGCTTCCACGCATCGGAATCCTTGAAGCGGACCGGCCGCGGCGCGTAGGGCACGGGCTTGGCTGGATCGGAGACGTATTCATCGAAGGCTTTCGCGTCCCCCGCTGGCGCCTTGAACGCCAGTTGCGAGTCGGCTTGTAGGTATAGACGCTGCGAAGCTGCTGCGCAGCCGCTCTTGCAGGACACCGGCCACTTGTTCATTTCGCGCCAGCGATTGGTTCCGGTCTCATAGACGAGGATCGGCGGCGTCGCTGCCTTGGGCGCGTCGTCCTTGAGGTATTGATCGAAGAACGGCTTCATGTAGTCGCGCCGGAACTGCAGCGCCGTGTCGCCTGCGAAGTGCAGGGGACCCAGCGTGCTGCCGTCGTAGTTCACGCCGCTGTGCCGCCACGGTCCCAGCACCAGGTAGTTGCGATTGTTCTGCGCGTCCTTGGGTTCGGTCGCCTGGTACGTGGAAATCGCGCCATACATGTCTTCCTGATCCCACAGGCTTGCGACGTACATCGTCGGCACGGTAAGCGGCTTGGTGGCGAGGATCTGGTCGAGCGCCTGTCCGCGCCAGTAGGCGTCGTACGCCGGGTGTTCGACGATCTTGTTGAAGAACGGCAGCCGGTCGACGCCGAAGCGATGTGCGAAAGCCCCGGTCGAGCCGGCGCGCAGGAAGTTTTCATAGTCGTCGTAAGTATCGCGCGCCATCTCCTTGCCTTCGCCGCGCGCAGTGTTCTGCCCGTACAGGTAATCCAGGTTGGTCTGGCGGAAGACGCCGTTGTGAAACCAATCGTCGCCCTTCCATCCATCCACCATCGGGCTCATCGGTACCGCGGCCTTGAGTGCGGGGTGCGGGTCCGCCAGCGCCATCAGCACGGTGAAGCCTTCGTAGGATGAGCCGAGCATGCCGACCCTGCCGTTGGTTTCGGGCGTGTTCTTCACCAGCCAGTCGATCGTATCCCACGCGTCGGTGGCGTGATCCACCGGCGTGTCGTTCAGCGGACCGCGCAGCGGGCGCGTCATGACGTAGTCGCCTTCGGAACCGTATTTGCCGCGGATATCCTGGAAAACACGGATGTAGCCGTCGCCGACAAACACCTCATCGCCCAGGGGCAGGGTGGCGAGCATGTTCTGGCTGACGAAGCGCTCGGCGCGCTTGGTAGCGTTGTACGGCGTGCGTGTAAGCAGGATCGGCGCATGCGCCGATCCTTTCGGCACGACGATGACAGTATGCAATTTGACGCCGTCGCGCATCGGGATCATCACGTCGCGCTTGATGTAGTCGGCGGCGGGCAGCGGCGCCTGGAAGTTGGCCGGAATATCCGGCGTCATTGGGGGAGTATGGGTTGGCGCCGTTTGCGCCTGGACGGCGCAGGAGATCAGTGCAACTGCCAGCAAGCGGATGAAGGTCTGCATGGTTGTTGTCATTGGCAAGGAAGGGTCCGATAACGGTAGCACAACGGACGGTGGTGTTTCGCCACCGTCCGCCGTGCATCGTCGCATCCGATCAGAACTCGGCGCGGATCCCCACATGGAAGGATCGCCCCGGCAACGGTGCGATGTCCTTCAACGGCGAGCTGTGCTGACGCGCGTCCTCATCGAGCAGGTTGGTGCCCTTGAGGAACACGAACACGTTGGACGTGCCCGTCGGCAGCCGATAGCTCGTGTCGGCGTCGAGCATGGTGTAGCCCGGCGTCGGCAGCTCGTTGGCAGCGACCTTGTCCTGCCTGCTGTAGTAGAACAGCTGGGTACCGAGGTGCCATTGCGCCAGGTCGTAGTGCAATCCACCGCCGACGCGTAATGGCGGGATCTGCGGCAGATCTTCGCCACTGTCCAGCTTGCCGCGCACGTAGTCCGATGCGAGCCGCAGCTCGAGGTGGTCTTCGCCCTGTTGCCACAGTGGAAACTCCACTTCAGCTTCGAAGCCGTGAAACTTCGCGCCACCTTGCAGGTATTCGAACACCTGGAACTCATCGCCTTCGTCGGTGGGTACGAATCTTCCGGTGGGATTCTCGTAAATGTAGTTGCTGTAGTCGTTGTAGTAAGCGCTCACGGTCCAGCGCACGCCGTCGCCGGTACGGCGCAACGACACGTCTGCCGTGACCGCAGTCTCCTTGTCGAGATTGGGGTCGCCTGTTTCGAAACGCTGCGCGGCTACATGAGGGACATCCGGGTTGGCATACAGCTCCGTGGCTTGCGGATTGCGCTGCGTACGCGTGACATTGAGGGTAAGCGCGTCGTCACCCGCGAATTTCCATACTGTGCCTGCGGACACGCTGATCGCAGTGGAGTCGTAGTCGGGTAGTGTCGTGGAGGCGGTGTCGAGGTCGATCTTCTGCTGCTCGGCACGTGCGCCCAGCTCGATCGTCCAGTCTGCGAAATGACGTTCCTCGAAAGCGAACAAGCTGGATGCCGTGGTGGTCGATGCGGGCACGAAGGCCTCATCGCCGATCGCTTCGAAATCGATGTGCTGGTATTGCACGCCGACAGTACCGCGCCAGCCGGCGCCGAGTTCATTGTCCGCGGTGAAGCGTGTGTCGTAGGCCTTCTGATTGAACACCGTACCCGGTTCGGCGGGAGCTTCGAATTCCGTATGGGTATATTCGTTGTACGAACCGCTCAGGTGCAGCGCGGTGATCGGTCCGTGCAGGTCCCAGTCGGCCTTGCCGTCGTAGCGATCCTGCTTCATGTCGATGAACGCCGATTCCTCACCCGGAATTCCATAGGTGGATTCGTAGCGGCTCCACGACAAGCCGCCCCGGGCACGCTCGCCGATCAGCGAGGCCCCGAACGCACCGCCCCGAGTATCGCTTTCGGTGTTGGGAATGTGCCCGCGAATGTCGTCGGGCTGTTCGCCGGCGGCGATCGACTGACGGCGCAATGCGTCGGACTGCACGAAGTCCGGGATTTCGACGTCATCCGTCTTGCGTTTGAAGTAGTCGGCATGCAGCGCGAGCATGCCGGTGCCGCCATCGAGGCTGAGCGCACCGGTACGTTCGTTCGCTGCACTGTCGCCACGCAATTCGGCTGCACCGCTGAACGCTTTCTCGGGCGCCTTCAGCGGTACGCGATTGCTGACAACGTTGACTAGTCCTCCTGCGGCGCCGCTGCCGTACAACAGCGCTGCGGGGCCTTTGATTACCTCGATCTGCTGCGCCACCACGGATTCGAGCGTGACCGAGTGGTCCTGGCTCAGGCCGGATACATCCAGCGAGGCAAGGCCGTCCTGCAGCGTCTGCACGCGATAGCCGCCCAGCCCGCGAATGATCGGACGGCTGGCAGTGGGGCCGAAGTAGCTGGAGCTGACACCGAGTTCAGCCGACAAGGTCTCCCCGAGGCTGGCGGCGATCTGGCGACGCAGGCTGTCGCCGGCCAGCACCGCGGTGGGTTGGGCAACCTCGAGCGGACTTTCGCGCAGCGCGCTGGAGGTGACGATCACTTCTTCGGCCTTCTTTTCCTGGGCGTGGCCCTGGGCCGCCGCGAGCAGGGCGGCCACGGCGACGCATAAAGAACGGCTCGAAACAGGCAAATGGGATGGGTGGGACAGGCGGGCTGCATGGCCTGCACGCGAATAACTGGTACGCATGATGGAGCGATTCCTGAAGTTGACGGATCGACGCTGCGCACGACGACGCAGACGAGCCTTCGCGCCATGACGAAAAAGTCAGGGCGGCGAGGCGGAGCGATGGATCAAGGCTTCAGAGAGCGGGAGGGGCGCGCGGCTGCGCTCGGGTCTGCGGTGGGCTGGCGATGCGGCCGATGTCGGCGAGCGGAGCGCATACGCAAACCGTCGTGGCGACGACTTCGATAGCGCTCGAGTACTGCGGCACGCCACCGACGCCGCTGAAGGTTGCCGAATAGCCGCAAGTGCTGAGGTGCGCTGCGGTGGTGGTGGCGTCGTGCCGATGCGCCGCATGCGCCGTGGCGTTGATCGCGAAAGCCAGCAACAGGCTTGCGAGAAGGACTCGCAGCCATTGCGGGGGCTTTCGGGCGATCTGAAAAATACGCATGGCTCGGCTTCGACGTTAGAGCGGCGGAGGCTACGGCGGCGCAGTGCGTGTGTAAAGTAGCGTGCGGCACTTAAAGCCCGTGCTGCCGCAAGGACCTGGGGAGACCGTAGGACAATCGTGTTCCAGAGTTTCTTACCCGCGCTTCTTAGTCCATAATCCGGGCCCATAATCCGGCGATGCTCGCCCGCGTCCGCAGCCACCTTTGCTCCATTCCCGAGTGCACATTCACCGATCGCGGTTGTCGCTTTCCTCCAACGTTGCACGCTCGCGGCAACCGGCTCGAACGCTCGACTCCCAGTGAAAATTTCCGGCGATAACCTGGCCTCGACCCTGGCGCGCGGTCTGAGCCCCATCTATCTGATCTCGGGCGACGAAATCCTGCTCGTCAACGAAGCGGCCGATGCCGTTCGTGCCCAGGCACGCGCTGCCGGCTTCACTGAGCGCGATCTCAACGTGGTCGAGCGTGGCTTCGACTGGCAGGGCCTGCACGCCGAGAGCCGGGCCATGTCGCTGTTCGCGCAGCGCAAGATCATCGAGATCCGGATGGTCAATCCGACCCCCGGCGAACAAGGCGGCAGCGCCATCGTCGAACTGGCCGAACATCCTTCCCCGGACAATATCGTGCTGGTGATCACCGGCAAGATGGATGGCCGCACGCAGAACGCCCGCTGGGTCAGCGCCATCGAAAAGCACGGCACCGTCGTACAGGTCTGGCCCATCGATCTGCCGCGGCTGCCTGCCTGGATACGCGAGCGCCTTGGCCGTCACGGGTTGCGAGCCGATCCGGCCGCGGCCAGCCTGCTCGCCGAGCGAGTCGAAGGAAACCTGCTGGCCGCGCACCAGGAAGTGGAGAAGCTGGCGCTGTGGCTGCCGCCCGGCGAAGTCACGGTGCAGATGGTGCTGGATGCCGTAGCCGACAGCGCACGTTATGACGTATTGCAACTGGGCGAGGCGGCAATGCGCGGACAAACAGCGCGGGCGCTGCGCATCCTTGAAGGTCTGCGCGGCGAGGGGATCGATATGACGCTCGTGCTGTGGGCGGTGAACAAGGACCTGCAATGGATTGCGCGCGCGCAGCACCTGATGCGCAACGGCCAGAGCGCCGATTCGGCGATGAACGCCATCTACGTCTGGCGGCCGCGCCAGAATGCAATGAAGCAGGCACTGTCACGCTTGCGGCCCGCAGCCGTGCAGGGTCTGTTGCTCGACGCTGGTCGTACCGACCGCGCCATCAAAGGCGTACTCCGTATCGACCCCTGGGCGGAAATGGAAGCGCTGGTCGCGAGGTTCTGCGGCGTTCCTCTGGCGAGAGCTGCATGAGGCGGCGGATATCGCCCGGACGATAAATCCGCAGCCGCTCATCACACGTCACCTGTCACACGTCACTTTTTTTTCATGATTACTATCGGCATCTTCGGCGGTACTTTCGACCCGATTCATTTCGGGCATCTGCGCACGGCATTCGAATTGCTGCAGTCGCTGCGCCTGAACGAGATGCGCTTCATGCCGGCCGGCAATCCGCCGCATCGCGAGGTCACGGTGGCCGATGCCGAGCAGCGCCTGGCGATGGTCAAGGCTGCCACGCAGGGCCAGCCGGGATTCGTGGTGGACGATCGGGAGATCCGCCGCGAAGGACTTTCATATTCGGTGGATACGATGCGCACGCTGCGTGCGGATTTTCCCGATCATTCGCTATGCCTGATCGTGGGCATGGACGCGTTCCTGGGTTTGCCGAAATGGCATCAGTGGCGCGAGCTGCTGGAGCTTGCGCACCTGGTCGTCGCGCATCGTCCGGGCTGGCGCGCGCCGAGCATGGGGCCGTTGGGCGAGTTGCTGGTGGACCGAGGTACCGGTCGCATCAACGACCTGCACGAAGCGCGTGCCGGCTGCATCTACATCCATGCGGTCACGCAATTGGAGATTTCATCGACCGAGGTACGCAAGTCCATTGCCGCCGGTCGCGATCCGCGCTATCTGATGCCCGATGCGGTGCGCGCGATCATCGAGGAAACAGGATGCTATCGCCGCAAGGGTTGAGGGTTGGCTGTCGGCGCCCCGCAGCGGAGGCGGTTGGCAATTAACCATTGACAGCGGCAACAGGCCGTCGATCATCCCCACCCGTCACCCGTCACCCGTCACCCGTCACCCGTCACTTCCCCTTGAGGTACGCATGTCCGCAAAGCGCGCGAAAACTCCCGGTCGCAAGAAATCTTCCGCAGTGAAATCCAAAGCCCCACAGCGGCGCACGGTTGCTCGATCCGCAACCCGGGCTCCTGCGTCGAAGAAGCCGGCGCCGAAGAAGGCGGCTGCCACGGCCCGGCGGGCGTCGGCCAAACGGCCCGCACCACGGCCAGCATCACGAGCTGCAGCGAAAAAGGTGGCGGCGCAAAAGGCGACTCCTCGCGCTGCAGCGTCGAACGCGGCAACACAAGCTGTTGCGGGTGTCGTGAAGATCGTCGAGCACGCACTGGATGAGATGAAGGCCGTGCAGGTCAAGGTGCTGGATGTGCGCAAGCTCACCGACATCGCCGATACGCTGATCATCGCCAGTGGCAACTCCGACCGGCACGTGCGCTCGATCGCCGACCGGGTCATCGAACATGTGAAGAAGGCCGGCCTGCGTCCTACCGGCGTAGAAGGCGAGCGTGACGGGGAGTGGGTGCTGGTCGACCTGCAGGATGTGATCGTGCACATCATGCTGCCGCGCGTGCGCGAGTTCTATCGCCTCGAAAGCCTCTGGGACATCAGCGCAGCACGGCGGGAAGCGGCAACTGGCGGGTTGGCGGTCGAGCGCTGAATGATGATCGCGTGAGCCCATGTTGCTGCGCCTCATCGCCGCCGGAACGCGCATGCCTCGTTGGGTGAACGAGGGGTTCGAGGAATACGCGGTCCGGTTGAACGCCGACTATCGGCTTGAGCTCAAGGAGATTGCGCTCGGCCAGCGCAGCGGCAGCAATCCACAGCCGGCGATAGCGAAGGAGGGTGAGCGCATGCTGGCAGCGCTGCCCCCCAATGCGCACATCGTCGCGCTACAAGTGACGGGCCAGGCGATGAGCAGCGAACAACTCGCGCGCTTTCTCGAAGCGCGCGCCAACGATGGCCGTGCCGTTGCTTTCCTGATCGGCGGCCCCGACGGCATCGCCCCCGAACTCGACGCGCGCGCGCAAACGCGCTGGTCGCTGTCGGCACTCACTCTGCCGCACGCAATGGCCAGGCTGATGGTGGCCGAGGCGCTGTATCGGGCGGTGAGTATCATCAAGGGGCATCCGTACCATCGCGCATAGCGGGGAGGCCAACCGGCTATCGGTAAATCGGCCAGATATGGTACGCAGCAGGATTTCGTGCCGGCTCTCTCGTTCTGTTCTGGCCAGTTGACCGGCAGCCGGTTAGCCGGTTGACCTCCCCGTCATACCTTCATCCGCGCCAATTCCCCCAAGGCCGCCGCCGCGGTGGGGAAGCGGTTTTCCGGTTCCTTCGCCAGTAGTGCGTCGATCAGGCGCTGGAAGCGGCCCAGGGCTTCGGGGAGCACCGGGATGGGGTCGTTGCGGTGGGATTGCAGGATGGCTATCACCGAGCTGCCGCGAAACGGGCGTGTGCCGGTCAGCATTTCGCAGAACATGACGCCGAGGCTATACAGGTCGCTGCGCTGGTCGACGTTGTTGCCTTCGGCCTGCTCGGGGCTGATGTAGTAGGGCGATCCGCGGATTTCGCCCTCATGGGTGAGCCCGGCGTCGCTGGCCATGCTTTTGGCCAGTCCGAAGTCGATCAGTACGATGCGCCCGTCGGGCCGCATCATCACGTTGGCCGGCTTCAAATCGCGATGGCATAGCTGTGCGGTGTGTACGGCGACCAGTGCACCGGCGATCTGCACGAAGATGTCGATGCTGTCCTTCACCGTCATCAGGTTGCGGATGCGCAGCTCGAGACTGCCGCTGGGGAAATATTCGGTGACGATGTAGCGGAAATCGGCGCCGTGGCCCCAGTCGTAAAGGTCCACGACGGCGGGGTGCTTGATGCGCGTCAGTAACTCGCGCTCGCGATCGAACCGCTCTTCTTCGGCGCTAGCATGCGCACCGGTGCGCAGCACTTTGACCGCAACGTTGTGGCCGAGCTCGACGGAGGTGGCCACATGCACTTCGGACTTAGGCGAACGCGCAATGGTCTGCAGGAAGCGGTAGCCAGGAATGACGGGGAAGGGTGTCGCGGTCGCATTGCGTCCAGTCACAGAGCGTTTGTCCTCCCTTCGTATGGTCATGGCCGTCCGCTTTTCCCCAAACCCGCAGCGTACGCGGGGTGTCCCTGGCACACAGCGGATTCTGTCACGGATATCCGCATGCCTGAGCCCCTGTACTTGGCTCGATATCGATTTATCGAACGGACATACGGAACTGCTATGCAGGCTTCGTTGACCAGTCAGGCTATGATGGCTGTAGTTACAAAGCTGACAGCGCGGTCGTCGGCTGATGAGAGGCCGCCAAGACGGGCCGATGATGATGGGTGAGAAAAAAACAGATGGAATCCAGTTATTCGATACAACCGCTGGAGCGGTTGGTGCGGGTGCAAGTATGGGGCGAGGTGAATGTCGACGGACTGATCGAGCTGATCAATCGGATCGGCGCCGATGAGCATTACCATCCGGGCATGCATGCCATCACCGATTTCCGGCAAGCGTTCGGCAATTGGGATTATTCGGAGATCCAGCGCTACCGCGACTATATCGCGCGCATAGCGGGCCGGCTCAATTGCCGCTGGGCGGCGCTGGTCAAGCCGGGAACGCTGGTAGCCGTGGGGCACGTCCTCATCGTCATCAGCGAGGCGGTGCGCGGCAGCATCGGAATGCAGTTGTTCGAGGATCCGCAGGTGGCATTGCGGTGGGTGCGGGGCGAGATCGATTGAGCGGCGCGCGCTGCATCGTTCCCCGCATTTGTGTTCGGTTGAAATGGACGGAGGCCGGGCGTCTGGTGATGGCGTTTCATTTGGCGCCGGGAGGAGTGGCGACCGCCGGAAGCTTTTTTCAGGAGCGCCCACGAGTACTTCCCTGTAGGGCTCGAACGCAAACATTCCCTGTTTGCGATCGTCCTGAAAAAAGCTTCCGGCGGTCGCCACTTGGGTGGGCTCGGTTGCGATGCCCCGCGGTGGCGCGGGGCAGGAACCCGGGCAGCAGTCTGACGTTCCGTCTCGCACCGCTGTAGAGGTTAGGCGAAGGCTCTCGTGGCCCTCGATCGGGTCGCAGGGTTGCGATTTTAGAAGAAGCCGGATGACTCAAAGCCCGTTGATGCACGAATTCCTTGCCGGTCGCGTCGTTGTCGTTACCGGCGATATCACCGATCTCGCGGTGGATGCGGTGGTGAATGCTGCTAATTCGACGCTGCTGGGCGGCGGCGGGGTGGACGGGGCGATTCATCGGCGCGGCGGGCCGGCGATCCTGGAGGCATGCCGTGAGATCAGGCGAACGCAGTACCCGGACGGATTGCCGGCGGGTGAGGCGGTGATCACCACCGCTGGCAAGTTGCCGTCGCAATATGTCATCCACACGGTCGGACCGATTTGGGGAACCGATCCGGATCCGGAAGGCTTGCTGGCATCCTGCTATCGCAATTGCATCGGGCTTGCCGACTCGCGGGGGCTTGCAGAACTGGCCTTTCCGGCGATTTCCACCGGAGCCTACGGATATCCGAAGGCGCAGGCTGCGCGAACCGCATCGCTCGCGATTACCGCTACGCTCGCGTCGTGTCGCACGGTGCGGCGGATTCAGCTGGTGTTCTTTGCGGCTGCCGACGCTGAGATCTTCGTACGCCATCAGCAGTTCTGAGGGCAACCAGTCCGGACGTTGGTCTGTCTCGGTTGCTGCGCTCTTCAGCGCCCATTAAGCGCTGCGCATAAACAATTCTATCGGGCAGCGTGGGCCTGTATCCTTCCTAGGATGCATGTTCACTCCAACCCATTGATCTATCTGGCCTCCGCCTCACCTCGTCGCAGTGCCTTGCTGACCCAGATCGGGGTCGGGCATCGGGTGAGGCCGGTGGATGTGGATGAGGCCGTGATGCCCGGCGAAACACCAGCTGAATACGTCACGCGACTCGCGATAGCGAAGGCACAGACGCTATGGGAACGGTTGGACGATACCGACAACGTTGCGGTGCTCGGTTCGGACACGACCGTAGCTATCGGTAACGAGATTCTCGGCAAGCCGAGCGATCGTGCACAGGGGATGCAGATGCTCGGTCAGCTTTCGGGCCGGACGCATCAGGTCTACACGGCCGTTGCGTTGCGCACCGCGGCAGGTTGCGACGCACGCCTGAGCGTCAGCGACGTCACCATGCGCGCGCTGACATCGGATGAGATGGAGGGCTATTGGCGCACCGGCGAGCCCGCCGACAAAGCCGGCGGTTATGGGATCCAGGGCGTTGCCGCGCTGTTCATCGAGCGTATCGGCGGCAGCTATTCAGGCATTGTCGGACTGCCGTTGTATGAAACCGGGGAGCTGCTGCGAATGATCGATTGGCGAATGACCGATACGCACCGGGCCGATGCCGGGCAGCCGCAGGCCGGGGTATGCGGATGACGGCGGAAATCCTGGTCAATGTGAGTCCCCGTGAAGTGCGGGCGGCGCTGGTGGAAGGCGGTGTGCTGCAGGAAATGTTTCTGGAACGCGCCAATCGCCGCGGCCTGATCAGTAACATTTACAAGGGCCGGGTTTCGCGGGTGCTGCCGGGCATGCAGGCAGCGTTCGTCGACATCGGACTGGAACGCACCGCGTTCCTGCATGCTTCCGACATCGTGCACCCTGCCGTCGGCGAAAACGGTCAGCCCGACCAGCCGGTCGTCTCTGGTGCGTCGCAGGACATCCAGGCGCTGGTGACCGAAGGGGGCGAGATCCTGGTGCAGGTGCTCAAGGATCCCCTCGGTACCAAGGGTGCACGGCTCACCACGTTCATCACGATTCCGTCGCGGTACTTGGTTTATATGCCCAAGGGGCGCGGTATAGGCATCTCAGCGCGTATCGAAGATGAGACCGAGCGACACCGCCTGCGCGAAGCCGCCAGCCTGTTCCTGCGTTCGGACGAAGCGGGCGGCTACATTGTTCGCACCGCGGCCGAAGGCGCTACTCCCGAGGCCTTGCGTGCCGACATGCTGTTCCTGCAACGCTTGTGGGCCGTCCTGTGCGAGAAGGCGTCGCTGACGCGGCCGGGCAATCTGGTGCACGAGGATCTGCCGCTCGCGGTGCGGGTGTTGCGCGATGTCGTGTCCAGCGGTGTCGACCGGGTAAGCGTCGATCACGCGGAAACTTATGAGCGCATGCGCGAGTTTGCCCGTACGTTCATGCCCGACATGGTCGAGCGCATCGAGACGCACGCGGGCGACCGGCCGATTTTCGATTTGTACGGGGTGGAGGAGGAGATCCAGAAATCGCTGGATCGCAAGGTGCCGCTCAAGTCCGGCGGCTACCTGATATTCGACCAGACCGAGGCGATGACCACCATCGACGTGAATACCGGCGCCTACGTTGGCCACCGCACGCTCGAAGAAACCATCTTCCGTACCAACCTGGAGGCGGCCGTGGCCATTGCGCGCCAACTGCGGTTGCGCAACCTCGGCGGCATCATCATCGTCGACTTCATCGACATGGAAGAGGAGGAGCACCGCAAGCAGGTGCTGCAGGCGCTGGAGAAGGCGCTGCTGGGCGACCATGCCAAGAATCACATCTCCTCGGTCTCCCCGCTGGGGCTGGTGGAGATGACGCGCAAACGGACTCGCGAAAGCCTGGAACACATGCTGTGCATGGCGTGTCCTACCTGCGAGGGTCGAGGGTTCGTCAAGACCACCGAAACAGTTTGTTACGAAATTTTCAGGGAGATCCTGCGCCAGTCGCGGCAGTTCGAGTTCCAGGAGTTGATGGTGCTGGCCCACCAGGACGTCATCGAGCGTTTGCTGGATGAGGAATCGGCCGCACTGGCCGAACTGGAAGTCCAGACCGGCAAGCCGATCCGCCTGCAGACCGAAGCGTTGTATCAGCAGGACCAGTACGATGTGGTGTTGATGTGAGGCGGGAGGCAAGTTGGCCACTGGTCAACCGGCAACTGGCCGGAGTCGGAACTCAGGATTCACGATGCAGTGCTTAGTCACGCTCGGATTCAAGGCCGGTAGCACCCAAGCCCGCAGTCAGGTGAGCGCGTAACGATGTTCGATGTTGCAGTCTTTTCTCGTGATTTTCTCTGGCCAGTGGTCAACGGCCAGTAAGCCAGTCGGGCCATTCCATGCTGTTGTTCCGCCGCTTCGCCAAATACTTCCTCATCACCCTCGCGGTGCTGGTGGTCGTGTGCGGCTTGCTGCTCGGTGCTTTCCAGCTCGCCGTCGCCCGCGTTCCCGAATATCGGGTGCAGTTGCAGGATTGGGTCAGCGACCGCGTCGGGCTGGTGATCGAGTTCCGTAAGCTCAGTGCCCGGCTGCGCGTGTATGGGCCGGAGCTGGTATTCAACGATGCGATTGTGCGTACTCCGGATCGCACGCGCGTGCTGGCTACGGCGCGCCGCGGCAGTGTCGGCTTCGATGTATGGACGTGCCTGACTTCGGGCCGTCTGACTGCCGGGCGCTTCTCGCTGGATGCACCGCAGATCGGTCTGATCCGTACCCGCGACGGCCGCATCCAACTCGTCGGACAAAGCGCGTTACCCGATCGCGAGGCCAAGCCGGTGGCCGTGGACCAGCTGCCGATCGGGGTTTTCCGTGTCCGCAACGCCGTCGTCAGCTTTCGCGATGAAGCGACCGGACGCGGGCCATGGTCGTTGTCGGGGGTCGATTTCATTCTCGATCGCGGCACGGAACTGCTCGGCTTGACCGGCACGGCGTCGTTGCCGCCGGCGCTGGGCAAGGGATTGCAGTTCTCCGGTCGTGCGGTCGGACGGCTCGAAACGCCGGAGTCGCTGCTAACCACCTTCAACCTGAAAGGCGAGCAGCTCGATCTGGGCGGCTGGGCCGACGTGTTGCCGGATGAGTGGCCGGTGCCGGATACCGGTCACGGTTCGATGTCGTTCGGGATTTCGATGCATGGCTTCGATCTGACCGGCGTGACGGCGAAGGTCGACGTTGCGCATGTCACCGCCGTCGCTCCCGCGTGGAGCGTCGAGTTGCCGAAGGCGCAGCCGCTGGTGATTCGCGCCGACGATGACGATTCGGCCGCCGCAGACACCCTCAAGAGAGCACCGGTGAAAGCAGCAGAGGCAGTGGCGGCGGCAGCGGCAGCATCGGCCTCGGAGCTGCTGAGCTACCAGCGGATCGCGTTCGACATGAACGCCAGTCGCGTGGCCGATCGCTGGCAGGCATCGGCGGTGAACGTGGATTTGAACCGCGACGGTTCGCCGTGGCACGCGGCGCGACTTGAAGCGCAATGGTCGCGTAACGAAGCTGGTGCCCTGGACCTCTCCGGCAAGGCCGATCGCGTAGTGCTGCAGAACCTCTGGCCGCTGCTGGCATATCTCCCGGAAAGCGAAGGCATGGCAAGGCTGCGTGCCATGCGTGCAAATGGGGAGATAGCGGACCTGAACCTGAGTGCGCAAGGCAAGAGCGCGGCGGATCCGCAGACGTATTCCGTGCAGGCACGCATCAATGCCCTGAGCTTCAAGCCGGTGCTCGGAGCTCCTGGATTCAGCGGCCTCACCGGACAACTGCGCGCTACGCAGGACGGCGGCGAGGCGCAACTCGATTCCAGCGGCGTGCAATTCGATCTGCCGCATGTGTTCCGCGAGCCGCTGCAGGCGCGCTCAGTGCGCGGTTCGTTCGATTGGCAGCATGGCCAGGACGGTTGGCGGATCGGCGGCAAAGACATCCATCTCGTCAGTGACGATGGCAGTGCGGCTGCGACTCTGGCGATGCAGTTCCCCGCCGATGGATCGTCGCCGATTCTGCAGATGACCGCGCAGGCGCAGGACCTCAATGCCGCGTCGACTGCCAGGTATCTGCCTGCCAACAAACTGTCTGAGAAGACGCTCGACTGGCTCGATCATGCTTTCGTCAGCGGCCGGGTGCAGCAGGCCGACATGACTTTCAACGGTCCGCTGCGAGCCTTTCCGTTCCGCAACGGCGAGGGCGAATTCCTGGTTCGCGGTCGCGTCACCGGGATGACGTTTGCGTACCAGTCGGGCTGGACGCCGGCGACGGACCTGGCCGCGGACGTCGAGTTTCGTAATGAAGGGATGCGCGTGCGTTCGGCAACCGCCACGGTTGGGGGGCTGCGCGTCGTGGAGGCCAGCGGCGAGTTCGCCGATTTCAAGGCCGGAGAGATCGGGATCAAGGCGACGGCCGCCGGCGACCTGGGGCCGGCGCTGCGATATTTGCAGACCAGCCCGATCAGCGCGGCGCTTGGCACGCAGTTCGCACGTTTGCACGGCCAGGGCGAAACCCATTCTGCGGTCAGCCTGTGGTTGCCGCTGAAGCGCATCGCGGATCGACGGATCGTCGTGACGACCCAGTTGAAGGACGCCACGGTGCGTTTGGGAGATCTCGATGCGCCGATTACGCATCTGTCCGGATCGTTGCGAGTCAAGCAATCGCTGCCCGATGCAGCGACGCTGCAAGGGCAGTTGCTCGGCGGACCGGTGAATGTCTCCATCAAGGCCGACGACCCCGCATCGCATGCCGCGACATTGACCGCCAACGGACAGGCAGCCGCAGATCGACTCGCGCCGCTGCTGCATTTGCCCGCGCCTGCGAGCGTCAGCGGCTCTACCCAATGGCAGCTGCAAACGCGATTCGAACAACCGCCGACCGCCGCGCCGGATTCCGACAAAGGACAGGCCCGCCGGTTCGTCATCGACGCCGACATGAATGGGTTCGGTATCAGCCTGCCGCATCCGGTGGGCAAGCGCGAAGACGAGCGTCGGCCATTGCACGTCGAGATCAACTACGACGGCGCTGAAGAGATACTCACGCAGGCGGCGCTGGGCAATGTGCGAGGGGTGATACGCCTGCAGCAGACGAAGGGCGATTGGGCGCTCGATCGCGGCCTCGTGCGAGCCGATGGCAGGACGCCCAGATTGCCGCGCAATCACGGGCTGCGGCTAGCCGGATCGGTGGACCATCTGGTGCTCGACGACTGGCTCGCATTGCGAGGCGACTCTGCCGCCGGTTCCAGTCATCTGGCGGACTTTCTGCATTCCGCCAGCCTGCGCGTGGGAACGCTGCAGCTATACGGTTATCAGTGGCTCGACGTGCATGGCGAACTGCGACCGCAGGAGGCTGGCTGGGGTGTCGAGGTGTCGGGTCCGAACGCTTCAGGAAGATTGTTCATTCCCAATGACTTCAGCGGATCGAAACCGTTGACCGCGACCATGGAGCGCCTGGTGGTCACGGGCGTGGAGGGCGCCACCGGCGGCGGTGAGCCGAGCGATCCGCGCAGCTGGCCTTCAGTGCGTGCATACGTCGGCGAACTGCACGTCGACAATCATGCAATCGGCGCCGTCGACCTGCGTGCATCGCGAGTCGCAACGGGCATTCGCATCGACGCACTGACTCTGGTCAACGAAGGTGTACAGGGCAATGCACATGGCGAATGGCTGGTCACGCCAACCGGACAGCAATCGAACCTGACCGCCAAGGTCACCAGTACCGATGTCGGTGCAACGCTGCGTGCGATGAGCTATCCGCAGTTCATGGAAGCGAAGCATGGAGAACTGAGCGCAGTGCTGACGTGGCCCGGCGGATTCAATCGCAAGCTTCTCGACAATGCCTCGGGCAGCGTGATCGTCGACGCCGAGAATGGCCAACTGGTCACTCTGCAGCCAGGTGCGGGGCGGGTCCTGGGATTGTTCAGCGTGGCCGCGTTGCCGCGGCGCCTGTCGCTGGATTTCAGCGATCTGACCGAGAAGGGCTTGGGCTTCGACACGGTGCACGGCAACTTCGAATTGCGTAATGGCAATGCCTACACCAACAACCTGCTGCTGCGCGGTCCGGCTGCGGAGATAGGCATTGCCGGCCGTGTCGGACTGGGCGTTCACGACTACGACCAGACGGCGGTCGTTACCGGAAATCTGGGCGCCACGCTGCCGGTGGCGGGCGTGCTTGCGGGCGGCCCCGCAATCGGCGCAGCCTTGCTGCTGTTCTCACAGGTGTTCAAGGAGCCACTGAAAGGGATCACACGCGCCTACTACCGCATTACCGGTAACTGGGAAGATCCGGTGGTGGAGCGCGTTGAGTCCGCGGAGGTCAAGAGTGGCGCCGCTGCAGCGTCCGCGTCAGGGCGGTAAGACGGCCCGATGTGGCGGTCAGGTGGCGATCATGCGACGACGTATGTTGCGTCGATAGCGATGGGGCGATGGCCAGCTAAATCCGCCACGTATCCTCTACCGTCGTGGCAGCCGTCGTCATCGCAACGCCGCCGCGGCGTATCGCCGGTGCTTCACCCGATGTAACTGTCTCATCACTTCATCACTTCATCACGCCATCATCCTCATATGTTAGCCGCCGTACTGCAGATGACTTCCACGCCCGATATCGCGGCCAATCTCGCGACTGCCCGCAATTTGCTGGAGCGGGCGCGAGCACAGGAGGCGGTGCTGGCAGCGCTGCCTGAGAATTTCGCGATCATGGGACGCAAGGAGAGCGACAAGCTCGAGGCGGCAGAGGAATTCGGCGAAGGTCCGATCCAGGCATTTCTCAGCCACTGCGCACGCGAGCTGAAACTGTGGATCATTGGTGGCACCGTGCCGATCCGGGTCGCCGGGCGGCAGGACAAGGTCGCAGCGGCCTCGCTGCTGTTCGACGATCACGGCCGTTGCGTGACGCGCTACGACAAGATCCATCTGTTCGATGTCGACATTCCGGATCGCGAGGAAAGTTATCGCGAGTCGGCCACCATCGCGGCCGGAGCAACGCCAGTAGTGGTTGCGACTCCGCTGGGGCATCTGGGAATGGCGGTGTGCTACGACGTGCGCTTTCCCGAGCTGTTTCGCACGCTGCAGGCGCGCGGGGCGGAAATTCTGAGCCTGCCGTCAGCTTTTACCGCACCCACCGGCAAGGCTCACTGGGAGTTGCTGGTGCGGGCCCGGGCGGTTGAGAATCTCTGCTATATGCTGGCGCCAGCGCAGGGCGGCACACATCCGAATGGCCGCGAAACGCACGGTGACTCCATGATCGTGGATCCCTGGGGGCACGTCCTGGCGCGCGTGGCAGAGGCGGGGCCGGGGCTTGCAGTGGCGGAAATCGACCGCACTCTGCAACAGGAGGTGCGCAACCGTTTTCCGGCGTTGAGCCACCGCCGCTTTGAATTGAGTGAAACGCCGCGCTAGTGCCTTGCCTGACGGCTTTGCTGCGGCGGGCGCTTGAATTCCAGCACCGTGGCGCCAGTCTCGACCAGACCAGACCAGACCAGACCAGATTTCGTCCGATCATCACCGAGAATCCGACACCGTAATGTCCAACACTCACTCCACCGCTCCCGCCGCTTTGCGTACCGCGTCGAACAGCGCCCTGCATCTGGAATTGCCGTCGGCAATCGATGTCGCGCAGCCGCTGGATCTCGCGCGGCAGACGATCCTCGCGCCATCCGGCCTGGACGACGACCGTATCGCGAGCGTGCTCGGCAGCGTGATGGGCTATGCCGTTGACTACGCGGACATGTATTTCCAGCTCAGCCGCGAAGAGTCGTGGTCGCTGGAGGACGGCATCGTGAAGGACGGTACTCATAGCATCGAACAGGGTGTGGGAGTGCGGGCGCTGGCCGGCGAGAAGACCGGCTTCGCGTATTCGGATGAAATCCTGTTGCCGGCACTGACGGAAGCCTCGCATGCGGCTCGCGCGATTGCGCGCAGCGGTGCGAATACCTCATTGCAGGCGTGGCGTTCCACAGCTGCTCACCGCCTGTATCTGCCGCTGGATCCGCTGGATGGATTGAGCGATGCGGATAAGGTAAGTCTGCTGGAAAGAATCGATGTCGAAGCGCGGCGTGTCGATCCTCGCGTGACCCAGGTAATGGCCTCGCTCTCCGGCGCCCATGAAGTTGTGATGGTGATGGCGAGCGACGGCACGGTGGGTGCCGATGTGCGGCCGCTGGTGCGCTTGAACGTCTCGGTCATCGTAGAGAAAGACGGCCGGCGTGAGCAGGGGTACAGCGGTACCGGCGGTCGTTACGGTTTCGCCAGGTTCCTGGAGAACGATCGCTGGAAAGAGCTGGTGCACGAGGCGGTGCGCGGTGCGCTGGTGAATCTCGATGCCGTGCCGGCACCGGCCGGAACGATGACCGTGGTGCTTGGTCCGGGCTGGCCCGGAATATTGCTGCACGAGGCCATCGGTCACGGACTGGAAGGCGATTTCAACCGCAAAGGCACGTCCGCATTCTCCGGTCGCATCGGCGAGCAGGTTGCCTCCGCACAATGCACGATCGTCGATGACGGCACGCTCGGTTCGCGCCGCGGTTCGCTCAATATCGACGATGAAGGCACGCCCACCGAATGCACGACGCTCATTGAAAACGGCATCCTGCGTGGCTACCTGCAGGACAAGCTCAACGCGCGCCTGATGGGCGTACGTCCTACCGGTAACGGTCGCCGCGAGTCGTTCGCCCACATGACGCTGCCGCGCATGACCAACACGTACATGCTGGCCGGTTCGCACGACCCGCAGGAAATCATCGGCTCGGTGAAGAAAGGCCTGTATTGCCGCAACTTCGGCGGCGGCCAGGTGGATATCACCTCGGGTAAATTCGTGTTCTCGGCCAGCGAGGCCTATCTGATCGAAGACGGCAAGCTGACGGCGCCGGTGCGCGGCGCCACGCTGATCGGCAACGGACCGGACGTGCTGCGGCGCGTATCCATGGTCGGTAACGACCTGAAGCTCGACGAAGGGGTCGGCACTTGCGGCAAGGAGGGCCAGGACGTGCCGGTGGGTGTCGGCCAGCCGACTTTGCGGGTGGATGGGCTGACGGTAGGCGGAACCGCGACGGAGTAGGGATCGGTGGCCAGTGACGGGGCGACAGCATGTGTCGACCCGTCAGCCATCATCACGGCCCAAATGCTTACGCCGCCACCGGCGCACTGCTAGGATTACTACAGTCCTGGCTGTTACTGCATTCCTATGTGGCTGGCGCGCCCAATCTACGAGTTTCTTCCCTACTTCTACATGCTGCTGGGCGCGTTGTTGCTTAGCGCGGCGTGGTTCGTCAGCATGGAGACGTGGCCAGGCGTATTCATGGGGGTTGGATCGTTGAGCCTGCTGGCAGGCATCGTGCTGTGGCTGCGCCGTAAGGACTACCGCACCAGCCAGGCCGAGTACAACAACAAGTCGCTGGACGACTGAGTAACTCGACAACGCCATGGGGGCTATGAGGCTGGCGGCAACGCCGCTTCGTCATCGCCGTCGGCTGCGCCCGATCCGCCCCTGACTCGGCTGAATTCCCCGACGGAATTTTTGGATCAACGCTCGCTTGCGTGCAGCGACGCGGAATCGTCGTCTTCGTCGCCGTCTTTCGTTTCTTCCGCCACGCGTGCCGTCGGCGTTGCCAGCGGTACCGCATCGTCGTCGATGTCGCCGTTCAGTACCCGCGTGCGGGCCAGGCGCTCATCGAAATACATGATCTCGTGCTGGCCGATCTGCACCACATCGCCGTCGTTCAGGATGCGGCGGCGGACACGCTTGGAGCGCACATGGATGCCGTTGGTGCTGTTCAAGTCTTCCAGCACGCAGGAATTCACGGTGGTGATGATCTGCGCGTGATGGCGGCTGATGTACTTGCTGTCGATCTGCAGGTCGTTGTCGGGGGTACGGCCGATGATGAAGCGGCCGGGTTTGAGTTCGCGCTCGGCGATGGTCTGGCCGTTGACGCCGATGAGTACGCGGCCGAGCACGATGCGCCGTTCCCCGGTGGATTCGGTATTGGCGAAGCTGCCGACCATGCTGTGGCCGCTGAGCGCCTGCAGTTTCACCGAGCGTTCGGCGTACTCGATCCATTGCATTTCTTCGATTGCCGCACGCACGTCCTCGACGCCGACGGTATCGCGATCCTGGCCGAACGCCGCCATCATCGAGGTGTCGCACAGCGTATTCACCAGGCGTGGCACACCGCCGGTATAGCGGTAGATGAGCGCGAAGGTGTCGGGCGAAAATATCTCGCGACTCTGCGAGCCGGCGACTTCGAGACGGTGCTGGATGTAGGCGACCATGTCGGTCTTGGAGAGGGCGGTGAGGTGGAAGCGCAGCCGGATGCGCTGCGCGAGCTGCACCAGGCTCGATGAGTTCAGCTTGTCGTTGAGCTCGGGCTGGCCGGCGAGAATGATGCGCAGCACCTTCTCCTTGCTGGTCTCGATGCCCGAGAGCAGCCGGATTTCCTCCAGCACCTTGTTGGAGAGGTTCTGCGCCTCATCCACGATCAGCAGGACGCGGCGGCCGTTGGCGTACTGCTCCACCAGGAATTCGTTCAGCGTCGCCAGCAGCTCGGCCTTCTTCATGCGAAACGGCTGGAAGCCGAACTGCGCGAGCACCGCCTGCAGGAATTCGATGGCCGAGACCTGGGTCTGGTTGATCTGCGCCACTACCACTTCCTTCTCGAGCTCCTTGAGGAAGGTCTCGATCAGGGTCGTCTTGCCCGAGCCGATCTCTCCGGTGATCACCACGAAGCCGTCGGTGAACCAGATGGTCGATTCCATGTACGCCTTGGCGCGCGCATGGTGCTTGGACAGGTAGAGGAATGCCGGGTCGGGCGTCAGCCGGAAGGGCAGCTCTTGCAGCTTGAACAGGTCGAGATACATGTAGGGTCGCGGGCTTCCTGGCCGAAGAGTCGGATTCTAGCTGGACAGGCAGGTAGTGGATCTACGCGATGCTCGGTTCGATCGCGCAGTCATGGCCATTGAGGTCAGTTTACGGCCATCCTCGCCGGTATTCAAAAAGCGCCGCTGTTTATGTGCGCGTGCGCACAGCCTTGACCGCGGTTGATGCTCTTTGAAAACACAGGATATTTCCCACGTGGCCGCGGGTTCAGTCGGGCTTGAGACGCAGTAGCTTGCGCAATGCACGGTCACGCGCCGTGGCCGATGGCGTATTGATCGTGCAGTGACCCAGCTTGCGGTTCGGGCGCGGCTCTTTGTCATAACTATGAAAGTGAACGTCCGGCACCCGCAGAATGTTCTCCAGCGCGGGAATGGTGCCGATGAAATTCAGCATGGCCGAGTGGCCCACCGGCTCGGTGCTTCCCAGCGGCAGCCCGAGGATGGCGCGCACATGATTCTCGAACTGGCTGGTGCGGGCGCCTTCGATGGTCCAGTGCCCCGAATTATGCACGCGCGGCGCCATTTCATTGGCGATCAGGCGCCCCTGCCGGACGAAGAACTCAATGGTCAGGATGCCGGCGTAGTCGAAGTGGTTGAGGATCCGCTTCAGATAGGTCTGCGCCTGCTTCTCCAGGGAGGCATTGCGATACGGCGCAATCGAATAGCGCAGGATGCCGGCCGAATGCGTGTTGGCCGATAGCGGGTAGCTGCGTGTTTCACCGCGGGTACTGCGCACGCCGATCACCGAGACCTCGCGACTGAAATCGACGAAGCCTTCGTAGATCAATGGCACGCTACCGAGCTGTTGCCATGCGGCTTCGATATCGGCGGGTTCGCGCACATAGAATTGCCCGCGCCCGTCGTAGCCGAGGCGCCGGGTTTTCAGCACTCCGGGCACACCGATGCGTTTCGCCGCAGCCTGCAAATCCTGCAAGCTGTCGACGGCGGCAAATTCCGGCGTCGGGATTTTCAGCTTGCGGAACAGCGTCTTCTCGAGCAGCCGGTCCTGCGAAGTGCCCAGCGCATCCACCGGCGGCAGAAACGGCGTGGACGCCGCGATCGTTCGCACTGCCTCGACCGGCACGTTTTCAACATCGAAAGTAATGATGTCGACTTCGCTGGCCAGCGCAGCAAGCTGCGCGGCGTCGTCGAAAGCGCCGGGAATGATGCGCCCAACCTGTGCACCGGGTGCGTCGGTGCTCTGGTCGAGGAATACGAAGCGCAGGCCGAGCGGATAGCCCGCCAGGGCCAGCATGCGTCCGAGCTGGCCCGCGCCGATGATGCCGATTTTCATGAACGCTCGAGTCGATACGCTGTTAGTGCGGTGCCGATGGTGGCGGCACGGCCGGATCGGGATGCGCAAGCACGCCGGCGGTCTGGTCGCTGCGGAACTTGTCCAGAGCTATGCGCACCGGAGGATATTTGTTGGCCAGGATCGCGGCGGCCAGCAGGGCGGCATTGGTGGCGCCGGCCTGACCGATGGCGAGCGTGCCGACCGGGATGCCTGCCGGCATCTGCACGATCGACAACAGCGAGTCCATGCCATTGAGGGCCTTGGACTGCACCGGTACACCCAGCACCGGCAACGTGGTCTTGGAAGAAGTCATACCCGGCAGGTGCGCAGCACCGCCAGCGCCAGCAATGATTACCTCCAGGCCGCGTTCTCGCGCGCTACTGGCGTACTCGAACAGCAGGTCTGGCGTACGGTGGGCCGATACCACGCGCGTCTCAAACGCGATGCCAAGCCGCTCCAGCGTATTGGCGGCGGGTTGCAGCGTTTCCCAGTCTGAGCGGGAACCCATGATGATACCGACGAGAGGTTTCATGAGGCGATTGTAGCAAGGTGTGTGTTGGGGAGAGGGAAGAGTCGGGAACTCGTTCAAGGTGGGATCGGCAAGGTCGAACAGGCAGTTCAGCCCATTGGGATGCGGTTACTTGCGGATCCCCATGCTCCCGGTCGTTATCGTGGCGATTCCTTGATGATTGGCGGAATAATCAATCCGCCAACCGCTAGGGGGGCACTGACCACCAGGGAGGCGCGAAGCTGTGGACGCCGGCTGTCAGGCCAGCCCGTCGCGCAGCACCCGGAATAGTTCACGGGCTGCTTTCGGCGGCAGATCGCGCTCACGTTCGCTGTTGATCTCGCTCAGCAGCGCATGGAGGCTGGCGGCAGAGACGCGTGCAGATACTTCGGTGATGAACTGTTCGATGGCCGGTGCGCCCTCATTGACGATGCGGTCGCGCCATTGCTCGACGCGCTGGAAGCGCCGGGCCTGCGTGCGCTCCTCCTCGCGCCTGGCGGCCAGCGCAGCGCGGATCGGTTCGGAGTCGATCTTGCGCATCAGTTTGCCGATGTACTGCTTTTGCCGGTACAGACCGCCATGGGCGGTGATGCGCCGGGCAAGCAACACGGCGTCGCGCAGACTCTCCGGCAAAGGCAGGGCGTCGAATTCACCCATGGGCAGGGTGATCAGCGCTTCGCCGAGTGCCTGCAGCTCGTCGCTCTCGCGCTTGCGGGCGCTCTTGCTCGGGATATCCTGGTCTTCGTCTTCTGCGTCGGTCATCGTCATGCATTCAGGAGGACTGGTCGCTGAGCATAATTGGCCCGGGGCAATTGCAACAGCGTTTCCCCCCTCCATATCGCTGCTAATATCGCGCCCCCATGCCACAACTCACCTCTACAACTCCCGCTACGCCGCCGGCTACGCAAGCCGACCTGGAATCCCTGGTCGCGTTGGCTCTGGATGAAGCGAAGCGTCTCGGTGCAACCGAGTCTGAAGCCGCCGTCAGTGTTGATACGGGCCTGGCGGTAACGGCCCGGCTAGGCGTGGTGGAAACGCTCGAATACCAGCGCGACCGCGGCATGGGCGTAACGATTTACCGCGGTAAGCGCAAGGGTTCGGCCAGCACTGCCGACCTGAGCGCGAAAGCCATCCGCGAGACGGTGGCGAAGGCGATCAGCATTGCTGGTTTCACCGCCGAGGACGAATTTGCCGGCCTGCCGGACTCCGACACGATCGCCCGCGACATTCCCGACCTCGACCTGTTTCACCCCTGGCAGATCGAACCCGACCATGCCCGCGATCTGGCGGTCGCCTGCGAAGCGGCGGCGCTGGCTGTCGACAAGCGCATCGGCAATTCGGAAGGTGCAACGCTCTCCAGTCATCAAGGAGTGCGGGTGTTCGGCAATTCGCTGGGCTTCGTCGGCGGCTTTCCGAGCAGCGTGCATAGCCTGAGCTGTGTCGTCATCGCACAGGAAAACGGTGAGATGCAGCGCGACTACTGGTACAGCTCCATGCGCGACTGGCGCGACATGGAAGATGGAGCCAGCATCGGTCGTCAGGCCGCGCAGCGCGCGTTGCGCCGCCTGAATGCGCGCAGGCTTTCCACGATAACCGCGCCGGTGCTGTTCGTTCCGGAGCTGGCACGCGGCCTGATCGGCCATTTTCTCGGCGCTATCCGCGGCGGCAGTCAGTATCGCAAAGCGACCTTCCTGCTGGATGCAGCCGGTACGCAGGTCTTTCCGGACTGGATGCAGCTATCCGAACGTCCACATTTGCGTAAAGCGCTGGGTAGCGCGCCATTCGACAGCGAAGGGGTCGCAACCCGCGATCGGGAACTGGTGGCCGACGGTATAGCGACAGGCTACGTACTGAGCACTTATTCGGCGCGCAAGCTTGGATTGAAGACGACCGGCAATGCCGGTGGCGTTCACAATCTCATCGTCAGGTCCGGCGACCAGGATTTCGATGCGCTGGTCCGCACGATGGGTCGCGGCCTGATCGTTACCGAACTGATGGGGCAGGGCATCAACGGAGTTACCGGTGATTACTCGCGCGGTGCAGCCGGCTTCTGGGTCGAGAACGGCGCCATCGCTTACCCTGTCCATGAAGTCACCATCGCCGGCAATCTCAAGGATATGTACCGCAACATCGTCGCCGTCGGCAGCGACGTGGATACGCGGGGCGGCATCCGCACAGGATCGATCCTGCTGGAACAGATGACGGTGGCGGGGGAGTAGGTAGAAGAAGTCACAGGAGTGACATTAGTCACAGGAGTGACGAAGCCGGGGAGTGGAAGGGAAGGTCAGTTACAGTGACACTAGTCACGGGGGGAGCGAAGCGTCGCCACTCGTTGTGACCACTGTCACTCTTGTCACTCCCGTCACTTTTCCCCGACCAGATCCTTCATCGTCTTTCCCTCCAGACTCGCTTGCAGCGACTGCTCTGCGCGACGTGCGGCGTCCACGGCGGGGGCAATGTCGCGAATGCGGCTGAGTCGTGGGCCGGCCGTATCGTTACGGATTGCGTCCAAGACATCGGCGAGTGCGATGGCAGCCGGGTCGCGGGCTGGAACCCAGGTATCGTCGTCGACTACCAGCAATAGTCCGCGTTGCTCCAGGGCGGTAACGATCGGTCCCAATGCCGCTGCCGGCAAGTCCAGGTGCTCCGCCAGCCGATTGATGCTCCAGCGCTGTTGCGCGCAGTCGAAGTCATGCACGATGAGATACATGATCGAAAGCGCGACACGCTCGCGCAGGCTGGCGTTCAGCTGGATTTCACCACGACCTGGTCGCAGGTATTGAGGATTCTGTACGTAGAACGCGAGCTGCGCGCCGAGCAGCAGCACCAGCCACGACACGTATAGCCACATCAGTGCGACTATGACGATGGCGAAACCGGCGTAGATGACCATCGTGCCGCCGGACTTCGAAAAGAACGAAGCCAGCACCAGGCCGCTCGCCACCCAGCCGACACCTGCCACCAATCCACCGATCGCCGCTGCCCGCAGGCGCACCGCGGTATTCGGAATGAATGCATACAGGAAGGTGAAGACCCCGAAGACGAGGATGTAGGGTGTGAGCCTGCCTAGCATCAGCAGTATCGAGCCGAACGGTTCGTACTGTGCGACCCACTGCATCACGGCGCTATTGGTCATGGATGCCAGCATGCCGAATGCGGCGACGATGACGGCGGGACCGATCACCATGACGCTCAGGTACTCGCTGAAGCGGCGCCCGAAGCTGCGCGGCTGCTCGACGCGCCACACGAAATTGAAGCTTTCCTCCACTTTCTGCACCATGGAGATCACGGTATAAAGCAGGAAAATGAGACCAAGAGAGCCGAGCACGCCGCCGCGCACGTTGTCGACGAAGCTCATCACCTGCGCCGTCAGGTCGTACGCCTTGTCGCCCAGCGGTTCCAGAAAACTGTACAGCACCGGTTCCAGCTCACGGTGGTAACCCAGTCCCTTGAGTACCGAGAACGACAGGGCAATCAGCGGTACGACCGATAGCAGCGTTGTGTAGACAAGGCTCATCGCGCGCAGGGTGAGATCGCCTTTGGCGATATCGCGGATCAGTGCGTACGGATAGCGCAGTATGCGCAGCAGTTTCCAGACCGGCCTGCCGATGAACGAGTCCGGCGGTTCGAACAGCCAGTGTTCGATGCGATTGGCGAAGGCAGCGATCATTGGCGGCCAGCGTAGCAAGACAAGAGCCACGCGGATAGCGCACTGACAACCGGCAGGAGTCAACGGGATGGAAGCGCAGGGCAGATGGTGCTAGCCGCCGTCCGCATCCTGGGTCCGGCCGAGCGTGAAATGAAACGTCGCGCCCCGATCCGTTTCAGCCTGTGCCCAGATGCGTCCGCCATGTCTCGCCAGGATTCGCTGCACGGTCACCAGGCCGATGCCGCTGCCGGGAAATTCCGCTTCGCTGTGCAAGCGCTGGAAGGGGCCGAACAGTTTGCCTGCATATTGCATGTCGAAGCCGACGCCGTTGTCACTGACGAAGTAGCTTCGACCTTCCCGTGTCCGCCGCGAACCCACCGCGATCTTCGCCGGCGTCGCATGCGCGGAGTATTTCCAGGCGTTGTCGAGCAGGTTCTCCATCGCGATACGCAGCAGGCGCATATCGCCGTTGACCTGCATGCCGGGTTCGACCGTCAGCTCGACCTCGCGCTCGGGATGGCGGTCGCGCAGGGTCGCGGCCGATTCCAGGGCGATCTGGCTCAAATCGACCGGCCGTCGCGTCAGCTCGCCACGATTGATGCGCGATAAGCTCAGCAGATCTTCGATCAACATCGACATGCGTACGCTGGAATCGTGGATGCGGTGCAGGTAGTGCCGCGACTTCTCGTCGAGCTCGGGCGAGGCGGAGTCGTAGAGGATCTGGCTGAATCCACCCATACTGCGCAGCGGCGCCCGCAGATCATGTGACACCGCGTAAGCGAATGCCTCCAACTCTCGGTTGGCGGACTCGAGTTGCAGCGTGCGTTCGGCGACACGCCGCTCCAATTCGGTGTTCATGCTCTGCACCTGTTGCTGCGATTCGATCAGCTTGGTCGTCGCTTCATGCTCCTTGCGCTCGTAGCGCCTGAGCAGCAGATACAGCATCAGCCCGGAGCCGAAGACGAATATCAGGCCCTTGTACGTTTGCAGATCGAGTTGCCGCAGGCGGGTCAGGTTGAGTTGCCACAGAAAGCGGTTGGTGAAGAAAATCCACAATGCACCCACCGCCAGGTAGATCAGCGTGATGGTGCGCGGCATGTGCCGCCGCATGCGCGCTCGCGTCAGCGCGAGTGCGATTTTGGTTGGTGCGTGCGCAGCCGCGGTTGCCGCTGCGTGCCCTGGTTGATGGCGGGCGGATGCCGGGGAATCGTTCTGTACTGTGCTGGGGTCTGTCGGCTCGTTCACATCCGTCCTTTCATCCCCGGTTCGAGTCAGGTGGTCAGACGGCGCAGCGCCTCGGCATATTTCTCGCTGGTTCTCGCAACCAGATCCGGCGGCAGTTCAGGACCGGGCGCGCGCTTGTCCCAGTCCAGGGTTTCCAGGTAGTCGCGCACGAACTGCTTGTCGAAGCTCGGCGGGCTGATGCCGGGACGATAGGTGTCGACCGGCCAGAAGCGCGACGAATCCGGAGTGAGCGCTTCATCGATGAGCGTGAGATGACCGGCAGCGTCGACACCGAATTCGAATTTGGTATCGGCGATGATGATGCCGCGTGCCGCCGCGTGCTGGGCCGCGAACGAGTACAAGGCGAGGGCGCTCGCACGCACCTGTTCGGCCAGGCCGCGGCCGATTGCGGCGACGACCTTCTCGTAACTGATGTTCTCGTCATGCTCGCCCATGTCCGCCTTGGTTGCGGGCGTGAACAGCGGCTCGGGCAGGCGATCCGCCTGGCGTAGTCCCGTCGGTAAGGAGATGCCGCAGACCATTCCTGTCTGCTGATAGTCCTTCCAGCCGGAACCAATCAGGTAACCACGCACCACCGCTTCTATCGGCAGTGCGCGCAAACGCTTCACTATCATGCTGCGATCGGCAATCAGCGCACGTTCTCCGGCGTCGGTCACGACGTCCTGCAAGGACAGGCCGGTCAGGTGATTGGGAATGATGTGGCCGGTCCGCTCGAACCAGAACCGTGAAATTTCCGTCAGCACCCGGCCCTTGCCGGGAATCGGATTCGGCAGCACCACGTCGAACGCGCTCAGGCGGTCGGTCGTCACGATCAGCATGTGATCCGCATCGATCGCGTAGATATCGCGCACCTTGCCCTGGTGAATGCGTTGCAGGCCGCGCAGGTTCGATTCGAGCATGGGCGGGGATGCGGGGATCTGCGACATTGCGTGCTTCCGGATGAAAGATTTCTGTGGTGGCGGCAGCGGTTCTGCGCGTGTGCACTGCTACCATGGCGGCAGGGCTGACCTCGGCGATTGTCGCAGCGGCCCGCCCCGGCTTCAACACGGGTTTTCTCCACACGGGCTGGTCCACGGGATAAAGATCGCAGGCATGATCTGGCAAGGTAAAGCGCTGGGCGCCGTAGTTGGCGTGTTTGCGGCAGGTCCAGTGGGCGCTTTGTTCGGCGCTTTCATCGGCCACATGTTCGACGTTCACGCGGAGGAGGGGATCCGCAA
Organism: Steroidobacteraceae bacterium; assembly: GCA_036498785.1. GTDB lineage: Bacteria > Pseudomonadota > Gammaproteobacteria > Steroidobacterales > Steroidobacteraceae > Steroidobacter. The sequence goes on along the minus strand of DASYEW010000050.1, from coordinate 132,090 downwards.
CGCCCAGGCGGCGCGCATGAATTCGTCCAGCGCGAATTCATTCGACGTGCAGGAGGTGTTCTTCCGCGCCACCTTTCAGGTGATGGGGCATCTGGCCAAGGCGGACGGTCGTGTCTCGGAAGAGGAGATTCGTGCTGCTCGCGCGATGATGAACGAGTTGCAGCTCGGCGAGCGTGAGGTGCGGCTGGCCATCCAGCTATTCACGCAGGGCAAGTCCCAGGATTTCCCGCTCGATAGCACGCTGCAGCAATTGCAGCGGGCGTGCCGCAACCGGCCCGATCTGTGCCGCATGTTCGTCCAGATCCAGCTGCAGGCTGGGCTATGGGGTGGCAGTCTCAATCCGGCGGGCCGCAAGGTTTTGACTCGCGTCTGCGGTGTGCTCGGTATCTCCACTTACGAACTGGTGCAGATGGAAGCGCTGCTGCGCATGCAGCAGTCCTCGCGTCAACCCAGTCCAAAGCCGGCGGTGGATCGCGTTGCGCAAGCTTATGAAGTGCTGGGCATTGCTGCGACCGCTTCCGACAGTGAAATGACCAAGGCCTACCGGCGGCTGATGAATCAGAATCATCCGGACAAGCTGCACGCCAAAGGGTTGCCCGAATCGATGATGAAGGTCGCGGAAGAAAAAACCCGACAGATCCGCGCGGCCTACGAAGTGCTGCGCGATGCGCGCGGCATGAGATAGGCACGAGATAGCTGGGCGACTGAGTTTGACAGTGTCACATCGAGTGACACTTCAGCGGTTGATGTTGACAGGGGCTGAGGAAGACAGAATCCTCGTCACTCGTCACTCGTCACTCGTCACTCGTCACTCGTCACTCGTGATCGGAGCCGCTTTATGCTTACCCCATGGATTGCCCCGTCGATTCTCTCCGCCGACTTCGCTCGTCTCGGTGAGGAAGTCCGTGCGGTTATCGAAGCCGGCGCTGACTCGATTCACTTCGACGTCATGGACAATCACTATGTACCGAACCTCACCATCGGTCCGCAGGTGTGCGAGGCGCTGCGCAAACACGGCATTACTGCACCCATCGATGTGCACCTGATGGTGAAGCCGGTGGATCGCATCATTCCGGACTTCGCCAAGGCGGGGGCGACCTGGATCACTTTCCATCCCGAGGCCAGCGAACACGTCGATCGCACGGTGGAGCTGATTCGCGAACAGGGCTGCAAGCCGGGGCTGGTATTCAATCCGGCGACGCCGCTGAACTGGCTGGATCACCTCATCGACAAGGTGGACATGATTCTGCTGATGTCGGTCAACCCGGGCTTCGGCGGTCAGAAGTTCATCGGCACGGCGCTGCCGAAACTGCAGCAGGCGCGGCAGCGGATCGCTGCCAGTGGCAGGCAGATTCGCCTGGAAATCGATGGCGGCGTGAAGGTCGACAATATCCGCGAGATCGCGCGTGCTGGCGCGGACACATTCGTCGCGGGCTCGGCAATATTCGGCGCGAAGGATTACAAGGCGACGATCGCCGCGATGCGGGCTGAGATAGCCGCGGCGTCGAAATAGTTCTGTAAGGGATCGTCTTTGAGTTTTGCCCTCTACATGAAACAAAGGGCGCGGTACGGTTGCTGCGTGCTCTCATCTCAAAAGGGTAGAGACGAGAGCACGAGGCGGCAGTTCAATCCTCGTCGTCCTCATCATCCTCATCGTCTTCGTCGATCATGCTATCGCGAGCGCCGGGACGAACGGCAGCGGCGGCTGCAGCGGCCAGTGGTGGCTTCGTCTTCATCTTCGGACGTGCGCCGAACACCACGATGGTCTTGCCGGTAGCGCGCAGCAGGCCCTGGTCCTCGAGAACCTTCAGCACGCGGCCCGCCATTTCGCGGGAGCAGCCAACCAGCCGGGACAGTTCCTGGCGGCTGACCTTGATCTGCATGCCTTCGGGATGCGTCATCGCGTCGGGTTCGCTGCACAGATCCATGATCGCGTGTGCAACCCGGCCGGTGACATCGACGAAGGCGAGATCGCCGAGCTTGCGATTGGTGCGATCCAGGCGGGTGGCGAGCTGCGTTGCAAGTTCGAACACCAGTCCGGGGCTTTCCGCCGCCAGCTGGCGGAAGCGGGGATAGGTCATTTCCGCCAATTCGCACTGTTGACGGGTGCGAACCCAGGCACTGCGGGTGGGCTGCTCGTAGAACAAGCCCATTTCACCGAAGAACTGGCCCTTGTTGAGGTAGGCCAGCACCATCTCGTTGCCTTCCTCGTCCTCGATCATCACTTCGACCGAGCCGCTGACGATGTAGTACAGCACGTCCGGCAAGTCGCCGGCGTGGATGACGACGGTCTTGGAGGGCACCGTGCGGATGCGGCAATAGCTCAGAAACCGGTTGATAGCCGGAATATCGCTCAACGGCCTTGCGCCCTCTTCCATACCCACCCCTAAGCTGTGATCAGATGAAACTTGCGACGATTATGTCGTGCGCGCCTTTTAATACAGTATGCGCCCGGACCGCAAGCGTTTGATTATGCGAGCTACTATACCCAGTATGCGCTGTGTGTCATCACTTTCGCAGTAACCTTCATCAAGCCACGCGCGAATGACGGCAATGTTGCAGCCCCGGCGGATATCGCGTTGCTGCCATGGCGAGCTTCATCGGCGCTCATCTGTTCGACGATGGCGCGGGTGCGCCGGTCCTCCTGCGGCAGCACTCGCAGGTGCTGTTCCAGGTGTTCGACCACCTGCCGTTCGGTCTCCGCAACGAAACCCAGGCTGTTACGGTCGCCAGTCAGTCCGGCGAGCGCCCCGATCGCAAAGGAACCGGCATACCACAGTGGATTGAGCACGCTGGTGCGGCCCCCAAGCTCTGCGATGCGGCGGGCGCACCAGGCCAGATGTTCCGTTTCTTCGCGGCCGGCCTCGGCCAGTCGTTCCTGGGTCTGCGGATCGGAAGCCACCGCGGCCTGACCCTGGTACAGGGCCTGGGCAGCAACTTCACCGGAATGATTGACCCGCATCAGTGCGGCCGCTTGTCGGCGTTGCGCCGACGCAGCGACGGTTTCCTCGATGCCCTCGGCGGGGTAGGGTCGCGCAGCCGGGCTCGCGGCTGACCCAAAGAGGGTCCGCAGGGCCTGGTCGGTGGATACAATCAGCCTGTCGAAGACTGAGATATTTCGTCCGATGGGACGATTGGCGGAAGAGGCGGGCATGCAGCACATTATATATGTCGGGATCCGGTCGAAGCCCCGCAGGATTCGCCTCGCAATTCGCCTCGCAATTCGCCTCGGAATCCGCGAGTATCCACGCCGGTAACGCCCCAGGCAGACCCCGAGCCGACCTCGGATTCCTTGCTGAGCTCGCCGCTTCGGTGGCGGATCATCAAACGGTTTGCAAAGGCCGGGGTCGTCCTTTAAACTTGCCGGCCTTTTCGCCCCCGGCATGAGATTTTCCCGGAGAATTCAATGAGAACCGTGTTCGCCAACGAGGCTACGGTCCGTCGTGATTGGTTTGTAGTGGATGCGAGCGGTAAGACGCTCGGCCGCCTGGCTTCGATGCTGGCAACCCGCCTGCGCGGCAAGCACAAGGCCTCCTACACACCTAACGTGGACACTGGCGACAACATCATCGTCCTGAATGCGGGCAAGATCCGCGTCACGGGCCAGAAACTGACCGACAAGTTCTACCATCACCACACCGGCTACATGGGCGGCATCAAGACCACCAGTCTTGAGAAGCTGCTCGACAAGCACCCGGAGCGGGCGATCGAGTTCGCGGTGAAGGGCATGCTGCCGAAGAACCCGCTCGGCCGGAAAATGTTCAAGAAGTTGCATGTATTCTCCGGCGCGGAACATCCGCACGCAGCGCAGCAACCGAAGGCGCTCGAGATCTGATCTCGGCCCCGAATCAACGCTACAGCCCAAGAGCTTAAGGCACATACACCATGGCGATTTCGACCAATTACGGCACCGGCCGGCGCAAGACCTCCACGGCGCGGGTTTTTCTGCGTCCCGGTAGTGGCAACATCACGGTCAACGACCGTACGCTCGATCAGTTCTTCGGCCGCAAGACCGCCCGCATGATCGTGCGTCAGCCGCTGGAGCTGGTGCAGCTCGAAAACAAGTTCGATATCAGTGTGACTGTCGCCGGCGGCGGCACCACCGGTCAGGCTGGCGCGATCCGCCACGGTCTGACCCGCGCTTTGCTTGAGTACGATGAAACGCTGCGCAAGCAGCTGCGCGATGCCGGCTACGTGACGCGCGATGCGCGCGAAGTCGAGCGTAAGAAGGTCGGCTTCCGTAAGGCCCGCCGCGGTACGCAGTTCTCCAAGCGCTGATCCAGGTGCTGGGGGATCGTCTAGTGGTAGGACTACGGACTCTGACTCCGTCAACCTAGGTTCGAATCCTAGTCCCCCAACCAAACAAAGGGCCCGCTTAGTAGCGGGCCTTTTTGTTTTTGGCGTCCTGTCAGCCGGGGCTGAAGTGCCCTGCGTCGACAAATCCACCCATAGCGAATTTGAATATCGAAACGACGTGACCAATGGGTACTGGCGGTGCCGTGCTGCAATCGGTGCTTTGACTGACAGCGCGAGATTCGCGAAGTACCTAATGCGGCCCCTTGTTCAAAAGAGCGTCCGCTCGGCGAGTTCTTCGTTGATGAAGATCGGGGGTAAGAATCTGCGCTCCGGGCTTCGACGCATGACCGAGGTTCGATCAGGGGCTCGATAGATTCACCCGGGATGCACGTCAACGCTCTGTTGGAAACCGCTTCTTGTGCGCATCTCTCGTACCGGCATCTGGGGTGACATCGATGCGTCTGATGTTGATGCTTGCACGATGGGTGGCGGATATTGCGAGCAAACAGATCTCCACAATGTCTGTTCGTTGCGCTGGCGAAGTGATGGGCGCGGCATTCAATGAGGTAGTACGGAGCGAGCACTACGCAACGCGAGCCAGTGAGTGTTGAGAGCGCCGACAGTTCCCCTGATGGCATCATCGATCCGCAAGTCGAGGCAGCGAAGGACGAGTGACGTGCGTTATGTCGACCCGACTCTGCTAACTGCATGAGGTGTCGATGATCCCGTCGCAATCGTGCCTCTGCCAGCCTCAGACGCGCGACATCTAAGATCGTATCGACGAGCCACTGACGAAGTCGCTCATCCGTGGTCCAGCGGCGTTGTAGCGAATCGCACAAGTGAGTGGGCTGATAGGTGGTTGCCGGGTGTGAATCATCGCCAGTCACAGTACGAACTCCGCTCGCTTGGTTCACCTGCACAGCGGTTCCAAGGTATAGGGCGGCAGGTATGAGCTCTTTGTGTTTCGTCTCGAACATGGGACGCTGAAGGCACGATGTATCGTCTAGTACGCAGCGCACTCTTTACGCTCGAGCCTGAGACTGCCCATTCCATGGCCCTCTCGATGGCGCAGCTCGCATATCGATCAGGGGTGCGGTTCGGTGGCAACGTCGGGTCGGCACCTGTATCGGTAATGGGTCTGAGCTTCCCGAATCGCATTGGTCTGGCGGCGGGCTTCGACAAGAACGGTCGCTACATCGATGCTCTGGCTGCCCTTGGGTTCGGCTTCGTTGAGGTGGGTACCGTCACGCCGCGAGCGCAGGCCGGGCAACCATTGCCGCGATTGTTTCGCCTTCCCAAATCCGCTGCGCTCATCAATCGCATGGGCTTCCCCAATGAGGGGGCTGCCGCGGTTGCAGCGCGTCTTGCTCATCGGCGCTTCACCGGGATCTGTGGCGTGAACATCGGTAAGAACGCGACGACGCCCAATGAGCGGGCTATAGACGACTACGTCGCATGCTTCCGTGTCCTGGCCCCGTACGCCGACTACGTCGCTATAAACGTATCCTCACCGAATACGCGCGATCTGCGGCAGTTGCAGCAACCGGATCAGTTGCAGTCGATCCTTGAGGCGTTGCTGACGGAGCGCGACGCATTGGTTGCGGTGCATGGGAGGCCGATCCCGTTGCTGACGAAAGTAGCACCCGACATACCGCCGAATGAGCTGTTGCCCATGGCCCATCTCATGCTGCGGCTGCGAATGGATGGGGTGATCGCCACCAACACCACAGTGACAAGGCCGGGACTCGAAAATGGTTCGCCCGGCATGGAGAAGGGGAGTGCGGAGGTGGGTGGATTGAGCGGTGCCCCGCTGCATTCGCTGGCACTGCAAACCGTGCGGACGCTGCGATCGGTTTTCGCGGGACAGGTTGCGATCGTCGGAGTGGGTGGAATCGCTGCTGCGTCGGATGCGCTCGCAATGATGGAGGCGGGGGCAGACCTGCTGCAGATCTATACCGGCATGGTCTATCGCGGGCCGGCGTTGATCAGTGAGATAAGGAAAATTGATGGTTGAGCGTCGCGAGTCGACGGCCCGGACTCAGAGAGTCGAAGGTGCCCGAGGAGCGATGACGATTGACGACTGAAGGCAGGCAATCGCCCCTGAGCGCCTTCGTTCTGACGGTTAACCGTTACCGGTCAACCGTCAATTTTCCGTCCTCTGCTTCAGCCTTCGGCCTGCAATGTCTTCACTCCGGCATCGGTACCGAGGATGAGGATATCCGCCGCTCGGCGCGCGAATAGTCCTACGGTAACCACGCCGGTGATCGCACCGATATCGATTTCGGCCGCTACCGGATCGGTCAGCCGCAGGTTGTGGACATCGAGGATCTGATTGCCGTTGTCGGTGACGAAGCGGTCGCGCCAGATCGGATGGCCGCCGAGCTTGACCAGCTGCCGTGCCACGTAGGAGCGGGCCATCGGAATGACTTCTACGGGCAGGGGAAACTTGCCGAGGACCTCCACCAGCTTGGATTCATCGGCAATGCAGATGAAGCGCCGGGATGCGGCCGCCACGATCTTCTCCCGCGTCAGCGCACCCCCACCGCCCTTGATCAGTCGCAACTGGCGGTCCGACTCGTCCGCACCATCGACATACAGATCGAGATCGCCCGCCGCATTGAGGTCGACGATCTCGATGCCGTGACGCTTCAAACGCTCGGTGGAGGCCTCCGAACTCGATACGGCACCCCGAATGCGCAACTTTTGCGCGGCCAATGCGTCGATGAAATGGTTGACGGTCGACCCGGTGCCGACGCCGATGACGGTGTCTTCGTTGAGGTAAGTGAGTGCTGCCTGTGCGGCCAACTGCTTCTGCCGGTCTGCGTTCATGGATGCTTCGGTCCCCGACGAGTTGTCATGAAATGCCGGTTTTTCCAGCTCCGAAAACGACTGTGCCCGCTTTCGCGGGCACAGTCCTTATCTACATCAACAAGAAGAAAATTTACTTCTTCTTGGCAGCCTTCTTCTTGCCGCCTTTCTTCTTTGCTGATTTCTTTGCCTTAGTTGCCATAGTCATTAATCTCCATGTCGAGTTAGTCCGAGCGAAGTATATACATAAATTGAAAATGGCAAGCAAGAGCTGTGTGCAAAATTGTTGCGCGACTTCTCATCGCACGTCATCGCGATGCTCATTCGAGTGAGGTGATGAACTCCCATTCCGACTTCGTCACCGGTGTGATGGAGAGTCGGTTGCCGCGTTTGAGCACGATCATGTTCTTCAGTTTGCCGCCCACGTGCGAGCGCAGCTCGTCCAGCGTGACGATGCGTTTGAGCTTCTTCACCAGCTTGATATCGACCATGTACCAGCGCGGATTGCTGCGGTCGCTGTCGGCATCGTAGTGGTGGTGGGCCGGATCGAATGCGGTCGGATCGGGGTAGCCGGTGCTTACCACCTTGACGATGCCGACGATGCCCGGCACATCGCAGCTGGAGTGATAGAAGAAGGCGAGGTCGCCCTTCTGCATGTCGTCGCGCAGGAAATTGCGCGCCTGGAAGTTGCGAACGCCATCCCAGGCGGTGGTGCGATCGGGGGCGGCGGCCAGAGCGTCGATGCTGAAGCTGTCGGGTTCGGACTTCATGAGCCAGTAGTTCATCGAGGTCTCACTAGGTAGCAATGGGGTAGCGATGGGGTGGCGATACGGGGGTAGCGAATGCGGAAGCAATCGGCGGCCAGCGTCAGCGGCTGGACCGACGCGGTATGGGATACAGGTTTGACTCGGTAATTACAGCATCCAGCGGCACATCCCAGGATTCGTGATCGAGGTGTGCGATGCGCTGGAATTCGTAGGCGACGCCGACGAGACGGGGGCGGCGCCAGCGACGTTCCGCGCGTAGTCGATGCAAGCGCCGGTCGTAAAAACCGCCGCCGCTGCCCAGGCGCCAGCCATCGGTATCCACAGCCAGCAGTGGCACCAGAATCAGATCGAGTTCCCGCAGCGGGATGCGCTTGCCGGCGGCGAGATCGGGTTCGTGAATGCCGAAGGCATTGGGGAGCAGTGGCGTATCCGCATCGAAGCGGACGAAATCCATCAGGCCGGCACGATGGCGAATGATTGCGGGCAGGTACAAGACACATTCGCGGCGTCGCGCGATGGCAATGACCCGTGACAGGTCGGCTTCGCGACCGTGAGCCTGATACACCGCCACTCGCATGCCCCGCCGCAACAAGCCATGGCGGAGGACGACACTACCGAGTGCTTGCGCTGCAGCAGCTTGTTCTCGATCGGTCACCCGCCTGCGGCGGGAGCGCATCTCGGTTCGCAACTGCGCGCGCCTTCGGCCGTACTCCGTCTGGTTGTGATCGCGCTCGTCATGGCCGATGACCGCGTGATCGATAACGGCCAGGGTCGTGTCGGCTGATGGCGCGGAGGAGGGTGTGATCATTGCGCCGGCGATTCTATGGTTCGACGCGTCCGGATGTCATGGTGGAAGAGGTGACAGGAGTCACGGGGGTCACAGGAGTGACAGGGGTACAGGGACTACGCGAATTACGAAGGAGCAGACGAAATACGAAGTGGGTTGCGGAGCGGGTGGTCATGGCTCTTGTTGCAGGCCACTGTCACCCCTGTGACTTCTGTCACCCGTGTCACTGAATCCGAAGAGAGGGTGGCGCCACCCGCCTGTGCCGTAATGAGCCATTGCTCTCGACACGAGCAATAGGTGGGACGCAGCCATGGCGACTCAGGCTTTCCGTTCGAGACGGACTTGCACAATGCCGACATGAGACCGAACCCCGAGGGTGTTTACATTAGGGTCGAGAGGTAACCCGACACATTTCGAACACCGCAGGCGGCGCCATATCAAACCATTCCGTCACCGGACTTTCGACGACCCAGGTATGGCCCAGGGCCGGTCCGCTGACCAATATCCGAGCGCTATCCTAAACGAACTGCCGGCGCAGAAAGTTGCGACTGCATCGCGAATTGTCCGCAAACCTCTTTCTGTCAATCAATCCGGCAGTCCACTGCGTCCCGTAATCAACGACCAGCGACGTATTCCGTCGCCGCGGATCCGGGTTTACAGATCCAGCTGTTGCCCCTTGGTCAGCGCCGCTTCGACGCGTTCGCGCATGCGGCGCACCTTCTGCCCCGACTCGGCATCGAGGCCATCGCCGTGGTTGCGTACCTTCAGCAATTCGTGCGCCAGGTTGAGCGCGACCATGACTGCGATGCGGTCCAGTCCGACGACGTTACCGCCATCGCGGATCTCGCGCATCTTGCCGTTTACGTACTCGGCGGAATCCAGCAGCTCCGAACGCTCTTCGGGAAGACAGGCAACCTGGTATTCCTTTTCCAGGATGCGCACGCTGACGCGGACGGTTCGATCGGTCATGCCCCGTGCTCCATTGCTTTCAATCGTCCGATCATTGCTTCGACCCGGGTGCGCACCTGCTCGTTCTTCTGCAGCAGGCCGGCGCGTTCGGTCATCAGGCTATCGAGCCGCTGCCGCAGCGCGCGATTCTCCTCTTTCAACTGCGTCACCATCGTGACCAGCTCGTCCAGGCGTTGCTCGAAGAGCTGCCATTCGTGCTGGGCTGCCGCCGGATTGAACGCTGGGTACATCGAGGATTTCTGCCTGGTTTCGCTGACGCGGTCGATTATGCGACCGGCTACCAGTACGGTCAAACGACGTGCGGGTAAGGCGTGGCCGACGTCCACAGTGCTAACATAACCATGATGTTGCAAGTGACCTTCGCCGAAGTCGAGCGCGTAATCGACGGCTTGACCACCACAGTTGTCGCCGCCGAGGCGCACGGATGCCTTTGCGGGGCGCTGTGCACCAATGCCGACTATCCCCTCCAGCGCTGGCTCGAAGAGTTCGCACCGGATGAATCCCTGCCGTTAGCGGCGTCGAGCGAGCAGCCGCTGCAGTTGCTGTTCGCCGATACCGTCCGCGCCCTGCGTGGCGATGAAATGGAGTTCGAGCCTCTGCTGCCGGACGACGACAGTACGCTGGAGCGGCGTACCACGGCTCTGTCGCAGTGGTGTCAGGGCTTTCTCTATGGATTCGCTACCGGCGTAGCGCTCAAGGCGGAAAAGCTGCCTGACAACGTCAATGAGGTGCTGCGCGACTTTACTCACATTGGCCGTGCCACAGTGGAGGTCGGCGAGGCGGGCGAGCAGGAGGAAGAGTCCTACGCCGAAGTGGTGGAGTATGTGCGCGTCGGGGTACAGCTCATCCACGATGAGCTGCAAACCAGTTCTGCACCGCCCGGTGACGCCACCGATGGCGAGTCCGATGTCCAGCAGCCCCACTAGCCTGCGATGAAGCTCGCCCTTACCGACGCCGCCGCAACTTCGGCAATTGCTTCAGTCATGACCCTTTTTCCCTAGCGTTGCCGACGCCTGTGCGGGCTGCCCGCAGGTTGTTCACATGCAAAGTCTTCCGGCCTGAGACCACACCGACCACTGCCATGCGCAAAGACGAATTCGCTCGCCGCCGCCGCCAGCTTCTGAAGATGATGGGTAAGGGCAGCATCGCCATCCTGCCGGCGGTCCCCGAGAAGTCCCGTAACAGCGACGTCAGTTATCACTATCGTCCTGACAGTGATTTCTTCTACCTGAGCGGTTTCCCGGAGCCCGAGGCGGTTGCGGTCCTGATTCCCGGCCGCGTGCATGCCGAATATGTGTTGTTCGTTCGCGACCGTGATCCGGCGCGTGAGACCTGGGACGGCCGTCGCGCCGGTCCGGAGGGTGCAACGCGGGACTACGGTGCCGACGATGCATTCCCCATCGGCGATATCGACGACATCCTGCCGGGGTTGATGGAGAACTGCTCGCGTGTCTACTACACGATGGGATTGCACCAGGAGTTCGATCAACGGGTGATCGGCTGGGTGAATGAGCTGAAGGCCCAGTCGCGCACCGGCAGCCTGCCGCCGCAGGAGTTCGTCGCGCTCGATCACTTCCTGCATGACATGCGGCTGTTCAAATCCCGCCCCGAGCTGGATGCAATGCGACAATCCGCCCGCATCGCCGTCGCCGCTCATGAACGCGCCATGCGTTTCACCCGACCCGGCCGCATGGAATACGAAGTGATGGCCGAGCTGCTGCACGAATTTGGCCGCAACCGGGCCGACATTTCCTACCACCCCATCGTTGGTGGCGGAGCCAATTCCTGCATCCTGCACTACCACGAGAACTCGGCCGAGCTGAACGATGGCGAACTGCTGTTGATCGACGCCGGTTGCGAATACGATCTATATGCCTCCGACATCACCCGTACCTTCCCGGTCGGCGGCCGTTTCAGCCCTGAGCAGCGAGCGATCTACGAAGTCGTGCTCGAGGCGCAGTACGCGGCAATCGAGAAGACGAGGCCCGGCAACCACTGGAATGAACCGCACGATGCGGCGGTTAAAGCGATCACCCAGGGGCTGGTCAAGCTGGGAATCCTCAAGGGCAAGGTGCCGGCCCTCATCAAGGATGGCGCATACCGCAGGTTCTTCATGCACCGCACCGGTCACTGGTTGGGCATGGACGTGCACGACGTGGGCGACTACAAGGTCGCAGAGCACTGGCGCGTGCTCGAACCGGGAATGGTCCTGACCGTCGAGCCCGGCATCTATATTCCAGCAGGCACCAAGGGGGTCGCGAAGCGTTGGTGGAACATCGGCGTGCGCATCGAGGATGATGTGGCGGTGACCCGCGATGGCAATGAGGTTCTGACCGGCGCGCTGGTCAAGGATGCCGATGCCATCGAGAAACTGATGCACGCGGCCTGATGGGAGCCATCCGGTGGGTAGTCATTCCATGAAGATCTCATGAAGGTCGATGTCGCTATCGTCGGTGGCGGACTGGTCGGGGCCAGCCTTGCCCTGGCGCTGTCGCAACTCGACCTGACAGTCGTCCTCATCGAGGCGCACCCGTTCGGGTCCGGCGATCAGCCGAGCTTCGACGATCGCACCACGGCGATATCGAACGGCAGCCGTCGCATCTTCACCGGCCTGGGTGTGTGGCCGCTGTTCGAGCGCGATGCCACCCCGATCCGCCGGATCCACATTTCCGATCAGGGTCGCTTCGGCTTCGCACGAATCGATGCGCAGGAGCAGGGGCTGCCGGCACTCGGGTTCGTCGTCACCAACCAGGTCATCGGTGCGGCGCTCTGGCGCCAGTTACAGGAACGTTCCGTCAGCGTTCTTGCTCCCGCGCGTGTAACCGACGTGGAGTTGCACGAACAGCATCGAACCCTTCATTGCGAACTCGAGGAAGGGCGCACCGCAACGATTGATGCCGGCTTGGTTGTGGCCGCCGACGGCGCGCAGTCGACGGTCCGCGCGGCAGCGGGGATCGGCGCGGAGACCTGGGATTACGGGCAGATGGCGCTGGTGACCAACGTGTTCACGCAGCGCTTCCACGATTACGTTGCCTACGAGCGCTTCACATCCGCCGGTCCGCTGGCGCTGCTGCCAATGTCCGAAGGGCGCGTGGGGTTGATCTGGACGTTCGCTCCCGAGGTGGCGGAGGAGGTCGCGAAGCTCGACGACACCAGCTTCCTGGCTCGACTGCAGCAGGCGTTCGGTTTTCGTCTGGGCAGGTTCACCAAGGTGGGTACTCGGCAGCTCTATCCGCTGTCGCTGACCCGCTCCGACGAACACGTCGCGCAACGCCTTGCGGTGATCGGCAACGCGGCGCAGGCCCTGCACCCCATTGCCGGACAAGGATTCAACCTGGGCTTGCGCGACGCAGCCAGCCTGGCCGAAGTGCTTGCCGATGGTCTCGGTCAATCCGCAGCGGGCTTCGACGCGGGCGACGGATTGTTGCTGGATCGCTATCGCGAGTGGCGCCAGGCCGATCGCGGCAAGATCGTTGGCTTTACTGACGGACTGGTGCGCCTCTTCACCCAGCCTTTCGGTCCGGCGAAGCTCGCCCGTGACCTCGGGCTGCTGGCCTTCGACCTGATGCCTGCCGCAAAGGACGCGATGTCGCAGTTGTCGCTTGGCGCGGCTGGGAAGATCCCGCGGCTGGCACGCGGGGCGGGGCTCAGGAAGTGATGAAAGTGATGGAGGTGATGCAAGTGATGCCGGCCAGACAGGACCGCCGCTGCGTTTCAGTACCTTCATCACCGGCATCACTTCCATCACCTTCATCGCGCTCATCATGACCCGCCCCGACTTCGACCTCCTCATCATCGGCGGCGGCATGGTCGGCGCATGCCTGGCCGCGCTGGCGGCCGGCAATCGCGAACTGGGCGAGCTGCGTATCGCTTTGCTCGAGGCGCAACCGCCGACGATGCCACCGACGGATCGGGAGGTGGACCTGCGCGTCTCCGCGATATCGCGCGGGTCGCAGCGGATACTGGAGTCGATCGGTGCATGGCCGAAGATCGATCCGCGACGACTCTGCGCTTACACTGACATGGTCGTGTGGGATGCGACCGGCGCAGCGGGTGGGGCGGGTTCAATTCATTTCGCAGCCAGCGAATCCAGTGAGCCCGATCTTGGCTATATCGTTGAGAACCGCCGCCTGCAATGGGCGATCTACGAGTCCGCGTCATTGCGCGAAAGGGTCACCGTGCTGCGCGCCGAGTTGACGGGACTCGAATTCGGCGACGACAACGCCACGGTCAGCCTGGCGGACGGTCGCAAGGTGACGGCAGCGCTGGTGGTCGGTGCGGATGGCGCCGCTTCGTCCAGCCGCAAACTCGCGGGCATCGAAACCAGCGGTTGGGAATACGACCAGCGGGCATTCGTCACGCATGTAAGTACCCAGCATCCGCATCGGCAAACTGCCTGGCAGCGATTCCTGCCCGCGGGTCCGCTGGCATTTCTGCCGTTGTTCGATGGCCGCAGCTCGATCGTGTGGACCACGACTCCCGACCACGCACAACAATTGGTCAACTGTTCGTCCGAGCAACTTGCGAATGAGCTGAGTGTCGCCCTGGGCGGTGTATTGGGCGACATAGGGGTCGGCGGCCCGCGCGCTCAATTCCCGTTACGTCTTACCCATGCGCGTAACTACTGCAAGCCTCGCTTTGTGCTGGTCGGCGATGCGGCCCATGCGGTCCATCCTCTGGCGGGGCAGGGAGTCAACCTCGGGCTGCTGGACTGCGCGGCGCTGGTGGAGACGCTGGCAAGCGAATTGGCCGCTGGCGGCAATGCGGTATCGATGGCCGAGCTACGGGTGCTGCGCGGTTACGAGCGCTGGCGAAAAAGCGAAAACGTGTTCGCGCTGGGGCTGATCGATGGATTGAACCGCCTGTTCAGCAATGCAAGTCCGAGCCTCGCGTGGCTGCGGCGGATGGGGTTGTCGGTAGTCGACCGTAATCTGCTGGCGAAGCGATTCCTGATGGGGCGGGCGATGGGGACGAGCGGGGAGGTGCCGAGAATCGCAGGCGGCAGGTAGCGGCCGTACGGAGTATCCGTCGGACCCTTGACATCATTTCCCAACGGCGCAAACCTGAGTTAACGGAACCAACCGGGGCGTCGTGCGTAAGGGGTTGGTAGGTTCGGCTATTGCCGCGGACCCTTGTTTCGTAGCTCGTATCGCAGGTTGTACCCATGACCCGCTATCGTGCCGCAGTTGAATCCCTGTTGAGCGGAACCGACGTTGCGCTCAACGGCGGTCATCCCTGGGATATCCAGGTGCGCGACGATCATTTCTTCCAGCGAGTGTTGGCGCGCGGCACCCTCGGTGTCGGCGAAGCCTACATGGATGGGCAGTGGGACTGCGAACGACTCGATGAAATGCTGTATCGGGTGTTCCGCTCGCAGGCCGAACAGCACCTGCCGTCTTTCATGCAGATGTGGGCGGTACTGAGCGCGCGGATCTTCAATCCGCAGAGTCCCGGCAGATCCTTCAGGGTTGGCGAACGCCACTACGACATCGGCGACGATCTGTACGCGCGAATGCTCGACCCGAGGATGATCTACAGCTGCGCCTACTGGCGCGACGCCCATACGCTGGAAGAAGCGCAGGAAGCGAAGCTCGATCTGGTCTGTCGCAAATTGCGGCTGCAACCCGGGATGAATGTGCTCGATATCGGCTGCGGCTGGGGTGGCGCCGCGCGCTTCGCCGCCGAGCGCTACGGCGTCAAGGTGACCGGCGTAACGGTATCCAAGAATCAGGCGCGCACCGCGACCGAACGCTGCAAGGGCTTGCCGGTGACGATCCTGCTGCAGGACTATCGCAGCGTGGCGGGTCGCTTCGACCGGATCTACTCGCTGGGCATGTTCGAGCACGTGGGTTTCCGTAACTACCGTGCTTATTTCGAAACGGTACGCCGGCTGCTCGCGCCGCAAGGCCTGTTTCTGCTGCATTCGATCGGCAGTAACACCTCCATGGAAGCCAACGATCCGTGGATCGAGCGCTACATTTTCCCCAACTCGATGCTGCCGTCCATGGCGCAGATCACCAAGGCGGTGGAGCATCTGTTCGTAGTCGAGGACTGGCATTCCTTCGGGCCGTACTACGACCGCACGCTGCTGGCGTGGGATGAGCGATTCCGCGCGGCGTGGCCCGACCTTGCACCTCGTTATGGCGAACGGTTTCGCCGCATGTGGGAATATTGGCTGCTGGCATCCGCCGCATCGTTTCGTGCGCGCCGCATCCAGTTGTGGCAAACGCTGCTGTCGCCGGATGGTGTCGAGGGTGGATTGGCAGAAGTGAGATGAAAGGCGCTGGCGACAGGCGGCAGGCAAGCGAGGCGAACGGGAAGTCCGAAGAGCCTTTCATCCAATCGCCGCCGCGCTTGGGTAATCAGTACCAGGATGACGTTTTCCTGCGCGCATACCTGCGGCGCAAACTGCCTGCGGATGTGCTGCGGGCCATCGAGGACGAACTGGTCGCGATGGGTCAGCTTGCTGGCCGCGAGCTCTATGAGTTCCAGTTACGCGACCGGCTCAACGAACCCACGCTGACGCAGTGGGATGCCTGGGGCAACCGGATCGACCGCATCGAAGTAACGCCGCTGTGGCAACGCGTTGCGGCTATAGCGGCAACCACGGGTCTGATCGGCATTCCCTACGAACGCCTGCACGGCCAATTCTCACGCGTTCACCAGTTTGCCCTGGTCTATCTGTTCCATCCTTCATCGGATCTCTATACCTGTCCCTTGGCGATGACCGACGGTGCCGCGCGTACCCTGGCAGGTTCGGGCAACGTCCGGCTTATCGAGCGTGCGATACCGCGCCTGACAAGCCGCGATCCGGCGCACGCCTGGACCAGCGGCCAGTGGATGACCGAGTCGACGGGTGGATCGGACGTCGG
Source organism: Steroidobacteraceae bacterium (assembly GCA_036498785.1). GTDB lineage: Bacteria > Pseudomonadota > Gammaproteobacteria > Steroidobacterales > Steroidobacteraceae > Steroidobacter. Next base: position 115,591 of record DASYEW010000050.1, on the reverse strand, counting down.
TGCGTCGCTGACGATTGCCCGGCGACACGGCGACGGATGGCGTCTGCACGGGAAGAAATGGTTCACCTCCGCGATTACTTCGCAGATGGCACTGACTCTGGCCCGTCCTGAAGGTAGCGGCCCGGGCGGTTCCGGCTTGGCGATGTTCTATGTCGAGACTCATGAAGGTGATGGCGATGGCAGGCTCAACGGCATTCGCATCGAGCGCCTCAAGGACAAGCTGGGTACGCGCAAGGTGCCAACCGCAGAACTGACTCTCGACGGCGCGCGTGCTGAACTCGTCGGTGAGAGTCGGGGTGGTACGCGCAACATCGAGCCCATGCTGGTCGTGACGCGGGCGTGGAACAGCGTGACTTCGGTTGCGTCGATGCGTCGCGGTGTGGCTTTGGCCACGGCGTATGCCTCGCAGCGGCGAGCTTTTGGTTCGCCCCTGAGCGAGCTGCCACTGCACATCGATACCTTGGCGCAGATGGAAGTCGAGACCCGGGCGGCATTCGTGCTGGCTTTCGAACTGGTGGAGCTGATGGGTCGCCAGGAAAGCAACGCTATCGACGACGACGGGCGGACGCTGCTGCGCCTGCTGACCCCCATCGCCAAATTGCTGACGGCCAGGCAAGCAGTTGCGACGGTCGGCGAAGCGATCGAGGCATTTGGCGGCGCCGGTTATGTGGAAGATACGGGGCTGCCTGCGCTGTTGCGCGATACCCATGTCCTGCCGATATGGGAGGGTACGACCAACGTGCTGTCGCTGGACGCCGTGCTCCGTGGCGATTTGAGTTCAGGGCTGGAAGCGGTAGGCAAGCGTGTCGAGAGCTGTCGCGGTCACGTGAGCGACTCACGCCTTGGGGATCTGGTGCGGCAAGCGGCTGCAGCAGTCGGCCATGTTGGGGAATGGCTGCAGTCGCACGGGGAGGCCGCGGCGGTGCAGGCAGGTGCGCGCCGGATTGCGATGACCATCGGGCGGGCGCTGCAACTGCTGCTGCTGGTCGAGCATGCGCAATGGAGTCTGGATACGGCCGATGAGGACGCCGCTGGTGCTATCGCAGCCGCCCGGCGATTCGCGACGACGCCAATCGATCGGCTCAACGAGATCACTCCCGCTGAATCGCAGGCATTGATGCGCTAGCTCGCGCGGCAGACGAATTCGCCTTGACCGAGCGTACCCGATCGCTGAATCGACCTGACAAACCTGCGCGCCCCGATCGCGCCAACCGCAAAGTTAGGTAAAGTCTGCGGTGCGGGGTCAAGACTCCGGCGATCACCCGATCGATACTTCGGTGGCTTGCGGGCGCTCCGATTTGTCCGCCCGGCTGCGATTGCAGCCTGCATCCGGGCGATTCAAGTTCCTGCGTGTGCGATACGCGTGGGGAAAAACTCAGCAGTATTCGCCGCCGCAGTCCGCATATCAGCGTTTGAGCCGCGCGCACAAACCCGTTAGTCTCTGCGCGCCTTCGCAAATAGCTGAGGCGAACAGCCGGGCAGAACAACTGGACGAGCGTGGCGCAATCGATGGCTGACCGATCGGCACTTTGAATAACAGGCACATCTACATTCTGGCGGCCGTGCTCACGGCGTTGGGTCTGTCCCTGTTCTTCTACAAGTCCAGGGTGCTGGGTTTCCCTATCGCTCCGCAAGCGCAGACGCAGATCTGGACCATCGAAGCGGCGGTCACCTTCGAACCGGGGCCGGCGGCGGTGAAGGCGACGTTGCGAATTCCCGGCCTGACCCCCGGTCATTCGCTGATGGACGAGAATTTCATCTCGCGCGGGTTCGGATTGACCACGCGCAGCGCGCCTGCAGGTCGTGAAGCGCAATGGGCGGTACGACAGGCAAACGGAACCCAGACGGTTTATTACCGCGCGCTCGTGTATCGCGATCCCAACCGCAAGGCCGAAGACACGACTCCCGCCTTCCCGGAGCCGCCGCAGCTCGATGAAGCCTCCAAAATCGCGATGGAGGGATTGATTGCCGATGTGCGCCGGCAATCCGCCGATGTCGCAAGCTTCACCGCCGAACTGCTCCGGCGCATCAACCAGGGGCAGGCCGATCAGTACATCCGCCTGTTTCTGGATCGCACCAGCACTGCGGCCGATCGTGCGCATCTCGCGACCGTCCTGCTCGCAGGTGCGCAGATCCCGGCGCGGGTGGCGCATGGCGTCGTATTGCGCGATCGGGCCGGGGTAGTGCGGCCCGAGGTACTGCTGGAGGTCCACGATGGCGAACAGTGGCTGTACTTCAATCCGGCCACGCTGCAACAGGGATTGCCGCCGGACTTCCTGATCTGGTGGCGCGGCGATGAGGGCCTGGCGCAGATCGAGGGCGGTTCGGACCTCAACGTCACCCTGGCGGTCCAGCAGAGCCAGCTCGATGCGATCGTGATCGCGGAGCGTCGTGCGCAGCAGCTAGGGTCGCACTCCGCCGAGTTTTCGCTGTTTTCGCTGCCGATTGCCACCCAGGCGGTTTACGCGGTGCTGCTGATGATTCCCATCGGCGCCGTCGTCATCATGCTGCTGCGTAATTTCATCGGCATCAAGACGTTCGGCACCTTCATGCCGGTGCTGGTGGCGCTGTCGTTTCGCGAGACGCGGCTGTTATGGGGACTGGTACTGTTCGCGATCATCGTGTCCATGGGGCTGCTGATCCGTTTCTACCTGGAGAAACTGCGCCTGTTGCTGGTGCCGCGTCTCACTTGCGTGCTCACCGTCGTGGTGCTGCTGATGGCCGGACTGAGCGTGTTGAGCCACCGTCTGGGCATCCAGCCGGGCCTGTCGATCGCACTGTTCCCGATGGTGATCATCTCGATGACGATCGAGCGCATGTCGATCGTGTGGGACGAGCGCGGTGCTTCGGAGGCCATCCAGGAGGGTGTGGGCAGCTTGATCGTCGCCGCGCTCGCCTACTTGGTCATGGGCATCGTCTGGCTCGAGCACCTCATCTTTGTGTTTCCGGAACTGCTGCTGCTGGTCATCTCCGTCACGCTCCTGATCGGGCGGTACACAGGTTACAGGCTGCTGGAGCTGCGTCGCTTCAAGGCGATGGCGCCCGGCGACGACGCGACATGAGACGCTGATGTTGTTCCGCTACCGCAGCCTTGCCAGCCAGGGCGTCCTGGGGCTCAACAAGCGCAACGGCGACTACATCCTCAAGTTCAATCCGCGCAGCCTGTATCCGCTGGTGGATGACAAGCTGAAGACCAAGCGCCTGGCGCTGCAGGCGGGGATCGCGGTGCCGGAGCTTTACGGTGTCATCGAGACGCAGCACGACATTCGTCGCCTGGCGGACATAGTTCGCGATCACCCCGAGTTCGCGCTCAAGCCGGCGCACGGCAGCGCCGGCGACGGTATCGTCGTAATCGCCGGACGCAGCGCTGCCCGCTATCGCACCATCAGCGGCATGCTGCTCGACGACGGATTCCTCGCGCACCACCTGTCGAACGCGATCAATGGACAGTTCAGCCTCGGCGGCGTACCCGACGTCGTCATCGTCGAATACATGGTGCGTTTCTCTGCGCTGTTCGAACGGGTGAGCTTCCAGGGCGTGCCCGACGTGCGCGTGATCGTGTTTCGCGGCTATCCCGTCATGGCCATGGTGCGCCTGCCGACGCGTATCTCCCATGGCAAGGCGAATCTGCACCAGGGCGCAGTAGGGGCAGGGATCGACCTGGCGAGCGGCACCACGCTCGACGGTGTCATCGGCACGGAAGTCGTCACGCATCATCCGGACACGGCCAACCCCGTTGCGGGCGTGCAGATTCCCGACTGGGACACGATTCTGGAAATCTCCGCCCGCTGCTACGAACTCACCGGCCTCGGCTACATCGGCGTCGATATCGTGCTGGACCGCGACCTGGGTCCACTGGTGCTGGAGCTCAATGCCCGCCCGGGACTCGCCATCCAGATCGCCAACCGGCAGGGCCTGTTACGCCGCCTGGAGATCTGCGAGCAATACGCGGATTTCAGCGCCGGCGTCGAGCAGCGCATCGCGTTCGCGAAACGGGCGTTCGCGCATCCGGTCGGGGAGGTGTTGGGGATGGATGTGGTGATGTAGGTGAGCAGGGGATGGAAGTGATGCAGGTGATGTGGGTGATGGAAGTGATGCAGGTGAGGAGGGCCTGAAGGCTCCCCCCCTTGCCTCCATCACTTCCATCACCTATATCACTCACATCACTCTGTCTTTACCTCGCCAACCCATCCACCTTCGCCGCACAGATAAAATCGTTCTCCGACAGTCCGCCAATCGCATGAGTGTTGAAGCGCATGCGGCAGTAGCCGTAGCCGACTTCCAGGTCGGGGTGGTGGTCTTCGGTGTTGGCGACGTGGGCGACGGCGTTTACGAAGCTCATGGTGTGGTAGAAATTCTTGAACTTCCACTCGCGGCGGATGCTTTTGCCGTCCTGCGCGAGCTGCCAGTCGCCGTGGATCTCCCGCATGAGCGCCTGTGCCTCGTCGACTGTGAGCGGCGCGACGCCGCCTTCGCAGGGCTTGCAGCGCTTCTGGGTCAGGTTGCTCACACGGCCTCCCTGCGCGCGTAGCTGCGCGCCACGTAGTCTTCCACCAGCGCCTGGAATTCCTCTGCGATGCGTTCGCCCTTCAGCGTCGGGCCCTTCTCGCCGTCGACATAGACCGGGGCGACCGGGCGTTCGCCGGTGCCGGGCAGGCTGATGCCGATATTCGCCTGCTTGCTCTCGCCGGGGCCGTTGACCACGCAACCCATCACCGCCACGGTCATTTCTTCGACGCCGACGTATTGCTTGCGCCATTCGGGCATCTGGTGGCGCAGGTGACTCTGGATCTTTTGCGCCAGCTCCTGGAAGTACGTCGAAGTAGTGCGGCCGCAGCCGGGGCAGGCGACCACCATCGGCATGAAGGAACGCAATCCCATTGTCTGCAGGATCTCCTGCGCGACGATGACTTCCTGGGTGCGATCGCCGTTGGGTTCCGGAGTAAGCGAAGCGCGGATGGTGTCGCCGATGCCTTCCTGCAGCAGTACGCTCATCCCCGCCGTCGACGCGACGATCCCCTTGGAGCCCATGCCCGCCTCGGTGAGCCCGAGGTGCAATGCATATTCGCAGCGTCGCGCCAGGTTGCGATACACGCCAATCAGGTCCTGCACACCGCTGACCTTGCAGGAGATCACGATGCGGTCCCTGCCCAGTCCCAATTCCACCGCGCGCGCGGCCGATTCCAGGGCGGATACCACTAACGACTCGCGCGTCACTTCGGCGGCGGGGACAGGCTCGGCCAGCTTCGAGTTTTCATCCATCAGCCGGGTCAGCAGATCCTGGTCGAGGCTGCCCCAGTTCACGCCGATGCGTACCGGCTTGCCGTTGAGGCAGGCGACTTCGATCATTTCGGCGAACTGCGGATCGCGTTTGCTGCCACGACCGACGTTACCCGGATTGATGCGATATTTCGCGAGCGCCTCGGCACAGGCGGGATGCGCCTTGAGCAGCTTGTGGCCGTTGAAATGGAAGTCCCCGACGATGGGTACGAAGACGCCGGCCTGGGCGAGGCGATCCCTGACGTGCGGCACTGCCGCGGCCGCTTCGTCCGTGTTCACCGTGACGCGCACGAGTTCCGAGCCGGCGCGGGCAAGCGCTTTGACCTGCTGCACCGTCGATTCGATATCGGCGGTATCCGTATTGGTCATCGACTGCACCACGATGGGCGCAGTGCCGCCGACGGTGACGCTACCGATACGGACAGGAATGGAGTGGCGGCGGTTCACGGGCGTGGAGTCGGGAGCGAGGAGGGGGCCGTCATTGTATCTCAGGGCGGAAGCGGTTAGCGGTTGGCGGTGAAGAGCCGCCAATACGCGCATCGCTGCCGCTCTTCCACTAACCGCTAACCGCCAACCGCTTTCCTCAGCTTCGCTGCCTGAGCGCTATCCACGTATCGACGTTCCTTTCCAGCACGTCCAACGGCACCGCGCCCGAAGCCAGCACGGTGTCGTGGAATTCACGCCGGTCGAACTTCTCGCCTAGCGCCGCAGTCGCGCGCCGGCGTAGCTCCTGGATCTTCAGCTCGCCGACCTTGTAGGCGGTTGCCTGTCCAGGCCAGGCGATATAGCGGTCGACCTCGTTGCCGATATCCAGCTCGCTCTTGGCAGCGTTCGCCTTGAAGAATTCCACTGCCTGCTCGCGCGTCCAGTGTTTCTCGTGCATCCCGGTATCGATCACCAGTCGCACTGCCCGCCACATTTCATAGGTGAGTTGGCCGAACTTGTCGTAGGGGTTCGCGTACAGCCCCATCTCGTCCCCGAGGCTTTCGGCGTACAGGCCCCATCCCTCGACATAGGCGGTGGCCTCGAAGTCGCGGCGGAACTTGGGAAGCTCGCCCATTTCCTTCGCGAGTGCACCCTGCAGGTGATGGCCCGGAACCGCCTCGTGCGTGGTCAGAACCGGGATTTCATAAATGGGACGTTCTTCGGGAAGGTACAGATTGACGTAGTAGTAGCCCGGGCGCCGGCCATCGGCGGATGAGGGCTGGTAGTAGGCGGTGGTGGTATCCGGTGCATTCGCGGCCGGAATGGCGCGTACCCCGTAAGGTGTGCGCGGCAACTTGCCGAAATATTCCGGCAGCAACGGATCGATGCGCTTGGCCATGACCATGTAGGCCTGCAGCAGGTCATTGGCGTTGCGATAGCGGAACTTCGGATCGGTACGCAGATAGGTCAGGAACTCGCCGAAGCTGCCCTTGAAGCCGACCTGCGCGATGATCTTCAGCATGTCGGCATGGATCCGCTCGACCTCCTTGAGCCCGATGGCGTGAATTTCCTGCGGCGACAGCGTCGTCGTTGTGAACCACTGCACGCGATTGCGATAGAAGTCCGCGCCTCCCGGCGTATCCCAGATGCCGACCGTTGCACGCGAGGCCGGCAGGTATTCCTTGTCTACGAATACCTGCAAGCGCCGGAACGCCGGCACCACCGTGGCGCGAATGGCCTGTTGCGCCGCAGAGGCAAGGCGTTGCCGGTCTGCCGTAGCGACTGTGTCTGCGAAGCGATTGAATGGTGCGTAGAAAGGGCTTTGGGTCGGGTCGTCGACCAGCTGGGCCTGCAGTTGCTTCGCCACGCGATCGACAACGACGCGCGGCTGCGTATTTCTCTGTTCGATGCCGGCACGCAGCAGTGCGATGGTCTGGTCGACGTAGCGATCCATCGAGCGCAGCCGTGCAATCCAGTCGTCGTAATCCTTGATCGTTGCAAAGTCGATGACCTCGGCGGTCTCGCTGGCAGTCAGGATGCCGCCGCTGTAATTGAGCTGGTCCAGTGGGCGCAGTTGCGCGTTGAATCGATACTGATCGAGGCGATTGCGATACAGGCGCATGAACAGCTCCCGATTGAGCTGGTCGGCTGCGTCGAGCTGGCTGGCGTCGATGCGGGAGGCGGATTGGAGCGTGGCTGCGTCGGAGCGGTTACGGGATGCCAACGCTTCGGGGCTGTAGTCGGCCCATAGGGCATTGAAACGCGAGTCGCCCAATTGCGAGGCGCCGCGCGGATCGTCACGAAGATCCTGTTCCCACGCTGCATCAAACAACGCATGTAACTGCGCGGCCGGACTGGATTGTTTTGTGGCGGATTGGTCAGCGGCATAAGCCGGGGTGACGCAGCTCGCCGCAATCGACAACACGATCCCCAAAGCATTCTTGCGCATGCTCGATGTCCTTATGGTGGGCCATGATAAGTCGGACGCGCAGCATGCCCCGACTCGCAGAGGTTCGCTATCCGTTGTCGATCGAGGCGTGTCTGGCCATTTCGATTCGCTCTTCAACCGATTCACTATTCGCTGTTCACCGTTCACTATCTTTCCGCTACCATACCGCTACCCATCGCAAGGCGCGGCCGGAGAGAGTCGCGGGTTCATCCTCGCTGACCGCCGAAGGCGCAACCCGCCCGGAAACGCTCAGGCAAATGAACGGCCGCCTAAGCAATGATCGTCGACTCACAGTCGGAGGCCATTGCTCGAAGGGCTCTGGAGAGTGACTGCACCCGTGGCAGTCCACCGAAGGGGAGAGGAGCCAGGATCCAGCGCATGACTACGTCGTGCCGCGGGATCCTCTGCACCGGATCTCTCAGGTCGCAGGACAGAGGGGCGCCAGATCGCAGTCGCGGTCTGTCGCTTCTATTGTTTTGCGCAGTTCATGGTGAACCGGAGCATCGCTGATGGGATTCAGAACGCCTCTATATGACACGCACGTCGCTGCCGCTGCCCGCATGGTGGACTTCGGCGGCTGGGACATGCCGGTCAACTACGGTTCCCAGATAGAAGAACATCACGCCGTGCGCCGCGACGCCGGCATGTTCGATGTCTCCCACATGCTGATCGCCGATGTCACCGGTGCGCGAGCTCGCGACTATCTGCGTTACCTGCTGGCCAACGATGTCGCCAAGCTCAAGGATTCCGGTAAGGCGCTCTACAGCTGCATGCTCAACGAAGCCGGCGGCGTGGTCGACGATCTCATCGTCTATTTCATCCACGACAACTGGTTTCGCGTCGTCGTTAACGCCGGTACGCGCGACAAGGACACGGCATGGTTGAAGCGTCATGCCACGGCCTTCGGGGTGGACATTCGCCCGCGTACCGACCTCGCGATGATTGCCGTACAAGGGCCGAACGCGCGCACCAAGGCGGCGACGCTCATCGGCAACCATGCACCCGCGGCGCTGGAACTGAAGGCTTTCTTCGGTCGCGAACTGGGGCCGTACTTCGTCGCTCGCACCGGTTACACGGGCGAAGACGGCTGGGAAATCATGTTGCCCGTTGCGGAAGCACCTACCTTCTGGAAACAGTTGCAGGCCGCTGGCGTGGCCCAATGCGGTCTTGGCGCTCGCGATACTTTGCGCCTGGAAGCCGGCATGAACCTCTACGGCAACGATATGGATGAAAGCGTCGGGCCGCTCGAATCCGGTCTCACCTGGACCGTCGCCTTCGATCCGCCCGAGCGCGATTTCGTCGGCCGCGCCGCACTGGAGAGCCTGCGTAAGGGCGGCGTGCCGCGCAAACTCGTTGGATTGCTGCTCGAAGAACGCGGCGTACTGCGTGGCCACCAGAAAGTTGTCGTCCCCGGCATTGGCGAAGGTGAGCTGACCAGCGGCACGTTCTCACCGACGCTGGAACGCTCGATCGGCTTCGCCCGCGTACCCGCAGGCACGAGCGACCAGGTCCAAGTCGACATCCGCGGCAAACTGCTGCCCGCGCGGATCGTCAAGTATCCGTTCGTACGCAATGGCAAGGCGCTGGTCTGAAGTTTCAGGCGTGACGAGTGACGTGTGATGAGTGACGGGTAGGATGCTTCGTTCTTACTCGTCACCCGTCACTCGTCACCGTCTCAACGTTACTCATCCCCTCTCATTCACAGGTCCCCTCATGTCCTCCATCCCCGCGAACCTCAAATATCTCGATTCCCATGAATGGGCCCGCCTGGAAAGCGACGGGACCGTGACCATCGGTATCTCCGACCACGCGCAGGGTTCGCTCGGCGACCTGGTGTTCGTGGAAGTGCCGGAAGTGGGTCGCGCGCTTGCCAAAGGTGGGGCCGCGGCAGTGGTCGAATCGGTGAAGGCAGCTTCGGACGTCTACAGCCCGATCTCCGGCGAAGTCATTGCCGCGAACACCGCGTTGAGCGGCGCGCCCGAACTGGTGAACTCGGATCCGTACGGCGCAGGCTGGCTGTTCAAGCTGAAGCCCAGCGACGCCAGCGAACTCTCCCAACTCCTCGACGCCACGGCGTACGAGAAGGTAGTGGAGGAGGCGCACTGAATTCGGAAACAAGGTGATGAGTGACGGGTGACGAGCAAGCAGGTGCTTGACGTCACCACAGTTGCTTTCACGATATCACCCGTCACCCGTCACCCGTCACCCGTCATCACTTCATCACTTCATCACTCAAGCCCAAGCCCATGCCCTTCATCCCCCATACCGAAGACGACGTCAAAGAAATGCTCGGCGCGATCGGCGCGGCCGATATCGACGCCTTGTTCGAGGAAATCCCGGCGCAGCTGCGCATCAAGTCGCTGGCGGGAATTCCCGATGCAATGACCGAAATGCAGGTCGGGCGGTTGATGCAATCGCGTGCGCAGCGCGATGGGCGGCCGCTCAACTTCATCGGCGCGGGTGCTTACGAGCATCACATTCCTGCGGCGGTGTGGGCGATCGTCACGCGAGGCGAGTTCTACAGCGCGTACACGCCATACCAGGCGGAAGCGAGCCAGGGCACTCTGCAGTTGCTGTACGAGTACCAGACCATGATGGCGAGCCTGACGGGAATGCAGGTGTCGAATGCATCGCTGTACGACGGCGCTTCGGCGCTTGCGGAGGCGTGCCTGATGGCGGTGCGTGCGCATCGGAAATCGAAGTCGGCGCGCATCCTGGTGCCGGCCGCACTCAATCCGACGTACTTGCAAGTCGCACGCGCGATTGCCGAAGGACAGAATCTGCGCTTCGACGTGATTCCATACGAGGCCGGCAAGGGTACGACCCCGGTTGAGGCGCTCGCCAAGTACGCCGGCGAAGACATCACCGCGGTCGTCATGCAGCAACCTAATTTCTTCGGTTTGCTCGAGGACGTGGACGGCGTTACGGATTGGGCGCATGAGCACAATGCGCTCGCCATCGCGGTCGTCAATCCGCTGTCGCTGGCCATACTCAAACCCCCGGGCGAGTGGGGCGCTAAAGGCGTCGATATCGTGGTGGGCGAGGGCCAGCCGCTGGGAGTGCCGCTGTCTTCGGGCGGTCCGTACTTCGGCTTCATGACGACGCGCATGGAGCATGTGCGGCAAATGCCCGGCCGCATCATCGGACGTACTGCCGATCTGGACGGTAAACCTGGGTTTACGTTGACTTTGCAGGCGCGCGAGCAGCACATCCGCCGCAGCAAGGCGACTTCGAATATCTGCACTAACCAGGGCCTGTTGGTGACTGCGGCCACCATTCACATGTCGCTGCTCGGTGCGGCTGGATTGGAGCAGGTGGCCGCAGCGAGTCAGACGCAGACGACGGCTCTCGTAAATGCTCTGACCAAAGTGAAAGGCGTGCAGCTCGCCTTCCAGGGCCCGCGTTTCCATGAGGCTGTTCTACAGCTCGATCGCAACGTCGGGCAGGTAGTGGAAGCTCTCGCGACTCGCGGGATTGCCGGCGGCTACGATCTGTCGCTGCAGTACCCGGAGCTGGGCAATGCCTTGCTCGTGTGCGCGACGGAAACCCGGACGGACGAGGATATTGCGCAGTACGCACAAGCGCTGCGCGCGGTGATGTAGGTGATGGAAGTGATGCGAGTGATGAAGGTCAGGAATGGCAGCGACTTACCCGCTACCGACTTTCACTTGCCGCATCACTGACGTCATTTCCCGATCACCCATCACTTACATCATCTACATCACCTTCATCACTTTCATCCTCCCATGCGCGAACCCCTGATTTTCCAGCACTCCCGTACCGGTCGCAGTGCGACGGCTCAGTTCCCTCACGGCGCCAAGGCTGATGTTCCAGCCAATCTGCGTCGTACCAAGCCAGCGGCGCTACCGGAAGTGTCTGAGCTGCAGGCAGTGCGGCATTTCACGCGGCTGTCGCAGTTGAATTTCTCCATCGACACGCACTTCTATCCACTGGGATCGTGCACGATGAAGTACAACCCGCGCGCCTGTAACCAGTTCGCGATGTTGCCGGAGTTTCTCGGCCGTCATCCGCTTGCGCCCTCGACGGCGGGGCAGGGCTTTCTCGAATGCATGTACGAGTTGCAGGAGATGCTCAAGGAAGTGACCGGCATGCAGGGCGTGTCGCTGACGCCGATGGCGGGCGCGCAGGGCGAGTTCGCCGGCGTTGCAATGATTCGCGCATATCACAAGGCGCGTGGCGACCTGCAAAGAACCGAGATCATCGTTCCCGATGCCGCGCATGGCACCAATCCGGCGACCGCCACGATGTGCGGCTGCACCGTCGTGGAGGTCCCTTCGCTGCCCAATGGCGACATTGACCTGGATGCACTGAAGCAGGCGGTCGGCCCGAAAACGGCCGGCATCATGCTGACCAACCCTTCGACGCTGGGCGTATTCGAGCGCCGCATCCAGGAAGTGGCCAAGGTCGTGCATGACGCCGGCGGGCTGCTGTACTACGACGGGGCGAATCTCAATGCCATCCTCGGCAAGGTGCGCCCTGGCGTGATGGGCTTCGATGTCATACACATGAATCTGCACAAGACGTTCTCGACTCCGCACGGGGGCGGTGGCCCGGGTTCCGGCGCAGTCGGTGTCGGACAGCGATTGCTGCCGTTCATGCCGATTCCCGTGGTCGGCAAGGATGGCGATCGTTATCGCTGGCTGGACGAGCGCGACCTGCCGCAGACCATCGGTCGGCTATCGGCGTTCATGGGTAATGCCGGGGTGCTGCTGCGCGCATACATCTATATGCGCATGCTGGGCCGGGCCGGCATGCAGCGCGTGGCGGAGTATTCGGCGCTGAATGCCAACTACCTGCTGGCGCGGCTCAAGCAGGCCGGTTTCGACGCCGCCTACCCCGAGCGTCGTGCCAGCCATGAATTCATCATCACCATGAAGCGGCAGGCACGGGAGCTGGGTGTCAACGCGATGGACTTCGCCAAGCGCTTGCTGGATTACGGCTTCCATGCGCCCACGACCTACTTTCCGCTGCTGGTTCCCGAGTGCCTGCTGATCGAGCCCACCGAAACCGAAACCAAGCAGGAACTCGACGCTTTCGTGGACGCGCTGGTCGCTATTCAGCAAGAAGCGGAAGTGGATCCCGCCAAGGTCAAGGGCGCCCCGTATACTCTGCCGGTGCGTCGCCTGGACGATGTGCGGGCGGCCAAGCAGCTCGATCTGCGTTACCAGGCATAGCGCCCGTCGGATTAATTCTGCGCAAGGTTCGATTTTTCCCAAAGGGGCTGCTGCGTGATGGATCGGCCGAAACTCTCCGGCATGCGCCGGCTGTTGCTGGCGTTCTTGAATTCGTGGAAAGGTTTCAAGGGTGCATTCGCATCCGAGGAAGCCTTTCGCCAGGAGGTCGTGCTGGCGGTGGTGTTGCTGCCGCTGGGGGCCTGGCTGGGTAAAACCGGCCTGGAAAAAGCGCTGCTGGTGAGTTCCGTACTGCTGGTCCTCATCGTGGAGCTGCTCAATACCGGCATCGAAACGGTGGTCGATCGCATCGGCCTGGAGCGCCACGAACTGTCGGGCCTGGCCAAGGACGTGGGATCGACCGCGGTGCTGCTGGCCTTCGCCGTGCTGATCGTGGTGTGGGGCTTCCTGCTGTTCGGCTAGGAGATCCTTCGGAACCTTCCGGCGCACCGATGCCTCTTAAATCTCTCATCGTGTCGTTTTGGCAGGACAGCTGTCGGGTGACAGCTGCCGCACGCCAGGTACCCGAACAACAGGCAGTACGACTGCCCGTGGTCGAATTTCACTTTTCCTCATTCATCTGACAATTCCGACATGCAAAGATCCAGTCGCGTCTTCGGCGGTTTCCTCGGACTCGTCCTGCTGAGTTCAACAGTGTTGGCCGCCGAGGGGGTGATGCCGCCGGGTCCGCAACCGGGCAGCCTGCCGGCGAATGCGGCGCAGTCCCAGCCGCAGCAGCCGCTCGTGCCGGTCACCGCTGCGGAGGATTCTCGCTGGACGCGAACGCTGGAGCGCGTGGCCACCGGTGTGGTGACGATCCAGATCGACCAGACCCGCGCATTCGACACCGAATGGAACATGTCGAGCCAGGCCACCGGTTTCGTGGTCGACGCCAAGCGCGGCCTGATTCTGACCAACCGGCACGTGGTCACGCCCGGGCCGGTCACTGCGCAGGCTGTCTTCCTGAATCGCGAAGAGGTGGCGCTGTATCCGGTCTACCGCGACCCGGTGCACGATTTCGGCCTGTATCGCTACGATCCTTCCAAGCTGCGTTTCATCAAGCCAGCGGAACTGAAGCTGTATCCGCAGGGTGCGCAGGTCGGCCGCGAAATCCGTGTAATCGGTAACGACGCCGGCGAACAGTTGTCGATCCTGGCCGGCACGCTCGCGCGCTTGGATCGCGAGGCGCCGAACTACGGTCTTGGCAAGTACAACGACTTCAACACTTTCTACTACCAGGCGGCTTCAGGCACGTCCGGCGGTTCCTCAGGTTCCCCGGTGATCGATGTGGAGGGCAGGGTGGTTGCGCTGAATGCCGGCGGTAGCTCGCAGGCGCAATCGAGCTTCTATCTGCCGTTGGATCGCGTCACCCGCGCGCTGCAACTGATTCAGGACGGCAAGCCCGTGCCGCGGGGCACGCTGGAAACAGTGTTTGCGTACACGCCTTTCGATGAAGTGCGCCGGCTGGGGTTGCGCAATGACACCGAAGCGGAAGTCCGCCGCAAGTTTCCGAACAAAACCGGCATGCTGGTCGTGACCGAAGTGCAACCCGGTTCGGCCACCGAAAAAATCCTCGAACCCGGCGATATCCTGGTGCGATTGAACGGCGAACTGGTGGTCGGTTTCGATGCGCTCTCCGAGGTGCTCGACGATGGCGTCGGCAAGAAACTGAAGCTTTCCATCGAGCGCGGCGGCGAGGCCCTGGAGCGGGAGATCAGCATCGAGGATCTCTACTCGATCACCCCCGATCGCTACGCGGAGTTTGGCGACGCGGTCGTGCACAACCTGTCGTGGCAGCAGGCGCGGCACATCAACGCACCTATTACTGGCGTATACGTCGCTAATCCAGGTTATGTGCTGGGCGCGGCGGCCGTGCCGCGCGGCGCGGTAATTACCGAAGTCGGCGGCAAGCCGGCAATGAACCTGGATGAGTTCCAGAAGATTGTCTCCGCCCTGAAGGATGGCGAGCGGGTGCCGGTTCGGTTCTTCACCATCGACGATCCGAAGACCGCGCAGTGGCGCGTGATCCGGATGGACCGTAGCTGGTTCCCGGCGCGCTCCTGCAAGCGCGACGATAAGGCCGGCGTGTGGCCGTGCACCCCGTGGGCGGAGGATGGTAAGGCGGAGCCGCAGAAACCGGCGACGACCAGCTTCGCCAAGACCGCCGATCCCATCGTCAATCGCCTGGCGCCCTCGATGGTGCTGGTCAACTTCGACATGCCGTATTCGGTCTCCGGAATCACCGAGCGTAACTACTACGGCACCGGAGTGGTGGTCGACGCGGAGAAAGGACTGGTGGTCGTGGATCGCAACACGGTGCCGGTGTCGCTCGGGGATGTGCGTCTGACCTTCGCGGGTACCATCGAGATTCCCGGCAAGGTCGAATACATCCATCCGCTGCACAACCTCGCGATGGTGTCCTACGATCCCAAGCTCATCGGCAACACACCGGTGAAGTCGGCAACGTTCAATCCCGTGGACCTGCAGGCGGGAGATCAGGTTTACGCCGTCGGCATGCGTCCGGACGGGAAGGTGCAATCGCGTGCCGCGACGGTGGCCTCGGTAGATCCGGCGGCATTCCCGTTGTCGCGCACATTGCAGTTCCGTGAGTCCAACCTGGAGACAGTGGAGCTGGTGAACGGTCCGAGCGACTACGACGGCGTGCTGGCGGACAAGAATGGCGCCGTCGTCGCAACCTGGGCCAGCTTCGCCTACGAAGCCGGGCGTGAGATCGCACAGGAGAATCGCGGCATTCCGGCCGACATCGTCGCTGAGATGCTGCCGCTGGTCCGAGATGGTCGCCCGCTGCATTCGCTGGAGACCGAGCTGTTGCCGATTCCCCTTGCCGGTGCACGCAAGCTGGGCCTGCCCGACCGATGGGTTCAAAGGCTGGAACAGCACAGCCCCGACCGTCGCCAGGCCCTGAGCATTGCCCGGCTGGTCGGCGGTTCGCCGGCGAGCAAGGTGCTGCGCTCGGGCGATCTGATCCTCGACATCGATGGCACCATCGTGAATCGGTTCCGTGAAGTCGAGCGTGCGACCCAGAAGCCGCAAGTCCGCGTGACTGTGTGGCGCGACGGTGCGGAGCAGGCGATCGACGTTCCGACGGTCGAATTGGGCGGCCGCGATCTGAATCGCATCCTGCTGTGGGCCGGTGCCGTGTTGCAGCCTCCCCATCGTGCGCTCGCTGCACAGCGTGGCATCCCTCCGGAAGGAGTCTTCGTCGGCTACTTCTCGTATGGCTCGCCGGCCACCCGCTACCAGCTGTGGGCCGGGCGCCGCATCGTCGAAGTAGACGGACAGCCGACTCCGGACCTGGATGCCTTCATCAAGGCCGTCGCCGGCCGCGCGGATGGTTCCTCGGTGCGCCTGCGCACCATGAGCTGGAACGGCTCGGTCGAAGTCATCACGCTGAAGCTCGATACACGCTACTGGCCGAGCTACGAGCTGAACCGCACCGATCAAGGCTGGGTGAGGACAGCTCTGCCGTAAGGCTCGCGGCAGACAAATGCGAATCGCAAGCAGGCTTCCGATCCGCCAATAGGGCTGGGAGCCTGGTCATAGGCTCCTTTCCCGTTCGCCCTGAGCTCGTCGAAGGGGCTTCTTCCGCCGGGCCATTCGACAAGCTCCCTTCGACGAACTCAGGGCGAACGGGAGAATTTAGGAACACCGCTCTCGCGCCTCCCCACCAAGATTTACCTAACCCAAGCCCCACCCATCCATCCACGCCCTTCGCCGCCGCGCCACCTCCATCCCCTGACCTCACTTTCATCACCCCATCACCTCTCTTCCTGGCTCATACCTCTCCATCGCGTTGCGTCAGTTTTCTGGCGTCGGCAAATACAGCTCAATGCGGCCAGTGGGCAAGGCCGATGCGCACACAACTGTTGTTTCCTTGCTGCAGGTAGTGCGGATTACGTCGCTATCTGGCATCCGCTCTCCGCTATCCGCTGCGCGTCTTGGTATCATCCGTTCATGGTTATCGGACGTGCATTGCAGGAAGAGGTTCAGGAAGCGGTCGAGGCGTTGCGCGCCGGCGACCTGGTCGCGTTTCCCACGGAGACCGTGTACGGGCTCGGGGCCAACGCCAACAATCCGGACGCAGTGCGCAAGATCTTTCGCGTCAAGGGTCGCCCTTCGACGCATCCCGTGATTGTCCACATCGATCACCCGCGCTACCTGCAGCGCTGGGTGCGGGACATGACACCCGAGGCCAAACTGCTCGCCGACGCTTTCTGGCCCGGTCCGCTCACGCTGGTGGCGAAGCGCGCGCTGGCCGTGAACGATGTCATCACCGGCGGACAGGACACCGTCGCAATTCGTGTTCCCAATCATCCTGTGGCACAGCAGTTGTTGAACGCCTTCGGCGGCGGCATCGCTGCGCCATCGGCCAATCGCTACGGCAATGTCAGCCCGACGCGCGCCGACCACGTGCGTGACGAGTTCGGCGACGAAGTGAAACACGTGCTGGACGGTGGCGACTGCAAGGTCGGACTTGAGTCGACGATCGTCGCCTGTCTTGGCGACGGCGCCCGCGTCCTGCGTCCGGGCAGCATCAGCCTGTCGCAATTACGCGCTGTTGTACCGTCGATACAGATGGGACCGAATCCGTCCACGCCGCGGGTGCCCGGCACCACGACTCGCCATTACTCCCCGGCAACCCCCGTCAACATGGTGCCGAGCCGTCGCCTGGAGCAGGTGATGACAGAGCGCACCGGCGATCATGAGAAGGTCGCGGTGCTCGCGCTGCGCCCACCCGGTCACACGACACCGTACATGACCTGGATCAACGCAGGCATGCGGCCCGATGTGTACGCGCGCCAGCTCTACGCCAATCTGCGTACTTTGGATAAAGCCGGCGCGAAGCTGATCCTGGTAGAGGAAGTTCCCGAAGGCGAACGCTGGGATGCGGTCCGCGATCGCCTCAAGCGCGCCGCCTCCGCCGAAAATATCGTCACCTACGACCAGGACATCGCCGCCTGGGTAGCGGACTTCGGCGACGAGCAGGAGATGCTGTAAGGCGAGGTGATGGCGGTGACGTAGGTCATGCAAGTGATGTGGGTGAGGGAGGTTCCGAGGCGAATCGGGTTCTGACCTAGATCACTTTCATCACCTGCATCACTTACCTCACTTTCCTATTCAATCCGCCCCCACAGTCCGCTCCGCGGCCCAAGCCCGGAGCTCGGCGATTTTCTCCTCCATCACCACTGCCAACGGGCGGGTCGCGTGAATCTCGTTCAGTACATGGCCGGCGTTTACGGCAGTGCCGCTGGCATTGGCGGTGTACAGCGCCGATACGATCGCTTGTTCGATTTCAGCGCCTGAGAAGCCTTCGCAGGCGGCTGCCAGCTGTGCGACGTGGGCGTCCGTCAGCGCCAGCTGACGCTTGGCGGCGTGGATTTTCATGATGTCCGCGCGCACGGCTGCGACCGGCAGGTCGACGAAGAAGATCTCATCGAAGCGTCCCTTGCGGATCAATTGCGGCGGCAGGGCGGAGATGTCGTTGGCGGTGGCGACGACGAACACGCGGGATTTCTTTTCCGCCAGCCAGGTCAGGAACGTCCCGAGGATGCGCCGCGAGGTGCCACTGTCGCCTTCGCTGGTGGCGATGCCTTTCTCGATCTCGTCGATCCACAGTACGCACGGTGACATTACGTCCGCGGTAGCCAGCGTCTCGCGCAGGTTGCGCTCGGATTCGCCGATGTACTTGTTATGCAAGGAGGCGAAGTCGAGGCGCAGCAGCGGCACGCCGAAGATGCCTGCGGCGGCGCGTGCTGCGACGCTCTTGCCGCAGCCTTGCACGCCGAGTAACAGGGCGCCCTTGGGCGGATCGAGCTGGGGCGCGCTGCCATCGAAAGCCGGACGCCGCTGCCTGAGCCAGGTTTTCAGCCGCGCCATGCCGCCCAGGTCGGCGAACTTCGCCGTGTCGTATTCGAAGCTCAGGATGCCGCTGCGGTTGAGCAGCGCGTACTTGGCCTGCATCAACGCCGGCAGATCGTTCTCCAGCAGCGCGCCGTCGTCGAAGATGGCGGTGCGCGCGAGCCGCTCGGTGTCGCTGGTGCACAGGCCTCCCAGGTTCTCGATCAGCAGTTCCAGTGCCTTGCGGTCAGTGCGTACCTTGCTGCCCGCGTGCGAACGCGACCACTCGCCGGCGATCTGCTCGACGATCTGTTGCCGCTCGCTGCGGTCCGGGAAGGCGAGCTGGAAGCGCGCTACAAAATGCTCCAGCTCGCGAGGCAGGACCAGTTCGTGGCTGATCAGCACGATAGTGCGGGCCACCCGCGCGTAATCCTGGCAGATGTCTTTCAGCAGCCGGACGTGAACCGGGTCGGCGAGGAACGGATGGAAGTCCAGCAGTACGTAGATACCGGCCTTGTCGGTCGCACGGATCGACTTGAGCACTTCGGTCGGCTCGGAGTTGTGTCTTTGCGCGCCGCCGAGATCGATGTCGAGGCGCTTCAGGCCGTCGGTGACCGTCCATTGAAATACGGGTGTGTGCGCAGAAGCAGACAGGCGTTGCGCCAGGCTGCTCAGCACGGCGAGCGCGCGTGGCTCGTCGCGCGTCTGGATGACGACCAGTGGTATCCGGCTGCGCAGCAGCGTTTCCAGCTCGCGACGGGTGTCAGGCGGCGTGTGAGTGGTCATGAACAGAATGTAACAGAGGGGTCAGCAACGCCACGTGCGTTGGCTCACGCGCGGGGCGATCAAGCTACCAGCCGACGCAACGGCGCCTCGAGGCGGAAAAACGCGGCAGAAGTGCGTAAAAAATGCAGCGACGCCAGCTCGGCGACAGCTCCTGTTCGCGATGGCTGAGTTGCGTGACGACGTCGCTCGCCGGTCACCGCAGCGACAGCGCTGCGGCGAGTTGAAAAAAATGCGACGCAGTTCTTGCATCGCGGGACATTTTTGCTACATTTCGCGCCGGCCTGTGTAAGAGAGCACCCAAGTCCTTCGTCACGAAGGTCATGCGAAAGCTGCAAGTGCCGCTCGACCAGAACTTGTGGGAGCGAACCGGTGTCGTAAGTGACAGATCGCTCTTGTTGATTGGTTCTCGTCGGTTGGTTCTCATCGATGACAAATCCATCGGTGGTTCGGTCCGTAGCTTTTTGCATGAGGTGCCCAACAGGTGTTGCCACGCGCAGCTCGACAGTCTTTGGCTGTCTCCCCCGCCCAGTCGTTCGATTCCAGCACGCTCACGGAAAGTGAAATCCGCGGGCTCGCGGCACGCTTCGGTTCGCCGTTGCTGGTCGTCGACTGCGAACAAGTCCGTCGCCAGTATCACGCGCTCAAGGCCGCGTTGCCGGGTGTCGACCTTCACTACGCACTGAAGCCGCTGCCGCATGCGGCTGTCGTTGCGTGCCTGCGCGACGAAGGGGCGTACTTCGATCTCGCCACCACCGGCGAGGTGGAGCTGGTGAAGGCGCAGGGCATTCCTGCCGAGCGTTGCATTCATACTCATCCGATCAAGCGCGACAGCGACATCCGCGATGCGCTGCGCTACGGCGTCACGACGTTCGTTGCCGACAATCCGGATGAGATCAAGAAATTCGCCCGTTATCGCAAACGTGCCGAGTTGCTGCTGCGCGTGTCGTTCCGCAGCCCGAATGCCGTGGTCGATCTGTCGCGCAAGTTCGGTTGCGAACCCGGTGCCGTACTCGGATTGATCGAGATGGCGCGCCGCCTGGGCGTTCGCGTGCGCGGCCTGTCCTTCCATGTGGGCTCGCAGGCCACCGAACCGACCAAGTACGTCGAAGCGATCCGTGCCTGCACCAGCCTGATCGGTGAGGCCATCCTGGCCGGCTTGCCGTCGCTGGACGTATTGGACATCGGCGGTGGCTTCCCGGTGTCGTATCACCAAGCGGTCACGCCGATCGACGAGTTCTGCGCGCCGATCCGGGCGGAGCTGGCCAAGCTGCCGCAACATGTGCGTGTGATCGCCGAGCCGGGCCGCTTCATTGCCGCACCCGCCGCCATTGCCATCTCCAGTGTCATGGGTAAGGCGAAGCGCGATGGCCGCTGGTGGTATTACCTGGACGACGGCTTGTATGGTTCTTACAGCGGTCAGTTATTCGACCACGCCAAGTATCCGGTCACGGTGCTGCGTGAGTCGGATGAGCTGCACGAGAGCGTGCTGGCCGGTCCGACCTGCGACTCGATCGATGTCATCGACGACGCCATCTTGCTGCCGGAGCTGGAAGTGGGCGATCTGGTCGTCGGACGCATGATGGGTGCGTATACCTGGGCAAGCGCCACGGATTTCAATTTCTTCAAGCGCGCCAAGGTGGTCGTGATGCACGAGCGTCCGGTCGCCCAGCGCGTCGTGGAAATACCGCGTAAAGCCGCAGGGCGCGGTCGCGCCGCCTGACGGTGCTTCGTCCTGCCGGCCGTGACAGGGCGAACGTGGATATGGCACCCCGACGGCTCAAAGGCGACAGCCGGGATATGACCCACCGATGGCCGGTCTTACACGGCGTCAATTGCTGAAAATCTCGACAGCGGCGTTGCTTGGCGCGCCGCTGGTCCGGGTGCATGCCGCCGCGTCATCTGGCACTCGCGCGCTGTCGTTCATCCACACCCACGTCAAGGAGTCGCTCACTGTCGACTACTTCCGTGACGGCGCCTATGTGCCGGAAGCCCTCGAGCAACTGAACCGCCTATTGCGCGATTTCCGTACCGGCGAGGTTCATCCCATCGATCCGCAATTGTTCGATGTGCTGTACGACCTGCGGGAGTTGGCGGGCGGCGCAGCGCCGTACGAAATCATTTCCGGATTCCGCTCGCCGGCGACGAATGCCCGGTTGCGCGGTCGTTCCACGGCCGTGTCGGAGCACAGCCTGCACATGGAGGGGAAGGCCATGGACGTGCGCATTCGCGGCTTCGATACCCGCCAGCTGCGGGACCTGGCGCTTTCAATGCGCCGTGGTGGAGTGGGGTACTACCCCCAGTCGGATTTCGTCCACGTCGACACCGGGCGCGTTCGCAGCTGGGAGCAGGCTGACCACGGTTAGCGCTGTGGCCCCTGCGCGAGGGGTTTCGCCCAAGGCAGCCACTACGGATGTCCGATAGTCAGAAGGCACGGCCGCGCCTATTCTTGGGCGTAACGGTGCCAGGCGCAGTCCGCGCCAACTAACGGTAAGGCCTCCAGTGACCAAAGATCCAAGCTCCGCTCCCCTCCAGGTGGAAATCGCCGATTTCGTCGCCGGTGCCCAGGCTGCCCGCGGGCTGGTCGTCGTCATCGATGTCTTTCGCGCTTTCTCGGTTGCGGCCCACGCTTTCGGGCGTGGGGCGGCACGCATCATTCCAGTAGCAACCATCGAGGAGGCGCGCGAATTGAAGGCGCAAAACCCCGACGCACTGCTGCTGGGCGAGCGCCACGCGCGGCCGCTGCCCGGTTTCGATTGCGGCAACTCGCCCACGCAACTGGAGCGATTCGATGTACGCGGACGGACCCTGATTCATACGACTCATGCGGGCACGCAAGGCCTGACGGCGGCGCGGCAGGCGGATGAGGTCATTACCGGCGCGCTGGTCAACGCGGCCGCAATTGTCCGATACATAAAGGCGCAACAGCCAGCCCGGGTGACGATTGTCCGGATGGGGCACGAAGCGCGGGAACATTGCGCTGAGGATGATTTGTGCGCGGACCTGCTCGCGCGGCGGTTGCAAGGCGAGGAGCCGGATGTGTCGCGTATTCGCGATGTGCTGCGGCTAGCACCCAGCGCCGCAAAATTCTTCGATCCCGCGAGCGATTGGGCTCCGGAGCGCGACTTCGAGCTGTGCACCCAGGTCGATGCGTTCGATTTCGTGTTGCGGCTCGAGTCGGCGGAGGGGTTGCGGACACTGCGTCGCATTGCCGTGCCTGGCGCGTAATTGTCTAATGTGCGCGCATCGATCCGATCGCGCGCAACAACAAAGCCCCGGCCCCTGATGCAGCCAGGCTCGCCCCGGACTTGTTCATGACACATCCCATTCTGCGTACTGTCCTGCTGCTGTCATTGTCGAATGTCTTCATGACGTTCGCCTGGTACGCCCATCTGAAGGAGCTCGGGCAGAAGCCCTGGATCGTTGCGGCACTGGCAAGCTGGGGCATCGCGCTGTTCGAGTACCTGCTGCAGGTGCCCGCGAACCGGGCCGGCTATACGGTCCTGACCCTGCCGCAACTGAAGATCCTGCAGGAAGTGATCGCGTTGTCGGTGTTCGTGCCGTTTGTGTTGCTCTACATGCGTCAGCCGCTGAAGCTCGACTACCTGTGGGCGTCGCTGTGCATGCTGGGAGCGGTGTATTTCATGTTCCGTAAATAAACTGCAAACGCTGCCGATTCCGGCCAGTCGCTATTCGGCATCGCCATCCGCCACCAACCATCCGCAAATCCGCTCTCATGCCCACTGCCATTCATCGCCTGGTCGAATCCTGTCGCGCGGGCACTGAACCCGGCGTCGTTGCACGCATGGCTTCCGGTTGGGCGGTCATGGGGCAACGACAGGTGCTGGAGGGTTACTGCTTGCTGTTGCCGGATCCAGTCGTACCGCACCTGAATGCGCTGCAAGCGCCGGCACGCGACCTGTTTCTGTCGGATCTAGGCAAGCTCGGCGACGCTGTGCTCGTGGCTACCGGTGCACTACGCATCAACTATGCAATCTTCGGCAATCTCGAGCCGGCGTTGCATGCCCATGTCCATCCGCGCTTCACGGACGAGCCGGAGACGCTGCGCACGGCCAACCCGTGGGGTTACGACTGGTCCAAGGCGCCTGCGTTCGACCCATACCGGCACGGGGCATTGCGGGACTCAATCAGGCAGCGGCTTGGAGCAGCGGGCGGCATCGCAAGCAGCGAGCAGCCCGATGGCGCTAGCGACCTGGTCCAGCCCGGTGCTGGCACTATTCATCATCTCGACGTCACCGTATCGGACCTGGCCCGCTCCACGGCTTTCTACGAGCGCTGGTTGCCACAAATGGGGCTGGTGCGCGTCGCTGACTGTGCCGAGGGTCCGTTATGGCGTGGCTCCGGCTTCGAACTCGGCCTGCAACAAGCCGGCGTGGGTCTGGCGACACGGCCTCATGTCCGTCAGGCAGTCGGTTTGCATCACCTGGCGTTTACGGCGCCGTCGCGTGCCGCGGTGACGAAACTTCACACTGAGCTGCAACTGGCAGACATGGTCATCCTGGATACTCCGGCGGAGTATCCGGATTATGCCCAGCAGTACTTCGCGGTGTTCTTTGCCGACCCCGATGGCATCAAGCTCGAATATGTCTATTCGCCGCTTTGAGCGCGGCGTCTCAAGTAGAGCAAGCGGCGGGAGGGCGGGGCGGTGCAGGCCTCAAGTACGCTGCGCCGGGTGCCGATGTCTCGTTCCGTGTCTGCTCGTACCTTCCTTGTATGTCTCTTTAATGTCCGTGCGGCAGTGGATTTCGGGCAGTTGTCCGGGCTGCGGGATGTTGTTATTGACTGACAATGAAGCGGCGTGTTTACAGCACGCAGCAGGCATGTAAACTTTCGTCTGTGCGGCTATTGCCTGCAGGTTCCAGCCTGCTCGTTGCCGGCCGCCGACGAACAACAATGACTGGCTCACTCGCGTCGCCGGGCGGCGTGCTGCAATAAGGAACATTGAGTCGCTCGATATGGGCATTGAATCGAGCCTTGCCAACTATGTGACCGAGCAACTCACGTTTCTCGGGCCGATATCGAATCGCTCGATTTTCGGGGCCGTCGGCATTTTCATTGAAGAACGCCTGCTCGGCATCGTGGCGAACGATGCTCTGTACCTGCACACCGGCCCGATCAATCGCGCCGATTATGTCGCGCGCGGCGCCTTGCAGTTCAAACCCTATCCCAACGCTTTCGATCTCACGACCGATCATCACCGGGTGCCCCAGGACATCGTCGATGATCCGGTGCAACTGAAGCTGTGGGGAGAACGAGCCCTGCTGGCATCGGTGGAAGCGTCGCGCGCCAAGCAACTCGCCGGTATCGAACGCTCGCGGCATGCGAAGCAGGCGAAGAAAAAGAAATCGAGAGGCGAAGAGTAGGCAGAAGGGCAGGGGAGTGGCAGAAGTGACAAGAGTGACAGTAGTCACACGGACAAGAGTCACTGACCCGTCTTGTCCCTGTCACGCGTCTTTGTCACCCCTGTCACCCCTGTGACTCCTGTCACCTGGTCTCACTCATCCCGTCAGCGCCAACAGGGCCTGCAGCGACCTGACCGGTTCCGAGCACGTCATCCCGCGACAGATGTAAGCGCAGGTTGTCTCCTGCGAGCGCTTATCCGCGAGCGCTGGGGGCAGGTCGGCGACGTCGTCGGCGATGGCGAAGACCAGCCGCTTGGGTGAGTAGAGACGGGACAGCGCCTCGCGCCAACTGGTGGCATCGGATGCCGGACCGCGGATGATGATGACTTCCGGAGGTTCGACCTGTTCGTCCAGTGCCACCAGCAGCGCAGCGTGCGCATGTGGGTGACGCTCGATGACTGCTGCGGCCGCGCGCAGCGTTCGCGCTGAGGAGTCCAGATAACGCGTCTCGCCGATCAGCCAGCCCAGGCGACTCAACGCCTGCGCTGCGATACCGTTGCCTGCCGGCACGGCTTCATCGGCGAACGTCTTGGAGCGGTGGATCAGCGCTTCGTGGTCCTCAGCGGTGAAGAAGAAGCCGCCGGCGTCGCGATCTTCGAAATGGTTCAGCAATGCATCCGCCAGCTCGATTGCAAATTGCAGATCGGCGCTGCGCCAACGTGTCTGCAGCAATTCCAGCAGGCCGTCCAGCAGGAATGCGTAGTCGTCGAGATAGGCCATGAAGCGCGATTGGCCCCCGGCATTTACGGCGAGCAAGCGGCCGTCACGCCACAAATGCGCGCGAATGAAATCGACCGCTCGTGCGGCAGCGTCGGCCAGGTCCGGGCGCTGCAGCGCGCGTGCGGCGACGGACATACCTGCGATGGCCAGTCCATTCCAGGATGTAAGGATCTTCTCGTCGCGACCCGGCCAGACGCGAGCATTGCGTACCTTGAGCAGGATGGCGCGGGCAGCGTCGAGCCGTGCAGCGGCGACTTCGGCGGAAATCTCCAGTTCCGCCGCGATTTCTTCGACAGGCCGATACGCATGCAGGTGCCACGCGCCTTCGAAATTCGGCGCGCGATCCAGGCCGAAACGGCGTGCCAGCACCTCGTAGGCATCGGCAGGCACCACAGCGCGAATCTCCTCGGTCGTCCACACGTAGAACTTGCCTTCGTGTCCCTCCGAGTCGGCATCGAGTGTCGACCAGAAGCCACCCGCCGGCGATTGCAGGTCGCGAATCATCCAGGCCGCGGTTTCTGCGGTAACCCTGCGGAACAGCTCATCGCCGGTGGCAACAGCCGCCTGGGCGTACACGTGCAGCAACTGGCCGTTGTCGTACAGCATCTTCTCGAAGTGGGGAATCATCCAATATTCATCCACCGAGTAGCGTGCAAACCCGCCGCCCAACTGATCGTAGATGCCGCCTTCGGCCATGCGCGTCAGTGTGAGCGTGGCCATGTAGAGCGAGTGCAGGTCGGGCGCGTCGCTCACCGCGCTGGCCCGCCAAGCACGTAACAACAACGTAATGTTGGTTGGATGCGGGAACTTCGGAGCGCCGCCGAAGCCGCCGGACTGTGCGTCGAATTCAGCCGCCAGCATTTCGCGAGCCTGCGCCAGCGGTTGCAACGTGAGCGGCGAATCGGGCGCCGCCGGCGCGGGCAGCATCTCGTTGAAAGCGTGTTGCAAAGCTTCGCCCTGCTGGCCGATATCGGCAGCGCGGGTGCGATAGAACTCCGCGACCCGCCGGATCAGATCGGTGAACGAGGGCATCCCGTAGCGGGCGTCCTTCGGAAAGTAAGTGCCGCCGAAGAACGGCCGATGATCCTGCGGCGTCAGGAACATCGTCAGCGGCCAGCCGCCGCCGCGCTGGATCAGCATCTGGTGCGCGAGCTGGTAGATGCGGTCGAGGTCCGGACGCTCTTCGCGATCCACTTTGATGTTGACGAACAGCTCGTTCATGACGGCCGCGGTGGCTTCGTCTTCGAATGATTCATGCGCCATCACGTGGCACCAATGACAGGCCGAATAGCCTATCGACAGCAAAATAGGCTTGTTTTCACGCCGGGCCAGTTGCAGCGCCGCCTCGCCCCACGGATACCAGTCCACCGGGTTGGCGGCATGCTGCAGCAGGTAGGGGCTGGTCTCGTCGGCCAGGCGATTGCGGTGTACAGCGTTCGAAGAATGCATGAGGGGCGCGCCGCTAAGTTAGAATTCGCGGACTATACGATGAATACCGCCACCGACATCCAAGTGCTGCCGTCCCCCCTGCGTGAGCTGCGCCTCAAGCGCGGCGAGGACCGGCGTCTTTCCGCCGGCCACCTGTGGGTGTTCTCCAACGAGGTAGACACGGCGCGCACGCCGCTGACGGCGTTCGAGCCGGGCGCATTGTGCCGGGTAGTCAGCGACCGGGACAAATTCCTGGGTTATGGCTACGTCAATCCCCATGCGCTGATCTGCGCACGCATTCTCGGCCGAGATCCGCAGCAACCGCCCGACCAGGCGCTGCTCGTGCATCGGCTGCAGGTGGCCCAGTCGCTGCGTCGGGCGTTGTACGAACAGCCCTACTACCGACTGATTTACGGCGAATCCGACGGCCTGCCCGGCCTGGTGCTGGACCGCTGCGGCGATATCGTCATCGGGCAGATCGCCACGGCCGGCATGGAAGCGATGAAGCAGGAAATCGCGCAGGCGGTGGCGAAAGTCATCGCCCCGGCGGCCTTGCTGTGGAAGAACGACAGCGGCTCGCGCGATCTGGAGGGGTTGCCGCACTACGTGGAGACTGCGTTCGGCGACGTGCCGGATGTCATCGCGGTGGAAGAGG
Organism: Steroidobacteraceae bacterium; assembly: GCA_036498785.1. GTDB lineage: Bacteria > Pseudomonadota > Gammaproteobacteria > Steroidobacterales > Steroidobacteraceae > Steroidobacter. The sequence continues at coordinate 87,877 of DASYEW010000050.1, read as the reverse complement.
GCGGCATTGTCTTCAGTGTGCCCGTACGCGATGGGCAGAAGACTGGCTGGTTCTTCGATCAGGCTGCGAACCGGCTCGCGTTGCGCAAGTACGCAGGCGGTGCACGAGTGCTGGATGTGTTCAGTTATCTCGGCGCGTGGGGGCTCGGTGCCCTGCGGGCCGGCGCCACCGAAGTAACCTGCGTGGATTCCTCGGCCAGTGCGCTGGAGGCGCTGCAGGCGACCGCGGCAGCCAACGGTCTGAAGCCAGCGACAATCAAGGGCGACGCCTTCGACGTGCTGGAGTCGCTGCACGCACAGGGACGTCGCTTCGACGTCGTTGTCATCGATCCGCCGGCCTTCATCAAGCGCAGGAAAGATGCTGCCAAGGGCGAGGCTGCCTACAAACGGCTCAACCAGCTCGCCATGCAGTTGCTGGATCGCGACGGCATCCTGGTTTCCTGTTCGTGCTCCTACCACCTGGAGCCGGGCAGCCTGGTGAACGCGATCCAGCGCGCGGCGCGACACGTGAACCGATTCGTGCAGATCGTCGAGGTCGGCGGCCAGGCGCCGGATCACCCAATACATCCGGCGATTCCGGAAACACGCTACCTGAAGGCGTTTTTCTGTCGCGCGGTGCAAGAATAAGACGAGCTACCCATGATCCAGTATCCGTCGATCGATCCCATCATTTTCTCGGTCGGGCCCCTCGCTGTTCGCTGGTATGGATTGACGTACGTCATCGCCTTCGGCCTCGCCTGGTGGCTGGGACGCCGGCGCGCCGCGTTGCCAGGGTCGACCTGGAAGCCGATAGATGTCGACGACATGATCTTCTACGGCGCGCTCGGCGCGATTCTCGGCGGACGGCTGGGCTGGATTCTTTTCTACGGACTGGAGCGGGTGGTCGAACATCCGCTGATGGTGTTCCGCATCTGGGAAGGCGGCATGTCGTTCCACGGCGGACTGGCCGGTGTGATCATCGCCGAAGCGTTGTTCGCGCGACGCCAGAGTCGCAATGTCGGGGATGTCTTCGATTTCGTCGTCGCTTTGCCGGGGCTGGGCATCCTCGCGGTGCGCATCGCCAACTTCATCAACGGCGAATTGTGGGGCAAGCCGACGGATGTTCCGTGGGGATTCATCGTCGATCCCGCGCGCCTGCATCCCATCCAGGCCGCCGAGGCCGAGAGCCTGTGTACCCGCTTCGGCGTCAACCCCTGCATGCTGCATCTGCACGCTTCGCAGCTCTACGAAGGGCTGCTGGAAGGCCTGGTGGTGTTCATCATCCTGTGGGTATTCACTGCACGCCCGCGGCCGCGACTTGCACCTTCCGGTTTGTTTCTGATCTGCTATGGCATCTTCCGTTTCACGCTCGAATTCGTGCGCGTCCCGGATGAGAATCGCGGCTACCTGCTGTTCAACTGGGTCACCATGGGCCAGATCCTGTCGACACCGATGATTGTCGTGGGCGTCATCCTGATGGTCCTCGCGTATCGCAACCGCTGGCCGAGTGGCAACGTCGTCGTTGGCAAGCAGATAGCAACTGATCACTAGCAGTGGGCTAAGGCCTTGGAGCGCGGAGGGCGGATGGAGACTGGTGTGCAAGCTTCCCGGGTAGCCGATACCGCGACGGTGCGTGGTCCGTTTCTCGCTCGATCGCGAACTCCCGACAGTCGCCGATGAAGCAATATCTCGACCTGCTGCGCCTGATACGCGACACCGGCCTGCGCAAGGAAGACCGTACCGGCACGGGCACGCTGTCGGTATTCGGGCACCAGATGCGCTTCGACCTGGCGCAAGGGTTTCCGCTGCTCACCACCAAGAAAGTGCACCTGCGCTCCATCGTGTACGAACTGCTGTGGTTCCTGAAAGGCGACACCAACGTTCAATACCTGCGCAATCACGGCGTGACGATCTGGGACGAGTGGGCCGATGAAAACGGCGAGCTCGGCCCGGTGTATGGCCGCCAGTGGCGCTCGTGGCCGTCCCCGGATGGCAAGGCGATCGACCAGATCAGCCGCACGGTCGACCTGATTCGCCGCAATCCGGATTCGCGCCGCATCCTGGTGAGCGCCTGGAATGTCGGTGAGCTGGAACAGATGTCGCTCACCCCATGCCATGCGCTGTTCCAGTTCTGGGTTGCCCCCATGGCCGGCGGCCGCAGCAAGCTTTCGTGCCAGCTATATCAGCGCAGCGCAGATACATTTCTCGGTGTGCCGTTCAACATCGCTTCGTACGCCTTGCTGACACACATGTTCGCCCAGCAGTGCGATCTGGATGTCGGCGAATTCATCTGGACCGGTGGGGATTGCCATCTCTACCTGAACCATCTCGAACAGGCCGACGAGCAGCTGACGCGCACGCCTTACGCACTGCCGCGCCTGGCGATCAAGCGCAAGCCGCCGTCGATCTTCGAGTACGAGTACGAGGATTTCGAGATTCTCGATTACCGTTCGCATGCCCATATCAAGGCGCCCATCGCGGTATGAATAGCCGGATGTGGATTTCCTCGCTGCGCGTGCCGAGCGCGCGCAGCAGGGCAGGCATTGCGGGTAAAGAACACCGCGTCTGCGTTTTTTGCGCACCTGTTTTTTCGCATCGGGCGCGAGCCATGCGTCTGTCTCCTTCCTTTGTTCAATCGGCTGAGTGAAATGCCCAAGAAATCGACACGTGACAAAGCACGCGAGCGTTCGCGTCCAGCGGCGAAGCGCAAGAAGACCGTGCGCAGCAAGCCGGCCCCGGCCGCAGTGCCGCCGGAAAAACTGGTGGAGGCGCGCAATTCGCCAATTCATGGCAAGGGTGTGTACGCCATAGCCCCTATCAAGAAAGGCACGCGCGTCATCGAGTATCTCGGCGACCGCATCTCGCATGCGGAAGCGGATCGTCGTTACGCGCGTAAACGTGAGGACGATGGCCATACCTTCCTGTTCATCGCCAGCAACCGCACTGTGATCGATGCAGGCATCGACGGTAATGCCGCACGCTTCATCAATCACCATTGCGATCCCAATTGCGAAACGGTGATCGAGAACAGCCGCGTCTTCATCGACGCCATCCGCAACATCAAGCCGGGTGACGAACTGGGCTACGACTACCAGCTCACCTGGGAGAGTACCGACGAGCCCGAAGAGCTGGCGTTGTACGAGTGTCGCTGTGGCGCGAAGAAATGTCGCGGCACCATGCTGGACCGCGAGCCGCTCGACAAGAAAAAGGTCGCCAAGAAGAAGGCAAAAAAGACCCAGACCAAGACCCAGAGCCCGGCCAAGAGCAAGAGCAAGACAAAGAAGAAGTGAGCTGTCGCGCAGTCTTTGCCTCGCCCTCCCGCGCAAGCGCGGAGGGCGAGGCATGCAGCACTGCAGGATGGATCACGCGATGGGTAAGCCCGATGGATAAAATGGCCAGCTCCATTGCGCACTCGCAGCGGCTCATGCTCACAATCCTCCCATGACACTTTCTCTCATCATGGCCGTCGCCGAGAACGGCGTGATCGGTCGCGGCAACCAGCTTCCCTGGCATCTGCCGGACGATCTGAAACGCTTCAAGGCGCTGACGTTGGGCAAGCCCATCGTCATGGGGCGCAAGACCTACGATTCGATCGGTCGGCCACTTCCCGGCCGGACCAACATTGTGGCGTCGCATCAGGCCTCCCTGGCGATTGACGGCTGCGTGGTCGTGCCCACGCTCGACGCTGCCTTGAAGGCCGGGGCGCAAGCCGCAGGAGCAGCAGGTGAGATCATGATCATCGGCGGCGCCGCACTTTTCCGCGAAGCGTTGCCGTTCGCACGACGCATTTACCTGACACGTGTCCACGCGGAGGTTCCCGGTGATATCTTCTTCCCCGCGCTCGATGCCGGGCGCTGGCACGAAGTTGCCGTGACGCACCATGCTGCCGACGAGCGGCATGCCTACGCCTTCAGTTTTATCGACCTGGTTGTTTCCACCTGAATGAATTGCCGTCCATGAAAGCGCGTTTCGACTGTTCCAAGTGCCCCGGTTATTGCTGCAGCCACTCGCGTATCGCGGTGAGCGAAAACGACATCGCCCGGCTGGCGCGCCACTTCGATCTTTCCGTCGCCGAAGCCAAACAGCGCTTCACGTATCACTACAAGACGAAAGAGGCCGACGAGCAGATCCTGCGTCACCAGCGCGATCACATCTACAAGACGGTGTGCCGCTTCTTCGATACCGACGAACGCCGCTGCACCATTTACGAGGCTCGCCCCAACGTCTGCCGTAAATACCCCTACGGCAACAAATGTGGCTACTACGATTTCCTGAAGTTCGAGCGCGAGCACCAGGCGGACGAGGAATTCATTCCGTCGGCATAGCGGGCGGAGGCAAACGGGCCATGGGCTACCGGTTTGGTGGCAAGAAATAGAGATACGAACGAAGACGCGAGCAAATAAATGATGTGTCCGACGTTTCTGGCCGATGGCCAGGAGCCGATGGCCCATTGCCATTTCACCCATGCGCCTCAACAAGTTCATCAGCGAAACCGGAATCTGCTCGCGCCGCCAGGCGGATGCGTGGATCGAGGCCGGTCGCGTCACCCTCAACGCAGCAGTTGCGACGCTGGGTACCCAGGTTGCCGATGGCGATGTGGTGTGCGTGGACGGGAAACAGGTCGATGCGCCGAAGGACCATGTCTACATAGCGCTCAACAAGCCGGTGGGAATTACCTGCACCACCGAGCGCCATGTGGACGGCAACATCGTGGATTTCATCGGCCATCGCGAGCGCATCTTTCCCGTTGGCCGCCTCGACAAGGATTCCGAGGGGCTGATCCTGCTGACCAATCATGGCGACATCGTCAACGATATCCTGCGCTCGGAGAGCGAGCACGAGAAGGAATACATCGTTACCGTCGAGCGCTATGTGACGGACCTGTTCCTCAACGCCATGGCGAGCGGCGTGCGCATCCTCGGCACCGTCACCAAACCCTGCAAGGTGCACCGGGCCGGCGGCTACATGTTCAGGATCATCCTCACGCAGGGCCTCAACCGCCAGATTCGCCGCATGTGCTCGTTCTTCGGCTACAAGATCGTGCGGTTGCAGCGCGTGCGGATCATGAACGTGACGTTGGAGGGCCTGAAGGTTGGGCAATGGCGCGATCTGACGCCCGCAGAGGTACGCGCACTGGTCCCGGAGCGCCTCCCGCCGAACCCCCAGGGAGCGTGACCCGCCGATAGGATGGCCACGTGCCGTCCCACCTCGGTGGTCAATCCCGCCACCTGTCGTCTGTCGATCACCACCTTCACCTCAGGACGCTGGACGATCGATTCCCGCAGGCAGTAGGCTTGCCGCCAACTCATTGCGCACTGCATCCCTCGTGGATTCCGATAAAACCCGCGTCACAAGTCTCGAAGCACTGAAGGTCACGCGACCGGTGCCGGACTGTCTGGTAGTGCTTTACGCGCCCGTACAGTCCGACCTGGGCAAGCGTTACGTGCTGGATCGACCTGTCACGACCATTGGCCGCGGCCGCGACAACGATATCGTGCTTCCAAGCGATTGCGTTTCGCGTCAACACTTGCGCCTGGAGCATCGTCCCGCCGGCCTGTTCAGCGTGGATCTGTCGTCCACCAACGGCACCTTCATCAATGACAGCACCACCCCGGTGATGGAGCATCGCCTGGCGCGGGGCGACCAGCTCAAGGTCGGCGACACGATTTTCAAGTTCCTGTCCGGATCGGACGTGGAAGCGCAGTACCACGACATCATTTTTCGCATGACGGTCACGGACGGCCTCACCAACCTGTCCAACCGCAAGCAGCTCGACACATTGTTGAGCGACGAAATACCGCGTGCGCTGCGCCATGGCCGCGAGCTGTCGCTGCTGATGCTGGACATCGATCACTTCAAGAACATCAACGATACCTACGGCCACCTGACTGGGGATTCGGTGTTGCGCGTGCTCGCGTCGATCCTGCAGAAGCGGCTGCGGCCGAACGACAAGCTGGGTCGTTACGGTGGCGAGGAGTTCTGCGCGATCCTGCCCGAGACCACGCTGCCCAATGCCGCAAGAATTGCCGAGGAACTGCGTAATCTCATCGCGGCGCATGCATTCCTGGCCGAGAATGCCGAAATTCGCGTCACCATCTCGATTGGCGCCGCCTGCCTGGGCGGGGATATGCAGCCCGAGGATCTCTACCGAGCTGCGGATGAGATGCTGTACAAGGCGAAACGTGCCGGCCGCAACCAGGTCTGCAGCTGAAAAGCGCAGTCCACAGCTTCTTTTCTTTCTTCCTCGCTCCCGAATTCCATCACGGCTGCTGCGCAGTGCCAGCCTGAATCAGGACAGCCATGACCAGTCGTTTATTCGATCCCCTTGCGTTGGGCCCCATCCAGCTTCCCAATCGCCTGGTCGTCGCACCGATGTGCCAGTACAGCGCCGACGACGGCTCGGCGGCCGACTGGCATCTACAGCACCTGTCGCAGCTCGCGTATTCGGGCGCAGGGATGGTCGTGGTGGAGGCCACCGCAGTGGAGCGGCGCGGGCGCATCACGCATGGTTGCCTGGGCATGTACTCGGACGACAATGAGGCTGCATTGACGCGCGTGATCGCGGCAGCGCGCAGGTTGGGCGGACCGACGAAGTTCGGCATTCAGCTGGCCCATGCGGGACGCAAAGGGTCGAGTCGCAGGCCGTGGGAGGGCGGAGCGCCGTTGTCCGCCGACGAAGATCGGTGGCAGACCGTGTCGTCGAGCGACCTGCCGTTCGGCCCGGATTGGCATGTGCCGCATGCCTTGTCCGAAGCGGAACTGTCGCGCGTTATCGAAGCGTTCGTGAATGCCGCGCGACGTGCCGTCCGTGCCGGCTTCGATGTCATCGAATTGCACTGTGCGCATGGCTATCTGTTGCACGAGTTTCTTTCGCCGCTGGCGAACAAGCGAACCGACGGCTACGGCGGATCGTTGCAGAATCGGCTGCGTCTGCCGCTCGAAGTGGTTCGTGCGGTACGCGAAGTCGTTCCCGCCTCGATACCCCTGGGTATGCGGGTGTCGGCTTCCGATTGGATTCCTGGCGGATGGGATGTGGATCAGACCATCGAATTCGTGCGCGCGGCCCGTTCGCTCGGAATCGAGTTCGTGTGCGCATCCAGTGGCGGCATCGTCGCCAACGTGGCAGTGCCGCTCGCACTTGGATACCAGGTACCGTTTGCTGCACAGATCAGGAAGGCCACTGGCATCACTACTCGGGCCGTTGGTCTCATCACCGATCCGCACCAGGCCGAGCGCATTCTCGCCGAAGGCCAGGCAGATCTGGTCGCACTGGCGCGGGCTTTCCTCGACGATCCGCGCTGGGGCTGGCATGCGGCCGATGCGCTGGGCGCGACCACGCATTTCGCGCAACCTTATTCCCTCGTACGCGGTGCTGGCTGGAAGAAACTCCGAGACCAGGCGCGCATTACGGTCTGAAGATCCTCGTCTATCCGCCAGCGATGACGAGGTTTTTGTCGGCGCTGGGGTGGATTCCTAACGAGCATGCGAATGGCGAACCGGACGCCGATGAATCCGGCAACGAGTAGCCGCTGATTCAGCAGCCCCGGGCTGCTCTTGTTTGTCGCCCCTCCAACCTCTCTTCATCAGTTCTCCTTCGCGCGGCCACGCTTGAATCGCCGTGCCGGTGTATGTTACGGTCTGTAGCACTACAACGTGTCACATGAGGCGCTACCATGAAGGCAACCAGGGCCGAGCTCGGCGAGCTCGAACGTGAAGTCATGCAGCTGGTGTGGGCACACGGCACGCTGAGCTCCGATGCGGTGCGCGAGAAGCTCCGTCGCGGGCTCAAGGAGGTCACCGTCCGTACCGTCCTGCGCCGGCTCGAAGCAAAGGGCTACGTGGCCCATCAGGTCGAGAACCGGACCTTTCTCTATTCGGCAACCGAACCTCGCGAGCGCGTCGCGGCGCGTGCGGTGAAACGCATCACCGACTGGCTCTGCGACGGCTCAATCGACGAAGTGCTGGTCGGCCTGGTGGACGCGAAGATGGTCGATCGGGCGCATCTCGACCGCTTGTTGGCGCGAGTCGAGGAGGCCAAACAGACAAAACAGACTGAACGTACGAAGAAAGGAGCCAAGCCATGATGTTGCTGCTGCTCGAGTCGGCGCTGCGCGCCGCAGTCATTGCCTTGTTCGTCTGGGCCGCGCTGCAGGTCTTGCGCGTGCGCAGCGTGCAGGTGCAACGCACGGCATGGCTCGCGGTTCTCGCGCTCGCGATGACGATGCCGTTGCTGATGCAGTTCGGTGCTCGCGTGCCGACCGAAATTCGGATCACTCCCTGGATCGTGGCGCTGAACGAATCGGCACCGCAGGCGCAGGCTACCGGCCTGCAATGGCAGACGCTGTCGATGTGGTTGGTGTTGGCGGTCGCGAGCGTGCTCGTCGCGCGCCAGACGATAGGCCTGGTTCGTTGGTGGACCATCCGGCGGGCAGCTCGCTCATTCGACCTCGCGGCATACACCGGACTCGATGTCCGCGCTTCGGACGCGGTCAGAGCCCCCGCTACCGTGTTCTCGACGGTGCTGGTGCCCGAGGACTTCGAGCGCCAGCCCATTGAGGTACAGCGTGCAGTGATCGCTCACGAGCGTAAGCATGTCTCCAACCGCGACTTCTACCTGCAGTGCCTGGCGCAGCTGCATCGCAGCCTGTTCTGGTTCAGCCCGCTGGCATGGTGGCTGCCGAAGCAGTTGTCGCTGCTTAGCGAGCACATCAGCGACGATGCTGCCATCGCGGCTCTGGAGGAGCGCACGCAGTACGCTGAGGTGTTGCTCAGCTTCGCAACCAGAGCAATGCCCACAGACCAGATCGTCTCAATGGCGCACAACTCGAGCCTTGGTGTCCGCATCGACAGGATCCTGGACGAGCGCGCACCGGTGCGGGACAGCCGCATGAAGGCCATATGGCTGGCGACGATCCTGTTGCCGGCATTCGCACTGGTGGCGGGCTTCAAGTCGGCGGCCGCTTCGGGAGAAATCGTACTGCCCGGGAGCAATCCGGCGTTGCCGCTGTCGCAGCCGAGCTATCCAGCGGTGTCGCGACGGATGAAGGAGCATGGGACTGTCGTGCTGAAGCTGCTCGTGCTGGAAGATGGGAGTGTCGGTGACGCCATCATCCAGCAATCCAGTGGCTATCCCAGCTTGGACTACTCGGCCATGTACGAGTCCTATCGCTGGCGGCTGCGGCCCGGGACAGTCGACGATGAGCCCGCCCGGATGTGGGGCCGCTTCGCTGTGACGTTCAAGCTGTCCGAAGAGCCTCATCTGTGAATCAAGTTACCGTAGTAGCCCTCGGGAGCTGGTGGCGTGTGGGTACTGTGCTCGCATTGGGTATAGCGCTCTCAGCGTGTGCATCACGGAACGTCAAGGACGGGGAGCCGTTCGCCGAGATTGACGTCACGCCGGCCGTGACATGTACCGATCTCGGTGCGTTCATTCGGGAACTGCATGACGGGAAGGCGCAGCGCGTGAAAGCGAAATCGATGCCAGTACGCGTACCGTCCGGTGTCTACTCGATCGGCGTCTCGTGCAGCGCACCGCAGAAGATCGCAGCAACCTCTTGCGGCGATGCGCCCGCGCAGGCATCAAGTGCCGACGTGCCGGCCTACCCGTTGGTCTTGCGTCCCGGTCGCCGCTACACGTTCAGTTGCATGCGCGTGAAGGGTGAGACGTCGGTACGACTGTCGGAAGGTGGGGTTTGACAGGAAAAGCGCTGCTGGACTTGTTGTCGGAAACACGACTTTATTGTGGTTCTCTATTGTGGTTCTCTAAGGTCGCGTCACTCCACCGTGACCGACTTGGCGAGATTGCGCGGCTGGTCGATGTTGCGATCCTTGGCCAGGGCAACGTGATAGGCGAGCAACTGCAGGGGAATATTCAGCAGCAGCGCGTCCAGGGCCGGCTCCGATTTGGGCACTTCGATCAAGCCGTCAACCGCTATGCCCAGTGCCTCACCCGGTTGGGTGATGACGAAAGTCGGCCCGCTGCGTGCGCGGATCTCTTCGATAGTCGCGAGATTCTTGGCGAAGAGGTCGTCACGCGGCATCAGGATGACTGTCGGCGTTGCCGCGCTGATTAGCGCGAGCGGGCCGTGTTTGAGTTCAGAGGCGGGATAGGCTTCTGCATGCAGGTAGCTGATCTCTTTGAGCTTCAGCGCACCTTCCATGGCGACGGCGTAGGCTGCGGCGCGTCCTACGAAATAGGCGTTCTCATAACGTGCGAACGACTGCGCCAGCGACGCGATGCGCGCCTCCTGGGTCAGGATCGTCGCAATCTGGTCCGGCAGTTCCTGTAGGGCTTGCAACAACCGCGCACCCTGTGCGGTCGACAAATCACGAATTCTCCCCAGGTGAATTGCCAGCAGCGCCAGCGCAACGGCCGTGCAGGTGAATGTCTTGGTTGCGACGACCGCGATCTCCGGGCCGGCATGCAGATAGATACCTCGACCGCACTCACGCGCGATCGTGCTGCCGACAACATTGACGATGCCGAGCACGCGGCCGCCTTTGCGTTTTACTTCCTGTACCGCTGCCAGCGTGTCGAAAGTTTCACCGGACTGACTGACGGCGATGTACAGCGTGTCTTTCTCGACCACGGGGTTGCGGTAGCGAAACTCGGAAGCAGGTTCGGCGTGCGCTGGAATGCGTGCCAGCTGCTCGATCAGGTGGGCACCGATGCAGCCGGCAATGAATGCGGATCCGCAGCCCAGAATCTTGATGCGGCGTACTTCCAGCAGTTCTCTCGCATCCAGCTCGAGCCCACCCAGGTGCGTGGTCTGGAAGCGAGTTTCGAGCCTGCCGCTCAGGGTGCGCCGGATCGCTTCGGGTTGCTCCGCGATTTCCTTGCTCATGTAGTTGGCAAAGGCGCCCTTGTCGTACGACTCATCGGTCCAGCTGAGAGTGGAGGGCGTCTTCGCAGTCGCGCCGCCATCCAGTGTCGTGGTGGCGAAGCCGTCGGCGCGGATGACGGCGATCTCGCCATCGTCCAGGTGCACCACACTCTGGGTATGCCGCACCAATGCGGTCGGATCTGAAGCGATGAACATCTCGCGCTCGCCGATGCCGATGACGACCGGGCTGCCGTTGCGGGCGACCACAATCGTTTCGGGATGCTCGGCATCGAGCACGGCAATCCCGTAGGTGCCAGTGACAAGGCGCAACGCGGCCCGCACGGAGTCTTCGAGCTTCTCGGCCGGCAAAGCAGCAATCAGATGGGCCAGCACTTCGGAGTCGGTCTCTGAAGCGAACACGACTCCGTCCTGTTGGAGCTTGGCGCGCAGCTTCGCCGCATTCTCGATGATGCCGTTGTGGACGATCGCAAACCTGCCGCTGGCGTCGCAGTGTGGATGCGCGTTGCGATCGCTGGGTTCTCCATGCGTGGCCCAGCGCGTGTGAGCGATTCCCGGCGACCCTTTCAGAGGCTGCGGCAGGATCTTCTCGAGCTCACGCACCTTGCCCTTGGTCTTGGTGACGCTGAGCTTGCCGTTGCGCACGACCGCCACACCGGCCGAGTCGTAACCGCGATACTCCAGTCGATGCAGCCCTTCCACGAGTATCGGCGCCGCGTCGCGCTTGCCTATGTAACCGACGATTCCGCACATGGTGCCTCCAGAGGTAAGTGGGCTACCGGTCAACCGGCAACACGGCCAGAGTCGGATCCGGCCACTTTGCCGGTTGACCGACGGGCCGGTTGACCTGTCAGCCGTAAATCACCCTCCGGATCTGCCGCTCGCTGTACTCGCTGGCGCGGAAGCGCAGCTGTTTCAGCTCGATGGCGAGCTGCGCGAAGATCTCGCTGTTCGAACGGCCTGCCGACTGCAATGCGAAGTGGCGGCGGCGGATGAAGGCTTCCGGGGTTTCATCCAGGAAATGCAGCACTTCATCGACGACGCGACCGGCTTCCGCGGCATTCAGCCGGGTGGTTCGAACCAGATACGCGACGAGCTCATCGAGGTCGGTCTGATCCGGCATGGGGGCGCACTCTGCCTGAGGAGGAGGAAGACTCCTACAATCCTGCCCGAAGTCGGGCAGGATTGTTTATTCTCAGGAGGCATGGGCGGCCACAGGCGTGACGGACGATGGGGCGGGAGATTGCAGCCGCCAGCAAAGCCGCCCCCACCGCAGGCATGCGAATCCATGCTCAGGAGAATATTAATGGCCGACTGCGTAATCACGGGTTTGGGACAGATTGCTATCAATGTGCACGACCTGTCGCGGGCAAAGCATTTCTATGGCCAGCTGCTGGGCCTGCCGCACCTGTTCGACGCCGGGCCGGCCCTGGCTTTCTTTCAGTGTGGCGATGTCCGGCTGATGCTCTCGATCCCCGAGACGCGCGAGTTCGATCATCCGGCATCCATTCTTTACTACCGGGTTACCGACATCCATGCGTCGTATCGCGATCTTGCGGCCAAGGGCGTGCACTTCGAAGACGCTCCGCACCTGATCGCACCGCTGCCGGAATACGATCTGTGGATGGCGTTCGCGCGCGATACGGAGGGAAATCTGCTCGGCCTGATGGCGGAGATGATGAAAGGCTGAGTCAGCAGTCGTTGCGGCTCAGATACAGATAAATGTATGCGGTGACGAAGAGAATGCAGGTCGCGCAGGCGAACAGCATTCCGGAACCTGCGGCCATGATGCCGTAGATATCCAGCGTGCCCGGACGCTGCGCAGACAGCGATCCCAGAGCTATCGTCGACGACAGCGCCAGCAGGCAGCTGCAGACCCATTTCAGCAGGTAGCCCGGCAGATGGACCCGCATGTTGCGATTGTGCCGGTACGCCGCTGCGCGGGAGAAGCGGTCGCCGTTGCCGGCATCGCGGAACAGCCAGAAGGGCCACAAGTAACGAAACAACAGCAACGAGAACGGCATGTCGTCGTAATGCGAATGGGGCTCCCGGGTGCCATGAGCATGCTGCGTCATCTCTTCACCATCGAGTCGATAAGCCGCTCGGCGGGCGGTCTTGCGAGGAATTGCAGAGTAGATGGTTGGAGTGGCGGGTTGGTTCCGTGAAAGTCCTTGCTGCGGTCGCGTAGCCTGTGACGACTCGGGGCAAGACTAAATCTGGATCGTCCCGCGTCCGAGCTCAACTACTTCGCCACCCACAAAAATGCGTCGCTCGGCGTCGACTTCGAGATAGAGCGTGGACGGGCGCGCAACGTATTCGCCCTGCGATATTTCATAGCTCTGCGGCAGCGGGCGATTCATAGCAACGAACCAACCGCCCAGGTTCGCAGTGGCGGAACCGGTGGCAGGATCTTCGATGATCGCGCCGTCCTGCGAAAAGAAGAAGCGCGACAACAGCCGTTGGGTCCCGGTTGCGGCGAAGACGTACGCCATGCTGTGGCCCTCATCGCTCTTCACGGCGGCGAACAGCTCCGATCGCGGTCTGGCACGACGTACCGCGGCTTCGTCCCTGAGAGGAATAACGAGTTGCTCTTTGCCCGCCTTGACCCAGAGCGGCCGGTCGCCGATGTCGTTTTCATCCAGGCTGAGCATTGCAGCCAGTGCGCCGCGGCTCGCGTCGACGTCGCGCCAGGTCGGCGCCTTTGCCTGCAGCGTCCAACGATCGCCCTGGGCGCGCACGGGGATGATGCCGGCCTGCATTTCCAGATTGAGTTCGTCCGTACCATGACCCAGCGCGCGACAGACGAATGCCGAACCCAGCGTCGGATGTCCGGCGAATGACATCTCGTAGGCTGGCGTGAAGATGCGGACGCGCGCGTTGGCGACGGAAGAGGGTAGGAGAAAGGTCGTTTCGGACAGATTGAACTGGCGGGCCAGCGCCTGCATCGTCGCGTTGTCGAGAGATTGGCCGTCCTCGAAAACACACAGCGGATTGCCGGTCAGCCTGCCATGGTTCTGCGTGAACACGTTGAGAATACGAAAATTCAAGGTGGCCATGCTGCGGTCCTGCGTGTGGGTCAGATCGGCGGCAGGCGTTGGCCGATGAGATCTGCGGCCGTCTGATAGTCGACCTCATCCAGCGTATTGGCAGCGCGCGTCAATGTCGCCAGGATCTCGCTCTGTATGCGGCCGCGCTGCAATGCTGTCGAATACGGGATCTCGTCATGAAACATCACCATCGAATAACGCGGCACGAACTGGCCCGTAAAGCGCCGCTCCAGCTCCAGTGACAGCGTCTTCTGCAACTGGAATTTCGGGTCGCGCACGGTGTCGCGCATCTCGCGATAATTCTCGATGGCCATTTGCGCGATGGCATCGGTGTTGGGCCGGCGGGAATGTTCGAAATCGGCAAAGGCGGTTGCCCAGTCGGGACGGGCATCCAGCAACTGAACCAGCTCGCGGCAGTCCTCGAAAGCGCAGTTCATGCCCTGGCCGTGGAAAGGCGTGATGGCGTGCGCGGCGTCGCCGATCAAAAGCATCCGGTCCTCGACCGACCAGCGCTGGCAGTGGACGGTGCCCATGATGCCGGTCGGATGCTGCAGAAACTCTTCGGCCAGACCGGGCAACATCTCCAGGATGTCGGGAAAGTGACGCGCAAAGAAATCGCGGATCGAGTTCGCGTTGTCGAGTGCTGCAAAACTCTCCGGTCCGGTGCGGGGCAGGAACAACGTGACGGTGAAGCTGCCGTCCAGGTTAGGTAACGCGATCAGCATGAAGCCGCCGCGCGGCCAGATGTGCAGCGCGTTCTTGTGAATCTGGTGATGGCCCGCGCTTCCCGACGGAAGCCGCAATTCCTTGTAGCCATGTTCAAGCAGATCTTCGCTGCAATCGACAGCAAATGCCGTGGCCAGCGAGCGCCGCAATACTGAACCGGCTCCATCGGCGGCGATGACACGCTGCATCGGCAGTCGCGTAGTGGCGCCGGAGCCTTCTTCCCCCATCACGATCTCGCCGCCCCCGAAGTCGCCGGCCAGTGCGCTTTGCCTGAACCTCAGCTCCACGCCCGCAGCTTCTGCCGCGTCCAGCAAGATGCTGTTGAGCCCGGGGCGCGAGACGGAGAAGATCACCTCGTGTTCGCCCTGGCCGTAAGGCACGAAGGTCAGGGTGCCATCCGCCGTGTGCAGCATGCGACCCGGCATGGGAATAAGCAGCGGCAATACCTGCTCCATGATGCCCGCCATCTCCAGTGCGTGAATGCCGCGCGCAGCGAGAGCAAGATTGATGGAGCGGCCGGCCGGAATCGCGGTGCGGCGCATGTCCGGCAGACGTTCGAACAACTGAACTTTGTCGCCGCGCCGGGCAAGCAGGATCGCCAGCAGGGTACCGGCCAGGCCGGCGCCCAGGATCGAAACGGGCTGTGGATCGCAGCGAGAGTTCATATTGCCTGTTTGAGCGGCGCTACCGTGTTGTGCTCGGGTCCGATGCGAGGATCTGTTCCAGCGCTGCCACGAAGTCCCACACCTCTACGAACGTGTTGTACATGGGAACCGGTGCGACTCGAATCACGTCCGGCTCGCGCCAGTCGCAGATGAAGCCACGCTGGGTCAGCGCATTGTGAATCTGTTGTGCCTCTGCGGCGGAGCGCCGTAGTCGCAGCGAGAGTTGAGATCCTCGCGCGGCAGGATTCGAGGGCGTAATGATGGCCACTGAGTCCTGCATACCTTGCAGCAGCGATTCCAGGTAGCCGGTGAGTGCGATCGACTTGTGACGCAGAGAGTCCATGCCGGCCCGATCGAACAACTGCAGTGAGGCGAGCAGGGGCGCCGCCGCCAGAATCGATGGATTGGACAACTGCCAGCCTTGTGCACCGGGCAATGGCGAAAAGGTCTCGGGCATGGCGAAGCGCGTCGCTTTGTCGTGCCCCCACCAACCGGCGTGTCGCGGCAGGTCGGAATCGCGCGCATGGCGCTCATGCACGAAACAACCGCCGATCGCACCGGGCGCGCCGTTCAGATATTTGTAACTGCACCAAACGGCGAAGTCCGCATCCCAGTCGTGCAGGCGCAGCGGAACATTGCCGATGGCGTGAGCAAGATCGAAACCGACGCGGCAACCCTGGCGCAGCGCGCACGCGGCAATTGCCTGCATATCGAAACATTCGCCGCTGAGATACTGAACTCCCGACAGCATGACCGTCGCGATCTGCGCGCCCTCGCGTTCGATGAGCTCGCAGATATCCTGCGTGCGAATAGTCGTCTCGCCAGGACGCGGTGCGCATTCCAGCAGCGAACTGTTCGGATCGAAGCCATGCTGGAGGATCTGCGAAGCCACGGCATATCGATCGGATGAGAAGGCGCGTTTCTCGATCAGGATCTTGTGACGCTGCGGCGTGGGCCGATAAAAACTGGTGAGCATCAGGTGCAGGTTCACCGTCAATGAATTCATTGCGACGACTTCGTCGGGCAGCGCGCCGGCCAGCCGTGCCAGGCTGTCGCTGAATTGCTCGTGATAGGGCAGCCATGGGCGTGCTGAATCGAAATGTCCGTCTACCCCGAGTTGCGCCCACGCCATCAGTTCCTCGTTGACGATCCTCGCGGCGTCCTTCGGAGCGAGCCCGAGCGAGTGACCGCACAGGTACACCACGGGCGAGCCGTCCGGGCGCCGGGGAATATGGAACTCGGTCCGCAGCGAGGCGAGGCGATCCTCCGCGTCGAGCAGGCCGGCAGTAGCGCGGTTGGTGACTGTCACGCTTTCTCCAGCGGATAAAGAATCGGCCGGCTCGGCGCGGCATCGGCTTCGAAAGGCGCTATTTGCAGGTTGAGCAGGTACGCTCCGTCGTGGATCGAATCTTCCGCGTACGCCATTTCGGTAATCGTGGCGTGGCGACGCAGCGCTGCTGCCGAATCGCTGGTGCCGGCGGGAATTCCCCAGAACACGCGATGAGCGGTGAGCTTGCCTGCGTCGTGAGAACGATCCACGGAAGGCAGATCCACGACCAGGTGATCGATTCCGCGCGCCACGATCCATTGCATCGCAGCCACGCTGAAATAGGGAGGCAGCGCGCCGGCGGAATAATCACGTTCGAGCTTGTCGGAAGTATTGGGCAGCGTCCGGATGATGAGTGCCCGGCAGGCAGCGAACTCGTCGTTGTCGCCGATTGCTTTTGCCAAGCTGCGCGCTGTGATCAATCGATCCCCTGCCTGTGCGGGAGGGTCGGAGCTTTCATCGGTGGCGTCGCTGGACTCGGGCTGGACGGTGAGCAGCAGCGCTGGCACGAGGTGGTCGATGGCAATGTCGCGAACGCTCACGCGATCCGCAGTGACGTGACCGACGCATTCGGTATGCGTGCCGTTGCAATGCGGAGCCAACGTGTAGCTGGAGCAATTGCAGCTACCGCTGCGGCGTACGTCGCCTACAAAGGAGCCGCCGGTAAGTGCGGTGGCGCTGGCCGCGGGAGCGTTGAAGAAGGTCGGTTGGGCGCCATCGAAGTGCAGCGGAATTGACAGATCCAGCGGCCGGTCCAGATGGGCGACCCAGCGATCATCGCCGGACTGCAACCACAACCGATCCTTTGACCTGCTACGCATTACGTCCTCGAGGTCCGCCATCCGTTCAGCCCTTCGGCGCCACGGTGCCGCAGGCCTGGCAAGTTCGATGCTGCTGTGAGCTGTAGAAATGTTCGAAGATCGGCGGCAGCTGGGTTTCGATGTTGCTCACATGCACGTATTCGGCGAACAGCGGATATTGGCAGTGCTCGCAATACCACAGGAAACCATCCTCTTCCTCGGGCCTGCGCTTGCGCTCGATGACGAGACCGACGGAATTGGCGAAACGTTGCGGCGAATGGGGCACGCGTGCAGGCAGCAGCAGGATTTCGCCCTCGCGGATCGGAATGTCCACTCGCGAGCCGTCCTGCATGGTTCGCAGCACCATCTCCCCTTCGAGCTGGTAGAAGAATTCCTCGCCCGGATCGTCGTGATAGTCGCTGCGCGCGTTCGGCCCGCCCACCACCATGATGATGAACTCCGAGTCGGTGAATACCTGGCGGTTGCCCACCGGCGGTTTGAGGAATTCGCGGTGCTTTTCGATCCAGTCGCGAAAATTGAAGGCTTTCAATGGACTCATGTCGGATCTCCGGTAGCACGACGAAGTATAGCCGCGTGCGGCGGCCTTATCTTCCTTGCATTCCCGGCGACGCGCGCGAGAATGAGTGCCTGGATGAGAATGGCCGCCTGGATCGGCGAGGGCACTGACGTGGTCATCATCAATCGCTCGGGCACGATCTGCTCATGGGTCGGGACCTTGCTGCTGCTCGCCGGTGCGGCTGGCGGCGCGGAGGTGCAACAGGATCCGAATATGTCTGCAACCGTGCCGGCGCTATGGAAGGAGCAGGACATCGTCTTCTTCTACCAGAGCTTCACGACGTTCTATTCGTGCGACTCCCTGGCCCGTAAGGTAGAACGCATACTGCTCCACCTCGGAGCCGATCCGGACCTCAAGATACGCACCACCGGGTGCGAGACCGGCAACACCATCGCGCGCATGCCATCCTTGCGGATCAAGGTGTTTGCGCCAGTGGTCGTGACCCCGGAAGTGCTCGCCGAACTGGATCGCAATAGCAGCAAGCGCGAGCTGATTGCGCGTGTCCGAGGCGAACGGCGCAAGGGTACCGAAGCGACCGAGCAGTTCCCTGCTTACTGGAAGCGGGTCTCCCTTTCCCGAGGCAGCCTCGATCTGCAGCCCGGCGATTGCGACCTGATTGACCAGCTCAAGCGCAAATTACTGCCGCTGCTTGCCGTCCGGATCGTGAAAGACGACACCCATTGCTCGACCAATCAACTGAGCATGGGCCAGCCGCGGCTGGAGGTGGAGGCGTTGGTGAAGGTACCGGAAACGAAGGATGTGACGAGTGAGAAGCAGTGATGGGTGATGAGCGACGGAATAGTCGGCTCAGACTGTGCCCGTCACCCGTCACCCGTCACCCACTTCCAGCCCCGATGAACTGCACGGCACCATGACCGGCGGGGCGGATTGATCGAGCCGTACAGCGCACAGTTGGCTGCCCCACACGCAGCCCGTGTCGATACTCAGAACGCCATCGCCATCGTGATAGCCGAGCGCGGACCAGTGTCCGCAGACGATGCGCAGTCCAGCGGATTTGCGATGCGGCGCTCTAAACCAGGGCATGACATGCTGCGGTGCCTGTTCGAGCCTGCCCTTGTACTTCAACTCGAGGTGGCCGTCGGCACGGCAGAAACGCAAGCGGGTGAAGCAGTTCGTGATGAAGCGCAGGCGCGCGAAACCCTGCAGTTCCTGCGACCACAGGCTCGGTTCGTCGCCGTACATATGCTCGAACAGCTCGCGGTAGCGAGCATCGTCGACCAGCGCTGACTGAACCTCGAGCGCGCAGGATTGAGCGGTCTGCAAATCCCACTGCGGGGGCAGGCCGGCGTGAATCATGGTGTAGCCGAGGTTGGTGTCGTGATGCAGCAATGGCCGATGACGCAGCCATTCAAGCAGCTCGTCCCGATCCGGCGCCTGGAGGATTTCCTGCAGCGTGTCTTTCGACTTGGGCTTGCCACCGGGTGTCGTGGCAACCGCCAGCAGGTGCAGGTCGTGATTGCCGAGCACGGCGATGGCGGCGTCACCCAGGTCCCGCACTTTTCGCAGCACATCCAGTGAGCGTGGGCCGCGGTTGACGAGGTCGCCCACCAGCCAGAGTCGATCCCGCGCCGGATCAAAACGAATGTGCTCCAGCAGTGCCTCGAACTCGTCGTAGCAACCCTGGATATCGCCTATGGCGTAAGTGGGCATGAAAGTGGGCGGCCTACTGGCCAGCGAGTCGTTGGTAAGCGTGCCCGCGGGAATCTAGCGACGGTCGCACCATGGTGCTCCTCGATCTGGCCGACTTTTAAGAAGGCCAGCTTGCCAGCAGAGCTCTCAGTGCAGCAACCCCGGCATCGCGAGCGTGACTGGCGCAATCTGCGCGTCGAAGTGTGCGCCGTCGTCGGCGAGCATCTGGTAGCTCCCTTGCATTGCGCCCACGGGTGTTTCGAGCACGGCTCCGCTGGAGTAGCGGAATCCCTGGCCCGGCAGCAGGTACGGCTGTTCGCCCACGACGCCTTCGCCGCGCACTTCGCGGACTTTGCCATTGGCATCCGTGAATACCCAATGACGGGTGAGCAGCCGCGCTGGCACTTCACCTTCGTTGCGAATGGTGATGGTGTACGAAAACATGTAGTGGTTTTCGTCCGGCTTGGACTGGTCGCCGACGTAGTTGGTGCTCACGTCGACGCGGATCTTGTGGCGAATGGTTTCGGTCATGAATGAAGGCACGTGCGTAACGCCGCTGCTACGTAATTGTAGCAGTGTGTCGCAGGCGGATTGCCCTGAAATTGGCCGCAGTCCGCCGCTTATGTCACGACCTGGCGGTTGCTGCTGCCGCGTCGTTTACTGCAGACGCACCGCGAGCACGTCGCACGGAGCGGCGTGCAGGACGGTGTCTTCGGTGAAGTTCAGCAGGATGGCCAGGCCATGGCGTTCGCGGCTTCCGAGCACGATGAGATTCGCGCCCAGGCGCTGCGCGGTGCGCACGATTTCCGTCTTGATGCTGCCTGTTTCCACCAGCTGCGGGCTGTTGGCGAGTGAAAGCTGTTGAGCCAGCTCGGCAAGTTTCACCCGCGCGCGATCTACCAACTCGGTCTCGATCTGCACGGTAGGCAGGAGTGCCTCGCCCATGGGTTCCACCGGCACGTATTCCACCACATGCAACAGCGTGATCTCGGATTGGTAGCAGGTCGCGACTACCTTGGCGCGCTCGCCAATGATCTTGCTGTCCTCCGACAGGTCCACTACCAGCAGGATTTTCTTGTATTCGGTAATTCTCGAATCGCCCATGGGATGCTCCTCGGAGACCGGCTGACCGACCGGTCGCTGGCAGGGCGGCCGGAATTGGGATCGATTATAGGACGCGGTGCTCCGCTAGGAAGCCTCGTCCCACCGCGCCAGTCAGAAGTCGCCGTCGCCGGCGGACGCATCGGTGAATTCATCAATGACGTCGGCGGGTGGCGGCACAACGACTTCGGGGGCTACGAGAGCCGCAAGTTGCGCGAAACCTGCCGGTGGGATCACTTCGGCGCGCGCTGAGGGATCAATCCCGGCCGCACGAATTTGTTCCTCGCTCAACAAGCTCTTCAACGAGTTGCGCAGCGTTTTGCGTCGCTGCGAGAAGGCCGCGCCGACGACCGCCGCAAAACGCTGGGGAGTTTGAAATGGCGCCGTCGCATGCGGTGTCAACCTGACGAAGGTCGACGTCACCCTGGGCGGCGGACGAAACGCGCCGGCGTCTATATCGAATAGCGGTGCAACCTGTAGCCACGGTGCCAGCATCACGGTGAGACGGCCATAGTGATCGTCGCCCGCCGCCGCAGCCATGCGATCGACGACTTCCTTCTGCAGCATGAAGTGCATGTCCTGGATATGCTCGCGCTGGCGGATGAGCCTGAACAGTAGTGGCGTCGAGATGTTGTAGGGCAGGTTGCCGACGATTCTCAGTGGCGGACCGTCGCCGCGCAGCGAACCGAAATCGAAATCCAGCACGTCGGCTTCATGAATCGCGAGCGCATCATTACCGGCGGTGGCGTTGCGCAGATGGCGGATTGCATCGCGATCGATCTCCACTGCGTCCAGATGCTCCAGGCGCTGCAACAACGGCAACGTGATGGCACCAAGGCCCGGGCCGATCTCCACCACTCGATCCCCGTGCTGCGGGTCGATTGAGTCGACGATGCCGCCGATGACGCGCTGATCGTGCAGGAAGTGCTGGCCGAAACGTTTGCGGGCGCGATGCATGGGGCGGGGCGGGTGACTGACGGAAGCGGATAGTGACTGGAAAAGTACGGCAGAGGGAATTCTCCGTCCGTTCGGCCGCTACCCGGTAGTCCTTTCGCTGGCGATATCGATCGCCATTTCCAGAGCCGCGATCATGCTGCCAGGATCCGCTTTGCCGGAGCCTGCAAGATCCAGCGCGGTGCCATGGTCGACGGAGGTGCGCACGATGGGCAGTCCGAGCGTCACATTCACAGCGTTGCCGAAGCCCGCATATTTCAGCACCGGCAGGCCCTGGTCGTGGAACATCGCCAGCACCGCATCGGCTTGCTCCAGCATGTGCGGAGTGAAGGCGGTGTCTGCGGGAGCGGGGCCGATCAACTGCAATCCCTGGGCGCGCAACGATGCGAGCACCGGTGCGATCACCTCGATTTCCTCCCTGCCCAGATGCCCCGATTCGCCGGCATGCGGATTCAGTCCGCACACCAGGATACGAGGCGTACGAACCTGGAAGCGTGCGCGCAAGTCGTGATCGAGTACCCGCAGCACTTGCTCCAGCAGGGCGGGAGTGATGGCGCTGCTTACCGCCGACAACGGCAAATGCGTGGTCGCGAGCGCTACTCGCAGGCGTCCGGCGACGAGCATCATCACCGGCAGTGCTGCGCCGCTGCGTTGCGCGAGGTACTCGGTGTGTCCTGAAAACGGAATGCCCGCGTCGTTGATGATGCTTTTCTGAACGGGCGCCGTGGCCATCGCATCGAAGTCGCCGCGTAGGCAGCCATCCAGCGCGCTGTCCAGCAGGCTCAAAACATAGCGGGCATTGGCTTTGTCGAGACGTCCGGTCCGAACCGTCGTAGTCGTGGGCAGGTGCAGAACTCGCAGGACGCCCGGCTGATGCGGTACACGGTCAGCCAGTGCTTCGACAGCGGAGATCTGTAGCGGGATTTGCAGCTGCTGGGCGCGAGCCGCGAGCAACTGCCGGTCGGCAGCAACGATCAATTCACAGGGCCACGGGCGCGACGCGAGAGCGACGCATAGATCCGGACCGATGCCTGCAGGCTCGCCGGAAGTCAGGATGATTCGGGGCAGGGGCATGGCAGGAGTGACGCAAGCGACATGAGCGATGGAGCGACGCAAGGAAAGTCAGGATGCCTTCCTCCCCTTCGTCACGATTGTCACCTATGTGACTCTGGTCACCGATGCTGCCTCAGAGGCGGTATTCCACGAACGCCTCATCGCGCAGGCGGCGCAGCCACAATTCGGTTTCTTCTTCCGCCTTGGATTCGCGCAGCTGCGCGAAGACCTGCTGGCGGATGCGGTCCTGGGTCGCATCGTGAGTACGACGGCCCAGCAACTGCACGATGTGCCAGCCGAATTCGGTCTTGAACGGCTGCGTGATGTCATTTTCCTTGAGCTGGCCGAGCTGCTGCTCGAAGGCCGGGACGAAGGTGCCGGGACTGGTCCAGCCCAGATCGCCGCCGTCCGCCGCGGACCCCGGATCCTGCGAAGTCACAGCCGCGATGGCGGCGAAGTCCTCATGGCCGTTGATGATGCGGTTACGGATATCCGTGAGCTTCTGCTGCACCGTCTGATCGTCTTCCAGCTCGCTGGTGCGCAGCAGGATGTGGCGCGCATGAACCTGCGACACGACGGCTTCGGTACTACCGCCGCGCTGGTCGTTCAGCCGGAAAATGTGGAAGCCGCTGGGCGTCCGGATCGGCGTGGCGATGTCGCCGGGCTTCATCTTCGCCACCTGGTCGCCAACAATCGAGGGTAATTGCGATCCCTTGCGCCAGCCCAGCGCACCACCTTCGATGTTGGTGGAGCTGTCGGAGTAGGTGACCGCGAGCTGCGCGAAATCCTCGCCGGCTTTCGCCTTGTCGTAGGCTTCCTTGGCCCGCGCTTCACGTGCTGCAACCTGCTCGGGGCTGGCAGTGACAGGGACCGAGATCAGGATGTGCGACACGTTGTATTCGGTGTTCTGGTCCGGTGCGTTCTGCGCACGCGCAATCGCCTGGTCCAGTTCGCGGGGCGAGATGTTGATATGTCCGATCACATCGCGCTGCCGCAGCATCTGCAGTTTCATCTGGCGGCGGATGTCTTCGCGATAAGAGCGGTAGTCGACACCCTGTTTCTCGAGTGCCCGGGGCAGGTCAGCAAACGGGATGCCGTTGGTTTTGGCGACGTTGTCGAGAGCACCGTTGAGCATCTCGTCGGAAATCTGGATGCCAAGCTTGTCGGCGCGCTGCACCTCGATCTCTTCCACCACCAGGCGCTCCAGAATCTGGCGCCGCAGTACGTTGGCGGGGGGCAGCTCGGTCTTCTGCTGGCGCAGGCGCTCGGTGATTTCAGCGGTCTGGTCATCCAGCTGGCTAGTGAGCACCACGCCTTCGTTGACGACCGCCGCGATGCGATCGATCAGCTCGCCGCTGGTAGATAGCTCGCGGGTCTGCGCCGAAGCGCCGGCACACCATGCGAAGCACAGACTGAGGGCAAGTAATCGTTGGAATTTCATGGGTAGCTACTGCTGGCGGGGCGAAGGGAGTATCCCTGAATCGATCGTTCCAGGAAAGCGTCCGCGCCCACTCCGACATTGGATAAACCGTTAAGTTCAAGCTGCAGCAGGAAGCTGTTGTCGGTGGCGCCGTCGCGATTGCGCACATAACGGCGGGCAACCGCCCGTAGCCGCCAGCAGCAGGCCCGGTATTCGAAGCCGGCGAACTGGTCGAGCGAGGTGTCGTCTTCCAGCGAATAGACCAGGCGGCCGTAGGCACTCCAGTTCTTGCCCACCGGCCAGGCCACCGAGCCGTCCACCTGCTCGATGTTGTCGCGGCGGAAGCGGTAGCCGAGGTTCACCACACGGTCTGGCGCCGGCTGGTACTGAAAATGAATGTCGCTGCGCTCGGAGCGCTTGTCGCCCGGGTCCCATTGCACGCCCATGTGGACGTTCCAGTCGCGATAGGCCTTCAGGTCCAGCTCCGCAATGATGTCGGAGGACTGTTTGTCATCCAACGTCTCACCCGGCAGGGCGACCCGTGGCTCGGTGAAGTAGTACGCCTGGCCGATCGTGGCCGAGATGAATTGCTGTCCCGTATCGGCGTCCAGGAGCCGCGAGGTGACCCCGACGCTGAGCTGGTTGGCGTCGCTGACTCGGTCCGCGCCGACGTAGCGGTTGGTGCGGAACAGCTGCACCAGGTTCAGATCCGCTGCGCCAGTATCGAAATCGGGCAGATTGTCCTGGTTGCGGTACGGCACATACAGGTACATCAAGCGCGGTTCCAGCGTCTGGACGCGTTGGTCGTGCGAGCCCGACGGGCGTTCGAATGTCATGCCGCCGTCGAGGCTGAATATGGGTAGCGAACGGCTTGGCGTGCGGTCCTCGCCTGGTGCGACATCCTGCAGGCTGTAGGCGGTGTAGCGCCAGCTTGCTGCCGGCTCCAGATAGATTCCCGAGCCGCGCAACGGCATACGGATCTGCGGCTCGACATCCAGCCGCATGCCGGTAGTGCCGACGCTACGCACGAAATTCGAATACTCCCCATCGAGAGCGAAGGTGAGGCCGTAAGGCTGTTCAGGAAGCAGAGCGCGCACGTCCAGTTGCGGCAACAGGGTGTACGGCCGGTCCAGCTCGGGAATCGTCGTATCGATGGTCTGGAAATTCTGCGTGCGCAACGAGGCGAACCAGTCATCGCTCAGGTAAGTGATGTTCGCCAGGCGGTCGATATAGCTGATGCTGGTGGCTTCCGGCCCCAGGCCGAAGTCCTCGAACCAGCGCGTATCGCTGACATTGGCGGCATCCAGATTCAGGCGCCAGTGGTCGCTGAAATCCGACTGGTCGACCCAGCGCACGAGATTGCGCGAACCGCCAAAGCGCTGATCGTCCGGCAGGTAATCAGCCGTCACTTCGCCGTGGCCGACGGAAGTCAGGTAGCGAAACTCGGTGTCGAGTCGCAAGCCGCGGTTGGAGTACCACGTGGGCAGGAATGTCGCGTCGTAGTTCGGAGCTATGTTCCAGTACCAGGGCACGCCAATGGCGGTGCCGCTGCTGCTGGAGGTGCCGAAGGTCGGAAACAGGAAACCGCTCTTGCGCTCGTTGCCCACCGGAAAGGAGATGAACGGGGCATAGAGGATCGGTATCCCTTTGAAGTCCAGGCGCACGTTGCGACCGGTGCCGACGCCGGTGGTGCGGTTGATATCGATATCGGATGCCTTGAACAGCCAGTCCTCGCTACCGATCGGGCAGGTGGTGTAGCGCACCCCTTCGAGGCTGAGCGCGCCGTCGGCAGCCAGGCTGATGCGCTGCGCTTCGCCGCGCGCCGATTGCGCATGCAATTCGAATTGAGCGTCCTCGAAGGCTGCTTCGCCGGCTGGATTGAACTGCGCCGCCTTGCCTTTTACCTGCATGGAAGGATCGGTGTATTCGACCGGATGTTCGGTCTGGAAATCCTGCGTCTGTGGATCGTAGGTCGCATCCGTGGTTTTCAGCTCGCGGTCGCCCTGCTTGATGCCGACGTTGCCATCGAGGTGCCACGTGCCTTCCTTGGTGGCCTCGAAAGTATCCATCGAGAGGTCGATATCGGCGTTGATATCGGCACTGGCCGTGGTGGGTTTGGTGGCCTGCTCGGTAGCCGTAGGATACGGGCAATCGGCCGCCGATGCGGGATTCGCCAGTAGCGTGGAGAGGGCAGCGAGCAATTCAATCCGGCCGCGCCGGCGCGACATTGCTGTGGGTCGGGCTGTGAGTCTGGTAGTGAGCGGGCCTGGCATCGGGGTGCGATTATAATGAGCGTGGCTTCCCGCTGACCGGTTTATTTGTGAGCGACTGTGTGCGGATCGATTCGGCGCGAGCGAACATTTCGGCGGGGCAGGTTGTCATTGCGCGGCTGCTTGCGATTTATTCGCGCGATTATTCCGCGTAACGTGTCGGACTTTTCCCGGAGTACAGATCTGCGTGTCATCCCCAACGCCTGATGCGCTCGCCACCGAGCACCGCGACCCACGCCTGGCACAACTCGAACAATGGCTGACGGGATTGTTCGGCGCCCGGGACTTCAGTATCGCTACGGCCTCCGCGGATGCGAGCTTTCGCCGTTATTTCCGCGTCACGCGCGCTGGCCAGAGCTGGATAGCAATGGATGCGCCACCGGGCAAGGAAGACATCGAGCCTTATATCCGTATCGCCAACATGCTTGTGGATATCGGCGTCAATGCACCGCGGGTGATGGAGCGGGATCTGGCGCAGGGCTTTTTGCTCAATTCGGATCTGGGCAGCCGCACCTATCTCACGGCTTTGAGCGCCGGTGCCGCACCCGATAGCCTGTATGACGATGCGATGCAGGCGCTGGTGCAGATTCAGTCGCATGGGATGTCGCACGCCCGTCAGTTGCCCGCTTACGATGCCGCCATATTGCGCAGGGAGATGGCCCTGTTCCCGGAATGGTTCTGCGAAAAGCATTTGCAGCTGCAGCTGAGCGATGCAGACAGAGCGGAGCTGGAGAAGGCTTTCGCGGCTTTGATTGCCGCGGCCCTCGATCAACCCCGGGTGTTCGTGCATCGCGACTACCACTCGCGCAACCTGATGGTCAGCGACGGCCGGCACGGGGCGAATCCCGGCATTCTCGATTTTCAGGACGCGCTCTACGGGCCGGTTACCTACGATCTGGTCTCACTGCTGCGCGATTGCTACGTCGCATGGCCGATCGAACGCGTGCATGAGTGGGTCGTGCGCTTTCGTACTGTCGGGCGTGCCGCGGGAGTCGATACCGGACGCGATCAGGGCGCCTTCCTGCGCTGGTTCGACCTGATGGGAGTACAGC
Source organism: Steroidobacteraceae bacterium (assembly GCA_036498785.1). Lineage (GTDB taxonomy): Bacteria > Pseudomonadota > Gammaproteobacteria > Steroidobacterales > Steroidobacteraceae > Steroidobacter. The sequence goes on along the minus strand of DASYEW010000050.1, from coordinate 60,416 downwards.
GTCACCTCAAGGCGATCGGTATTTTTGCGCGTCTCTGGCATCGTGACGGCAAGGCGGGCTACCTGCCGGATATTCCGCGGACCTTGAACTATGTGCGGGTTACCAGCGCCGCCTACCCGGAACTGCAGTATCTGCAGCGGTTGATCGACTCACGGATCCTGCCGGCACTTAATTCATTGAAGGCGGCCGGAGCGCTACCACCCGAGGCGTCGCAGTCCAGCGCAACGCAAGGTTCAACTTGAAAGCCATGATTCTGGCCGCGGGGCGTGGCGAGCGTATGCGTCCGCTGACGGATGCGATGCCAAAGCCATTGTTGCCGGTCGCAGGAAAGCCCTTGATCCAGTATCACATCGAGGCGCTCGCCGCGGCGGGAATACGCGAGATGGTGATCAACCTGGCGTGGAAAGGGTCGATGCTGCGCCAGTCTCTGGGCGATGGAGCCCGCTTCGGGGCGCAGATCCAGTATTGCAACGAAGGCGAGGTTGCCCTGGAGACTGGTGGCGGAGTGTTCAACGCGCTGCCAATCCTTGGTCGAGCCCCTTTTCTCGTGGTGAGCGGGGATGTCTGGACGGACTATCCCATGTCGACTGCGGCTGCGCGTCTCAACGGGGACGACGTAGCGCATTTCGTAATGGTCCCCAATCCCGGGTTTCACGCCGCTGGTGACTTCGCTTTGAATGAAGGTCGGATGGCGTTGCAAGGCGAGCACTACACCTACGCCAATATCGGGGTGTTCGATCCGGAGTTCTTCGCAGGCTGCAAACCTGGACGTTTCGCGCTCGCGCCGCTGATGCGAGAGTGGATCGGTAAAGGACGGGTTAGCGGGGAGCTCTATATGGGTCGCTGGCACAACATCGGAACACCGCACCAGCTTGAAGCTCTCGACGCGGAACTCCGGGGTGCCTGATTGCCGCAGTCTTTAGATCTCAGCCCAGCGGCGCAACAGGTTGTGATAGACGCCAGTGAGTTGCACAAGGCTTGGATGGTCTGGTGTATCGCGGTTCAACCGCTGGATGGCTAAGTCCATGTCGAACAGCAGCCCACGCTCGCTATCGCCGCGAATCATGCTTTGAATCCAGAAAAACGCTGCGACGCGTGCGCCGGCGGTAATCGGCTGCACCTTGTGCAGGCTGCTGGCGGGGTAGAGCACCATGTGGCCGGCCGGCAATTTGATGCTTTGCGGGCCGTAGGTGTCCTCCACCATCAGCTCGCCGCCTTCATATTCGTCCGGTGCCGAGAGAAACAACGTAGCTGACAGGTCGGTGCGAATCCGATGCGGCGTGCCGCGGATCTGGCGCACCGCGTTGTCGACGTGCAGGCCGAAGCTATGACCGCTCTGATACCGATTGAACAGCGGCGGAAAGATGCGCGAGGGCAGGGCAGCGGAGACGAAGAGGGGATTGCGCTCCAGTGCCGCCACGATGATCTCACCCAGCTTGCGGGCCACTGGCGAGTCCTCGGGGAGCTGCAGGTTGTCCTTGGTGCGGGCCGATTGGTGGCCGGCGGTGATCCGGCCGTCCGCCCATTCGGTCGCATCGAGTTGACGGCGGCCTTCGGCCACCTGGTCTGGATTCAGAACATTGGGAATCGCAATGATCATGGTCGCTATCGCGCGTCGTAGTTATAGGGGCGCGGCGGGCTGTCGTCTCCCTGGCGGGCCTAGCCTAAGGCCTCGCCCCTCAGTGGGCGAGGCCTGTAAGCCGATTGCGATCGAAAACCGCTCAGAAGTTGTAGTTGGCGCTCAGGATGAAGCTGCGTGCTTCGCCCGGTGTCGCCCACCCGTTGTTGCGGATGCGGGTGTAGTACTCCTTGTCGAACAGGTTGTTGATGTTGAGCTGGACATCGAGGCTCTTGCCGAAGCGGTATGCAGCCATTGCGCGATGTATCCAGTACTCAGGCGCGGTTACCAGCGGTCCATTCAGATTCGTGGCTGAATGCTGCGTGAGGTAGAAGTCACCCTGGTACGTTGCGCCGTAACCCAATTCCACGCCGATAGGCAGCCGGTACGTGGTCCACAGGCTGAAGGCATGCTTCGGGACGTTCAGCAACGGATCGCCCTTGATGTAGTCCTGGCCCTGGGACGCCGAGAAGTCCGATGCGCCCTGCAGTACCTTGCTGTCGAGGTAGGAATAATTGGCGGAGACCGCCCAGTTCTTCATGATGTTGCCGGCGATGCCCAGCAGTGCGCCATCGACACGTGCCTTGCCATCTAGCGACTGCTGACCGCTCACATTGGTCGGGTCGGGATCGTTCACGCGATAGTTCTCGCGATCGTTGCGGAAAATGGCCGCTGTCAACGCCAGCTTGGCATCGAGCAGATCCCATTTCAGCCCCAACTCGTAATTGACGGCGGTCTCCGGGTCGACGTTGCAGTTCGCGTTGAATTGCGGCACACCGTTAGTCACGGTGGGGACGGCTGCACAGGAGCCGTTGACCGAGGTCTTGGACGGCGTCTTCGAGTTGCCGTACGACAGGTAGATCGTGCCGCTCTCGACCGGCTTATAGACAAGGCCGGCACGGTAGGACAACAAGTCGTCGTTGTTCTTCGCTGGCGCGGCCGCATTGATGATCGTACCGATTGCCGGGGAGCCTGCAGGCGGCGCTGCGGTAGTGGTCGGCGCCTGCTGCACGTTGTAGACGGTGCTGCTGCCTTCATTGCGCTCATAGCGCACCCCTGCGTTCAGTTGCCATTGCTCGCTGAATTTCAGGGTGTCGAACACGTAAACAGCCGTGTTGTCCATCTCGCCGTCGGTTTTACCGGTCAACGTACGGTTGATCGGGCCGGTGTAGTAAGAGTCCGGATCGAACATATCGGTGAACGGCAGATGATTCGGCGCAACGAACGGGTTGGTGCCGTCGGCGTTGCGGAAATCGCTGCTGCTGCCCAGTTCGAAGGTCTCATGCGACAGCGCCAGACCGGCAACCACGGTGTGGCCGATAGCTCCCGTTGCGAAGGATCCGGTGAAATCCGTCTGGTTATAGAGAAGCTTGTTGGTCGTGTCGCGCACGAAGCCACGCGGTCCGCTGGGCAGGTATTGGCCGACGGGCACCGTAATTGCGGTGGCGCCGGTCCCGGATACGCAAGCCGCGCCGGTAGGTTGCAGATTGTTGGGCATGCACCACGTTCCCTGCGAAGCATCGACAACCGTCAGCTGGCCCACTTTCTGAACGCGCGACAGATTGCGAACCGACAACGCATCGCTGAAGTGATGGTCGATGATGGCAGTGAACGAATCGGTCTCGATCTGCTGCTCATCGACGTTGTGGTAGCCGTAATAATTGCTCGGATCGACACCCGGCAACGGGCCGCCGTTGTAGTACGGCACGCCGTACTGCGGCACATTGTCGTCTTTCTGATGCAGGTAGCTCAGGGTCACGACCGTGTCCGTTCCCAGTCCCAGGGCCAACGAGGGCGCGATTCCCCAGCGCTTGAACTCTTCGTAGTCGCGACCAGGGACGTCGTTGCGATGTCCCATGACATTGAGACGCAGCGCAGTGCCTTCGCTGAGTTGTTTATTGATGTCTGCAGTCAGGCGTCCGTAGCTGTCCGAACCGAGCCCGCCGCTGATGACCGAAGAATCGCCCGCATGGGCGGCCTTGCTGACCAGGTTGATGCTGCCGCCCACCGATCCGGCGCCTGAATAAACAGAGCTCGCGCCGTTGACGATCTCGACCTGGTCCAAGTTGAACGAATCCGAGCGACTGTACTGAGCGCTGTCGCGGACGCCGTCGATCGTGATGTCGCTGCTGCCGGTGAAGCCGCGCAACGTGATGCTGTCGCCGTAGCCGCCGCCGCCTTCGCCCGCGCCGAACGTTATGCCCGGCACCGTGCTGAGGATGTCGCGCATCGACAGCAGCTTCTGGTCTTCAATGAGCTGCTTGGAGATCACCGTAATGGATTGCGGCGTGTCGCGAAGCGCTTCGGTGTACTTGGGCGAGCTGACAATCTCAGGCTTATAAGCGCTGTCTGCAGTGTCGCCGACGGAAATCTTGGGCAGCTCCTGTGGCGGACTGGTTTCCGCGGCATCTGCCTGCATGGCGGCAGTTTGCAATACGGACAGGATTGCGGCCGCCAGAGGCGTGGGCCGCAACAAGAATGCGTTGCGCATCGAATGAATCTCCCTTTGGGTTTATGGCGCAGCGCCGATGGCCGGCGGGTTTTTCGTCGCTACGTTCAGAAGTCAATGCGACTATAAGTGAGAAGCATTCTCATTTGCAACGGCTTCGAGTTCGGGGCATGATTGAGCGGTTGGAACGACTGGAAGGAAAGATCGTGGTGATTGCCGAACGTTCGCCGCACACGCCCATCGCAGCAGCCATCGTGGTTGCGCATCTGGCAGTGCTGTATGTGTTGTTCACGATGGGTACGCGAATCTCATCGGTGGTGGCCAATCTGCCCATCGCCGTGTACTTCGTCTCCGAGCCGCAGGAAGTGCGGCAGTGGCAGCCGCCGGAGGTTAAGACGGTAAATCCGGTCATCACTACGCAAATGCCGGATATGCCGTTAGTCGAAACCCCGGCCGTTCAGCCTTCGGAACGCGCGATCACAGTGCCGACCCGACCGCCGGTCGCAGCCCATGCCGTACCGGCGGAGCACAGCGCGCCAAAGCTGATATCGACAGTCGAATATCTGCGCGAACCCTCGCCTCACTATCCACCGCAGTCGCGCAAGCTGAAGGAGGAGGGGCTGGTGGTGTTACGGGTGCTGATCGACGAGAAGGGAGCTGCCTGCGATATAGAGATCGAGAGCTCCAGCGGCCATGCGCGACTGGATGCCGCTGCGCGCGAGGCGGTAGCCAAGGCCGTATTTCGACCCTATGTCGAGAACGGCACTCCGCAGCGTGCGCTAGTGAGAATTCCGATCGAATTCTCGCTGAGCCGCACCACAGCATAGTTCGCGCGCGGCGCGGCTAAACCTATTTTCATCAAACAACACTGGCGTTGCTGTCGCGTCGGCGGAACAATGCGGGACTGCGGTCGTTTATTTACGTAGTATCGGCGTCGCAGGGACACATCGGCAGCGTGAGCGATCTGCTGCGGATATTCGGGATATGTCACGACACAGGATCGTGCGTGGGGATTGGTTTTTGGCAGGAGGTATTTCTTGCCGTTGCAGGTCAGCGGTTTCTGTTGCGGAATGCTTGCCTTCCAAGCAGAAACTTTATACCTTGCGCGGCGTTTCTGCGGTCCGTCATGAGTAGCGCGTCACTTCCGCAATAGCGGATTCTCCATAGACGATTACTCGTACGGATTGCAAGAAGCCGGGGATGTGTGCCGCAGCGATAGCAACGCACACACAGATACGCGACAGACCACACCACGGTTACGCATTCAGTAAAAGTCCGGGGCTGACTCAGACCCCGAATCACATTGAGCGGCAAAGCATGGCCTACGCACCAGCAGCAGACAGTTCATTTTTAACCCGACGCGGCCTCGCCTTCCTGGCGATCGTGCTCATTCACGTGGGGTTCTTCTGGGCGCTGAATTCTGGTCTGTCACATCGCATCGTCGAAGTGGTACTCGGACCGGTTCAGACCCGCATCATCGACGAGGCGCCGAAGACCGACGACACGCCGCCGCCGCCGCCGCCCAAGATCGAAACTCCGCCGCCGTTCGTTCCGCCGCCGGACGTCTCCATCGAAATCCCGGCTGATGCCGCACCCACGACGGCCATCACTCAGACCACCAACAAGGCACCGGTGGCACAGCCGCCCCCTCAGGCAGCCGCGCCGAAAGTGGCCGGGACAGCTCCGCGCTCGGATCCGCGCCGGCCGTTGACCCAACCTGAGTATCCGCCTTCATCGCGCCGCGCCGGTGAGGCCGGTACTGTGATTCTCGAGGTTCACGTCACCGAGAACGGTCGTGCCGACGATGTACGGGTCAAGCAGTCAAGCGGGTTCCCGAAGCTCGATGACGCTGCCGTACGCGAGGTGAAACGTTCCTGGCGCCTGGTTCCCGGAACGGAGAACGGCAAGCCCGTTGCAATGTGGGGGCAGTTTGCCGTCACGTTCAAACTCACGGATTGATTCGTTTAGCTTTTAGACTTTTAGAACTTGAATTCCCGATTTAGGTCATAGCTCCCATAGTAGAGGACATCGTTCCATGGCTTCGAACACCGAACTCGCTGAAAACCCCTTTGGTATCCAACAGATGCTGGCAAATGGTGACTTCGTCGCCCGAGGGGTATTTGCCCTTCTGGTGATCATGTCGCTCGCTTCCTGGTACGTTCTGTTGACGAAGCTGTGGGACCAGCGCCGTTTGCGCAACGGTTACAAAGAAGTTGAAAAGGGTTTCTGGACGGCTGGCAATCTGCGCGATGGCGCTACCAAGCTGAGCAAGGACAATGCGTTCAGGATGATCACCGAAGACGGTCTGCGCGCCGCGCAGCATCATGAAGGCCGTCTCACCGACCAGATCCCGCTGCATGAGTGGATCACCGTGTCGCTGTATCGCTCGGTTGATAGCATCAACAGCCGCTTGCAGAACGGTCTGTCGCTGCTGGCAACCGTCGGTTCGGTTTCGCCGTTCGTTGGTCTGTTCGGTACGGTGTGGGGCATCTACAACGCGCTGATCTCGATCAGCATGGCTGGCCAGGCATCGCTCGACAAAATCGCCGGTCCGATCGGTGAGGCGCTGATCATGACTGCACTGGGTCTGGCGGTCGCCGTGCCTGCGGTCATGGGCTACAACTGGCTGCTGCGTCGCAACAAGGACATCCAGGAAAAGCTGCGTTACTTCGCTGCTGACATTCACTCGTACCTGGTCAGCGGTGCACGTGTCGAAGGCCAGTCTCCGGTCGCCGCTGCTGCTGCAGCCCGTCCGGCCGCTGCCGGCGCCGTCCGCAAGTAATCCGGGTCGCGAACTCCCTGGAGTGAATAGATGAGTGCATTCCAAGACATGAATGCGCCGCATGACAGCGGCGACGAACGGGCAATGTCGGACATCAACACCACGCCGCTGGTCGACGTGATGTTGGTGCTCCTGATCGTCTTCATGATCACCATTCCGGTGATCACGCAGACGGTGCCTGTTGAACTGCCTAAGGTTCGTAACGAACCCACCAAGACCAAGCCCGAGAACATCAATCTCTCGGTCAACAAGGAAGGGCAGGTGTTTTGGAATCAGACCTTGATTCCAGACAACAACGCACTGCTGGAACGGTTCGACACCATTGCTCGCATGCAGCCCCAGCCGGAAGTTCACGTCCGCGCCGACCTACGTACTCGCTACGAGTACGTAGGTCGGGTGATTGTCGATGCGCAACGCAAAGGCATCATGAAAGTCGGTTTCATCACCGAGCCGGATTCTGGCGGCCGCCGCTAAAGAATTAGAGGGTAAGCATCATGTCGATGAATGTAGGTGGGGGCGGCGAAGGCGAACCCATGATGGAAATCAACACGACGCCGCTGATCGACGTCATGTTGGTGCTGTTGATCATGTTCATCATCACGTTGCCGGTGATGACGCATGCCGTGAAGCTGGATATGCCCAGGCAGACGAACGCGCCACCGCCGGATCAGGTGTTGGAGCCGATCAACCTGGATATCGACTGGGATGGCACGGTGATCTGGAACGGATCGCCCGTGCAGCTCGACGCCCTGGAAGGGTATTTCAAGGTCGAGGCTGCCAAGAGTCCGCAGCCTGAGTTGCATGTCCGTCCTGACCGTCGTGCCAACTACGACACGGTGGCCAAGGTTCTGGCATTGGCGCAACGCAACGGTATGCAGCGCATCGGCTTCGTCGGCAACGAACAATTCATGGAATAATTTGCCGACGTTGGGTTTGAGTGCGGGGCGAACTTCTACGCCCCGCCGTTCGTTTACATACATCAGCCGCTGATATTGATCGGGAAGGGCCATGATTCGACTTAGAAGCATTGCGATGGCATTGGGTCTTGCGTTGGGCACTATATCCACTGGGATGTTGCTCACTCCCTCGGTGGTCCAGGCTGCCGAGAAGCTCAAGATCAGCAAGGCAGTCGGCGTGCCGCTGCAGGCTGCACAGAAGGCCATGCAGGCCAAGCAGTGGGATACCGCTCTCGCAGAACTGAAGAAAGCTCAAGCCGTCGAGAAGCGAACTCCGGCTGAGGATTATCAGATCGACGAGTTCCTCGGTTACGTCTACGCCCAGCAGAAGAAGTACAAGGACGCTGCTGTGGTGTTCGAACGCATGATCAATTCCGGGCAGATGCCTGCGGATCAGGTCGACGAGAAGACCAAGGTCGTCGCGCAGATGTACTTCCAGGAGAAGGAGTACAAGAAGTCTGCCGAACTGTCGAAGAAGTGGCTCGATAAGCACCCGAACAACGAAGAAATGTCGGTAGTGCTCGGCCAGTCCTACTATCTCCTCAATGATTTCAAGAACGCCGCCACGGTGATGTCGAGCGTCGTCAACAATAGTGAGAAGGCCGGCCAGACTCCGAAGGAGAACTACATCCAGCTGGTGCTCAGTTCCTATTACAAGCAGGACCAGAGCAGCCCTGGTGTGGCCGATACCCTGAAGAAGATGGTTCGCTACTATCCGAAACCGGATTACTGGGAAAACCTGCTGGACATCTACCGTCGCAAGAAGACCAGCGATCACATTACGCTCGGCTACTATCGGCTGATGAGCGATGTCGGCGTGCTCAAGGATCGCGGCGACTTCCAGGAAGCGGCGCAGCTCGCCATCGAAGCGGGTGTGCCGGGCGAAGCCCAGCAGATCATGCAGAAGGGTATCGAGAGCGGTCCGCTCAAGACCGACGACAAGACCGAACAAGGTCGTTACGACCGTCTGCTCGCCGCTGCCACCAAGCAGGCGACGGCGGATCGTGCTTCGCTGGCGCAGCAGGCGAAGGATGCCGAGAAGGCTCCTCAGGGTCAGGCGGATGTGGGCCTGGGTCAGGCGTACATCAGCTACGGCATGTATGACGAAGCGATCGCGACGATCCAGCGCGGTATCAAGAAAGGCGGCGTCACCGACGCGGACGAGGCACAGATCAGCCTTGGTATCGCCTACCTGAAGAAAGGCCAGAAGGATCAGGCGCGCCAGGCGTTCAAGGCTGTCTCGAAGGACAGCAAATGGAATGAGCTGGCCGAGTTGTGGGGTCTGCGGTCAATGAATGCCTAATAGGGCTCTGGCCTGGTAGGCAATCTGGTAGGGCTTGAAACAGCCACGCCAAAGACCAATGAAAAACCCGGCCCTGCCGGGTTTTTCAGTTTTGGCATACCCGAACGCCGCCAGCGAGCTGCTGCGGCGTTAGAATGAGCGCCACCCCTCGAGCTGCATGCTCGCAACGCCGTAGTCATCGTGACCCAATTCAAAGGCATCCCCGTCGTCCTGGCCGCAGCCACTCGCAGCGGCGATAAGTACCGAACTCCGCAGGGTTTTTCCGCGATCAAGGACGGAATCAAGGCGTCCTCATCCACCGGCGCGGCGACGGCGATGGCCCGTAAGCCAACGTGGTTGCGGGCACCAATGCCTGCAGGTGTCGGTTTCAATGCGGTACGCGATACGGTCAAGGAGCACCGGCTCGCGACCGTCTGCGAGGAAGCGAAGTGCCCCAATATCGGTGAGTGTTGGAATGCCGGCACGGCGACGCTGATGCTGATGGGCGCGGTATGTACACGCGCCTGCCGCTTCTGTGCAGTCGATACTGGCAACCCTCATGGCTGGCTCGATCACGAAGAGCCCATCAACAGCGCACGCACCGTACAGTTGATGAAGCTCAAGTATGTGGTTCTGACCTCAGTGAATCGAGATGATCTGCCAGATGGTGGCGCGGAGCACTTCGCTACCTGTGTAAGGGAGATCAAACAGCTCAATCCGGGAACTGCCGTCGAGGCGCTTACGCCCGATTTCCAGGGCGATCTTGCCGCGGTCGAGACCGTGGTGAACAGCGGATTGGAAGTCTTTGCGCAGAACGTCGAGACCGTGCGACGCCTGACGCATCCGGTTCGAGATGCGCGTGCGAGCTACGAGCAGACACTCAAAGTGCTGGCGTATGCCAAGCAGTTTCGTCCACAGGTGCTTACCAAGACCAGTTTGATGCTGGGATTGGGCGAAACGGAGGAGGAGTTGTTCGAGGCCATGCGGGACATTCGTGCGGCCGGTGTCGACATTCTGACTCTCGGCCAGTATCTGCGACCGACAGCGAATCATCTGTCCATCGAGCGTTGGGTGACACCGGAGGAGTTCGCGCGCTATCGCGAGCACGCGCTCGAACTTGGTTTTCTGGAATGTGTCGCGGGGCCGCTGGTGCGATCGAGCTACCGCGCCGAGCGAGCCCTGGAGCGAAACAACGCCGGGCTGAACAAGGCGGCCGGTGAAAGTGCAGCGTCTGCCGGCCCTGAAGAGTCTTTACGCGGTCACGGATAGCGGATGGCCGATAGTCAGGTTTCAGCCTTCCCGGAGCCCGATCGGTCCACCGATCCGGGTGCTACTAACTCGGCCCTTCCTGGCAGTAGCCGGGAAATCGCCCCGCGGCTTTCCGAGAGTTCACCAGAGGTTTCACGTGCCCCCACGCTGCGCTGGCTGGGGCGCGTCGACTACGAGCCGACCTGGCGGGCGATGCAGGAGTTCAACGACGCCCGCGATGCGACTACGCGCGATCAGATCTGGTTTCTAGAGCACCCACCGGTCTTTACGCTGGGCATGAACGCAAAACGCGAACATCTGCTTGCCCCCGGGGAGATACCGGTCGTGCAGATCGATCGCGGCGGGCAGGTGACCTACCACGGGCCTGGCCAACTGGTCGTCTATCCTTTGCTGGATGTGCGTCGACTGGGCTTGGGAGTGCGACAACTGGTGGTCGCGCTTGAGAATGCAGTGATCTCCATGGTCGCCGAGCACGACGTGCACGCGGTGAGCCGTCGTGAGGCACCGGGTATCTACGTCGATGGGCGCAAGCTGGCAAGCATCGGGCTGCGCATCAGGCGCGGTTGCAGCTATCACGGCATGGCGTTCAACGTAGCAATGGACCTGGAGCCATTTCAACGCATCAATCCCTGCGGCTACAGCGGTTTGGAAGTGACTGACCTGACGTCCCTCGGCGTGGTGTCGAGCGGCAAACCGGGTGAGTCGAAGCCGGGCGAATCGAAGGCGGTTGCGACGGTCAGCCGAATGCTCGCGCCACACCTGCTGCGGGAATTGGGACTGCCAGCGAAGGCTGAGTGGATCTGAGTTTCCTCCGCAGGTGCCTGGCGCAAGTGCTTGGCCATCGTCACGCCCTGGACTTGTAACGCCACTGCCGAGTTCTCAGGCTCAACCGTCCAACGCAGTATCCAAGCGTTTTTTCGGAAGCGGAACCCAATATGCGTGCAGTAGTACTGCGTAGTTACGGTCCTCCCGCACAACTCGGTGTCGAGGATGTCGCCTCGCCAGAGCTCAAACCCGGCCAGGTACGACTGCGTGTACATTCGGTCGGTTTCGGTTTTCCGGATGCTTTGATGGTGGCCGGCAAATACCAGGTCAGGCCAGAACCGCCGTTCACTCCAGGCAGCGAAGTGGCCGGAGTCGTCATTGAAGTTGCACCTGACGTGACCAGCGTGAAGCCGGGCGCCCGCGTTCTGGCCATGGTTGGTCAGGGTGGTTTGGCCGAAGAATGCATTGCGGAAGCCGCTGCGCTTATCGCGTTGCCTGCGACGATGACTATGGCTGCGGCCGCGGGATTCCTGGTGAATTACGGCACGACGTATCACGCGCTGGTGCAGCGGGCTAATCTCAAACCCGGTGAAACTCTGCTGGTACTTGGAGCCGCAGGCGGTGTCGGTCTCACGGCGGTCGAGATAGGCAAAGCATTAGGAGCGCGGGTACTGGCCGCAGCCGGCACCGAGGAGAAGCTCAAGCTGGCGCAGGAGCACGGAGCCGACGCAGCGTTCAACTATACGACCGAGCCGATCAAGGCCCGGGTCATGGAATTCACTGGCAATCGTGGGGTCGACGTGATCTACGACCCCGTTGGCGGGGACTACGCCGAACAGGCGGTACGCAGCAGCGCATGGAATGGTCGATATCTGGTGATCGGCTTCGCGTCCGGCAAGATCCCGGCGATCCCGTTGAATCTGGCCTTGCTGAAGGGGTGTTCGCTGGTCGGCGTGTTCTGGGGTGCGCACACGAAGCGCGAACCCGAAGTGCATGCCGCGAATCTACACGCGCTGTTCGAGTTGTTCAGGGCAGGCAGGATTCGGCCGCATATAACCGAGATGAACGGTCTGGAGCGGTTTGGCGAAGCGCTTGAGGTACTCAACGGCCGCCGCGCCGCAGGCAAGATTGTCATCCGCGTGGCTGCGGGCGAGAGTTGATCGAAGAGATTGCCGGCGCGGCCCGCACGGCGCGTCAAGTAGAACAAAAGCAGGCCACACGAAAAGTGCTTGCCGGGAACCCGGCTGTGCCTTGTGCAGCGAGCGCCGTCAGAGAACGATCAACACCTTTTCGCACGATGTCAGCTCGCGATACAACGCATCGAGCTGGTCGCGGCTCTGCGCCTCGAACGTGCAGGTAAGGCTCAGGTAGTTGCCGTCCTTGCTCGGCCGCTCTTCGATCTTGTCCGGATCGATACTGCCCACGTGCTTCTGCACGATACCCACCACCAGGCTGCGAAAGTCGTCGTTGGGCCGGCCCATGATCTTGAGCGGGAAATCGCAGGGGAACTGGAACAGGGTATCGGTCATGGTAGGGGCGCTGTGCTGGACTGCCTGATCGGAATGGCGGGGTGATTGCTGACTGTGGGTATGTCGGGCCTGTAGGGGGCACTTTCAACTCACTTTCTCCCTACAGCGCCGGCGTGTCCTTCAGTGAGGTCTTGAGGCGCGCAAAGGCCGCGGCCATTTTCTGCCACTGTGGCCCAGGCTTTCCCGAGCCGACGGCGCGGCCGTCGATGCGGGTGATGGGCAGGACGTCACGGGTAGCCGCAGAAAGCCAGACTTCGTCGGCACTATGTAGCTCTGCAACCGGAATTCTGCGCACTTCCAGCGGCATGGACGCGGCGCTGGCGAGTTCCAGTGCGGCATCGCGCGTCGTGCCCGGCAGTATGCGCATGCTGTTCGGCGGAGTAGCCAGGACTCCCGCGGTCACCACGAAAATGCTGGTGGAGGAGCCCTCCATGACATCGCCGTCGCGAACGATAATGGCTTCCTGTGCACCTGCATCGGCAGCCTGCTGTTTCATGAGGACGTTGGCCAGCAGGGCAGTGCTCTTGATGTCGCACCGACCCCAGCGAAAGTCCTCGACTGTAATTGCGGCCAAGCCCTGCTCGCGTATTTCCGCAGTCATCGCCGGCAGCGGCGACGCCATGATGAAGACCGTCGGCTGCGTGACCGCAGGGAATGCGTGATTCCGGCCGAACTCCATGCCGCGGGTGACCTGTACGTAGACGTACATGTCGACACCGCCGTTACGGCCAACGACTTCGTTGAGAATCGCAAGCCACTGATCGTGCGTGTGCGCCGACTCGAGCCGGATCTCCCGCAAGCTGCGCGCCAGCCGATCGAAGTGTTCGCGAAAGCGGAACAGCCGGCCATCGAAGACCGTCAGCACCTCGTAGACGCTATCTGCAAACAGGAACGCGCGATCCAATGGCGAGACGCGTGCCTCGCTTAGCGGCAGGTATGCACCATTCAGATAGCAGATGGGCAGCGGGGTAGCCATATTTGGGCAATCGGACTACTGCATCCACAGCTTGACGTCGTCGACAACCCGACCGAAGAAGCCAGCCTCTGCGGTGTCTTCGACAGGATGCAGCGCGTACGTCCCAGCAGGCTGTCCAGCCTGAAGGATGCGCAGCTTGCCGACAGACTTGGATGCCGACAGCGGCGCGATCAACGGGCTTGGTACATCGGCAGCCGCGGTCAGCGTATTTTCCTGCCCGCGCGGGAAGGTTATATACACATCCTGAGTGACGCCGAGTTTCGTTTCCGCCGAAGCACCTTTCCACAGGCGAACCGAAAGAATCGGGTCCTTCGCGGCAAACAGGCGACGGGTCTCAAAGAAACGGAAACCGAAGTTCAGCAGCGCGGAGCTGGCATCTTCGCGAGCGCGTACCGACGGCGAACCCATCACCACCGACACCAGGCGCATGCCATCGCGTTTCGCTGAGGAGACCAGGCAGTACCCTGCGGCCTCGGTGTGCCCGGTCTTCATGCCATCGACCGTTGGGTCGCGTTCGAGCAGGCCGTTGCGATTGGCCTGCGTGATGTTGTTCCAGGTGAATTGGCGCTGCGAGTAGTACTTGTAGTACTCCGGAAACTCCCGGATCAGGGCGGCAGACATGACGCCGATGTCGTGAGCGGTGGTGTAGTGCTCGGTGCCTGGCATGCCGGAGGCGTCCTGGAAATGCGATCCCGCCATGCCCAGCTGCTGGGAATACTGATTCATCAGGTCGACGAATACCGCCTCGCTACCGGCCACGTGTTCGGCGAGTGCGACGGTCGCATCGTTGCCGGATTGCACGATCATTCCCTGGATCAGGTTATCCACGCTGACCTGTGTGCCCACGTTGACGAACATGCGCGAGCCATCCTGATCGCGTGCATGCGCACTGATGGTGACCATGTCGTCGATCTTGATGCGATGCTCCTTGAGCGCGCGAAACACTACGTAGGCGCTCATGAGCTTGGTGAGGCTGGCGGGTTCCAGGCGCTCGTTGTCGTTGTACGACGCGAGCGTCTGACCGCTGATGTAGTCCAGCAGGATATAACCCTTGGCCTGCACCTGCGGCGGCGCCGGGATCGGTATCGGCTTGTCGGTGCTGGCGACGGCCGGTGCGATATTGGGAATTGGCGCGGCGACGCTCGTGGTCTGTGTGGCACTGCTCGAATCGGAGCAGGCGGTCAGCGCGAAAGGCAGCGACAGCAGGGCAAGTTGTACGAGGCGTTGAAACATGGTGGGTGTCATTGTAGGTCCGGGAACAGCATGGCGCCGATTCTAAACCAGCGCAGGTTATGAGCGGAAAGTGGCGATAAAAAGGCGTACGCGAAGCTTTGCAGACGCGGCGGAAGATCAGTCTGCGGCCAGCCGCGCATCGGCGATTCCGAGCTTCCTGAGCTGGGCCACGACCTTGTCGAATTCGGCCACGTCGGGAATCGGTCCGATACGCACGCGATACAGCGTCTGGCCGTTCAACTGGTCCTGGCGTACGAAGCTCTTGGCAAAACCCTGCGAACGCAATTGCGCCAGTACGCGTGAGGCGTTCGCTTCGCTGCCGAAGGCGCCGGCCTGTACGAACAGGGCTCCGGCCGGGGCGACCGGAGCTGCCGGCGCCGTCTCCACGCCTGGCGTCAGGGCGCGCACTTCGACGAAAGCAGTGCCATCGCGCAGGATGTCCAGCTTGGCGGCAGCAGTGTAGGAAAGGTCGATGATCCGGCCATCCTTGAACGGGCCACGATCGTTGACGCGGACCACCACGCTGCGGCCGTTACGCAGGTTGGTCACCTGGACGTAGGCGGGCAGGGGCAAGGTCTTGTGCGCCGCCGTCATGCCATACATGTCGTAGGCCTCGCCGGTTGCCGTGCGTTCGGCATGGAATCCCGGCCCATACCAGGATGCGACACCGCGCTCGACGTAACCGGTTGCGGTGGCCAGCACGAAGTAGCGCCTGCCGAATACGTCGTAGAAGGCCGGGTTGCCCTTGGCCGAGCGTGGCTCGGGACGGGGCACCGCATCCGGGATGACGGCGACATTCACGGGCGGCGGCGGCAATTGCGTCGGCGTTGGCGCACGTCGTGGTGGCGTGCCGGCACAGGCCGCAAGCAGCATCGCGACGACCACCGCATATGCGGTGGGGGCCAGTCTTTGCAGGTGAATCGATGACAGCCAGCGCAATGGCATCGGCTATTTTTCCGCGTCGCGCATGAATCCCTGGATTGCCTGTCCCAGGTCATGCACGGCCATCGCATACATGTTGCTGCGGTTGTAACGCGTGATGGCGTAGAAATTATTGAAGCCGACGCGGTATTCAGGACCATCCTTGCCCTGGGCCACGACCAGCATGGCGGGCGAGCTGGCCGGCATGTCGGTGTCGAAGCGGACGCCCTTGTCACGCAGCGACTGCACGGTTTCGTTCAATTCGATCTTGCTGGTATCGAAACGCGTCAGATCCGCGTCCGGCAGCTGCGCTACGACGACTACCGGTTCGCCATCGCGCCAGCCGTGCACGCGCAGGTAGTTGGCGACGCTGCCGATCACATCGTCCCAGTTCGACCAGAGGTCGCGGCGGCCATCGCCGTCGGCATCGACGGCGAAGTCGCGATAGCTGCTGGAGATGAATTGCGGCGCTCCCATCGCGCCCGCATACGAGCCTAGCGCGGTCTTCGGATCGACGGCCTCCTCGCGGGTGAGGATCAGGAACTGCTGCAGCTCGCGACGAAAGAAATCGGCGCGGGGCGGATAGTCGAAGGCGAGTGTCGAGAGTGCGTCGAGCACGCGATAGCGGCCGGTGACCCGGCCGTAGGAAGTCTCCACGCCCAGGATGCCGGCGACCGTGGCGGCAATGCCGTCTTCCTTGATCGCAGCCAAGCGCTGCGAGTGCGCCTGCCAGAAATCCGTTCCCTGCATGATGCGTTTTTCGGTGAGGAAGCGATCCCGGTATTCGTACCATGGCACCACACGCTCTGCCGGACGGCTGATGGCGTCGAGGATGGCTTGCTTGGTTTCGGCTTGCGCCAGCAGGCGAGTGAGTGCCTTGCGCTCGAATCCATGGTCGCGCTGCATCTCGTCGATGAACTCGCGAACCTCCGCGCGTTTGGTATCCAGAGCCGAGGCGGCGGTGGCCGCAAGGGTGCCGGCAACGGACAAGACAAGGAGACTGAGCGGTTTGATCACGTGGCGCTTCGACCGGGCCTGGGGGTGAATGTTCGACGAATGTCGATCGCGGCAGCACCGGATGCGGGCGGGCAGCGGCACTTATCGGCGTTCGGCGGCATGGCTCCACCCACAATGAGCGGAGCGTTCGACAACGTTAGTGGCGCACCCGACAACGTTCAGTGGCCCACGAGTTTGCGCTTGGCGCACAGCGACATGAGAATACCGAAACCGGCCATGAGGGTCACCATCGAGGTGCCACCGTAGCTGATGAGAGGTAACGGTACGCCGACGACGGGCATGAGGCCGGTAACCATGCCGGTGTTTACCAGCACGTACACGCAGAACGTCAGCGCCAAGCTGCCGGCGCCGAGGCGCGCGAAGGTGTCCTGCGAAACGCTCGCCAGATACAGCGCTCGTCCGATCACGAACATGTACAGCGCGAGTACGGTCACCAGTCCGATGAGGCCCCATTCTTCGCCGATGACGGCGAAGATGAAGTCGGTGGAACGTTCGGGGAGGAACTCGAGCTGTGCCTGGCTGCCGTTGAGGTAGCCCTTGCCGAAGATGCCGCCGGAGCCGATGGCGATCTGCGACTGAATGATGTGGTAGCCGGACCCGAGCGGATCGGTTTGCGGATCGAGGAATGTCAGCACACGCTGACGCTGATAGTCGTGCAGCAGGAACTGCCACGCGACATACACCGCCGGAATCGCCAGGCCGATAGCGCCCGCGATATAGCGGAACTGCAAGCCAGCCAGCAGCAACACCATCACACCCGCAGCGGCGACCAGCAATGCAGTGCCCAGGTCAGGCTGTTCTGCGATGATTCCCGTCGGCACCAGGATCGCGGCCATCAGCACCGTCAACGACAGGAAGCTCGGTGGCAGCGCGCGTTCATTCAGATACCAGGCGCACGCCAGCGGTACTGCGAGCTTCATGATTTCGGAGGGTTGGAAACGCACGACGCCCAGGTCCAGCCAGCGCTGCGCGCCCATGGCGATATCGCCGGTGACCATCACGATGATCAGCAGTATCAGGCCGATGATGTAGGCCCACGGGGTTGCTGCGCGGATCAGTCGTGGCGGAATCTGCGCCAGCATGATCATCGCGATCACGGCCAGGACGAAACGAATGATCTGCGCTTCGAGCACCTGAAAGCTGCGTCCCGACGCACTGAACAATACCGTGACGCCCACCGCGCTGATCAGGCACAGCGCGATGAACAGCGGCCCATCCAGGTGCAGGGCCATCAACACTCGCGCCGAGCCGGTCAGCGTGCGTTGAGTACGTGAGGGATCGAGGGTGCCGTAGTCCATCAGTACATTCTCACTGCATCGATCTCATGGCATCAGTCGTTGCCGGCGGGCGGGGCAGGCGGTTGCTTGGCGGCCGGCTTTTTCTTGGCTTCCTGTTCGGCGATCTGTTCGGGAGTCAGCAGATAGGCATCCAGTATCCGTCGTGCGATCGGCGCAGCGAAGGCGGAGCCGCCGCCGGGAGCATTCTCCACCACGATCGCGACTGCAAGCTTGGGCATCGGTGCGTCCGCCGGAGCAAACGCAATGAACAATGCGTGATCGCGCAGATGTTCGGCGAGCTCAGCGGCTTTGCGTACGCGTTCGTTCGCCGCCGCGGTGAATACCTGCGCCGTGCCGCTCTTGCCTGCAATCAGGTAAGGAGCGCCGGCGGTGGCGCCGCGCGCGGTGCCGTAAGGCGCGTTGGCCACATCGATCATGCCTCCGACGGCGACGTCCCACGCCCCGGGATCTTTGGTGACCACCGCAGGAAGGACTTCGGGAGGCAACTGGGTGACCTCGCCGGTTTTGACGTTGCGGATCGCCTTGACCAGGCGTGGCTTGAAACGCTGGCCGCGGGAGGCCAGCGTGGCGGCGAAGTGCGCAAGCTGCAACGGAGTGACGGACATGTAACCCTGACCGATGCCGACGCTGATCGTTTCGCCGGGATACCAGGTTTGCAGCTCCTTGCGCTTGAACGCTGCTTTCTTCCATTCGGTGGAAGGCAGGATGCCGGTCTTTTCCCCGGGAATGTCGATGCCGATGGTGGAGCCGAGGCCGAACTGCATCAGGAAGTCGTGGATGCGATCGATGCCCATCATGTTGGCGAGCGTATAGAAGTAGACGTCGCACGAAGTGGCGAGCGCCTTGCGCATGTCGACAACGCCGTGGCCGCCCGGTTTCCAGTCGCGAAACGGCCGGCTGACGTTGGGCATCCGATATTGGCCGCGGCAGAATTCCGTGTGATCGGCGGTGACGACGCCGGCCTGCAGGGCGGCGAGCGCCATCAGCGGCTTGACGGTTGAGCCGGGCGGATAGACGCCACGCAACGCGCGATCGTACATCGGCCGGTCCGGATCCTCGGTCAGCTCCAGGTATTGCTTGCGGGTCAGGCCGCGTGCAAACAGGTTCGGATCGAAGGCCGGCGTGCTCACGAACGCGATGATGTCGCCGTTGGCAGGGTCGATGGCGACGGCTGCCGCCCTTTGACCGCGCAGCGCCTCTTCGGCCACCGTCTGCACGTGTTGGTCGATGGTGAGAAAGAGGTCGTTACCAGCAACTGGTTCCTTGCGCGCCAGATCCACCGGAGCGCGCCCGATGCGCTCGACACTGCGTCCTTGTGCGTTCACCAGTAGCTGCTGAATTCCGGCGCTGCCGTGCAACTCGCTCTCGTACTGCTTTTCCACACCGCTTTTGCCAGTGAGAGTGGTGCCCGCGTAGTCGTCCATGTTCAGCAGCTTCTTGTCTTCCTCGCTGATGGCGCCGACGTAACCCGTTGCATGCACGCTGCTGACACCAAACGGGTAATAGCGCGTCAGTCGCGGTCGGACATCCACGCCGGCGAAGTCATGGCGTCGCGCCGCAAACCTTGCCAGCTCGGTTTCGGTCAGCTGCAAGCGGATCGGCACCGCTTCGAACACACGCCGGCCGCGAATGTCGCGCTTCAGGGCGGGTATTTCCTCCGGATCGAGCAGCCCGATGGCGGCGAGGCGCTGCAGGGTATCGTCGACGTCGGTGACCTGCTCGCGCGTCAGTTCAAGCTGGTAGGACGGCGCATTGGTAGCGAGTGGCGTGCCGTTGCGGTCCAGGATCAAACCGCGATTCGGCGGAATCCATTCGACCTTGATGCGATTGCCCTGCGACAGCTCGGCGAAGTACTCGTATTTGTAGATCTGCAGCCAGGCCAGGCGTGCGATCACGGCACCAACGGCGAACACCATGACGATCGCCGCAGCGATAACGCGCTGCTCGAACAGCCGTTGTTCGCCGTGGTGATCTTTGATTCGGGCGGAGCGGAACATGCAGGAGAGGAGGGCTGCTGGCTAACGGGTCAACTGGCAACTGGCCAGAGCAGAAACGCTGGTGCAATCCGAAGCTGCACCTTCTTCATCGGGCCAATCGCCACCTGGCCCGTTGGCCGGTCGACCTCCGTACTCACCGGTTCCTCCGGTTCCACGTATCCAATGCTGCAACCAGCAGTGGCCACAGGATCGTGCTCGAGATGACCGGCAGCCAGCGGCGCCAGTCGGTGACGGCGGGGCCGATGATGCCATCGATCCAGAACACTACGAATTCATACAGCGCCAGCAACATGAAGACCGTCAGGGTCTGGTGGTAGATCGGGAAGATACGCATGCGCAGCTGAAACTTATGCGTCAGGAACCCCACCAGCAGGAACGCAGCGGCGTGCTCGCCGAGCACCGAACCTTGCAACAGATCGATGGCAAGTCCGCACAGCCAGGCGAACATCAGCCCGATGGTGCCCGGTGCGCTGAGCGACCAGTAGATGACCATCAGCAGCAGCAGGTCCGGCCGTGCTGCCCGAATCGGTTCGGGCAGCGGCACGATGGTCAGTACCAGCGCAGCGACGATCGTGAACGCAATGCGCAAGCCACTTGAGCTAGAGGCCATGCGAGCCACCCGGCATGAGATCAAGCAAGCAGGGGCGCAGAGCCCCGCACGGTGCGTTGCAGTCCAATTGCATCATCGATCCGAGCGTTCCGTTTCCGGCTTGGGTTTCGGTGGTTCCGGCTGAGCTGCCGCAGGCGCCGTAGCAGACGGAGCCGATGGAGTGGGTGTCGATGCTGCCGGCGTTGCGGGCTTGGTCGTCGTCGCCGCTTTGGCAGCCGGCCGTTCGGGAGTGTCTTCGGGCTCAGCCGCCGGCTTTTCGGACCACAGCAACAGCACTTCGCGGGAACGATCCAGTTCTGCCAGTGGCTTCGCGTCCACGACGGCGAAGGTCTCGGCGGGGTCGCGCTCCACCTTGGTAATGCTGGCCACCGGGTAGCCGGCGGGGAAGATGCCATCGAGGCCGCTCGAAACCAGCAGGTCCCCGACCTTCACGTCGGATTCGATGGTCAGGTAGGGCAGGCTGAGGCGATGGATGTCGCCGATGCCCACGGCAATGGTACGGATGCCGTTGCGATTGACCTGCACCGGCACGGCATGTTCGCTGTCGCTGATCAGGATGACTTCGGAGGTCGTGCGATAAACCCGCGTCACCTGGCCGATGATGCCGAACGCGTCGAGCACGGGCTGTTCCTTGAAGACACCGTCGGCGGATCCTTTATTGATGCGCACGCGATGCCGGAAAGGATCCACGTCGACGCGGATGATCTCGGCGATGAGCGTGCGGTCGGCGATGCCCTTGGAGGCCTCGCGAATCCCGCGCAGCCGTCGATTCTCCTCGCTGAGCGAGTCGAACTGGAGCAGCTTGACGCGGGCGATGCGCAGGCTCTCGGACAATTGCTCGTTTTCGGATCGAAGCTGGACACGGTCGGTGAAGCTGCCGGTCAGCCAGTTCCAGAGCTCGAACGGCGCCTGGACCACGGCGTACAGCGGGTTGACTGCCGTGCCGAGCCATAGCCGCGTGGTATCGAGATAGCCGCCGCGGTGGTCGAGCACCATGATCACCACGGAAAACACGGCGAGAAAAAAGAAGCGTGCGCCGAGCGGCGGGCCGCGGCCGATGATCGGACGACTGTCGGAGCTTAGGGTAACCACGGTCAGGCCTGCTGGCTAACTGGCTGCTGGCAACTGGCCAGTGGCAGCGTTGCGGAATCTGCCGCACGCAATACGCTGCTACCTCTGGTACGGGTGGGTAACTGCGGCGCGTCAGACACGTGAATCGTGCGTCGTCGTTATTCCAGGTTGAACAGGGCTGGACCGTGCTCGTCGATCAGTTCGAGCATGCGTCCGCCACCGCGTGCGACGCAGGTGAGCGGATCTTCGGAGACAACCACTGGCAGCCCGGTTTCTTCCATCAGCAGCTTGTCGATATCGCGCAGCAGCGCGCCGCCGCCCGTCAATACGATCCCGCGCTCTGCTACGTCGGCGCCCAGTTCCGGCGGCGTCTGCTCCAGTGCAACCTTCACCGCACCGACGATGCCGGCGAGCGGTTCCTGCAGCGCTTCCAGGATCTCGTTCGAATTCAAAGTGAAGCTGCGCGGTACGCCCTCGGAGAGATTACGTCCCTTCACCGAGATTTCATTGACCTGCTGGCCGGGATAGGCCGAGCCGATTTCGATCTTGACGCGCTCCGCGGTGGCCTCGCCGATGAGGATGCCGTAGTTGCGGCGTACGTAGTTGATGATGGCGTCGTCGAAGCGATCGCCGCCGATTCGCACCGAAGAGGCGTAGACGATGCCGTTCAGCGAGATCACGGCGACTTCCGAAGTGCCGCCGCCGATGTCCAGCACCATCGAGCCGCGGGCCTCGTGAACCGGCAGCCCGGCGCCGACCGCAGCGGCCATCGGTTCCTCGATCAATCGTACCCAGCGGGCGCCTGCGCCTTCGGCAGACTCCTGGATCGCGCGCCGCTCAACCTGGGTCGAGCCGTACGGCACGCAGATCAGTACGCGCGGGCTCGGACGCATGAAGCGGTCGCCATGCACCTTCTCGATGAAGTACTGCAGCATCTTCTCGGTGATGGTGAAGTCGGCGATCACGCCGTCTTTCATCGGGCGGATGGCGGTGATGTGGCCCGGGGTACGGCCCAGCATGTTCTTGGCTTCCTGGCCGACGGCTTCGATCTTCTTGCCGCCGCGACCCGGCTCTTCGCGAATGGCCACCACCGAGGGCTCGTTGAGAACGATGCCGCGTCCGCGGACGTAGATGAGTGTGTTGGCAGTGCCCAGGTCGATCGACAGGTCGTTCGAAAAATATCCGCGGAGGTTCTTGAACATGGTTTATTGGAATCGAACGCGCCAGTGGGACGAATCAGATGGACGGATCAGAAGGGACAAAACCGGGGGGGCAAAAAAGTTGCGGTACTCTAACAACGGGTAGGACATAGCACAAGGCGAGGTGTATGATTACGTGGCCTTTTTTCAGGCATTTTTCACACTTTCCACGCACGCCCGGAACTCGTCAATGAGCCTTACCCGCAAAGACGTCGAGAGCATCGCTCATCTTGCCCGCCTGTCCATCACCGAACAGGAGATGCCGGTATACGTCGAGGGCCTCGCGAAGATCTTCAGTTTCGTCGAGCAGCTCAACGCAGCGGATACCGCAGCCGTCGAACCCATGGCGCACCCCCTCAAGGATCAGGTGCAGCGCATGCGGGCGGATGTCGTTACCGACACCGACCAGCATGAGAAATACCAGCTCAACGCGACGCGCGTTGAAGCCGGGCTTTACCTGGTGCCCAAAGTGATCGAGTAGGCGCGGCCACGCTGCGTTGGCAGTTGACGCTCGTCAGTTGTCAGCCGCAGCCAGCCAGCGCCAGGTCGCTGCCGCGCATTTCCGGGCCATCAATTGCAACCGCCAACAGCCAATTTTCCTACATGACCGCACTTCACCATCTCACCCTGGCCGAACTTTCCGCCGGCCTGCGGGCGCGCCGTTTTTCGAGCGTCGAGCTGACCCGGCATTTCCTGGAGCGCATCGAGCGTTTCAATCCGGCATTGAATGCACTGGTTACCGTCACCGGCGAACAAGCGCTCGCCGCTGCCGCCCGGGCCGACCAGCAGCTGGCGGCGGGATCGGCAACGCCGCTCACGGGTTTGCCCCTGGTGCACAAGGACATCTTCTGCACGGATGGTGTGCTCACCACCTGCGGTTCGCGGATGCTCTCGAATTTCGTCGCGCCGTACGACGCCACCGTCGTGGAGCGGTTGTCGCAGGCGGGCGTCATCATGCTGGGTAAGGCCAACATGGATGAGTTCGCCATGGGTTCCTCCAATGAAACCAGCTGGTACGGAGCGGTGAAGAATCCCTGGGACCTGACCCGGGTCCCCGGCGGCTCATCCGGCGGTTCGGCCGCTGCTGTCGCGGCGCGCATCGCGCCGGCTGCCACGGGAACCGATACAGGCGGTTCGATCAGGCAGCCTGCAGCGCTCACCTCACTGACCGGGCTCAAACCAACCTATGGGCGTGTCTCGCGCTACGGCATGATCGCGTTCGCATCCAGCCTGGATCAGGCCGGCACCCTGACGCTTTCGGCACAGGATGGCGCGATGCTGCTCGGGGCCATGGCGGGTTTCGACCAGCGCGATTCCACCAGTGTCGATACACCCGTGCCGGACTATGTGGCAGCGCTCGAACAACCGCTTGCTGGCCTGAAAATCGGCCTGGTCGCGGAATTCTTCGGCGAGGGCCTGGATGAGGCCACCGGCAAACTGGTGCGCGATGCGCTCAAGGTATACGAAGCGTTGGGCGCCAAGCTGGTAGAGGTCAGCCTGCCGAACCTGCCGCTGTCGGTGCCCACTTATTATGTGGTCGCGCCTGCGGAGTGTTCGTCGAACCTGTCACGTTTCGACGGTGTGCGCTTCGGCCATCGTTGCGAGAAACCGGTCGATCTGATGGATCTGTACAAGCGCTCGCGCGGCGAAGGTTTTGGCGCCGAGGTCAAGCGCCGCATCATGACCGGCACCTATGTGCTGTCGGCGGGTTACTACGATGCTTACTATCTGCGTGCCCAGAAAGTCCGCCGGCTCATCGCCGACGATTTCGCGCGCGCCTTCGGCGAGGTGGATGTATTGATCGGTCCTACCTCCCCGACAGCGGCTTTCGAGCTGGGCGCCAAGGTGGACGATCCGATCACGATGTATCTCAATGACATCTACACCATCGGTGCGAATCTGGCGGGGCTGCCAGCCATGTCCATTCCGTGCGGATTCCTCGGCGGATTGCCGGTGGGAGTGCAGATCATCGGTCCGCACTTCGCAGAGGCGAAGCTGCTCAACGTCGCACACAGCTACCAGCGCGAGACGCAGTGGCACAAGCAGATTCCGGCCGGTTACGAGTAACCGGCGGCAACAGCCAGCCAGAGACTACAGCAACATTTGCTAGTCACTACTCACCAGTTACGAGTCACCTTCCGCTATGTCCTTTGAAACCGTCATCGGCCTTGAAATCCACGCGCAGCTCGCGACCCGGACCAAGATCTTTTCCAGCGCCGCCACCGCCTACGGCGCGCCGCCGAACGCCCAGGCGAACCTCGTGGATCTGGGCTATCCCGGCGTACTGCCGGTGCTCAACGGCGAGGCTGTGCGCATGGCCGTCAAGTTCGGCCTGGCCGTCGGCGCGACGGTCGCGCAGCGTTCGGTGTTCGCACGCAAGAATTACTTCTATCCGGATCTGCCCAAGGGCTATCAGATCAGCCAGTACGAGAAGCCCATCGTTGCGCTCGGCACGCTGGAAATAGTGCTGGATGACGGGACGCGCAAAACCGTCGGCATCACGCGCGCGCACCTGGAAGAAGACGCGGGCAAGTCGCTGCACGAGGATTTTGCCGGCGCCACCGGCATCGACCTGAATCGGGCCGGTACGCCGCTGCTGGAGATCGTGTCCGAACCCGATATGCGATCGGCCAAGGAAGCGGTCGCGTACATGAAGAAGATTCATACGCTGGTGCGGTACCTGGAGATCTGCGATGGCAACATGCAGGAAGGCTCCTTCCGCTGCGACGCCAACGTTTCGGTACGGCCGGTGGGCCAGGAGAAGTTCGGCACGCGCTGCGAGATCAAGAACCTGAATTCGTTCCGCTACATCGAGAAGGCGATCAATTACGAGGTGGCGCGGCAGACCGAAATCATCGAAGGCGGCGGCACCATTCGCCAGGAGACCCGGCTGTTCGATCCGGACAAGGGCGAGACGCGGGCGCTGCGCTCCAAGGAAGAGGCCAACGACTATCGTTATTTTCCCGACCCCGACCTGCTGCCGGTGGCAATCGATACGGCGTACATCGAGACGGTGCGCAAGACGCTGCCGGAGCTCCCGGATCAAAAGGCGGCGCGTTACAGCGAGAAATTCGGCCTGTCCGTCTACGACGCAGGCGTGCTGACCGCGAGCCGTGAAATGGGCGACTTCTACGAGACCGTGCTCGCTGAGATCAAGGGCCACGAGAAGCTGGCGGCGAACTGGGTGATGGGCGAGCTGTCCGGCGCGCTGAACAAAGACGGCTTGGAGATCGGCGCTTCGCGCATCGATGCCAAGCGGCTTGCCGGCCTGCTGGCGCGCATCGTGGATGAAACCATCTCCGGCAAGATCGCCAAGGAAGTGTTCGAACAGATGTGGTCCGAAGGCCAGGACGCCGATGCGATCATCGAGTCCAAGGGCCTGAAGCAGATTACCGACAGTAGCGCGATCGAAGCGGTGATCGATGACGTGATGGCGGCCAATCCGAAGCAGCTTGCCGACTACCGTTCCGGCAAGGACAAGCTGTTTGGATTCTTCGTCGGCCAGGTCATGAAGATCACTGCTGGCAAGGCGAATCCGGCGCAGGTCAATGACGCCTTGAAGCGGAAACTGCAGGGATAAGGGAGGCCAGTCGGTCAACCGGCTATGGGCGAGATGGCCAGAGTCGGATTGAAGCTGGGGTCTTGCTTTGTCGCGCTCCCGTCCCATTTCCTGGTTCTGGCCCACTAGCCTCCTTCTTACCGGTTGACCGTTAGCCTCCTCAAGATGCACGACCGCGACTGCCTGCACCGTTTTCTGTTTGAGCATTACCCGATTCGCGGGCACATCGTGCATCTCGATGCGTCCTGGCGTGCGTTGCTTGAGCACCGCGAATATCCGGAGGCGATTCGCGACACGCTCGGCGAAGCGGTGGCTGCTTCGGTGCTGCTTGCAGCGACCCTCAAATTCGACGGAACACTGACTCTGCAGTTGCAAGGGCAGGGGCCGATGCATCTGCTGCTGGCGCAATGCTCCAGTCAGCTCGGTGTACGTGCCGTCGCGCGCTATAAAGACGAGCCCGATACGCGCGACGTGAAGGAATTGTCCGGCGACGGCAATCTGACCGTGACTATCGAGAACGAAGACCTTTCGCAGCGCTACCAGGGGATCGTTCCGCTGGACAGCGATCGGCTCGCCGGATGTCTGCAGGGTTACTTCGAGAATTCCGAGCAGTTACCGACGCGGCTGTGGCTGAGCGCGAGCAGCTCCGGTGTGTCAGGCCTGCTGCTGCAGCGTCTGTCGGACGACAGTGTCGCGGGTCGCGTTGCCGGCAGTGGCGAAACGACTGCGCTGGATCCGGCCGAGATCGAGGACGCCTGGAATCGCGTGCAGCTGTTGGCCGATACGCTCTCGCCCGAGGAGCTGCGCGGGCTGACCGATCAGCAAATCCTGCATCGACTGTTCGCCGAGGACGACGTGCGGTTGTTCGAGCAGACACCAGTGTTTTTCCGCTGCCGGTGCTCCAGGGAGCGGGTGGAAGGGATGTTGCGGTCGCTTGGCGCGGAGGAGATCAAGTCGGTGCTGGCCGAGCGCGGGTCGGTGGAGGTCCGCTGTGATTTCTGCAATCGCGCCTATGAGCTGGATGCGGTCGACGTGGAGCATCTGTTTACGGATGCGCCGCCATCGGGTCGTAGCGGCGCGGTGCACTAACGGCATCTGTGCTGTGTCTCGTGGTGCTACGGGTACTATAGCTAATAAAAACATAAACATAAGAAAGATCCTGCGGGCTGCTTCGAACTCCTGCTGCGTGTGAGTTAATACGGAATGTAGCGATTGGCACCTTGCCCAATTGGTCGGGGTCGGCTATTTTCTGGGCATATAAACATTTCCTTATATCCTTACTTGACTCAATTCCCGTCCCGTAGCGATGTCGTCGGATTTCCTTTCCACCGTTTCAGTGTTGCGCGCGGCCGCCGAACCGACCCGCTTGCGCCTGCTGGCCTTGCTGGCGCGGGCAGAGCTGACGGTCGGTGAGATCTGCGAAATCGTCCGCCAGAGCCAGCCGCGAATCTCCCGCCACCTGAAGCTCATGTCCGAGGCGGGATTGCTGGACCGCTTTCGCGAACATCACTGGGTCTACTACCGCGCTCCCTCTTCGGGCGACGGCCTTGAAACAGTGCAGCGGCTGCTGACGCTGGTAGACCCTGCCGACGAAACTCTCAGGCAGGACCGCAAGCGCCTGGAAGAAGTCATCAAGGAGCGGGGGCGGCTCGCATCAGCGAACGCAGCGGTATCCACCGACCTGTCCGCAGACGTCGACGCCATTCTGTTGCGCGAGCTGTGCAGCGAGCCGATAGGTGCGCTGCTGGACGTCGGCACCGGCTCGGGCCACCTGCTGGAACTGCTTGCCGCCAATGCCACCCGAGCGATTGGAATCGACATCTCGAGCGATGCTTTGCGGGTGGCTCGTACGAAGGTTCATGGCGCGGGGCTGAGCCGCTGCGAACTGCAATACGGCGACATGTATGACTTGCCCTTCACCGTGCCGATGTTCGACACCGCCGTCGTGGATCGTGTCCTCGCGCAAGCAGAGCGACCGATCGCTGCGCTCACGGAGATCGCTCGCACCCTGAAGGATGGCGGACGGCTGGTCGTCGTCGAGGACTTCGACGCGTTGTTGTCCGCTGGCGGCACGAATCCAATCGCGCAGATCCGCGATTGGTTCGCACGTGCTGGCCTGCAAGCCGGCGGAGTTCACCCGGTGGACACACAGAGCGGACACCTGCTGGTCGCGACGGCCCGGCGCATGGTCCCCGTGACCGCAGCAGCCTGAATTCATTTAACTCAATCACAGCAATAAGAAGCGGAGCACAAGCATGGCAGTGGAGCAGCTCAAGGATCGGATCGGTGACGCGCTGGTGCGCCTGCGAGGCCGGCCCACCGTTTCGTTCGAGTTCTTTCCACCCAAGGACGAGGCGATGGAGCAGACGTTGTGGCAGTCGATCGAACGACTGGCGCCGCTGCAGCCGCGATTCGTATCGGTCACCTATGGCGCCGACGGTTCAACCCGTTCGCGCACGCACAACATCGTTACCCGCATACAGCAGTCGACTTCGCTAACAGCAGCGCCGCATCTGACGTGCATCGGCGCGCCGCGCGAAGAGATTCTCGAGGTCGCGCGCAACTACTGGGCGCATGGCGTTCGTCACATCGTGGCATTGCGCGGCGATCCGCCTGCGGGCACGACAACGTACGTGCCGCATCCTGGTGGCTTTGCTTATGCGGTCGACCTGGTGAAGGGGTTGAAGGACGTCGGTGATTTCGAGATCTCCGTTGCAACCTATCCGGAAACGCACCCGGAGGCGCCGAGCGCGGCGTTCGACCTGGACAATCTCAAGGCCAAGCTGGATGCCGGGGCCGAACGCGCCATCACCCAGTTCTTCTACGACACCGATCGGTTTCTGCGCTATCGCGATGAGTGCGCCGCCGCCGGGATTACCGCGAGTATCGTCCCGGGCATCCTGCCGATTACGCGATTCCCGCAGATGCTGCGCATGGCGCAGCGTTGCGGTGCTGCTGTTCCCGACTGGCTGTCGCATCGGTTCGATGGCCTGGATGACGATGCGGACACGCGTCGCCTGATCGCCGCTGCGGTCGCCATCGAACAGGTTCAGGAACTCGAACGGCACGGTGTTACCGAGTTTCACTTCTATACGCTGAACCGCTCCGAGCTTACGTACGCGATCTGCCATGCCCTCGGTGTCAGGCCGGCAGCTACGTTGGCGGTCGCAGGCTAGTCTTTTCGTCACGCAGTCACTTCGTTATCGATACTGGAATGCCCATGACCCTTGCCGAACGCACCGTAGCTTTCCGCCGCTTGCTCGACGAACGCATCCTGATCCTGGATGGCGGCATGGGCACGATGATCCAGGGCTATTCGCTCACCGAGGCGGATTACCGCGGCGAGCGTTTCAAGGACTGGAAGTGCGACCTGAAAGGCAACAGCGACATCCTCGCGCTCACTCGGCCGCACGTCCTCGGCGAGATACACACGCGCTACCTGGAAGCCGGTGCGGACATCCTGGAGACCAACACTTTCACGGCGAACTACCCGTCCCAGGCCGACTATGGCGCCGAGGATCTGGTGCACGAGATCAACCTTGCCGCGGCCAGGATCGCGCGCAAGGCCGCGGACGAATTCGAGGCCAAAACCGGCCAGATGCGTTTTGTCGCCGGTGCACTCGGCCCGACCAATCGCACCGCCTCGCTGTCCCCGAACGTCAACGATCCGGCCTTCCGCAACATCGATTTCGACCAGCTCTCGCAGACCTATCTGGTGGGTGCCCGTGCGCTGCTGGAAGGCGGCGTCGATCTGTTCCTGATCGAGACGATCTTCGACACGCTCAACGCCAAGGCCGCGATCTTCGCGGTACGCCAGGCGCTCGATGAGGCGGGCCTGGATCTGCCCATCATCATCTCCGGCACCATCACGGATGCGTCGGGACGCACGCTCTCGGGCCAGACCACCGAGGCGTTCTGGAACTCAGTCCGGCACGCACGGCCGACCGCCATCGGGCTGAATTGCGCGCTCGGCGCCAAGCAGCTGCGGCCGTACATCCAGGAACTCGCGAGGATTGCCGACATCTACGTCTGCGCCTATCCGAACGCGGGCCTGCCCAACGCATTCGGCGAATACGACGAAGCAGCGTGCGAAACGGCGGACCTGGTCCGTGAGTTCGCCACCAGCGGCTTCGTCAACATCGTCGGCGGTTGCTGCGGCACGACGCCGGATCACATCAAGCACATCCGCGACGCAATGCAGGGCGTAGCTCCACGCAAGCCGCCGAAAGTCGAGCCGCGTTGCCGTCTTTCGGGATTGGAGCCGCTCAATATCGGACCCGACAGCCTGTTCGTGAATGTCGGGGAGCGCACCAACGTCACCGGATCGAAGAAGTTTCGCAAGCTGATCGAAGCCGACGACTACAACGCGGCACTGGATGTCGCGCGCCAACAGGTTGCCAGCGGCGCGCAGGTCATCGACATCAACATGGATGAAGGCATGCTCGATTCGGAAGCCGCCATGGTGCGCTTCCTGAATCTCATTGCCTCCGAGCCCGATATTTCGCGCGTGCCCATCATGATCGATTCCTCCAAATGGACGGTCATCGAGACGGGACTGAAACGCATCCAGGGCAAGGGTATCGTCAACTCGATCAGCCTGAAGGAGGGCGAGGACGCTTTCCGCGAGCATGCGCGTAAGGTTCGCGCGTACGGCGCTGCGGTCGTCGTGATGGCGTTTGACGAGAACGGCCAGGCGGATACCAAACAGCGCAAGGTCGAGATCTGCAAGCGCTCCTACGACATCCTGACAGGGGAAATCGGCTTTCCCGCCGAAGACATCATCTTCGATCCGAACATCTTCGCCATCGCCACCGGTATCGAAGAGCATAACAACTACGCCGTCGACTTCATCGAGGCCACTGCCGAGATCCGCAAGCAATGCCCGCACGCCCATATCAGCGGCGGTGTGAGCAACGTGTCCTTCTCGTTCCGTGGCAACGACCCGGTGCGCGAAGCGATGCACTCCGTCTTTCTCTACCACGCGATCAAGGCCGGCATGACGATGGGTATCGTCAACGCCGGGCAACTGGCGATTTACGAGGACATCGCGCCCGACCTGCGCGAACGGGTCGAAGACGTGATCCTGAATCGCCGTCCCGACGGCACCGAGCGCTTGCTCGAAATCGCCGAACGTTACAAGGGCGAAGCCGGCACCAAGAAAGTGGAGGATCTGGCCTGGCGCAGCTGGCCGGTCGCGAAGCGACTGGAGCACGCGCTCATCAAGGGAATCGATGAGTTCGTCATTCCCGATACCGAGGAGGCGCGACTGCAGTTCGAGCGTCCGCTGCAGGTCATCGAGGGTCCGCTGATGGACGGCATGAATGTCGTCGGCGATCTGTTCGGCACCGGCAAGATGTTCCTGCCACAGGTCGTGAAGTCGGCGCGGGTCATGAAACGCGCGGTCGCGCACCTGATTCCCTTCATCGAGGCCCAGAAAGCCGCCGGCGGCGATGTCTCAAGATCGAACGGCAAGATCCTGATGGCGACCGTCAAAGGCGACGTGCACGACATCGGCAAGAACATCGTGGGGGTTGTACTCCAGTGCAATAACTTCGAGGTCATCGATCTGGGTGTGATGGTGCCTTGCGAACGCATCCTGGAAACGGCGCGCCGCGAAGGCGTCGACATGATCGGGCTGTCGGGGCTGATCACGCCGTCACTGGATGAGATGGTGTATGTCGCGCGCGAAATGCAGCGACAGGGGTTCGAGCAGCCATTGCTGATCGGTGGAGCAACTACCTCGCCCGCACACACCGCAGTCAAGATCGATCCCCAGTTCAAGGGGCCGGTGGTGTACGTGAAGGACGCATCGCGTGCGGTGGGCGTTTGCCAGCAACTGGTGACAGCGGCGACCAAGGTCAACTACGTAGCCAAGCTGAAGGCGGATCACGCACTGCGTCGCGAACAGCACCACGGCAAGAAGGTAAAGAGTCCACAACTGACGATCGCCCAGGCGCGTGCCAACAAGTTCAACGGCGAATGGGACAGCTACGAGCCGCCGGTGCCGAGATTCATGGGCCTACGAGTATTCGACGACTATTCGCTCGAAGACCTCACACGCTATATCGACTGGATGCCGTTCTTCAATGCATGGGAATTCGCCGGCAAATTCCCCGATATCCTTACCGACCCGGTAGTGGGCGAGCAGGCCAGCGCGCTGTATGCGGACGCGCGCCGCATGCTCAAGCAGGTCATACGCGAGCGCTGGCTGACGGCACGCGGCGTGATCGGTCTCTACCCGGCGAACTGCGTCGATGACGACGATGTGGAAATCTATAGCGACGAATCGCGCTCCGCGGTCGCCACGCGATTGCATTTCCTGCGCCAGCAGAAAGGCAAACCGGCCGGCCAATCGCACGATGCGCTGGCGGATTTCGTGGCCCCGCGCAGCTCGGGTCGCAAGGATTACATCGGCGCCTTCGCTGTGACCGCTGGCATCGGCATCGAGTCGCACCTGGAGCGTTTCGCCGCAACGCATGACGACTATTCCAGCATCATGCTCAAGGCAATTGCCGATCGCCTTGCCGAAGCCTTCGCCGAACGCCTGCACGAGCGGGTACGTCGCGAATTCTGGGGCTACGCACCGGAGGAGCGCTTCAGCAATGAGCAGCTGGTGAAGGAGGAATATCGCGGCATCCGCCCGGCGCCGGGCTATCCGGCGTGTCCGGACCACACCGAAAAGGCGACGTTGTGGCAGTTGCTCGACCCGGAAGCGAACGCCGGCATCCGCATTACCGAATCCTTCGCCATGTATCCGACCGCTGCGGTCAGCGGCTGGTATTTCTCACATCCCAAGTCGCGCTATTTTGCCGTCGGCAAGATCGACCTGGACCAGGTGCAGAACTACGCCGCGCGCAAGAAGATTTCCCTCGACGAGGCGCAGCGATGGCTCGCGCCGCTGCTGGGGTACGACCCCGATGCGAACGCCGACGCGGCTTAGTCCGCGGTGACGGGGCGCACTGGCCCCGGACTGTGGCAACCCGGACTGAGAAGGGGCCATAAGGGGCTGAGAAGTTCATAAAGGAGGATCTCCACGTGGCGTGTGGAGATCCGCTGCCATAGCAATCTGTGCCCCAGGCTGCGCGCCGTGTTTGCCCTCCGGGTTGCCGAATTGCGGGAGCTGCCCGTCAAGGTGGGTGCACGGTACAATTGCCGCATCCGCCGACCCCAGCCCCTGGTTCAAAGCCGTTCAGACCCGTCCCGAACCGATCGACCTACGATGGTGTGCCCGCAATGACAACGTCCTCGAAAGTGTATGCAGATGCCAAGTCGGCGCTCGCCGGCGTGGTCCACGATGGAATGACGCTCATGGCCGGCGGGTTCGGCCTGTGCGGGATTCCCGAGAACCTCATCGAGGCGTTGCGCGATACGGGCGTACGCAACCTGACCGCCATTTCCAATAATGCGGGCATCGACGACTTCGGCTTGGGAATGCTGCTCAGGACCCGGCAGATCTCCAAGATGATTGCCTCCTACGTGGGGGAGAACAAGGAGTTCGAACGCCAGTACCTGGCCGGCGAGCTGCAACTGGAATTCAATCCGCAAGGCACGCTGGCCGAGCGTATTCGCGCCGGCGGGGCAGGCATTTACGGGTTCTATACCAAGACCGGCGCCGGAACGCTGGTGCAGGAGGGCAAGGAGACCCGCGTCGTGAACGGCGAAACCTATGTGCTCGAGACCGGGCTGGTCGCCGACATCGCCCTGGTGAAAGCCTGGAAGGGCGATACCGAGGGCAACCTCATCTATCGCAAGACCGCCCGCAATTTCAATCCGATGGTGGCGACGGCCGGACGCGTCACGATTGCCGAAGTGGAAGAGCTGGTCGAACCCGGCACTCTCGACCCCAACCAGATCCACACCCCCGGCATTTTCGTGAACCGGATCCTGCTGGGTACCAACTATCGCAAGCTCATCGAGCAGCGCACGGTGCGCAAGCGCGTCGCATAAGCGACTGCTACACGACAGGCTACCCTCAGAATTATCGGAGTTTCCCATGCCCTGGTCCCGTGATGAGATGGCCGCACGCGCGGCTCGCGAACTGCAAGATGGTTTCTACGTGAATCTCGGCATCGGTATTCCGACCCGGGTGGTGAACTTCATTCCCGAAGGCATCAAGGTGGTGCTGCAGTCGGAGAACGGCATGTTGGGCATGGGTCCGTTCCCGTTCGAGGGTGAGGAAGACGCCGACCTGATCAACGCCGGCAAGCAGACCATCACCGAGCTGTCGACTTCCTCTTATTTCTCCTCGGCCGACAGTTTCGGAATGATCCGCGGCGGCCACATCGACCTGTCGATTCTCGGCGCGATGGAGGTCAGCGAAACCGGCGACCTCGCCAACTGGATGGTGCCCGGCAAGATGGTCAAAGGCATGGGCGGCGCCATGGACCTGGTTGCGGGCGTGAAGCGCGTGGTGGTCACCATGGAGCATTCTTCGAAGGATGGCGCCGCCAAGTTCAAGCCGCGCTGCGAGCTGCCGCTGACGGGTGCGAACGTGGTGGACATGATCATCACCGAGCTGGCCGTCTTCGCACGGCCCGATCGCAAGTCGCCTTTCAAGCTCCTTGAAGTGGCTCCGGGCACGACGGCAGAAGAGGTCAGGGCGCGTACCTCCGCAAAGTTCATCGTCTGAGCCGGCAGGAGCTGGCTGCGATCTAGCGTCCGGAAGTCGCTGCATCGAGCAGGATTGAAGCCGCTGCGCGCGCGGTTGCGGCGGCCGACCGATCTCCGTCCATCTGCGCTGAGATAGAAGCTCCGTCATAGAGCAGCAAGAGCTGGCGCGCCAACGATTCCGGCTCGTTCGCGCCCGCGTCCTTGGCCAGATCCGTAAAGAGCGTTCGCAACCAGGCACGGGAGTTCTCGCAAACTCCTTTCGCACTGCTCTCTGGTCGCATCTCCGCGCTCGCCCTGACGAATGCACAGCCACGAAAGGTCGGTTCTGCGAACAGGTCGCTCTGCGCGTCGAATACACCAAGCAGCCGTTCGCGCGGAGTGTTGTAAAGCTTGAGCTTGGTAGTGATCCGCGCGTTGCGTGCTTCGTGTCGCGCGGCTAGGTAGGAGCGCACCAGCTCTTCCTTGCTGCCGAAGGTGTTGTACAGGGATGCCTTGGCTACACCCGCACGCTCGATGACACGTTCGATTCCGACCGTGTTCGTCCCTTCTTCATAGAACAGCTCTTGGGCCGCAGTCATCAATCGCTCGCGGGCAGATCGGCGTTCCGGAACAGTTTTGGTGTCCATGGCTTGACAGTACCAGACCGGTCTGTATAGTCGCAACTCCTAGACAGACCGGTCTATATAGATCCCAAGGAGCCGCTCGTGAACGCCGCGCCAGTAATTCTCAGAGGACGCCATAATAGATTGATTACACGAGAAATTAGCTCTTCTGGGGAGCTCAGGTCGCAGCCCCGGTCCGTAGCGGTTACCGCAGAAGTCGAGGAGGCATCCGTGACCTACGTGGCTATAGACGCCGTGGCCTCTGTGAATTCCCGCATTCCAAAGCGACTGTCCCGTACGGCGTCGTTCTACCTGCAGGCCTCCATCACGGTGGCGTTCCTCGCGGGTTCCAGCGCGCCTACGCCTCTCTATCCTCTCTACCAGGCGCAGCGGGGCTTCTCGCCCATTGCGGTGACGATCATCTTCGGCATCTATGCGTTGGCCGTTCTGAGTGCGT
This sequence comes from Steroidobacteraceae bacterium, assembly GCA_036498785.1. Lineage (GTDB taxonomy): Bacteria > Pseudomonadota > Gammaproteobacteria > Steroidobacterales > Steroidobacteraceae > Steroidobacter. The sequence continues at coordinate 24,216 of DASYEW010000050.1, read as the reverse complement.
TGCTGGTCGCAGGCAGGCTGTCGGATCACGTGGGTCGGCGACCGGTACTGTTCCTCGCAACCGTGGCACAGGCCATCACGATGGTGATATTCGCAACGGCAGACAGCCTATCGGGGTTGCTCATTGCTCGCGTGGTCCAGGGTCTCGCTACCGGTGCTGCCGTTGCTGCCGTCGGTGCCGGACTGCTCGATCTCGACAGATCGCGCGGGACGCTGGCCAATGCGATCGCGCCGACTATCGGTACAGCCACCGGCGCCATCGTTGCCGGGCTGATGGTGCGGTACCTGCCAGCGCCGACCCATCTCGTTTATCTCATTCTCGGCGTCGTGTTCATTGCGCAGGCAGTGGGTGTGTTCTTCATGAGCGAATCCATTTCGGTGCGTGCGGGCGCCTGGGCTTCGCTCAAGCCTCAGTTGGCCTTGCCCATGGCCGTGCGCGAACCGATGTTGTTGGCGATTCCGGTGCTGGTCGCGGTGTGGGCGTTGGCGGGCTTCTACGGTTCGCTCGGTCCGATGCTGATTCGCAGCATGCCGGGAGCCGATTCACCCCTGTTGGGTGGAATGGCGTTGGCAGTGCTTGCGGCAAGCGGCGCATTGTCGGTCGTCTTCATGCAGCGTCTTGAGCCGCGCAGCATGATGTCTCTCGGTGCGTCGGCGTTGCTCGCGGGTGTCGCCGTGACCGTTATGGCGTTGTCGCTTCAGTCCATTGCAGTGTTCTTCTTCGGCACGGCCGTAGCCGGAGTTGGATTCGGTGCCGGCTTCCAGGGAGCTATCAGGACCGTCATGCCGCGAGCTGCGCCACATGAGCGGGCGGGAGTGCTATCGCTGATCTTCGTGGTGTCGTATCTCGCCATGGGCCTGCCTGCTGTAGTTGCCGGGTTTTTAGTGGTACAGGAAGGCAGCGTGTTCGCTACTGCGAAGGAGTTCAGCACGATGGTGATGCTGCTCTCGGCGGTCGCGCTGTTGGGGACGGTGGCGAGGCGCGTAAGATCGTAGCGACATCAGGCCACGTCGCTCGCGCCTGAGGCACGAATCGCTCGCGCGGTTCAGTCAAGCGAGACTCGCCAGCGCAATCTCCAGGGCCTGCGTTACGCCGCCGCTGTCGACGTGACCGACGACATGTTTGGCAACCTTCAGCACGGCAGGATCCGCGTTCGCCATTGCGACCGGATGTCCCACTAGACGCAGTGCGGACAAGTCGTTACCCGAGTCGCCCACATACATTGCGTCCTGCAGCAAGACGCCATACTCGGCAGCCAGCGTACGCAGAGCACTGCCTTTGCTGACACCTTCGTGCGTGAGGCCGACAAATATCGTTTCCGGCATCAGTGGCGATGAGGATTGCGCAGCCTCCAGTCCAGGATGCGGGCTTGCAATGACGCGTTGCGCGGCTTCGGGCGACAACAACCACTGCGCCCGAACTATGGGCTCAGCCAGCGATTCGAAGGCTCGCGGCTTGAATGGCACACCGAGGAGCGCGGCATGCGCGTGTGCCCATGCGGACGCGCTTTCGGCGACATACTCCTTGTCGCTGTACAGCTCGAGCACATCATTCCCGCTGCGAGCCTGGGCGATCAGTGCCTTCACCGACTCCGGCGGCAGGGTCACTGAGCGCGACTGCCCATCCACCGGGTGAACGATGCTCGCGCCATTCTGAAAGATGTGCCAGCCATTGGCATCGAGCCGCTGCGCATACCCCAGTGCAAGTCCGAACGCGGGTCGCCCGGAGCACAGTGCAATACGAATCCCCGCCGCTTGCACTCGCTCTGCGGCCTTCCACACGGCAGGGTCGACTTTGCCGGAAGAGCCAACAAGCGTGCCGTCAACGTCGATGCCAATCAGTCGGATCACTGCAAACTCCAAGTGGAAACGTCAGGGGAAACTGCAGAACAGGAAACGCGGCAGGCGCAAGGCGACGCGGATCGATGTCGCGGGAAAGCCGGGATGTCAGTGGAACAATGGTACCGAAGCGGGAATTTGACCAAACCGGTCGTTGTCGCTGACTGGCCAATTATATCTGCCACGGCAGAACCTGCCGGAAAGCGGCGCTGACATATCGATCCGGATGAGCTGGTGCAATGTCCTCTTCGGTCGCTGCAGTGAGCGTCTCCATGCCCGCGCCGGTCAGTGAAGTCTCTGCAATATGAACGCAGCGGTCTGGCGATTGCGGATGAGCAATCTGCTGGCGACCGGCTGTGAACGCAGTTACCGCATAGGAGTGCCTGTTGCGGCGGCACTCTCGGTGATTCTGGCGTTGATGGCGCGCACGGTCATCGATCACGCTCCCCAATACGATGAGCTGCTGCACTTTCTTGCGGCTCGCGGCCTATTGGAACACGGAGTACCCGTGATTGCGGACGGCCAGTATCTGCGTGCATTCGCTTTCACGCGACTGGTTGCGCTGTCGATGCAACTGTTTGGTGATAATCTGGTTGTTGCGAGAATTCCCGCCGTGGCCGGAGCGGCGGCACTGGTTTTCGCGACCAGCCTGTTTGCGACCCGCCAGGCCGGCTGGATCGCCGGTGTGAGCGCCGGACTGGTGCTCTGCGCGGTGCCGCTCACGATCGATCTTGCAGTGTTCAGCCGCTTCTACACCATCCATGCAGCACTGGTTCTGCTTGCAGCGATCGCCGGCTATGCCGCAATCGCACCGGGACGGAGCAGATTTGCTCAAACGGGGCTGGCGCTGTTGTCGCTTGTGTTTCTGGTGCTGGCGATGGATCTGCAACTGACGACCGCGATCGCAGTGGGAGCCCTGGCATCGGCCGTCGCGGCAACAGTGATATTCGACAACTGGTCGCGCGTGCAGACGTTCGTCCGTGACAATCCGATCCTGGTTGCGGTCGCCGCGGTGGCGTTGGCGACGCTCTGTCTATTTGTGGCGTCTGCGCTGGGCCTACTGCATGAAATGCGCAGGGCGCCATTGTGGGCACAGGACTCGGTCTCCAAACTGCACTACTACGTGCCCGAATTCTCCACTCGCATGCCACTCATCTGGCCGCTGTTTCCGCTGGCCATTGTCTTTGCTGTGCGCGGGCAACCTCGGCTTACGATTTTCTGCAGCGTCTTTTTCGCTGCGGCGTTCATTGCCCATTCGGTGGCAGCGGCCAAAGCGGTGCGGTACGTCTACTACATCCTGCCGTTCCTGAGCGTCGTGTATGGCTGCGCAGTGTCTTTCATTCTGAGCGCGGCATGTCGATCTGAGTCTGGAGCACGCGAGGCGAAGCCAGCAAACGCAATCGGCGTCGCATTGCTGGTTGGGGGACTCATGCTGGTGCTCTCGGTGGAAGGTCGGGACATGGGCAGGCTGATTGTCGGGCATACGGATCCCACCAGGGCGCTGTCGTACGGTGGCGAACCGGATTGGAATCCGACGTTGCCGCAATTGAAGCCGTTGCTCGCAACTGCGAACCGGGTGGTGACGTCGAGTTCGATGAAGGCGATTTACTACTTCGGCCGCTACGACTACGAGATCAGCCAGACATCTGTCCAGGAAAGCGCCACGCACGCTGAATTTGGAATCGATGAACGCACCGGACGTCATGCGATAAGTACACCGCAGTCCATCGTGAAGGTGCTAGACATGCCAGAGCCGACTTTGATCGTACTGGAGACAAGGTCGGTGGGACGCAGTGGCGGTGTGTCCACGCCAACCATGAGCGTCATAACGCAACGTTGCACATCGGTACCGCTGCCGCGCGAAGTGTCGGTTCTGGCATGGAGATGTTGATGCGGTGATCTGCGGCCCAACCGAAGCGGGTGAGGGCGCGACAATGAACTCATGCTGCAAAGCGATAGAGTCCTGTAAGCCAACCGCCTACGGTGATGCCGGCAGTGCAGAGAATTTACCTTCGTGTAGGGGCAACATTGCCGCCGTTGCTGCGTTACTCCAACGCCTTCCGCTGATTCTTCACTGCGGAGACGCTTCACCGTGCAGCTCTCCATCGTCGTACCGCTCTACAACGAAGAGCAAAGCGTTCTGCCCATGTACGAGACGATCGTGCGGGCGGTGGATCCGCTTACGATTTCGTATGAGATCATTTTCATCGATGACGGCAGCCGCGACGAGACCTTCGCGCGTGCGGCCGTTCTGGCGGAGAAAGATCGTCGGCTGCGAGTCATAAAATTTCGCCGCAACTGCGGACAGACGCCAGCGATGGCTGCCGGCATCGACCATGCCTGCGGGGAGATCATCGTGACCCTGGACGGCGACCTGCAGAACGATCCGAATGACATCGGCAGTTTCCTGGTGGAGATCGCCCGCGGCTATGACATCGTCGTTGGTTGGCGCGTCGATCGCCAGGACCGACTGCTGACACGAAAGATTCCCTCGCGCATTGCCAACTGGCTGATTGGGCGCGTGACGGGTGTGCCGATCAGCGACAACGGTTGCTCTCTGAAGGCGTATCGGGCGGCGGTGATCAAGCGCGTACCGCTCTACAGTGAAATGCATCGCTTCATTCCGGCGATGGCCTCGATCACCGGAGCGCGCATCAAGGAGATCGCTGTACGCCATCACGCGCGCCGTTTCGGTACTTCCAAGTACGGGCTGTCGCGAATCTGGCGTGTACTGCTTGACCTGCTGACGATCAAGACACTGGTGTCGTTTGCCTCGCGGCCGATGCGGTGTTTCACACTGATCGGCATACCGCTGTTGTTGGGTGGAGCAGTATGGATGGCGTTGGCGGCCCATCATGCTCTCAGCGGTGTGAGTCGGCCCGTGGTGATCGAGTCGGCGATTGGATTGATATCCCTGGCTGGCGGCGCCTTCCTGGTATCGCTGGGCGTGCTCGCTGAAATGGTGAATTGGGCAAGCGACGCGGACGTTGCCAAGCGACCCCTGGAAGCGATGCTGCGCGTAGAGCACGGCGGACCGGCCTCTCACGCGCCCGATGACGGAACGCTGCACAAAGGGGGGGGCTTTGAACCATATTGATGTCCTGTCGGTGATCGTACCGGTGGCTGACCGCCACGACGACCTTGTCGACCTGTACCGAGACTATCTGCGGCATCTGCAGGGCCATGCCGCGACGCTGGAATTCATCTTCGTCATCGATGGGAATTTTCCACAGGCAGCACAGTCGCTGCATCGGCTGGCGCAGCATGAATCATCGGTGCATGTGATCGAACTGCCACGGCAATTCGGCGAGTCGACCGCCCTGACGGTCGGTTTCGAGCACAGCACTGGCAAGGTCGTCATGACACTCCCGGCTTATCGCCAGGTCGAGTCCGCGTTTCTGGGAGGACTGCTGGATACGCTGGGCACAGCGGATATGGTAGTGGCGCGGCGTTTCCCGCGCGTCGATTCGAAGCTGCAACGTGCGCGGGGCGCTGCATTCAATGGCCTATTGCATTGGGTGACGGGCTCTGCTGTCCACGATATCGGCTGCAACGTTCGCGCTATTCGGCGGCACGTGCTGAACGAAATCCGCTTGTATGGCGACCTCTACATGTTTCTTCCATTGCTTGCGCATCGCGAAGGGTTCCGGGTCGTGGAGCTCAACTTGCCCCAATCCAGAAATAGCGCCCCGACGTTCTACAAGCCCGGGGTCTACGTGCGCCGGCTACTGGACATACTGACGATTTTCTTTCTGCTCAAATTCACCAAGAAGCCGTTGCGCTTCTTTGGTCTGGTCGGCGCCGGCTTTCTGGGACTTGGCGCGCTCGCCCTGTCGTTGATCGTGGTGCAACGACTCGTCTTTCAAGTGCCGCTGGCGGATCGCCCGGCCTTGTTGCTCAGTACTCTGCTGGTCGTGCTCGGCGTGCAGATGGTGGCGTTGGGCCTGGTGGGCGAACTGATCATATTCACCCATGCGGGCGATCTGAAGGAGTACAAAATCGAGCGCATCCTGGCTGGCGGGCCCGACACGGTGGCGACTAAGGATTCGGACCGGCCGCCGATTGCCAAACCGGCGGTGCTACTGCGCAAGGGTTGAAAGCCGGCCTCACGCCTTGTGCTCCCGCCCCAAGTATTCCTGCGATTGCATTTCGATGAGTCGGCTCTGCGTGCGTTCGAACTCAAATGCAAGCTTCTCGCCGTGGTAGAGCTGCGTTACGGGCACGGCCGAGGAGATGATCAATTTCACCGAGCGGTCGTAGAACTCATCCACCAGAGTGATGAAGCGCTTGGTCTGATTGTCCTGTTCGCGTCCGAGCGATGAGATATTGCTGAGGATCACCGTGTGGTAGCAGCGGGCGATCTCGATGTAGTCGGCCTGTCCGCGCGGTCCATCGCAGAGTTCCTTGAAGTCGAACCACACGACGTCGGCTGCGACCCGGCGCGCCGTCAGCCGGCGATGATTCAGTGTCAACGTGCTGTTTGCCACGCCAGCTTCGCCGGCAACGGCCTCGAACAGTTGTTCCAGCCGCGGCGGTGTAGCCGCATCTGTGCAGTCGAACCACGTGGATGCGCGTTCCAGAACACGCAGCCGGTAGTCGACGCCGCAGTCCATGTTCACGACCTGGGTATGTTCCTTCAGCAGCTTGATCGCCGGCACGAAGCGGGCCCGTTGCAGCCCTTCCCTGTACAGATCGTCGGGCGGCACGTTGGAGGTTGCGACCAGGGTGACACCGCGGGCGAACAAGCCGCGAAAGAGATTGCCCAGCAGCATCGCGTCGGCAATGTCCGTGACGAAGAACTCGTCGAAGCACAGGATACGCGTGCGCCGTGCGATCTTGTCCGCCACCAGTTCCAGGGGATCGGCCTGGTCCGGCAGCTTTCGCAACTCATCGTGGATGGCTTGCATGAAGCGGTGAAAGTGGCTGCGCTGCTTGTCCTTGAACGGCAGTGTCTGGAAGAACAGGTCCATCAGCCAGGTCTTGCCACGGCCGACGCCTCCCCAGATATAAAGGCCTTTCTGCAGCTCGTGCTGCTTGCTGCGCGAGAGCAATCCTTTCAGCAACCCGCCCGACCTGGGTGGCGCATGCAATTTTTCACGCAGCTCATCCAGCAGCGCGACTATGCGTTGTTGAGCAGCATCGGGCGTGTAACCCAGGCGCACGCATTCGCGCTCATAGAGCGCGGCAACCGTTGGGGCGATGGGAGAGGTCACAGGCTCTCCCCGATGAGGATCACCGTTGCAGCTCCTCGAGGCGCCCATGCACTGCTTCGCGCACTGCCAATTCGGTGAGCCTGCCGTTGAGCGTGCGTGTCAAGCCGGGTGTCTGGATGATTTTTGCAGGCACGTGCCGCGGCGTCGTCACAGGTTCTGGTAGTTCGGCCCCGAGCCGCCTTCCGGCGTGGTCCAGGTGATGATCTCGTACGGATCCTTGATGTCGCACGCCTTACAGTGCACGCAGTTGGCGGAATTGATCTGCAGGCGCTTGCCGCCGTTGCCGTCGGGGATCATCTCGTACACGCCAGCGGGGCAGAAGTTTTCGCACGGGTTGCCGTATTCGGTGACGCAGCGTGTGGCACAGATGTTGGTATCGGCCACCTTCAGATGGATGGGCTGGGATTCCTCGTGCACGTTGCCAGCAAAGAAAACTGAGGCCAGGCGATCGCGCGGCGGCAGGGTCCGCTCGCCCCAGCCCCGGTCCGGCGACGCGTAGTCGGACAGTTTCTCCAGCGCCGACCAGTCGGCGGTGTTCTTATAGGTCCAGGGAACCCGGCCGCGAAGTACCGACTCCAGGCCGGCGTTCGCCATCGCGAAGTACAGACCGCGCTTGAACGCGGGCTTGAAGTTGCGGACCGAATAAAGCTCGCGGTGGCCTTCGGATGCACGCCAGCGCGCGTCGAATCCCGCCGTCTGCGCCTGCTCGGCCAGGTGTTCGGCGGCCAGCGTGCCGCAACGGATGGCCTGATGAATGCCCTTGATCTTGAACACGTTGAGGGTGCCGCCGGCATCGCCGATCAGCAGCGCTCCGGGCATTTCGAGCTTGGGCAGCGACTGATAGCCGCCGGCAGCTATGGTGCGTGCGCCCGCGGAAAGAATCTCCCCACCTTCCAGCAGCGGCTTGACGCGTGGGTGATTCTTGAACTGCTGGAACGCTTCGAACGGCTTGAGGCGCGGATCCTTGTAATTCAGGCCGACGACATAGCCGACATAAACCTGATCGTTGCTCAGGTGATAAAGGAAGCTGCCGCCATAGGTCTGGGTGTCCAGCGGCCAGCCGAATGCGTGCTCGATGCGGCCGGGTTTGACGCGACCCGGCGGCAGTTGCCACAGCTCCTTGTAGCCCAGTCCGAAGGTGGGTGGATCGACCCCTTCGCCGAGTTTGAATTTCTTGATGAGCTGCTTGGAGATCGAACCGCGCGAGCCTTCGGCGAGAATGGTGGTGGTGGCGAGGATGTCGACACCGGGTGCGTAGTTCGGCCCGGGCGTACCGTCGCGCTGCAGCCCCATGTCGCCGATACGCACGCCTTTGACTGCGCCGTTGTCGTCGAACAGCGCTTCCGCAGCGGCGAAACCCGGGAAGATATCGACGCCCAGGCTCTCCGCCTGCTGCGCCAGCCAGGGCGTGAGCTGTCCCAGCGAGATGATGAAGTTGCCGTGATTGTTCATCGGCGAGAGATTCACCGCCCACGTTGGCAGCTTGAAGGAACCGGTGCGCGTCATCAGCCGCACGTCGTCTTCGGCGGCGGGCACCTTCATGCCGGTGTAGTCGTTGCGCCAGTTAGGCAGCAACTTCTCCAGCGCGGCCGGTTCAAGCACTGCGCCAGACAGCGAGTGCGCGCCTACCGCCGATGCCTTCTCGAGAACGCAGATGTTGGTTTCGGGTTTGAGTTGCTTCAGGCGGATCGCGCAGGCCAATCCGGCCGGGCCCGCTCCGACGATGACAACGTCATATTCCATCGATTCGCGTTCGGTCATGGTTCGCTCGGAATTCTCACGGAGTTCTTGATTTCATTGTCGTGCGCGATGCGTTACTTGGGCAGCGCGCCGTGTAGCGGCTGTACAGCCTGGATCTGCTTGCGCACGCTCTTCATATCGCCCACCACGACGACCGACATCTTGGTGGGGTCGAGATACTGGTGCGTGGCCTGCGTGATCTGTTCTGGTGTCACGGCATAGAGTCGTTCGACGAACGTCGTCAGCCAATCCGCCGGCAGCTCCTGCAGGCTCATGAAGGCCAGTTGCCCCAACAGTCCGCCGCGGGTGCTGTTCGACATGACGAAGATGCCGTTGCGATAGTTCTTGATCGAGGTCAGTTCCTGCTCGGTGGGCGGTTGCGCGCGCAGCAGATCGATCTCCTTGAAGATCTCGGTGAGCGCCGGGCCGGTTGCCGCGGCCTTTACGTCGGCGCTCTCCGCCCAGGAGGCCTGGTGGTAGTTGGTGCCCAGGCCGCTGCCCGGGGAATAGGCCCAGCCCTTCGCTTCGCGCAGGTTCATGGTGATGCGCGATGTGAGCACGCCGCCGAGCAACGTGTTCGCGACGGACAGAGACATGAAATCAGGCTGGGTCGGATCGATCACGCGCAAGCCGACACGCAGGGTCGACTGCGGCGCGCCCGGCCGGTCGATCAGTTTGACGGTGCGTGGCACGCTCGCCGCCGGCGGCATCTTCAACGGTTCCGGTCCTTCGCGCCATTGCCCCAGGTGATCGCGGATCGCTTTCTCTACCAGCGCATGATCGAATTTCCCGGCGACGTACACATGCGTGCGGCGCGCGCCGAAATTGCTGTCGTAGTAGTTCTTGATGTCGTCGATGGTGTAGGACTGCAGCTGCGCCGCGGTCGGGAAGGACTTGCCGTAAGGGTGGCCGGGATACAGCGCCTCGGCGAAAGCGGCTCCGGCGATCGACTGCGGTTGGGTGAGTGCGACGCTGAGATTGCGCAGGTAATTCTGCTTGATACGCGGCAGTTCGCTGGCAGGGAGTTTCGGCTGGGTGAGGATCTCGGCCAGCAGACCCACCGCATCCGCGCTGTACTCCGAGAGCACGTCCAGCGACAGCGAGGTTTCATCCGCACCGGCGCCAATACCCAGCTGGCCTCCCATGAGGGCTGCGGCCTGTGCAATCTGTTCGGCTGTCCTGCCGGCAGTGCCTTCCTGCATCAGCTCGCTGGTGAGGTCGGAGAGCCAGGTCTTGCCGCCTTCGTTCAACGCGCCGCTGCGTACCGCGATGGCGATGCTGACTTTCGGAACGACGCCGAAGTCCAGGAAGGTTGCCTGCACGCCGTTATCGAGCGTGATCGTCGTCGGCGTGGGGAGCTGGAAGGGCCGTGGCGGTCCGGGCTGAGGCGGTGTCTGTTGTGCAGCGGCCGTGGCGGCCATGAACGCCGTTGCGACGCAGCCCACGAGCAATCGTTTCAGTGCCGCATTCATTGTGCTGCTCCTTCCTGTTTGCCGGCTTCGACCGTCAGGACCGTCCGGTTCTCCGGCCGCAGATATTCCCGTGCGGTGCGCTGCACCAGCTCCGGTGTGACCTTGGCGAACTCGGCCTCGATCCGATTGATGCGCGCCGGATCGTCGTCGAACAATGCGAAGCAGGCGAGCAGGTCCACCAGTCCCAGACGCGTGCTGGACCCGACCAGGTCGTAGAGCTGCGAACGAATCGTACGCCGCGCGCGGTCCAGTTCCTCCTGTGTTACCGGCTCGGTACGGATGCGTTCGATGTTCTCATCGAACGCCGCCATGATCTGCGCGTCCGTCGTGGACGGATCGTGCACGAGCGAGGCGGACCACAGCATCGGACCGCTGTAGTTGAACATGTTACCCAGCAGGTTGATGCCGCCCGAAATGTCATCCGTGTAGCCGCGCTTCTGCACCAGGTCGCGATGCAGTCGCGACGCGTCGCCTTGCAACAGGATCTCGTCGATCAGGCCGAAGGCAAAATGCTCGGGAGTCCAGCGCGGCGGCACGTGATAGCCGATTGCCAGGGCCGGGCGGGGCGCAAGCGCATCCGTCATGCTGGCGTGCTTTTCCTTGGTCTGCTGCGGTTCGGAGATATCCGGTATCGGGGGCACTGGGCGCGAAGGGATCGTAGCGAAGTTCTGCGTGATCCAGCCCTTGGTCTGGGCGGCATCGAAGTCCCCGGCGACTACCAGTACCGCATTGCCGGGCACGTAGTAGGTATTGAAGAACGCGCGTGCTTCGTCGAGCGTCGCTGCATCGATGTGTTGCAGGTCGCCGTAGAAATTGTGGGCGTTGTACCAGTTCTCGTTCGCGTACTGCGGCAGTTGCAGCCAAGGGAAACCGCCATAGGGCTGGTTCAGGACGTTGACCTTGACCTCTTCCTTGACCACGCCCTGCTGATTGACGAGATTCTCCTGCGTGATCGCCAGGCTGCGCATGCGATCCGCTTCCACCCACAGCATCGTCTGCAGCGCGTTCGACGGAAAGGCTTCGTAGTAGTTGGTGAAGTCGAAACGCGTCGAGCCATTCAGCTGGCCGCCGAGTCCCTGCACGATCTTGAAGAACTGGCCCTTGGCGAGATTCGCCGAGCCCTGGAACATCAGGTGCTCGAACAGATGCGCAAAGCCAGTGCGATCCTTGGGTTCGAGCCGGAAGCCGATGTTGTAGTACACGGCCACCGTGGCGACTGGCACCGAGTGATCTTCCGAGAGCACGACGCGCAGGCCGTTCGGCAGCTTGTAGTAGTCGACCGGGACGTTGAGCGCGGCGACCGGCGCTTTCGCCGGCGGTGCCGGCGCAGGGGTAGGAGTAGGGGGCGGAGCGGCCTGCTGGGTAGCGCATCCGGCCAACGCGAACATGGCTGCCACAACCAGCTTCATTCTGCTCATCGACGCTCTCTCCTGAATTTACCAGTCACTCGTCACCAGCTTTCTGTTTCGCATTGGCCCGAAGTGCGCTGTTCGTGCGCCATTCTGTGCCCATCCCTGCAGCGCTCCCTGCACCTGTCCTTATTCTGTCCGTTGTCTTGGTCCGTTTCTCTTGGTCCGTTCCAGCTATCCGCTCTATCTATCTCTATCCATCTTGCCCCCCGTTCGCCCTGAGCTTGTCGAAGGGAGCCTGTCGAAGCGCGAGCCGGTCGAAGCGTCTCGCGAAGCTCCGGCACAACCCAGTGCGCAGGGGCGATACGGTATCGCCCCTGCGGGTTCATGCCGAACTTATTTTGGCGCCATGCGGATCGCGCCATCGAGGCGGATCGTTTCGCCGTTGAGCATGGTGTTCTCGCAGATGTGTGCCACCAGTGCCGCATATTCATCCGGACGACCCAGTCGCGGCGGGAATGGCACCTGCCGGCCGAGGGAGTCCTGCGCCTCCTGCGGCAGCGCGGCCATCATCGGCGTCTTGAAGATGCCGGGAGCGATGGTCATGACACGCACGCCGCTGGCGGAAAGATCGCGCGCCATCGGCAAGGTCATGCCGACGATGCCACCCTTGGAGGCAGAGTAGGGCACCTGTCCGATCTGGCCGTCGAAAGCGGCGACCGATGCGGTCATGATGATCACGCCGCGTTCGCCGTCTTCATTGGGCGTGTTGTTCTGCATTGCTGCGGCTGCGGTTTTCGAGATCAGCAGCGTGCCGACCAGGTTGACTTCGATGACCTTGCGGAACAGGTCGCCCGGCATCGGGCCTTCCTTGTTGACCAGCCGTCGCGGTGCGCCGATGCCAGCGCAGTTGACCGCGAGATTGAGCCCGCCCATCGCACTCACGGCGCTGGCGATGCCGGCGGTTACGGCGGCCTCGTTGGACACATCCACTATCTCAAAGCGCGCAGCGCTGCCCAGTGCCTTGGCGGCTGCCTCGGCGGCGGCTTGATTGACATCGATCAGGGTCACCTGCGCACCGGCTTTCACGAGTCGCGTGGCGACCGCATTGCCGAGGCCCGAAGCGCCGCCCGTGATGACGGCGCGGATCTCATTCAATTTCATTGGCTAGCTCCTGAAGCTGGCAGAGGGAAAGACAGTCTTTACAGCCGCTGGCCGCCATCGACCTCGATGACGCGGCCGGAAAAGTAATCGTTTTCGGCAATGAAAATGGCGGCATGGGCCATTTCCGCCGCTTCGGCCATGCGCTTGAGCGGCACGGCGGCGACGGCGCGCTCGATCATTTCGGGTTTCATGGCGTCCAGGATTTCGGTGCGAGTGAACCCTGGGGCGATGGCGCCCGCGCGGATGCCGTAGCGGCCGAGTTCCTTGGCCCACACCACCGTCATCGCAGCGACTCCGGACTTGGTGGCGGAGTAATTGGTCTGGCCGAAGTTGCCGGCGCGGGAGATGCTGGACGTGCTGATGATCACGCCGCCGTTGCCCAGCGCGATCATGCGGGACACGCCTTCGCGCGCACCGAGAAACACTCCGGTCAGATTCACGTTGACGACCGCCTGCCATTGATCCATCGACATCTTGCCGACCACCTTGCCGTCCTGCACTTTGACCAGCAGGGCATCCTTGGTGATGCCGGCATTGTTGATCATGACATCCAGACGGCCGAAGTCGTTCACCACCGCATCCAGTGCGGCGCTCACTGCTGCTTCCTGGGTGACATTGCAGATGTAGGCCCGGGCCTGCACCCCGTGCGCTGCGCAGAGTGTTCGGGTCTGTTCGAGATCGGCGGCATTCAGATCGAGCAATGCCAGGTTGGCGCGCTTCTGCGCGAAAGCGAGCGCCATGGCGCGACCTATGCCGCGACCACTCCCGGTAATGACGGCCAGCTTGTTGTCCAGCTGCATTGCTGATCCTCTAACCTCAGGGCGCAGGATGGTAGCTGCTTCTTTTGCGTCGCACAAAGGGGCGAGCCGGGTCTGGACACCCCGTAGCGGCCTGGGCAATGCGGCGTTATTTGCACCACTGCGGTTTGCGCCGCTCGAGGAATGCCGTCAGTCCTTCCTTGCCTTCCGGACTGACGCGCAGCCGGGCCAGCAGCCGGGCTGTCGAGTCGATCAGCGCATCGCGGTCGATGCCGGGGGCGACGTCGCGAACAAGTTGTTTTGCGGCTTTCAATGCTTCTGGGCCGCCGCGCAAGGTCAGGTCGACCTGGGCTTCCACTGCAGCATCCAACGCGTCGGCGGTAGAGACGAAGTGCAGCAGCTGCAGGTCGCGCGCTTCTTGTGCATCGAACATTGCGGCGGTCAGGAATAGCCGGCGCGATTGGCGTGTACCGATAGCCGCCACGACATACGGTGAGATTGCGGCTGGGACGATGCCCAGTTTGACTTCGGTCAGCGCGAACTTTGCCGAGTCCACGCCAATGGCGATATCGGCGCAGGCCACCAGTCCGACGCCGCCACCGAAGACGTTGCCGTTGACGCGCGCAATGATCGGGCGGGGGAACTCGTCCAGTTTGCGTAACAGGCGCGCCAGCACCAGGGCGTCATCGACGTTCTCCTGTTCGGTGGCGTCGAGCATCGAACGCATGTGTCCGATGTCTGCACCTGCGCAGAAACTGGCGCCGGCGCCCGTCAGCACCACCACGCGCGCCGCTGCATTGTGTTCGAGTTCAACCAGCGCGGCGTGCAGTTCCCCCATCGTCTTCCCATCAAGCGCGTTGTGCTTGTCGGGGCGATTCAGCGTCACAGTTGCGACGCCGCGGGAATCGATGGAAGTGGTGATGAGGGACATAGATGGTGACGTCGTGGCCGATGATGAAGCTTGTGGCCGATGATGAAGCGAACGGGCGAGAGCGACCGGGCGGGATGCGGTGGCCGGGACGCTTCTCGACCCCGCCACCGTGTCATCCAGTCACAACACGCTAATCGATCATGCAGTTGCCTCGAACAGTTCCCTGCCGATCAGCATGCGGCGAATTTCGCTGGTGCCGGCGCCAATCTCGTAAAGCTTGGCATCGCGCAGCAGCCGTCCGGTGGGGTAATCGTTGATGTAGCCGTTGCCGCCGAGTGCCTGAATGGCTTCCAGCGCCATCCACGTGGCGCGCTCGGATGCCTGGAGAATGCAGCCTGCCGCATCGAAGCGCGTTACCTGGCCGCGGTCGCAGGCGCTGGCAACGGAGTAAACGTAGGCGCGGCATGCGTTCATGGAGGTGTACATGTCGGCGATTTTCGCCTGCATCAGCTGGAACGTGCCGATAGGCCGTCCAAACTGCTTGCGCTCATGCACGTACGGCAGCACGTGGTCCAGGCAGGCATGCATGATGCCTAGCGGGCCACCGGCCAGCACCACTCGTTCGTAATCGAGACCGCTCATGAGTACCGCAGCGCCCATGCCTTCCTTGTGCAGGACGTTGGCAGCCGGAACGGCGCAGTCCTTGAAGACCAGCTCGCAGGTATCCGAGCCGCGCATGCCAAGCTTGTCGAGCTTCTGCGCGGTGCTGAAACCCGGCATGCCGCGTTCGATGATGAATGCAGTAATGCCGCGCGCGCCCAGTTCGGGATCCAGCGTGGCGTAGACCACCAGCACATCGGCGATCGGTCCGTTGGTGATCCACATCTTCGAGCCGTTGAGCACGTAGTGATCGCCACGTTTCTCGGAGCGCGTGCGCATGCCGACGACATCGGAGCCGGCGCCGGGCTCACTCATCGCCAGCGCGCCGACATGTTCGCCGGTGAGCAGCTTCGGCAGGTATTTTTCCTTCTGTGCCGGGGTGCCCCAGCGACGCAGCTGATTCACGCATAGGTTGGAATGCGCACCGTAGGAGAGCGCGACCGATGCCGAGGCACGGCTGATTTCTTCCATTGCGACGACATGCGCCAGGTAGCCGAGACCCGCGCCGCCGAGGGATTCCTCAACGGTGATGCCGAGCAGGCCGAGTTCGCCCATTTCGTTCCACAGCGTGCGCGGAAACTGGTTGTCCCGGTCGATCTGCGCCGCGATGGGCGCAATGCGGTCACGGGCGAATTGCGCGATGCTGGCGCGCAGGGTGTCGATGTCGTCACCGAGTCCAAAATTGAAATCTTCCACGCGGCGGCTCCGGCGAAGGGGGCAGGGGGTATGACAGGGGTATTGAGAACTGTGTCCTATTGTCGGACAATCCGACATCATGTCAACCCGCGATAAGAACAAAATTTTGCCGGACGCGTCCCCGGCAGGCGGCGGACGCAAAGCGGCAAACGCCGCGGCCAGCAGGCCGCCGGTGATTGCGGGCAACCTGTTCGACCCGGTCGAGCGCGAGCCCGCCTACACGCGGGTATCGGCCGCGATCGAAGCGAAAATCCTCTCGCGGGAGCTGAAGAGCGGCGAGGTGCTGCCGCCTGAAACCGACCTGGCGCAGCAATTTCGCGTGCATCGCTCGACCATTCGCGAGGCGTTGCGGCAGCTCGAAAGCGCGGGCCTGGTCATTCGCCCGCCAGGTGCCAAGCGCATGATCGTCAGCCGTCCGCACGCCGACAAGGTTGCCAGCGGCATGCGCCAGGCGCTGGTGCTGCACAACGTATCGTTCGTCGATGTCTGGGAAGCGATGATGGTGATCGAGCCGGAAGTCGCAGCGCTGGCCGCCACGCGGCGCACGCTGGAGGAGATCGATGCGCTGATTGCCGTGAGCAATGCGTTCGGCGATTCGCCGCAATCGGATCCGAACGCGGTGGATTTGGTGAGTGAGTTTTTCGAATTGCTCGGAGCCTGCGCCCGCAATCAGGTGTTGGTGCTTGCGAAGCAGTCCCTGGCGCAGGTGCTGGCGCCGTCACTTGCGCAGATGATCGACCGGGTGCCGCAGGCGCGCTCACGCATCGCGGAAGCACAGCGCAAAATCATTGCGGCCCTGCAGAACAAGGATGCCGACGACGCCCGCAAGTGGATGGCGAAACACGTACGCGATTTCAAGCGCGGCTACGAGGTAGCGGGTATCTCGCCGGAGACGCTGGTTTCGATGTGAGCCGGACGGATGGGCCGACTGGGTGTGTCGACTGAGTGAGCCGACGGAGCTGGTTGCCGGTCGACGAGGCAGGAGTCAGGAGCGGCGATCTGGTGCAAAGAGGTCATCCCCGCTTGCGCAAGGATGACCTCAAGATGCTCTGACTAGTTGATGCGATCAGACGATCTCGATCGCGATTGCAGTTGCCTCACCACCGCCGATGCACAACGCAGCAATGCCGCGCTTCAGGCCGCGTTCCCTGAGTGCGTGAACCAATGTGGTCGTGATGCGTGCGCCGGTTGCGCCGATCGGATGACCCAGTGCACAAGCACCGCCGTTCACGTTCACCTTCGCATGGTCGAGGCCGATGTCGCGGATCGCTGCCATCGGGACCACGGCAAACGCTTCGTTGATCTCATACAGATCGACCTGATCGGCACGCCAGCCGGTTTTCTCCAGCAACGCCTTGATGGCGCCTACCGGGGCAGTGGTAAACCACTCGGGAGCCTGCGCAAAGCTCGTGTAGCCGACGATGCGGGCGAGCGGCTTCAGGTTGTGCTGCTTGAGTGCCGAACCGCTGACGAGTACCGCTGCTGCGGCGCCATCCGAGATTCCGGCCGAGCTGGCCGCGGTCACAGTGCCGTCTTTGGCGAAGGCCGGCTTGAGGTTGGGGATCTTGGCGATGTCGCAATTGAACGGCGTCTCGTCCTTGTCGATGAGGCGCTCGCCCTTGCGGTCCTTGACGGTTACCGGCGCGACTTCGCGATCGAACTTGCCGTCGTTGATCGCTGCCATGGCACGACGTACTGATTCGGCTGCGAAATCGTCCTGCTGCTGGCGGGTGAAGCCGTATTTCTTTGCGGTCGCCTCGCCGAAGGCGCCCATCATCTGGCCGTCGAACGGGCTCTGCAGGCCGTCGAAAAACATGTGATCGAGAATTTCGGAGTGACCCATGCGCAGGCCGGCGCGCGCCTTGGGAATGAGATACGGAGCGTTGGTCATCGATTCGATGCCACCGGCGAGCACGATGTTCGCTGAACCCGCGCGAATCTGGTCGCTGGCCATCATCAACGCCTTGAGACCCGAGCCGCACATCTTGTTGACCGTGGTGGTCGGCACTTTCTGCGGCAAACCGCCGGCCAGCACGGCCTGGCGGCCCGGTGCCTGGCCGATGCCTGCCATCAGCACGCAACCGATGATGGCTTCTTCGATGAGTTCGGGAGCGAGGGTCGAGTCCTTGACCGCGGCCTGGATGGCGACTGCGCCCAGCTGTGGCGCGGTCAGCGGCGTCAGCGCGCCCTGGAACGAGCCGATGGGAGTGCGGCGGGCGGCAACGATGAAAACCTCTTCGGTCATGGTTCGGATCTCAGTTGGTGAATCGAGGCGGGCTTGTAGCGAACACGGCGGTCTCAGGTCAAGCGGGACAGGTTGGCGGCTGGTGCCGAAAACCTCGCTGGCGGAGGTTTGCGTCAGCCGGATTTGCGCGCCGCCAGCGCGGCGATGCCGTCCGTCCCGACCAGATCCGGCTCCTCCAGCACTGTGAGAATCCGTTCCCGGGATAGTTCCTTGGTGACAGTCACGACGCTGCTCGAATCGGCGCCCTCAGGGGTTTCGATGGCGTCGAAAATATGGATATCAATACGTCCGGGGCGAGGCAGGGCGCGGCCGCTGGGCAGGATGTGGCGCGTGCCGCGGATTGCGACTGGCACCACGGGCACGCCGACGCGCGCGGCAATGACGAATGCCCCGGTATGAAACTTCCCCAGGCCGGGAACGGCCAGGAAGGTGCCTTCGGGAAAGAAGGCGAGGGCCTGGCCCGCGTCCGCCGCCTTGATGATACGGCGTGCGTCCATGCCGCCGGCGTGGCGGTTGAAGCGGTCGACGAATTCCGAGCCGATGCGTCGCAGCAGCAGCCCTGCGACCGGCACGCGCGAGAATTCCTTCTTGATCACGAAGCTGAAGCGCGCCGGCAGGAAGCCTTTCAACAATACGCCGTCGAGGTAGCTGGCGTGGTTGGCCACGACGACGCAGGGCCCGGCGGGCAGGCGTTCTTCGCCTGTGACCCGCACCCTGATTCCGGCCACGAAAAAGAACGTGCGCGCCGTCCAATGGGCGATTGCGCGGCGGGTAGTCACTCCCAGCCCCGGGATGAGCGTCACCAGCAGGAACGCCAGGATGCCAAGCAACAGGAAAGCGACCAGCACGTAGAGGCCGAACAGGCAGTCGAAGGGAGCGCGCAGCCAGCGAACGTAATTTTTTGACATCGTGTCGGGAATGCGCGGAGTAGGGAGCGTTCGCAGCGGCTCAGGATCTTACCGAGTGGCGTCGCAAAACGCCGCCATTTTCCGTGAACTGGTTCTCTTTATGTCAACACCGAAAGGGTTCTGTGATAACTGTCACGCCGGGGTGCACGCCCCTTTCGCATACTGCCCGCATTGCAATTCGGGCTTGAGGATCTCACTGCGATCCGCGCCGATTGCGCCACTGCCACAGGCGATGAGCACCGTTACCAAAACATCAGTTTACTCGAGGTCAGGCGACGACACTGCGCAGGCGCCGTCATTGGCTGCCATCGACCGTTTTCTGGACGCCGTCTGGATGGAGCGGGGGCTGTCCCCGAACACGCTGTCCGCGTATCGCGCCGACCTCACCGCACTGGATCGCTGGCTGCAATCGCGCGGCACCTCCAGTGTCGAAGCCAAGCGCGCCGATGTGCTCGGCTTCATCGCATGGCGTGTCGAAGCCGGTGCACGGCCGCGATCCACTGCTCGCCAGCTGTCCAGTTTCCGCCGTTTCTATCGCTACATGATTCGCGATGGCGCCATCAAGGAAGACCCGACGGCGCAGATTGCGATGCCGAAGATCGGTCGCTCACTGCCCAAGTCGCTGACCGAGGAAGAGGTCGAGGCTCTGCTGGGAGCGCCGGAGATCGAAGAGCCGCTGGGCCATCGCGACCGCACCATGCTGGAGGTGCTGTACGCGACCGGTCTGCGCGTGTCCGAGCTGGTCAATCTCAAAGCCGGCCAAGTCAACATGAACCAGGGCGTCCTGCGCATCGTTGGCAAGGGCGACCGCGAGCGCCTCATTCCGTTGGGCGAGGAGGCCGTGGACTGGCTACAGAAGTTCATCGCCGGACCGCGCCTGGAAATCCTGCTTGAACGGCAGACGGATTTCCTGTTCCCGACGCGCCGCGGCGATCGTATGACGCGCCAGGCTTTCTGGCACATCATCAAGCGCTACGCACAAAAGGCCGGCGTGCAGAAAGCGTTGTCTCCGCACACCCTGCGGCACGCCTTCGCTACCCATTTGCTGAATCACGGCGCCGACCTGCGTGTCGTGCAGATGCTGCTGGGCCATAGCGATCTGTCGACCACGCAGATCTACACGCATGTGGCGCGCGAGCGCATGAAGGAACTGCACGCGCAGCATCATCCGCGCGGCTGATTCTTCGCTATCGGTCGTGGCCCGCCACGGGTTTGTAACAACGACGGCAACCCTCCGGTCATATCCATGTGGGCCCGCCATGTGGGTTACAGGTACAGGCCTGCCAACTGACTGTCGACGCTGCGCCATGCTTCCCGTCTGCTAGACTCTCGAAAGCTGAGTTGAACCGGAAGCGCGGCCAGCGCTCCAACTGTCAGCGACAGGAGCCGCCCATGGGTGGCGCTATTCATGCCGGAGAGTCTCGATGAGAAAGCTGTTCGCGCTGTTACTGGTGGCTGCCTTCGCCACTGCGTCGGCCGCCGATGCCGCCCCTGCGAAGGCGGATCCCCAGGCTGGCACCAAGTCGACTGACCTTAAGTCCACTGATTCCAAGTCCACCGATCCAAGAGCCCTGATCGCGGCCAAGTTTCCCGGCGTCAAGCCCGACCAGGTCAAGCCTTCCCCGGTCAAGGATATCTACGTGGTCGACATGGGCGGCGAAAGCGCCTACGTCTCCGCCGATGGCCGTTTTCTGTTTTCCGGCGACCTGTACGACGTCGACAGTCGCGTCAACCTGAGCGAAAACGCGCGTACTACCTCACGCAGTAAGACGTTGGCCAAGCTCGACGAGCGCGACATGATCGTGTTCGGACCGGCAGCGGCCAAGTACACGATCACCGTCTTCACCGACGTCGAATGTGGCTATTGCCGCAAGCTGCACAGCCAGATCGACGAGCTGAACAAGCTGGGTGTGAGAGTGCGTTATGCCGCCTATCCGCGTGCCGGTCCGGGTACGGATGACTGGCACAAGATGGAGGAGGTCTGGTGCTCCAAGGATCGCAAGTCCGCGATCACCAAGGCCAAGCTGGATCAGAAGGTCGATGCGCCGAATTGCGGTGCGACACCGGTCGCCAAGCAGTATGAGATGGGTGAAAACCTGGGCATCCGCGGCACGCCCGCGATCTTTACGCCAGCTGGCGACTACATCGGTGGATACCTGCCTCCCCAGGAACTCGTGAAGGAGTTGGATGACCTGAGGGCAGCCGCCGACAAGGCGAAGTAACCGCTTCAGGTGAACCCGCAGCCGCCTGTGAGCAGGCGGCAAACGATTTCCGGCAACCCGCCAATAAAAAAGCCCGCGTCATCGACGCGGGCTTTTTTTATTGGACACGGCCGCGAACTCGCGCGGCCAATGCGCTACTTTTCCAGCAGCTGCAATTTACCCGTCTTGCCTTCCCATTCCTTCGCATCCGGCGGCGCTGCCTTGCGTTCGGTGATCACGGGCCAGTTCTTGGCCAGGTCCGCATTGAGCTGCTTGAAGGCTTCCTGGCCGGCCGGCAGTTCTTCTTCGGAGAAAATGGCTTCCACCGGGCATTCTGGCTCGCACAGCGTGCAGTCGATGCATTCATCCGGGTCGATCACCAGGAAATTCGGCCCTTCATGAAAGCAGTCGACAGGGCACACTTCGACGCAATCCGTGTACTTGCATTTGACACAGGCTTCAGTGACGACAAAGGTCATCGGCAGGCTCCGAGAGGGGGCTAAACGGCGGACGAGGCGCCGCCAACAGGGAGCGCATTGTGCCGTGTCGGGGCGGACGAAGACAACGGGAAATGCAGCCGAATGCCCCCTCGCAGCGTCGCTAGTGGGGCGGCGAGCAGGTCTATGCGCCTAGCTCGTCACCCATCACTCGTCACTATTCTCTATTCCGCCCTATCATCGATCCCTCAACACCGCTTTTCCTTCCACCCAGTCGATATCACGGTAGTGCGGCAACTCGCGACCGGCGCGCCGGTCTTCCAGGTAGCGGCGCAATGCGAATTCCACGCTGAGAAAAGCGATCTGCGGCCACGGAATCTCGCTCTCATCGTACAGAGCCACCTCCAGGCTCTCCTGGCCCACGCCGAAGTTGGTGTCCAGCAGGCGCGCACGAAACATGATGTGGACTTGGTGCGCGCGCAGCACATTCACTATGGCCAGCAGTGAGCCGATTTCAACGCGTGCGAGGGCTTCTTCCATCGATTCGCGGGCAGCGGCATCCTGCACTGCTTCGCCGTTCTCCATGAAGCCCGCCGGGATCGTCCAATATCCCAGCCGCGGTTCGATTGCGCGCTTGCACAGCAGGATCTTGCCTTCCCACTCGATGACGCATCCCGCAATGATGCGCGGATTCTCGTAGTGGATCGTGCCGCAGTTGGTGCACACGTAACGGGGCAGATGGTCCCCGTCAGGAATGGCTTGTGCGACGGCCGCGCCGCAGGTGGAGCAGAACTTCATGACAACGGAGTGCAGCGTGGCGCATGACGGGATGCTGGGTGGATTCTAGCCCACGGTGAAGAGGGCGATGAAGGTGATGGAAGTGATGGAGGTGCCGAATCCGGTGCCTTCATCACCTTTATCACCCATTCGTCAGTCTGACCTGCAATGCATCTTTTGCCTCAGATGCGAGGACATTTCAGATGTGAACTGTTCGACATGCACGCGCCTAAGGGAGCAGTCGCTTGGGTGCGGCTCGGTCGCGTGTGTCGATACATTTGCAGATGGCATCGATCCGCGGAGGGCGGATCGTTTGCGGACGAACGGTCGTTGCGCGTAGCGCCGGACTAGCGTCCCACCGATACTAGTCCGATGCTGCGGACCTCGCGGAGGAGTGGGGGAATGTCTTATACGCCGAGTCGGTCCATCGACTGCGCGCGGTGAGTCTTCACAGTCTTCAGGCTGAGGCTCAGCGGGCGGGTGATATGGCGAGCGATCAGGATGCAGCTACATTGTGCATGGCTGCCAGGTTCCATCGTTGAGACAGGTCCACAGGCGCGAGTCGCGTATCCTGCCGTCCTCGCGGTACACGCCGACTTGCAGCGCGGGCTGGCCGCGCTCCCGCGCGCTGTCTAACGACATCTCCGCATTGAAGAGCCAGGTGCGGTGCTGGTCGGTCCACGCGGTCCATACGCGACCTTCGCGCTGCGATTGAAAGACGATCTTCTGCAAGGCCGAGGGCAGGTCGCTGTGTTCAATGATCCTGTGCCCGCGCGTGGGCATCAGATCGCGACGCTGCAACAGCGAATCCAGCAGGTGTTGCGTGCGCGAAGGTCTTTGCCAGGCGACGAGTCTTGCGGTTTGCATGCCGGTCTCCAATGTCAGGCTTGAATTCAACAGTGCCGTGGACGTCGTGAGCGATCCTAAAGAGACATCGGGTGCGGGACGATTCGTGGGATGAGGAATCCACCAGGCGGCGGAGACTCTCCTGCCTATGCGGCAACGGCTTAGGGGTATTCCCTGGGGCACGAATGCGTGACACAGGCGCACGAGTTCCCGCCGGTTGGGACGGGCGGTGCAAGCTACGGTAGTTGATCGATCTGCGAACCGCTCGAAGGGCCATGCGCTAACGCTCGGCGGTTATCAGCCCGAACCGAATCGCATAGCGCACCAGTCCGGCAATGTCGTGAATATTGAGCCGGTCCATGAGCAGCGCGCGGTGGGTCTCTACGGTTTTGGGGCTGAGCTGCAAGGTGCGGGCGATCTCCTTGGTGCTCTGTCCCTCGGCCATCAGCTGCAGGATTTCGCGTTGGCGCGTCGTCAGCATGTTCTGCGGCAAGTCGCCGGGCTTGAGGTGTTGCATGTAGTTTTCCAGCGCGCGCCGCGACAGATTGGAGTCGATGTAGACCTGGCCATGCATCACGGTGTCGATGGCCTTGCCGATCTCCTCGGAGGCGGATTTCTTCAGCAGATAACCCGAGGCGCCCGTGTGCAGCGACTGGATGGCGTAGTCCGCTGTCGCATGCATCGAGACCATGATGATCTTGAGGTGCGGGGTCTCCGTGCTCAGCTTGCGGGCGGTATCCAGGCCGTTGAGCCCCGCCATGGAAATGTCCATCAGCACGATGTCGGTAAGAATGGTCGGCGCAGCGGCCAGCATTTCCGCGCCGGAGGTGAATTCAGCGACGACCTCGATGTCTTTGTGTGAGGCCAGCAGGGCACCCATGCCTTCACGCACCATGGCGTGATCGTCGACGATAGCAACACTCACCGTCATCTATCGCTCCTCGAAGGCAGCCGCGCTGCCTGCCAAGCCATGGGGCATCGTATGTGCGCGAAAGTTCTTCTCGTCATCGTCGCTCCGTTTGCAATCGACCAGTCGTAATC
>DASYEW010000049.1:0-196967 GCA_036498785.1 Steroidobacteraceae bacterium | reverse complement strand
CTGTCTCCACCCGAGACTCAGCGAAGTTGAAGTGTTTGTGAAGATGCAATCTCCCCGCGGCAAGACGGAAAGACCCCGTGCACCTTTACTGTAGCTTTGCATTGGACTGTGATGGGACCTGTGTAGGATAGCTGGGAGGCGATGAAGTGGTGGCGCTAGCTGCCATGGAGCCAACGTTGAAATACCAGCCTGGTGTCATTGCGGTTCTAACCTAGGGCCATTAGCTGGCTCGGGGACCGTGCATGGTAGGCAGTTTGACTGGGGCGGTCTCCTCCCAAAGCGTAACGGAGGAGCTCGAAGGTCTCCTAGGTACGGTCGGACATCGTACTGATAGTGCAATGGCACAAGGGGGCTTGACTGCGAGACTGACAAGTCGAGCAGGTGCGAAAGCAGGACATAGTGATCCGGTGGTTCTGCATGGAAGGGCCATCGCTCAACGGATAAAAGGTACGCCGGGGATAACAGGCTGATACCGCCCAAGAGTTCATATCGACGGCGGTGTTTGGCACCTCGATGTCGGCTCATCACATCCTGGGGCTGTAGCCGGTCCCAAGGGTATGGCTGTTCGCCATTTAAAGTGGTACGCGAGCTGGGTTCAGAACGTCGTGAGACAGTTCGGTCCCTATCTGCCATGGGCGTTGGAGATTTGAAGGGAGCTGCTCCTAGTACGAGAGGACCGGAGTGGACGTATCTCTGGTGTACCGGTTGTCACGCCAGTGGCATTGCCGGGTAGCTATATACGGACGGGATAACCGCTGAAAGCATCTAAGCGGGAAGCCCCCCCCAAGATTAGGTTTCCCTGGGAACTCGATTCCCCTGAAGGGCCGTCGCAGACTACGACGTTGATAGGCTGGGTGTGTACGTGCAGTAATGCATTTAGCTAACCAGTACTAATTGCCCGTGAGGCTTGACCATATAACACCCAATTAGCTTGGGTTGATGCGGATTACTCATAGTGCGACAGCGTCAAACAACTTTCGAATTCAGGTGCAGGTGATTGCCCGAGAGTCACTTGCTACGTGAGCCAGTTTGCCTGGCGGCAACAGCGAGCAGGAACCACCCGATCCCATATCGAACTCGGAAGTGAAAATGCTCTGCGCCGATGGTAGTGTGCCCTTCGGGCATGCAAGAGTAGGTCACTGCCAGGCTCTTAAATGTTGGGAAGCCCTGCCGGATAAAACCGGCAGGGCTTTTTCCATTGTGCTCCGGTTCGAGATCTATGGAGTCTTCGATGAACATCCTTGAGCGGCGTCGGATCGTCAGGGGTCAGATCATTGATGTGTCGATTGCGAAGGCAGCGCTGAACGAGTCGCGCCGGCAGAGGCGTGACGCAGCGAAGAAGCTCCGCAAGGCGATGGCGGCAAGCCACTTCGCTTCGATGCAGGCCGACACTGTCTCTTATCCCAAGCACATCGTCCGTTAATTGCGGTAGCACGGCTGGCCACTGGTTCTTCGCGGCAACGCCGCGATCGACGCAGTGCTACGGTATCGGTCGTTATCGCCGTCGGATATTTCAGTGAAAGTCGCGCGAGTTGCGCGGCAGCGTCCTAACCCAGTGCGAATAGTCTTCCACCTCGTTAGCGACGACGTTGATTACGCCTTCCTGGCTTTGTAACTCTCCGCTTACGACCATCAGATTGGATCCCAATATCCGATGGCGGTACTCGTTGAAGACTCCCGGCCAGAGGATGATGTTGTTGATTCCCGTCTCGTCCTCCAGTGACGCAAAGATCACTCCATTCGCAGTTTGCGGGTGCTGTAGATGAGTGACGAGTCCGCCGACACGCACCATTCTTCCCGCTGCCAGTGAATTCAGATCCTTCCTGCTGACTACACCCATGCTGCGCAGCTTCCGGCGAAACAATGCCATGGGATGTCGGCCGGTACTGAAGCCGAGCTGGCGATAGTCGCGAAAAATATCTTCCCGTTCGCTAGGTGCGGGTAGTTGTGGTTGGGCTTCCTGGGGATCTGTCGCCCGCAACAGGGTGGGTAGCCGTTCGATACCGAGCGCATTCCAGAAGGCCAGATTCCTATGTTCGGTGATACCGCGAAACGCCCCGCCGAGCGCCAGCGCATTGATGGCCCGTTTAGATAACGCTGCGAGATCGGCAATCTGCGCTATCGATTCAAATCCTCCGGCCGGTCGCACCTCAACAAGTCTCTCTCCCTCAGCTTCGCGCAATCCGCGCACCAGCCTTAATCCCAGCCGGATCGCCTGCTGCACGCGCGAATCCGCCTCCAGGGTGCAATCCCATTCACTCACGTTGACGTCGACTGGAAATATCTCAACCTCTTGCCGTTTTGCCTGTTCCAGCAACTGTGCCGGTTGGTAGAACCCCATGGGCTGGCTGTTGATCAGGCCGGCGATGAATGCCGCCGGGTAGTGGCATTTCAGATAGCTGGAGACATAAGTCAGTAGTGCGAAGGATGCCGAATGGGATTCCGGAAACCCGTATTCGCCGAAGCCTTCGATTTGTTTGTAGATCTGCTCGGCAAAGGTTTCCGGGTAGCCCTTGGCGCGCATGCCGTCCAGGAGCTTCTGTCGGTATTCGCCCATCTTGCCGCTGCGATGCCACGCACCCATCGCGCGGCGCAATTGATCGGCCTGTCCGGCGGTGAAGTCGGCAGCGACGACGGCAATCTGCATGACCTGTTCCTGGAAAATAGGAACGCCGCGTGTTTTCTGTAGTACCGGCTTGAGTGCTTCGCTTGGATAAGGAATGTCTTCCTCCTTCATGTTACGTCGCTGCAAATACGGGTGAACCATTCCGCCCTTGATGGGGCCGGGGCGTACGATGGCGATCTCGATCACCAGGTCGTAGTAACTCTTTGGCTTCAGCCGCGGCAGCATGCTCATCTGCGCGCGGGATTCGATCTGGAAAACTCCTATCGTGTCCGCGCGGCAGATCATCTCGTAGGTTTTGCTGTCTTTTTCGGGGATCTCGCTCATTGCGACAGGACCCTCTCCCGTACGCTTCAACAGATCGAAAATGCGCCGGATTGCCGTCAGCATTCCCAGCGCGAGCACATCGACTTTGAGTAGGCCGAGGGATTCCAGGTCGTTCTTATCCCACTGGATGATGGTGCGATCGGGCATTGAGGCATTTTCCATCGGTACCAGCTCACTGATCGGTTCTTCCGAGATGACGAAGCCACCCACATGCTGAGAGAGATGACGTGGGAAACCTTTGAGCTGCCCCACCATCCAGCACAGCTTCCGCACCACTTCGTTGTCGAGCTGCAAGCCCTGGGCACGCAGATTCTCCTGGAAGACCTCGGCGTTATCCCAGTAAGCATGGGATTTGGCGATGCGATCGATGAGGTCGAGTGGCAGTCCGAGGGCCTTGCCGGCGTCCCGGACGGCACTGCGCGCTCGATAGCAAATGACCGTTGCAGCCAGCGCCGCGCGATGCCGTCCATACTTCTGGTAAACATGCTGGATGACTTCCTCGCGGCGCTCGTGCTCGAAATCGACGTCGATATCGGGAGGCTCGTCGCGTTCTTTGCTGAGAAAGCGTTCGAACAGCGTATCGATCCGTTCCGGATTGACCTCGGTGATGCGCAAGGCGTAGCAGACGATGGAATTTGCAGCCGAGCCGCGTCCCTGGCAGAGGATATTGACGTCCGGCGACCTTGCGAAAGCGACCAACTCGCGTACGGTCAGAAAGAAATGCTCGTATTTCAATACTTCGATGAGACCAAGCTCCTTCTCGACGATGTCGCGAAGCTTGGTTGAAATGCCCCCAGGCCATCGATCCTGCAATCCTGCCTCGGTAAGTTGTCTCAGGTATTGAGTAGCACTCATGTCCGCCGGTACCAGTTCCCGTGGATAGTTGTATCGCAAGGAACTCAATGAAAATTCGCAGCGCGCTGCGATCTTCGCGCTCTCCTTGAGCAAGTCTTCCGGGTAGATCGTCGCAAGCTCCGTCAGAGCGCGTAAATGGCGTTCGCCATTCGGGAACAGCCTGTGCCCTGCATTCGCAATCGTGCAGCCATGGCGAATTGCTGTTACCGCATCCTGTACCAGGCGACGTTCCCTGATATGCATGTGAACATCGCCCGCAGCTACCAGTGGTACTCCCACTGAAATTCCCAACTGCTTCAGCTGGTCGAGACGTTGCGCATCGTTCGCGCCGCGATGGAGTTCGACCGCAATCCAGCAGCGCTGCGGGAAATGCTCTCGTAGCCAGCGTGCCTGCGAGGGCAGTGCAACTGCAGGTGGTACCCACAATGCCAGGCACTCATTCAGTTCGTTCTCGAAATGCGAACGGAATAACTGGTACTGGCCTTTGGCGGATTTGTGTCGCGCCAACGTGATGAGCTTGCAGATCTGAGCGTAGGCTCGCTGTGTCGGCGCCAGTAGTACAAGATGCATGTCATCGGCGGTGCGAAATTCGGATCCGACGATCAGCTTGAGTCCGCATTCTTTCGCGGCATCGTGTGCACGAACGACCCCTGCCATCGAGCATTCGTCGGTGATTGCCAGTGCCGAATAGCCGAGATCCGCAGCACGGTGGACCAGCTCATGCGGGTGCGAGGCGCCACGCAGAAAGGTGAAATTGCTGAGGCAATGCAATTCGGCGTAGGCCGTCATGACCATAGTCCGTGCAGATACCAGCCAGAATTGCGCAAGTCCCGGAATACCCACAGGTCGGGACCATTGTTCATGCGCTCGATGTAGTAGTCCCGTTGCACATCGCCATCGTCCCACCAACCCGATTCGATTCGCTCAGGTCCGGAGGTCATGGGTGGCATGGCAGATAATTCGAGCGGTTGAGGTGTGGGCAGCAGCCACAGGGGACGCTCGGGAAACTGCAGATTCGTGTGTCCCGCATATTCCGGCGAGAGCACCGAAGGTGCTTCATAGGCCCAGCTCGTTTCAGGACGGTGTTCCGCCATCGGCTTCAGCTTGCGGACGTTGTCTTCGCCAAGCCGTGCAGCAAGCCGGTCCATCGTGTGCGATAGCTCCTCTGTCTGCCCCAATGCTCCATTCAGCAGGTCCGGTTGCATGGCCGTAGGCATGGCAAATTCGGTCGCGAACAAACCCATGCCGATGGCCGCGGCAGCTAGCTCGGTGTTTTCCAGTTGTTCGCGCACCAGCGCGAAAAATCTGTCGGCATTTCTCTCCGGCACCGACAGGCCGATCCGCAGTTCAGTTGCTGGATACTGTCGATGACTGAAGGTCAGTCGGAAATGCTGGACGCCGGTATCGCGGGCGCGGAGGTAGCCCGCGAATTCGCGCAGCATGCGACGCACAGGGAATAACAGCGACTCGGTGCTTCTCACTTCGAACTCAAATTCGAAATGTGCGGCATAGCTAGCCGGCAGATGGAAAGCAGGTCTGGGGTCCGCAGCGACTCCCGTCAAGCGATCGAGGTAATGACGGGTTTGCGGTCCAAAGCGTTTGGCCACCGCATCCCTGGGCAGTTCCAGCAACAAGCCGATGGAACGAACACCGGCGGTGTACAACTGACGGATAATTTCCGGAGCCAGCGTCAGGCTGCCGATGGGCAGCGGACGAATGCGCGCGTAGAGAGCTGGGAGCTGGGTAATTGCAATCCTTATATCCGCACGCGCCAGCAATGCGGCTCCTTCCAGAGTCGGAGCGATGCCGAGCCGGTACGCATAACGAAGCTGCTCGAGCCCTGCTTCGACTTGTTCGATGAATTGCCTGAAGCCACCGAACAGGCTCAAGCTGGCGCCGATTTCAAGCCATAAGCAGCTAGTGCGGGACAGTCGCAGTTCCGTGGAAACCGGACCCAGTATGACCTGACTGCTGAATTGATAAGCCCATCCGGCGAGCCGCTCCAAGGCAGCCTGTTCTGCCTGCGGTTTGCGTTCCAGCATGACGATCTGCGGATGAATGGCTAATGCCATCGTGTAGTTCATCGCAGCTTTGAGGTTGGCCTGTCCGGCAGCGCGATTGCAGCAGATGATCCAGCGCGCACTGCCTTCGCATGCTGTTACGGCAATGGCGTTATCGGTCTCATCGGCCTGCAAAGCCTGCAGAGGTAATTGGGGCAGGGAAATACAAAGCCACAGCATGACTAGCCTATGGCTGATAACGGATAGTCGGAACTCGCTACTGCTGCGTCGCTGCTTGCGTCGATCGATTTCTCTGGCGAATAGTCGGGTGCGAGCGAGGTAACCGATGGATTGACGCTTGCAGAGTAATCCGTTGAACCAGGAGCCTGCGAGGCGAGCTGCCATCCATCTCTTGCCGCCCGTACCGACATGCCGCCGCGAGCACCACGACACTTGATGATGTCGATACGCAACCCTTGCTCATCGGTCGCGAGACGCAAGCGCACGGCCGCTGGAGAGGATTCGAGTGCGGCGGATGGTGATCGATACATGAATCCGACGCTGCGTCCTGCTTCCGCCGCCAGTTGCAGGCGCCGGACTTCGCGATCCTTCACTGTAATGGGCCACGCTGCGACCGCGCCGAAAGATTTGCAGCGCAGGGTTTGCTCGAAAGACCAAAGGATGTCTTCAGGCTTGTGCGCGCGAACGATGATCAATCGTTCGAGATTGACGCCATGCCGGGACAATGCCGGTGCAAATGGAATGCAAGGCGGGGAGATCAGCGCTACGTAACGTTCGCTACGGGTGATGCTGACCAGCGCCGGCATCAGCAGGCGCAATTCGCCGATACCCATTGCGGCGGGCATCAATTCCACGATTGTGCCGGATTGCCAGCCACCGCCAGGCAATACGGCGTCCAGTTGCTCCAGTCCGCTGGGTTCGATCGCGGCTGGCGCAACGCCGTCCCGGTTGAGGCCGCACAGCCGCGTGAGCTGTTCGAGTGTCGCTGCACGATTCATGGCGTTTCATCGTGCGCGTTGCAGTCCGGTGCGAACGATGCCCACCGCCAATCCTTCAATCGCGAGCTCCTGTTTATTCAGGTCGACTTCTATAGGGCGGTAAGCCGGATTCGCTGCTTCCAGCCGCACCAGGTTTCCCTGACGACGGTAATACTTCACTGTCGCTTCATCGCCGATGCGTGCCACTACGATTTGGCCGTTGCGTGCCTGCGTCGTCTGGTGCACTGCCAACAGATCCTGATCCAGAATGTCCGCGTCCTTCATACTGTCGCCGCGTACTCGCAAGATGAAGTCCGCGCGTGGCCGGAACAAGGCAGCATCCACATTCACGCGATCTTCGATATTGCTTACAGCCAGGATGGGTGAACCTGCGGCAATGCGCCCGAGCAGCGGCAGGCCAAAGGGATCCGCACTTTCGGCACGAGGTTTATTGCGTGCCTCATGTTGCGAGTGCGTAGACTCATCACGCAGCCGGATACCTCGTGAAATTCCGGGACGCAGTTCGATGGCGCCTTTCGTTTCCAGTGCCCGCAGATGCTGATCGATTCCCTGACGATTCCTCAGTCCCAGGCCTTGTGCAATCTCGCCACGGGTAGGTGGCAGCTCATGTGTTTGCATGAAGTGCTGGATAAAGGCGAGTACTTCCAATTGCTTGGGAGTCAGGATCGCCGCGGGATAGGGGGGCAGGGAAGCAGGCATCAGGCGGTACCATACAGATGTCTGGTAGAGTCTAGAAGGGATTCGCAGCAGGCACAAGTACACGCACAAGTACGCGTGGCCGGCCGAATCAAATCGACTACGCGATGCAGCCAGGGGGCAACATGGGCAGCACGCAGACGTTCCAATTCGATCGCTGGCGACTGCCGAAACAGGGTCTTAGCCTGAGGCTTACCCACTGCACGAGGGCGCTACAGCTCCCTGGTGACGCCGGTCTTCTGTGTCGCTCGGCTATACTCGCAACGCCTTTTCCCGACGATCTCACCGATCAACTGGTGATGCGACACGCTGCGTCCCCTGCGTAATGACGCGCTTGCTATCGGGCCACCCGTTGTACGTTTCCCAGCTCACCATCCGGCATCTCATCGGTGACGAAAAACTGAGTCGGATTCGGCCAACGAAGCCCCACTGAAGCGCAACCGAAGTTTAGATGTGACTGAATCGCAAACCACTGCCGATGTGCTGATGATCCGGCCGGTACGCTTCGCCGGTAATCTGCAGACTGCGGAGTCGAATCGGTTCCAGCAGCTTGTGGGTGCCCCGGATTCGCAAGCCATACAGGCGCAGGCGCTCGCGGAGTTCGACGGGCTCGCAGACGCTTTGACGCAAGCGGGTGTGCGCGTTCATGTCTTTGCGGATACGCCGGAACCGCACACGCCCGATTCGATCTTTCCCAACAACTGGGTGAGCTTGCACGCCGACGGCACCGTGGTGATGTATCCGATGCTTGCACCGAACCGGCGTCTGGAGCGACGCCTCGACATCATCGAGGCACTCAACGTGCGACAGAATTTCCATATCACGCGCACGGTCGACCTCACGCACCGCGAAGCCGAGGGCAAATTCCTGGAAGGCACCGGCAGCCTGGTGCTCGACCGCCGCAATCGCATTGCCTATGCCTGCCTGTCGCCACGGACCGATATGGACGTGCTGGGGGAATTCGCACAGCTGCTCGACTACGAAATTGTCGCCTTCGAAGCTTTCGATGCCGGCGGCGCTGCGATCTATCACACCAATGTACTGATGTCGGTCGGTGAGCATTTTGCTGCTGTCTGCCGGGAGTGCATTGAGGTCGATCGGCGTGCTCCGGTCATCGACATGCTGCGCTCGAGCGGGCGCACCGTGATTGAATTGAGCTACGCGCAGATGCATCAATTCGCGGGCAACATGCTCGAGCTGCAAAGCCAGTCCGGCAGCTCGCTCATTGCCATGTCCGCAGCAGCCCGGGCATCGCTGACACCCGAACAAACAGCGGCACTTGAACGCGCCGCCGGCCCTATCGTCAGCAGTCCGATTCCGATCATCGAGCAGTTCGGCGGCGGCAGCGTGCGTTGCATGCTGGCGGAGGTGGGGTTGCCGAGGAAGAAGGTGACAGGAGTCAAATGAGTGACGGGAGTGACAGGGCGCACTGCGGTCGCAGAGCCGCTTAGTCTTGCCGCCATGTGACTCGTGTCACGCGTGTCGCCTTCCCTTACAATCCCCACATGCTCGAACTCGGTTGTAAAACACTGCTGGCCTACCTGCTGGGCGCACTTATCGGCAGTCTCATCGTCGGCAAGCTGCGCGGCGGCGTCGACATTCGCACGATGGGCAGCGGCAATGCAGGAGGCACCAACGCGCTGCGGACGCAGGGGATCGGGTTTGCCGCGTGGGTGATGTTCATCGACATCGGTAAAGGTTGGGTAGCGGCTTCCTTGCTGCCGGGTCTCGGCTTGCCTGGGATCGCCATAGATCCCAACGTCGATCGCACGTGGCTGGCGGTTGCGTGCGCCACCGCGGTCGTGGTGGGTCATGTATATCCCGTATGGTTCGGGTTTCGTGGCGGCAAGGGCGCTGCGACGCTTATCGGCGTGCTCGCGGGGCTGCAGCCTGCCGCTTTGTTGCCGGTGCTGCTGGTCTGGGTCGTTACGGTAATGCTGTCGGGCTTCGTCGGGCTCGCGACCATGTTCGCGGTCATATCCTTCCCGATCTATATCGCCGCTACCGCCGAGCATCCTTCCGCCGCACTGTTGAGTTTCGGCTGCGCCATGATGATCTTTGTCTGCTACACGCATCGCTCGAATATCGCACGCATGCTGGCGGGTTCCGAAAATCGTGCCCGGCGGCTGTGGCTGTTCGGAAGAAGATGAACTGCTGATGTCGTCCCGGAGCTCCCCGACCGAGGTTCGTCGCCAGCGACTCCTGTCGCTGCTTGCGGATGGCGCCTTTCATTCGGGCGAGCAACTGGCAAAGCGTTTGAAGATCTCGCGTGGCGGCATCTGGAAGCTGATGGGTACGTTGCGTGCGCTAGGCATCGAGATTCAGTCCGTGCCACGCCAGGGATACAAACTGGCTCGTGCCGTCGATCTTTTCGACCAGGCTACGTTGCTCGAATCCATTGCTCCGGCGATCCGGTCGCAAGTGGAGCGGGCCGATGTGCTGCTCACCGTCGATTCGACGAATCGTTACGTCACAGAGAACCCCATCGCGACTCCTGGCTGCGCGCAAATATGCGTGGCCGAAGTACAGAACGCCGGTCGTGGCCGCCGCGGTCGCAGTTGGGTGGCGCCCTTCGGGTCGGGAATCTGTCTGTCGCTCGGCTGGCAGTTCGCGGAGACGCCGCCCACATTTTCAGCGCTTAGCCTGGCAGTCGGCGTGGCGGCGGTGAAAGCATTGCGGCGTTTCGGCGCGACCGAGGCAGGTTTGAAATGGCCCAACGACCTGGTCTGGCAGAACCGCAAGCTGGGCGGCATCCTCATCGAAATGCGCGGTGAATCCGCCGGACCGGCGCACGTGGTCATCGGCATCGGCCTGAATATGCACATGCCGGCAAGCGTGCGCCTGGCGCTGGCCGAGCAACAGGCGGCCCTCATCGCGGACGTGCACGAGATGCTGCGAGATCGCACTCCAACCCGTAACGCACTGAGCGGCGTCCTGGTTGAGGAGCTGATCGCCATGCTGCAGATTTTCTCCGGACAGGGTTTCGCACCGTTCGTCGAAGAGTGGCGCAAGCTCGATACGCTGGCCAACGCACAGGTGAAGGTGCTGAGCGGTAGCGGCACGATCTATGGTGTTGCGCGCGGTGTCGAGATGGACGGCGCGTTGCTTGTGGACGTTGAGGGTCAGTTGCTGAAATTCGTTTCCGGCGAAGTCAGCCTGCGTGCGGCCGCCCGATGATCCTGCTCGTCGACATCGGCAACACGCGCGTCAAATGGGCTACGTTCGACGGCCAGGACCTTGGAGCTCAGGTCGCATTAGCCCATGAGAATCTGGTTCACGATCAATTGGTCGGTGCACTGACTGTCGTTTCCACGCCCAAACGAATCCTGGTGAGCAACGTTGGCGGCACGAGGAATGCCGATCTGATACGTACCGCAGCCAGGGAGTTGTGGAATGTGCAGCCGGAATTCATTGAGTCGACTGCCAGCGCGGCAGGTGTGCGCAATGCTTATCCCGAATCGAAAAAACTAGGTGTCGATCGCTGGCTCGCCGTCATTGCAGCACATGGCCTGGAGAAGCGTGCGGCATGCATCGTCTCTGTGGGCACTGCGATGACGATAGATGCTGTCGATCGCGGCGGCCAGCACCTGGGTGGCGTGATCGTGCCAGGGCCCGATCTGATGATCAGCAGCCTGCTGCACAACACCAGCGAAATTGCGAGGCGGGCAGAGCAGGGCAGCGTCGGTGAAGGAGTGTTCGCGGACAATACGCTGGGCGCCATCCGTCAGGGTTCATTGCACGCCCTGGCAGCGCTGGTCGAGCGAGCGATGGTGGCGTTGCAGACCCAGGTCGGTGAATCGCCGGCGCTGCTGCTGACCGGCGGTGCAAGTCGGCAATTCGAGGGATTGATCGATCGGCCCCGCCAGTTCATTCCGGATCTGGTATTGCGGGGGCTCGCAATCCTGGCCGGTGCGGGCGATAGTTGAGTCGCCGGGGACGGGGGATTTGCTCGTGTATCATCCAGACGTTGTCCGCTCAGGGCTCTCGCTCAAGCGCGCAACAGGGCCTTCGGGAGGGTCGGGATGCTCAGGGATTGGAAAATTCTGTGGTTCAGTGCTTGCCTGGTGTGGTGCAGCGTTCAGGCGAATGCTGCGGACATCAATGCCGGCAAGGTTGCTGCGCAGGCCAAGTGCATTGAATGCCACGAGGCGGACGATTGGGAGGGCGAGGATGCCGCTTCGCTACAAAGCCTGATCCGGGATATCGTCGCAGGCAAAGTAAAACATAAGAAGAAACTCGACCTGTCCGCCGCGGAAATCGAGAACATCGCAGCCTACTGGGGTACCGGCGGCAAGCAGAAGGGTTGACCTTCGGCATCTCGTTACCTGGCTACACCCGCACCTCTCTCATGCGTACCTTCTGCCTGCTGTTGATTCTCGGCAATGCACTGTTCTTCAGCTGGGCAGAACTGATCGACGTGCATGTCAGCAATCTAGATCGTTCACCAGCCGTAAGCGCTGCGCCGCCTCCGCGCATCGTGCTTGCACGCGAAGTGACTACGACACCGGAGCCCACCGCGTCTGCCACGATAAAGGATGTGCAACCGCCGCAGGTTGAACCACTGGCGCCGCAGGCTGAACCGCCGAACCCATCGGATAGCACGCAAGTAGCGAAAGCCGATGTCGACGCCATGTCATGCACGAGCGTCGGACCGTTTGCCGATCTCGCCGATGCGTCGCACGCGCAGGCGGCACTGCGCACGGGCGGCTTCTCGCCGCGTCAACGGCTGGAGCAGGGTGAGTTGTGGGTGGGCTACTGGGTCAGTGTGCAGAACATCGCGTCGCGCGAGGCGGCTGAGGCTGCGATGAAGACGCTGGCGGACAGCGGCATCAAAGACGTCTACCTGATGCCTGGTTCGGACCCGGCAAATGTCCTTTCGCTGGGCGTGTTTTCCGACTATCACCGTGCTGACCGGCGCGCCCAGGAAGTCCGGGCACTGGACCTGGAGCCGCGCATCGACGATCGCAAGCGCGCCGGGTCAGTGTATTGGCTCGATGTCGACCTGCCCGAGCCCGGCAAGAGCATCGATACCAGTCTCTTCCAAACCGATCCCGGCAAGATCATGCGCCTGGAATTGCGCGCTTGTCCCCAAGCGGCACCGCAAACCGGTTGATCCCGTCGAGCAGGGTTGCGCAGCCCTATCCCTTGAATCCCTTGGCCACCACGTAGACCTCTCGCGACCTCGGCCGCGACGCTGCCGGCTTGCGGATCAGCACCTTCTCGAAGGACGTGCGCAGTTCTTTCAGGTAGGCCTCCGAGCCCACGCCCTGGAAGATCTTGGCGACGAAGTTGCCTTTGGGCTTGAGTACCCGGCGGGCCATATCCAGGGCCAGCTCCACCAGGTAGATGGATGAAGCCTGGTCGGCGGAATCGATGCCGCTGATATTGGGCGCGATGTCGGAAATGATCAGGTCGGGCCGCTGGCCGTTGAGCTGCTCGAGAATCTGGTTGAGCACCGACTCCTCGCGAAAGTCACCCTGGATGAAGTCCACGTTTTTCAGCGCGTCCATCGGCAGGATGTCGGTGGCCAGCACCCGGCCCTTGTCGCCAACCAGGCGCCCGGCCACCTGCGACCAGCCGCCCGGAGCAGAGCCCAGGTCCATGATCAACATGCCGGGGCGAATCAGCCGGTCCTTCTCGTTCAGCTCGATCAGCTTGTAACTGGAGCGCGAGCGATAGCCGTCCTTCTGCGCCTGTTTGACGTAAGGATCGTTGACATGCTCTTGCAGCCAGCGGCTGCTGCTTTTGGATCGTGCCATGACCAGTTGGGGAAAAGCAGAAGTGGCGGGGGCGGGCGCCGGGCGCCAAGCGGCGATACAATTCGCGCCGCATTCTAACTCCCTGTGTCTTCCTCTGCCGGGATTACCGGCCAGGATACTGCTGTGATTCGCATCACCGAACTGTCGTTGCCGCTGGATTGCTCCGCCGCGGCCTTGCGCAAGGCCATCCTCAAGCGTTTGAACCTCCGGGATGCGGACCTGCTCGACTTCACCGTCTTCAAGCGCAGTTACGACGCGAGAAAGAAAAACAGCGCCATCGCCTTCATCTATATCGTCGATCTGACGGCTCGCGATGAAGCGGCAATTCTGCAGCGCCTGGCCGGCGACAGGAACGTTCGTCCGGCACCGGATACCAACTACTACCCGGTGGCGCATGCGCCGGCAAATCTGGACGAGCGGCCGCTGGTGGTGGGCTTTGGTCCGTGTGGGCTGTTCGCGGCATTGTTGCTGGCGCAGATGGGATTCAAGCCTATTGTGCTGGAGCGCGGTCGGGACGTGCGTCGTCGCACCAAGGATACCTGGGGGTTGTGGCGCAAAAGGACGCTGACTGCGGAATCGAACGTGCAGTTCGGCGAGGGCGGCGCGGGCCTGTTCTCCGACGGCAAGCTCTACAGCCAGATCAAGGATCCCAAGTTCTACGGTCGCAAGGTGATCCGGGAATTCGTCCGTGCCGGAGCGCCGGATGAAATCATGTATGTCAGCAAGCCGCACATCGGCACCTTCCGGCTCACCGGAGTGGTCGCCGCGATGCGCAATGAAATCATTGCCCTCGGCGGGGAGGTGCGCTTCGAAAGCAGAGTGACGGATCTATTGCTGGGATCCGCTTCCCCGGCAGTCGACTCGCCCGCAAAGCCATACCAGGTCGAAGGTGTCGTACTCGCGACTGGCGAGGAGATCCGCAGTCGTCATGTGGTGTTGGCGCTGGGTCATAGCTCGCGCGACACGTTTCGCATGCTCCACCGCCAAGGCGTATTCATCGAACCCAAGCCCTTCGCCATCGGCTTCCGTATCGAGCATCCGCAATCGCTTATCGACCAGGTGCGGCTCGGCAAATACGCAGGCCATCCTGACCTGGGTGCGGCGGACTACAAGCTGGTGCATCACGCCAGCAACGGTCGTGCGGTCTATAGCTTCTGCATGTGTCCAGGAGGCACTGTTGTCGCAGCCACGTCCGAGCCGGAGCGCGTAGTGACCAACGGTATGAGTCAGTACTCTCGTAAAGAGCGCAACGCCAATGCCGGTATTGTGGTCGGTATCAACCCTGAGCCGGATTTTCCCGGCGGTCCGCTGGCAGGAATTGAGCTGCAGGAGCGCCTGGAATCGCACGCTTATGAGTTGGGTGGTCGTGACTACAGTGCGCCGGGCCAACTGGTGGGGGATTTCGTTCGCGGTGTGCCGTCCACCGAATTTGGCGAAGTGGAGCCATCGTACAAGCCGGGCGTGCGGCTCGGCGATCTGGCGTCCTCACTGCCGCACTATGCGATCGAGGCCATTCGTGAGGCACTGCCGGCATTCGGCAAGCAGATTCGCGGTTTCGATCGCAACGACGCCGTGCTCACCGGCATTGAAACGCGGACCTCCTCGCCGGTGCGTATTACCCGCAACCCCGAGACGTTGCAGAGTCTCAACGTCCGTGGCTTGTATCCTGCGGGCGAAGGCGCGGGCTATGCCGGTGGCATTCTGTCGGCGGGCGTCGATGGCATCAAAGTCGCCGAGTCGATTGCCAGGTCCATGCTGAACAGCGTGCAAATCGTCGCAGCGGATGGGCAATGAAGCTCGACGACATCAAGAAGCTGCATCAGAAAAAATACCGTGAAGTGCACGGCTGTTTCCTGGTGGAAGGCGAGCATCTGGTCCTGGAGCTGCAGAAAGCAGCTGCGGCGAATCGCCTGTTGCAGGATTGCGAGCTGTACGTCACCGGCAAGTACGAGCACTGGCATAGCCCGTTCAAGACGCATCCGATCAGCGATCGCCAGATGGCGCAGATCGCAGAAACCACCACGCCGCAGGGAATCGTTGCACTGGTACCCATGTCGGCGCTGGCCGCCTTGCGCTCGGCGTCGCAGCGTGCTGGCGAACGTGCGGTCTATCTGTATCAGGTTCAGGATCCCGGCAATCTCGGCACCATCCTGCGTACGCTGGGATGGTTCGGCAGCTTTCGTTGTCTACTCAGTCCGGGCAGCGTCGATCCGTATAACTCGAAGGTCGTGCGCGCCAGTATGGGCGCAATCTTTCATGTGCCTATCGAACTGGATGTGGAGCTGGGCTCGCTGCATTCGCGCTTCGAGCGCATCGCTTCCCTGGACATGAAGGGCGAGAGCCTGCAGTCGCCCAGCTTCAAGGCATTCGATTGTTATCTATTCGGCAACGAGGCTCGGGGCGTGCCGCGCGAGCAGGTAACCGCGCTTGATGCGCGAGCCTTCACCATCGCCGGTTGCGGCACCATCGAGTCGCTGAACCTGGCAGCGGTGGTCAACATCTGTGTGTATGAGCTGAGCCGATAACGTCAGCCTAGAGCATCAACCTGGAACATCGACTCGTCCGGCCAGGGGGTTCGCCGACCGTCTTCGCCCATGGCGTATCCCAAGGCGTATTCCCAGGCGCGAAATCCAGATGTGAAATCGAGCGATCGAGACGCTCGGGTTGCGGCGGGCTAGGGTGTGGACTGCTTGGCAGGTTTTTCCTTTTCCTGCTGGCGGATCTTCTCCACGACCTTGCTGGGATCCTTGCCCTTGCGTTGAGCATCGGCGACGGCCTTTTGCGTGCCGGTGTCCATGATCGAGCTGGAGTGCGTCTGTCCCAATGCCTGCGAGCCCTTGCATTGCTTGCGTGCATCGCCGGTCAATTTACTGCAGTCCGTTGAGGGGGAGACCTCGGCCGCTTCCTTGGCCACGGAGGTAGCGGGTGGATCGGCAGCCAGCACCCAGGGTGCCCAACTCAACGAGCTGATGATCGCGATAGCAAACAAGGAATGCTTCATGGGAGTCCGCCAATATTCGCTGAGTGAATCACTCAGTTATAGCGTCGGACCGGGCCGGTAAGTTCCTTGGCGGCTATGCGCCTGCTGGACCTTCCTTAGGAGATCTTTGCAGGGAAGGGGTGGACGGCCAGGCGGCGGCAGGGTGCGTCGTTATTGGGCCTTGTTTTTATCGACACGTTCGAGCCAGATCTCGCGCCAGTACATCAGTTCGCCGCGCGGACAGTCACCGAGCTGGTCATAGCATAGACACTCTTCGCCGAGAGTGCCCCGGTTACGCAGATTCTGCAGGACTACCGCATCGGGGATTTCTCGCATGACGCCGGTATGTTCGTCGATGATTCTCTGAACGCGATAGCGAACGTCAGCCTCGACTCCGCAGCAGCGGGTCATTTCGGAACAGATGCCCATG
Source organism: Steroidobacteraceae bacterium (assembly GCA_036498785.1). Classification (GTDB taxonomy): domain Bacteria; phylum Pseudomonadota; class Gammaproteobacteria; order Steroidobacterales; family Steroidobacteraceae; genus Steroidobacter. The sequence continues at coordinate 180,278 of DASYEW010000049.1, read as the reverse complement.
CCGCGGTTACGACCCTTCTGATCCAGTGTCTGCCCTATCTGGGCGCGACTCTTGACCCGCACGGTCTCGCCGGGCTGCAGGCCAAGTGATTCGCTGGGGGTGCGCTGGTGGGGCCCGCGCAGCCATCGATCGCCGCCGCGCCAGCGAAGCAACTTCTGCCAGGACCAGCGGACTAACAGTTGCAGGACATGCATTGCGGAGAGATCGCCGCTGCGGATCTCCGCGAACGCGATTCGAGCCGTCCAGCGTTTCTGGGTTTTCGGAAAGGGCCCGGTCGATTTATACAGCTCGGTGGACTGGCAGAAGTAATGAAGTTCATCCGTTTTCACTTTCAAGCGAGAGCGCAACTGCGCCAGTCCGGCTGCGGATCTCTGGTCGGTTGCGACCGTCTCAGCCGCGGGACGCAACCAGGCCTCTTTCCAGAGGATCCTGCAGCCATGTCCGCAGCCATCGTGGCTATTGCCATCACAACGCGGACCATCCAGGATCACCACGTCGTTGGCAGGAAACCGTCGCAGCGGATGATCGGCCACGCAGGTCTTCTCGACTCGCCGCTGGACATGAAACGACTTGCCGCACCAATCCACCATTTCCGGCATGAAGGGCAGGTTGTCGCAGGTACCGCTGGCGTCCAGCGTTGCCAGAATCTCCTCCGGCGAGCGGACGCTCACCGGGTCTCCGGCACGGAATCTTTGATTTTCCATAATTATGATTTAAGAAAAGTCATGAATGCCGGACGGGGAGGCACGTTATTCAGTCGAGAGGTGAAGCACGACGCTGACAGTATTCTACTGTGCCTTGACACGGATATTACAAGCAGGACGCTGTTGCAGTCATTGTTTCTAAGTCAACAGTGACCGCCAGGCGGTTCAGATGGGGTCGATTACAGGCGCGGTCCGGTCCGTAAGCGACGCAGTAAACGCAGACGTCACTGGAAAAGTGACGCGCCACGGGAATCTTCGAGGGGAATCGATGCGATTGTTGTGTTTATTGCTTGCCGTCCTGGCTGCCGCGCCGGGTCTTGCCGATTCCGTGCCGAAATTGACGGAGCCGCCACCGGGCACTGAAATTACGACCACGGTGCCGTCCGTTCCCGAAGAGGTCGTTGTCGAAGCAGTCGAACCGCGTTACGTCGCAGCGACTCGACGCGATCGTATCGGGCGGGTATGGGCGCCGGTGAGGATCAATGGACAGGGTCCGTTTCGCCTGGTGCTCGATACCGGTGCAAGCGGATCGGCAATCATCCAGTCGGCGGTTACACGCCTGGGCATGTCGACACTCAACGCCCGCATGATCAACCTGCGCGGAGTGACGGGTTCGGCCTTGGTCCCCTCAGTTCCCGTCGACCGGATCGAGGTCGGGGACCTGCTGCTGGAAGGCAAGCGGCTGCCGGTGGTGCCGGACGCGTTCGGCGGCGCCGAAGGGGTGCTGGGGACCGAAGGGCTGGTCGACAAACGCATCTACATCGACTTCGGTCGCGATGAGATTTCGATCACGCGTTCGCGCCGGCAAGATGCCCCTGCCGGCTTCACCCGGGTGCCGATGACCCTGGACCGGAATCGCTTGCCGACCTTCGATGTGTTGATCGGGTCCATTCGCGTCAAGGCGGTTCTGGATACCGGCGCGCAAATAACCGTGGGCAACCAGGCGCTGCGTGAACTGCTGACGCGCCGCCCCGTGGGCAGCGGACAGCCTCAGGAGATCATCGGCGTTACGCTGGATGTTGCGGTCGGCGAAGTGGTGCCCACTCCAGTCATGCACATTGGCGCGATCGACGTGCACGGGCTACGCCTGACTTTCGGCGACATGTTCATCTTCAAGCATTGGAAGCTCACGCGCGAGCCCGCCCTGTTGATCGGCATGGACGTGATCGGTTCATTCGACGTCCTGGTGATCGACTACAAGAAACGCGAATTGCAGATTCGTGCCCGCCGATCGGGCTGATGCGCGGCGCTCTGCATCTCACTGAGCCAGTGAGGCGGCGATTGTGAGGATCGGCAGGCCCAGCGCCAGCGCGCCGGCGATTCTTGGGGAATAGGTCAATAGGAACACAAGGCTCAAGCCACCGGCCGTGAGCATTCCGACCCATTCCACCGCACCTATGGGCCACCCGCTGCGATAGATCGCCAACAGCAGCGAGATCAAGAGCGCACCCCAGCCCATGACGCGCAGGTAGAACCGCTGCGTGCCGGATGGCTCCCGTTGCAATATCTCCCGTGCATGCCGGTTCATTGCCAGACTGAGAAGGGCAAGCCCGGTGTAGATCAACGCAAAGGCCACCGCGGACATCAGGCGCTTCCCGTCTCGATAGTCGTAGGCGCGCGGGCCGATGTTCTGCCGTGAACTCTCTGAGGCACTGAGGCCTCGCGCGAGGCATACCACGCAGCAAGCGCGAGCATGAAGGCGATAGCGAGCATGGTCAGGTCAAACCCTGCGTAGACCGACGGACCATGCAGTAGCGTGATGCCCAGATGCGTGTTTGTAGTCAGGGCGTTCACCAGGGGCAATAACCCGAACAGAAGTGCGCCAAGAGTAAAGTGCGTTCGCCATGCTTGGCGAACAGCCTGCCATGGCGCGGCGATGTAGCTCAGTGTCCACGCGATGAAGAAGCAGCGCACTTCCCAAAGGGACCGGTCGGCGAGTTCGATGGGCAGCAGGCGGTTCGCCCAGAAGTAAGCGGCGACACCCAGCGGCAAGCCGACAACGGTGCCGATGTTGAGTATTTCCACTAGACGGTGACCGAAGGGTGTGCGGCCCAACGCCACCCGTTCGGGTGCCCGCTTCACCGACCAGAGCACGAGGCCGCTGGCAACCATGGCAATACCGAGCAGGCCGCACAGTGCAAACATCCAGCGCAGCGCGATCGAAGAGAAGTGTGCGAGGTGCAGGCCATAAAGCACGCTGTGCGTTCGCATAGCACCGGGTTCATCGCCTGTGGCCGCAAGCATCTTGCCGGTGACGCCGTCGAATATGATCGTCTGGTCATTGCTGGATATCCGACCCACGGAAGTGCGCTGCATTTGAATGCGGGCGCCCGCATCGCCGGGGTGATCGATAGTGACGCTCTCTGGCAGCGCGCCACTACCCCACTGCCGGCTTGCCTCCTCCAACAGCGGTTCGATATCCGTCAGTGTGCTGGACCTGCCGGTCGGATTGGTCTGCGGCGGGTTGGGGAACGCTTCGGCGAGGAAAGCACCCGAGTCGTAGCCGTAGCTCGCCTGCACGCCCCAGGGCATGTACGTGAGCATCAGCGTGATCAGCCCGGTGTAAGTGATCATGAGGTGATAGGGCAGCGCCAGCACGCCCACGATGTTGTGTGCGTCCAGCCACGAGCGCTGGCCCTTGTTCGGGCGGAAAGTGAAGAAGTTCTTGAAGATGTTTCGATGGGTGACGATGCCGCTCAAGATGGCCACGAGCATGAACATGGCGCAGCAGCCGACTATCCAGCAGCCCCACAGCGGATTCATGCTGAGTTCGAAGTGAAAGCGGTAGAAGAAGTCGCCGCCGGCGGTTTCCCGGGCTTTCAGTTCCTCACCGGTCTGGGGATTGAGCAGGATGCTTTCGAAGCGCCTCAGGATGCGGTTCTCTTGGCCGGGCTCGGTGGTGACCATCCAACCGATGCGCATCGTCGGCTCTCGTGCCGTGGGTGCAACGATGACCCAGCGCGGCGAATTGGGCTGCCGGTCCCGCAGAGCGCGGATACCTGACTCGATCGCATCCGGTCGTTCGCGCGCGTCGCGCAGTTCGGGACGCATCCAATGGGAAATCTCGGGGCGAAAATAGCTGAGCGTGCCGGTCACGAACACGGCGTAAAGAATCCAGCCAACCGTCAGGCCGGCCCACGTGTGCAGCCACGCCATCGACTGGCGCAGGCTTTCTTTCACACGCCCACCCACAGCTGTCTCAGCCACAACAATGCATTTAATGCTACGGCTGGCACTACGACACCTGCCCAGACTCGCCAAACGGAACGCGTAGCGAACACCCACAGCACGATGCACGCATAGATGGCGAAGGAAAGCATCGTCGCGGTAAGTGTTGCCTCGGCGCGCGGCATCGGCAGAACGACTGCAAGGACAGCTGTCGCCAGGGAGGCCAGCACATAACCGCCCACGATGGCGGCCAGCACCCGCGATGCGACCTCCAGGCGATAAGCATTCGACAATGAGGACATGAAGTCAGCTTGCGTCGGTGGCCGAGGATGTGTCTGCGCGACGTTTGGGTGCAGTCGCGACGAAGAATAGAGCTGCGCTGTGATGCATAACAGTCACAGATCGCGCGGAAATTCGCAGACCAGATGCGGCTGCCCTGAGCCGCAGTCCCGGCACGGTGCGCGGCTCAGGGCATGAAACAGCTACGCCTTCAAAGCAAGCTGCGATTCCAGCCGCCGTCCACCGATATCGACGTACCGGTCATGTAGCTCGTGTGCGCCGAGCAGAGAAAGGCGGCGACTGCGCCAAACTCTTCGGCGGTTCCCAGTCTCCCCATGGGGATCTGCTCCTCCCACTTGGCGACAATCTCCGCTTCCGAGGTGCCGGACCTGGCGGACATCTGCTTCGTCAGCTCGTCAATCCGGTTGGTGCGCGTATAGCCGGGCATGAGGTTGTTGACAGTGATGCCGTCGGCTGCAACTTCGTTTGCCAGGGAGCGTACGAATCCCAATACCGCGGCACGCGCTGTATTCGACAGGATCAAGCCGGCGGCAGGTTGTTTGACCGAGCATGAGGTGATGGTGACGATGCGGCCCCAGCGAGCCTTGCGCATTGCCTCCAGCGAACCTCTGACGAGCGCCAGCGCGGCCCCCAAGTGCTCGTCAACCGCCGCTTCCCAGCGCTCTGTCGGATGACTTTCGAACGGGCCACTGGGCGGACCGCCGCTATTGATGACGCAAATGCCGATAGCACCCAGTCGCTCCACCACTTTCGCTGTGAGCGATTCGCGCGATTCGCGATCGGTGAGGTCGGCGACGAACGCGGTGGCCGCGGTGCGGGATACGTTCGAATTGATACGTTCGGCAGCAGCATTGATGCGCCCGGCATCGCGCGAACAGATCGCAACATTGACGCCTTCGTTCGCAAGCGCATTCGCCACGGCGAAGCCCAAGCCGGAACTCGCGCCGGTGACCAGTGCCACCTTACCCTTGATTCCAAGATCCATGGTGAGCGATCAGCGCCGGAAGTAAGCGTCGGTGCCATCCTGCCAGTCCGCGCGCGGCGGATTGAACAGATCGAGCTCGAAGGTGGATTCCAGTGCGAGGGCGCGATGCGGCAGGCCGGCCGGTATCACTACCAGCGAGCCGGCGTTTACGACCAGTTCCTGCTCATCGGCGGCTCCGAACCAGAATTTCAACGAGCCGGTGATGACGTACGTGAGTTGCTCATTCTCGTGCGAGTGGCGTGGCACATCGTCGCCTTTCTCCAGGACGATCTGGCCCACGGTCATGCGTTCGGTGGAAATGAAGCGGCGCGTAATCGATCCGCGCACATTGTCCAGCCGCACTTCATCCCAGTTGTACAAGACTGCATTTACCGCATTCGTCATCGAGACATCCTCAAGCTGTTGCGTAATTCATTCGCCCGGAAAGGCCGTCGCGCGCGACGTTCGAGTCCGCGGCCAAAGATACGCTGCCGTCCCCGATCCGCCAAGCCTGCGGCGTTGCCAACGGGCGCCATGCCGTGTCACTGCGAGTCCGGTCGGTTACACTTTGCCCGCATGATGCGCACAGGATTCTGGCAGGACCTCACCACCCGCGATTTCGCCGGGCTCGATCCCGAGCGGACCGTGGCCTTGTTGCCGTTGAGCGCAATCGAACAGCACGGTCCGCATCTGCCGCTGGCGACCGATGCATTGATTGCAGAAGGGTTGGTACGCGCTGCGATGGCGCGCATCGCGCAGGGCCTGGTGGTCCTGCCGGCGATGCCGTTCGGCCACAGTCTCGAACATGTGGATTTCGCCGGCACACTGACGATTGGAGCGGAAGCGTTGCTTGCCGCGTGGATCGACCTTGGGCGCAGCGTGGCACGCGCAGGAGTGCGCAAACTGATATTACTGAACACGCACGGCGGCAACATTCCCCTGCTGCAACTGGCGGCGCTGCGTCTGCGACGGGAACTGGGAATGCTCGTCGTGCGAGCGAACTATTTTGCCTTTGGCAGTCCACCGCAGCTTTTCCCGCAGGAAGAACTGCGGCATGGGATTCATGGCGGCGAAATGGAAACCTCGCTCATGCTCCATCTGCAGCCGGCGCTGGTGCGAACCGCGGCTCTGGCGGACTTCCCGGCGCTCACTCACGAGATGGCACAGCGCAACGTAGTGCTTGGGCCGGAGAAGCCCGTCGGTTTCGGCTGGATGAGCCAGGATCTCAACGAGCAAGGCGTTTGCGGCAATGCCGCGCGCGCGGACGGTCAGCGTGGCAAAGTACTACTGGACTATCTCGCCGAAAAACTCGCGGTGCTGGTGGCTGAAGTTCAATCGACGCCGCTGACGACGTTGCGCACCGGGCCAGCTCAAAGTCCCACTCAAAGGTGAGACGGATACTGGCTACCGGTCAATCGGCCGCAAGGCCAGCGTCAAGAACTGCCCGCCCGTGCAACGGTCTGTTTGCTCTTCACTATCTGGCCAGCCAGCCCACCGGCCAGTTGGCCAGTTGGCCTCCGTTCACGGCAGCCCTTCGACTTTGACCTCCGGCATCAGGTGCCCGGCGCGTTCGCGTTTGGCGCGAATGTAGCGCACGTTGTGGCGATTCACAGCACCCAACAGGCGCTGGCCGGCCACCACTTCGATGCCTGCCTTCTGCAGCGCGTCGATCTTTTCCAGATTGTTGGTGAGCAGGTGAATGCGCGTCATGCCCAATTGCCGCAACATGCTGGCCGCCGCGGCGTAACTGCGTTCATCAGCACGAAAACCGAGGTGCCGGTCTGCCTCGATGGTGTCCAGGCCGGTGTCCTGAAGCTCATAGGCACGCAACTTGTTAGCCAGCCCGATGCCGCGTCCTTCCTGGGCGAGATACAGCAGCACACCGCCGCCAGCCGCGGCGAGCTGACTGACAGCGCCGCGCAACTGGTCGCCGCAATCGCAGCGCAGGCTGCCTAGCAGATCACCCGTGAGGCATGCCGAATGCAGGCGCACCGGCACAGCGTTGGTGTCCGGCGAGCCGATGATCACCGCGATGTGTTCGGAGGCATCGCTGCCGTCGCGGAACAGCACCAACCTGCAATCTTCATGACTGGCCAACGGTACCCGCGCCTCGCTCACACGTTCGAGATCGAAAGCAGTCGGCCGCGCGAGCCGCTCCATCTGCGACAGCGAAACCTCCAGAACCTCTTCGTCTGCAGGCGGTGGTGGCGCAGGGAGCACCAGCACGGCAGGCAGCAGACGCGCGTGCTTGGCAAGATTCAATGCCGTAGTCGCGATCGCATCGCAGGGTTCGATACTGAATTCCTGTCCCATCAGCTGCGCGATGCGGCTGCGATCGATGAGCTGAGTCTTGACCGGCGTCGCGTTGGCATGGGCGTCGTTCGTGCCGGGGCTGCTTGCATTCGAATCGTTCGCACTGGTGGTGGTTGCGTGCAGGGCAGGCGCATGCAGGCCAGCAAGCAGGCCCACGGTCGCAGGCGATATCGGCGCGTGCAGCCGCAACAGAACCGAACCGTTCTGGCGGTCGGTCCGTGTGTCCAGTTTGTCCAAGCCGAGCGTTTCAGCGCGCTGTTGGGTGATGGCAAGGGCGAGGCCGGGACCGTCTGCGAACTGTTCCAGTCGCGACAGTAAAGCGGGGGACGCGGTCTCCGCGGAGGCCAGCAGAGCGCCGCGCACACGCGGATCGGCGGAGGCGCTCGCCTCGCGGCAGTAAACTGCGCGGCCACAACGAAGTTCGTTTATGGCGCGCTCGATGGCGATGAGTCCTCGATCTCCGTTGATATTCTTATGCACGGCGGTGTTCTTTCCTCGGTCTGGTTGGCCCGTCTGGCTCTCGGTTTGGCTATCAGTTTGATTGGCGAGACGGCTGTCGGCGTAGCATAACCCGTCTGCCGGATCCGTCCCCTCGCGGGCGCCCCGGTTGCCGGTCCGGTCGATGCCCGCGCCCGGCGCGTTCCAGGACTTTCTACAATAGGGTCTATGACACATTCAGATAGCGAAGCATGGCGTTTGGTTCGCGCCGCGGCTTCGGTCGTTCGCCGCGCCGGTGCGAGCCCGCAAAATGGCTGCCACTATGCCCTTGACGGGGAAACCCTGACGCCGGTTACAGCAAACGGAGCAACCGGCGTACTTTGCTGGGATGGCGGCTGGAAATCGCTGCTGGCCGCCCCGGACCAGCGGCAGGCCTGTCTGGATCTTTACCTGCCGTTGGCCGGACTCCCCGCGACGCGGCCTTTCGTCATAGGTCAACTTGGCCAGAGCATCGATGGTTCCATAGCCACAGCGAGCGGCCAGTCGCACTACGTCACGGGCGAGGCCAGCATCCTGCACTTGCACAGGCTGCGCGCGCTCAGCGATTGCGTCATCGTCGGCGCCGGTACGGTTGCGGCCGACAATCCACGACTCACGACCCGGCTCGTGAGCGGCGACAACCCCGTGCGGGTGGTGCTCGATCCGCAACTCAGGTTACCGCCTACACACCACGTGTTCAGCGATGGACAGGCGCCCACGCTGCGCGTCCGCGCCCAGGGCGTTGCGCTTCCCCCGGGACGTTTTTCCGCCAACGTGGAAGATATCGATCTTCCCGCTCCGGCAGGCAAGCTGGACCTGGGGGCGCTGCTGGCCGAATTGCAGTCGCGCGGTCATCGCTCGATCCTGGTGGAGGGCGGCGGCGTTACGGTCTCGGCATTTCTCGCCGCCGGGCTGCTCGATCGCCTGCATATCGCAGTGGCACCCTTCATCATGGGTGAGGGCCGGCCTGGCGTGCGGGTGCCTTCTCCGGCGCGACTGCAGGACTGTTTGCGCCCGGCACCGCGCATTTATGCGCTCGGTGAGGACGTGCTCTTCGATTGCGATTTACGTGGCACCGATCGGCAGAGCGACCCGGCTGACGTCTCGAGGGTCATCCGCCGGCTTTTGTAGGCCATGCCATGAGGTCCTGGTGACCGACGCGGATGTGCGAGTTACCCGCTGCCAGATGGAGCCTGCGTCGCGATTCCCATGCCGCAATTCGCGTTGCGTCTGCCGGGGCAATTTCCTGAGCCGCGGTAACCCAGCCATCGATCAATTCGCGCTGCAACGCCTGCTCCTGAGGCTTGATGAGCCAGTCGCTGCTCTCGGTGCGTGTTTCGAAATCCAGAGTCTCGAATGCCGTGCGGGCGTAATGCGCGGCTTGCGGGCCGAGAGCAGGTCCGAAGCCCTTGTCACCCTGCTGATGCCGATTGACGAGATCGCGTAGCCAGCCGTCGTCCGGCTCATCCGGCGAAAACTGCATGCGACCGTCATAGCTCAGCGCAAACAGCACGGTGGCCTGTGCCGCTGCACAACGCTCGGCCAATCGTTGCAGCCATGCGGCCGACACCAGATCGAGTAGCGCCGAGGCTGTCACGAGTTGGTAGTCAGCGAAGGGCAGGGTATCCAGTTCGGTGGCGAGGTCGATCTGCTGCGAGGATAGTCGACAATTGAAGTCAGTTCCCTGCAATACCGAGGGCTGCCGCGCGATCAACGCAGGATCGTTGTCGACGGCCAGCCAGAGTTGGTCACCCGCGAGTAATGGGGCCAGATAGCGAATGTTCGATGCCGTGCCTGTCCCCAGATCCATGGCTTTCAGTGGTCGTACGGGTAGTCGTGTGCGCAGTTCACGTGCGAACGCGTCGCTCCGTGAACGTGTATCGCAGGGCTCGCGCAGTCTGAGCCAGTTGGCACTGAATCCACTCATGATTGAAACGCTGTGTTGGACGAGTTTCGCGAGGCATGCGTCAGTACCTCGGAAAGTTGTTGGCTTGCGGCGCTCCAACTCGGCAAATTCGTAGCGACGCGTTGTGCGCCGGCAGCGAGACGCACACGCAAGGCGGAATCGGTGAGGATGTGCGCAAGTGCTTCGCGCAATGCCGTGCCGTCGTTCGGATCGACGAGAATTCCTGCCTCCGCTGACACCAGATCGGCAATGGCGCCGGTACGTGTGCTGACTACCGGCAAACCGTAGGCCAGCGCCTGCGTCACAGCCATCCCGTAACCTTCAAATCGTGTTGCGAGCACGAACAGATCCGCACTTCGAAGTTGCCGGTCCAGCGCTGCCGCGTCGAGCTCGCCTGTAAGAACGATGCGCTGCTCAAGTCCTGCGGCCGCAATGCGTGCGCGCAGCGCGCTCGTCGTTTCCGGACTGCGTTCCACATTCCCCACGCAATTCAACACCCACGGGTACTCGCGCAATTCAGCGAGAGCGTCGACCAGCCGGTCGTGGCCCTTGCGTGGCGTAATGGTGGCCACGCAAAGCATGCGCAGTGGATCGTTCTCATCGCGGAGCCGACGGTAGCTCTCGATATGCGTGCCATGCGGCCCCTCGACTCCGGGTTCGACCACCGCAATCCGCTGCTCTGCTACGCCATAGCCGGCAAGCGCTCGCCGTGTTGAATCGCTGGTCACGATGACCATGCGTACTGCCTGCAATGCTCGGCGCTCAGATTCCACTAACTGTGCAGCAAGCTCCTGCGACAAGCCTGTCTCCGCAGCGAGCGGATGATGCACGAGGCCGATGAGTTGCAGCCTGCCTGCGTGAGCCTGCGCCACCTCGGCCATCGCTCCGAGTGCCAAGCCGTCGATCAGCACCAGGCTTCCAGCGGCCAGTGCAGCGAGCTGTTGCTGTGCGTCGATCAACGCATGCGCGGTGGGGAAGGGGAAGCTGCTGTCGAGCGACCGTACTCGCACAGTCCAGCCCAATCCGCGCAGACCTTCGGCGATGCGGCGGTCGTACTCGTAGCCACCCGTTGCGGTAAGCGGATTTCCTGGCAGCAGGAATTCGAGTGTCGCCATGGTCGGGTCGCGTGCTACGCAGGCATGCAGAAGATTTCCGGGTGCATTCACGTTGCGCCCAGGGCGGCCTCGTATGCAGCCCATGCGATATGCGATTCGTGCAGCGTCACGCGTATGGCTTCAATGCCCAGCGCCCCTTGACCCAGTTCCCCGGCTCGCAACCGGCTCGCCAGGCGATCGAAGATCTCCTTCGCCAGGAATTCCGTCGTGGTATTGCGCCCACGAAACGCCGGCTCGTCGTCGAGGTTGCGATAGTTCAGTTCGGCAATGAGCGATTTCAGCGCTTCGCCCGCGCGACCGATGTCCACGACAATCGAATCGGCATCCAGCTCGCGACGCCGGAACTCCACGTCGACGACGTAAGTCGCCCCGTGCAGGCGTTGGGCAGGTCCGAACACCTCGCCTGTGAAACTGTGCGCGATCATCAGGTGTTCGCGAACGCAAACGCTATACATCAGTCGTACCTCACTCGGTGCATGATGACATCGCCGGGCGTGCTGGACAGTTGCTGCATCGTTTGCGGCAGGTCCACGAACCGGCTTTCAGAATTGATAAGTACATCCAGGGCGGAATCGTTCAGCAGGGACAGCGCGAGCTGCAAGCGCGACTGAAGCGAGCGGCGCGCGCGACGCGAGGCGGCTACCGCGCCGACCTGCGAGGATTTCAGCTTCAGGCGGCGCGAATGAAAGGCCTCCCCGAGCGGCAGGTTCACGGACCGGTCGCCATACCAGCTCAGCTCGACCACGGTTGCCTCAAAGCCGGCCAGGCGCAGGGCCAGGCCAATGCCAGCCTCTGTGCCACTGGCATGAACGACCACGTCGGCCTCGCCTCGCGCAGCGTCGGGAAGTGCGAACTTTGCCCCCAGTGCGGCGGCCGTCGCGGCACGTTGTGGGTTGATGTCGACAAGCTCCACTTCGCAGCCTGGAATCAGCGCTGCCAGCCGAGCGGTCAAGCAACCGACGCTACCGGCCCCGATGACGCTGACGCGATCGCCGGGAAGTATTCCCGCGTCCCACAGTCCGTTGAGCGCAGTTTCCAGATTGGCGGCGAGTACGGCGCGTCCGGCAGGCACGCCCGCAGGCAGCGCATGCACGGCCGAGGCGGGCACGACGAATCGATCCTGGTGGGGATGAAGGCAAAATACCTCGCGGCCGTCGAACTCGGGGGAACCCTGAAGCACGCGGCCGACCATGCAGTAGCCGTACTTCACCGGTGCCGGAAAGTCGCCTTCCTGGAAGGGTGCACGCATGCGGGCATGTTCGGAGAGAGGCACCGCGCCCTTGAAAACTAGCGCCTCCGTCCCGCGGCTGACACCACTGAATAGCGCCTGTACGATGAGCTCGCCGTCGCGTGGCGCCACCAGCGGTCCGCGCCGGATCTCGCCGCGTCCCGGCGCGGCAATCCAGAAAGAGTGTGAGTAGTCGGACATGGTCAAGGGCGAATCCCGGCAGCTTGTGGGTAACGCGGTATGCAGCATCTTAGCGGCTACGCTGCTCGGGGTCGCGGCTGCCTGGCTGGCGCGTGCCATGCTCGACCTCGATCGACCCTACCTGTCGCGGATCGTGATACTGCTTTGTGCAGGCGGATTGCTGCTGCTGTGGCGCCTGCCCGCACATCATCCCTTTGAACGCCTGGGAATAGCCAATCACATCACCATCGCACGCGGAGTGCTGGTGGCACTGCTCGCCGGCCTCATCGGCATGGGTGCTGCGCCACGGTTACAGGTCGCTGCGCTGTGTGCTGCAGTGGTCGCTGCCGTGCTCGATGCAGTCGATGGCTGGTTGGCCCGGCGAACCAGGATGAGCAGTTCCTATGGTGCACGCTTCGACATGGAAACCGATGCGCTGCTGATCCTGGTGCTGTCGATCCTGGCGTGGCAGTTCGGCAAGGCAGGCTTCTGGGTGCTGGGCTCGGGACTACTGCGTTATGGGTTTGTCGCTGCCGCGTGGTTCTTTCCGTGGATGCACAGAGCGCTGCCGCCGAGCCGACGGCGCAAGGCGGTGGCAGTTATACAGATCGTGGCCTTGCTGATTGCCATCGCTACTTTCGTGCCTGTTGGCATGAGCACGGCAGTATGCGCTGCGGCGCTGGCCGTACTCGCATGGTCATTTTTCATCGATGTTGCCTGGCTGAGGCAGCGCGCATCCACTGGTGGTTCATTGATGGCTCAGAATCTAGAGATAGCTGCGGGCAGGTCACGTGCGTGGGATGGTTTCACGCTGTTCGCGGCACTGGTGCTGCTGAACTCGCTGCTGACTTTCCACAATGTGTGGCCGACGCTGTTCATCCATTGGCCCGGAGAGTTATCGATCGAATTCGCCTGTGTTCTATTGCTGCTCGCTGCGTGGCATCGATTGCGTGGCGCACCGCCGCCGGCATTGCTCGCCGTGCTCGCGACTCTGTTCGTGCTGGGCACGCTCGGGCGTTACGGCGAAGTGACCGCGCCGGCTCTCTATGGACGCGACGTAAATCTCTACTTCGATCTGCCGCACGTGGCATCGCTGGTTGGAATGCTGGTGAACGTCGTATCCATCTGGGTGCTCGCAGCGATCGTTATCGCCATAGTGGCCGTGTTTGCGCTGCTTTATCTGGCTGCGCACTGGTCGCTGCGACGTATATCCGATGCATTGGGGTCGCCGCGCCTGAGCGCCGCTGCCGGCATTGCGGCAATCCTCATGATCGGCTGGTTCACGCTGCAGCGGCTTGATGAACAGCTGCTGCCGCGGATGCCGCAGTTCTCGATACCGGTAAGCAAGACTTATACGGAACAACTGACCAAGGTTGTCGAAGCGGTGACGGGCAGTGGCGCGGTACGCAAGCTGCCGCCATCGCCCGCGCTGTCATCGACGTTGTCGCTGAGTGCCGGTAGCGACGTGATGGTGGTGTTTCTGGAGTCCTACGGCAGGGCGACTTACGACCGACCCGAGTTTTTCCAGACACTCACCGCTGCGCGCGCCGACCTGGACAATGCGGTGAGGGAGACGGGACGCGTCATCGTCTCGGGATTCGTCGAGTCGCCGACCTTTGGCGGCGGCTCATGGTTGGCACATATCAGCTTTCTTTCCGGCATTGAAGTGCGCGATCCAGGGCGTGGGCAATTGCTGATGACGCAGCAGCGCCGCACCTTCGGCACTGAGCTCGCGCGCCATGGATATCGGACGGTCGCGCTCATGCCCGGCCTGAAGAGCAACTGGCCGGAGGGTGTTTTCTACGGCTTCGACCAGATTTACGACGACGCGGGGCTCGACTATCGCGGCCCCGCTTTTGGCTGGTGGCGCATCCCGGACCAGTTCTCGCTCGCAAAACTCGATGCGCTGGAAATCGCGCCACGTGCTGCTGCGCCGTCGCGGCAGCCCCTGTTCATGTTCTTCCCCACCATCAGCATGCACGCTCCTTTCCGGCCGACGCCGCCGTACCAGGCCGACTGGTCGCGCATCCTCGGTGACAAACCGTTCGATGCGGCAGCTTTGCAGGCATCGCTTCCGCAAAGGCCGGAGTGGAACAACATGGGGACGAGCTACGTGGGTGCGGTGGAGTACTCGTTGCAAACGCTTGCTGGCTATCTGCGCACGCACAGTAAAGAGGATCTCATCATGATCGTGTTGGGCGATCATCAGCCGGCAGCGATGGTGAGCGGCGAGAACGCGTCCTGGGATGTGCCGGTGCATGTGATCGCAAGCAAACCCGCTCTGCTGGCTGCGCTGCAGGGGTGTGGGTTCGTCAAAGGCATGGTTCCGTCACCCGTGACGCTCGGGCCTATGCATCGGCTTGGGCCGGCGCTGCTTTCCGCCTTCGAGGCGCCGGCGTCCACAACGGCCGTTGAAAACGAAGGCGCACCGCTTTCGTCAACGGTGCGATGTCAATTGGCCGAGCCGTCGCCGAGCACGGTCGCTGCGGCGGGCAAGTAGCCCGCTGCACGCGGAGCGGGTCTTATCGCAACGCGACTGGCTGCATTGCGCAGCCGGTGATCTGACCCGGCTGCTGATATTCGGGCGCACTCACTATCAGCGCGCCCGGAAGCGGTGCTTCAGGTCTTCTCGACGTCGATCGTCAGCAGCTCGGCGCCGTCCGTTACCTGCTGGCCGACGGCGAAGTGCACTTTCGTAACGCGCCCGGCCGCAGGCGCCTTGATCGTGTGTTCCATCTTCATGGCTTCCAGCACCATCAGCGGTTGATCGCGCTCGACGTCCTGACCTTCTGTCACGAGCACCGCGACGACGGCGCCAGGCATTGGCGCGGTCAGTCGTCCTGAACCCCCCTCCTGCTGCGCGCCACGCGCCATCGGGTCGTCCAGTTCCAGTCGCCACGCCTGTCCCGACGTGAGCAACGTCAGTTGATTGCGATCGAAGACCACTGTGGCCCGCACGCGAGCACCGTCGATCTCCGCACTCAGCACGCGATCCTTGAGCGTGACCTGGGCTGCATTGAGTCGGCGACCGCCGGGAATCTGTACTTCATAGCGGCCCAGGCGGAAATGCAGCACGATCTCCCTGAGAGCTTCGCCATCCTTGAAACGCAGAACATGTTCGTTCTCGGCATTCAGGCGCCAGCCGGTGAGCGCATTCCATGGCGAATGAGGATCGGCTGCCGAGCGGTTGTGACCTTCGGCATCCGCACGCAGCAAGACTGCGAGAGCAGCGAGGGTCAGCGCTTCATCGGAAGCGGGTTGCGGCGACATGCTCAGCGCGTCGCGATGCCGCTCGATGAAACCAGTATCGATTTCCGCCTTGGCGAAGGCGGGATGCCCGGCGATGGTCGCGAGGAATCCAATGTTCGTCGTAACGCCCGCGATTTCATATTCCGCCAGGGCTCGGCGCAGCCGCTGCAGCGCCGCCGTCCGGTCCTGGTCCCAGACGATGAGCTTGGCGATCATCGGGTCGTAATAAACCGAGATTTCGTCCCCGGAACGCACGCCGGAATCGACACGCACATGCTCCGACTCCTGGGGCGGACGCACATGGGTCAGCTTGCCAATCGCTGGCAGGAAGCCGCGCTGCGGGTCCTCTGCATAGACGCGCGCTTCGAAAGCATGACCGCGACGCGTGAGCTGTTCCTGGGTACGCGGTAAAGGTTCACCGGAGGCGACGCGAAGCTGCCACTCAACCAGATCCAGCCCGGTGATCATCTCCGTCACCGGATGCTCGACCTGCAAGCGCGTGTTCATCTCGATGAAGAAGAATTCCTGGTTCTCGTACAGGAACTCGACGGTGCCGGCGCCGACATAGTTGACGGCCCGTGCGGCCGCCACTGCGGCTTCTCCCATGCGCGTGCGCACCGCATCCGGCAGGCCCGGCGCGGGTGCTTCTTCGATGACTTTCTGGTGGCGACGCTGGATGGAGCAGTCGCGCTCGAACAGATAGAGGCAGTGTCCCTGCGTATCTGCGAACACCTGGATTTCCACGTGGCGCGGCTTTTCGAGATATTTCTCGAGCAGCAGGCTATCGTCGCCGAACGCCGCCTTCGATTCGCGCTTGGCGCCGGCGATTGCATCGGGCAGGTCGGCCGCGTCACGCACGATGCGCATGCCTTTGCCGCCGCCACCCGCCGAAGCTTTGACCAGAACCGGATAGCCGATGCGTTGTGCGGCTTCCTGCAGCGTCTTCAGATCCTGTTCCTGCCCGTGGTAGCCGGGTACCAGCGGCACGCCGGCTCCGCTCATCAGGCGCTTGGATTCGGCCTTGGAGCCCATGACGCGAATCGCTTCGATGGGCGGCCCGATGAAGACGACGCCCGCAGCGGCGCAGGCGGATGCGAACTTCGCATTCTCGGAGAGGAAGCCGTAGCCGGGATGCACTGCCTGTGCACCGGTACGGCGAGCCACATCCAGAATCACATCGCCGCGCAGGTAGCTTTGTGCAGCCTGTGCCGGTCCGATGCATACGGCTTCGTCCGCCAGCTCGACGTGCATGGCCCGAACATCCGCTTCCGAATAGACGGCGACGGTGCGCACGCCCAGGCGGCGCAGGGTCTTGATGACGCGGACGGCAATTTCGCCGCGATTGGCGATGAGAACCTTGTCAAACATAGTCACATCCTGAACACGCCGAACTGCGTGCGTTCGATCGGTGCATTCATGGCAGCCGAGAGTCCCAGTCCGAGCACCATGCGGGTGTCGACCGGATCGATGATGCCGTCATCCCACAAGCGTGCGCTCGCATAGTAGGGATGCCCCTGTGTCTCGTACTGGCGGCGGATGGGATCCTTGAATTCATCTTCTTCCGCGGCGCTCCAGCTCTTGCCTTGCGCCTCGAGGTTGTCGCGGCGCACCTGCGCCAGCACGCCCGCAGCCTGCTCGCCGCCCATGACGGAAATGCGTGCGTTCGGCCACATCCACAGGAAGCGCGGCGAATAGGCGCGGCCGCACATGCCGTAGTTTCCGGCGCCGAAGGACCCGCCGATGATGACCGTGAATTTGGGCACTTTCGCGCACGCAACCGCAGTGACCATCTTGGCGCCATCCTTTGCGATGCCGCCGGCTTCGTACTTGCGACCCACCATGAAGCCGGTGATGTTCTGCAGGAATACCAGCGGAATGCCGCGCTGGCTGCACAGCTCGATGAAGTGGGTGCCTTTCTGCGCCGACTCGCTGAACAAGATGCCGTTGTTGGCAACGATTCCCACGGGATAACCGAAGATGTGAGCAAAGCCGCACACCAGCGTGGTGCCATAGAGCTGCTTGAATTCGTCCAGGCGACTGCCGTCGACGATGCGCGCGATCACCTCGCGGACATCGAACGGTTTGCGTGCCTCATCCGGGATGACTCCATAGAGCTCCTCGGCGGCATACAGCGGTTCTTCGACCGGACGTGTCTCGACCGGCACATTCTTGCGGCGATTCAGATTGGCCACGATGCGTCGCGCGATGGCGAGCGCATGGGTGTCATCCGCGGCGTAGTGGTCGGTCACACCGGAGACGCGGGAATGCACGTCCGCGCCACCCAGGTCTTCGGCGGAGACGATTTCGCCGGTGGCCGCTTTCACCAGCGGTGGGCCGCCCAGGAAAATGGTGCCCTGATTGCGCACGATGATGGCTTCATCTGCCATCGCCGGCACGTAAGCGCCGCCCGCCGTACAACTGCCCATCACGACGGCGAGCTGCGGAATACCGGCTGAGGACATGGTCGCCTGGTTGAAGAAGATCCTGCCGAAGTGGTCGCGGTCGGGGAAAACCTCGTCCTGTGCCGGCAGGAACGCGCCGCCGCTGTCGACCAGATAGATGCAGGGCAGATTATTCTGCGCCGCTATTTCCTGCGCGCGCAGATGCTTCTTCACGGTCAGGGGATAGTAGGTGCCGCCCTTGACGGTCGCATCGTTCGCGACGATCACGCACTCGCGACCCGATACCCGGCCGATGCCCGTGATGATGCCTGCCGACGGAACGTCGTCCTTGTAGACGCGGTGCGCGGCGAGCTGGGACAGCTCCAGGAAGGGTGCGCCGACGTCGACGAGTTGACGGATACGTTCGCGCGGCAGGAGTTTGCCGCGAGCGGTATGGCGAGCGCTTGCGACTTCTCCGCCGCCCAGCATGACGGTGCCGACCTTGCTCCGCAGGTCCTCGACGAGCGCACGCATCGCACGCGCGTTCGCATCCGTCACCGGATGTGGGAAGGCCAGCTCGGATTGAATCGCGGACATTATCTAAGAGCCTCCGTGGGCAGCGGTGGCCGGGTGCCCCGCCTGTAAGGATTGTCCTATTGTCGGACAGTCGAACAATAATACACCGGGACAAACCAGAGCAAGAAGGGGTATGGGGTGCCGGCCTGCGGGGCCGGATTGCCCTTACCGCCCGCAATCACCCGCATCACGGCGCACTGCCCGCCCCGGGCAAGTGATGAAGGTGATGTAAATGATGGGGGTGATGCAGGTCCGGAAAGGCGCCAATCGGCCTCTTACGTCCATCACTTACATCACCTTTATCACCCCCATCACGTCATCGCGCTCAGTAGCTGAGCTTGTCGGAGAGCAGGGCGGGGGTGTGCTTCGGCAAAACATGCGCCTTGGTGGCCTGCTCGAAGTCATACCCATAACCCAGCAACTTGCCTTCGCTGAACGCAGGGCCGAACAGGGAAATCGAGACCGGCAGGCCGTCCTTGGTCATGCCGGCGGGCACGATGAGATCCGGGAAGCCGGTTTCGTTGGCAATGAGCGTGGCGGATCCGCCGCCTGCGGCGCGCTGCTCGGCCGGCGGATTGATCAGCGTGGCCGGCTCCGGGGACGTTGGATAAAGGATTGCATCGAGCTTGTCGTTGGCGAACACGGCCAGCATCGTGGACTTGATGAGCGGCAGGCCGTCGTTCTTCGCCGCCAGGTAGACGGGATCGGTCTGGTCGAGCGATACGGTTGCGTTGTATTTCAAACCCCAGGCTTTCTCTGGACTGCGATAGCCGACCGCCGGATCGTTGGAACGGGCGACGATATCGGCATACGTCCGCGGATACTTCGCATCCGTGTTCTTCTGCAGGTAGTCGGTGATCTGTGCCTTGAAGTCGGCATTCATGATCGTGTTCAGCAGCGACTGCCGCACATCCAGCAGGTACTTCGGATAGTGCACCGGATCGACGATCACCGCGCCCTGTTGCTTCAGCGTGACGATAGCCGCTTCGATGATGCGATCGGTCTCGGCATTGCGACCCATGAAGTCGCGTGCGATACCGATGCGTGCACCCTTGAGAGCGCCGGGCTTGAGGAACTTCGTATAGTCGGTGTCGAACTTGCCGGCGCTGGTGGCGGTCAGCGGATCGGCGGGATCCACGCCGGTCATCGTTCCGAGCGCGATGGCGAGGTCGGATACGCTGCGAGCGATGGGGCCGCCGGTATCGAACGTCAACGACAGCGGAATGATGCCATTGCGGCTGAGCAAGCCGTTGGTTGGCTTCAAACCGACGAGGCCATTGACAGAGGAAGGGCCGCGTATCGAACCGCCGGTGTCCGTGCCCATGCCGAATTGCGCAAAGGTGGCTGCAATCGCGGCACCGGTGCCGCCGCTGGAGCCTGCCGGTCCACGCGCTAAGTCATGGGGATTACGTGTCTGGCCGCCGGCAGAGCTGAAGCCGTTGGGCACAGCGCCTTTGCGCGCAAGCTCGGGATCGGTGGTTCCGTAGACGCCGGCGCCGCCAGCCCATTCGCTCATATTCACTTTGGCAATGATGATTGCACCAGCATCGCGCAACCGCTTGACCAGGTAAGCATCGTCGTGGGGCAGCGATCCCTCCAGCAGTTGCGAGCCGCCGGTGGTTGGCAGATCAACGGTGTCATAGTTGTCCTTGAGCACGATCGGAATGCCATGCAGCGGGCCGCGCACCTTGCCGCTCTTGCGCTCCTTGTCCAGCGCCTTGGCCGTTGCCAGCGCTTTGGGATTCAGCGTGATGACCGCGTTGATGGTCGGGCCCTGCTTGTCGTAGGCCTTGATGCGCTTTAAATAGGCTGCCACGACCTTCTCGGAGGTCAGGTGTCCGCTGCTGTAGGCCTTGTTCAGATCGGCGATGGTGGCGGTATCGATGTCCAGGCTTGCGGCCTGCGCCATGGACGCCGCGCCCAGTGCAAATGCGATTGCAGCCATGACCTTGACGGTGCGCGTTGCTTGGAAGCGAGGGATATTCAAGCTCGTTACTCCAATGATGCTTTGGTGACGCCGTTGACGATGCCGTTGGGTGCGGCCATCGCGGCGAACGAGTTTCGTAGAAGCAGGCGCAGCGTGCCAGAGCTAACCGGCGGGTACGGCGCAGCGAGCGAGAAGATTGCATGATCTATTCACGAACCGCGCTGCGCGTTCGCAATTCGTGCGGAGCGAGGCTGCCCGGCATAGAGACCGGCACGCGCAGTGCCGTTACTACCGTGCACCAAGAAGGCGCCGTTTTTTAACGCTTGGAACGGCGCAGTCGCAGCGCATTGCCGATCACCGATACAGACGACAGGCTCATAGCGAGCGCGGCCACGAGCGGACTCAGCAGCCATCCGGTGAAGGGATACAAGACACCGGCGGCAAGCGGAATTCCCAGGGCGTTGTACCCGAACGCGAAGAATAGATTCTGGCGGATGTTGCGTACGGTGGCGCGACTCAACTGACGCGCACGTACGATTCCTGCCAGGTCACCCTTCACCAGCGTCACCTGAGCGCTTTCCATTGCAATGTCGGTGCCTGTGCCCATCGCAATACCCACGTCCGCCTGTGCAAGTGCTGGTGCATCGTTGATTCCGTCGCCAGCCATCGCGACGCGGTGGCCTTGCGATTGCAGGTGCGCGATGACCTTCGCCTTGTCCTGCGGCTGAACATCTGCGATGAATTCATCGATTGGCAGGTGCGACGCGACTGCCTGGGCGGTTGCAGCGTGATCGCCGGTGAGCATCACGAGCCGCAGCCCATCGGCTTTGAGCGCCTTCAGCGCGGCAGGCGTCGTCGTTTTGATTGAATCGCCAACCGCAATACCCCCGGCTAGCGTGCCGTCGACGCTAAGGAACATGACGGTGCGACCATCGCGTCGCAGTCGTTCGACCTCGTCATCGATGCTCCCGGTCGGCGCGCCGTTCGAACTCATCAGGGCGGCGTTGCCCAATGCGAGTGCCCTGTCTTCCGACTTACCGCGTACACCCTGGCCAGCTACCGACACGAAGTCGGAAATGAGTGCAGGTTGTACATCACGCGTCTGCGCTGCGTCGATGATTGCGCGAGCCAGCGGATGCTCGCTGTTCAGATCGAGTCCTGCCGCCAAGCTCAGTATCTGTTGTTCGGAGAAGCCGTTGACAGCGATGACGCGGTCGAAGGACGGACGGCCGACCGTGATCGTGCCGGTCTTGTCCAGCACCAACGTGTCGACGCTGCGAAGGTTCTCGATGGCCGGTGCATCGCGGAACAATACGCCGAGCTGGGCCCCGCGGCCGCTCGCGACCATGATGGAAATGGGTGTTGCCAGGCCCAGCGCGCAAGGGCAGGCAATGATCAGCACCGCGACAGCATTAACGAGCGCGTAGGCGAGCCGGGGTTCCGGACCGATAAACCACCAGACGCAAAATGTCAGCGCGGCAATGCCGACGACGGTCGGTACGAACCAGGCGGCTACCCGATCGGCCAGTCGCTGCAAAGGTGCACGCGAGCGCTGCGCCTGGGCGACAAGCGCCACAATCTGCGCGAGGAGGCTTTCCGCGCCCACCCGTTGCGCGACGATGACCAGCGTACCTGTTTGATTGATCGTTGCGCCGACGACGCGATCGCCAGCGGCCTTCTCCACCGGCATGGGTTCGCCGGTGAGCATGGATTCGTCCACGCTGGAACGACCTTCGATCACCTGGCCGTCGACGGGAATCTTGTCGCCCGGTCGGACACGCAAGCTTTCGCCGGCGCGAATCTGCTCGAGCGGAACGTCTTCCTCGGTCCCATCGGGATTCACGCGGCGAGCGTGTTTTGGTGCCAGGCCGAGCAACTGCCGGATTGCAACGCCGGTACGTCCGCGCGCACGCAGTTCAAGCCATTCTCCGAGCAGCACGAGAGTGACGATCGTTGCCGCGACCTCGAAATAGACGCCAACCATGCCATGTGCATCGTGCATGGCCGTTGGGAACAGGGCCGGCGCGATCGTCGCGATGAGGCTATATGCGAACGCGACGGCGATACCCAGGCCGATGAGGGTGTACATGTTCGCAGCGCGATTCACGATGCCGGTCCAGCCGCGCCGGTAGTAATCCAACGCTGCCCAGAGAATCACCGGAAGGCTCAGCAGCAACTCGGCGCTACGCATCAAGTGGGAGGTTGCCCGCGACGTTTCCAGATGGAACAGATGGGGCAGCATCGCAATGCCGACCACTGGAAGAGTGAACGCGAGTGCGATCCAGAATTTCTTCCGAACTGCGTTCAGTTCGCTGACATCCTCATGTTCGCTCGGCATCTCCGGTTCGAGTGCCATGCCGCACTTGGGGCAGGTGCCCGGTCCCAGTTGGCGAACCTCAGGATGCATCGGGCAGGTATAGATTGTGCCTGCCGGAGCGTCGACTGCGCTGGTTGCTGGCGTCGCGGTGGTCGTGCGTGACTTGCAGCAGGACGCTGCGTTGTCCGCGTGCGTACCAGGAAGATGTGTGTGCTTGTCCATATCCTGTCGATCACTCCGCGGGCGGCAATCCGCCCAGATCATCGAGGATGGGGCACTCCGGGCGTGCGTCACCGTGGCAATGGGTCGCCAGCGTTGCGAGTGCATCTCGCATGGATTGCAGCTCGCCGATCTTGCTGTCCAGGTCTGCAATGTGAGCCAGAGCGAGGCGCTTCACCTCTTTGCTGGCGCGGCGCTTGTTGTGCCACAAGCTCAACAGCGTGCCGATCTCCTGTATCGAGAAGCCCAGGTGGCGTGATCTGCGAATGAATCGCAGCGCGTGAATATCGGTCGCGTCGTACACGCGATAGTCGCCCAACGTTCGCGCCGCCTCTGGAATCAGGCCGAGCGACTCGTAGTGCCTGATCATCTTGGCTGTCACGCCGGAGATTTCCGCGGCACGGCCGATGCTGTAGTACCCCTGTTGCCTGGCGGTTGAAAGTTCGGGGGGATTTTTGGCGGATCGCATCGGGAGCCTCGTGAACAGCCGGTGTGACGAGATGATGAACCTTGTCACGATGGGAAGGTCAACTCCCCGCTGTTCCGGTGGCTATTCAATCGCGGCTCGAGCCCCTGGGAAGAGCGCCGCGAGCGTGTCGCTGTCGCGGTGCCTGAGAGGGCTGATCTTCAGTCTGGGTCGCCGATCCGCTTCACGACGTCGCCATCTACATAGAGCCAACGACCGGCATCGCGCATAAAGCGGCTGCGTTCGTGGTGCCGCGCCGCCGAACCGCCGCCGATGCGATAGCGCGCGATAAATTCGACCTCTGCGGTATTCGCGTCCGCAACTTTCGCATCCACGATCTTGAGGCCCAGCCACTTCTGCTTGCTGTCGAAGGGTACCGAGGCCGGTCGCGTACTCGCATGCCAGGTTGCGAGCAGATAGGGCTCGTTGTTGACGACAAATGCCGTGTATCTAGATCGCATCACCGCTTCGGCATTCGGCGCTGGTTCACCGGCATGCCAGCGACCGCAGCACAGGTTTATCGCAATGCCGGAGGCGCAGGGGCAGGGGAGGGCGGGGGCGAGGGGCATTGGGGGGTGAGGTAAGTGATGTGGGTGATGTGAGTGATGGAGGCGCAGTACGGTTGGCTGTTGAGGGTTGACGGGCAGCAGCCGCCACCAATTCTGACCGCCAACCGCCAACCGCCAATGAGCTCTCCTATTGAGAGAACCTTACCGCCGGCGCATTCATCTGCACAACCACCTTCCCCCGGGCATGCCCCTTCTCAAGGTAGCGGATGCCGTCGGCAATCTCATCCAGCCGATAAGTCCGGTCGATGACCGGAGTGACCTTGCCTGACTCCATGAGCTCGCCGAGGACGGTCAGGTCCGCCTTGTTCAGTTCGGCCAGCATCATGCCGAACTTCTGGCTCACGAATAGCGACAACAGGAGGGCCTTGACGGGACCCGCCATGGGTCCGATCCAACGGCCTTCATCAGGTCCGCCGCCGCCGATCAGGACGTAGATTCCCGTGGGCTTCATGACTCGCTTGTATTCCAGCAGCGAGCGGTTCCCGACACAGTCGATGATCACATCGTAGCGCTGCGCGTCGGCAGTGAAGTCTTCCTTGGTGTAATCGATGACCCGATCGGCGCCGAGCGAGCGGACCATCGCGACATTCCTGGTGCTGTTGACGCCGGTCACCTCGGCGCCGAGCGATTTGGCGATCTGCACGGCGAATGTTCCAACGCCGCCCGATGCGCCGTTGATCAGCACCTTCTGACCCGCTTGGATTTTTCCCTGGTCGCGAAGACCCTGCAATGCAGTGATCGCCGCCACGGGAACGGCAGCGGCCTGTTCGAACGTCATGTTCGTTGGCTTCAGTACGACTGCACGATCTTCGAGAACGCTGACATATTCCGCGAGTGCGCCGTTCCTTCCGCCGAATACCTCGTCGCCCGGCTTGAACCGCGTGACGTTCTTGCCAACGGCTTCGACAATTCCCGCATAGTCGACACCCAGTCGCATTGTTTTGGGTTTACGCAGTCCGCTGTCTACGCGAACGAGGTACGGCGTGCCGCGCATGTAGTGCCAGTCCAGAGGATTGAGCGAAGCCGCGCGAACTTTGACCAGGAGCTGATTGTCTTCCGGTACCGGCTTGGGGATATTCTCGATCCTGAGAACCTCCGCTGTCCCGTAATCGCAGTAGATAACTGCTTTCATCAGCTCGCCGTCAGCGGCGGTGTTGCGGCCACAGGTGTTGTCCGACCTCCAGTACGCGATCAACACCGCCAGCAATGGCAGTGAAATGATGCCTGCACTCCACCACGCGACTCGCTTCAGTCTCATACGCTTCCCCTCGCATTGACTGGATGACATTGCCCTGCTGACAGCAGACGCTTGGATGCGATGTTCTGGTGCGGTCCGTCTGCCTTGTCGGGATATGCTCGAAGTTACTGGCTCAAGGGCAGATTGCTGCCGTTCTCGGCCGCGGTCAATGGAAAGCTGGCTGTGCGAGTGTCCGAGCTGTTGCCCGCACATATATTAGAAAGGCCGGCAATGCTGGCGCGCGATGTCGGCCGCAAATCCGATCGGCAGGTGCACAGGGCTAGCGCGCTAGTGCGTCGCAGCATCCGCCTTAAAGCCCGACTGGCGGTGGGACAGACGCTACCTGGATTTCATTGCGGCTTCATTCGCCGATGTCAGGGCGATGCGGTCGGCGCTGTTCCAAGCATCAACAGGCCGCCGCGACATAGGTCGCGTCTTTTACGACGGCGCCTGAAACGTTGCAGAAGTGCGGATTCCGCTCGCGCTTGCCGTCTTCGTTGTCGATCAGGAAGCCGCCGTTGTCGATGGGATGGCTCGTATCCGGCATGGCAACTTCGAAATGCACGTGGTCCAGCATTGCGCAGCCGACGGCACCTTCGTTGCCGATGAAAGTGCCCGCCTTCACGCCATCCCCGACCTTGAGCTTCGCAAGCCCGGTCACCGAGTTCTGTGCCAGGTGCGAGTAGTTGGTCCATTCCCCGTTCGGGTGTGCAATCCACACGTAATTGTTATGGCATTGCGCTGCCGGTCGGCCGCTCTGCTGCTCGCTGTAAGTGTCTTGAATTGCCACGATGCGGCCCGCGGCGGCTGCAACGACCCGATACGGCTTGTGTCCCTTGATGGCGAACAAATCGATGCGGCCGCGTGGACGATGAGTCGTGAAGTCGTCGAAGACTTTGACCGTCGTGGCATCGGCAAACGGCAGTCGATAGGTCCCCTCGCTCGCCGGGAGTTCCGGCGCCGATTCTCCAGCCATCGAACTGCTGCCCAGCACGCAGCAGGAAATCACGATGCACGTCCACTTGTTCATTGGTTTGCGGTACTCCCGGCATGTTGTCGCCCGAAGGGCAAGCGTATCTCAGTCGCAGTCGTATGACATTCGTGTGATCCGTGCTGTGGCGTTTTGACGGACAGCAACCGAGGAATCGCAGCGCGCGGTTACGTACAGCGCCGTTTCGGTTCATTAAAGAAAGTTCATTTCATCGAAGGGCTTCCGCTGTCACTGCAAGTGATTCCGCCATTCTCAGCGAATCGCGATGCACGCTGTCATGCGAACGAACTACATACCGAATCCACATGTATGCGTTGGCGGTGTCCGCTTCGATAGGTCTTCACGTGTACGTCACATCCCCTGACTAACGTCTTTTGCCTGCACATCGAGCGTGCAGTTGCACGTGGTGGCATCACGATTTACCGAGGCATCGCTGCGAGGCGATGAATACGATGAAGCTTGCACTTGGTTTGAAACTGTTCTCAGCGACGGTGATCTGCAGCGTCGCATTCGCGGCGCACGCGGACATGATGTGGGATGAAGCCAACAACGGCGACTTGTCCAATGATGGTCTCTCACCCACGCCGCTGGCGTTTACCGCCGGCAGCAACAGCATCATCGGCACCGCCGGCGACAACGGCGACGGAATCGTCGATCGCGACTATTTCACCTTCACGGTTCCTACCGGCATGCGCCTGACTTCGATCAAGCTACTGGACAACACGTCCGTCGCCGGCGGAGCCTCGTTCATCGGTCTGCAGGCTGGCCCACAGATGACTGTTTCCCCAGAGGGCGTGGGCGCCGAAAACCTGCTGGGCTACATGCATTATAGCAACGACGATATCGGCACGAACCTGTTGCCTACCATCGCGCCTTTGCTGAACTCGCTCCCGGGCGGTACGTACTCCGCGTGGGTACAGGAGGTCGACGGACTTGCGACCTACGGCTTTGAGTTCGGTGTCACTCCAGCCGCGCCGGTGCCGCTGCCAGGAGCCGCGATACTGCTGTTGTCCGGCCTTGCAGGGCTGGCTCCGCTGCGAGGACGCAAGAAAAAAGCTGCCTGAGTTTTGCGTGACGACTGTGGATTAGCAGTAGTCGCTTGAATGGCCAGAGCCAGAGGGTGCCCGCACTGCGGCGCTCTCTGGCGTGTTGGTCGTGAAGGCGCTTCAACGCGCATGTGAAGGGTGCTTGCCCCTGACGGCGCAGCTACGGCGACCGCGGGGCACGAGCCTTTAAGTAGAAGGCACAGAGGCGAGAGGCGAATCGACGGGAGCCGCGTCGAACAGCCGGTTGGCGTTGATGACGGCAGCGGCAATCTCCGCGTCGGTCTTCGTCTGCATGTCGGTGTCGAGAAAAACGGTATAGGCCTTGACCGCGAGCACAGCGATGCCGGTCGGGGCGGTTGGTGCGCGCCATCCCTGGAAACTCGAATTCTTTTTCTGGATGAACGCAGCCGCAGCCAGTACTGCATCGTGCATGCGCCGATCCAGTTGCGTTGGATACGTGAATAGCCACTCACGAATGCGTCGATTGATGACTTCCTTGCCGGCGCCCGCCTTGATGCCCGCTGCGGCGAATATCCGGCAGTCGTAGTCGCGGCAGGTCTGCGGGCGCTCGCTATAGATCGAGCATTGGCCGACCTTCAGCATGGGGCATAGGCCATCCGGCAAATAACCCATCATTCTGTGTCCAGGAGCGAGTCCCGGTGCAGCCACCAGGAATTCCTGGGGGACTTTGGCTGCCGCTGCCGCGTCTTGCGGCCGCAACGGAATGAAATACGACGAGATGCAGCAACCCCTGCAGTCCCCGCAAGGGACGTTCGTTCCGCCATTCCCGCGTAACGCAGCGTGAGTTTCCGCGAGCCATTGGCCAAAGGGCCCGGCGGCAATGGAGCTGATCATGTTCGAGGTGCTGGATTCGGCCATGGGCGGCTATTTGTCGGCGCTGTCGATACTCATGAGCCGGCTGCAGATGGCGAAGCCATCTGGACAGGCGCTCAGAAGCGATACGGCGGCGATGCAACTACGGATTGCGGAGATTGATTATCGCCCAGTTGCGCACTGTATTGCAGCGACGTATGCGATCTCCCGGGCGGCATGTGGCGTATTTCGGACGGTACATTGCTGTCGAGCGTCTCCCGGCGTCCAAGTGAGAAGGTGGGCGCCAGCGTGGGCGGGTTGCAGGGTGGGGTGGCCTAACACCTAGCGACCTCTCAGGTTTGCCCTGATTCGGGGTTGCGAGGTTCAAGACCGGCAGCAAACAACCGATGCACAAGGTACGCCTACCTATAACGTGCCTTTCCGTCGGAGATTTGCAATGAACTTCTCGAGCCTGAGTGTAAGAGCCCGTCTCTTCCTGACGCTCAGCCTGCTTGGCGCGGCGCTCGTGATCGTCGGCCTGCTTGGCTTGCGGTCGCTGAAGCAGTCGAATGCCGAACTCAACTCGGTATTCCGCGACAACCTGATGCCGATCGTCTGGATCAACCAGATCTCGGCCAATTCCCGTGACAACGTGCTGGCCCTGGATGAAGCGTTGATGACGGGCAAGCCGGAGGTCATCGCCAAATTCAAGCTGGAGGCCGAGGCCAACAACAAGGTCAGCGCGGAAGTCTGGTCGAAATATCAGGCCACCGAAATGGCGCCGGGTGAAAAGGAACTCGCGGACGGGTTCACCAGGGCGCGCGATGACTATCGGCGAGTGCGCAACGCCATCGCGGATCAGCTAGCCGCCGGACAACTCGATGCGGCACGTAAGCGCCGTGAGGACGAATTGCAGGGCCCGATCGACGTCATGATTGCAGCGGGGCAGCAGTTGCTCGAGCTGCAGCAGCGGGTCGCTGCCGAGGCCGGCACGCTTGCCGAGGCGAACTACACGCACGCCACTATCGTCGCGTGGACTTCGATTGTGCTGGGACTGGGTCTGGGCGGCGTCTTCGGCTGGCTGCTGGTGACCTCGATGCTGAACGCGCTCAACACCGCCGTACAGGTTTCGGAGCGGATCGCGGGTGGCGAACTGGGACAGGAGTTCGCGATCAGCAGCAAGGATGAGTTTGGCCGCCTGCTGGCCGCGCTGAAGGATATGGATGCGAAGCTCTCGGGTATCGTCGGTACGGTGCGCGTGGGTGCGGATGCGGTCGGCACAGCGGCGCGTCAGATCTCCAACGGCAACGACGACCTGAGCCAGCGCACGCAGGAACAGGCTTCGGCGCTGGAGGAGACCGCGTCGAGCATGGAAGAGATGACGGCTACCGTGAAGCAGAATGCCGATAACGCTCGCCAGGCAAGCCAGCTTGCAGTCGGTGCGCGCGATCAGGCGGATCGTGGCGGAGATATCGTCGGTCGCGCTGTCAACGCAATGAGTGCAATCAACGAATCCAGCAGCCGCATCGCAGACATCATCAATGTCATCGACGAGATCGCGTTCCAGACCAACCTGCTGGCGCTGAATGCTGCGGTCGAAGCGGCACGCGCGGGCGAACAAGGACGTGGGTTCGCGGTGGTTGCGAGCGAAGTCCGCAACCTGGCGCAACGCAGTGCGACTGCCGCGAAGGAAATCAAAGGCCTCATCGGCGATTCGGTCGAGAAGGTCAAAGCAGGCACGCAGCTGGTCGATGAATCGGGCAAGTCGCTGTCGGAGATCGTCGCGAGCGTCAAGAAAGTGGCCGATATCGTGGCTGAGATTTCCGCTGCGAGCGAAGAGCAGGCCGCGGGTATCGATCAGGTCAATACGGCAGTGACGCAGATGGACAGCGTGACGCAACAGAATGCGGCGCTGGTGGAAGAGGCCTCGGCCGCGAGCAAATCGATGGAGCACCAGGCACAGGCATTGGTCGAGAAGATCGGTTTCTTCCGTATCGGCCAGAGCCAGTTGCTTGCGGCAACCGCAGAGATGGAAGCGCAGGCAGCGCGACCGTCAGCCTCGGTCCAGGCGCTACCAGTTCGCAAGGCCGTAGGCGTGAAGGCCAGAAGCGCACCGCATTCAGTCCCCTCAGCCCGGCGCCCGGTAAAGGCCAGCGGTGGGGACAGCGTCTGGCAGGAGTTTTGACGTGAATGCGGTCGTTGAGAGTCATCCAGACGCACTGTCCGGCCTGCAGCAGGTTCTGACTTTTACCCTCGGCAACGAATCCTTTGGAGTCGAAATACTTCGGGTGCAGGAAATTCGCGGCTGGTCCCGCGTGACGCAGATTCCCGAGGCGCCGCCACACGTTCTGGGTGTACAGAATCTGCGCGGTTCACTCGTGCCAATCGTGGATCTGCGAACGCGCCTGGGATTGGAGCGTGTCGAGTACACGCCGCTCACGGTCATCGTTGTGCTATCCGTCGAGGATTCCGGCAACGGCCACCGGGACATCGGCATCGTCGTGGATAGCGTCTCCGATGTTTCGGATCTCAGACAGGATGACCTCAAGGCTGCACCCGACCTCGGAACGGGTACCAACACGGAATTCATTCGTGCCCTCGCTACGATCGGGGATCGCATGGTGATGCTGCTCGATGCAGATCGCCTGCTTGCGGCGCAATTGCAGGTTCGCGTCCCAGCGTTGGAATCCGACAGCTGACGTTGAAGCCCCGACGATTTGACTGCAACAGCAATAGGGCGCGTCCCGATGCTGGCGACCGCGTGACCTCAGTGGTCAATGTATAAGGCAGTGACGTAAGAGCAGCGAGGCCGTGCAAGACAAAGGGCATCGCGGCCCTTCTTGAGCTTCCTAGCTTGCGGTCTTTTCGTCGAAAGCTGCGCGCGACATCAGTATCTCGCCGACATGATCGCGTGCCCACGAACCGAGAGGCTCCACGGCGTTCCAGAGCGTGCTGCCGAGCTTGGTCAATTCATAGTCGACGCGCTGCGGGGTGGTGTTGTAGACGGTCCGTTTCACCAAGCCGTCCCGCTCCAGGCGGCGCAGCGTAAACGTCAGCATACGCTGTGAAATACCCTCGACCATTCGCTTGATCTCGTTGAACCGCTTTGGCCCGTCGCCGAGCAGGACGACGATCAGCACAGTCCATTTATCAGCGACGCGCGCGAGGATGGAATTGAACGCGCGGCAGCTCTCGCTCGCCGGGTCGGGTAGGTGGACGGTCATCTCAATGTGCCCTGGTATCAGTCGTGTGCGTTCTTGCGAACCATAGCGATGGTATCTAATTTAGTCCAGGTCGCAATTTGATACTGGAGTAAAGCGTGACCGTCATTTCCGTCATTGTTGGCAGCACTCGCGAAGGTCGTTTTTCTGAGAAGCCCGCGCAGTGGATTCTTCGACATCTGCAGAAGCGCGAGGGCATCGATGTACGGTTGCTCGATCTGCGTGACTTTCCCATGCCATTTTTCGATCAGCCGTTGACGCCCGCCATGCCGGGTCGGCCGGCTTTCGCGCACGAGGCGGTGCAAAGATGGACATCCGCGGTTGAACAGTCGGACGGCTTCGTCTTCGTCACCGCTGAATATAACTACGGACCCGCGGCGGTGCTCAAGAACGCCATCGACTGGGTTTATCCGGAATGGAAGCGTAAGGCGGCTTGCTTCGTCAGCTACGGCAGTGCCGGGGGCGTACGCAGCGTCCAGCAACTGCGCGAAGTAGCGGTCGAATTGCAGCTCGCGCCGATCCGCTCATCGGTTCACATTCCCATGGCGACCCTGATGGCGCACTACCAGGGTGGCGATGTCGAAGCGGGGCTCGTGCAGCTCGATGGCTCTGCCGCAAAGATGATCGACGATCTGTTGTGGTGGACCGCCGCGTTGAAGACGGCGCGCGCCAGCGCAGCCTGACCAACTGAGGAGGCGACGACCCTAGTCGCCTTTTTTTCAGCGGAGTCTCAGCAGGCCAACTGGATCCAGGCCTTCGTGGTGAGGCAGCCATAGAGCCACCTCGCTTTTCTTTCTTCCAGGCTTCGATGGAACCGGCGAGCTCAGTCCACTACAGGCCGCCCCGCCACTACATCTGTTTGCCGTTATAGCGCTGAGTGTTTCTTCGATGACTGTGTAGACACGGCCGCCGCAATGTTGCCCGAAGAGGGCCCGATGCTGATTGGGGAGTCATGAGACAGAAGTGCGGAATCGGCGCTGGATGCTCTTGCCAGGCAACGTGCCACGAGCGGCACACTCGAATGACTCAGGTTCGTATGTTCGGAAGTCAAAACACAGCTTCGGGAGTCGCCAGTGCGTTGCATGCGACGATCCGACTTTAGCTCCCAATCGCGTGAAAACTCGCGAACTATTCGCCGGCCCAAGTGAGCTATCTTCCGGCTGGACACAAGTCGTTTGCGTGGGGGGAGAGGCAAGGGCTATCTCACAGCCTGCAATCGTGTAGAGCGGCGCGTACGGTGTTGGGGCACTGATGGGCACCTGATCAAAGTCATAAATTGATTAGTAGGAACAGGCACTTATGTGTGAGAGCGGAGCCTTTCGTGCGCTGGTTGGCAGATCGCAACCATTCCCACGCGGAACCCGTTGCGCCTCTCATGCCTTAAAAGGTATCGTGTGCGCTCACTGGAGATAATGCCGGCGGCGAAGAGCGACTTTGATCGCTACCGGCGTCAGCACCTCCGAGCGATGGCCCGCATTCTTGTTCGACTTCAAGAAATCTCTGCTGATCCTTCATTGCTTTCAAAGCTACTCGCACCCGGATTCGGGGGTGATCGCTGGACAGATGTCTTCTACGTGGGCGATTGGGTAGAGCAATGGCAGCTTGGTCGCAAGTTGCGCTATCTGAAGGTGTGGGAGATCGAGAACAAGGGCGAGAGATTCAGGGCCGTGTACGCGCATAACCCCGCAACAGACATCGTTCA
Organism: Steroidobacteraceae bacterium; assembly: GCA_036498785.1. Classification (GTDB taxonomy): domain Bacteria; phylum Pseudomonadota; class Gammaproteobacteria; order Steroidobacterales; family Steroidobacteraceae; genus Steroidobacter. Next base: position 147,209 of record DASYEW010000049.1, on the reverse strand, counting down.
TGTTCTTGGAATAGCACCTCGGAACTTCGACTATGACCCAAACCATGCGTTCACCAAGCGAGTTGTCGCTGACTACGACAAGCTCGGTTGCCCAACCGGTCCCGCTTGAGTCGTCGAAGGCCACCTCTGCCAAGCAATGCCTGGTGATAGTGGCTGTTGATCGCTTCTCATCTGAGCCGGTTCATTCTGGTGTAGCGGGATCACAGAGGATCGATGACTTTGTCGCTCAGCTTGAGCGCGACCCGGAATGGGCCGAGGAGCTGAAACAAAGCCGAGTAGAACTCGCTGACCAATCGGGGGAAATCCGCTCGCTGGCATCCATGCGGCTCTCCTGTGGTCTGTCGCAGCGTGAATTGGCGCAAAGGATTGGAGCGAGTCAGCCGCAGATCGCTCGTCTTGAGCAGGGCAACGGCAATCCTGAAGTCGCGACGTTACGCAGGTTGGCGCGCGAACTCGGCGTTCGGATTGATGAAGTGCTTCTTGCCTTCGAAAGGCAGCAAGCAGTATGACTGATCAAAACACTTCGCCGGTCGTATATACGATCTTCTGCGACGACTTGCGTCAGGAGGTCGGAAACAAGGTCTCCTACATGGGTGTGTATCAGGGGATATTGTACGTGGAAGCCTTTCCGGTCTTTCTGCCAAAGCTGTGTGCCGCCGTGACTCTGCGCGTTTTGATGGATCGACGCCCAAAGAGACTTCTCTTCCGGATGCTCATGGAAGATACAGTTATAGCTGAGCGCGCTTTCGATACGCAGCTCATGGCACAGGACCAGACTGCGGTGGACACCAATCACGATGCCATCTATGCGACTGCTCTGTTTCAGTTCACTCCGTTCGCCGCAGAGGCCCCGGCTCGATTGAAGTCGCGTGTCTACTTCGACGATCAGGAGCTTAAGGCTGGGGCGCTGAATATTCGTATGCTGCCCAAAGCCGAGGGCGCCGTGTGAGCGGGTCGGCAGCGGGCGGGAAATGATGGTTGGTGAGTTGGAGCGCGACGGTTTTGCCGTAGTCCAGGGCGCTGGCATTCATCTCTGGGAATCCGGAGTATCTCGCGGAGCTCGCAAAGCGCGCTGAGTGAAATGCTCTCTTTATAAAGACGGACCGTGCTCTGCGTGCTCCGCGAACTCTGCGAGAGTTGGACTCGTGCGCAATCCTGGAAGCGACGCGAGCGATAGAAGAGCGCCTACAGGATCCTGCCACAGCAGGGATTCGCGGCCTCGCGCAGAAGGTGCCAAGCATCGCGGAGATTGCCCTCCCCCGGTTCGCATCGGCTTGGTCGTTTGCCCGCTGGCGATGCAGCGGCTGTTGCCGAACGTCACGGTAAACACCTGTGCGAAGCAACGGCAGGTGATGCCTTGCTGCTGCGTCCTCTGATTCTGCACGCCTCGCGGAAGGCAATCTCAGCGAAGCCGCGACGAGTCATTCATCTGGAATTTTCGGCCGTCTCGCTGCCGGATCCTTTGCGGTGGGATGAGGCTGCTGCGTAGGCGATAGCTATGGCGAACAATGAGAATTCAATCTGGAGGCTGCGCCACCGCAACCTCCAGCCGCAGCCGCCATTATCTCGTTCGCCGTCAACGTTTCGACGTTCAACCAGGCAACGACCCTCACATCCCGGTCGCTTGTTTGAGGCTGGCTACTGTTGTTGCGGCGGCTCGGCAGCCGAGCATCGAAAGGTGGTTACCTGTCTGCCGGTACCTGCGGGAAGCTTTGGGTCCTTGTTGACCGTCGATATGATTTCGGCGCTGCGCTGGCCCGCTTTGCGGCACGCACGAGTGGTCAGGTCGTTGGCGACATCGACGCCGCCCTCATACACGATGGTCTCTGTGTCGCCAGGGTTGATCTTGATTGTCGTGCAGGCGCTGACGGTGCAAAGCGCAAGCAGGGCGGCTGAACGCATCATTGCTGGATACCTCCGGTTTCGCGGTCCACGTGTGCTTATGGTACGCCACCGGCTTACGCAGAAGAGTGCGGTTTGTCTCCACTGTCCACGCCGGCAATTCGCACCTCTTCGCTGACGCAGATTGTACTGTCATGCAGCGGCGCAGTGATGAGTAGCATCCCGCCCTGCACAAGTGAATTCCACGCTTTTTCCCACGCTGATTCCACGTTCCTCCCCACGCTAGCGCCAACGCAGCGGCCTCACCGTGCTGCTCTCGCCAAATCACACAAGTGATCGGCGATGAGGTTCGGTGTTGCGGAAATCCTCAGGATCCTGCGGGATCGAATGACTTCCGGACGCCGGGCACGACCGATGGTCGCATGGTTCTGTAAGGGAGTTCATACGATGAAAGAAGCTAACACAGCGAATGTCTGGCGATTCTCGACGCTACTTCAGTATTCCGCGATAACTCTTGCTCTCATGAGTATCGGTCCGGTGTCTGCCCTGGCACACGATGGTCAGTCTCACGCGTCGACACCGCAGAGTGAGATGACGCCGGAACAGAGGAATAGGTCGAGCGCCCTTCTCAGGATTGTCCGCAACGCCACCGAGCGCTTCAAGGATGTGCAGCAGGCCGAAGCGGAGGGGTACGCCCTGCAATTCGGCTGTGTGAGCGGTGACTACACCGGTGCAATGGGCCTTCATTACGTCAATCTAGAGCTGGTCGGCAAAGGCGAAGTGGACGCGACTCATCCCCAGATCGTGATCTACGAGCCGACTCCGAGCGGACGTCTGCGGCTGACCGGTGCCGACTTCCTGATCCTCGCCGATGCATGGAATGCGACGCATGCGTCGCCACCGGAGCTCATGGGTCAGCTATTCCATTTTTTCGAAACCCCCAATCGCTTCGGGCTCCCCGCGTTCTATACGCTGCACGTCTGGGCGTGGAAGGACAACCCGAATGGTGCGTTCGTGAACTGGCACCCGAACGTCTCGTGCGAGTCATTCAACGCTCCGGCCACGCGCTGAGTCGAAGCAATAGTTGAACGCGGAAGGCAGTCCTCTCGACCCGCCCGTCGGGTCGAAGGGCTGTAATGCCGATGGATCGCGTGCCAGGCGGCTTCGCATATTCGCTACAATGCGGCGCATGCGAATCGTCACTTACAACGTCAACAGTATCAATGCCCGGCTTCCCAACATGCTTCGTTGGCTTCAGGAGACGACGCCGGATGTCGTCTGCCTGCAAGAGCTGAAGGCGCCGCAGGAGAAATTTCCGGAAGCCGCCATACGAGATGCCGGTTACGGCGTGATCTGGCATGGGCAGAAGAGCTACAACGGAGTCGCCATCCTGGCCCGAAATGCAGAGCCTGCTGAGATCCGGCGCGTACTTCCCGGCGATGCGGATGATGCGCACAGCCGTTACATCGAGGCTACTGTGGGTGGCGTCTTGATCGGTTGCTTGTATCTCCCTAACGGCAATCCTGCGCCAGGCCCAAAATTCGATTACAAGCTGCGCTGGCTACAGCGCCTCACTGAGCACGCTGCCGAGCTGGTAACCCGCGACATTCCAGTCATTCTCGCGGGCGACTACAACGTCATACCAACCGAGCGCGATGTATATAAGCCCGAGCGCTGGATCGACGACGCGCTCTTCCGTGTCGAGACACGAGATGCGTTTGCCCGCTTGATGGGGCAGGGGTGGACTGACGCGATCCGGTTCCTGCATCCGGATGAACAGATCTATACCTACTGGGACTATTTCCGCAACGCGTACGGGCGCGACGCGGGTTTGCGCATAGATCATTTCCTGCTCAATGCCGGCGCCACCAAATTATTGGAACGCGCAGGTGTCGATAGGGATGTTCGCGGCTGGGAGAAGGCGAGCGATCACGCGCCGGCGTGGATCGAGTTGGGGGCCGGCGCTCTCAGTCACGACTCATCTGTGCCAGTGTGACCGGCCAGCCCTGCCGAACACTCGGCAGTGCGGGCGTCCAGCCGGTTTGTGCACGGAGTTTGAGGTTGGAAATGCGCAGTGATCGCGCCATTGCGGTTCCGACAGAGCCGAACAATGGAGTCGTCCAGACAGGCATGAATCGAGGAGCCGGCAGGCTCAGAGCCTGAGCAAGCGTGCCGAAGTAGTCGATCCGTCGCATGGGCTCGTCGTCCACGACATTGTAGGGGCCACTGCTGCAGCTCAATGCAGCCACCACCGCGCTCGCGGCATCGTCGTGTGAGACGGAAGATATGAAACCGGACGCGCTTCCGGGAATCGCTGCCCAACCTCGTTTCACACCCGAGAGGTAACTGTGCACCTGCATTGCGTCCGGACCGTAGAATGCCGCGAAGCGCAGGACGACTCCCGTCGCGCCGGTCGCGGAGAAACGAGCGATGGATGATTCCGCGTCCAGAACGCTTGCGTTGTAGCAAGCGGGCGCGAGTGCGGTGCTCTCATCGATCCATTGTTCACCGCGATCCGGATAAGTGAGCGCGAACGATTCCTGGACGATGCGTTGAACCCCGGTCGCCAGTGCGGCGTTCACCAGATTGCGCACGCCAAGAGATCGGATGCGATCATTCGGGCGCCATGCGCTGCGGAACACCATCTTCCAGGCAGCCGAGGGCATGTGCGTCGCGAGATTGACCAGCGTGTCGTGCCCGGCCAGGGCGCGCTTGAGAGCATCGGGATCGAATAAGTCCGCGCAAACAGATTGCGCTCCGGATTTCGCCATGCTCTGGCGCGCTCGTTCATTTCTTGCCAATACGGTTACCGAGTGGCCGGCAGCAACCAGCAGCGGCAGCACACGCCGACCGACTACCCCGGTCGCTCCGGTAAGAAGTATTCGCATTGGACGCTCCGACGGTGGGGAAATCGGCTGGACCAAGCCGCAGTTCCTGCGGTTTGATCATCAGACGTCGAAGCCGTATCGCGTGTGACAGATTGCTGGGGTTTTCTTGCCGCGGCGGGCATCGCGGTTTGAGTGGCTCGCTACTACTACAGCCCGTTGCCGGCAGGTTGTGGAGCCAAAGCCTACACAACCGATGGGTTCCCCCCAGGAATCCATACGCCCCTTGTATTCAAAGCGGGGGAGCCGGCCCTTCCAATCCTTTGATGTCTTGGGATTCTGTTAGATCTTCTTGTTCACCACGTTCGAGTCGCTGCTCTCCGAGCCGCTGCTCGTAACTGCCACGACTGCGAAGTACCAGGTCGCGGGCGAGAGGTTTTCCAGGACATAGCTCGTCACACCGGAGTTGTCGATGCTGAGTGTCTGGGTAAGAGCCGAAGGGCTCGTGCCATAGCGGATCTTGTAGCCCGACAGATCGGTGATCGGAGTGCCGTCAGTGTTCTCGGTGGGCGGGGACCACGACAACGTCACGCGACCGTCCGACGTGGCGGTTACCTGAATGGAGAACGGGCCCATCGTGCTACTGGCCTTACCATCGGTGACGCCGATGACGATGTTCGAGTACGTCCCCACATCCGCGGCGCTGGGTGTACCAGAGAGCTTGCCGGTCACGGTGGAGAAAGTTGCCCAAGAAGGTTTCTGCTGGATGCTGAACGCGAGCGTGTCGTCATCCGCGTCAGTTGCGTTCGGCACAAAGTTGTACGCGTTATTCGCATTCACAGCCGTTAATGCGCTTCCGGAAATTGTGGGCGCCTGGTTCTGCGCCGTTGGCGCGGGTGTTGGCGCAGGCACGGGCACAGGCACAGGAGAAGGCGTGGGCGTCGGAGCAACAGGCGCAGGTGCTTGCGGTAGCACGGGAGCAGGCGTGGGTGCCGTGTCCTGCGTTGCGACCGGGTCTGGCGTTGCCGAAGGAGACGTGGAATCAGCAGCAGGTGTTTGGGTCGGAGTGGACGTCGGGGTCACTGCAGGGGCAGGGGCTGTCGCCGCCTCGACTGCCGGAGCCGCACTGTCGTCACCACCACCGCAGCCACTCATTGCCACGGCACTGAATGCGATCAACAGTCCACAAAGGGTTCCACGGAGGCTGAATTTCTCGGCACCGGTCTGCATTGCGACGACTCCTGATGTGAAGGAGCCTGCGGTCGCACGGAGCGGAGTCGGAAGTGGGATGACGGAATGAGCCGGCGCAAACCCCAGGGGTTCACGCAGTTACTGGCACTCCGGCAACCCCGCTATCCTGGAACTTCACGTCCGTCGGACCGGAGGCTTTGCGTCCCCACCTTTCGATGGGTTTGCCCTTAGCGAAAAACACCAATCACGCTTCAACGGTGCTTAGTCTCAGCCTTTATGGCCGGCCAGCAAACCCGGCGGATACCCAGTTCGCGGCTCTTGAGTGCGCAAAAGCGGGTGCGACGGACCCCTACAGGATTTCCGCATGGCGCCCGTTCCACCGCCCATTGAGGTCACACTGGTGTTGTCATAACGGTCTGCTGGCGCCGTTTGAACCTGGGACTATTCCGCCGTGACCCGCCTGAGAGCTACGGCGCGCGGGTGGCGGTGGTATCGCCGGAGCGGGGGCTTGTGGCGCAGCGCGCGTGAAGCATCGTGAGGGATTCTGGCGTATGGCAATGGCTCGCTTCCTTGCAGGCCATTGCATGTAAGCGGCCTTAGCCTTCGCGTTTCATCCGTTCCCGTCGCGCAAGTTCGGCCTCGGTGGGGTTTGCGTGCGCAAACGAGCCGGTGGCCAACGGTTCCGAGCGAAGGTAGGTCGTCATCGTAACGCCGGTGCTTGAGACACTCGAATCCACCAGTTTCAGGCCGCCGAACTTCGTGCCTGAGCCGAACAGTCGCTTGCCTGATCCCAGCACCAGCGGAAATACCAACAACCGAAACTCGTCGATGAGATCGTTCTGCAGCAGTGTCTGGATGAACTGGCCGCTGCCCTGAAGTAGCAGGTTGGGTCCGTCCGGTTGCTTCAGCTTGGCTACTTCCGCCGCGACGTTGCCGCGCAGGGCCACGGAGTTCTTCCACGTCAGCGGTTGCGTGGAGGAGGTCGCGACATACTTGGTGACGGCGTTGAATCGCTCGGCAACCGGGTCGCCGCTTGGCATGTAGGGCCAGTGCGCCGCGAAGATCTCGTAGGTCTTGCGTCCCAGCAACAGGTCGAAGGGTTGCTCGAAGGCTTTGCCCATGACCTGTCCCATCGCTTCGTCCCAGTAGTTGAACGTCCAGCCACCGTGATTGAAGTTGCCGGTGGGATCTTCCTCCGGCCCGCCCGGTGCCTGCATGACGCCGTCCAGGCTTAGAAACGTGGCGGCAATGACTCTGCGCATGATGACTCTCTCCAGCGAGTTGTAAGGTGATGTCCTCGTATCATGCTCAGAGGACGATCAGGCTGGCGGCGATCCACATCGCCGCGCACATTTCCATTCCGCTCCCGGCGCGTTTCAATTCTGGGGATGAGCCAAGGCTTCAGCGCTGCCTTATGAACGCATCGACGTTGCTTGCCAGCACAACCATCGGCACGCCACCGCCCTTCACCACGAGATCGTTGAATTTACGAAGGTCGAACTTCGCGCCGAGGACGTTCTTTGCCTTGGCGCGCACCCGGTTGATCTCGCTATGTCCCACTTTGTAGCCGCAGGCCTGGCCGGGCCATGCGCAATAGCGATCGACTTCGCTGGTCACTTCCTCGATGCTCGACCCGTTGGTGCTGGCGAACCACTGAATCGCCTGCTCGCGCGTCCAGCGCTTCGCATGCAGTCCGGTATCGACGACGAGTCGACAAGCACGGAAGGCGATGGACTGCAGATAGCCCAGACGGCCGACGGGATCGGCGTCGTAGACACCAAGTTCCGCGGCAAGCTGTTCAGCGTAAAGTGCCCACCCTTCCGAATAAGCATTGAAGGCGAGCAGTGAGCGGAACAGTGGCAGCTTGAACGTGTACTCGCCTTGCCACACATGACCAGGGATGGACTCGTGATAGGTGAGGGTCGGCAAGTTGTAGGTGGTCCACACACTCATCGTGTGCAGATTGATCCAGAAGGTGCCCGGCACCTTGCCGTCGATGGTGCCGGCGCCGCCATAGGCGCCCGGAGCACCGGGCTCCACCTCGGGCGGCATCCGCTTGATCTCAAGGTTGCCCGGTACCAGCGTTGCAAATGCACGCGGGAGCCGTGAGCGGATGTCGCTTACGCGTTCCTTCAGGAAAGCCATGAGTCGCGCGCGGCCTTCGTCGCTTTCCGCGAAGCGAAAGCGTTGCTGTTTTCCTAGTGCGGTCATGCGCTCGCCAACCGTGCCCAAACTCAAGCCCTGGTTCTTAAGGATGGTATCCATCTCGGCTTGCAGGGCGCTCAGCTCTTCCTGGCCCCTGTCGTGAATCTGCTCGGGAGTCATGCGCGTGGTGGTGGCAGCCCTGAGCGTCCAGGCGTAGTACTCATCCCCTCGCGGCAGTTTCCATACGCCTGCATCGCCGGTTGCTCGCGGGCGCTGTGCCTCCAGTTCCGCGATCTGGCGATCGAGCGCCGGTGCGACCTTTTGTGTTGCGATCTTCGTGGCCTTCGCCGCGAAATCGCCTGGCATCTTGGTTGTCCGCTTCGCCAGCGACGTCACCAGCGACCAGTCGGCAACATTGCCGCTACGCGCGATCTTCAGCTGGCTGAGCGTCTTGTCCAGCAGGAAATCTGGTGCGACGACGCCCTGAGCCGCGTCGGTTTTGAGTCGCCCGGTTTCGCCATCCAGCTGACCGGCATATGCCTCCAGTCGTGACAGGTAGGCATCCGCGTCCTTAGGCGTCTCAACCGTGTGCTGCGTGTCCAGCAGGCCGGGGATCTCGAGAAATGCACCGGTATTCTGAGCGACGACGTAGGGGGCGTTGCGCCACGACCAGTTCTGATTGAGCAGCGCCGTGTCCCCGTAGGGGAAGGCAAAGCCCTCGGATGCAAATTCATGCGCCGTGCGCATGACTTCCACATCGGTGCGAGCCGCCTCGCTGAGAGCGGAAGTATCGATGGCCCTCAGCCGCTCGAGCCGCTTGGCAACCCGTCGGGCGATCGCCTGTTGTCCCGCCGCCGAGCGGTCGGCCAACCTGGCCTTCAGGTTCATCCGCTGGCCGGTATCGATGCCCAGGCTGGTCGCGCTCTCCGGATAGTCGACTAGCAGCTCTTCAGCAAACTCGGCGAGGAGCCTTTCGGCGCCGGCATCCTCAGCGCTGGCGGCATGTGCGGGCAGATTGGCTACGGCGATAGCAGCGCCGGTGCCTACGAGGAAATCGCGACGGCTGGCAGTCATCGATAACTCTCCTTGCAGCTGGAGGAATCACTGGCGTCGCAATGATATCCGTCCTGCAGCGATTTGAGCATCTGCCGGCGATCGGAGGGGTTTAAGCTGGAGAAGCGGTTAGCGGTTAGCGGTGGGGTAACCAGTGGTGGCGTTCGCCAGTAAGTAACGGCTCAGGCTGCGGCGCGACGCCGGACGTTGCGTGATCGAAACTCTGGGCGCAATCGCACGACCAGCAATAACAAGGCCACTGCTGCCGCCAGCCATGAGAGATCCGTTGGCACAGGGCGGCGGCGCGCGAACCGGCTGTCACGCATGGCCTTGCCGAGGGACGATTCGTCCGCGAGGCGCGCGTAGTTCAGATCCAGCCGGCTGGCGACTGTCTGCAGGTGTTGCTCGCGCAATGCCGATAGATGTTCCAGTCCCGGAGTTGCCCCGTCCATCGAGCTTTCGGATTGGATGACCTGGTCGGCGTGCCAGAACCCGATCCGCGTACCGTCCTCATCCTCCCTGGGAATAGGACTGAGCGCATCGCTGCCCGCGCCAACGAGCCAGCCATGGATCGGACTGCCTCTGAGGTCATCGAGCATCGTGGGTAGTTGTCCAGACTCCAGCGGAGGCGATTCCTGGCCATCGGTCACGAAGACAATGTTCGGTGCGGAACCTGTCTCCTGGGCGGCCTGCATCGCCCAATAGACACCCTTGCTGATCTCGCTGGCATTGGACCACCGCATGCGACCGTCGATTTTGTCGAGCGAAGCGAGCAGGTCGTTGTAGTTGGCGCAGGTTTCCACTGGCGCGAGCAGGAGCAGCGTGCGGCTGCCCGTGAACGCACCCCAACCTACACGCGAGCCACACGGCAGCGCGCGCAGCGCCTGCTTGGCCGAGTTACGCGCATAGATCAGACGGCTCACCGGAACACCGTCGATCTCGTAGTCCTCGACGTTCATGCTTTGGCTGATGTCGAATACCACGATGTAATCGAAAGTTGCGCGCGGCAACTGCACCGTCGGCGTGATCAGTCCCAGCAGCAGCAACACCAGGGCGACTACCACGATGCCGGAGCCACGATCCCAGCCGGTGAACAATCCTCGAGCCCCGTTCATGGCAGGTCGACTGGCTCGCCCTGCAGGGTGGTCACGAGCTGCAATGCCTTGCCCTGCGGAGTACCTTCTTCCCCGTCGTCGTCTTCGATCTCAGGTGCAAGCCACAAGGCACGCTCGAGGTTGTAGCGCGCATCCCAATCGCCCGGTTGGTCGCGCAGCAGGTCCCGATAAGCCTGCTTCGCCAGTTCGATGAATGGCACTGATTTGAATGACTCGTCCGCACCGTGGCGCAGAGCATCGCGCATATACAGATTGCCCGCGTTATAGAGCGCGGCACTTCGTATATCCGGGCGCGTCCCCTGGGTCAGCGACTTGTAGACTTTGATCGCTGCCTCAGACTTGCCGGATTGTGCGAGTGCCAGCGCACGGGCGAAGCGAGCTTCTGGAACGTCGGCATCGAGTTCCGCTGCCTGTGCCTTCGCGATCGCCGTGTTGATCCGATTGCTCTGTACCAGGCGAAACGTCTGATAGGTGCTGAGCGCGCCGCATACCAGTGCGACCGCTCCAAACGCGCAATGCGCGACACGTCGTCTCATTGCCAACTCCGTAACAACAGAGCCCGATACAGCAACAGCATCAGGCAAGAGAAAGCGGCGGCCCCAAGGAAGTAGCGTGTGTAGCTCAGCTTGGGTACCAGCTCGGTGAAATCGAGCGGGGAATTCTGTTCGTGCCCGACGTCCGCTACCGCCTTCGCCAGGTCCTCGGGTTCCTCGGCCTGATATGCCCGATAGGGTGTGTGCAGAGTCTGGAAGAATCGATGCAGGGCGATCTCCGGCGCGCCCGCCTGGCGTGGATCCGTATCTTCAAGCAGCGGGCTGTTGTAGGAGCGCAGGTAGATCCAGTAGAGCGCAATGCGATTGCGTGTCAGCGCCTTGCGAATCCGGTCGCGTGTTGCGTCGTCCAGGTCCGACCCGCCATCCGAGACCAGCATGATGATGCGGCTACCCGAATAGGCGCGCTGGTCGAACTCCCCGATGCCTGCAATCAGTGCCCGGCCGACGTCGGTGTCCGCGAGTCCGTGTCCGATGCCCCCTGCGATGATTCCGGCCTGCATGGCTGCGTCGTGCTGGGTAAAGGGCACAACGCTCAAAGGCCGGGTGCTGAAGAACATCAATGAGAATCTATCGTCAGTGCGCTGTGCAACGAACTTCGCGAGCAGATCGCGTGCCATCTGCGACTTGGGTGGACCGCTATCCTGAAGCGACAGACGCGCCGAAGGGTCGAGCTTGCGCCAGTCGTTCGGCAGCATGTGATCGTCCATGCTGCGACTTCGATCCATGAGCACGAGAATCTCCGCGCCGCGGCCGGTGCGTGCGACCTCGGTTTGCGGTCGGCCCGGTTCCGCCAACGCGATAACCAAGCTGGCAAGCGCGATCACGGCAAAGGTGGACCAAAGCAGGCCGGCAATCCGGCCGGCGCGATCCGCGGGCAACCAGGAGACCGCTGCGAATGACAGAGCGTCACGTCCGGCGGGCCACAGCGGCAGCAACGCTAGCGGCAACAGCAACAAGAACCACGGCTGCTCGAAAGCGAAACTGGAGCTCATCGCTCATGCCGCCTTTCCAGGCGTCGCAACTCGTCGCAGAGCGAACGTATCGATACTTCCGCATCCGGCGCGCCGGAACCAAAGAAGCGTTCGCTCGAGGCGGCGAAGAATCGTTCGATCTGCGCACGCAGCGGTTGCAGGTGCGGAGCTCGTTCGAACAGCGCCGGTAACGTCTGTGCATGCATGACGCGGCCTGCGGTTCGATCGAACGCGCGATGCAGCGCTTGCCAGGCCTGCAGGGTCTCCGCGTCGAGGTGTTGGATCTCGTGCCAGGCCCGCCCGAAGGGTTGATTCGAGGCAGACAGTCGATCGCGCCACTTCGTCCATGCGAGCCACGCTGCCAATGTCACGACCAACGCGATGGCCCAGAGCAGGAGCTGCCTTCGTATCGGTGCGCTTGCAATGACTGCCGCCTGCCGATCGGGCCTGAGCTCGCCCAGGCCACCCGCGTCGAACGCCGAGCGTGGGGTCAACGCGCTCACGCTGATGGGCCACTCTGGAATCGCAAGCTTCACCTTGCTCTGCTTTGACGCTAGTTCCCAGGGCGGCAAGCTGATTGTCGTGAGCGAATGAGGTGCGTTGATGAGCTGGTACTCGACATTCAGCCAGCGTTGGCCATCGGCAGCGGACTCGATTCGCGAGGCACGCCGCTCCAACCAAAGGCCCACGCGCTGCGTCCTGGGCAACGTCGCTGGCTCAAACGGCGCATCTCCGAGTTGCAGCAGGACTCGCTGAGTAAACACGTCTCCCAGCACGTAGCCGAAGGAACGCGGCTGCTGAACGACTGCCTGGACGGGCTCCACGGCGGCGTCTGACGTTTTCGTCGACTCGGCAGAGCTCGCTTGAGCCACGGAGAATGCCGCCAGCAACACAGTAATAGCCAGCGACCCAAAGATGCTGCGACTCATCCTGCGATTCACGCGGTGCCCTCGAAGAAGTAGCGTGACATGGCCTCGCTGTCGAATCTGCCGGACACGTAGAACGGGCGAATGCCTCGCGGCGCAAACACTTCGCCCAGGTTCTTCCGTCGCTGCTCTACAGCCTCTGCCCACTGGGTGCGCAATCGGGGGCGAGCCCACAACGTGCGGTGAGCACCAGACTCCATGTCTCGCAGCGACATTAGCGTGTCGTTCGTCGGAGCCTGCAACTCCGCCGGGTCCCACATCACCATCGGTACGATATAAGAAGGCGCCAGCAGGTCCAGCACGTTACCCAGTCGATCCACAGGCCAATGGAAATCGGAAATCAGGAAGATGAGCCCGTTACGGCCTGCAACGTGATGCGCGACTTCTTCCAATCCCTCGCTGCCAGGCGTGACGGCCTCGCAGCTCGTCAGCATTGCAGCCATCAAGCTACCCATCCCGCGGCTGAACAGTGCCGGCATGAACAGGTCCGTGCGCGCGCGGGTATCGAACGCGAACATGCCTAGCGTATCGCCGACCCGGAAAGCACTTTGTCCGAGGGCGTCCACGAAGTCCGCTGCGACCTGCAGCTTCGTGCGTTGCGAACCGAAGCTCATCGAGACCGAGACGTCCACGATTACGTGCACTGGCACGCTGACTCGCTGACGGTTCACCCGCACAAGCCACTGGGAGCGCGGATCGCGCAGGCTCGCGCGCAGGTCGAGGCGACGTGGGTCGGGCCAGTCGTACAGGCTGCGGTGCGAGACAAATTCCTGGCCCATGCCCAGGCTCGATCCGGGGTGCGAGCCCTGGCGCCATCCGCCGCCCCTGTGGGGCATCCTGTAGTGGAACTCCGTCGACGGACTCGTCATCGCGGCGTGGCAACCCGCTCGAGAATCTGCGCGATGAGCTCATCGGCGATCTGCGCGCGGCGCAATTCGTAGATGGGCGTGAAGAAGATGCGATGGCCGAGGGCTTGCGCTGCCACTGCATGAATATCCGCCGGGATGAGATGGGTGCGGCCAGCCAGCCATGCAACCACGCGGGCGGCACGGATCAGCGCCATCATGCCGCGAGGGCTGGCGCCCGCCAGTATCAGCTTGCTCATGTCGGCACCCTCGATGCGCACGCCGAACTTGTCGGGCGCATGAGTTGCTTCCCACAGATCCAGTACGTAGCTTTCCAGCGTCTCGCTTACCTGGACGGTGCGCTGAATCGCGGCGCCAATCGTGTTGAGCTCCTGCCAGGGCAGCACGCCGGGTGTGACCCGCTCGATCAGTTGATCGACGTCGTGAAAGTCAGGATTGAACACCAGCGCGCGACGCACCGATTGCTCGGCCGGCGTAGGCATGCGCAGCTCGAGCATGAAGCGATCGCGTGCGGCGGATGCGAGTTCGAAGGTCTCTTCCTTCTCCACCCGGTTGCGATCGGCGAACACCGTCATGTGCGGGAAGCGAAATTCCTGATTGAACGCAGACACCGTGCGTTCCGCCATGGCCCGCAGCAGCAATGACTGCACTTGCGGCCGGGCGCGGTTGATCTCGTTGAAGAAGAACGTCACGAGCCGTTCCCCGTGGCGCAACAGCGGCCCGGGTTCGATCCGCGGTTTGCCCTCGGCGTCGACATACGTGTGATACACAAGGTCGCCTGGCATCAGGTCGACCGTGCCTTCGACGCGCTCGAAATCCCCACCGATGGTGCGCGAGAACGCCCGCAATATGGTCGTCTTGCCCACGCCGACGTCGCCCTCGAGCAGCACGTGGCCGCGGGCAAACAGCGCGATGTTGATGAGCCTGATGATGTCCTGCTGACCGACGATGGCCTTGCCGACTTCTTCTTCTACGCGCAGCGCGCGCTCGCGCCATTCTTGTAATTGCTCTTCAGACACCATCCGGTCCCCCTGCCTGCGGAAATTATTCTGGAAGAGCGACCGTTCGCGTCACCGTTCGTGGTCGCGATCGCCGGTGCGAATCTCTTCCGAGGCCGGCATTTTTACCCTAGTGGCTGGATGTCCGCTACTGAAGTTTTTCCGCAATGAGAACGTTTGCAGAGGCGGCCGGATCGAGGGGCGATCTCGTGCTTGTAGGTGGTTGCGACGTCATCGAAATGCGTGTAGAGATCGGCGCCGCCACGTGCTGGGATCCCGCTGATCGAAAGGCGTTCGTCTGACTTTTCTTTTCATTCCGACAGCAGCGATGGCGATCGTCAGGCCGATGCCGTCGCCAGCGGCCCCGCGAGGTGCTCTGACCGGGGTCAGTAGGACGATTGCAGGGTTTGCCACTGATCAGCGAATCGCGATGTTTGCATTCACTGCTTCGCGGGGCTCTTCGGTCGGAGCGACCGCGTGCGTTCCGAAGTCTAGATCGTTGCGATCAACATGCCGATCTGCGCATCGAGCCGCAGAGGGCTACTCCTTGAACGGAGAGTTCAACAGCAGATCGACATTTGATATCGAGTGATAATTGGGTACGAAACGCTCTCCGAAATCGCGTGCGAAGTTGTCGTACGTGGTGGCGGGACGTGTCTCCACCAGATTGCACACCGCGCGGGTGAATCGCTCTTTCATTTTCAATCGCGGAAATGCCTCGATGATTTCACCGATCCTCATCTCCGGCAGAGCGCTGTAACCGAAGCCACCCCAATCAACGCCGATGCCGGACGTGCACAAAGCGACCTCCGCCTCCTTGTACAGGCAGATCGAGGGAGTCGAGTGCAGTGCTATACCGTCCCAGATCAATTGGCAGCGACGTTCATCGATCCCCTCATTGCGAGCGAGAGATCGTGCGGCATTCGCGCCTTCGACCTCAAATCGCAGCGGCCCGCTGAGCGCCGTCGTCAAACCCATGTCGTGCAGCAGCGTCGCTACCGCCAGAACTTCGGTGTCGTACGCAACGTTCCTGATCTCCGCAAAGGTCACAGCGAACAACCAGGATCGCATTACGTGGTTGAAGAGGTACGGCTCGGAATTCTCCCGCGCATATTCGATTGCGCGAGAGACCAGTGGCGTATCGGGAACGCGAACTCCGGCTACTAGCCGAGTAACAGGATCCGGAATGAGCGGCAACGAACCGCGGGAGAGCGTCGAAGCGTCGGTCACGACTGGAGTAAATTGCATGGTGTTTTGCCTCCACGGTTGATCCAGAAAATTGCGCGGGAGCGGCTTTGCGAGTCACTGGCCTCTCACTAGCCTCGCTAGCTCGCGGGCAACACGGGTGCGACGCCGGTGGACTTGACCAGGAACACGACAAACTTGGCTGGCTTGGTCTTGCTCGCGTTTCGACCGATCGTGTGGATGTCGTTGGGACCTTCGTAGAAGGTCTCTCCCGGTTTCAAAGTGACTTCCGTTCCGCCCCTGACTTGCATGACGATGGAACCTTCGAGCACGTAGACAAGCGCGTGTGCGTCATGACGATGGATGGGATCTGCTCCGCCCGGTGGATACTCGACCGTGAGCATCAGGACTTCCTTGCCTGGGATATCCGCCAGTTCCTTTGAAAAGGACGCAGCAACCACGGGCGGCGGCTCCGCGGCATGGGTGCGTTGAGCCATTGTGGTGCTGCATGCGAAGACCAGCAGCATTGCGCAGTACTTGAAGTTGAACATGATTAGCTCCGGATACTGGAATCGGCAACGGCGCCTTCTTCGGCGAGGATTGCTGCATGGACACCTGGGTCCGCGTACATTCGCTGGAGAAAGCGCGACAGGTTCTTGAATGCTTCCAGGCCGATCCCGAGGCGGACCGCCCAGCGCAGCATGACGAACAGGTAAGGGTCGGCGATCGACCTTTGCTCGACGAGCCAATCACGGCCTTCGAGTCGTGCATCGAGGTGACGCAGATGTCCGCGCACGTTGTTGCGGGCGGTATCTGCGATCATCCCGGAGAATGCTTCGTCGGGCAGGAATCGAGTCGGCGAGAAGATCGGCTTGAACGCAGGATGCACGTCGGAGTTCAGATAGCTGAGCCAGCGCATCACCTCGGCGCGTCCGCGCGGTGTGTTGTCGCCAATCAGGTGTGCCTGCGGATACAGATCGGTGAGGTGGCACAGGATCGCAGCGTTCTGGTCCAGGAGAAGGTCGCCATCCATCAGCAGCGGAACGGTTCCGTTCGCGTTGAGGGTGAGATAGTCCGGTGACTTGATACTGCTGTGATCCATCTGGACCGTTTCGTACTGGGCACCGATCCACTCCAGGACGATGTGATCGGCAAGCGAACAGGCGCCCGGAAAATAGTACAGCTTCATAACTCTCATCCTCGAAGATCGGTTGTCACCTGTTCAGTACCGATACCGGTACCGAACAGGCGTGCGTCATACGGTCGTTCCATTCAAAGTCGTGGCGACAGTGGGTCTTTCGCAGTCGCCGCCGCTGCAGGCTTCGAAGACTTGGAGCGGCTTATCCAGTCCGCGAAGTGTGTGGTGCCGATGCGCGCCCCAGCATCGGGAGTGAGAGTCTGATCGTCCAGCTCTGCACCGAAGTAACGGGTACTGGCGTCCGTGGTCACCTCGCGCGTATCGCCGTTTGCTCTCAGTGCTTGCCGGACGAGATCGTCAAGACGGAGCTTGTCGGGACCGGCGACCTCCACAATTCCGTTTACCGGCGATCCGACGGCGAGGTCGGTGAGTGCTGCAACGACGTCATCCGATACGATGGGTTGAAACAGAGCATTCGAGACCCGAACGCCTTTGCCGTCCGCACTCTCTTGTGCGATGCGGCCTATGAACTCGAAAAACTGCGTCGAGCGCAGAATCGAGTAGGGAATCGAAGCGGCCTTGATCAGATTTTCCTGTGCGAGTTTCGCGCGGATGTAGCCGCTTTCGAGCAGACGCTTGCGGCCGGTGCCAACGACCGACAAGGCAATGTGATGTCTTACGCCGGCACGCGCTTCTGCGGCGAGGAGATTGCGGCCGGCTGTTTCGAAGAAATTCAGGACCGCGGCGTCCTCGAATGAAGGGGAGTTCGCAACGTCGACGACAACCTGCGCGCCCGCCAGTGCTTCAGGTAATCCTTCGCCCGTAAGAGTGTTGACCCCCGAGTTGGGAGACGCCGCCAGCACCTCATGACCCAGCGCGCGAAGTTTGTCGACGAGCTTCGATCCGATCAGCCCACTGCCACCGATGACTACGATTTTCATGTCTTGCTCCACTATGGGTCGCTTGAAGATCCGCGGCTAGCCCTCTAGCCGTTGGGTGATTTCAGCTTGAACGATCGGTGCGGAGGTTTCTTGACTGGTCTGGTGGTTACTTGGACACAATCGAGATGCCGTCGAGCGATGAGCGCGCGCCGCACTGCCCGGACGCGGATCCTTGCGGTTGATCGGCATGCCACAATGAGGTGGCAAGATCAATTGCGGGAAGGGGAAGAGGATTCAGAACGATCAGGCATCCCCGGCCGCGTGCTGCTCGTTGCAGTTTGAGTGACGGGTTACCACTGCTATCCAGGGGGCGGAGGCCGCTACGAGCTTTGATTCTTGCCCCAACCACGGAGTGTCGGAACACCGGCGGTGTTGCAGCATGGCATAACCAGGGCCCTTCAGATCTGTCGGGTTATTGCTCTCGCGAGACTCTGCATGTAGTCGCTGAGCTTCGCTTGCCGACCCCAGTGAAAAGGCGATCATCAATGCCACGCATGCGACCGCTCAGGCTGCATGCCAGGTTCGGCACATCGCCGGCCGCAGCTCGAGGTAGAACGAACATGTGCAGCAAGGTCGTTACCACGCTACTGGCCGTCACCATCGCACTGCCGATCACGATACTGAACGGTCAATCAGCGATGTCGGCTGAGGAGCCCCTGACGAGGACTGCAACAACCGAGGTCCGCGCCACCGTGGTCGCCGTCGATCGGGCAACGCGGATAGTCACGCTCAAGGGACAGGACGGTAAGTCTTTCGATGTCGAGGCCGGGCCGGCCGTACAGCGCCTGGACCAGATCAAGCCGGGCGACGGGGTCCTGGTCGCTTACACTGAATCGCTCGCCTTCCAGGTCGTCCCGAAAGATGAGAAAAAACCCGCTGGCGAGTCGATGAGCGCGAGCAGGGTGTCTGGCGGGGGCGAACTCGGTCATCGGGTTACCACCTCGTTCAAAGTCGCGTCGGTCGACCCGATGACCAATATCCTGTGGGTGACCTTGCCGAACGGCGATACGAAGAAGATCCACGTTCAGGATCCGAATGCGCAGCAACGCCTGAAGACGCTGAGCCCGGGCAACGTCGTTGCGGTGACGTACACGGAGTCTCTGGCGGTTCGCCTGGAAAAGCTTGCGACTCAATGAGCGGCGTATCGTTTCGCAAAGCCGTATAGAGAATGGGCGCCAGGCCGGCGCCCATGTTGCTCTCCAAAGCTACAAACTCACGGCCTGGGTCCGCCAGGGGCGCGGTCGCGCTACCCGCTGACTCCCCAGAGGTTGCGTGCCTCTTCCGCCAGGAGATCGGGAAATTCCTCTGGCCAGAAGAGCTTTGCCCCGGGCACCTCACGCACACCGCGGGAATTGCCGAACGTACGGTCGAGATAGCCGGGGCTGGCTGCCGAGAAGATGTCATCGCCGGTTCCCCATAGAATCCGCGTCGGCACGCTGCTCTTCCTGAGTGCGGGTTCGATGCCGGCCAGCGGGTTGGGATCCAGTCCCAGCGCGTACGCATGCAGCAGCGTCTTTCGCTGCGGCGAGCTCACAAGCGGACTGAGGTAGTAGTCGATCGTTTCGTCGCTCAGACGCTCTGGATACGTGTATGTCAGCCCGCCGAGGCCCGTCTTCGAGCGTGCGAGATTCTTGTCGGCGGCCCAGGGACCAATCCACGTATCTGCGAACGTTCCCGCGCGCGACATGTCGAGCACTGGCTGCAGCGCTGGCGGCGGGCTGTCAGGCTCCGTATCGCAATTGGTCAGCAGCAGTGTGCGGACGCGCGTCGTATATCGAATGAGAAAGAGTTGAGCGATCGCGCCGCCGCTGTCGTTCGCGACGATGTCGACAGTCGGAATTGAAAGCGTGTCCAACAGCGTCGCCAGCATCGCGACCTGCGCGTCGGGTGTAACGCCCTGGCCGGCGGCGACCTGTGTGTACCCTAGCCCCATCCAATCTGGAGCGACACAGCGGCGATATTTCGACAAGCGATCGAACGCGCCGCGCCACTGAAAGCTGTTGAGGGGGAAGCCATGCAGGAACAGCGCCGCCTGCCCGGTGCCGCGCTCTACATAGGCGACCCTGCCGAAACGCGTTTCGACGTATCGTCGCGCGGCGACCCAGTCCTCGACATCCGTTGACTTGGAAGGCTCACCGCTGGTCATTGTGCCGACGTTGGATGCGCAGGCGGTGAGGGCGCCAGCAGCGAGGGTTCCGAGTGCGGCTTCCATGAATTGTCTGCGTTGCATGCTCGTCTCCGTGTGAGGGACGGTATGAGCCCGTCGTTGGAGCGCCATTGAACGCATCCGCAAACATGCGGGCAATGACCTCCGAGGTCATGGAATTCGCGCGACCTGACGGTATTATTCCGCCGTGCATCCCGTTTCCCCACCCTCGCCCCGGCCTCCGGCACCGTCCGCTCATGCCGGTGGGCTGCTGCGTGAATGGCGAACGACGCGGCGTCTGAGCCAGCTCGATCTCGCATTGGAGGTCGGCGTGTCGACGCGGCATCTGAGCTGCGTCGAAACGGGGAAGGCTCAGCCAAGTCGTGAGATGGTGGTGCGCCTTGCGGATGCGCTCGACATGCCGCTGCGGGAGCGCAATGCATTACTGGTGGCTGCCGGTTATGCGCCGCGATATCGCGAAACGGCGCTCGACGCGGTACAGATGACGCCGGTCCGGCGCGCTATAGAGTTCATCCTGGAACAGCAGGAACCGTTCCCTGCATTCGTCACCAACCGTCATTGGGATGTGCTGCTGACGAATCGCGGCTGTGGGCGACTCTTCAATCTGTTGCGCGATG
The DNA here is from genome assembly GCA_036498785.1 of Steroidobacteraceae bacterium. Taxonomy (GTDB): domain Bacteria; phylum Pseudomonadota; class Gammaproteobacteria; order Steroidobacterales; family Steroidobacteraceae; genus Steroidobacter. The sequence continues at coordinate 126,675 of DASYEW010000049.1, read as the reverse complement.
GCGCCGCCGTGCATCCAAACATCATGCGGCAGGTTTTCGATCCCAACGACATGCGTCCATTTGTTGTGAACTGGGAGGACGTGGCTGGCGAGCTGATCCGTCATCTGCATGATGAGGTGGCTGCGGCGCCTGCCGACGCCAAGGCGCGCGCGCTGCTCGACGAAGTGCTTGCCTATCCCGGCATTCCCGACAAATGGCACTCGCGCGAACCAGGCGCCACGCCGTTGCCGCTGCTGACGACCGTATTCGGAAAAGGCGACCTGCGGCTGAGCTTTTTTTCGGCTCTCACGACCTTCGCAACTCCGCGCGACGTGACTCTGGATGAGTTGCGGATCGAATGTATGTTCCCAATGGATGAAGTAACGGCGCAGATGTGCCGCAAGCTGGCGCAGGAATGATCGGCAACGGACTGCCGCGGGCCATCTGCGGAAGACCGCTGCGGGGCCGTACCTTCGTAACTTCCGCGATCAGCGGATATCCATGAGAACCGCTCCTGTCCTCAAGCGTACGAACATACGGCCCGGCTCACTTCACGTGCATGCCTGCGTCATTGTGTGCGCAGTGATTTGAAACCCGCGCGGAGCTCTTCTGACAATATCTTCGGCTGCTCCCAGGCCGCGAAGTGTCCGCCCTTGTCGGCCCTGTTGTAGTGGATGAGCTTGGGAAACGCGCGCTGCGCCCAAGTCTTCGGGCACGGATAGAGCTCATCAGGGAACGCAGTCACAGCAACCGGGATAGTGATGCCCTTGACGCTGAAGTACGGGAACTTGTTCTCCCAATAGAGCCGCGCTGAAGACAGTGCCGTGTTCGTCAACCAGGTGAGCGTGATGTTGTCGAGGACGTCGTCCCGGCTGAGGCCGGCTGTTTCCCCTGCAAAGACGCGGGAGATCAACGCGTAGCTCCACGCGTCGTGATCGAGCAGGTAGCCGGCGAGGCCGATGGGTGAATCGGCAATTCCGTACAGCGTCTGCGGGCGCAATCCCATCTGGTAGCCGTAGGCGACGCCTTTCGAATAGACGAACACCAGTCGCTCGTAAGCAGCCTTCTCGTCGGCAGAAAGACCTGCCGGAACCGGCGCCCCGGCTAGAACTGCGGTGTAGATGTCGGAGGGAACCGCGCCAGGCATGTTGGTGTGAATGCCCAGCAACTCGGGAGCTCTCTGCACGGCCATCAGCTCGGTAACGAGCGCACCCCAATCGCCGCCTTGCGCCACGAATTTTTTGTAGCCGAGGCGCTTCATCAGCACGATCCAGGCGCGTGCGATGTGCTCGGGCCCCCAACCGGTAGTGGTCGGCTTTCCCGAGTAGCCGTAACCCGGCATCGAGGGAATCACCAGATGAAACGCATCCGCTGCAGTGCCGCCATGCGCGGTGGGGTTGGTCAATGGCTCGATGATCTTCATCTGCTCGACGATGGATCCGGGCCATCCGTGCGTGACGATGAGCGGTAACGCATTCTCGTGCCTGGAACGCACATGAACGAAGTGAATGTCCAACCCATCGATCTCGGTGATGAAGTGCGGCAGCGCAATCAGTCTCGCCTCGACCTTGCGCCAGTCGTAATCCGTCGCCCAATACTTCGCGAGCGCCTGGACCGTCGCAAGCTGTACACCTTGCGATGCATCGGCGACCGTTTCTTTCTCTGGCCACCTTGTCGCCTTGATGCGCCTGCGCAATTCGGTGAGCTCTGCGTCCGGGACATTCAGCTGGAATGGACGGATAGCGGACTTGTCATTGCCCGGCGGTTGCGCAACTGTATTCACGGCGTCGCTCCTGGATAAAAGACCGAAAGACGCAGCGTGCTTGTAGCAACGATTGCCGCCAGCACGGCAAAAGCGACGGCGATGGAGGCCGGCGTCTTTTGCATGACGAGCTCCTTGAGCGTGGTGGTTGGATTCGGGTGTGCCGGGAAACGGCTCACAACCCGGGTGGGATCGCAGCAAGCGCGGCGAGCTACCAGTGTCAGGAAGAACGTGCAGCTGCTGCCTCGGGGTACTCGCGCCCGAGCCAATCAATATCACTGCGCTGGGTGCGGCAATCAATTCGTAAAAAGGGCAGAACTGAAAATTAGTGTGCGTGGTGGTCTCAAGAGTAGAGGCGTCGATGGACAGACGGCGGTGGCAACAGAAACTCGGCGTTCTTGTATGCGATATCTGTCGACAGCTCAGCTGAGCTAAACGCTGCGTAGACTGCGACTATCTGTTTCCGGACGAGCTCAGGTGGAGTGTCGCTGGTGGTCGTTGAAACCATCCAGGCCAGTCGCCTTGAGGAAGCTCGTAACCCCGCTGGGCGCAGTAGAGATTCCTCTCCTCTTTGTCTGCTTTCCTTGCTTGTCGGACCGGCCGACTCGCTCGCCGACAACATCGGCTGCTCCTTTTCATTCCTTCATGTACTGCGACCGCGAGTCGTATTAGTCTTGCTCGGCGGGTCAGCCCAATCACTAGAACAAGGCCCGCAGCAACTAGACGCGATCGGATGGGGGAAATCGATGCGCTCGATGGTGCGAAGCCGCTCTCTGCGGCAGGGATGGCTGTGGGGTGCCGGCAGGCAGGTTATGGAAAACCGGCTGCCGTTTATCTGCGTTGTATGGGTGATGGCCTGCAGCTGGGTCGCTACCGTGCAGGCATCCGATTTTCGGGTGTCTTACGCCGAACCGTTGACACTGCAGCAGCCGACAGCGCCGGGACAACAGAAGCCAGCGGCATCCCGGGGCACGCGTCTCACAGCCTTCGGGCGCAACTTCGACCTGGTACTTGAGGATAACGGGCGGCTGTTACGCAAGATCTCACCAGCTGCGCATCGGAAAATCGCAGCCACGACGCTGCTGCGTGGCACGGTGAAGGACGCACCGGGTTCGTGGGTGCGGCTAAGCCTGAGCAACGGTGCATATGAAGGCGCGATTTGGGATGGTAACGAGCTATATCTGATAGAAGCACGCGCGACCCTCGCATCTGCATTGCAGGATCCAAAGAGAGACGCCGCCGCACGTTCATTTATCTACCGATTCTCCGACACGCAAGGCGGGCTCGGAGCCAGATCCTGCGCATTGGATGCATCGGCGCAACCCGTCAGCAAGGGGCTCTCGGGATATCGCAAGGTGATCACGGAATTGCAGAGCGCTGCGAGCGCGCAGCCTGCAGCGGGGACGCGCGAGATCGAGGTCTCGATGGTCGGGGACTACGAATTCACCAGCCAGGAGGGCCCGAATGCCCTGGCCAGAATGGTCAGTCTGATGAACGTCGTCGACGGGATTTTCAGCAGCCAGGTCGGTGTCTCGATCGTGCCGACGGATTTCACTACCTTTGCGGTCGACAACGATCCGTTCATGGGCACCGTGCCGCAGACGCTGCTCAATGAGCTGGCGGCATTCCGCGTCGCATCGCCCGTACTCAGGAGTCGCGGGATTACGCATTTGCTCACCGGTCGAGGGCTCCTTGATACGACGGTCGGTATCGCTTTCCTGGGATCGTTGTGCGACGCGAGCACGAGCGTGTCGCTGAGCGAGAGCTCCCACAATATGGATTCCGCCCTGATCATTGCTCACGAGCTCGGGCACAATTTTGGCGCTCCGCACGATGGCGAGGGCGGGTCCGCCTGTGCGTCGATGCCACGCAGCTTCCTGATGTCGCCGACCCAGAATGGCAGCTCGACATTCTCGGACTGCAGCCTGGAGAAAATGCAACCGTACATTGCGGGCGCGTCATGCATCGTGAATGCGAGGATTCGCGACGTGGCGGTCACCGTGCCGGCTGCGGAAATCCAGACGGTGGTGAATCAATCGTTCGATTTCGCAGCCGACATTACGTCTGTCGGTCAGGCGGCGGCCGGCAATATTCTGGTGAGTGCCTCTGTGCCCTTTGTGGTGGAGAACGCATCGCTGCAAGGGGTGGCGTGTGCGGTGACCGCAAGCTTGAGTGCGCCGACCGTCGTAAATTGTGAGATAGCGCAGTTGGCGGTTGGTGAGAGTCGTCGTCTCGCAATCAGAGCGCACGGTACCGACGCCGTCAGCGCCCTGATAACGACGCAAGTCACATCGACCAACGACAGCGTCAGTGCCAACAACAGTATCTCGGTGCCTGTCATCGTAGCTGCAGATCTCGACCTGCGTATCACTGCGACGCCCCAACCGCTCAACGTCGTTAAAGGGCAGCCTTTCGATGTGGATGTCGCAGTCACCGCCAGTGGTAATCAGACGATCTCAGATGTTCGGGCCACCTTTGGTGTGCCGCCGACTATCCTGGCCGCCGACGTGGTTGGCGGCAGCGCATGCGTTCTTACGTCCCCTGTAACCTGCCAATTGGGCACGATAGCTGCGTCTGAGACGCGTCATATACACCTGCAGATCGAGTCGAACGGTGTAGGAGCGGGCAGTCTATTTGTCGAGGCCGCATCCCAAACGGGGCCACCGATATCGCGGTTCGTGTTCCTGGATTTAACGACGCAGGCAGTTCGCGATATCTCATTGGAGCTGACGCCGTCGTCGCGCGGACTCCTGGCAGTCGGAGCCGACGCACCGTACTCGTTGGCCGTGAAATCAAACGGGGTTCAACAAGTCGACAATGTAGAGGTCCGCATAGGCAGCGACGACCCTGCGCTCGTCGTTGCGATCGATGGTGCCTTGGCATCGGTCTGCACCGCCGGTAGTGGGGTGCAGATCTGTAATCTGGGAACCATCGCAGCAGGAGCGCAACAGACGATCCAGTTTCGAGTCCACAGCGGACAGCCGCTCACGACCAGCATTTCCGCTCGCGTCGTGCTGGCGTCGCCGGACGACAACTTATTCAACGATCATGTGGAAGCCGCCCTGGATGTTCGCGATGCCATTGAAGTGTCGGTCCAAGCGGGTTCACCGCAGACGCCGTATGACCAGCTTCCAGCCACCATGTCGGTCGAAATCGGGTCGATCGGCGCCAATCCGACCGATTCAGTTACGGCCTCCGTATCGTTGCCCGATGGTTTTTCAATCCAGAGCGCGCAATTGGCAGACGGGCAATGCGCCGTTCACGGCGCCGTGGCAAATTGCTCGATTCTCCGAATGTCTCCCGGTTCCAGCGCTTTTATTGCCATTGGGTACACCGCGCCGACTCCCGGCATGTACATGGGGAACGCCACTGTTTCTGCCAGCGGCGATACCAATCCGGCGAATAACAGCGCCGCTCTGGTCTTCAATGTGCTGCCTGCGGTTGACGGAAAGGTGGCTGTACCGGCGAGCACAACCGCAATCACCGATCAGCCCGCGGATCTCGTGTTCAATGTCGAGTCGAATCGCTACTCGCTGGTTGACGCGCGGCTTGAGTTGACTTGGTTTGCGACGTTGTCCGAGGTTACAGTCGTCTCGCAGGTTGGTACTTGTGTCGTCACCAATAACAAGGCCGGATGCGATCTGGGTCTGGTGCCGCCAAATACCACCGTTCCGGTGACGTTGCGTTTGCGTAGCGCAACACAACAACAGGTCTCGCTGAGCGCCTATCTGACTTCCGCTTCGGATGTGGAGACATCCAACAACATCGGCCAGCTAGGCGTTATGGTCTACGATCCGGGCGATGCTGCGTTGAGCGTGGCCGCTGCGAGCTTCACTGCAACGGCGACGCAATCCTTCGTGTTGCCTGCGGCGGATATCACCGTCTCCAGCGCACTGGCGAATGCGTTCGTGGACTTCGTCTTCGATCCTTCCCGCGCGTCTATGGATTCCTCGAGCGGCGTTCCCTGTTCCTTCCTGATTTCGTTTTGGCGGTGCCAGCTTGGAAATATGGCCGCGGGGGAGACCAGGCGTATCAGCCTGAGCCTGGTTCCGCAGAGCGCCGGTACATTCCCTGTGACTGTCAGAGTCGGCGGGGCAAATGACGTCAACGCATCGAACAACGAGCAAGTTATCAATGTGGCAGTCCAGTCCGCTCCAGCACCACCTCCGCCGGTGACACCGCCGGCTGGTGGCTCATCCGGCGGCGGCGGCGGCGGATCGATGGACTGGCGATCCGTGTTGGCATTGTTCAGCTTGTTGGCGGCGATTAGAGGATCGCGAGCCCGGCGTTCAACGGCCTTGGATCCCAGGCTTCGCCTCGGTCGACTCCTGCAGTTGTTGGTGCGCGTGGCCAGCTAAAGGGGTCAGGCCTTCGACTTGCTCTCGCGTCCGCGCTCCAGCTTCCGCCACAGTGTCGAACGCCCGATCCCCAATCTCGTGCACGCTGCTTGACGATTGCCGCCACATTCAGCGAGCACACGCTCGATGAGTTGCAGTTCGGTTTCTTCGCGGTGGCTCGCCAGGGAATCATCCGCTGGTGTATCCGCCGATGGCTTATCGGCGGCGGCGAAGAGCTCGGGAATGAGTTGGCGCAACTGCTCTCGCGGCGCGATCGAGACATCCGGCAGTTCGCGAAAGGTTGCGATCCGTTCGATCAGGTTCTCCAACTCGCGCACATTTCCCGGCCAGGAGTAGTGAGCGCCCGCGACGACCAGCTCGCGCAGCAACTCTTCGGTGACTTTGCCCGTCGGCATCCGGCCGGCGACGCGTCGCAGTACGTATTCGGCAAGTTCCGGCAGATCGGCAATCCGGTCGCGCAGGCTGGGTAATTCCAGGCGCAGAATGTTCACGCGGTAGTACAGGTCCCGGCGGAACCCGCCGCTGAGGATCTGTTCCTCGAGATTGCGGTGGGTCGCGGCAATGACGCGGATGTCGATGCGCGTGGGCTCGATCGCGCCGATACGCAGCACTTCGCGCTCCTGCAGAACACGCAGCATGCGCGTCTGTAGCGGCATGGGCATTTCGCCGATCTCATCCAGGAAGATGGTGCCGGTGTGCGCCGCTTCGAAGAGACCGATCTTGCCGCCTTTGCGTGCGCCCGTGAATGCGCCTTCCTCGTAACCGAACAGCTCGCTCTCCAACAGCGACTCCGGAAATGCCGCGCAGTTGATCGCTATGAAGGGCTGATTTGCGCGCACGCTGGCCATGTGAATGCCTTGCGCGAGCAACTCCTTGCCCGTGCCGCTCTCGCCGATGATGAGCGTGGTAGCGTCACTGCGTGCAAACTGCGTCGCGAGGGTTCGCGCACGAACGATAGGAGGGCAGCTGCCGACGACATCGGTCAAGCGGAACCGTACAGATCGCGACGGCCGTTCGCGTCGAGTTCGCAAGTGCCGATCGACGCGTTGAATGGCATCGGGATCTTTACAGGTCAGTACCGCACCGGTTTGCGATCCCTGCTCGATGATCGGCATGCGGCTGGCAATCAGCGGCTGGGTGCCGAGCTTCTGCAGTTCGTCGATTTCCGTATGACGCTCGCGCAATGTGGGTAGCAGCGTGAGGTCCGGAGCGATCTCGCTGAGTTTGCGGCCGAGCAGTTGAGCGGCGGTTTGTCCCAGCAATCGCTCCATCGCAGGGTTCAGGGATTCGATGCGCTCGTCCATATCGACCGCGACGACCGCATCGTGCAGGTGCGCCATGACGGTATTGAGGCGATCGCGTTTGGCTGCCTCGATCCGTGCCAGTCTCGCCACTTCGAATGCGTCGTCGATCGCTTCGCGCACGGCGTCAGTCGAATAGACAAAGACGCCGTGCATGCCGGCCTCTTCCGCGAGGTCGACGACGAGTCCCGGCGCGACGACGACGTCGATTCCCTTGGTTCTCAGTTCGCGAACACAGTCACGCGCCTCATCCTCGGTGCGATAACTGCGCTGCTCGATGCCGAGGCGAAACAGTTCATCGAATTGCTGTACTTCACCCGGAACCGCGCCGTGCGTGACGAGTGCGATGCGCGGCGAAATATCGCGCGCACGAGCCAAGGCTCGCATCACGTCGAAACCGCCGACGCGCACCAGCACGACGGGCAGTTGCAGGCGTTGGCGCAGGTAGGCGCCGTTCGATCCGGCGGCGACGAGGGCCTCGATCGGGCGCTCGGCGTGCAGCTCGCGAATCCGGTCCACGGCGGCATCGAAGCCGAGATCGAGAACCTCGACGCGATATGCGGGCGCGAGTTCCTGCAACAGCAGCTTCAGTCGATGCATGCCGACCGCGACGATTCGTGGAGGTGGCTCTGGCGCGCGCGATTGAATAAGAGACATGGGTTGATTCATTTATGGAACACGATGTTCCAATTATGAAGAAAAGTACTCTCAATGCCAAGTCGACTAACGCCCTTCTTATTGATTCTAAAGGATTTTATTTCTGCCGATATTTGGCACGAAGCGTGTACTGAACCCCTGTCGCCCCTATTGTGAGCAGTTTCATGAAGTCACCCGGTCTACGCTTCCGTGACGCCCTGAAGGCGGAAGTCCCCCTGCAAGTAATCGGCGCCATCAACGCCAACCATGCCCTCCTTGCCAAGCGCGCGGGCTACCAGGCGATCTACCTCTCCGGTGGCGGTGTCGCTGCGGGCTCGCTGGGCATGCCGGATCTCGGTATCAACACGCTTGATGATGTGTTGGTCGACATCCGCCGCATTACCGACGTGTGCGATGTGCCGCTGATGGTCGATATCGATACCGGCTTTGGCCCGAGCGCCTTCAACATCGCGCGTACGATCAAGAGCCTCATCAAGTTCGGCGCGGCGGCCTGCCACATCGAAGATCAGGTTGGCGCAAAGCGCTGCGGTCATCGCCCGGGCAAGGAAATCGTCTCGACCCAGGAAATGGCCGACCGCGTCAAAGCGGCTGCCGATGCCAAGACCGACGCCGATTTCTTCCTGATCGCACGCACCGACGCGATCGCGGTTCAGGGTGTCGACGCTGCCATCGAGCGCGCCATCGCCTGCGTCGAAGCCGGCGCCGATGGTATCTTCGCTGAAGCCGCCTATGACCTGCCAACCTATCGCCGCTTCGTCGACGCCGTAAAAGTCCCGGTGCTCGCGAACATCACCGAATTCGGCAAGACCCCGCTGTTCTCGCGCGACGAACTGAAGACCGCCGGCGTGGCGATGGTGCTGTACCCGCTCAGCGCGTTCCGTGCCATGAACAAGGCTGCCGAGGCCGTCTACACTGCGATCCGTCGCGACGGCCACCAGCGCAATGTCGTCGATACGATGCAGACGCGCGACGAGCTGTACGAGCGAATCGACTATCACGCCTACGAACAGCATCTCGATGCACTGTTCGCCGCCCGCAAGTAACCGCCAGCACGATTAACGAGATATATCCATGAGCGAGACCGCACAACAAACCGGCTTCAAGCCGAAAAAATCCGTGGCATTGTCTGGCACAGTGGCCGGTAACACCGCGCTGTGTACCGTCGGCCGCACCGGCAACGATCTGCACTACCGCGGCTACGACATCCTCGACATCGCTTCGCAGTGCGAATTCGAAGAGATCGCCTACCTGCTCGTGCACGGCAAGCTGCCGACCCCCGCTGAACTGAACGGCTACAAGACCAAGCTGAAGGCGCTGCGCGGCCTGCCCGCAACAGTGAAGGCTGCTCTCGAACAGCTGCCGCCGTCGGCTCATCCGATGGACGTGATGCGCACTGGCGTGTCCGTGCTCGGCTGCGTAACCCCGGAGAAGGACGACCACAATCTCGCCGGCGCGCGCGACATCGCCGACAAGCTGATGGCTTCGCTTGGCCCGATGTTGCTGTACTGGTATCACTACTCCACCAACGGCAAGCGCATCGAAACCGAATCGGACGAGGACTCGATCGGCGGCCACTTCCTGCACCTGCTGCACCAGGAGAAGCCGTCGCGGTCGTGGGTGAAGGCCATGCACACCTCGCTGATCCTGTACGCCGAGCACGAGTTCAATGCGTCGACCTTCACGTCGCGCGTCATCGCTGGCACCGGTTCCGATATGTACTCGTCGATCTGCGGCGGCATCGGCGCGCTGCGTGGCCCGAAGCACGGCGGCGCCAACGAAGTGGCCTTCGAGATCCAGAAGCGCTATGAGACGCCGGATGAGGCAGAAGCCGACATTCGTGCGCGGGTAGAGAGAAAGGAAGTTGTGATCGGCTTCGGCCATCCCGTCTATACCATCTCCGATCCCCGCAACAATGTGATCAAGCAGGTCGCGCTGGATCTGTCCAAGGAACAGGGCAACACCAAGATGTTCGATATCGCCGAACGCCTGGAAAGCGTCATGTGGAACATCAAGAAGATGTTCCCGAACCTCGACTGGTTCAGCGCCGTCAGCTACCACATGATGGGAGTGCCGACCGCCATGTTCACGCCGTTGTTCGTGATTGCGCGCACCAGCGGCTGGAGTGCCCACATCATCGAGCAGCGTATCGACGGCAAGATCATCCGCCCGAGCGCCAACTACGTCGGCCCTGAAGATCTCGAGTTCGTACCGCTCCACGATCGCAAGTAAGCTATTGCCCTGCCGGCTCCGCGACTGCGGAGCCGGCTCCTCTGAAATCCTCGCGCCACAGCAACTCTTGCGTCAGCTATGAATACAGGCAACCGTAAATCTCTGCCCGGCTCTTCCGTCGACTATTTCGATGCACGCTCCGTCGTCAACGCCATTGCGCCCGGAGCCTACGAGAAGCTTCCGTACACTTCGCGCGTGCTGGCGGAGAACCTGGTGCGACGTGCCGAGCCGGAGAAGCTTACGGCGTACCTGCAGCAGTTAATCGAACGCAAGCGCGACCTGGACTTCCCCTGGTTTCCAGCGCGCGTCGTGTGTCACGACATTCTCGGGCAGACGGCTCTGGTCGATCTCGCCGGTCTGCGCGATGCGATCGCCATGCAAGGCGGCGACCCCGCGGAGGTCAATCCCGTGGTGCCGGTGCAGCTCATCGTCGACCATTCGCTGGCGGTGGAATTCGGTGGCTTCGACAAGGACGCGTTCGAGAAGAACCGTGCCATTGAAGATCGTCGCAACGCAGACCGCTTCCACTTCATCGAGTGGACCAAGAAGGCCTTCAACAATGTCGATGTGATTCCAGCGGGCAACGGCATCATGCACCAGATCAATTTGGAGCGGATGTCGCCGGTCATTCACAACAAGGAGGGCGTGGCTTTCCCTGACACCCTCGTGGGCACCGATAGCCACACGCCGCACGTCGATGCGCTGGGCGTGATTGCGATCGGTGTCGGTGGCCTGGAAGCGGAGAGCGTCATGCTTGGCCGCGCCTCATGGATGCGCCTGCCCGACATCATCGGCGTGGAGCTCTCCGGCAGGCCGCAGCCCGGTATCACGGCGACCGACGTCGTGCTCGCACTCACCGAGTTCCTGCGCAAGGAAAAGGTTGTCGGTGCGTATCTCGAATTCTACGGCGAAGGCGCGGCGGCGCTGACGCTGGGCGATCGCGCCACGATCTCCAACATGGCTCCGGAATATGGCGCCACCGCTGCGATGTTCTTCATCGACCAGCAGACCATCGAATATCTGAAGCTCACCGGCCGCGATGACGCGCAGATCAAGTTGGTCGAGACCTATGCGAAGCACACGGGCCTGTGGGCGGATGCACTGAAGACCGCCGAATACGAGCGCGTGCTCAAGTTCGATCTGTCGACGGTCGTGCGCAACATGGCCGGTCCGTCGAACCCCCACAAGCGTTTGCCGACGTCGGCACTCGCCGAGCGCGGCATCGCCGGCAAGTGGGAAGAGATTCCCGGCCAGATGCCGGACGGCGCTGTGATCATTGCTGCGATCACTTCATGCACCAATACCAGCAACCCACGTAACGTCATCGCGGCCGCACTCCTGGCGCGCAATGCCAATGCCCGCGGCCTGACCCGCAAACCCTGGGTCAAGAGTTCGCTCGCGCCTGGCTCGAAGGCAGTGCAGCTGTATCTGGAAGAAGCCGGACTTCTATCCGAACTCGAGAAGCTCGGTTTCGGCATCGTCGCTTTCGCCTGCACCACCTGCAATGGCATGAGCGGCGCGCTCGATCCGAAGATCCAGCGGGAAATCGTCGATCGCGACCTGTACGCGACGGCCGTACTGTCTGGCAACCGCAACTTCGACGGTCGCATTCATCCTTACGCGAAGCAGGCATTCCTCGCCTCGCCACCGCTGGTCATTGCCTACGCGATCGCCGGCACAGTGCGTTTCGACATCGAGAAGGATGTGCTCGGCACGGATAGCAGCGGCAAGCCCGTCACACTGAAGGATATCTGGCCGATCGATGCCGAGATCGACGCGATCATCGCGAAGAGCGTAAAGCCGGAACACTTCCGCAAGGTCTACGATCCGATGTTCACGTTCAAGGTGAACAAGGAGAAGGTCAGTCCGCTTTACGACTGGCGTCCGACCAGCACCTATATCCGTCGCCCGCCGTACTGGGACAAGGAAGGGCAGGGTGCACTGGCCGCACGCGAACGTACGTTGAAGGGCATGCGTCCGCTTGCTGTGCTCGGCGACAACATCACCACTGACCACCTCTCGCCGTCCAATGCAATTCTTGGCGACAGCGCCGCAGGCGAGTACCTGAAGAAGATGGGCTTGCCCGAAGAGGACTACAACTCATACGCGACGCATCGCGGCGATCACCTCACGGCGCAGCGCGCGACGTTCGCCAACCCCACGCTCATGAATGAGATGGTGGTTGTCGACGGCAAAGTGAAGAAAGGTTCGCTGGCGCGCATCGAGCCGGAAGGGAAGGTCGTGCGGATGTGGGAAGCCATTGAAACCTACATGGATCGCGGCCAGCCGCTCATCGTGATTGCCGGTGCCGACTATGGTCAGGGTTCCTCGCGCGACTGGGCAGCGAAGGGTGTGCGACTTGCCGGTGTCGAAGCGATCGTCGCGGAAGGCTTCGAGCGCATTCACCGCACCAATCTCATCGGTATGGGCGCGCTGCCGCTGGAGTTCAAACCCGGCCAGAACCGCACGACGTTCGGCATCGACGGTACCGAAACGTACGATGTGGTTGGCACCATCACGCCGCGTGCCGATCTGACGCTGGTGATTCACCGCAAGAGCGGCGAGAAGGTGGAAGTGCCGGTCAGGTGCCGGCTCGACACGGCCGAAGAAGTATCGATCTACGAAGCGGGCGGCGTGCTGCAGCGCTTCGCGCAGGACTTCATCGACTCTTCGTCGCCTCGCGCCGCGTGAGCGCGACGTGATTTGGATCCTCTCGGCGGCACGTCGCAGTGCCGCCATTCTACTGTTCTAAAGGCAGACCATGGCTCACGTACCGCAGATCAAAGTTCCGGCGACTTACATGCGTGGCGGCACCAGCAAGGGTGTGTTCTTCCGCCTGCAGGATCTTCCTGAGCGCTGCCGCAAGCCGGGCGAAGCGCGCGACAAATTCCTGATGCGTGTGATCGGCAGCCCCGATCCCTACGGCAAGCAGATCGACGGCATGGGAGGCGCGACCTCGAGCACCAGCAAGAGCGTGATCGTTTCCAGGAGCACCCGACCCGATCATGACGTCGACTACCTCTTCGGCCAGGTCTCCATCGACAAGGGGTTCGTCGACTGGAGCGGTAACTGCGGCAACCTGTCCGCGGGGGTCGGTCCATTCGCCATCAGCAACGGCTTGGTTGATCCAGCCCGCGTGCCGAAGAACGGCCTCGCGACCATTCGTATCTGGCAGGCGAACATCAACAAGTCGATCGTCGCGCACGTGCCGATGACCGATGGAGTTGTGCAGGAAACCGGCGATTTCCAGCTCGACGGCGTGACTTTTCCCGCCGCTGAGGTGCAGCTCGAATTCATCGACCCGGCCGACGAAGGCGAAGGTGACGCAGGCGGCTCGATGTTCCCCACCGGTAATCTGGTTGATGACCTGGAAGTGCCGGGCGTCGGTACGCTCAAGGCCACGATGATCAATGCCGGCATTCCGGTCATCTTCGTGAACGCCGCTGCGATCGGCTACAAGGGCACTGAATTGCAGGATGCGATCAACAGCGACGCGAAAGCCCTTGGCATGTTCGAGACGATCCGCGCCTACGGTGCGATGCGCATGGGCCTGATCAAGAATCTCGACGAAATTGCGAAGCGCCAACATACGCCGAAGGTTGCGTTCGTTGCGCCGCCGGCCGAGTACGTCTCTTCCAGCGGCAAGAAGCTCGGAACCGGCGATGTGGACGTGCTGGTTCGCGCCATGTCGATGGGCAAGTTGCATCACGCCATGATGGGTACCGCCGCGGTCGCTATCGGCACTGCAGCGGCCATCCCGGGCACGCTCGTAACGCTCGCCGCCGGCGGCAATGCTCGCGAAGTCGTGCGCTTCGGCCATCCCTCGGGCACGTTGCGTGTGGGCGCGCAAGCAAACCAAGTCGATGGCGAGTGGGTAGTCACCAAGGCCATCATGAGCCGCAGCGCGCGAGTCCTCATGGAAGGCACCATTTCCGTTCCGGGTGACGCCTTCTGAGCATCAAGCGCGCAACGCGACGTTATATGAGCGCTTCCCCGGCTGCATGTCAGGCAGTCGGTTTGCTTGCCTGAAAGGTCAGCCGTCACGCTCCACAAACACTGTCTTGGCGCCTTGCTTCTCAAACGTGACGTTGACGGTGCGTCCAATGGCTCGTGTCCGGTGGACTGTACCCGCCGGCACTACCACACACTGCCACTGCGCTAGTTCCACAGTGTCCTTGTCCTCGAACTCGATTTGCAGCTTCCCTGCCACTACCAGGAAGAGCTCATCGGAGTCCGGATGGCGGTGCCAGCGATACTCGCCCTCGAAAACGGCCAGTCGCATGCAGTCGCCGTTGATATTCGACAACACATCGTTGCGATAGGGCTCGCTGATTGCTTGCTGATAGGTCTGTATGTCGATGACTGCCAGATCGGCGTAGCGGGCCTTCTGTGCCGAGTACTCATCTGCAGATGGAAAGCGGGATTTCATACATCCTCCGACTGCTCTGCCCGACGGCCACCAATCCACGCGCTGAGGCGCAGGCAGGGTGGCGAGAAAGCGAGCACTATGCAGCGTAGGGATGTTCCCGCAGAATCCGGTTTCGCTGGACGTCGCAGATCGCCGACGTCCTGTTTGTGAGCTGACACCGCGGTTGGCGTGCGCGCGCGGTCTACCCTACGATTCGCCCCCATGAACTCTCGACTCTGCCGATGGCTATCGACCCTCGCGGTTCTCTGCGTCAGTTGCGCGATCACGTGCGCGCGCGCCGCTAGTCCGGCCCCTTTCGATCTGACGGGCCCCGCGCTTGAGGTCACCGTATCCCGGGGTGAGGTGACGCTACCCGTCGCCGAGGCCCCGCACCTGGCCGCGGGCGACAAACTCTCGATCAAGGCCGATTTCCCGGCGACCCAGTCCGAGCATTACCTGCTGATTGTCGGCTTCCTTCGCGGTCCGACCAATCCGCCGCCGCAGGCCTGGTTCTTCAGCTGTGCGGCATGGAAGCGGGCTTGCGCGGAGAAAGGTCTGAGCATCACTGTCCCCGAGGGTGCACAACAGGCACTGATCTTTCTCGCACCGCAAGCGGGTGGCGACTTCAAGACGCTGGTCAATGCGGTTCGCGGTCGTCCTGGCGCATTCGTTCGCGCGACGCAGGACCTGAATCAGGCAACACTCGATCGCTCGCGACTCGAGCGCTATCTCACAGCCATCCGCCACCTCAGCGCAGCCAGCCCAGCCGTGCTGAAGGACACGACGCCGCTGCTGGCGCGAAGTCTCGGAATCCGCGTTGACGAGAAGTGCCTGGACAGGCTTCCACAACTGCAGGCGCCGTGCCTGATGCAAGGGCAGGACACGTTGATATTGAACGACGGCCACAGTGTTTCGATCGTCGAGGCGCTCACGTCCGGGCCGGCGAGCGATCTGGCCATGGCGGCTAGCTTCACGCCGCAAGCGAACTACGGTTACTACAGCCCTTATATTGCCTCGCTCCTGGATCTCGGCAGGCTCTTCGACTCGTTCCGTGTCGCGAACTATCAATACATCCCGGCGCTCGCTACCGCCGTGGACAAGCACCTCACGCTGACGCTCAACACGCCGCCCTCTTTTCAGAATCCGAAATCGGTGCTGGTTGCGGCGCTGCCGGCTGTCGAGCAGGCCATGCCGCCACCGCTGCACGCCGTGAATCCGAAAGATATCTACTGTGCGCGCAGGAATTCCCTGGTGTTGCCCGTGGAGGGTGCACCATTGGTGTTTGCGACGGAGTATGCGCATCACACGTTCCTTCGTGTCGCCGGCAAGAATGGCGAGCCGATCGATCTGCCGGCAACGGCGGATGCCGTGCAAGGCGGCTTCGTCGTCGATACCTCGTCGCTTGAGACAGCGAGTCTCGAGGATCGATTCCAGGGGTCGCTGCACGGCTATTGGGGCTTCGAGAAATTCGATGGGCCGGGTTTTCAGCTCGTCAACACGCGCTCGCAGGCGTGGGCGCCTTCGCCCGAGGATGACGGATCGCTCATCGTCGGACGCGCGAACACGATTCATCTGCAGGCCGGCAGCATCGCGTGCATCGACCGCATCATGGTGAAGGACCCGAGCGGCAAGGAGCTGCGAGCGGAATGGTCTCCGCTCAAAGCGAATGAAGTAGAGATCAACCTGCCCCTGCAGCAGGCGGAGCCCGGTGCATTGACGCTCTCCGTTTCTCAGTACGGCGCGCGCGAACCGCAGGTGGTGGAGCTGCGTGCTTATCCCGAAGCGGGACGATTCGAGAGCTTCTCGATTCATGCAGGCGAATCGCACGGCGTTCTCAAAGGCAGCCGGCTTGGCGATGTCGCCAGTCTCGCGTTGAAGGGGCTCGAATTCGTGCCGGCTCCTGCCGCCTCCAGCCTGGAGAGCGATTCGTTGCGAATGGAGGTGAAACCGGTGGCCGCTGTTGCTACTGCCGACGCCACGCAGCCTGCGAAACCAAGCTCCGAGGTTGGGGGCGCGCAGGGCATTGCGCCAAGCGCACCAGCTGCGGCGGTGCCAAGCCTGCAGCAGGGAGATGCAGTCAAAGCAAAAGTCGTCCTCCACGACGGGCGCAGCTACACGGTCAACGTCTCCGTAGCCGCACCGCGCCCCAGTGTCGAACTGGTCGGAAAGAGCGTGCAACCTTCTGCAGGCAGCAACGAGAGCAACATCGGACTCGTGAGCGAGAACCAGTTGCCGCAGGATGCGCAGTTCATTTTCTCCGTGCGTGCGAAGTTGCCGGCCACATTCGGCCGTGACGTGGACATTGAGGTGGCCAGCGAAGACGAAGCGTTTTCGACCACGCTGAATCTCGCCAATCGGGGCGTCATGCTCGCGGATGCCAAAGTGGCGGTCGTTACTTTCGATCCTGCCAAAGCCTTCGGTTTCTCGGCGTTCGGGCCACTGAAGTTCCGCGTCGTGAATAAAGGTGTCGCGGGTGACTGGCAGCCGTTGGTAACTCTGGTTCGACTGCCGGTATTGCAGGCGTTGCAATGTCCCGCTGCTTCCGAGCAGGCCTGCAAGCTCACGGGCTCCAATCTTTTCCTGGTGGACTCCGTGTCTGGCGATCCGCAGTTCAAAGAGGCCATTGCGGTGCCAGATGGTTTTCCCGGCCGTGCTCTTCCCGTTCCCCGGCCCGGAAAAAGCGGTCTCTATATAAAGCTGCGTGATGACCCCACGGTGGTCAACGTCGCCGCCCTGGTTGCGGAAGAGCTACCCGCGCCGCCCTCTGATTCGGCCCCGCCAGTGTCGCCACCCACTGCTGCCGTCGAAGAGCCAGTGCCGGGAGCCGTGGACCCTGGCATCGCGCACTCTGGCGGGGCAGATTGAGGTCTAGCAATGCCGTCCCGTGGGCGAGCGGGCGCCCATTGGCCATAGGTGGCCACCGGAAACACCGTCTGAGCTGTCTGGGGTCTGTGTTCGCTACAGTCAGTTGATAGTGTGGCAAACGAGGGCCGTGCAGGTGGTTTCTCGGCTCCACGCAGCGCGCACGCTGCGAGTGAGCACATTTCTATTCACCAGAACAAGCAACAGCAAGCCACAAATCAGCAGCCAAACAGTGGCGGGCAACGGTACCGGATGCAACGTCAAGTTGCTCGGGAGTGCGTCCAGAAGGATTGGAATGGCAGGCCATGTCTCCGCTGAATTTAGCCAAAAGCTGAATGCTGTGCCGTCGGACCAGCGTCCACTTAGCCTGCTGCCGCTGAAGCTAAAGTCGTACCCATAAAGCGCTATCGAGGAGGATTGGCTCAGCGTCAAGGCGCTAATCTCGCCTTTGCGTATATCGGCCGTACTATTGCCGAAGATACCCAAATAACTTAACGCGCCGCCAAGGACCTCCGTCCTGCTAGTGTCAAAGGTAGTCAGGTATGAAACCTCACTGCCTTCGTAGAGTGTCGTTGAGCTTTCGTTGAAACTGCTGAGGTACGAAATGTCCGCGCCGCTCAAGGCATTCAGGTGACTTTCGTCGTACAAATTAATACGAGAATGAGTAGCGTCGATACTCACCACCGTGTTGCCATCAATGCGAGTCTCGAAATCAATAATCGTTGCGTTACCGATGCCCGTGTACGCGCTCAGTGCAAGTGCGAATATCGTTAGATAGCATCTCATCGGCGGTTTCCATTGGAGAACGATTGTCGGTTCTTATACGCTGACTTTGTTGCGGTCTGTGTTGTAGTTGCGCGCAAGGGGGCGGTTCGTCACTCTCGCGCAAGATGTCCGCTTGAGACCGGGGCGGACGTCGAAAGTCACCGCGGCCAAGCGCGTCGCTCGGTGACACGTCTGGCAGAAGTCTACGGTCTAGCGACTGGCCGCTGAACCCTCAGCCCTCAGCCGAGAAGCTGCACGATCGCAAGAATGTTGCCCTCGGTATCCTTGAACCAGGCGGCCTTCGCGCCTCCGGCCGTGATCGCTCCGCTCGAACTCTTTTCCCCTGGCATGTCGTAGTCCTCAAAGACGACACCACGAGCTTTCAGGTCTTCGATCTCACGGTCCACATCCTGCACCTGCCAGAATGCTTGGCTGGCTTTTGACGTCCCGGCATTGGGCGTTGGATAGAGGAAGCAACCGGTGCCTTGAGCGAATTCGTAAACCACTCCTCCAGCCTGCTCGGCCTTGGCTTTCAGGCCGACCTTCTCCTCGTAGAACTTGCGGGCCCGTGCGACATTCTTGGCAGGGATATAGGCAAACAACGGAGAGTCTTGCAGCATGGGAATCTCCCGTGACGAAGGTGGGGTGAGACACAAATGCGCGTTTGTGTATGAAGTTCCACCATCTGGAGCTACGTGATGGGGCGCGACTCGGTTCTATCGCGAGGGTCGTGTGGTCTGCTCGGGTGACGGGTGACGGGTGACGGGTGACGGGTGATGAGTGATGAGCAAGAATTCGGAGACGGTTCTTACCCGTCACTCGTCACCCATCGCTTGTCACATTTGATCCAGATTGCAATCCCCCACCGCACGGTGACACACACGCTCTCTCTCAGCCCGCGGCACGCTCCAGAATATCCTTGAGGCTCGCATCCAGCGCATGCGCAACTTCTGTCACGCGCGCATCGCCGAACTGGCCAAACAGCGAGGACGGCCGGTCGTATTCGAACACCCCTCGACCGAGATCGTCTTCATAGAGTGCTACGCGCAATGGGGCATAGAGGGACGCTGCAAGACGGTGCTGGGTCATGCTGGCCGCGGTGATGGGATTGCCGATCTCATATTGGTAAGCCTTGCGTGAGTGACCGTAAATTGCCAGCAGGCGTCCATGGCCGCGAGTCAGGAACAACGAAAGTTTCGGGCCGTGCTCGCGTTCGTCTTCGACTCGTTCCTTGTTGCCCCGCTCCAGGGCTTCCGAGACAGTCGTATCTCGTTGTGGAATGATTGCCTCGAGCGTCAGCCGCACTTGATCGACACCTTTCGCGGACGCAATCCTGATGTGTTCGACCTCGATCGATCGAGAGGTCGTGATGCTGCTGTTCATGTCAGTGTCTCCTGATGCGTCGTGCCCGGCGCGTGCGAACCGGCGGCACGAGTCGATCTGAGCTACCGGAAAGAGAATGAAGGGTTAGTGCTGGTTCCCGACGCAGTTCTCGTCGGCCGTTTCGAGCGGCCCCACCGGGAGTGGGGCATCACGGTCGCGGGTATGGGCGGCCGGTGTGCGATCGATCATCAGGCTAAGCAGTTCCGGGCGGCTATAGTGGCCACGCGAGTCCATCAGGCGCTTGCGAGCATCGATCATGGCAAGGTCGAGATGGGCAATGACTGCGCCCTCGCCGGCGCGCAGTGCCTCACCCATCAATTGGCCCTGCGGTGAGATGATCGCGGTAAAGCAGCCGCTTGAGATTGGACCGATGGGGCACCCGGTGTCTTGCATGATGCGCGCCTGCTGGTCGGAGTCGAGCCACGCCGTGGCACACACCACGAAGCAGGCAGCCTCCAGGGCATGTTGCCGGATGTTGACCTGGGTCTGCTCGGAGAAAATGTCGCCCCCGAACGATCCGGGATACATCGCCGCATGAATCTGTTCGCCGTCGGCCATCAGCGCGTAACGAGCGAGGGGGTTGTAGTGCTCCCAGCACGCCAGTTGCCCGATGCGACCGACTGAACTGTCGACTGCGCGCAGCCCGGAGCCATCGCCTTGCCCCCAGACCATGCGTTCATGGTGAGTGGGAGAGATCTTGCGGCGACGTTGAATCAGGGTGCCATCGGCATCGAACAGCAACTGCGTATTGAAGAGCGTGCCACCATCGCGCTCATTGACTCCGATGGACACTACCATTCCAGCCTGTCTGCAGGCGTCTGCAATCGCGTGCGTCGCGGCTGATGGCACCGACACTGCTTGTCCGATGTGCTTCAGGTGCTCCGCGCCCATCTCGAAGGGGCGTTGTACGAAACAGAAATAGGGATAGTTGGGCACGATGGTCTCCGGAAAAGTAGCGAATTGAACGCCCTGCCGGGAGAGCTCGCCGATCTTGGCGATAATCTTGTCCACGGTGCCATCGCGGCTATACAGCACGGGGCTGATCTGGACGGCGGCGGCTTTGATGACGGTCATGGAAAGTATCCTCGCGTTATTGGTGACGACGTCCGTACGACTCCACATACGCGCCTGAACGTGCAGCGATCATCGGATCCGCAGCTGCAATGCCATCTGGCAGGGCGTTGGGCATGAAGAGCAGCGCTTTGTTGGCAGCATCGTTGTCCGCGACGCTGCGTGAAATCGAGATGACGCCTAGCTCCACGGTTCGACGCGTGTCCGGCCAGGCAATCGAAGGATCGTCGAGCTTGTCTGCGGGCTCGGCAATCTGCACGACGAGCTTGAACTGGGCCGGTCCTTGCTTGAGCCGCGTACCGAGCTCATCGCGCAGGTAATCCGCGGATGCGTTCTTCGCCTGCTCTTCACTGAGATAGTGGGGGCCACTCACCGGCAGGAACTGATAACGCCCATATGTCACATTGCCGTTTGAATTGGTGAACTTGAATGTATTGACGCCGAAGTAGGGCAGCGTGGCATAGCTCACCGGGGCAGGTTTTGGCGCAGTGAGGAAATTTTTCGCGATCGGATGGCTGCTTAAGTAGGTGTCCAGCGGCGTTGGCTTGGCGACGTCTGCGCCGCTGCGGCCGAGTGCGATGAGCAGATCGCGGAAGTCCGCGGCCGTGGCCGAGGGAAATCCGTTGAACGAATGCGCGACAATGTCGCTGTTGGAGCCATCCGGAAGATGGAACCGGATAGCCAGGCCGCGCGGGTTGGCCAGCGGATCGTTGTCCGGTACCGTGGGAATTCCAGCGAAATCCGAAAAGCGCACGGTCACGGAGACCGGGGCGTTCTGGAGGTGCGGCGCCTTACTGATGGTTGCAGCGGACCGGCTCGGCGTGAAGTCCCCCTCGAACACCACGCCTTTCGTATGTACGGCGCGCGCGCCTGGATGCTTGCCGAAGACACTGTTCAAGGCGTCGACGAGTTGCGTCGGCGTGGCGTCAGCAGTCCCGCCCGGTGCCTCGCTGCCGTGAGCGAGGTTTGCAAGAGCCAGCGCAAGACCCGTGACAGAAGAAATGTAGTGGTGAGATTTCATGTGTGCCTCCTGATTGCGACTCAATCTAGGAGCACACGACGCGCGCGACAATTATAGATTCGTATAGTGACGCCGCACGAATGAACTGCGTTGCTACAGCAGGGCGTTAGCCCGTGTTGAGTATCGGCCGAGTTGCGGCCACTATCACCGTGCGACGTCAGCCTGAGCCAGCGTTGGATTGGCGCCAGGTATGGCTGCGACAGGCATTGGGATGGTCCGGGCAGCTCGCTGGGGAATTGAGAACGAGAACGTGGCGCCAGGTCCTTCGTTGGGCGTCGCCCAGAGCCGGCCACCGTGCCCCTCGATGATGGAGCGGCTGACTGACAGGCCTATTCCCATGCCGCTGCTCTTGGTCGTGTAGAACGCATCGAAAAGCCGGTTCACGGTCTGAGGCTCGAGGCCAATTCCTGCGTCTTGCACGCTCAGCCGTACGCCATCGTCTTGTTCTTGCGCGGTCCAGATCGTCAGCTGTCTCGGTCGATCGTCGATGCCGCTCATCGCCTCCGCCGCATTCAGCAGCAGATTCAGGACGACTTGCTGCAGCTGGACGCGATCACCAAAGATCGGCGGCAGGTCATTTGCCAGCTCCGTGCGCACAATCACCTGGCTATTTTGTAGTTCGCTTCGTGACAGTGCGACCACCTCTTCGAGGGCCGCATTCATATCTACCGATTCGGTGGTCGCGTGCTGCTTGCGAAACAGTGCGCGCAGACCGCTGATCACGTCGGCTGCATGGCTGCCGTCGTGAATCGTCCGCTGTATCGCTTCGCGTGCCTTGCCGACGTTAGGTGGATCCGTTGCCAGATAACGCATTCCCGTGGTGGCATTGGCGATGATGGAGGTGAGGGGCTGGTTCACTTCGTGTGCAATCGACGCAGTCATTGCTCCCAGGGCGGTGATCCGGGATACATGCGCGAGTTCGGAGCGAACTTTGCCGAGCGCCTCTTCCGAAAGTCTATGTTGAGTTACGTTCTGCACCGCACCGATGCACTCCAGTCGGCCCTCCCGGTCTCGCGATCCATGTGCGACGATGTGGATGTGCTTCACGGCGCCCCCTGGTGTCTGGATGCGGCATTCGACATCGAAGCCTTTCCCCTGTGCCGCGAGCTCCAGCGCCTGCATCATTTGTGACACGTCCTGAGGCAGCACGCGATCGACGATCAGTTGCATCGTGACAGCGCTCGAGGCGTCATACTCGAAGATGCGATAGGTCTCGGCGGACCAGTAGTGCTGGTCGGTGGCGACATTCCAGACAAAACTTCCCGTCAGGCTCAGTCTTTGTCCCTCGGTGAGGCAGGTCTCGCTGCGCCTGAGCGCTGCGTCATTCAGCACGCGTTTGACGGCTATGCTCGCGATGTGTTTGAGCTGCTCGATGAGACTCAGGTCCTGTGCAGTGGGCGTCCTGGGTTGATCGTAGTAGACCGCGAAGGCGCCCAGCACCTTGCCGTCGGTTGATGTGATCGGTGTCGACCAGCAGGCACGAACGTCATAGCTGAGGGCTGATTCGCACCAGGCGGATGCCACCCAGCGTGTCTCCGACTCAATGTCCGGGGCGATGACTTGCTCATTCAGGTAGGCCGCCATTGCGCAAGGGCCGGACCCGACTTCGACGGCGCGGCCATTGAGGGAGGCGATGAAGCTCGGTGGAAGGCTCGGTGCCGCGCCGGTCTCCAGATGCGTACCGGTTGGATCGACCAAAAGGACGCTGCAGCGACAGCCATCGACGGTGTTCTCGACGAGTTGACACAGCGCATTGAGTACTGCTGGCATCGAACAGCCGCTCGCCACCATTTCGAGAAACCGCTTCTCGCCCGCGAGTAGGGCTTCGGCCCGTTTCTGGTCGTCGATGTCCCGGTCGAGTACGTACCAGCAGGCGACTCGTCCCTGGGTATCCTCCAGAGGAAAACCATGCATGTCGAACCAGCGGTAGGCGCTATCGACACGGCGTCTGCGAGCTTCGGTGCGGTATGGCCTGCAGGTCCGGATCGATTCGCCCCATGCGGCCATGACATTCGGAAGGTCGTCCGGGTGAATGCCCTCTGTGGTGGCGCGACCGCAAAGCTCCTCGAGTGTCGCGCCTGAATACTGAAGGGTGAATTGATTGGCGATCTGGATTTCACCCGACGGTGTCACGAGCGAGATGAGCGAAGGAATGCGATCGCAGACGGAGCGGAATTGATGTTCTCGCGCAGGAGCCCAAAGCCACCACCTTGCGTGGGTGTCCTCCTCGAGGCGCCCGCAGTCGTCGATATCTGTGCTGATATCTGTGTTCATGACGCACTGACCGATCGGCGGTCAGCCGACGCAATCCACACTGAGCGGGGAAGCGCATCGACAACGTGGCTGAGCTGGCTTTGCATCAAACCCTCCCCTCGTTGCAATCGCAACGGCATTCCCCATGCCACGCTACGCACGAGCGGGAATCGTACGCCCGGCTCCGTTGCTGCGTCTATTATATGTATGTGTAGGTGTCGTCCTTCCGGCTACTGCGCTAGGCTCTGGACTGGGTTCCTCAGCGGCTCTTGGTGTAGTGGGGTGCAGTCGGGGTGTAGTCGGGGCGTAATCGGGCAACAGCTTCAGCCGCAGAGGTAGTTCCGCTCGGGGCTTCAATGCTGATCAAGGTTTCATATGACGCGAACTGATGAAACCGTCTATCTGGTAGACGACGATTCGTACGTGCGCGTCGCACTCTCGGAACTGATTGCGACGTTTGGATTCACGGTCGTCAGTTTTGGGACAGCCGGTGAGTTCCTGCAGTATCGGAGGCCGGATGCCCCGGCGTGCGTCGTGCTCGACCTGCGCCTTCCAGACATGGGCGGACTCGATCTGCAGCAACAGATTGCGCAAACCGGTCCGCCCATCATATTCATCAGCGGCCACGGCGAAATTCCCGACTCGGTGCGCGCGATGAAGGCGGGAGCACTGGAGTTTCTGCAGAAGCCGGTGGATACGGACGCGCTCATCGATGCGATAGGCGCCGCATGTTCGCGAGACCGCTTGCTGCGTTCGCAAAACGCCGAGCTTGCGGAGCTACAGAGCCGGTTCGCCACGCTTACACGCCGGGAGAGGGAAGTGCTGCCGCTGGTGATCGGGGGCATGCGCAACAAGCAGGCGGCTTGGGAGCTGGGCATCGCTCAAGTGACATTGCAGGTACATCGTGGACAGATCATGCGCAAGATGGCGGCTCGTTCCCTGCCTGAACTCGTGCGCATAGGCGAGAGGCTGGGTGTTGCACCTCCAGATTCAACAAACATCGCACATTCATAGCCCGCAAGTGGAGCTTGTGCGGTGCGAGAATCCACGGCGCCCAAGGAGGGCATCGCTATGACGCGACCGAAGGAACCGTTCGTGGCTATTGTGGACGACGACGCTCGTCTCCTCGAATCATTGGGAGGGCTGGTCGAATCCGCTGGCTGTTGTGTGAGTCTGCACAGCTCGGCCGAGAGCTGTCTCGAGATGTTTGCCACTCAAGCGCCAGATTGCCTGATCTCCGACATCGGGCTGCCTGGTCTCAATGGCATCGATCTGGTGCGGCGGCTGCGAGGCCAATGGCCCGGGCTCCCAGCTCTACTCGTGACTGCCAGAGATGTGGTGCCCCTGCGTCAGGCCGCCATTGAATGCGGTGCCTTCCGTCTGCTCTCCAAGCCGTTCGTGCCTGCGGAGTTCCTGGCAGCGTTGCGGGAGGCGCTGACGGCGTAGCGTTGCCGGATCGACGCGCTGTTCTCCTGAGTCAAAGTTTCAAGGCGAAATGCAGGCCCAGCACCAGTGCATTACCTCGATCGTCATTGCCGCCTGGCTGAACGATGTACTGCAGGTTCGGCTGCAGAAGCAGCCAGGGCGTAGCCTGGATTCCGCAATCCAGCTCGATCACGGCTTCCCATCGCTGCGCCGACGCACTGTCTGGCAACATCTGATTACGGTCACGCTGATATTGACTGAGCCTCGGATTGGTCGCTGCCCAGGCGACCATGAAGGACACGAAGTCGTCCGGCCGGTTGCTGAACGGGCCCTGGTAAATCGCCCCGGCGATCGCGAAGCGACGAAAGCGCGCGGTGGCGCTATCGCCGACGCCGCCGATCCCGAGGATCGAGAGAGTGCGCGCGGCATTCCCGGGCTCGGGTTGATAGATCACTTGCTGGCCCATCACATAACCACCATGTCGTCCGCCGTGTTGAAGAAACGGCAGGCCGGTCAGGCCAGCAGGATCGCGGTTGACGTCGTAGTAGGCATCGGACGTGTTTGCCGTGTTGTAGTACGCGCCAAAAGCAATCGAACCGCGGGGCACGCCTTCCCGCCACTCCCAGCCTAGTTCGATGGGATAGAAGGTGCCGTCATTGTCGAGGGACAGATCGAAGCCGCCGTCGGTGCCGCCATCGATGTTGTTTCGATACGCGCCGGCGTTGACATAGAAATGCTCAGTCGGCCAGGCCTTGATTCGCGCGCCCCATTGGCTGACTGGGCCGTTGATCGAACCGCTGTTCACGGTCATCGCATTGGAATGGCCGCAGATCACGAAACTCTGAAATTTGCAGAAATCCGGCAAGCGGGCAAAGGCGTTGCCGACTGGCGACCAGCCGATCTGTACAGTCACGCGGCGGTCGGCAAAATTCTGCAGCCAGTTGAATTGGCTCAGGCGCAGGATCTGTGAACTGGGATAAGAGTACAGTTCCTGCACCGAGAATTGGTTGTGCAGGACTTCCTTGGTGAGACTACGGCCTTCGCGATAATTGAGCGTCACCTGAAGGCGGGCATCATCGATGTCCGCGATGCGCCCCATGTCCAGCAGGGCTTCGAGTTCGACTTGTTGTGTGTAACGGGCGGTGTGCTGGTTGCCACCGGAAAGATTCGCGGCGACCTCGCCCTGGTAGCTTGCATTGAATGTCAGGCCGGACTCGCGGGCATTGCTGCGAATGCCGCCCGGGTCTCCCGTCAAAGCGGTGCGATGGCGCCAGTCATCGGCAACGGACTGCGCAAGTGCGATGCCCGGCAGGACGAAGGCCATCGCACCTGTAAGCAACAGCGCACGCGCTTCACGCCGGGGCGCCATGCGCTGTCTTCCGGCAGAGATCTCTTCGCGCACCAATCCATGCGCAAGCGAATATGTGCCGCTTCATAGCATTGCTGCTTCGAGTCGCGGCGCTTCGAATCCGCCGATCTCGCGTTCGAGCAGTTCGGCGAACCGGATTGGTGTGCGGTCCTCAAACAGGGGGCCGATCAGCTGGACACCGATCGGCAATCCATCCTTCGCTTGGCCGATGGGCACGACGGTCGCCGGAAGTCCAGGAGTGGTGGCGATCCCAGCCCAGACAAGCTGGTCGGCGTAGTCGAATTGCACGCCATCGACGCGGATCGTCCTCGTCCACTGATCAGGGCTATGGTCGTGCCCGAACGCAGTGGTCGGCGCGGCCGGACAGATCACCACATCGAATTCTTCGAACAATGCGGCCCATTGCGCGCGAAGTCGCACACGTGCGGTGTCGGCGGCGACCCACTCGCGATAGCTCAGTATCGCGCCGCGTGCACGTTCTGCGGCGAGGCTACGATCATCCGAGCTGACTCTTCCGGTGGCCTGCGTGGCGCGCTCGTAGGCATCCGGTGGATACGTCGCCGCGATTGAGGCAAGCAGAAGCCGCATGTAGAGGCGAGCGGCTTCGCCTTGGTTGGGGAGAAGGTCGCTGTGTCGGTGCACGCTTGCCCCGGTCGTGGCAAGCATGGACGCCACCCGATCAATGGCTTCGCGAACTTCGGATGAAGTGGCGATGTGTGGGTCGTCGTCCACAACGAGGATGCGATAGCTCGCGAGGCTCTCGTGACGCGCCGGGCGGAGCGCGAGCGTATGGGCAATGCCGATCGCGGTGTCGTCGGGAATCGCGAGAAGCTCGAGCATCAGCATGAGATCGCCGGCGCTGCGCGCCATGGGCCCGATCACGGTGAGATCGCGTTCGTAAGCGAGGGGCGGGGCCGGCGGCGCAGTGTGCCCGCGAGAAGGTAGCAAACCGAACGAAGATTTGTGCGCGTAGACGCCACAGAAATGTGCGGGGATACGCAGCGAGCCGGCGATGTCCGAGCCGAGTGAAACCGCACCGAAGCCAGCGGCAAGCGCTGCTGCAGAGCCGCCAGAAGACCCGCCCGGTGTGCGCCCTGGATCCCAAGGGTTGTTCGTCGTTCCGTAAATCGGGTTATAGGTCTGCAGATCGCCGAGCGCGACTGGAACGTTGGTCTTCCCGAGAATCACGGCACCGGCGGCCCTGAGACGGGCGACCGCCACCGCGTCGCTCTGAGCGATGAAGCAAGCGAACGGCGGAATTCCCCAGGTCGTGGGTAACCCTGCGACGTTGAACGACTCCTTGATCGTGATCGGCACACCCAGAAGCGGGCGTCGTTCGCCTTGCGCTCGCGCGCGGTCGGCGTGACGCGCGGCAATCAGCGCTCGGTCGAAGTCACGCACGGGGAGTGCGTTGATCGCGCCATCCAGGTGCTCGATCCGAGCGATCGTCGCTGCGACAAGTTCCACTGCCGACACTTCACGAGCATCGAGTGCGGCGGTCAGCTCTATGGCCGTGGCATAGCTCAGATCAACGAGATTCACGGTACCTCCTTCTAGCGATTGGTCGGGGAAGTTGCCTGCAGGTCCATATCGCACCAGCGCTCGATAGAGAATTGCTTCTACACATCGATGAGATGAGTTCGCTCGGTCGTCTCCACAATGTCGGGCATCTGTTCGCCCGCAAAAAAGGCGTGCGATCCGGGGTGCACCGGGATGACTCCCCGAGGGGCACTGGCTGGTGTGGGTAGCGCGTCTTTGTGCTCAGCCAGCGTTTTCGTCAGGAGGTAAACATGGCGGGCCATGAGATCCGTCCGGCACACCAACACGTGACTGCCGAATGAAGCAATGAGCCTCAACGGCACGTTGCGGATGTCCTCGAAGGGCGGCTTGGCGACAAAGAGCGCCTCAGCGCTTTCTGCCGCCATGATTGCGACATCTTGTTGCCCGGTGCCGATGAGCACGCCGACGCGCCGGCTATCTGCCGCGCGCGCCAGTTGAGCCCGCGACTCGGGTAGAGAGCCCGCCAGCACATCAACAACCGCCCCGGCGAGCACGATGGCTATTGCATCATCGCGCTGGCCGACGATCATCAGGCGGTAGCGTCGATAGATGTGCCACATCCGATCCGGCTCCAGGTCGGCGAGCAACAGCTTCTCGTCGGCGGCCATGACAGCCGGTCTGTGTCCGGCGAGAGCCAGCGCCGCGGCACCCATTCCCAACCCGAGCAAGGTTCGCCGATTCATTCTAGTTCTCCTTGAACACGTCGCGATTCAGGATCGCCGTGACGCCGACGTTAGGCACATCGACGACCTGCGCGATGTTGAGATCGACGGCCACACTGACCAGTACATAGGCCTGCTCGCGGGTCAGCCCCTTCGTCTTGACCAGGAACTCGATCATATTGAGCGTGGCGTTGCGAGCCGCCAGGGTAAGGTCTTCAGAAAGATTGGCGAGCGGAGCAATCGTCTGACCACCAAGGTAGGTGGAGAACACCGGCAGCTCGCCTTCGGCCTTGAGCGGAAGCCCCGAGATCGCGTAGAAACTCGACGGCGCGAGTTTCTTGAGCTGCGAGCCGCCTTCGACGTGCATGGTCGAATACCGCGAAGCTCCGCCGGGGATCACCTTGGCCTGGAGCCTCACTTTGGCTCCCATCTCGATGGCCGTGCCGGCCACTTCGCCGCCGCCCATGGCGAAGTGAACATCGCCGGCGAACAGCCCACAGCCGTCGATATAGCAAGGGAACAACAGCGTAGTGCCGACGACAGTTTCTTTCATGTCGGTGTTGCCGCCGTTCTCGCGCGGCGGGACAGTCCGCACGCATTCGTTCTTCGCCGTGCCATTGATGCCGCAAAGATTCGACGGCAGCGCTTCGATCGGTTGGGGCGGCAGCACTCCACCGCCTGCATCAGCGAGCGCCTTCTCCCGCTTCAGCCACTTGTCGAGTTGGGGCTTGTCCGGGAGCACACCAACAGTTCCCATGAACGCATTCATGGGAATCGCGATTCCCGGCATGTCCTTGGAACGCGCTTCTAGGCGGTTCAGCTCCCAGTGGACGATGTAAGGATCGCGAAACACATCTCTCAGGAAGCCAAATCCCGGCACGACCGTCGTAGTGCCGAACTCGTCGGGCACGATATCCACCACCGTTACCGCGATCGCGTCACCGCGCTTTGCCCCGTCGATGTAGACCGGTCCTGTCAGCGGATGACAGCGATCCAGGTCGACGGCCGCCACATCCGCGGGTGTCGAATTGAAGTCGAGATCGGAGTCGAGCCCATCGCGTGTTTCAAGTACAAACTGCTGCCCAGGCTTTACGTGGGCCGCTGGCTTGATCGCATAGTGGATTCGATTGAAGCAATTCGGGTCGTCTTTGCAGTGCTTGCCAGACTTCGCCACGATCAGCGGCGCCGTGGCCTTGACGTCACTGGTGTCAGCCAGAGCGATGCCAGAGCCTCCGAAGAGAAACAGGGTAGCTATCGACGCAGTCCAAACGAATGGGGATTTCATTGGATGCTCTCGATGCAATTGTTCAGCCAGCGTCGCGTTGCTCATGTGCAGCTCCTTTTGAATCGACGTATCGACGAGTGAATATCTTGAGAGATCGGAAAACTACCGGTTGTTAGTAGATGAGAACCGAGAGCGCGGCGCTATTGCACATTGATATAGGTCGATGCGTGCGTGTCGCTCAGTGGAGGAGGGTCGGTATGACGTCGGCTCTGTGTCTGGCGCGCCTGTCGGTCGGTTTCTGGCGCGACTAGTAACCGCTCAACGAAGCGAGTTGTGCAGAGGCAGCAGAGAGAGGCGAGTGATAGACGCTTGGTTTTTCAGCAGCAACGTTGCGGGCGAAGTAGCAAGGTGGCGGACGGTCATACACTCGAAGCGCGTACCGGGAAAGGCGCTGCGCGGTATATATATCAATGCGTAATAGGCCGATCCGCGCGCCGGCTGCTATGGTCAATCATCCACAGCGTTTGCGGAGCGACTGCGACGTGACGGGTGGCATCGGGAGATTTCGTCAACTGGCAGTATCACGCTTTGCAGGTAACAGGTGATCTCATGAACAGCCTAAGTGATGTGACAATGTTCATACGAGTCGCGGAGTCGAGCAGCTTTGTGAACGCTTCAGAATCCCTGGAGGTCTCGCCATCGGCGACCAGCAAAGCAGTCAAACGTCTCGAAGCACGCCTGGGTGCCAGGCTGCTGAACCGGTCCACGCGATCGGTCAGCCTGACGGATCTGGGCACGGAGTATTTCGAGCGCTGTCGCGCGGCGCTGAGCCAACTCGAACAGGCCGAGAGCGATGTGGTCGGCGCGCGCGGCGCGGCAATGGGGCTGCTGCGTATTGAGGTTCCCGTTACGGTCGGCAGGAACGTCCTGGTTCCGTCCTTGCCAGGCTTCATGGATCGGCATCCGCGGATTCGGGTTCACGTGACCTTGAGCGATAACGCTACTGACCTGGTCCAGGCAGGATTCGACGCCGCAATTCGTATCGGCGATCTTCCCGACTCGAGCCTGATCGCGCGTCGCGTCGGCCGTCTGGTTGCCATCACATGTGCATCCCCGGATTTCATTGCCCATAACGGTCTGCCGCTGACTCCGCGGGATATCAGGCCAGAGCAGTGCATTGCGCTGTCGCAAGCGTGGAATGGTCAGACGCGAAGTTGGGTGCTGCGCAAGGATGGTATCGAGCACGTCGTGACGCCGTCCGGCCGATTGACGTTCAGCGACGTGGAGTCAGCCGTCTCGGCGGCAATTGGCGGGGCAGGGTTCGTGCGCGCGCTGCGTGTAGGACTGGAGGCGCCGCTAGCGTCGGGCAAACTACAGGCGGTTCTGGAGGACTGGAACGAGGGCGCGTCGTGGCCGGTGTATGTCGTCTATCCGAGCCACAAACAGCCCACAGCAAAGGTTCAGGCGCTCATCGACTTCGCTTCGACGCTGTTCGGCCTGCACGAGTGAGGGAACGGTCGAGTGTGTTTGCCCTTGAGCACTTCCTCTCGCGACTCAATGCAAGTCTCAATTGTCGGCCGATTGCGCGTGTTGACGCTGGGAAGCCGACTTCAGGGAGTTACGCAGTATGTAATTGCCGATTTCCGAACCGAGCCGGTTTCCCTCGATTGAGTCGTAGCGGAAGTGGATGCCCAGATAGACTCGCGACATCGCGCATTCATCGGCTGCCGCGGAGAAGCTGTCGAACGAACGCGTTGGTGGATCCATCTGGATTTTCGCAGACCCGGGTCCGGCTTCATCGACCGTATCCGTGCGCATGGTGAAGTGGTAATCGTCGCCGAATGCGTCGGCCAGCATCGTTGCCGCGGCGGCACATGCGGTGCCGTGGGCAGATGGGTACGACGGAAAAGCGTACGTGTGCCGGTGAGTATTGTTCCAAGCCAGGTCGGCAGTCGTAGCGGGATTCTCATCATTGTCGGCCCAGCGTATCGCCGTGTAGGGGCGCCAGTGGTTGTAGTGGAACTTGTTCTCGAAGACGCCGATATACGCATCCATGACGCTCATGTTGAGCAACGCGAACAGCCGCGCCGTGACCCACAGGTCGGTATGCTCCTTTCGCACGAGCTGGCGCGCGAGCCGATTGTGAGAGTTTTCGACGAAGTCCTTCCACCACAAGGCGAGGTGAGTCTGGTCGGCGCTGCGTGCAGGACTCTCGAACCGCCCGACCTCCTTAACTTCGTTGAAGGCCCTCGTGTAGGCATCACTTGTAATCGCGGGCGGCGGCGGCGAACGGAATTGATCGGGTGCCTCCAGGGCGAACGGCTTCACAGTGGCCCAGCCTGCTCCGAAGATGAACCCCTGCGGTGTCCCGCTGTGCTCGGGGAATTCGGCATACACGCCAGGAGCCATTGGCTGCAGCCGGTACACGGCCTCGTTGTTCCAGCCATCATCGGCGCGTTTCTGAAGTATGGCTACCGCTGAGGCTTTGCCTATCTCGATGCCGATGGCTCTCGCCCTTCCCACGCGCACCTGTGCCAGTGAGGCGTTCAACTCATTCTCGAGTTGCGGCTTCTCGCCCGGGTACTGATTGATCGCCACTTCATAGGCAGCCTGCGCTGCCGCTGCAATCGGACTCGCTTCAGGCGCTGCCGTGTGAAAGGCGTAAGAAGCGTAGCGAGGGTCAATGGCATTCAAGGCATCGTGCATCGCTATGTGCATCATTGCGGCCGTTCGAACTCCTTTCAGAGTTAGTAGCTTGTCCTCATTCACGGCCATGGCGAGAACGCGGCCGTTCCATGCCGCGACGAGGCGCGCATCCGAGTGATCATTGTGCGCGAGCACATTTGTGCACCCGCACAGGACAAGCAAGGCTGACGCGAATAGCTGCCAGGATTTCATCGCTGACTCCTCTCGGCCGGGTCATTGCGTAGGCACATCAATCTACCGGTACGATCGACAGTCAACTACTACGGACTCTGTAGTGGTCGCGTGTGCGTCTGCCTGCAATAATCGGCAGCATGGGACGTGGATACGGCCAATACTGTCCGCTCGCGCTCGCAGTCGAACTCCTCTGCGAGCGTTGGACGCTGCTGATCATCAGCCGAATCATGGATGGCTGTGCGCACTTCAATGAAATTCATCGTGGCGTGCCGCGCATCTCGCCCTCTTTGCTGTCGCGGCGCCTTAGCCAGCTCGAGCACGCTGGCATCGTGACGCGAGAGCGGTCGCAAAAGGGGCGGCCTCGGCGTTACGCGTTGACATCGGCAGGGAATGAGCTTGAACCGATCGTGGCGAGCCTCGCGATCTGGGGGCAGTCCTGGGCGCGGGACATGAGCATCGATGATCTCGACCCCGGCTTTCTCGCCTGGAGTATGCACATGCGACTCGACACAGCGAATATGCCGTCGGGTCGCACGGTGCTGGAGTTCGAGTTCACCGGCGCTTCGCCGGAATGCAGACGTTTCTGGCTCGTGAATGACCACGGCGCTGTCGATATGTGCCTCAAAGACCCGGGCTACGATATCGACGTGAAGGTGCGCGCCGATCTACGGCTGTTCACGGAAGCATGGCGCGGTATCCGCGATCTACGCGCGGAGATCCGTGCACGCCGTATTGAACTGATCGGCCCAACTACGCTCACGCGACAGTTCCCTGATTGGCTTCGGCTAAGCATGCTGGCGCCGTACGCGCGAAGGCGCGTCGGTCGCGAAGAATGTCTGTCTCGCTCGCGGCGTACGAAATTCAACAAGCCGTCCATTGGCTCAGCCCCTACAGCTGGCGCGCCGAGATCCACGAACCAACATTGAACGGCTAGGCAATTTCCGATTCACTTCGGAATCTCTGCCAACGCGGCGTTGGCTGTCCGCCGAGCCTGCTCACTCGACGCATTCTGATGCCGCTGACTATGACTTGACATGCAAGTCATAGCTTGCCTATCCTATGGGCAAGTAATCACTTGCGTGTAGTACATGGCAGAGCGCCCCGACACCGACGTGCTGTTCAAGGCTCTGGCCGATCCCAGCCGGCGCAAGCTGCTGGATCTGCTGCACGCGCATGACGGCCGTACCCTCAACGACCTGTGCGAGCACCTGGACATGACTCGCC
The DNA here is from genome assembly GCA_036498785.1 of Steroidobacteraceae bacterium. Lineage (GTDB taxonomy): Bacteria > Pseudomonadota > Gammaproteobacteria > Steroidobacterales > Steroidobacteraceae > Steroidobacter. Next base: position 92,281 of record DASYEW010000049.1, on the reverse strand, counting down.
AGGGCGTGACGCAGCACCTCGGCGTACTGGAGGCGGCGAATCTGGTGGCCACCACGTGGCGTGGCCGCGAGAAATTGCACTTCCTCAATCCAGTGCCGCTGCAGGAAATCTACGAGCGCTGGATAGCCAAATTTGAAAAGCCGCGCCTCAAGGCGCTGGGCGATCTGAAACGACGACTGGAGAAAAGCAATGGCTAGATCGACTTTTGTCTACGTAAGTTACATCCGCACCACGCCGGAGAAACTATGGTCGGCACTGACCGACGCGGAGTTCATGAAGCAGTACTGGTTCGGCACGCGCTGCGAGAGCCAGTGGACGGCGGGATCCCCGTGGAAGATGGTATCCGGCGACGGTCAGATCACCGACGCCGGTGAGATCGTCGAGGCCGAGCCGCCACGACGCCTGGTGATCCGCTGGCAGCATCAGAGTAAGCCCGAGCTCAAGGCCGAAGGCGAGTCGCAATGCACGATGGAGCTGGAGCCCACTGGAGCGGCGGTCAAGCTCTCCATCACTCACACCATCGACCGCGATCCCTCGAAACTCATCACGGCGGTGTCCGGCGGCTGGCCGAAGATCATCTCCAACCTGAAGTCTTTGCTCGAGACCGGTTCCATCGCGCTGCTGGAGCCCTATCCAAATCAGGGTGCCAACTCTGGAAAGTGAACGAGAGGCGAGGCTGGTAACAGCTCGATCAGGCGACACCTTGTCACCTGGTCGAGCTAGCCTTGCAGCGTTCGCGAACAGCTGATGTTGCTCGGCGCGAGCCAGATCAAGGCTGCGGGCGGTGGCGTGTCGAGCCCCGATCGATGTCGCCCAGTACGCCGAGCTCGAATTCAGCGCCCGGACTCAATCAAGGATCGATCTTCGGGACGCGCAATTCGCTCGCAACCACACGATGGTGCTCGACGTGCAAAGGACGCTGCACCAGGTACTTGTCGTCCTCGGGGTAGTAGCGCGCGAGCTCGGGGTCGTCGCCTGCGAACGCGCGAATCGCATCCATTGATGTCCACCAGCTGAGGGTGGTTACTTCCGTTTCGCCGCCACCCAGGTCGCGTAACAGCATCTCGAATCCGAGATTGCCGGGTGTCTCCGCGTAGTCATTCAGCCCGGTGCGGACGATATAGTCTACGTACTCCTTTCCTTGCGCGGTGCGGATGCGGCCCGTCCATTTGCGAAAGATCACTTGGCTCGTGCTCATGTGAATGCCCTCGGCGCTAGTGCAGACGCCGAGTGTGCGAGCGCGGAGGCGATCCGTGCAAGAGAGGGAGAGCTATTGCGGGCATCGTCGGCCAGCAAGGCCGACTTGCTCTAGGAAATCTGGTAGTTGCGAACGGCGACGTCCGCTGCGACGTCGGTCGCGGTGGCACGGACTTGCCGCGACTTGCCCTTGACGATGCCGTGCTGTGTCCAGGTTTTTCGCTCGCGACGGGTGTCGCGGCGGATCTTCCGATTGCGCTCCATGCTCTCGTCCGTCTTATAAGGGCGTTCATGGTGGAGATGGACGCAGATGGCGGAGTAGCGCACCTGCAAACCGCGAATGCCAGCATTCACCAGTCGCTCACCGAATTCGCGGTCCTGCGCCCAGTACGCCATGCGTTCGTCGAAGCCGTTGACTTGCAGCAAGTCGGTGCGCCATCCCGAAGCGTTGTGCCCGTTCCAAGTCGGAGCAGTTGGCGTTAAGGCGTTGAACAGCTTTGCCTGCCAGCCCCGTGCCTGCAGCTTCGCAAGCTTTCTGTCTCGCGGCGTACCGTTGTCGACCAGCCACTGCGCTGCGGTGACGCGGCCTGCCAGGATGTCCGACTCAGTCACGGCGGCCGTGGTCGCGGCGGGTAATTTGAAATAGCCGCCTGACAGAAATCGTCCGGGCTTCGCCGCAGTAGCGTGCACGGCAACGAAGTCCTCGCGCGGAATGCAGTCTCCATCGGAAAAGATCAGGTATTCCGCCTGCGTACTCAAGATGGCCTGGTTGAGAATGCGGCACTTGCGAAAGCCTACGTCTTCCTGCCACACGTGCCGGATGGGTCGTGCGAAGCGAGCCGCGGTCGCGCGAATCAGCTCGCGGGTATCCTCGCCGGAACCGTCGTCGGCGACGATCAGCTCGAAATCCCGGTGGGATTGTGCGGCATAGCCGATCAACGTCGGCTCGAGACGTTGCGGCGCATTGTACGTGCTGAGAATAACCCCGATCTTCATCGCCCCGATCCGGACTGCGTGTCGTCCCGAACTCGGGAACGACGTGCACGCTATGCACCGAACATGACGAAGGAACTACGCAGGCGGGAAGGTTTGACGACCTGGGCTCAGGGTCCCAGGTCATGAGCACGGAACAGTTCACGACCCAGCGCGCGGGACTGTGGATTGGTGCACATCTCGTAGTAACGCAAACGCTTGTAGACTGCCTGCGATGCAGCGGTCTGCGCGATGACGTAGCCACGCCAGCCATCCAGGAAAGCCAGCCGCAGAAAGTAGTCCTTGACGAACGTGGCAAGGAATACGAAGGGACAAGTCCACAATCGTGGCGGCCTGGCGCGATCCAGCCAGTCGGTGGCCTTCAACTCTCCATAGCGCAGCACCTTGAGCTGCTTGTGGACCAGTGTCGGATTCTGGAAGTGAATGAATGGCTGCTTCAGGCTTGCGACCGGGCCGTCGAACTGGAGCGACTCGTGCACACGCGCATCGCTCCATCGTGCACGGCCACGGTGATAGAGCCTGGAAATACGCTCGCCCACCATAGGGCGATACCAATGCATGGGTGCGCCCATGTATGAGTTGGTGCGTCGGAGCATGGCCCCGGCAGCATTCGAGTCCATGAGCGCCGGCAGTGTGCTGCGCAGCTCTTCGCTCAATGCCGGCGTTAGCATTTCATCGGCGTCGAGCACCAGTATCCAGTCGTTGCGTGCCTGGAGGCTGGCGAAGTTGCGTTGCGGCCCGAATCCAAGCCACGGCTGGTGAATGACCCGTGCACCACATGCTGCAGCTATGGCGGCTGTGTCGTCCGTGCTCCCGGAGTCCACCACGATCTTTTCGTCGACGAGTGTCACGCTGTCGAGGCAGCGGCCGATGCTCTCCGCTTCGTTGCAAGCGATAACGACCAGGGTTATCGCAAGCGGCCGGCTTGTCGTTGCATCCTCAGGTTCCATGACCCCGGATGGTGTGATGCGACTATGTCAGCGGCGTGACAACTTGCCAATACGAGGCCATACCGAGCTGCATGTTCGTCGAACGACATGCAGCTCGCACTACTTACCTGACCGTCGTGCTTCTCTAACGCCGCAGCGCGACAGCTGGCTTCAGAGTCATCGCAATCCACGTCTGTCGCGCACCCGCGAATGCGGCAGTGGCCAAGGACGCCAACAGCGAAAATGCCAAGGCCCAAAAAGCTAGCGGCGTCCGTTCGGTGTAAACCGCGAGATAGCGTCCGATCGCGAGCGCGGCAAGCGGTAGAGAGACTACCGCGGACAACAGGATGATGGCACCGATCTCCTTTGCAACCAGCTTGCCGATGTCGCGGCGGCGCGTTCCGAACAGCTTGCGCAACGCGATTTCCTTAGTGCGACGTTGTACCGCATCGGCTACGAGCTCAGTAAGGCAGCTCGCGCTGGATTGCGATGTCAATCCGCTTACGGTGGCGAAGGCATACAAGGAACTCGCGCGTGAAGGCTTCACCGAGAAATATCGCGGTGAAGGGCTCATGCTGCGTAAGGGCGTGCGCGATATTCTGCTACGTCGCGAAAAGAGCCGGTTCATGAAAGAAGAATGGCGCGTACTGCGGTCGCGGATGAAACGGCTTGGAGTCGATTTTCGCTCGCTTGCTGAGACCTTCGACGACTGAATGCTCTTGTCGGCGCGCGTTGCGTTCGGTAGCGCCCACTCAGGGCGAAGTCCTGACGCTCCGACGCGCGATCGTCTTCGCAGTGATCCTCTACGGCGTCGCGCCGGTGGTCATGAACAGCAGCAGCCTGCGCGTTCGGGCGTGAAGCTCTCGTTAGCGAACCGATGGTCCATCAATCGTCGCTTTCGGCGCTCATATGTAGCGTGTGCTTGCCGATCTTCAACTCACCCCAGCGCGGCTTCTCGACCTGTACCGCTGCGGTGCCCAGTAACGAGACGAGGTCCTGGTTCGCGGTGTTGCCACGCGAAGTCATCGTGCCGAGGCGGTGCCATTCGTTGCACTGCTGACCGTAAACGTAGATGGTAGGTGACATGATCAGCACAAATTCGTCGACCTGGTCCGCATCCAGATCCACGAACGCACCACCGAACTTTGCACTGGGCGCGACGTAAAGCCTGCCCAATTGGGGGTCGCGTGCGTCCTCCTCCAGTCTCTGCAGCAACGTTGCATCTATCGGCCTGCCTTGCGGGTAGACCGTCATCGCTGCCAGTCGCTCCCTGAGATTTTCCGGAACTGAAGGTTGCCATTCATCCTGCTGAGCGAGCATGGCTGCAGCGGACGCGCGAATTTCTGTTGCGCGTGGATGGCCTTGTATGGCGGCCAATTCGCGCAGCCGCTTTACGCCGTACTCGCCGCTATTGAAGCGCAGATAGTGCATCGGGGTCACAGTCTGGCCGAAGCGGGGATTCGGTGGGCGGGGCGGCTCCTGCGCCAGCGCGAACTGGCTGTTTGCGGCGATTCTGTAAGGCGACAGCACGGGCGTGAGTGCGAGACCGATGGCGACGATCAGAAACAAGGCCGCGACGATGTTGACCGTGCGGACGCTCGCCATCCAGCGCTGTGCAGTGATTGCCACGAAAGCGTAACCGCCGGCGTAAACGCAAGCCGCGACTGCCACGATCGATGCCCACACGCGCTCGACTGTATAGCCATAGGAGTCGATGCGGATGTACAGCGCATACAGCGAAGTGATCGCGACCACGACAGTCAGCGGAATCACGCAGCGCAGCGCGAGTCCGATCGGACGCGGGTACGGTTGTTCCGTCGATCCGTCGCGATATGCCGCATTCACCAACAACACCGTGATGGCGACCAACCACAGCAGCCAGGCCGCGCTGATAGCGCGCTCGCCGGACGCGATCATTCCAGGTAGTTTGAGAACCAGCGCAATGGTGAAGAGAGCCAGGATCAGGCCGGCCACGATGGCCAGCCATTTGAGTACGTTGAGCACCTGCTCCAGCACGACGGCGGTCACTCGCTCGACCGAGCCGATCAGGTGCAGTGCGATGCCGAACGTGAGCGAGGTGACTGGGTAGGCGAACAGCGGTTGCTGAAACAGCTCCTTGAAGAACGCAATCCCAAGCATGCCGAACAGTTCCTGCCACAGCAGCAGGAGTAGCCAGAAAAGGCCGGTAAACAGCGCGGCTTCCGCGAGGAGCAGTTTGTTACGCCAGGCGGTTGCGAACAGCGCCTCATAGCGCACGCGCCACGAACCTTGGGCCAGCCGGCACTGGATGAACGGCAGCATCAGCAGCCATAGCACCCCTAGCACGAACGCCATGGGAAACCATTCGCCGGAATCTGCGAATCGCGTTGCCTGGCGATCCATGGCATTCGCGCCGTGGTGCCAACCGAAATATAAGTACAGCACCGCCAGCGATCCCACGATGAACCATGCGGATGCGTAGCGTGCGTGTTGCGCTAAGAGCTGAACGGTCAACGGAACGAACAAGGCGATGGCATACAGGGCGAGCAACCACGCTGGCGCCGTCGCCGGCCAATGCGATTCCTTGATAGCGATATGCAACGCATACAGGGACCAACCCTGTACCACCGCTGCAATCAGAACGACAGGAAGTGTCCCCGATCGAATCGCCCCGGCGGTACTGGTCGTCATGCGCTCATCCCTTGGCAGAATGCCGATGCCGGCACGCGCTGATTATTGCCGAAGAGACTGCCGTAGTAATGATCAATCGTGGCAGCGGCGAGGGACGGTGCCCGCCGCGCTTATGGAAAACCGCGCCCGGCAGCGGTGCGTCGATGACGACCAGTGCGTCGCTCGGTCTGGCGCAATCTTCACCGATCGGGCGAGCGGACTGGTGCGAGGGGAGCGCCGCCTTCGACGCTTGCGAAACTCAGGTGAGGTTCGGTTCGCCGCAGCGTGCTGATCGGTCAACGCTCGGGCATGTCTGCGGCGGTACTGCCGACGCCTTGGGCCTTCAGGAGGCGTTGATTTCGATCGACGGCCCTGCCACTCCGCGGTCGCCTTCGCACTTGACGCCGCTCACCGGAGTCAATTTGATCGTGCCCTTGTAGACCACAACGGCGATCCTGGCGTGATCCATCCTGACCGCCCGGGTGAACTGGATCGCGTTCTCGGGGACGATGTCCCAGGCGACACTGTCCGCAACTTCAGCTTCCGCTTGCTCAGGAGGGACATAGAGCCAGCACTGCCCGGGCGCCAGCTGGTTGCGGGGAATCTGCTTCCACTTGCCCGTGGTCTGCCGTTTCACGTGCAGCGTAATCGTTTCGCCTTGCTTCACGTTTACGGCGGAGGCGGAGGGGGTCAGTGTCACCGTTTGGGGCGGCTCAAGGACGTACACCATGGCAGCCTTCGGTGCGCAACCCGCCAGTGCGGAAGACAGAATGGCGGCGACAAGCACGGGGCGCGCTGCGCGTTTCATTCTGATAGACAGGGCGCACATGGGGATTTCGAAATGGGTATTCATCGGTGTCTCTGCTGCTATCGCTACAGTGTACGCGAAGGCGATCCCCACCTTCAGCGATCGTCACCGCCAGGGCGCGATCGGACGGACTGAACGCCAAACACTTAACTACTACGCTTCAGGTTTGGCGGCCGCGATCGTGGGGAACCCGATGGCCATTTCCGATTCAGTTGCAGGTTGCATCGCGCGCGCATACCGATCTTGAGATGCGATAATGTCACGGGCATGCATCCACGCTCGCTCACCTTCCTGCTCACTTTCGTGCTGGCGACCTTAGCAGGCGGCTGCACCCCGCCCCCCGAACTCACAGCCTCCCAGGAGGAGTTCATTGGCAAGTGCCTGGAGCTGTCCTACACGCAGGAGGCTACTGCCGAGTGTGAGGGGCAGGTCACCAAGCCGATGGCGCAGGCTTTCCTGAAGAAGCACCCGGACTTCTATGACCGCTTGCTGGCCGAGCGCAAGGAGTTTGTGGAAAAGCGCATCGCTGTGGACCAGGGTGAGCATAACGAGCTGAATCTGTGCCTCGACGATCGGGAAGAGGACAAGCAGGATTCGACCGCGTGTAAGAAGTTCATGCCGCACGAAATCAGGCGTGGTCTCGAGGATCGACACCTCAGGCGCTGTGCCGCGGCGCGATTGGATGCGGCGGCGGATGCGTCACACTACTGCGAGGGCCTGCCCGATTCCCTCATTCAAGATGAGGTTCAGGCGGAGCGGGTAAGGCGCGAGCGCCGACGATAGCGCGCCGACTGCTTGCCGGCATTGCGGGCGCGGCAGTGGAATCTCGCAATCAATTTCCGCTGCGGGGCCGATCAGCGGCCTGGTCGGTCGCTGATCGGCTCTTTCATTTCGGTGCTGCGTCAGTTCAAACGCACCATCTGCTCGCGTTCTGTTGGCGTCAGTTCCGATACCATCACTACAACAAAGCCGGTCTTGTTTCTGATCAGCGCGCTCTGTCCGGTATCGAGTTTCCGCTCGATCTTTTCCGGCGCAATGTTCCACATGGCGCCCGTCGCCGGATCGACCGCGAGCATTCCGATCAGGCCTCCGAACAGCAGGTTGCCCCAGTACCAGCCGGACATCTTGGACGTGAGTTCGACTTCGGTCGTCCGGTAACCTGGCAACTCCAGCCTCAGCGTGTAGCTTTGCCCCTGGAAATAACCCTTCTTGGGGTCCAGCGACACGGTGCAAGGTGTCTTCGACACCGCCACTACATCGTTGATGCTCCCGCCCGTCTTGCGAACGGATGCAGTCGCACCGGGTGGGTCAGTGTTGATCGCAATCGACCTGTTGCCATTGTGGACAATGGATGCGCAGCCACCCGTGAACAGGCTTGCGCCGATAATGCCCACTGCGAGCGCGCAGTGAAGCGACTTCATGTCCGCCATGTATCCTCCGCCGATATTTTTATACGTGAGTGTGTGAACGCTACTTTCGGTAGCGGTGCAATGGCACGCCTGGACTACGCGCCCGCAATCGCTACCCGCAGCCACTGCTTAGTACGAGATATTGTTGCTGGTGGCGGACGGCACGCTAACCGTCTCGGCTGTGAGCGTCAACGCATCACGCCGCATTTCTCGACATTTCAATGAATGCCCAGCTTATGGCACGGAGCCAAATGACTGGCTGCAATGCCTCATGCAGGCAGCCGGCCTTCCCGCATTGCTGGCTCACTTTGATGTCGCAGGAGAATCCGGAACGCGACCACGTGCGTGATCAGCAGCAGCGGTACAACGAGAGTCGGAATGAAGTATGTGGCTCCCAGCTGCCCCGCCAGGAGTCCCGCGCTATTCGCGTGGTAGAAGGCGCTCAGGAGATCGGCTGAGCCCCAGAGATTGAAGACCCATGCGATGACAACGCCAACCCCGCTTGACAGCGATAGCAGTGAAAGCAACGCGAGTGTCGCCGCAACGATGTCCCCGTAGGCGGCCGAATGCGCGAAGGCAGACGGCAGATCAGGTGATACGACGCCCGGGACCAGGAACGCCAATCCGATGAAGCGGAAGCTGTGAAGGATAAGAAGAGGCCGCAGCGCCTCAGGTTTTGCTAGGAGGCGTAGTTGCGGCCAGATGTATCGTGCCGTGACGATACCCCACGCGATAAAGCTGAATCCGATGCTTGCGAAAAAGCAGAGTTGCGACGACATGCGCTTCTCCTTGGTTGAGATTGCGGTGATTGATCGGGTCTGAAGAGCTAAGCGGGCATCTCGCGCGGCTCGGCTATCAGCGCGTTTCGGTCCGCTGGGACGATCGCGTGCTCGCGGCACCAGACCTTTGACTCCGGCGCGAACTGCGGCTCTGACGGGACGGGGTGGCGCAGCTCTCGCTCGTAGCGGTCGAGATTGAATCCCGGGATGAGCGGGGTGATCAGAAATTGCGCGAACTCGCGCAGGCCGTTACCAGGCGTCCGCCGGTTGTGCGGTAGCACTGCGTAGCGACGAGCGATCGTCTCGAAGTCCTCGGCGGGGCGGCCGGTCACCTCGAGTACGTCGGTGGTGGGCGCGCCCAACTCGAACGCGCCGCGCTCGTGATCACCAATGTAGTACCGAACACCGCTGATCAGCTCGATCGGAAAACCGCCCATCCGCATGGCCTTCAGGAACATCCAGTTTGGCGTCGGTACGACCCGCGCCGATCGCCCGACGGCCCGGCCGATCGCCTTTGCCATGTCCTGCGCGCTAAGCAGCTCCGGCCCGGTGGGTCGGTAGCTCTTTCCGGCATGCCGCACGGGATCCATCAGCGCTGCAACAGCGACGCGCGCGATGTCCTCATTGGAAGGTGGCGCGTTACGGCTATCGCCGTAGACCCAGGGAAATACTCCGAGGTGCGCAACAAACCCGGTCAGTGAGAGGTAAGCGTCAGCAAAGAAGCCCGGTCGCACGATCGTGTGCGTGATTCCGGACGTCATCGAGAACATTTGATCGACGAGCCAGAGCTGGCGGGTCATGAGCGCGGGGTGCGAGGGGCTCGACAGCCATTGGGTCAGGCCAACAATGTGTTCGAGCCGGGATTCCCTGGCGGCGACGGCGAACGCTACCGCGCCCTGAATCATGTAGGGATCGAACGGCGGACAATAGTAGGCGCGTTGAACGTCTTTCAGTGCGTCGGCAACGCGCTCGACATCACGCATGTCGGCGACTGCGATCTCTGCTCCCTTCGCCTGCAGTCGCGCACTGCGGTCGTCTTCTCGGTGCACCATTGCGCGCACGGGATAACCGGCCTTCAACAGTTCATCAACGACGACACTGCCTGTCTTTCCGGTCGCACCGGTCACGAGAACCCTGGATTTGAGCATGATCGTCTCCTGACGGTGTCGGTACCCAGTAGTACCAAGGTTTCGCGAGTGTGGTACTGTACGGTACCGCATGTCAAGGGAGACTACGTGATGAAGAAAGTATCGCTGTCAAAGGAGCCTCAGGAGGGCGGCGACGAAAATGAGGTGCAATCGCGCATTCTTGATGCCGCCTTCACGGCTTTCATGAAGAGAGGCTACGCGGCGACCAGCACACTCGAGATCGCCACACGCGCGCGCGTTTCGAAACGAGAGCTGTACGCGGTGGTGGGCAACAAGCAGAAGATGCTGATCGCGTGCATCAGCGCGCGCGCCAGGCGCCTGCAGGTACCGGCAGACCTGCCCGTGCCGCATGATCGCGAGACGCTTGTGCAAGTACTGAGTTCCTTTGGGGCGCAGCTCCTCAGCGAAGTAACCGATCCAACCGTCATTGCAGTCTTCCGACTGGCGATAGCCGAGGCGGTCCACTCGCCCGAGGTTGCGCGTGCGCTCGACTCCATCGGGCGCGAGACGACTCGTGTCGCCTTGCGTCAGATCATGACCAACGCTCAGTCATCCGGACTTCTCAGTGGTGGTCCTAGCGAACTTGCTGAACAGTTTGGCGCGCTGCTGTTGGGTGATTTGATGGTCAGCCTGCTGCTCGGTGTCGTCCAGCGACCGAGCTCACGCGACGTCGCGACACGCGCCCGCGACGCTACAGCTGCATTCATGCAACTTCATCCGTCGCCGACGAACGCTGCGATATCTCGCTAGCACCGCTGGTGCATGAATACGTGTGCTACTCGCAAGAAAAATCGCTGTCGCCCGGTGTACGACAAAAGTCAGGCCAGCCATAGCGGCACCAGTAGTCGACCAATCCCGGATCGCGCACCAATTCTTTGCACGGCCGCAGTCGACTAGTTGTCGGAATGGACCCTCTGCAAACGTCCTTGTTTCGAACCGCCAAAGGAGAGCGCCATGAGAGAGCTGATTCTGAAGATGTTTATGTCCCTCGATGGGTTCGTGGGCAGCACGGACGGCAACACCTCGTGGATGATGAATCCGGACCCCGTAGGGAAGGCCTGGAATGTGGAGAGGGCATGGAATACCAGCCTGCACGTCGTGGGCAGCAACACGTTCCGGGGTTGGGCCGGCTATTGGCCGACCGCGACCGATGAGTTCGCCGCCCCGATGAACCAGATTCCCAAGGCCGTCTTTTCCAAACAGGGACCGTCGATCCTTGAGGCGGCCCGTGTAGTTCGGGACAAGCCCGGCGCCCTGCTGCCCGGCTCTGAAAGCTGGGCGCAGGCCTATGTGGCGAGCGGCGATCTGGTCGAGGAGGTCAACAAGTTGAAGGCACAGCAGGGGAAGCCGATGTTCGCCTATGGCGGCGCGACTTTCGCTCGCAGCCTCATCGCCCATGGTCTGGTCGACCAGTTCGAGCTGGCGATCATTCCGATCGTACTGGGACAGGGTCTTCCGATCTTTACCGAGCTGACCCACCCCCGACGCCTGACGCTGGTCAGCTCGACGGCTTTCCCCAAAGGCACCGTCGTACAGGTCTATCGACCCGCTTGAGTGCGTGAGTGAATGCGTAGCGTGACAGCTCGAATCCACGACTCCGCGGCGCGGTGTCAGAAGAGTTCTGGCTCAGGTTGGTCGTGCAGCTTTCCGTGTTTACCGGTCCGACACCGCAACGCGTTCACGCGACTCTGTGCGCGCTGATCGTGCGAGTAACACCCCGGCCAGCGCCAGTGCGAAGCCGACGAACTGAATCGGCGAAAGCGTCTCACCGAACAGCAGATAGGCTTGTACTGCCGCGAGCGGTGGGGCGAGCAGGAGAAGAGAGGTTACTTGGGTGGCTTCGCCGTGACGGACCATCCACATGAGCAGCGTGGTGCCGACCACCGAGGGGACCAGCACCGCCCACACCAGTGCGCTCCACAGAATGACGGAATGATCCCAATACAGTGAGCCTACGGTCGCAGTTGCGACAGCGGCCATGAGGGCTCCACCAAGGTTCTGAACGCACGCCGCGCTGCGCAAATCCACATGCGGAACCCATTTCTGGAACAGCGTTCCAGCTGTAATCGCCATCACGCTTAGCAGTGCCGCGAACACGCTGAGTATTGTGAGTGCCCCGGCCCCGTGACTGCTGAGCTTCGGCGCCAGGACGCAAGCAACCCCGGCAAATCCAATCAACAGTCCTCCCCACGTCCTGATGCCGAACCGGATGCGAGTGGCAACGACAAGATACAGCGCGGTGAACAATGGCTGCAGTGCTCCCAGCAGGGCCATCACTCCCGCTTCCATGCCGTGGACGATCGACCAGTAGCTCGCGCAGAGGTACACGCCATGCATCAGTACTCCGGCAAGCAGATGCGCCGCCAATCCTCTACCGCGTGGCCAATCCGCTCGTACGAGCAGGGCTGCCGATCCCATGACGAGCGCCGTCAGCGAGAAGCGCACGACGAGGTATATCTGCAGATCGGCGTGCGGTACTACGAGTTTGGCGACGATGAAGCCCGTCGACCAGATCAAGACGAAAATGACGGCGATAGTGAGTTGCGGCATCGAGCGAGAACGAAATAGGCGGGCACAGAAGAGTCCCGCAGGCGCTGTTCTCAGCTCCGCAGCGGGTCAGGACGGGCGGCGTTAGTCTTTGATTGGCTTGAGGTTTCAGTGCTGCCGACGGCGGGACTCGAACCTTGCCCGCCTGATCAAAGCAGGGAAGGGGTGAGTTGCGCTGAGGCGGCAAAAACGGGCGATCGTTAGTCCCTGTATATAAAGGAGAGCCTTCGTTCAATCAACCTCAGTCGCGTGACGGCCGTTGCTGTTTGTCACGATCGAGCGCAGTTGAGCCGCTGATTCACAAATTCCCGCAGTCATCATCATCGCGAATATCCATTGATGACAGGCGGCCTTGGACGATCGCTGCTTTAGCGTCAGCAAGATGTTGGTCTGCTCAGGAGGCGGGAGAGCAACCGAGTGGACTGCAGTGCCGGTCGGTCCATTGCGAACGTCCTTGTTCTGCATGGCCTTGATGTACAGCGATGTGACAAACTTCTTGGTGGGACAGAGGTTGCGAGCAAGCTCGCTCCGATGTCATCCAGCACCGCCGATGTTATCCGTCACTAGGCTGGTTAGCGAAAACAAGTTGGCCGCCAGAGCAACACGGGGGATCTTATGACTGAACCAAAGAAGCACAACGTCTTCTGGCCGAGCGTCAGCTCACTGGGGGATGCGAAGAAGGCCGCTGGCTACGGGACGGGCGCCGCAATCGTCGTTGCAGTAATTACAGCGGCCTTCGCCACCTGGACGCTCGTGTCAAAGAGCACGGTTATCGGCTACATCGATGCGTGGGCGTATGTGGATGCCATTCTCTTCTCCGCTGTTGCCTTTGGGGTCCACAAGGAAAGCCGCTTCTCGGCGCTCGCGGGCTTGGCCCTCTTTATCCTCGAGAAAACACATCAGATGTACGCAACAGGACAGTTCCAATTCCAAGGTGCCGTGCTAGCGGTCTTCTTGACCATGATGTTCGTTTCTTCAGTGCGCGGGACGTTTGCACTCCGTCACCTTCGCAAGCAGTCTGACGGCCAACAAGGTGTTCCAGCCGACCAGCCTCGCCCTGCAGGCTCGGCCGGCAGCTGAACACGGGCGTTGGGTGTCATGAACGAGATCTGGCAGCAAAGGCTTGATTCCGCGTTTGATAAGTACTTTGCTATGTCGAAGATACTTCAACGTGACATGGAAGCTTTGCTAAGCAACGACGATGAGTCTGAGAGTTCGCGCCGCAATTTCATTCGCGCGGCCGCATCCCTCATCGAGGGTTATGCTCACTGCTTCCGTGAAATGTGCGCAGTGGGGCTCGAAACTGGACCCGGTGCGCTCACCGCAAAGGAAGAGAACGTTCTGAAGGACGAACGCGGCTTCGGATCCATTGATCGAATAAAGTACACCCTTCGTGGAACATACAGAATGTTTCAGCTGCCATCGCCCCCGGAATTTTCTGACCGCGGTTGGGTTGATGCTCAGGCACTACTAAAGAAGCGAGACGCTTTGATGCATCCGAAATCCGTCGAGGACTTGTCTATCTCAGAACAGCAGTGGTTGGGGTTGCACAGCGGAGCGGTGTGGGTATTGGCCCAGCTGTTCGGCTTCATGGCTCAGCTTGCAATCGCGCATGGCACCCAACAAACACTTCCGGCCGACGCGGGAAACCCGCGCGGCTGAGGCGTGACGCTGATCCAATGGAATTCCCTCTGGTGCTCGAGTCTGTCCTGACGTGCCCGCATTGTGGGTTCGCCGCCGCTGAGACAATGCCAACGGATGCGTGTATCTATTTCTACGAATGCAAGAGCGGTCGGGTGATGCTGCGTCCGAGACCTGGAGACTGCTGCGTGTTCTGCTCGTATGGTTCGGTCAAATGCCCGCCAATCCAGCAGGAGTGCGACTGTTGCTCTGGCTTAAGCACAACTGCCAAGCGGTAACCAAATGTCTCGTAACAGCACGTTCAACGCCGACGGCTCAAAGGCACGCGCCTGTGGGTCCGCGTGTGCGCAGTCGTGGATCTGCATGGCCACGGTCACTCAACCAATCCCGAGAACAAGTTCACACATCGGGAAGCGGCCAGTGACGTGTTCCTCTTGCTTGAAAAATTGGGGGTCGGTCACTTCTCGGCTATGGGCATCAGTTCTGGCGGGATGACGCTACTTCATATGGCAACGAGCCAACCCAAGCGCATCGACTCAATGGTATTGATTAGTGCAACCTCCTATTTCCCCGATCAGGCAAGAGCCATATTGCGCGACGCTTCGTTTGGCACCATGCCCCAACAAGTTCAAGAGATGTATCGGGAGTGCGCAAAACACGGTGACCATGATGACCCACTACACCGGTCCCGGCGTGTACGCGAATGGCTTCGTCGAGTGCTCCACCGATTGCCCGGTGTCGACGACGCAGGCGCCGACGATCGAGAACAATCATATCGCCAGCATGACGACGTTCGATCTGTCCGGTTCCTACAAGTTCGACAGCTTCGAGCTGTTCGGGACGATCGAAAATCTGACGAACCGGCAACCGCCGATCATTGACGGTACTCTGACCAATGCCTACTGGCAGGGTCAGGGGAGCGCAACTACGACCGAATCGGCCGTCAGTACCGCACGGGTGTGCGATTCAAGTTCCAAAGAACAAGCATCGTAGTGCGCAAGAAGGCGAAGTCGGGTGTTCCGACTTCGCTTTTTGTGTCCGCAGCGCTCGCTTCGATTCCGTCCCTGCCGGCCAGCCTTCCGAGCTGATCCAGAATTAGCCAGTAAATGCCTGAGAATCAGGCGCTTATGGTGCTGTGCATTCCATCGCGATACGGTCTCGACCGCCCTAGTCCGATCCGGTTTTGGACCAAACCCGGGTTACTCCAGAAGGCGGATGGATAACTGCGCAATGAGGGTGCCGCGTACTCGCGCGTCAATACCTCTGGGGCGTTTGGCGTTGCACGCCGTTCGACCAGTCAATGGTTGGCGGCAGCTACTGAAAAGGCCGGTCAGCGTCGAGGGGTTAGCACATAGGCCGCTTTCCGCCGATGAAATTCCACGGATCGGCAAGATTCCGCCGAATCGTTCTGCGCATTCCCCCCGTAAGGTGTGAGTATTCAAATATTCTCATGGTCCCGACCTCGACGCCTGGCCCTCACGTGCGTGGCATGGGGATTGCAATCTCACCAGTCGGGCACAGACGAACGGTAATCCGCCCGGGAAGGTATCAAAAGAATGGGACAGAGTGAGCTGGCGGTTGATGCTGACATTGCGGCAGTGGCAAAAAGTGCGCCCCTCGACGCTGCGGACATGCGTCGGCGTATCAAGGCGATCTTCATCGGATCGATAGGCAATCTGGTCGAGTGGTACGACTTCTACGCCTATGCGGCCTTCGCACTGTACTTCGCGCACCTGTTCTTCCCCGGCAACGATGTCGTGGTTCAGCAGCTGAGCGCTGCGCTGCTGTTCGCGTTCGGTTTCATCGTCCGGCCGCTCGGTGGCCTGTTGTTCGGGTATCTGGCCGACCACTACGGAAGACGCACAGCACTTACTCTGTCGGTGCTGCTGATGTGCTTCGGCTCGTTGATGATCGCGGTGACGCCAACGTACGCGTCGATTGGAGTCGCGGCACCGATCATGCTGTTCCTCGCCAGGCTCATCCAGGGTTTGAGTCTCGGCGGCGAGTACGGCACCAGCGCGACCTACCTTAGCGAGATTGCGCATGAAGACCATCGCGGTTTCTTCTCGAGCTTTCAGTATGTGACCCTGATCGGCGGGCAGCTGATGGCCATCCTCGTGCTGCTGGCGCTGCAGAAGGTGTTCCTCACCCACGACCAGCTGATGCAGTGGGGCTGGAGAATTCCGTTCGTGATCGGCGCGATGCTCGCCATCGTCGCCGCGCTCATGCGCCGCGACCTGCAAGAGACCGACGCGTTTGTCGAGGCACGCCGCTCTGCACCGCGTGAAAGCTCGATCCGGGCGCTCATGCGCTATCCGCGCGAGGTGATGATCGTCGTCGGCCTGACGATGGGCGGCACGGCGGCCTTCTATACCTATACCACCTACATGCAGAAGTTCCTCAAGCTCTCAGTGCAGCTCACCGACGACCAGACCACGATGGTGACGGCGGGCTCGCTGCTTTTCGCCATGCTGCTGCAACCGGTCTACGGCGCCATCTCCGACATCATCGGCCGCAAGTGGCTGCTGATCGGCTTCGGCGTCGCCGGCACGATATTCACCATCCCGCTGCTGACAAGACTGCAGTCGGCGCAGGGGCCGCTCGAGGCCTTCCTGCTGATTGCCGCCGCATGGATCATCGTGTCGGGTTACACTTCGATCAACGCGGTGGTGAAGGCGGAGCTGTTTCCCACACGCGTGCGCGCGACCGGCGTCGGTCTTCCGTACGCCATTACGGTCTCGATATTCGGCGGAACGTCGGAATCGATAGCGCTTTGGTTCAAATCGATCGGCCACGAGAGCTGGTTTTACTACTATCTCACCGGCTGCATCGCAACGTCGCTGCTGGTCTACCTGCTCATGCGCGACACCAGAAGCACTTCCGCGATGAATCGGCACGACTGACTGCGGCGTTTGCTGGCGCCGAAAACAGGGAATTGCTCAAACATTCAGGGTGCCGAAGTAATCGCGAGGAATCGGGGATCGCCTCGCACTCATGATTGTCGCTGTAAAGGCATTGCAGTCCGTCGTTTTCCGCCGCGTCCTGGCGGGCGCGCTCATTGTGGCAGGCATCGCCGGATCGGGCTGGCTGGCCTACGGGTTGGCGCTGCGGTCCGGCTTCGACCGCCTCCAGCACGCGACCGAGGATCGCCTGTCGCTGCTGCAGCTCACCGTCGATGCGACGATAGAGCGGTTCCGCTATCTGCCCACCGCGCTCGCGCAGGCAGCGCCGATCTTGAACGTCTACCAGAAGCCGGATTCGCAGCACGCCAAGGACGCGGCCAACCGCTACCTGAAGTCGCTGAACGACGCCGCCGGTTCCTCCGATATCTACGTGGTCGACCGCAGCGGCGTCGCACTGGCGGCCAGCAACTACCTCGAAGGCACCAACTTCATCGGCAAGAACTACGCGTTCCGCCCGTATTTCACCGAGGCGCTGAAGAGCAGCGAAGGCCGCTACTACGCCGTCGGCGCCACCACCGGCAAGCCGGGGTACTTCCTGTGGCATTCGGCCACCGACGAGGCGGGGACGCTCGGGGTTGCAGTGGTCAAGGTGGACCTGCATCCGCTGCAAGACGAATGGAAGCGCACCGGCGACCTGGTGGCCATGGTCGATCCCAATGGAGTTATTTTCCTTACGAGCCGTCCGACCTGGCAATACCGGCCGATTTCACACCTGTCGGCAACGCAGCTGAAGGTGCTGCGCGAGACCCGTCAGTACGGACAAGATATCGACGACCTCAATCCGTTGTTCGATGGCCAGCGCATCGAGCGCGGCATGCGCATCGTGCATGTCGACGAACCCGGCGTGCTCCCGGGGCGGGACTACCTCGTCTTCAGCCGGTTGTTGCCGGCGCATGGCTGGAACCTGGTGGTGCTCGTCGCACTGCGGTCGGTGCAGGAGCAGGCGGCGATCATTGCCGCGGCAGTGATGCTGGCTGTGCTTGCCACGCTGCTGACATTTCTCGTCACGCATCAACGCCGCTTGATGGTGCGAGCGAAACTGAATGCACATCATGTGCTGGAAGTGCGCGTATCCGAGCGCACGGCCGAACTCGCGGCGACGAACGGGTTGCTCTCCGCCGAGATCGGCGAGCGGATCAGGACCGAGCAGGATCTGCGCCTTGCACAGGACAACCTGGTGCATGCGACGAAAATGGCCAGCCTGGGGCAGGCGCTGGCCGGAGTCGCTCACGAGATCAACCAGTCGCTCGCGGCACTGACGACTTACATCGCGGGTGCACGCGTGCTGCTTTCCAGGAATGAGAAGGACCGCACCTTGTCGAACCTCGACCTCGTCTCCGCCATCGTCACCCGCATGGGTGCGTTGACGCAGCACCTGAAGAGCTTCGCTCGCAAGGACACGGCCTCCAAACAGGCCACCGACCTGGGAGCGGCAATTCGTTACGCACTCAGTCTGGTCGACTACCGGATCGCCGAGCAGGATGTGACGCTGACCCTGCGACTGCCCGAGCGGCCGGTCTATGCGATGGGCAACGCGGTGCGCCTGGAGCAGGTCATCGTCAATCTGGTTTCCAACGCGCTCGATGCGATGCGCGACCGGCCGCAGCGCGACCTGCTCATCGATCTGCAGCGCTGCGACCGCTCGGCCGTCCTCAAGGTTGCCGACACCGGGCGCGGCATCGCCCCCGAGCAGCTCAGCAGCGTTTTCGATCCCTTCTACACCACCAAGGATGTCGGCCAGGGACTGGGCCTCGGGCTGTCGATCTCCTACGGAATCATCCGCGACATGGATGGTGAGATAACAGTGGCAAGCGAAGTGGATCGCGGCACCACGTTCCGCGTTGCCCTGCCGCTCGTCGGCGCCCTGGTTTCCCAAACAGCAGTTGTGACTTAAGCCATGAATCCCACAGTCCTCGTTGTCGATGATGAAGAACAGGTGCGCCATTCGGTCGCGCAGTGGCTGCAACTGGGCGGCCTCAACGTTGAAACCGCCGCCGATGCCGATGCCGCGATGGCGGCGATTCGCCGCAAGGAGCCGCATGTTGTCCTGTCGGATTTCAAGATGCCGCGCAAGACGGGTCTCGACCTGATGCGCGAAGTGCATGCGAGCGCCCCCGACATCCCGGTGGTGCTGCTGACTGCGCACGGCGACGTGCCCCTCGCGGTCGCGGCGATGCGCGATGGCGCATACGATTTCCTGCAGAAGCCGTGCGTGCCGGAACATCTGTCGGCTGTCGTGGCCCGCGCGATCGAGCAACGCAAACTGAAAATGGAGTTGCAATTGCTGACCGAGCGGGTCGCCGCCCATGAGGGTTTACCGGCACGGATCGTCGGGGCCTCGGCGACGATTTCCCGTGTGCGCGAGATGGTTGCGGAGCTGTCGCTGCACGACCCCAACGTCATCATCACCGGCGAGACCGGTACCGGGAAAGAGGTCGTGGCGCGGGCCCTGCACGATTTCGGACCGCGTGCGAAGTCGCCTTTCGTCGCCATCAATTGCGCGGCCGTGCCCGAAGAGTTGTTCGAAAGCGAACTGTTCGGACACGAAGCGGGCGCGTTCACCGGGGCGCGCACCGTGCGGGTCGGAAAATTCGAATTCGCGCATGGCGGCACGCTGCTGCTGGATGAGATCGAGAGCATGCCGCTGGCGTTGCAGGCGAAACTGTTGCGCGTCCTGCAGGAAAAGGTGGTCGAGCGCGTCGGTTCGAATAAGAGCGCTCCGGTCAACGTGCGGATCATCGCCGCAACGAAGTACGATCTCGAGGAACAGGGCCGGCTCGGCCGGTTCCGTCCCGACCTCTACTATCGACTGGCGGGAGCCGAAATTCCGCTGCCCCCGTTGAAGGCTCGCGAGGGCGACATCCTGCTGTTGTTCGAGCATTTTGCGAGGTGCGCGGCTTCGATAGCGGGGCAGCAGCATCGATCGTTGTCGTCATCCGACGTCGAGGCATTGCTCACGCACAGCTGGCCCGGCAACGTGCGGGAATTGAAAAGCGTCGCTGAGCGCTATGCGCTGGGATTGAAGGCGATGGGTCGAACGGTGCCGGAGATCCTGGGCAAGGTGGCACAGAGCCCGGCGCTCGCTGGCTCGGCGCTGGCGGATCGGGTCGCAGCCTACGAGCGGCAATTGATCGAGACCGCGCTGAAGGACCATGGCGGTTCGATCAGCTCCGTTATCGAGGTGCTCGGGATTCCACGACGCACGTTGAACGAAAAGATGGTCAAGTACGGACTGATCAGGCCCGGGCGCGACGCGGGCGCGCACGCGTGACATCGGCAGGTTTTGGCCGATGGTCAAATTGTCAATCGGCGATTTTCCGCTGATCAGTGCCGGCCGCACGCTGTGGCCGGTCATCACCGGGCCAAAAAAATTCCCTGCGACAAGGTGTTACGCGGCACGCGGTGTTTAACGGGAAAGTGGCACGTGGATTGCTACATCTACCTGCTGAAGCGACGGCAGGTGTACGCGACACGCGTGATCTGTTGGCAAATGAACTTGTATGATGACGTGGCTTCTAATTTCAGTCGTAAGTTTATGGATCGCAGGAGCGAGAGCTGGTTGCTCAAGCTCACATGTTTGAGGAGGGGGTTGCATGCGTCTGTTGTTGAGTGAACGGTGTCTGCCGGTTGGACGATGGTCTTCGCGCCTGCTTGGGTCTGCAACGGGATTGCTGGCCACCATCGCATTGGCGAGTTTTTCCGGATCATCAACTGCGGCGCAGGGCGCAGCGATGCCTGCCACGGCTCAAGAAGCAAAGATGCCCCTGCAGGAGCCGGAGGACGCGGGATCTCAGAATCGGCTGCGGTTGCTTACCGAGGAACAGTACCTCAACACCATCCGCTATGTTTTCGGGCCCGACGCGGCGCCTGAGCCTCACTTCCCTCCTGCGCAGCGCCGCGACGGTCTGCTTGCGCTCGGGTCTTCGATTACAGGCGTGACCACGGCGCAGCTCGAGCTTTATCAGAAAGCCGCGGTGACGATTGCCAACACAGTGGTCGATCCCAAATATCGCTCGTTCCTCATCACCTGCAAGCCCCGCAACGAGAAAGCGGCGGACAAGGCTTGCGCAAGCCAGTTCCTGAAGGAGAAGGGACGGCTGCTGAACCGCCGCCCGTTGACGCGGGAGGAACTCGACGCGTTCGTCGACCAGGCAAACAAGTCCGCCGATGAGCTCAAGGATTTCTATGCGGGCATCAGCATCGCGCTTGAGGCCATGCTGGTCAGCCCCAACGTGTTGT
Source organism: Steroidobacteraceae bacterium (assembly GCA_036498785.1). Taxonomy (GTDB): domain Bacteria; phylum Pseudomonadota; class Gammaproteobacteria; order Steroidobacterales; family Steroidobacteraceae; genus Steroidobacter. The sequence continues at coordinate 70,979 of DASYEW010000049.1, read as the reverse complement.
TCGTCGCTGAATCGACGGAACCCGATCCAGAGCACCCTGGTCATCAACGTCTCGACGCCTTTTCGCTCGCCACACGCCTGTCGCTGTTTCTGTGGGATGCAGCGCCGGATGACAACGTACTGAAGGCTGCTGAGAGCGGTGAGATCCAGACGGCGAAGGGCCGGGCGCGTGTGGTCGACTTGATGCTTTCAAGCCGTCGCCTCGACTCCGGTGTGCGCGGCTTCTTCGACGACATGTTCGGCTTCGACGATTTCAATTCGCTGGCCAAGGATTCGTCGGTCTATCCGCAGTTCACGGGTCAAGTCGCGACGGATGCGCGCGAGCAGACCTTGCGCACCATCGTTGATCATCTCGTTACCAAGCGTGGCGATTACCGCGATCTCTATACAACCCGGGACACGTTCATTTCGCCAGCGCTTGCCGTGGTCTATGGCGAGCCCGCGCCCCAAGGCTGGACGCCTTACACCGAACCAGCCGACAGCCCCCGCGCTGGTCTGTTGAGCCAGATCAGCTTCCTTGCATTGCATTCCCATCCCACGCGGTCTTCTCCAACGTTGCGCGGCAAGGCGCTGCGTGAGCTGTTGCTGTGCCAGCGAGTGCCGCCACCGCCGCCCAATGTCGATTTTTCGGCGCTTGATAATCCGACCTCGCCGTTCAAGACCCAGCGCGAGCGCGTCGCCTTTCATCTGAAGAACCCGGTCTGCGCCGGTTGCCACAAGATCATGGATCCGATGGGCCTTGCGCTGGAGAACTTCGACAGTAGCGGTAAATTCCGCGAAGAGGAGAAGGGCACCAAGATCGACGCGAGCGGCACGCTCGACGGCAAATCGTTCAACGGCGTAACGGCTCTGGGGCAGGTGCTCCACGACTACCCGGCGCTTACCTCATGTTTGGTACAGCGCGTATACAGCTACGGCTCTGGCGGAGCGGTTGGTAAGGAGGACAAGAAAACGCTTGATTACTTCAATGCGCGCTTTGCCGAAGAAGGCTATCGCGTGCCGGACCTGATGCGCACCATTGCGCTCAGCAATGCATTCTCGGAAATCGTCGAGCCGAAGCCACAGGCGCCTGCTGTGAAGACAGCCAGCCTATCGTCGTCGCCGGCCAACACTACGAAATAGTGAATGAGAGGAGAGAACATGAAGACATTCACCCAGAGAGTCACACGCCGGCGCGTTCTTCGCGGATTGCTTCAAGGCGGAGCTGTCACTGTCGGATTGCCGCTGCTCAACTGCTTTCTGAACAACAACGGCAACGCCTATGCCGACGGGACGCCGCTGCCAGTTCGTTACGGCACCTGGCTGTGGGGCTTGGGCATGAGCAAGAACGTGTTCGTGCCTAAAATAACAGGACCGGGCTACGATCTTCCCGAGGAACTTGTCGCACTCAAGGACGTGCGCGACCACGTCAATCTCTACACCAACCTCACCGCCTATCGTGACGGCGCGTTCTTCTGCCACTTTACGGGCTGGATGGTGTTCCGCTCGGGCACCTCGCCCACGGTCGCCAACCAGGCGCCGTCGGAGACGCTTGACGTGATCGTAGCCAATCAGATCGGCCGCACCACGCGCTTCAAGAACCTGACTGCAACCGCGACCGGCGACGTGCGTAGTGTCGTGTCCTACGAAAATGCCAACACACCGAACTCGCCGGAGTTCTCACCGCTGAACTTCTATAATCGTTTGTTCGGCCCGGATTTCCAGGATCCGAATGCCCCCACCTTCTCGCCAAGTCCACGCATCATGGCGCGTAAGAGCGCGCTGTCGGCGGTCACCGATCAGATCAAGGGGATGGAGCGGAAGGTGGGTGCCGAGGATCGGCAGCGGCTCGATCAATACTTCACCGGCCTGCGCCATCTCGAGCAGCAGTTCGACCATCAGTTGACCAAGCCCGAGGCGCGCGCGGCCTGTGTGGTGCACAAGGGCCCGAAGGAAGATCCGAAGCTCGGCAACGAAGCGGGCCTGGTCGCCGAACGCCACAAGATGATGACCGATCTGCTGGTCATGGCAGTCGCCTGCGACCAGACACGAGTGTTCAACATGTCCTACTCGAACGCCCAGGCCAACACGACCAAACCCGGTTATGAGAAGCCGCACCATACGACGACACATGAAGAGCCGACGGATCCCCAGCTTGGCTATCAGCCCAATGCATCGTGGTTCCTGCGCCGGTCGATGGAATCGTGGGCCTATTTCGTCCAGGCCTTCAATAGCGTGAAGGAAGGCGACGGCACGCTGCTCGACAATTGCCTGATCATGGCCAACACCGACGTCGCGAATGCGCGCATTCACTCGCTCGAAGAGATGCCGGCGTTCACTGCGGGCAGGGCCGGTGGTAAGGTCAGGACGGGGATGCACATCGACTGCAAGGGTGCGCAGGGAACCCAGCTCGGATTTACCACAATGAAGGTCATGGGCCTGGACATTCCCTCATGGGGGACCAAGAGCAACCAGGCCAGCAAGGTCATCAGCGAGATCCTGGTCTGATCCGCCCGTTCCTAATCGGATCAGAGCGGATCGGATCAGCTTCGGCTGTAAAAGGGGGATTGATGCGAGAGATTGTAGGTCTGATCGGCGCTGTGGCAGCGGCGTTCGTAATGTTACCGGCGCAGGCGAAGGATAAGCAGCTGTCCGAGGAATACGTACGCGAACCGATGCCGCCGGGTTTCAAGGTGATCGTGGCCGATTTCGAAGGGCCGGTGTTCGTCGATGCGAAGGGCAAGACGCTCTACAACTGGCCACGCGCCGGTTTGCGCAACGGTGACGCTGGCGAGCAGAAGGGCAAGCCCACCTGCGACGATCACAAGTACACGGACAACGCCGGCCTGATGAGCCCGTACCCGCCTGGACTGGAGCTGCCGGAAGTCGCGACCCGACCCAGCTGCACCGACGTCTGGCCGCCCGTACTTGCTGACGCCAAGGCGAAGCCCGTCGGCAAGTGGACGGTCCTCGAGCGTAAAGACGGCCGCAAACAGTGGGCGTACGATGGCTATGCACTTTACACCTCCGTCCTCGACCATGGACGCGGCGACGTCTTCGGCGGCAGCCTCAGGAGAGGCACCTCCGAGGGCGGCGCGCAGCGTGTGCCAGTGGGCCCCCCGCCCAACATCCCGCCGCAGTTCGCCGTGCATACGGTCGCGACCGGTCGGCTTCTAGTGATTGGTGCCACCGGGCGCTCGGTCTATTGGTCTGATCACGATAAACCAGGCAAATCCAACTGCGATGTGCAGTGCCTGCACGACTGGACGCCTGTGCTTGCACCGGAGACCGTCCATCCCCAGGGCGAATGGTCCATCATCGAGAGTTCGCCCGGCGTGAAGCAGTGGGCTTTTCGCAAGATGCCCGTATACACGCACGTGCTGGATAGGCAGGGTGCCAGCCTCGAGGGCAGTGATGTGCCCGGCTGGCACAACGCCTACACCCAGATGGCACCGCCAGCGCCCGTGGGCTTTACCGTGAATGACATGCACTCCGGCCAAGTGCTCGGTGATGCGAAGGGTATGACAATCTATATCTACAATTGCAATGACGATGCCGTTGACCAGCTAGCCTGCAACCATCCCGACACGCCACAGGAGTATCGGTTTGCCATCTGTGGTCGCGGCGATCCGCAGCTGTGCCTGAAAGACTTCCCCTACGTGATCGCGTCGAAGGGCACGAAGAGCAACAGCCACATCTGGAGCACGATGGATATCGATCCGCAGACAGGCAAGAAGGTAGCTCCCAAGGCGCCGGGTGCGCTGCATGTGTGGGCCTATCGCGATCGGCCAGTCTATTACTGTTCGCGTGACAAGAAGCCCGGGGACATCGAATGCGATACCTGGGGCGAGTTCAATGGTGCGCGTAACGGCTACAAGGCATTTTGGTTGCGCGATGACTTTGGTGGAAACTCTGGCTCGGGGCGCGGCGGTTAACGAAGCAATCAGCAATCGAGAAACGTGGAGTCTCTATGCGGTCTAATCAATCAATGAAACTGGCTTGTGCAGGCCTGCTAGGCTCCGCCCTCTGTGCGGCGACTGCACAGGCTCAGGATGGCCCGTTACGCGACCATACGATCGGCTATGTTCTGACCACCAAGAACGTAGCGATCTGGCAGTCGCCTGACGGCAAGGTCGAGTGCCCGCAGGGTCTGAACGATGGCCCGCGCGAGCAGTTCAAGGAGCTCTATCCTCAGAAGCCCGGCGTTCACTACAAGTTCGTCGAGACGCAGCTCGAGCGCGAAGGACAGATCTGGAACCCGACGACCGATCCCGAGTCGAGCAAGCTGCTGCCCTTCAAGGAAGCGCAGGGCACGACTGCGATCGGCCTGAACCTCGATGGCAAAGTCGGCCCCCACGATTTCACCAGCCCCGACGGCGAGCAGGGTATCGACAATCAGATGTACCGGGTGCTCGGCTGCACCGAGAATTACCGTGGTCCTGATGGGTCCTACCGGCACTTCATCGAAGACTACATGCGGAAGTTCAACTACAACCGCTTCCTGATCGAGCTCACCAAGGTCGACGACCTGACCAATGACGACGACGTCGACGTCATCCTCTATCGCGGCAAGGATCCACTGATGGTGGATGCGCTTGGCGGGTTCACTTCCGGCAGCACCCAGACTGTCGATTACCGCTGGGGCAAGAGCTTCATCTATCACTTGCACGGCAAGATCAAGGACGGTGTGCTGACCACCGAGCCGTCCGATGTCACCTTCCCCGAGTCACAGGCCCGTGGTGTACCGTATCTGTCGGTGCGTGGTTGGCGCCTGCAGCTCAAGGTGAAGCCGGAAAGCGCCGAAGGCCTGATGGCGGGATACACCGACATCGAACGCTATTACAATTCGCTCGGCCAAAACTGGTCGACCCACCATCGCAGCTACGGCGCGGAGGCAATGGCTTCCGAATACCGTTCCATGATCAAGAACGCGGACGGCTATCCGGATCCAAAGACCGGGCAGAACACGGCGATATCCATGGCCTGGCAGATCAAGTTTTCTCAGGCCTTCATCCTGCATGATGAGCAGGACAAGCCAGCCATCACGGCGCAGGATGGCGGCAGCGCGAAGACCGCAGTTGCTGGCGAATAGCTGGTCGCACGATCAAGTGACAGATTCAAGCCGTGTGAGCGGCGTTGTTTTTCGGGGGAATGTAGATGAATAGATCCAACGCGCTGCCCAGGCTGGTCTGGGCAGGAATAGCGTTAGCTGGAACCTTGTTGCCGATCAGCTCTTTTGCTGATGATCAGGACGTCAGGGATTATCGCGCGCATATCATGAAGACCATGGGAGAGCAGTTCGGTGCTCTCAATCAGATCGCCAAAGGAAAGGCGGCAGCTGGCGATGTAATCGCCCAGGCGGAGGTGCTCAGCATCACCGCTGGCTTGGCCAAGGTCGCATTCACACCCAAGGTCCTGGGTGGTGACGCCAAACCCGAGGTCTGGGACAAGTGGGACGATTTCTCCAAGCGCCTGGACACATTGGTTGCTGCAGCCAACGATGTGGCCAAGGCTGCCAAGCAAGGTGGCGTGGCGGCGGTGACGCCGAAACTGAGTAGTCTGTCCTGCAAGGGCTGCCACGATGATTACCGGGTACCAAAGAAATGAGGCCAGAACCGATGCTACGTGTGAGTAAAGTAGTCACCCTTGCCGTGATGATGCTGTTGCCCATCGTCGGTCACACCGATGACAAGGACGTGGTGGATTACCGCCAGCACATCATGAAGTCTCTGGAGGAGCAGACGGCCGCTCTCGGGCAGATTCTCTCCGGTGCCGGACCTGCCGAAAACACCGTGGCTCATATGGAGACATTGGCATTGTCGGCATCCGTCGCCCTGAAGGCATTCGAGGCCAAGGTGCCTGGCGGTGCGGCCAAGCCCGAAGTCTGGAAGGACTGGGCGGACTTCTCCAAGAAGATGAAGGACTTTGCGGACAAGTCTGCAGAGATGGCCAAAATCGCGCGGGAACAAGGAGCCGATCAGGCGGCTTTGCATGTGATTGAAGCGTTGCCCTGCAAGGGCTGTCACGATGTCTATCGTGACGAGAAGAAGATCTGACGCTATCAATCGTCCCGTATTGATGTGTGTGGAGTACTGATATGACAACGCGAATGACACGGCGTGGACTGTTGCGGTCCGGATTGCAGGTTACTTTGGCTGGAGCTGTGGTGTCGGTCGCCGCGGTGGCACAGGCGCAGGAGAAGTCCTGTCTCGATGGGAAGATGAACGACGGACTGGCGACGGCATTGAATTTCACCGAACATTCGACCACGCCCAATCAAACCTGCGGGAATTGTGGGTTGTTTAGCGGCGATGCTTGTGGCCAGTGCCAGATATTCAGCTGCACCGTCAATGCCAAGGGGCATTGCGATTCGTGGGCTGCCAAGTAGTCACTGCATGAAGGAACATCGCAGACTGCATCAGCCTTGATCATGCGATGTTTGCGCCGGCCGCCGTATCGAGTCGCGGGAATACTGGGTGTAGTCGTCCTCGCGGCCCTCTTTGCCGACCGGGCGCCGCGAGCGGCTGAGACGGAAGTCAACGCCACCGCCACACCGGCGGCGGATGCCGTGAATGCGAACCAGGGTTCGGGTGTCGCCAACAACACCAACGCGCTGGTTGAGCGTGGACGCTATGTGGCGCTGGCGAGTAATTGCGCTAGTTGCCACACCCGTCCAGGCGGCGCTCCGTATGCGGGTGGTGTGGCATTTGAATCCCCGGTAGGCAAGATCTACTCCTCCAACATCACTTCCAGTGCCGAATACGGTATTGGCAAGTGGACCGCGGAGGATCTGCGGCGTGCTCTGCATGAGGGCATAGCAGCTAACGGAGATCGGCTGTTTCCCGCCTTTCCGTATACGTCCTTTACTCAGATGACCGACGAGGATGTCGATGCGCTGTACGCTTACCTGCGTACCGTGGCGGCGGATAAATATCAGCCGCCAGCCAACGATTTCCCGTTCAAGCAGCGTTGGGCCATGGCCCTCTGGAATGGGCTTTTTTTCGAACCCGCACGCTTCAAGCCCGACCCGAAACAGACCCCGGAATGGAATCGGGGGGCCTATCTGGTGGACGCGTTGGGTCATTGCGGGGCCTGTCATACCCCCCGCAACCGCTTTCTGGCGGAGGTGTCGGCCAACGCTTATCAGGGCAGCAATCTGCGCGAGTATGTCACTGCCGACAAGGTGCGCGATTGGGCTGCGGTGAATCTGACATCAGCGGCTGACGGTCTCAAGACATGGTCGGTGGATGATCTGACCAAGTACTTGCACACGGGCTTCAGTCTACGCGGCGGGGCCTGGGGTCCGATGAATGAGGTGGTCGGCAACAGCACTTCCAAGCTGACGCCGGAGGATGCTCGCGCCATGGCAACCTACATCAAGAGTTTGCCGGTCAAGAGTCTGCCGGAAGGCGGGGAGACGAAGACACCAGTGACCGCAGCACAGGCCGCACTGGGACAAGGCATCTATCATGATCGCTGCGAAAAGTGTCACGGCGCTTCGGGGCGTGGTGGCATGTTCTCCGGACCGCCGCTGTCAGGCAGCGCGATAGTGCAGTCTGCCGATCCCGATTCGCTCATCAACGCCGTTCTATACGGTGCTACGCCACCCGATGGCATCAACCTGGGCGCATGGGAAACCATGAAGCCCTATGCGGATATCTTGAGTGATACCGACATTGCCAATGTAGCGAACTATGTGCGCGGCTCCTGGGGCAACGGTGCCCCACCAGTAGATGCCGCTCGGGTGGCCAAGCAGCGTTAAGGCGCAACCATGGCGGCGGCTGTGTCAAACGACGCGAGAACTGGATTCCCCTGAAAGCACAGCGGAGGCGAACGAATTATCCGCCTCCGCCTGTCTTGTTGAATCGCTCCCCGCGATTACTTCTTCAGCACGAGTTCCTTGCCGATGAGCTGCGCCTTGTTGGCGTTCTTCTTCGGCACGAACTTCTGCACGCGGTCGTTGTTGGCGTCGGCGACATAGAAGTTGCCTTCGTTGTCGACGTCGATCTGGTGCGCGTTATCGCTGACACCCGGCTCATCGCCAACCGCGCCCCACTGGGTCAACAGCTTGCCGTTGAGGTCATAGCAGGCAAAACGACCATATCGTGTCGCGGAGACACACACGCGTTTATCGTCCGTCGTGATGACACGGGTCACGCGCGCCGTGCCCGGCCACTGGTCGAGGTACTTGCCGTTGTGGTCGAAGATCTGGATGCGATCGTTGTTGCGGTCGGCCACGTAGACGCGGTTGGCATCGACAGCCACGGAGTGGACCAGGTTGAACTGGCCCGGGCCCGAGCCCTTTGTTCCCCACGACATCAGGTACTTGCCGTTCTTATCGAACTTCACGACGCGCGAGTTGGTGTAGCCGTCCGCGACATAGAACGAGTCATCCGGCAGGAAGGTGAGGCTGGCGGGGTCGTGGAAATGGTTTTCGTCATTTCCCGGAACGCCTTTCTCACCGACTTTGAGCAGCAACTGCTTGCCGTCGTTGCTGAACTTCAGGATGCGATGATTGAAACGGTCGACCACCCACACGGCGTGCGCGGGGTCGTACGGGTCAATGACGATGTGGTGCGCGATCGAAATTTCGCTGTTCCACTGCGACCAGTTCTCAATGACCTCACCGTTGGCATTGAGGACCATGAGGTTGTTGACGTCGCCCTTCTCGAAGTTGTTGTTGTCGCGGACGACCTTGGTCTTTTCCTTCATCACCTTGCCGTCGGCGGTCAGCATCGGATGACCTTCGCGGGTGTCGTTGCGGTCGACGGCGCCGATGAAGACGCGGTTCGGGTCTTCGGCGTTCACGGACACGACGCGCTGATTCCAGCCCTCGATGCCCGGCTTGAACCAGCCGACAACCACGTCATACGAGCCGGTCAGGTCCAGGCCGCCCTTTTCCTGGGCGCCGGCCGGCGCGGCGGCTGCGATGCAGAGGGTGGCCAAAGAGACGCCCCAAAAGCTGTAGGTCTTTTTCATTCAATTTCCTTCCAATAGATCGTTGAGCCTTCACTGTCAGCCGATCGATGCAGACCGACTTGGTTGTCTGATGCACTTGAGCAGGTGCTACGCGCTCACAGTGATCGCGCGCAGTGATCGCGGCAGGGGGTACCTGTCGATTCGCCACCTCGAACTGGGCCGATTGACCTGACAACCGGCGCCTGCTCGAGCAGATCGGCGACATTCCGCTGACTGCTCCCACTTCTTGTGCACGCCGTACCCACAGCAGTTCTCGTGCCACACAACGATGAATTTGCGAACGCAGCATAGCCAATGTGTCCTCCAGTCCGATCCGGGGAAATCTCTGTAGTGCCGCGTACTCGCGCCTCAATTCGTTTGGGGGGTGTTGGGCGTCGCCCCGCTCGATCAGTAGTCGATTATTGGCGACAGATACTGGAGGCGAGTCACCGTCGACGGATCAATGCATAGGCCGCTTTCCGCCGATTCGGATTCTGCAAATCGGCAATATTCCGCCGATCATCCTGCGCATTCCTCCCCCCGTGAGGTGTGAGTATCCAACGATTCTCATGGTCCTGACCCCGGCGCGTGGCCCTCACGTGCGTGGCATGGGGATTGCAATCTCGCTAGCCGAGCACAGACGAACGGCGATCAGCTCCGGGAAGAGCTTAAAAAAAGGGACGGTAGGCCGTGGTTTGCGGGCTCGACAAATAAGTAATGGCGTGCGCGCGGGCCGCAATATGGTGCGGTCGCGCAGAACTAATGAGGGGAACTCAGATGCTTCTATCCAGTATGGCTCGTCGCCGCGCGAAAGTTTGGGCGCTGTCGACAGTCAGTGCCACTGCACTTGCAACCGTTGCTGTCACCAACGTGCAAGCGCAAGACTCCGAACCCGGAGCCGCGACGCTCAGTGAAGTCGTCGTGACCGGTTCGCGAATTCAGCGTAACGGCTACGAAGCGCCGACACCGGTCTCGGTGCTGGGCGCCGACGAGCTCAACTCATTGAATGAGGTGAATGTCGCCGACGCAGTGAATACCCTGCCGGCTTTCTCAGGCTCGGCAACCCCGCGTTCGTCGAATGGCAACCTCTCGACCGGCGCAACGGGCGTGAGCCAGCTCAACTTGCGCGGCATGGGAACGAACCGCACGCTGGTCCTCCTCGACGGCAAGCGCTACATCAACGCGGCGCTCACCTCGGGCAACAGTGCCCCGGACATCAACTCCTTCCCGAATGCGCTGATCCAGCGCGTCGACGTCGTGACCGGTGGTGCGTCGGCGGCTTACGGCTCGGACGCATTGTCGGGCGTCGTCAACTTTGTGATCGACCACGACTACACCGGCTTCAAGGGTGAAGTCCAAGTTGGCGAAACCAAGTACCAGGACGACAAGAACATCAGTGCGCAATTGACCTACGGTACCCCGTTCGCGGGCGGCCGCGGCCATCTGCTGCTGTCGGGAGAGCACACGCATAACGACGGCATCGATGGTACCAACGATCGTCCGTGGGCCAACTTGCCCGCAGCCGTCATTCTCAATCCGGCTTACGCCGCGGGTAACGGTCAGCCGCGGTACGTTGTTCGTCGCGATGTCGGTCTTGCTGCCGGTACGCCGGGTGGCATCATCACCACCGGAGCTCTTAAGGGCACCTATTTCGGGCCGAATGGAACCACTACTTCTGGCTACAACTTCGGCACCAACGTCGGCAACAACTTTCAAGAGGGCGGCGACTGGCGGGTCTCGCGCATTGAAGACGGCGTCGACATCGACGGCTCGGTCGATCGCAGTGTCGCGTACTTGCGCACCAGCTTCGACTTCACCGATAACATCAATGCCTATATCGAAGGGCAGTATTCGGCGACCCGCACGACGAATATCGCCAGTCCGAACCGCCGCTTGGGCAACAACACCGTCAGTATCGACAATGCCTACCTGCCGGATTCACTGCGGCAGCAGTTGGTGACGGCCGGCCAGACGTCGTTCACGATGGGCACCACGAACGCCGATATGGGGCGCTTCTACGGCGATTACCACCGTTCCCTGTACCGGGTGGCCGGCGGCCTCGATGGCACGTTCGGCGCCTTGGGCACGGACTGGAAATGGGACGCCTATGCCCAGCACAGCGAAACCACCCTCGAGCCGCGGACCTATAACAACGGGATCACGCCGAATTACCTGAAGGCGATCAATTCGGTGCGGGTCAACGGCGTTCCTACCTGCAGCGTGAACGCTGACGCAGATCCGACCAACGACGATGCAGCCTGCGTGCCGTACAACCTGTTCGGTACCGGTGTGAACGACAAGAACCAGCTCGCCTACGTCGAAGGCGTTGCCTACCGTAAGGAAGTGCTGCAGCAGGACGTCGCTGCGGTCAACCTGAACGGCGAGCCGTTCAACCTGTGGGCCGGTCCGGTGTCGGTCGCAGTTGGCGCCGAACACCGCATCGAACAAGTGTCGGGTCACGCCACCGCGCTCGATGAGGCGACCCAATTCTTCGCTGGCAACTACAAAGCCAGTCACGGCAAATTCGATGTCACCGAAGGCTACCTTGAAACCGTCGTGCCGCTGGTCCGCGATATCAAAGGGGTGCAATCCCTTGACTTGAACGCAGCGGTGCGTGCGACCGACTACTCGACCTCCGGCTACGTCACGACGTGGAAGGGCGGTTTGACGTGGCAGCCGATCGACGATCTGCGCTTCCGCTTTACGCGCTCGCGCGACATCCGTGCGCCGAACCTTGGCGAGTTGTTCACGGCTGGCCAAACGGGTTCGGGCATCGTGTTGACGAATCCAAACATCGGCGGCGTGACCAATCCAAACGGCTACTCGCTCACCCAGGGCAACCCGAATCTCAAACCCGAAGAGGCGGACACAACGGGCTTCGGCGTGGTGATGGCGCCGCGATTCCTGCCTGGTTTCCAGATGGCGATCGACTACTACAACATCGACGTCATGGGCTCGGTGCAAGCGCCGAGCGCGCAGAAGGTGATCAATCTGTGCTCCCAGGGCAATGCGACGCTCTGCAACTCGCTCATCTATGACACCCTTAACCCCAATATGATCTTCATGGTGATCACGCAGCCGCAAAACCTGATCGGACAAAAAGAAAGCGGCATCGATCTGGAAGCCAGTTACCGTTTCCCGATGTCCTTTGGCGGTGACCTGATGGTCCGCGCCATGGCCAGCCGCGTGTTGAAGCTAGAGACCAAGGATACCGACGGCACGGTTTATAATGGCAATGGTGTCGTGGGCGGTTGGGGTGGTGTTACGCCCTTCTCTGGTCTGACTGCGCCGAAGCTGCGTGGCTTCCTCTCGGTCAGCTACCAAGGCGATCCGATCACGGTGACCATGATGGCCCACTACACCGCTGCCGGCGTGTACGCCAATGGCTTCATCGAGTGCTCCGACGATTGCCCAACGTCGACGACTGCGGTGCCGACCATCGAGGACAATCATATCGACAGCATGACGACGTTCGATTTGTCTGGCTCGTACAAGTTCGACGGCTACGAGGTGTTCGGAACGATCGAAAACCTGACGAACCAGCAGCCACCGATCATTGGCGGTAGTCTCAGCTCGGCCCACTGGCAGGGCCAGGGGAACGCGGACTACGACCGAATCGGTCGTCAGTATCGCATGGGTGTGCGATTCAAGTTCTAAACGAACCGGCATCGTAGTACGCAAGAAGGCGAAGTCGGGTATCTCGACTTCGCTTTTTTTCCAACTACGGTCTTAACTTAAAGCTCAGGTTCCAACTTCAATACTTAGTATCAGGGGTGCAATTAGTCATGCGTTATTCGATTGCGACAAGCGTTGCGCTTACGTTATTGGCAACTGCCACACTGACTGCGCAGCCAACCTACGCCGCCAGCTCGGGCTCCAAGGCGGTAGTGGAGTTCGAGTTGATGACCTGGCCCGAGGTCAAGGACGCGCTCGCGGCGGGAAAGACCACGGCTCTCATCTACACCGGCGGTGTCGAACAGCGGGGGCCGCAAAATGTCAACGGCGGCCATAACATCATGGGTCATGCGATCGTCAAGGAGATTGCATTGCGCCTGGGAAACGCGATCGCTATGCCGGTGCTACCGATCACCCCAAACAACGCCAGCGCGGAGCTTCCGGGGACCATTGGTTTGACCAGTGACCTGTTGGAGAAAGTTCTGGAGCGAATGGTCGAACAGACGATCACCACGGGATTCAAGAACGTTGTGGTGATGGGAGACCATGGTGGCGGTCAGGGTGAGGGAGACAAGAATGTCTACCGCAAGGTAGCGACTGAGATGGATGCCAAGTACGGCGCTTCGGGCGTGCACGTTTTCTACTGCGATCGGGTGTATGAGCCTGCAAACTCCGCTATGGAAGAGAAGCTGGCTGCTCAAGGCTACCCTAGAGCCTCGCATGCGGGCGTACACGACACTTCCATCATGATGTACCTGGATAAGGATGGTACGTATGTGCGCAAGGCACTGCTGCCGACGGCGGTAGGTATTCCGGTCGGCGCCGATGGTAAACCGCATCCAACTGCGGACTCACCGAGGAACGGTATTGTTGGCGATGCCCGACGTTCCAGTGCTGCGATCGGTAAAGAAGCCTTTGAAACGAAGGTCGACTTTGCCGTCAAACAGATTCAGACATTCATTCCGCCGAAAAAATAAGTTCGGGTCACTACTGCAACGTTGCGCCTGCTGGCGCATGCAAGTAGCAGGCATATCGGCTCATATTATTGGTCTCGATTTGAACGGCGGCTTCGGCAAGCGGATGCACTTCTCGCATCCGCCCCGAAGTCACCGTGAACGTCGGCAAGGTCGTCGGTTGAGCGCAGGTGCCTGCCGCCGAACACATCACGTCCGCGTTCGAGTGATGCTCAGAATGACGCCTGGCACGCCAGGCTCGAATGGCGGGAGCCGGCCGATCCACGCCAGGCTCTCAATACGCTTTCAGACGACGTCGATGATCAAGGGCTCCAGGCCCGCAATGGTTCCGACCATGCGGTCGCCGCGAACCACCGGACCGACACCTTCCGGCGTGCCGGTATAGATCAGGTCGCCGGCGGCCAGTTCTGCCTGCCTGGAGAGCTCCACGATGATTGCCTGCACATTCCAGATCATGCGATCGAGGTCGCTGCTCTGGCGGGGCTTGTCGTTGACCAGCAGCTTGATCGGTCCGCTGGAGAGATAACCGCTCCTGGCAGCCGGCGTGATCGCGCCGCACGGCGCACTGTCCTCGAACGATTTACCGATCTCCCACGGCTTCTGCATTTTCTTCATCTCGTTCTGGCGATCGCGGCGTGTCATGTCGAAGCCGACGGCATACCCATAGATGTGGCTGTTCGCGGCGTCGGCGCCGATGTTGAGACCGCCCGACTGCATCGCGACGACCAGCTCCGTTTCGAACTCAAAGTCCTCGGTCAGCTGCGGATAACGGATCTTGCCGCCGCTGCGCACGATCATGTCGCGCTGCTTCTGGAAGAAGAATGGCGGCTCGGCCGTGTTGTTGTTCAGTTCGCGCACATGGGCAAGATAATTACGACCGACGCAATAGATGCGGCGCACCGGGAACGTCGCCGTCTCGCCGACGACTGGCAGCGTGATGACTGCGGGTATCGGGACAACCGTACTCCCGGTGGCAGGCTCGCCTGCCCGTCCCGCGGCGGCAGCACCCGTAGCCGCAATCATGCCGGCAACGCTGGTCGTGACCATGTGACGGCGAGTGACATCGATCATTCTGGCCTCCTCAATGAATTCGTAGCCGCGATTTACACGATGAAACGCGTTGCGAGTGGAAGATGTTATCCGATTGAACGCACGGAGCTGAATGCGATCGCGTTGAACGCATCCGGCGGCGCTCAATGAGCATCGCCTTGCTTATGCAAAAGTCCCCACCCCGATATCACCCATAGTGCCGCCGATTGAAATCGCATTTGCGAAGTAGGACGGCGTTGCTGTTGAAGCGTTGGGGAGACTACGGCTCTATCGCCGGAAACAACAATCGCCGCGTCTTGAAGATCACGTGTGGCAGCGCCAGGAGCGGCAGATACACACAGAGAACAGTGACAGGATGTGCCGGCGCGGGCGGTATTAGTTCCACACCGAGAGCGGCTATGGCAGCTATGCCGGTGAGAGCCAATGGGGCTATGACCTTGGATGGATAGGACAAGCTTGATCGACCAGCCATCAATGCACGTGCGACTTCCATCAGAGCGAATAGACCTCCAAGTGCCCCCAGCGAGAGAAGTATCGGCAGGACTGTATGCCACCAGGATATATCGTCCGCCGGGTGGATGATTCCGAGTGCCTTGAACACCAAGTGTGACAAAGAGGGACCCAGAGCTGTGAGGCCGAAGAAGGCCATCGCGGTGCAAGGACCAAAGCATATCAAGAGTTCGGCGATGAACGGCCATCGCCGGATACCTTGCATCGGCAGGGTTGTCCCAGTCTCCGCTTTCACTATGTCGCCGTTATCGGCCACCGTTTTGAATGCAATTTCACAAAGGGTTCAGGTCGCTCTAGGGAGCAGTCCCCACCACTCTCCGATCGATAGTCGCGCCCTGTATGGGAGGAGAGGTGAGGTATGTATCCTTCCAATACTTGATCATCACCTTGTCCATAGTTTCAACGAGTCAGCAGTCAGCGCGTCGATCGTGTTGAAAGTCGCGATATAGGAGGTGTCGCCCGGATAGTACATTGCATTCGTTTTTAACGCCGGATTCAGCACCAAGTAACTGAATCCATAGTACGTGATGGATCGGTGCGGGCGCAGGCCACAGCCCAGCCCGGAAAATATCTGCCTGGCCTGGGTTTGAAGTCCTTCCGGGGAATCTTTGTAGTGCCGCTTATTCACGCGTCAATGCGTGCGCTTTGGCGTTTAGAACGCTGCGCGCCGTTCGATCAGTAGTCAATCGTTGGCGCAGCTACTGAAGAGACGAGTCATCGTCGACGAGTCAACACATAGGCCACTTTCCGCCGATGGGGATTTTGCGGATCGGCAAGATTCTGCCGATCGCCCTGCGCTTCCCCCCCGGTAAGGGTGTGATTGTTCAAATATTCCCATGGTGCCGACTGCGGCGCCTGGCCTTCACGTGCGTGGCATGGGGATTGCAACCTCGCTAGCCGGGTACGGACGAACGGCAATCAGCCCGGGAAGGTTCAAGGTAAGCCGTGGTCTGCAGGCTCAATAGATGATTAATGGTGTGCGCGCAGGCCGCATTGTTGCAGTCGCGCCGAACTAACGAGGGGGACTCTGATGATTCTATCCAGCATGGCTCGTCGCCGCGCGAAAACTTGCGCGCGGTCGATGGTCAGTGTCACTGCACTTGCAACCGTAGTCGTCACCGGCACGCAAGCGCAAGAATCCGAATCTTCTCCGACGCTCAGCGAGGTCGTCGTGACCGGTTCGCGAGTTGTACGTGACGGCTACGAAGCACCGACACCCGTCTCGGTGCTGGGCGCAGATGAACTCAACGCATTGAACGCGGTGAATGTCGCCGATGCAGTGAATACCATGCCGGCTTTCTCAGGCTCGGTGACCGGGCGTTCTCAGAACGGCAATCTTTCCAGCGGCTCGGCGGGCGTAAACCAGCTCAACCTGCGCGGCCTTGGTATTAGCCGCACGCTGGTACTTCTGGACGGCAAACGCGTCATTAACGCGTCGGGCACCGCGGGCAATAGCGCCCCCGATATCAATACTTTCCCGAGCGCGCTGGTCAAGCGCGTTGACGTCGTGACCGGCGGCGCCTCGGCGGCTTATGGCTCGGACGCGTTGTCGGGCGTCGTGAACTTTGTGCTCGACCACGACTACACTGGGTTGAAGGGCGAAGTCCAGGCCGGCCAGACCAAGTATAACGACGACAAAAACGTCGACACTCAATTGACCTATGGCACCAGGTTCGCGGGCGACCGCGGCCATCTTCTGCTGTCGGGTGAATATGCGCACAACGACGGCGTCAGTGGCGCCAACGGGCGTCCGTGGGCCGCCCATCCCTCAGCCGTCATTCTCAATCCGGCGTACGGTACGGATCCCGGCAAGAGTACCAATGTGCCGAAGTACGTTCTTAGCCACAGTACCGGTCTTGCCGCCGGTATGCCGGGTGGCATCGTCACCAGCGGTTCACTCAAGGGAACCTATTTCGGGCCAAACGGCAGCATTTTTCGCGACTTCAACTTTGGCACCCCCGTCGGCAACAGCTTGCAACAGGGCGGCGACTACCAGCTCTCGCGTATCGACAACGGCATCGACATCGATGGCATGATCGATCGCAAGGTGGCGTACTTGCGCGGTAGCTTCGACTTCACCGACAACATCACGGGCTATGTGGAAGGGCAGTATGCGGGCACGCATACCTCCGATACCGCCGCCCCGAATCGTCGCCTGGGCAACAACACCGTCACTATCGACAACGCCTACCTGCCGCAGTCGCTGCGTGACGAACTGGTGGCGGCCGGCGAAACGACGCCGTTCAAGATGGGCAGCACCAACGCCGATATGGGGCGCTTCTTGGGTGATTATCGCCGTGACCTGTACCGGTTCGCGGCTGGCCTCAATGGCACGTTCGACGCCTTGGGCACCGGCTGGAACTGGGACGCGTACGTCCAGCATAGCCAGAATTCCATTGATTCGCGGACCTACAACGACGGGATCACGGCGAACTACCTGAAGGCGATCGATTCCGTCCGGGTCAACGGCGTGCCGACCTGCCGCGTGAACGCTGACGCAGATACGGCCAACGACGACGCCGCCTGCGTGCCGTACAACCTGTTCGGTACCGGTGTGAATACCCCGAATCAACTGGCTTACGTCGAGGGTTTTGCCCACGGCAATCAAGTGCTGAAGCAAGATGTGGGTGCAGTAAACTTGAACGGTGAGCCGTTCAATTCCTGGGCCGGTCCAGTGTCGACCGCGGTCGGCGTCGAACACCGCATCGAGCAAGGTTCAGGCCACGCCACCGCTACTGACCTGGCGACCGGCTGGTTCGCTGGCAATTATCACCCCACCACCGGTAAATACCATGTCACCGAAGGCTACCTCGAAACGGTTGTGCCGCTGGCCCGTAATCTACCGGCGGCGCAGAATATCGACCT
Source organism: Steroidobacteraceae bacterium (assembly GCA_036498785.1). Lineage (GTDB taxonomy): Bacteria > Pseudomonadota > Gammaproteobacteria > Steroidobacterales > Steroidobacteraceae > Steroidobacter. The sequence continues at coordinate 52,969 of DASYEW010000049.1, read as the reverse complement.
GAACGCTGCCGTGCGCGGGACCGACTACTCGACCTCCGGTTACGTCACGACATGGAAGATTGGTTTGACGTGGCAGCCGATTGACGATGTCCACTTCCGCTTTACGCGTTCTCGCGACATTCGTGCGCCCAACCTTGGCGAGTTGTTCGCGGGCGGTCAAGCGGGCTCGGGCCTATCGTTGAACGATCCATTCCGTGCCACCAACGGCGTACCTGAGAATATCTCAAACGGCTTTGGTCTCACCAAGGGCAATCCAGATCTCAAACCCGAAGTGGCGGACACAACAGGGTTTGGCGTGGTGTTCCAACCGAGTTTCGCGCCCGGCTTGCAGGCGTCGATCGACTACTACAACATCGACATCAAGGGTTCGGTACAGGCGCCGGACGCACAGACGATAATCGATCTGTGTTACCAGGGAAACCAGGCGCTCTGCCAGGAAATCAGCCGCCGCCCGTTGAACGCGGGTGACCCGTTCGCTGTCGGTCAGCTCTTTCAAGTGATCACGGCGCCGCAAAATCTCATCGGGCAAAAGGCCCAAGGCATCGATTTCGAAGTCGGCTACCGCGTGCCGCTGTCCACCCTCGTCAGCGCCTGGGAAGGTAACCTGTCGATCCGCGCCATGGCCACCCGCGTGTTGAAGCTGGAGACCACGGATACCGATGGTACTGTTTACGATGGCAATGGCGTCGTCGGCAGTTGGGCGGGCATCGTGCCCTTCTCCGGAAACAATCTGACGACGCCGACACTCCGCGGCCTTCTCACTGCCGGGTACCAGCTCGATGGGCTCACCGCGACCGTGATCTACCACTACACCGGTCCGGGCGTGTACGGCAATGGCTTCATCGATTGCACCACCAACTGTCCTGTGTCGACGGTTGATGCCCCGACATTCGGGAACAATCATGTCGCGGGCCAGCAGACGATCGATCTCAGTGGCTCTTATAAGTTCGTCAACAACTTTGAGGTGTTTGCGACTATCGAGAATCTGACCAACCGTCTACCGCCGGATGTTGGCAATAGTCTCACCTCGGCCTACTGGCAGGATCAGGCCAATTCTGACTACGAGCGCATCGGCCGTCAGTATCGCGTGGGGTTTCGATTCGACTTCAAATAGAACAGGCATCGCAATGCGCAACGAGGCGAAGTCGGATGTCCGACTTCGCCTTTTTCCGACCACGGCCTTAACTTAGCGCCATTGACGTTCAAGGCTCACATTCCAACTTCAATACTTGGTATCAGGGGCGCAACACCCTGGCCAATGCCAACGCGGTGCGCAACTGGCGCATCTATGCCAACGCCTTGCAACCGACTGCTTTCGGATTCGACTCTTACGACAACGAGTACCCAATCGTAGATCAGTAAACTTCCCAAGAAGACTCGCACGGCGCTCGCAAAGCAGGTCGCTAAGGTCGCCAGAAGAAGCGGCGATAGCCAATTCGCCTTCCTCAGGACTTCAGTTGCTCGCAGGTGCATTGGCGAGGTGATTTGTCCGGTCTCCAGCGCATCAGTTTGGTGCCATGCCGAAACCGGCCTGCCGACACGTGGTCGTACCGAACCTCGACCACGAGCTTGGGTTTCAGCGGCTGCCATTCTGTGGAGCGTTCCGTGCTCCAGCGGCTGGGGCCACCCGGAGCGTTGCCGGTGAAGCCTGGTTCACCGCTCAACTTCTGCAGTCGCCTGGTCAGCGCAGGTCGATCGTCGTCGGCTATGGAGGAGGTGAAGCCGACGTGGTGGAGAAGGCCCGCCTGGTCATAGAGGCCAAGCAGCAATGATCCTACTTGGTCGCCGTCAGTCCTATACCGGAAGCCTCCTACCACGCAATCGGCCGTGCGCAGTCGCTTGATCTTCTGCATGGCGCGCTCGCCGCTCGCGTAGGGACCGTCGATGCGCTTGGCGATGACGCCATCCATTGTGCCCCCGGCGCGTTCAAGCCATCGTCGTGCTTGCTTCGGATCGCGTGTGTAAGGACTTAGCCGAAGGACTCCGGTGTTATCGAGCGAGGCAAACAATTCCTCCAGTGCGACACGGCGCTGGTGCAGGGGCGCTGCCAACAAGCGGCGTCCCGCCTTGTCCATCAAGCAATCGAAGACAATGAGCTGAGCAGGCGTCTGCACCGACAGTTTCCGAATACGGCTTTCAGCAGGGTGCAGGCGCATCTGCAGCGCATCGAACGAGAATCCGCGTCCGCTCGAGATGACCAGTTCGCCGTCGAGCACGAAGCGTTCAACAGGCAGTGCGCGCAGCGATTCAAGAACTTCGGGAAAGTACCTCGACAACGATTTGCCAGACTTGGCGCGCAGCTCCAGCGTCGGGCCGTCGCGGAAGGCGAGGCAGCGGAAGCCGTCCCACTTCGGTTCGAACTGCCAGCCTTCATCTGCCGGCAATTGCGCTACCGAGCGGGCCTCCATCGGCGCCGTGGTCAAGGCAACGCGAGAGGGTTGCCTGGTAGGTGTCTTCCGGCGCGGCATAGAACGGATCAACGGGATTCAACAGGTTATGTTCCGGAACGTGATGCGAGAGTCGGAATGGACGGAGGTCTTGCCAGGAATCGCTGCAGATGACGGGCGGTGCGACTTCCCTCGGTCTGTGCGACCTGTGCCGGGATGTTCGATGCGACGATCCTGCCACCTTCGTCGCCGGCCCCCGGTCCCATATCGATGAGCCAGTCGCTGTCCGCTGCGACGCGCATGTCGTGTTCGACAACGATAACGGTATTACCCGCGTCAACTAATTTATCCAGTTGCGATAGCAGCTTCTCGACGTCCGCCGGATGCAAGCCAGTGGTGGGCTCATCGAGTACATAGAGCGAATCGCCGCGCGAGCTGCGTTGCAATTCCGTCGCCAGCTTGATGCGCTGGGCTTCGCCACCCGAAAGCTCGGTCGCCGGCTGCCCGAGCCTCAGATACCCGAGACCCACTTCGCGCAAGGTATGCAGCGCTCGCTGCACGTTGTTTGCGTCGGCGAAGAATCCGAAAGCCGTGTCGACTGTCATGCCAAGCACATCGGCGATGGACTTACCGTGATATTTGACCTGCAGTGTCTGCGCGTTGTAGCGCGCCCCCTGACAGGTGGGGCAGGGGGTGTACACGCTAGGCAGGAACAGCAATTCCACCATGACAAATCCTTCGCCTACACACGTTTCGCAGCGGCCTTTAGCAACGTTGAAGGAGAAACGCCCTGCGTTGTAGCGACGAGCGCGTGCTTCCTTCGTCGCGGCGAAGAGCTTGCGAACTTCGTCGAACAGCCCGGTGTAGGTAGCCAGGTTCGAACGCGGCGTACGCCCGATCGGCTTCTGGTCCACCTGCACGAGACGCTTGATGCCTTCCATGCCCGCGACAATCTCACCGCCCTTGGTCACTATCGCGGTTCGCTCCAGCGCGTCGCTCTCATCTTCTGCTTCCGACGTCGTTGCCGACTGACCGAGACGCGCCGAAACGAGTTCAACCAGCACTTGGCTGACCAAGCTGGACTTACCGGAGCCGGAGACGCCGGTGACAGTCGTGAAAGCTCGCAGCGGAAATTCAGCGTCAAGCCTTTGCAGGTTATTACGCGTAACGCCTTTGAGCTTCAGCCAGCCTTGCGCGGTTCGCGGCGTTCTGCTCTGGAACGGCGCCTCGTCGAAGAGATAGCGGCGCGTTTGTGATTCGGCAACCTGTGCCAGGGCGTGTGGCGGCCCGCTATAAAGCACTTGCCCGCCGTGTTCGCCGGCCGCGGGTCCTACGTCCACGATCCAGTCCGCATGGCGCATGACATCGAGTTCGTGCTCGACGACAAACAGCGAATTACCCGCGGCCTTCAACTTGTCGAGGGCGCGCAGCAGCGCCTCGGTATCTTCAGGATGCAGGCCGGCGGAGGGCTCATCGAGGACGTAGACGACACCGAAGAGATTGGACCGTATCTGGGTCGCAAGGCGCAGTCGCTGCAGTTCTCCGGGAGAAAGCGTGGGCGTATTGCGTTCCAGCGACAGATAGCCGAGCCCCAGGTCGATCATCACTGCGAGTCGCGCCTGGAGATCCTCGGCGATTCTTCGGGCCACCAGCGCCTTCTCGGGGTGTTGCCGGCCCTTGCTTTCCCAATCGTGCGCCGTTCCTTGCGCATAAGGGTAAAAGAGCTGTGCCAGGCGCTTGAGCGGCAATCGCGACATGTCTGCTATGTCGATACCCGCGAACTTCACCGACAACGCTTCACGGCGCAGCCGCTTGCCATCGCAGAGTGTGCATTGGGTGCTGACGAGGTATTTCGACACGCGCTTCTTCATCAGCGCACTCTCGGTGCTAGCGAAGGTTTGAAGCACGTAGCGTCTGGCGCTGGTGAACGTCCCTTGGTAACTGGGCTCTTCCTTGCGTTTTAGCGCACGACGCACCTCGGTGGCTTCATATCCGGCATAGACAGGCACGACTGGCTGTTCGTCGGTGAACAACAACCAGTCGCGATCCTTCTTCGTTAGCTTGTGCCACGGTCGATCGATATCGAAACCCAGCGTCACGGCAATATCGCGTAGATTCTGGCCGTGCCATGCGGGTGGCCAGGCGGCGATGGCCCGTTCGCGAATGCTGAGTGAAGGGTCGGGGACAAGCGAGCGCTCGGTCACTTCGTAGACCCGGCCCAGTCCATGACATTTCGGGCAGGCGCCCTGCGGCGTATTGGGCGAAAAGGATTCGGCGTAAAGAAGCGTCTGACCCTGCAGGTAGTCCCCCGCACGCGAGTAAAGCATGCGTAGCAGGTTGGAAAGTGTCGTGACGCTGCCTACGGAAGACCTGGTCGTCGGAGAGCCCCGCTGCTGCTGCAAGGCCACTGCGGGAGGCAGGCCATCGATCTGGTCGACCTGGGGAACTCCCAATTGATGAAACAGGCGCCTGGCGTAGGGTGAGACCGATTCGAGGTAGCGGCGCTGGGCTTCGGCATACAACGTACCGAAGGCGAGCGAGGACTTGCCGGAGCCTGAGACCCCAGTGAACACAACCAACGCATCGCGCGGGATGTCGAGGTCGACGTTCTTGAGGTTGTGTTCCCTCGCGCCGCGAACGCGGACCACGCCGTGTGCGAGAGATGTTTCTTCGGGCTGGAATGCGGGCATTGCGCTTGAGCTTCTCGGGAGGGAGCGCGGCTTTCGTGTTGGCTTCGAGGTCATGTCCGATAATCACCGATGCGAGCTTGCGGTTCAACGCGGGAACAGTGTTCCTCGATGCAATGCGACCTCTTACGGTGCTCTGGTACCGGCCGCTTTTCTCTGGTCGTGCGGGGCGGTGAAGAACGGTTGCTGGTGGCTACTGTCACGCTTGACGATACGTATGCCGTCGATCCTATAAGCACCTCGCCACAGTGCCATATGTGCACCGTCGACACTGCCCTGATAGGTTTGCCTCGCGGAGAGCTTGTCGTTGACCTAGTCCTTCACGATCAAAGTCAACGTGAGTCGCGCGATGACCAGAAGAGCCACCACGATAACCAGAATCAGCAGATAGACCTTGGGCCGGCGTACAACGCTCGCCTGGGCGATCAGCCTATGAACGAGCGGATGGCAAGGCAGTTCTCGACTGGCCTCGTCGTGGCGCGCGTAGCGCCCGTGGTGCTCCGTCGATGGCCGTGTCCATTCGATCATCCGCGTACAGGATCGCATGGAGCGCAGCTGCACGTACTTCCAGCACGCTTTGTCATCGAAGCCAGGAGCCACATGCTGGCCCACCAGCATCGGAACTTTCGCGCTATCGACGTCGTTGCTCGGAGACAAACTCACTCTGCCGGAAGCGTTGGATCCGGAGCACGAGGCGCTCAAGGAGAGGCTGCCCGTTGTGAACGATCCTGCAAGGCTGAGTCATCGATCCCGGAGGATCGGTGGCCACGCGAGAGTAAAATGCCGGAAGGTCCGTCACTGTTCATTCTGCGCGAGTTGGCCCAACCGTTCGCCGGTCAGACGGTTCTCGATGCGCAGGGTAACTCCAAGATCGACAAGGCCCGTCTCATCGGCAAGCGGATTGTTGCCCTGCGCACCTGGGGCAAACACTTCCTGATCGAGTTCGACGATTTTTCGGTGCGCATTCACCTGCTGATGTTCGGCAGCTATTGCATCGATTCGCGCAAGGACAAACCGTTGCGCCTTGGGTTGGCCTTCTCATGCGGCCGGGAGCTGAATTTCTACAGCTGCGCTGTACGTTATATCGAGGGAGGTCTGGATGAGGTCTACGACTGGCGCACCGATGTGTTGTCCGACGCATGGGATCCTGCCGCCGCGCGGCGAAAGTTGCGAGATATGCCTGAGGTGTTCGTCTGCGATGCCCTGCTGGACCAGAACGTCTTTGCCGGGGTTGGCAACATCATCAAGAATGAAGTTCTTTTCCGCATCCGGGTGCATCCGTTGAGCAAGGTCGGGTCGCTTCCACTGCGAAAATTGAGCCAACTGGTCGAACAAGCCAGGCAGTACAGCTTCGAATTCCTGGAGTGGAAGAAGGCGTTCGTATTGCGGAAGCATTGGCTGGTGCACACGAAGCGGATATGTCCCCGCTGTCACATCCCGTTGAGCAAGGCACACCTGGGAAAAACCGAGAGGCGCAGCTTTTACAGTCAACAGTGTCAGGTGCTGTATGGCGCGACCGCAGGACAGGGCGTTGCTCGCGTCGGATAGCGATACGGCGTGCCTCGACTCGGAGCGGTGCGTGATCCATATAGGGACGGCGGGTTGGGGTATTGCATCCCGATACAAGGACGCATTTACCGGTACTGGCTCGCAGTTGGAGCAATACGGAAAGCTGCTGAATGCGGTGGAGATCAACAGCTCGTTCCGTCGGCAGCATAAAACGCAAACCTACGCGCGATGGGCATCGAGTGTTCCGGACCACTTCCGCTTCTCGGTCAAAGTGCCAAGCTCACTGACGCACGATGGCGGACTAAGCGCTGACGCACAAACGCTGGAGCGGTTCGCCACAGTGACCCGCGGCCTTGGAGGTAAGCTCGGAGTGATCCTGGTGCAATTGCCGCCAACACTGACCTTCGAGACGCGCACGGCAAAGCGTTTCTTTGCTGTCCTGCGGAAGCATTTCGACGTCCAGGTCGCATGCGAGCCACGCCATCCAAGCTGGGGCTCGGATCGGGCCGAGAGAGTTCTGCGTGATCTGGCGATCGCGCGCGTCGCGGCGGATCCGCCCTTGTGGCCGGGAGCCGGTGATCCCGGTGGCTTCAGGAAGGTCGCCTATTTCCGCTGGCACGGACAACCGCGTACCTATTACTCGGACTACGACGAGCAATGTCTGCTGGATCTGCGCGGAAGGCTCGCGCTCGCGGGCGCCCACACAGGGCATGTCTGGTTGATTTTCGACAACACCGTGCTTGGGCACGCATTGGGAAACGCGATGGCGATGACCGGCGCGACGTCTGGGACGAAATCGCTCTCCTTCAATCCTGACGGCAACGGCCGCGAGCCCCGTGTCAGCGATGGGCGATGATGGATGGCGAGGATCTGGAACTAGGACTGGACCTGCGCATTGTGGGTGCATCTACACACATCTGAGGGCGCTGTCATGGGACGCGGCATTCTGCTTTGGCTATTGGGAGTTCCCATTCCAGTCATTTTATTGCTGGCCCTGATCTGGCATTGAGGTAACAGATATGGTCACTCGTGCAGAGACGATCTCCGCGACCGACATTCCGGTCACGAATGAGTCGTCAGTGTCGGCCGTGTCGTGGGCATCCATTGTGGCCGGCGCCGCTGTCGCCGCCGCCGCATCGCTGCTGCTCGTGGCATTGGGCACTGGCCTTGGTTTCGCGTCGTTGTCGGCGTGGGCAAACGAAGGCCCTGCGCCTACGACGTTCACCGTGATGACTGCCATATGGCTGATCGTCGTGCAATGGCTGGCGTCTGCGCTCGGCGGATACTTGACGGGGCGATTCCGGACTAAGTGGGTTGGCACCCATACGCACGAAGTGTTCTTTCGGGACACAGCGCATGGCTTTGTCACCTGGTCCGTGGCGACGCTTGCCACGACCTTGATAGTCGCGCTGACGGCCTCGGCTGTCATCAGCGGTGGTGCAAAGGTCGCCTCTTCTGTGGCTGCTGGCGCCGCGCAAGTAGGGGCCGGTGCCGCTGCGGGCGCCGCAACCGGAAACTCATATGAGCTCGATTCGCTCTTCAGGTCCACCGCTGCAAATACCGCGGGACCGGACGTGCGAGCCGAAGCCATGCGAATCCTCGCGAAAGGTTTAGGCGAGAAGGAAATCAGCCCTGCCGATCGCACTTACCTGGTCGACCTGATTGCCGCTCGAACGGGAGTTTCTCCCGAGGAAGCCGGCCGACGCATCGACAACGCGGTCACCGGACTGAAGGCGCTGGAGGTCAAGGCGCGAGAAGCAGCTGAGGCTGCGCGCAAAGCGGCTTCTGCGGCCTCGATCTGCACCGCGCTGGCCATGCTGATCGGTGCATTCATCGCGTGCGTCGCGGCAGCGCTGGGTGGCGCGCAACGCGATCTGCATCCCTGAGCGAGCGCGGCCTGTTCGGTCGATGACGGCAATATGGAACGCTGAGCGCAATGCAGGGAACACCGCAAGCGTGTTTATTCTTTGCGGTCGTCCGCTGAGGAAGGATTGAGAGCGACGTAGTGGCCGACAAGAATACCCCGCAGGATTTTGCGAAGCCTCTGGCGACGAATACGCCGCTGGTCGATCGTGAGGCAACGTTCGCCCGGCTGCTGAACGGCATCCGGGACTGCGCGATCTACATGCTCGATACCGGTGGCTATGTGACTTCTTGGAACGCGGGAGCCGAGCGCATCAAAGGCTATGGTGCCGATGAAATCATCGGCAAGCATTTTTCGGAGTTCTACACGCCTGAGGACCGGGCGACCGGCCTGCCGGGCTTTGCAATGGCGACGGCAGCCAGGATCGGAAAATTCGAAGGCGAAGGGTGGCGGGTCCGCAAAGACGGCAGTCGATTCTGGGCCAATGTGCTGATCGATGCCATACGCGAGGGTGATCACTTGGTCGGGTTCGCGAAAATCACGCGCGACATGACCGAACGCCAGGCAATGCAGGAACAATTGCACCAAAGCCAGAAGATGGAGGCCGTGGGCCAACTGACGGGAGGCGTGGCGCACGACTTCAACAATCTTCTAACGGTCATCCTGGGGAATCTTGACACGCTGTCGCAGCAGATCCCCGCCGAGCATGCACGGTGGCGACGCGCGGTCGACCAAGCGATGCGGGCCTCCGAACGAGCAGCGAACTTGACTCAGCAGTTGCTCGCGTTTGCGCGCCGGCAACCGTTGAAGCCAAAGCCGGTTGATGTGAACCGATTGCTGTCGCGTTGGAGTGAACTGGTCCGCCGTACGCTTCCCGAGAGCATCTCTCTACGGCACATCGAAGATTCCCATGCTGGCAGTGTCGAGGTCGATCAGAACCAGCTGGAAAGTGCTTTACTCAATCTCGCTGTCAATGCGCGAGATGCGATGCCGGGTGGTGGAACACTGACCATAGAAACCGCGCGTACGCAAATCCAGGGAAGCGACATCGGCGTGCCGTTTGATCTGCAGCCAGGTGACTACGTTCTCATCTGCATGAGCGACACCGGAACGGGAATGTCGAAGGAGGTCCTTGAGCGGGCCTTCGAACCGTTCTTCACGACCAAACCATTGGGGCAGGGCACAGGCTTGGGTTTAAGCCAGGTATTCGGCTTCGTAAAGCAGTCGGGCGGCAACGTCAAACTGTACAGTCGTCCAGGTCATGGCACGACGATCAAGATATTTCTGCGGCGCATGAGTGAACAGGCGCTTGCCGAAGAAGACATTCACCGCGAACTGGCTGTCACCGGGAAGCGCCATGAGAGTATTTTGGTAGTCGAAGACAATGCCGGTGTACGCTCCTTCTCGGCGGACAGCCTGCGCGACTACGGATTCAACGTACTCGAAGCCAGTGACGCGTCAGAAGCCATGGGGATACTCGAAGGCAAGACGACGATCGATTTGTTGTTCACCGATATCGGCTTACCGGGGCTTAGCGGCAGAGAACTGGTCTGCGCGGTTCAGCGTAAACATCCGAACATTCGCATTCTCTTCACCAGCGGCTACGCACAAATGCCATCGCCCACGGACTCGCGTTGGATGTCGGATGCCCCATTGCTGTCTAAGCCCTTCACGCGGTCGCAACTCTTTGAGAAGGTGCTACAGGTTCTCGATGCTGTCTAAGCGTGCGAGGAATGTTGGCTTTCTGAGCGTGACAGCTTCGGCATCCTCGTGCGATTGGAGGATCCAGATTGCTAAGGCTCGTCCTTGATGGTCGGGTGATCGTCCGGCAGGCTTTGTAACGCGACCATACTCAGCTTCGACAAGGGACCGCGTTCAAGAATGGCGTCCATGAACCCTTTATCCCAGGCAGCGTTCGCCGATTCCCCGGCACTGTAAGGATTGACGGGATAGCCCGCTTCGTCCGGCGTCATCGGCGTTAACTTCAGTCGAGTCCCCGCAAGGAACCCCAGAAGATAGGCATTGGGACGGTGATCTGTATTCATGGCTTCAACCCAGCCGAGCTGATGTTGCTGCAAGACCTCGCACTGACCGGTCCTTCAGTCGGCGGCATTGTTCTGCATCTATTATTCTAGCCTCGCTGGGCTGGCGCAAAGGTTTTTTTATGTGCAGCCCGCACTGCGGTCATGCGTACGTTCGAAACCTTCATTTCATTCAAGGTCATCGGCTGGGTTGCAGCCCTTCTGTAGGACATCGCTGCCGTCGCCATGCTGGTGAGCCCGATGATGTAGCCTCGGAACCGACCCGTAAATGCCGACGTTTGGCGGGGAACAGCAGATAGAGACCCGACGGCCGGCGGTCTGTGAGCACGTTGCCCTGCACGACTAGCACCCTGCTACGAACATAAGTGCCGCCATTGGACGGCACGCGGTGCTCTAGTTAAAGAATCGGTTTACCGCCGGTCACTGCGATCGTTGCTCCCGAGATATAGCTGGCCGCATCGCTGGCTAGCATGACGTAGGCGACAGCCAATTCGCAGGGTTGCGCGGGCCTTTTCATAGGCACTTGTTCACCGAAGTTCCTCACTTTCTCCACAGGCATTGTGGATGGAATGAGTGGAGTCCACACCGGACCCGGCGCCACGCAGTTCACGCGAATGCCTTTCTCGGCCAGCTGCTGAGCGAGACCCGCGCTGAAATTCTGAATCGCGCCTTTGGTAGTAGCGTACGCCAGTAGTTGTGGAGAGGGTGTATCGGCGTTGACCGACGCGGTATTGATGATCGAGCCGCCGTGATTCATATGTGGGACGGCCGCCTTGGTCAGGTAGAACATGGCCGACAGATTGACGGCGAGCGTGCGATTCCACTCCTGGTCGCTGATGTCCTCGATGGTGTCGAAGCTGCGCTGGTGCGCCGCGTTGTTGACGAGGATGTCGATGCCTCCGAGCACCGCGACGGTACGATCGACGATTTCACGACAGTGCTCTGCATCTGCGATATCTCCGGGAATCAATACACAGATGCGACCGGCGGCTTCGATAAGTCGCCGCGTCTCCTGCGCATCTTCCTCCTCGTTCAGATAGCTGATCACCAGATCCGCTCCCTCGCGCGAAAACGCGAGAGCCACAGCACGGCCGATGCCCGAGTCCCCGCCGGTGATCAACACCTTTTTGTCCTTCAGCTTGTTGCTGCCTTCATAGGTTGTCTCCCCATAGTCAGGTACCGGATCCATCAGCGCGCTGCTTCCAGGCGGAGACTGAGACTGATCACGAAATGGTGGCTTAGGGAATAACATGGGTCGCTCCTGGTATTTCAGTCGTCGCGTATCTGATGGAGGGTGGCGTCTCTGCCGCGCCACAAACCGGGTCGTCGCATGGACTCGACCCGAAGATCAGCCTATGAACGAGTCGGTGGCGAAGCAGTTCCCGCAATCGCCTTCTACCTGGCAGCTGTGCGATTCGATCATCGGCGAGTCATCGCACGAACTCCCGGAACTTTCGTGAGCATGACGTCGTTGCTGGCCGCACCACCAGCCGATTCACGCGCTCATCGACAAACTGGCGATCCTCGACAAGCAATCCGGTACGTTCGACACAAGGCGGAGAAGCAACTCATGGCGAAGCGCAAAGCATCTGGATCAACGAAGCGCCAGGGCAGTCCTTCGAAGTCGAAGGCGAACCACCGACCGATTGACAGGTCTATGCCTGCCTCGGAATCTGCCAGCACGTCTGCTCATGCGACGGTCAGCGGACCGGCGCATGAATCTGGCGCTGCTGCTATCGCCGACGCAGCAACGGCGAAGTTTACCGACACGCAGTCGCTGGCCAGCATGTTTCCTCACAACGCGGCCAAGGCATCGGAATTCGGCAAGGCGTCCGCGACACCGGCGGCCGGGCAGGCCATCGAGCCTGCGAATCCCGCTGTGGGCGGCAGCACGCTGACGGAAAAGAACGGGTCGATCAAAGTCGGCAAGGGTAATCCGCAACTGGGCTTCAATCCGGGCAATGCGCCGATGGACCGGGTGAGGGTCGACTCCACCGGGCGCGTGCTGACCACCAACCAGGGCGTGCCGATCTCGGACAACCAGAATTCGCTCAAGGCCGGCCTGCGAGGGCCCTCGTTGCTGGAAGATTTCATCCTGCGTGAAAAAATCACGCACTTCGATCATGAGCGAATTCCCGAGCGCATCGTCCACGCCCGCGGCTCGGGCGCCCACGGATTTTTCGAATGCTACAAGCCATTGACGCCGCTTACGCGCGCCTCGCTGTTTGCCGAGCCGGGTAAGCGCACTCCGGTCTTCGTTCGGTTCTCGACGGTCGCTGGCGAGCGCGGTTCTACCGACACAGCGCGCGACGTCCGTGGTTTCGCAGTCAAGTTCTACACGGACGAAGGCAATTGGGACCTCGTGGGCAACAACATCCCGGTGTTCTTCATCCAGGATGCGATGAAGTTCCCCGACATCATTCATGCGGTGAAGCCGGAACCTCACCACGCCATGCCGCAGGCGGCTTCCGCCCACGATACCTTCTGGGACTTCGTATCGCTGATGCCGGAGACCACCCACATGCTGATGTGGATCATGTCGGACCGGGCCATTCCCCGCAGCTACCGCATGATGCAAGGATTTGGCGTACACACATTCCGCTTCGTCAACGAGGCGGGCGAATCGAACTTCGTGAAGTTTCACTGGAGTCCCCTCGCCGGGACCCACTCCCTGGCATGGGATGAGGCCGTCAAGATCTCCGGCGCTGATCCTGATTTTCACCGGCGCGATCTGTGGGAAGCCATCGAGGCCGGCGCTTACCCGCAGTGGGAACTGGCGGCGCAGATATTCAGCGAGCGCGATGCCGAGGCGTACAGCTTCGACGTATTGGATGCCACGAAGCTCATCCCCGAGGAGTTGGTGCCGCTCACACCGATCGGAAGGATGGTGTTGAATCGCAATCCGGACAATTTCTTCGCTGAAACCGAGCAGGTGGCCTTTTGCACGGCCCACATCGTCCCAGGCATCGACTTCAGCAATGACCCATTGCTCGCCGGTCGCATCCACTCCTACGTGGACACCCAGATCTCGCGACTGGGTGGGCCGAATTTTCATGAAATTCCGATCAACGCGTCCGTGGCGCAGGTCCACAACAATCAACGCGACGGCATGCATCGGCAGGCGATTCCACGCGGGCGCGTGGCGTACGAGCCGAATTCCCTCGCTGGCGGATGTCCCTTCCAAGCAGGCGTGAAGGGATTCATGTCTTTCCCGCAACCAACAGAGGAACACAAGGTCCGGGGAAAGCCGGAGAAATTCGCCGAGCACTACAACCAGGCCACGCTTTTCTGGAACAGTCAAAGCGACATCGAGAGGCAGCACATCATTCGTGCCTATCGCTTCGAGCTGACCAAAGTACAAACGCTTGCTGTGCGCCAACGTGTGGTAGCACAACTGCGCAATGTCGATGAGGCGTTGGCCCGCGCGGTAGCGGAAGGGTTGGGCATGGACGAATTGCCAGATCCGTTGCCAAAGATTCTACGGCGCAGCCCCAAGTCGGAGGTTCAATCCTCAAGCGCGCTGTCTCTTTATTCCCGCCCTGGCACGCAGGGAATCAAAACCCGCCGTGTTGCGATCCTAGTGGCCGACGGGGTTCGGGCAACAATAGCGCAAACGATTCACCGCGCCCTGATGCAGGAAGGAGCCGTTCCGCGCTTCGTCGCAGTTAAACTCGGAACGGTACAGGACGAAGGCGGCGATGCCGCGATCGATGCCGAGATCTCAATGGAGGCCGCACCCTCGGTTGTGTGGGACGCGATGATCGTGCCGGATGGCGAAGCTGCCGCGGCTAATCTTGCACAACTCGGCCAGGCACTGGAATTTCTGAAGGACCAGTATCGTCACTGCAAACCCATCCTGCTGCTTGGGGCATCGCAGAGGCTGCTTGCCGCAGCTGCCATCCCCGCGACGTTGCCATCCGGAGAGCCCGATCCGGGGCTGTTGCTCTTCGGCAGTGATGGCGACCAGGATGCCGCGACCCGCAGTTTCATCGACGCGCTGGCGAAGCATCGTCACTTCGAGCGCGAGTCGGATCCTCCCCGCGTTTAGAGCACCTTAGCCACGTTGTTTTTGCAGGAGACGCTGACGATTCCCGCATCGTTGAAAGAACTGTTGCTCCAATCCTGGAGCTGACCGCGGCGACTTACGGTCTATCAGGACGCGGTGGAATGCGTGGTTACTTTGAGCACCCGTTGCCAGCATAAGCAGGGTGATCTGCGTTCCACGAACTTTGCCGCTCGATTATTTTCATCATCACTGTAGCTTCCCTGGAACTTGTGCATCTGCCCGGACGTCGCTGCGATGGAAGCAGCAAAGTCACCAAGGGTTCACGAGACGCGTTTCCCACGCAGTCTTTACTGCTCAAGGAGTCCAAGCTCTTCCGCTGTCCGTAGTCTCGCTTGCATAGAGCATGACGCGGGCACGAAGCCCCGCCTCACGACGGGGCTTCGTCATATCTGGGCTAGCCCGAGATAATGAGAGGCACCCGTGGCTGCAGGTCCGGCACACGCTGTTTGTGCGCCGCACGATGTCTGCTCGATGACGGTTCATCGACCCTCCGGGACACCGAGCTGTGCGGTTGCCGCAGGGTGTGTCTCTATTGGCGTCTGGGTCTTTCTCCACGCACGCAATACTTCGGCCACGCTCCAGGCCTGCGCAATGCAGCCGCCCGGCTCATAGGGAGGCTCGGCATCGAAGACTTCGCTGATGCTGCCGACGCCCGCCTGCGACAGGTGATCCATGAAATCCGCGAGCAGGCGGCGTGCGCCGGCAGGATCGGCGTGCACTTTCAGGTACGCATCGATGAAGTGCCCGATCAGCCATGGCCACACCGTGCCCTGGTGATACGCGGCGTCCCGCTCACGCAGGGCGCCGCGATAATGCGCTTTGTAGTCAGGGTGATCGCGGCTCAAGGTACGTAATCCTCGCGGCGTCAGCAATTCGCGCGTGACCGTCTCGAGTACCGAATCCCAGTGCGAGCGGACGAGCACGGGATGATCGAGTGATAGCGCGAAGATCTGATTCGGTCGCACGGCGGCATCCTCGCGCAGCTCCGGGCCGTCGATGACATCGAAAAGACACTGACGCTCAACGTTCCAGTAGCGCTGATTGAAAGCGTCTCGGGCCTGGTGGGCATGCGCGGCATAGTCCACGTTCTCCGGCCACGCAAGTTCGTGGCGCCATTGCGCCATGTGACACAACGCGTTGTACCAGAGCGCCTGAATCTCAACAGGCTTGCCACGCCGCGGGGTCACTACCCAGCCATCGACCTTGGCATCCATCCAGGTGAGCTGATAACCCGGGGCGCTCGCGGTGAGCAATCCATCGGTATCCACGTGAATCCCAAAGTCTGTACCCGCCAAGTGATGCTCGACAATTGACCTGAGCACCGGAAAGAGTTGCCGCAGTAGTGAGCGATCGCCGGTGACGGCCAGGTAGCGCGCGATGGCATGGAAGTACCAGAGGGTCGCGTCGACGGTATGGTAGAGCGCCTGACGCTCGCCTTCCGGGAAGAGGTTCGGCAACAGGCCGTGGCGTACATAGCTTGCGAAGGTGCGCAGGATCGCACCGGCCTCACGATAACGCCCGGTACTCAGCGTCAGGCCCTCCAGGCTGATCATGGTGTCGCGGCCCCAGTCGCCAAACCAGTGATAGCCGGCGATGACGGTGCGCAGGTCGAGTCCCTCGGCCTGGGCCAGGGCACTCTCGTCGGTGCGGCTGCCGGGTAGTACGATGAATTGATCCGCAGCGAGCACCAGTTGGTTCACGAAGGGCTCATCACCCGTCTGTGCCCGGCTCAGCAGCGAGCGAGCGCGCCGTGTCTCGGCATCGAACGCGAGCGCGCCGTCCGGTGCGAGTGTTGCCCATGTGTGCGTGGACGCCATGAAGGTGACGGGCTCATGGCCTCGCAACAGCGCCACGAAGTAGCCCGGACTGTAGGCATTCGCCAGGGCATAGTAGCCGCGCTCCTGTTCGACACGGAACAGAAACTCGTTCTCGCGGCGCGGTTCACTTACGAACGTGTCGGGGTGCGGCCGCAACGTCATGCGCAAGGTGATCGGACAATCCGGGTGCGTCACCTCGTGCTGGCCTTCGATGATCGTGAGCACGTAGGGCGCGTCGATCGAGGTATCAGGCGAATCGTCGTGACGGCGGAAGGACAGAAACGGGCGAATCTGCAGTTGTACCGTGTCACCCTCAAGCAGGCGGTAGCGCACACACACGGTATTCTGATTGTGCGGCATGACGATAGCGCGCTCCAGCAGCAGCGGACCGCAGCGGATGCGCCAGCAGGCGATGCGATGCTCGAGACTGAATTCCTCGATGTGCAGGTGCGTGTGATTGCGCACCTCGTCCCCGGGAAACTCCGCACCGCCGAGCTCCCAGCGTTGCGTCCCGGACAACAGCACCTCATCGCAGCGCGATATCAGGACATGCCGGCCCTTGGGCGTGTCCAGGTTGGGGACGAACAGGCCGTGATGCTTGCGGGTAGGCATTCCCACCAAGGTGCCTGAGCCATAGCCTCCCAATCCGTTGGTGACCAGCCACTCGCGCTGGCGCAGGTACGCAATGTCGCGTTGCGCGCCGCTGTCGCGGCCGTCGCTGGGAGGCCAGGGAATGACGAGCCGATGAGTCTCAAGCATGCCGCAGTTCTTCGGTTCCCGATCGGCCGGCGGTGAAGAGCACCGCGCACTCGGCGGGAAGTCGCCATCGTTGATCGGCCGTTACGGGACAAACGGCGCCGCGACCACCATAGCCGAAACTCTCGCTGTTCCAGCACATGGTCCACTCGGCGTCGAGCGGTGGTGCGAGGAGCGGTTCGGCAACCGGCTGCAGGGGCAACTCGACCTGGAGGTTGACCACCACCAGCCGATCACCGTGCTCCTCTGCAAACCAACGAAGCACCAGCGCATGCTCGGAAAGTGCCGCGGCCTCGAAGTTGCTGTGAACTGGATCGCTCAGCACCGGATCGTTGCGTCGCAACCTCAAGAGGTCTCGGTGCAGGGCAAGCGCCTCGTGATGCTGATCCAGATCGGACCAGTTCAGTTTCGAGGCGAGAAAGGTTTCCAGGCAGGCCGGATCCTGAACTGCGGCCTGAACCTCGGGATCGCGGTAACTGCGGAACTGCTTCAGGAATTCGCGGCGCCCGGCATGCACCTGCTTGGCCAGCTCGGGCTGATGATCGGCAAAGAACGTGAATCGCGAAGATGCCAGGAACTCCTGTCCCATGAACAGCAGCGGCGTCTGCGGCCCGAGTAACAGCAGTGCTGTCAGTGCCCGGTAGCGGGCGGGGGAGGCAAGCACATGCGCTCGATCGCCGAGCCCGGTGTTGGCGACCTGATCGTGATTCTGCAGGAAGTGGACCAGCGAGTGACGACGTCCGCGTGGCACGGGCCTGCCGCGCCGTTGCTTCTGCCAGTAGTAGTGTTGCCCCTGGAACAAGAAGCCGCGTTGGAGCGCGGCAGCCAGTTCGGCGGCGCGGCCGGTATAGTCGCAAAAATAGCCGTCGCGGCTCCCAATCAGTGCGACGCGGGCGCTGTGGTGGAAGTCGTCGTTCCAGATGCCGTCCAGATCGAAGCCGCCCTGGGCCATCGGCTGCAGGCGGTCACCGTGCTGTCGCTCGTCCTCCGCAGTCACGAAGATCGGCCGTCCTGCCACCTCGCGCGCACGGGCGACCAGCTCGGCGAGCACATGCACGGCGCTGTCATCGAAGATCGATTGGATGGCATCGAGCCGGAAGCCGTCCACATGAAACTCGCGCACCCAGTAACAGGCATTGTTGATCACGAGTTCGCGCGTGCCGCGATTGTTGCGGCCATCGAAGTTCAGAGCGGGGCCCCACTCGGTACGATGCGTCTCACTGAAATAATCGCGGCAGAATTCGGATAAGTAGTTCCCATCCGGCCCTACGTGGTTGTAGACGACATCCAGAATGACGGCAATACCGAGGCCATGCGCTGCATCGACGAAGCGCTTGAAGGCATCGTATTCGCCGTACTGATGATACGGTGCAAATAGCTGTACGCCGTCATAGCCCCAGTTGCGTCGACCCGGACACTCCGCGATAGGTAGCAGCTCGATGGCGGTAATCCCCAGATCGTGCAAATGGGCGAGCCGTTCCCGAGCGGCGTCGAACGTGCCGGCCTGCGTGAAGGTCCCGATGTGCAACTCGTACAGGACCTGACGCTCGAATCTCGCGCCTTGCCAGGTGGCGTCGGTCCAGTGGAACCCGCCACTGTCGACCAGCAGCGAGGGACCATGCGGCCCTTCGGGCTGATAGCGCGAACAGGGATCGGGAAACGGCCCCCGGCCGTCGACCCGATACTTATATAGAGCGCCGATGGGTGGGTCGGCGTCACGCCGCGAGAAGTAACCATTGCCTTCGGGGTGTAGGGGAATGATGAGATCCGGACTGCCGAGGCGCTGCACGAGGACATCCACGTGGAATTTCGTGGGAGCCCAAACCCGAAACAGTGTGGCGCCGTCCAGGCGCATGGCGCCGAGCACGTCATCGCCCGTGCCGGGACCCTGTGAGGCTGTCGCCGCTTCTGCGTTAGTGGCCATGTCCTCCCCGTGTGATGTACTTCGGTAACGTGACTTTGTTGATTGCCGCGGGCCGTCTTCGTCGAGCTCGGAGGAGCGAGGAGGGACCTGATAGTGAACGAGTGCATCCGATCCAATCTGACGATGGCGGCTCGCATATCGGCTGCTTCACTGATGCCTGGCGGCGGGTCGCCAGTCTTTCGAACAGCGACCCGCCGGGACCGACTCAATGCAGCAGCAGTTTCAGTTCCAATTGTTGCTACTGCGGAACTCTTTTGCCTGCCGTTCAGCTTCTTCGCGTTGCAGCCCATATCGCTCCTGGAGTTTGCCGGCCAGGATATCGGCATGTCCCTCCATCTGATCGATCTCGTCGTCCGTAAGCTTCCCCCACTGTTGCTTGATCTTGCCCTTCAACTGGGTGAAGTTGCCTTGCATGGTGTCTTTGTTCATGACGTCTCCGCGTAACGAAAGGCCGCCTACTGCGGCGGTGACGAATAACGCCTGTTGAATGATGCAAGTTCAGGCTGGGCGATGCTGCTGCGGCGCGCGCGGGAAAGTTTTTCGCCACGTAGACCATTTGCTGACAACTCATGCGGCTACTGCCGCAAGTGATGGATGGATGGGATGGCGTGCGCGCATGGGTATCCGCCGAGTCGACTCATGCCACGAATCATTCCCCGGCGAGCAAGGCTTGATGCAAATTAGACCGACGGCTGAGGGACCGCTTCGCGCGTTTTGACTTTAGAACGCCGACGCGACGTAGGGTGTCCGCCACGCGCGCGGGAGTACCGAGATCGCTCCACCCACACGGTGGCACTTCGAGCACGCGCCACTGCTGTGCCTGCGGTTCAAGTAGGTCACGCGAGAAGTCGATGATCGGCAGGCGCGCATACAAATCCACCATCGCGAACCATCCCGGGCTGTCCGCGGTGGCTCCCCATGCCCGACGGATAACGGTCTGCATTTCGAGAACGATGGGTTCGTATCGCATGCTGAACATGCGCAGCAATTCACGGGCCGGCGCGGCCATGATAAATGAGTTCCAAAGGCCGCCTGCGTTGATGATTTCGTTCGGTGGGATGATTGTGTGCCCGTGTTAGCGCAGCAATACGTCGATATATGACAGCGCGGTTGACCAAACAACATATGAAAAGAGGATGACGAAAACTGTTCCTGGGCGAGGACCTTCGAGGGCAATTAAAACATTAAGCAGTTGTTCAAGCTTGTGCAGTGTTATGGCGGATCTTGATGATCGAAACATCGCGTTCGGGGCGGTGGCGCAGCGCCTTGATGCCGATACCGACATGAGGCCATCAGCTCCGGCCGTATGAGGTGCATCCATTCCATCGCACGCGCATATGATCCATGGAAAGCGGGAGCCAACTCATGACCGAGCCGGAGACACCGAACTGGCAGCAGATCGCAGCAGACCTCGTCATCGCTCTGGAGTTGCAGCGGGAGGCCGCGGCCATTACCCACGTGCATCGTCCGTCGCCGCTCAGCGTGAAGGAGAGTCGTAAAGTGGATGCGCTCCACGAACGTGTCGCAACTTATCAGCGTGCGGCACTCATCGCGCTCGGCTCGATGCGCGAACGCTGAGACTTCCGTGAGCCAAGCTCGGCCGGATCGCCTCCAAAACGACGGACCGGTGGGCCCTTGGCTGCGATCAAGCGGCTCCACGCGCAGATGCACTATTGCGAGTGATGGAGGTGATGTAGGTCATGCAGATGATGGAGGTCAGCACCTTCATCACTTCCATCACTCTCATTACCTCATCCGCCTCACGCCGTCCCCTTTGAAGACGGGCCGGAACGGTAAAATCGGCGGTGATGTCCGCAGTTGGTGCGCATCGCCGCTGGGAGGGGCCACAAGGGCCGCGATATGGCGGGCATTTGCCTCGCTTTTGCGATGGTCGATCCGAAAAAGTTGCCCACAGGAGCGATGCGCGGACAACGCGCGCGGATCACCAGTGCGCTGGTTTCGCCCCTTTGCGCCGTGGGCTGCACCCACGGTGACGGCTTAAGTTGCGATCGTTGGTCGGAGAGCCTATACACACTGAAATTGGAGCGCGTGTCAAATACGTCACGGCGAGCACCGGCTCGCTTTGGCGGTTCTGGTGTTTGGGTTGGCTCATCAGTCCCTCTCGAGGTGTGACCATTGGACCACCTGGTGGTAGTTGAGGATGAGGTCATCATCGGCGTCTTCATTCGCGAGGCGCTGCGCGACAAAGGCTTCTCCGTTGCTGTTGCCTCGGATGCTGAGGAGTCATTGCCGTTGTTTCAAACCGAAACTGCGGCGGCCATCATCGATGTCGGGTTGCCCCAGATCTCGGGAGACCGGTTGGCACAGCAACTCCGACAGTTACGCCCGCAGTTGCCGATCGTTCTCACCACCGGCTATGACCACCAGATCTACGAGACAATGTTTGCCGGTGACGAACTGGTCAGGATCCTGGGTAAACCATTCGATGAATTTGAGCTGCTAGCGTCGCTGGAGTCTTTGAACGTCCGTCCACAAGAGTAGGGTAGGAAACATTTCCCACGCGCGGGCTCGGCTCGTTCTGAGACCGCCCGGGTTGAGGACGGGTTACCTCGAACCTTCGGATGCCATTTCCGTGCGCATGCGTGATGTGGTCCAGGAATCGAAGACCGCATTCCGGAACTGCGCTCAAAACAAGGTCAGATGTCCAAAGCGCTAGGTGAACCAACACAACCAGCTTCGTAACGAGCGAGACGGCCAGGAGCCGGCCCTTGTTCCGGTGCTCAAGAATCTCGTAAGCGTTGTTCTTTACGCGACATCCGACGTCCGACGTTGATGCTGCCATCCCAGTCAAGCCCGTTCGGCGTCGGGCTTCGATACGGCGTCAGCGGGTGCCACCCGAACACCATGAGAGGATGGTACGCGAAGAGATCTGGGGAATGTCCCGTGGCAACGACAGCGAGCGGAACCAATCGCACCGCCGCCCCTTTTACGTTGTCTATGCGTTTTCCGGAGATGAACATGCATCTATCGTTGCGGCACACGGCGTTCATATTCCTGCTGGCCGGCCTCGTGTCGGGCTGTGCCAATCTGGGAGCCGCGTCCGGGGGGCGAGGCGTCAAGGCCGACGCCGACCATGCGAAAGTACTTGGATTGAGTAAACAGCGGCTGATGCTGAGTGAGGGCTACAGCATGCTCTACACAGATGCCAGCCATCTAGATCTCGCTGAGTTGGTGCTCTATGTGAAAGTCGAATCGAAAGCCGTCGATCAGGTCGTCACTGCCGTTGCTGAGGTTGGCGGTCAATTGAAGAAAGATCTGGAAAGAATCGCCAAGGACTATCCCGGTGTGCGGATCGATCTCGATCCGTTGCCGGAACTGGAAAAACGCAAGCGCGCCGCGATCGCCAAGGACCGCGCACGCTACTTCGCGCCCGTGATCGGCCATGGCGGCCGCGAGTACGAGCGCACGGTACTGATCGGATACGCGAACGGCATCAACCACGAGCGCCACTTGTGTCAGGTGTTGGCCGAAGCCGAACCCGAAGCCAGCTTGAAGAAGTTCCTGCTCGATGCCGAAAAGCGCTATGACGGCCTATACGACCGGGTCACGGCGTTGCTGGACAAGGAATATTTCAAGGATCCCAACGGCAAGACAAAAGACTAGACAATTTCAACGTACCAACCGCTCGGTACCTTAGCGGTGAAATGGTAATTGATCCCGCCCACACGTTTGCAAGCGGGAGGTGCTTCGCGCCGGCGATGTAGGCGGAGACGGTCGGATATTTTCCGATTCACACGACCCGCTTAGGCTGCGCGGCACGGACCTTCAGGGTGTCCGTGCGCCGGAGGCGCGTTTCAAGCATTGCTGGTAGCGCTCATTGACGCGATTGGCAAACCACTCGGTAGTGAGCTTGCGGGTGATCTTCGGGCTGTCGAGTCGAATGCGCGGCAGCATCGACCTCGGCACCATGCGCCTGCGACGATTGTCCGCGCGCTCGAACACTCGTTTGTAGAGGTCGCTCTGTTCAAAGCCTGCCTCCTTCTCGAGTTCAAGGTCGCGGTGAATGCCAGACTCGCCGAGCTTGATTGCGTCCGCGGCCTTGCGCAGTGCGAGCTCCGTCTTGCTGGGGGTTCCGTCATAACGCAGCAGATCCCCATCGAGCTCCAGTGCGACTCCCGACACAATGCTCACTGCATTCTGAAAAGCAGCGTTGCGACTGGCATATTGGCCAGCATTGAAATCGGCGAAGCGAAACAAGGTGTCAGCGTATGGCGCGGAATAATCCAGTAGATGAGCGATACCGAAATACAGGCCCCCGCGACGGGTGAAGACTTCATCCCTGATACTGCCCGGAACTGGATAGGGATATCGCTTTTCAGCTGCGTATTTTTCAGCGAATGCGATGCTCACCTGCATGGGTCCACCGGTGCGTATCGGATTCCAATCGGCAAACAGTGTCTTTCCTAGGGGAACCCTGCCAATGAAGTCCTCGAAGGTATCGCTGAGCGCCTTTTCGCTCCGGGCGTGCTGGATTCGGTCACGATAGGTCTGGCCGTTCGTTGAGCGCAGGCCCAGTGCGGCATCGATGAGTATTTCGGGGACGTGATACCGCGTCGCACGGGTAACGATTTCTCGAGATGCAATCGCGGGCAAGGCGGGTACCGTGGGATTTACCTGAAAGGTCGATTCCTGCTGCGTTATAGCGAGGGTAGCGCACGTGTTCTCGGCGCTCGGCGCCAGTTCCAGCGCTTCGAAAGCCGTAAAAATATCCGCCGCCCAGACGCCGGGGTCGCGAACCTCACGCGGAATCAGCCTGGCAATTGCCGAGCGCGCAACGTCAGGATCGACAGGAGGGACTCGTGATTGGGGAGCCACGCAACCACTAGTCATGGCCGCCAAGACGATAGCCAGGAGAGATCCTACACGCCACACGGTCGATTCGCCTCGCCGCTATTCTTGCTGCTCGCAATTACGTTCATAGACGTCAATCTACGTTACTCTAACTGTATGAGCCGCATTTTCATCACAGGGTCGACCGATGGCCTCGGCAGGGCCGCGGCATCTGCTCTTATGAATGAAGGTCACGAAGTCGTGCTACACGCACGCTCCTCCAATCGTGCCGCCGCGCTCGCTGATTTGGCGCCGCGTGCCTTAGGAATCGTCATCGGCGATCTCAGTGGCGCCGTTGAGACGCGAGCGATTGCCGAGCAAGTGAACGAGCTTGGACGGATGGATGCAGTCATCCACAACGCCGGCATCTACCTTGAGCGTAGCCGCGGTGCCACCCCAGAAGGTCACGCGAAGACCTTGGCTGTCAACACGCTCGCGCCATACTTGTTGACTGCGCTCATGAAGCGCCCGAGTCGCTTGATCTACCTCAGCAGCGGGATGCATCGCGGCGCTGGCAGCTCATTACGCGACATCGATTGGAACAAGCGTGGCTGGGATGCAAGCACCGCATACTCCGAGAGCAAGCTCTTCGTAATCGCCATCGCTTTCGCGGTAGCCAGACACTGGCCGGACGTGCTGAGCAATGCCATCGATCCGGGCTGGGTGCCAACGAAAATGGGCGGACCCGGAGCGCCCGATGACCTGGCGATGGGACATGCCACGCAGACATGGCTTGCGACCAGCAACGACTCTGCGGTCAACGTCAGCGGTCGTTATTGGTATCACCGCGAGCAGCGGAAGCCCGCAGCCGAAGTACTCGACTCCGACTTCCAGGAGCA
The DNA here is from genome assembly GCA_036498785.1 of Steroidobacteraceae bacterium. Taxonomy (GTDB): domain Bacteria; phylum Pseudomonadota; class Gammaproteobacteria; order Steroidobacterales; family Steroidobacteraceae; genus Steroidobacter. Next base: position 28,227 of record DASYEW010000049.1, on the reverse strand, counting down.
AGTCATCGAGAAACTGGCGGAACTGACGGGTGTTTCGCTGTTTTGATTTCACGAGGAAGCCGCAGCAAGCGCACCGCCTGGCCATCGGTGCAGATGGTCGCCGTCATGCAGTACACGCAAGCGTCGCCGCCGCGCCGCGAATCATGTTACTCGTTCGAGTAGGTTTTCACTGGCCCGTGCGGATTGTCTGGGGGCGTGTTGCGGGGTGGACCGAACTCTATCTGTCGCTCTGCTTCCAGCCAGTCATCGAACTCCCTGCCTGGCACAAAGCCGCGCCGACTCGCCAGTTCGTAGGCTCGCGCCGCGATGCGCGCATGCTGCTCGGAGGAGAGCGCGGCATTTCCTTTGGGCCGCACACCAGGCCCGGAGGGAGACGCGCCTGACTTGCCGCCAGAGGGATCGGCGCGATCGTCTGCAGGATTGGGTTCCTGCGCTCCATCGCCGTGCTTACCCTCATCGGCCGGACGATCGCGATAGTTGACGTCTTCGTCTCCTTCGGCCTCTTTCCCTGCGGGTGAGTGCCTGGAATCGGCTTCCCACGAGCCGGTCTGCGTCTGTTGGCCGACCCGCGTCTGCTGACGGCTTGCGGAGGGCTTTGGTCGTCCAGGGGTGTCTTGAGAGTGCATGAGCTTCTCCCGATAAACTCCGATAACGTGATGGGGCAACCGGTGGTTCCGCACGCTTGTTGAGGTAGCGGCCGGCCATACACAAGCACCCTTCAGCCTTCGCCTAGGCGAAGGCATTGCCCTACGAATTGTGCGGTTGTTTCCTCGTGTGAGTCGTCCTATAACCAGGGTCTAACAGACGCCCGTTGACCATGGACCGTCCTCATCCATATCCGCTTGGAGCCGCCGTGGCGGCGATCACGGCCGGCTTTACGGTCTACATCGCCACGGCGGCTGAGCGAATTGAGCACGTTCCGCCGCAGACTGAATTCTCCAAGCCTGCAACTGATCCGAGTTCAAGCGTCGAAACCGAAGCAGCGCTCGCGCGAGTCAACGCGGCCAGATCTCGAGCCGACGCCGATCCGCTGGCACTCGAAGATGCGCTGACCGCGCTGGGCGACGCCCTCCTCAAAGCAGGTCAGTACGCGAGTGCCGAAGCCGCTTACGCTGAGGCGCTGCGACGGGCGGAGCAGCACGGCGGACCGGACAGTGAGCGGGTCCTCGCTCCGCTGCTGGGCCTGGGCAATACGTTCGCCGGATCCGGCCATCACCAGGAGGCGGTCGTTCTCCTGCAGCGAGCGGTGGCGATCACGCGAGCGCAGCATGGATTGTTCGACCGCGGTCAGCAGGACACTCTCAAGACATTGGCCGGCAGCTTGACTACGCTCGGTCGCCTGCGGGAAGCGCAGGATCTCATGATCTACAGGGTGCGCATCGCGGAGAAGGTCTACCACGAAGGAAGCCCAAAGGTCATTCCAGTGCTGTGCGAGCTGGGGGATTGGTTCGCGGAAGTCGGCAGGTCCGTCGAGGCTCGCATGACTTTCCAGGTGGCGCTCAACATAGTGGGCGCGACGCCGTCTCTGAACGCCCCGATTATCGTTGAGCCCTTGCGAGGGATAGCCCGGACGTACATGCGCAGGCAGAGCTATCCGGAGACCTGGCTTACCGCTTCGAACTCGCCCGCAAGATGGGCGCGACGCTCGCGCGCGATTGTGGTCGACCCGGCGCCAGCCGACTGCAGCGCCCCAGGCCAAGAGTGTCGTCCCCCGTCGCGCACGGACTCGGGAGGCAAGCCCATCGTCGGGACCCGGGAGCTCAATCGGGAGGGCGAGTATGCGCTGCAAAAAGCGTTGCGGATCCTGGAGGGGGATCCGAGCGCATCGACGCAGACGCGAATCGAAACGCTGATCCAGATGGGCGATTGGTACCAGATCAAGAAGTCTCCGCGCGAAGCGCTGCTCTACTATCAGCGCGCCTGGCAGCTCATCCGCACGGCGTCGAGTCTGCCAAGCTCCGCGACCACTGCGCTGAACGTTCCGCTACGCGTCTACTATCCGACACCAGAAATCGTAGCTCACGCCCCGGCTGTGCCGGGGGAGGAAACACGGTCCAACTACGTGCAGATCGAGTTCACCGTTGCCGCTGATGGATCGGTCCAAGACGCGCGCATCGTGGACCACGACACGCGCGAGCGATACGCGCGCGACATTTTCGACGCCATTCGTGCTTCGCGCTTTCGGCCGAAATTCGTCGACGGACAGGCAGTCGCGACGCCTGGAATAACCTATCGCGAGGTCTTCTGGACGAGCAAGCCGCGGGAATGACCCGGATGCTCGGCTTCGCCGTAACGGCCCGACTGCTGCAACCTCGGAAGTTAAGTGTGCAGGAGTTCGCCGTTAGACACCGGTCGATCCAAGCAGACGGCTCTCGACTTCAGTGCAAAAGATCGGCGATATAAGTTGCCTCATTTGCTCTATATCGTGCCTCTTGGGCGAGGGGAGTCGTGCCGCCCTCTGTGATGCGCCACAATTCGGCACGCTGTTCACATAGTGCGCGGCAGCGAGTCCGCTCGGCAGCCGCATGTTTCAAGATCAGATTCGCGATCGCCTCAAGCAAAATCGGTCGCGCTGCTAGTGGTACGGGCATCAATTGATATTTCAGTTCATCGGCAACGAGTTCTGCAGTGATGTCTGGCATGGCGTACTTCCCGTATTGGAAGATTGGACTTGATGCGTAGAAATCGGAGCGCGTCAGGGCGACGCATGGTCCTGAATCCGGTCAATATTCCGAACGTGAACCCAGAACGATCCTGCACACATCCGCGTTCCGATCCTTGAGCGCAGCGGATTGCCGCAGCAGGAAAGGGATGACGTGTCTGGATGTCGCTTTATTTCAGTATCGCCATGTGGATCAGCATCGCGCTCATCTACGCACCCATCGCGGAAGCATCGATTGCGCCCGGCAAGGGCGCAGGATCGTCGCGCCCCTATGGCATTCCAGGCTAGCCTGATCTCCCGCACAAATCCGGGCGCTGAGACTTCCTATCCCTGGACGCGAGGACCGGCGGCCACATCCAAACCTGCGCCGGCCTATACCGCAGCGATCTACAGATCCATGTATTCCGGAATACCCGAGGTGTGTGAAATAGACGCGGGTAGAGTGCTAGAACGGCAGGTAATTTGCTCCCTGCGTTGAAGCATTGCGCGATCAGACTTCCTCTGGGGCTTCGGCTCTGAGAGAGTGTCCGCCAATCCTGGTAATTCCATCCAGCACGACGCCGACCTCGAATGCAACTGATCGCCACCTGTCCCGAAGAAACTAAACCAGCCCTGGTTCTCGAACTCGAAGCCCTGGGTGCGCGTGGCCTCGTCCCTGGATACCGCGCTGTAGCCTTCGAGGCGAGCGACGCTCTTCTTTATGAGCTGCACCTGAAGCTGCGCACGGCGAGCCGCATCCTGAGGGTCATCAAGGAAGTGCCGGCGAAGTCGCCAGAGATGCTTCGCTCACAAGTCCGGCGCATTCGCTGGGATGAGCTGTTCGACGCCCGTCATGGCTTCATGGTCGAAAGCCAGGGTGACGATGCGGACAAGGGCGGGATGGCGCCGAAGCAACTCATTACCCAGGTGCGCGAGAGTATCCGCGAGGTTTTCGAGCGCGCCCAGGGGGTCGCACCGGCCGTCGACCGAAGTGATCCAAAGGTAGTCGTGGTGGCGCACCTGAGGCACGGCCGCTGCATGCTGAGCTTCGACACCTCGGGCAAGTCATTGCACAAGCGCGGTTATCGCGAGCAGGGCCACCCGGCACCGCTCAAGGAAACGCTCTCCGCGGCGATTCTCATCATGGCGGGTTACGACGGCACCCAGGCATTCATGGATCCGATGTGTGGCAGCGGTACGATTGCGATCGAGGCTGCAATGATCGCGGTCCACAAGGCGCCGCAGATCCATCGCAAGAAAGGCGAATTTCATTTCGAGTGGCTCAAGGATTTCGATCGTGATCTGTGGCGCGTCACTCAGGACAGCGTGCGCGCCGAGAAGCTGGAGGCCCCGATCGCACCAGTCGTCGCTTCTGATATCAACGCAACCTATGTAGCGATGGCGAAGAAGAGCGCATTGGATGCGCGCGTCGAGAAGTACATGACTTTCAATGCGGGCCGCTTCCAGGATGCCGAGCCGCCCGCGACAACCGGAATCCTCGTTACCAACCTGCCGTATGGCGAACGCATTGGCAGCAGCGAGGGCGACATCGTGCAGCTATATGAGGAAGTGGGCGACACGCTGAAGCAGAAGTTCAGCGGCTGGCAGGCCGCCATCCTGGCCGCTGCAGCATCGCCATATAAGGCGATTGGCCTCAAGCCCAAGCGCACTATCTCTCTCATGAACGGCAGCATCCCCTGCAAGCTGCTGCTTTTTGAGCTGTATGCGGGAACCCGGCGTGCGCCACGCGAGGGTGCATGATGTAACACGCGCTCAGGCGGCGCTCAGAGCTGCCACCTCCCGTCAGCGCCGCCGACCATCGGCGGCGGCAACACTTGTCCACTTTGGTGTACACCCCTCGCTCTATTTCGAGCTTCGTACCTCGGTAAATCAAGCGTTGCCACCAAGAACTCCAGGCGAGCGGAGTTGGCATGAGCATTGCTCTCTGTCCTCGAACACTACTTAGATGGGTAAGGACCAGCGCATCGATTCATGGAAGGTTGGCCAAAAATGCGGTGGGTGTCCGGGTCCACGGTCACGACTCGAATCGGTAGCTGAACTTGACCAGTAGCTGGTCATCAGTGCGCAGCTCGAAGCTGTCTCGCAACAGACCGGCGGTATCACCGCCGACTGACTCCTGTTCGTAGCCGCCGCGCCCGTACACAACGTACAGATACGACAGGGGCGCAAACTCGTAGCGGTAGCGAAGCTGGAATCCAAGATTCCGCACACTGAAGTCCTCGACCCGCTCGGTTGTGGCGACGGCATCGCCGGCGGCATTGACGCGATATCCCTGCAACGCTCGGGCGTCCAACCCGATAGCCTGCAACCGCATACGCAGTTCATGGTGGCTGCCGATGGTCCAGTTGAAGCCGGCATCCACATCCACTTCAGGGGAGTCGAAACTGCCAATCAGATTCTCGCTCTGCCACACCAGCCGGGACGGCGTGCGGCTGCTGAGCAAGCCGGCGTAGATGTTGAACGCGTCGCTGACGAAATAAGTGGGTATGAACTTCACGCTGTAGCCCACCTTGTCGTTTCCGGCCAGTCCGCCGCCGAAGACTTTCAACTCGGTCTTGCTGGACCAGTTGCCGATACGCGGCCGTTCATACTCCGCATAAATGTTGATGTACGGTGGCAGGTTGACCACACCGTTGCCGCGTGTGAGCAGGTCGTCGACGCCGGCGCTGTTTACGTTGATCTCGGCGTACTCATAGCTGCCGTTGCGCAGCCGGCTTTCGCGACTCATGCGAAACTGATGAAGGAGCAGGTCGCCGTGATCGTTGTAATCGCTGCTGACCCGCCAACGCCAATCCTTCGACGCATAACGAGATTCGGCAGGCAGACCCGTGAAGCGCCGATTCACCTGCCAGTGAGCGTAGTTGGTGCTGTTGCGTGACAGGTACCCCGCATCGTTGATCTGCAACTCGTTGCCGAAATGCATGCCGATCCATTGCTGGCGCCAGCCGCCGTCCATTTCGTAGTCGGCCCAGACGGTGCCGCCGCTGTCGCGCACATGCTGTCCTGCCTCGCCAATGTCGCTGCCGATCAGTCGCGTGCGTACGGTCCAGCGGGACGTCGGCCGCCAGTCGTCATCCGCTCCGACCACGGTGGCCGTACGGTCGAGGAAGGGATGCTTGACCTGCGTCAGCATCAACCCGAGGTTCTGCGTGTTGAAGTCGCGAACCAGGCGCAGCGCGCCGAACGATCGACCGGCCTCATCCGCTTCGTCAGCTGCGAAGATTCCGTACTTGGTCGCACCCAGGCTCCCATTTAGTTTGAGCGCCGCGGTGATGTCGCCGGACCCACTGCCGTCATCCGCTGGTCCGCCGACGCGGCGCGTGTAAAGCAGCTGACTGAAATCGGACGGCGTCGTGAATTCGAAAATGCCCTGGTTCTCGGTGAAGAACGGGCGCTTGTCGCTGACGAAGGTCTCGGTGGCGTCGAAGTTCACGACGAGGTCGTCGCTCTCGACCTGGCCGAAGTCAGGATTCACCGTCGCGGTCAGCTGCGTCTGGCCATTCGGTTTCCAGAAGATGTCGATGCCAGCAGCGCCCTGGTCGCGGTCATGGGCGAAGTCATGGAGGCCAGAGACGTAGGGCGTCAATGCCAGCAGCGACTGGCTGTAGTTGGGTACCTCGATAGCGGCAAAATCGGAGAGGAAACGCGGACGTTCGAAGCTCGCAAGTGGCCAGCCCGAGCGTTCGCCGGTAGAGCCCACAATGCGATCGAGGTAGATCCGCAGCGAACGCGTGCCGCCGGTGGCCGCGCGCATCGGTGCGATGTGCCAGGGGATCAGCATTTCGGCCGTCCACCCGTCATCGCTCTCGCCGACGGCGTGGCGCCAATTGCCATCCCAGTCTTTGTTGAATTCCGTCTCGTTGCTGATGATGCCGTCGTAGATGCCGTCAGTCGAGCTGATCGTGAAGGCGTAGCCAGTGCGGTGATCGCCGTCGAAGTCGATCATGACGTTGACGCGGTCGACCTGCGCGTCGAAGTCTCGCTGCACGCGTTGTTGTGTACGAGGCACCGAGGGCGGCTGGGTGTTGTGGAACGCCACGGCCAATCCCTCCGGCGTCGCAAGGATCCACGCCTCGGTGGGCTGCGATGCGGGGTCGCCGTTGAGCGGCTGTACCTTGCGGAAGTCGGTTATGTGCTGCGCACCCTGCCATTCCTGCGGATCGATGCGGCCGTCAATCACCACCGCCTCGGCGGGAATACAGATCGTCACCAAGAAGGCGGCCAACGCATTGCGCGCGACCCATCCGGCCCCAGATTGTTGCTCAACCACGGTGTCCCACCCTGTTCTTCTATCCTGTCCTTTTGACGCGGCAGAGGCCCGGTAGGTTTACACCGGGTGAGAACAGTTTTGTAGCAGATGGAAGAGAGCGGTCTCGGACACCCATCAAGTTAGTAGGACGGGCGGCCCGGAGACGGTCCGCGCCTTTCCAGCCTTCGTTGGCTGTCCCGGGAGTCGCTGTTGGGTGTCCCAGGAGTCGCTGAGTTGGGGGCGCTGAGTAGGTGGCCCGGTTGGCTTGCCTGGCTGGCGCCGCGCGGGGTGACGATGGTCTTGCCGATGGCGGCGTTCATATAGGACGCGAATGAGCTGCGCAGCACTTGATTGCCGTAGCCGCTGAGATGATGCATGTCGAAGAACAGCGGACGGCTTCCGTCGAACGCGCTGCAGACTGAGTCGGGGCACAACGCGGGCAGCGGGTCCCAGATCCCCACACCTTGCACCGACGCGGCGAGCGTGCGCATGCGATCCATCACTGGCGTGCGCAACGCGAGCATTTGCTGACGATCGACGGTGAGCCCGGCCTCACAGGCCGGATTGATCTTGGTGTACCAGTCAGCGCAGCGATACGCTGGCGCGGCGAATAGCGGCTTGGGCGCTTCGAACACCAGCCGCGCGCCATGCTCGCCCAACTCGGTCAACACGGTGCGCGCCTCGGCCATCGCCGCATTGACCTTCCGCGATGTGTGCGGATCGAGTGCGAGCTTCTGGCCCCACTGATTCGTGTTTTGGTCCAGTCGCATCGACGCCATAAACAGCACATCGCCCGTCCCGAGTTCGCGCCGCAGCTCACTGACCGACTCCGCGATATAGGTGGCGCAGCCCGCCTCATCGGCATGTGGGCTCGTGAGCAGCAGGAATGCACAACCGCTCTTGAAGTACAGACGCACCTCATGGCCGCTATCGAGCGCGTACTGTCGCAGCATCGGCTCGTAACCCTTGGCGTGCGAATTGCCGATCACGAACAGTCGGCCCGACGCTGTCGTCGCCTGACATTGAGTGCGCGTCCACGTCGTCACACTTCCACCGGCCAGACCGCGACCGGCCTCTTTGAGCTGGCACTCGGCGTTGTCGCGAATCAGGCTGGTGGCAGAATCCGCGTACCAGTCATGGCCTTGCGCCGTCTTGCTGATGGACAACGCATCGGCATCACGAAACGCCAGGCCACCGACGACAGCTCCACAGAAGATCGCGCTCAACGCAACGGCAACCACGGCGCCGCGCGGCGCCTGACGCATGAGCGGTGCGTGCCGCAGTGGATTCTCCACGAGGCGGTACGAAAGTGAACCGGCGATGATCGCGGCGGCGACGGCGGCACATTGGACGGCGACCGCCTCCATGCCGATCGTCCAGCGCAGCAGCACATAGATGGGCCAGTGCCACAGGTAGATCGAATAGGACCGCAGGCCGAAGAACAGCATGAACTTCGATGCAATCATGCGCGACAAGCCGTCCCCAGGACGAGCGCACACCACCATGATCAGCAGCGTAGTGCCGACCACGGGAATGATTGCGAGCGGGAACGGGAAGGCGTTGCTCGAAGGAATGGCGAAGGCAAGCAGCAGCAGAATGACGCCGCCGCCGGCGATCAGCATCGCCGCCCGCTGACCGGCAGCGGTAAGACGCACGCGCCAGGTCTCGAACGTGATCGCCAACAGCATGCCGACGGCCAATTCCCAAAAGCGCGCCGGCAGCAGATAGAACGTGTAGCGCCATTTCACCGCCGCGAGGACGGCGCAGACGATCAGCGAGATCGCGCCGAGCACTGCCACCAACCGAAGCATCAACGTCCGATGTTGCGCGGTAGCCGTTGCTCTCAGCCCGATGTACAGCAAGAACGGAAACATGAAATAGAACTGCTCTTCGACGCCGAGCGACCAGGTGTGTAGCCAAGGGTTGAAATCGCTGCTCGGCGAGAAATAACTGTCGTCGTTGAGTGCGAGGACGACATTGCTCAGGCCGAAGAAAGCAGCGAGCGCAGTGTTCTCGTTGGCATGGCTGAGCCACGATTTTGGAATCAGCAGAACGTAGACCACGATACTGATCGTGAGAGACACGATCAGCGCCGGCATCACGCGCGTCAACCGTCGTGCGTAGAAGTAGGTCAGCAACTCGGGAAAACGCGTGAAGCGCAGATGAGCGAGCGAGCCCGTGACGACGAAACCAGAAATAACGAAAAAAACGTCAACGCCTGTATAGCCGCCCGGAATCAGCCCGTGATTCAGGTGATAGATCAGCACCGATAACACCGCAACGGCGCGCAGACCATCGACACCGGCAAAATACCCGAGCCCCGCGGCTGATTTTCTTCCTTGCTCCAAGGTCACTCCCACACAGACGCTTGGGTTTTGTGTCGGGCTCGCCCGCGACCGTGCTCATGAAGCCTGCACGCTACGATGAGAGTTTTCAACCGCCGCGACATCGACGAAGCACGAGATCGGCTATCCGGATTGATGCAGTGCCGAAGTTCATCCAGTTGAGATCGCTCTGTCCCACTCGTGCGGCGGCTGACCGGGAGCGTCGCAACGGGAGTGACCAACTCCACTGCACGACAGCTATCGGCAGTGGACGGCATGCGCATTTCTGGTCCTACGGGCCACTGCAACCTGCCAATCGCCATCTACCTGCCGGCAACGTTGCACGAGTCCGTAGCGCGTTCGCCCGCGCTCCTCTAGCATACGAGCGTTGCTCGATCCGCTCGCGGTCTAACACTGCAGCCTGAGCTCGACGGTGTTCACGCTCGAATTGGGGCGCCGCGGAAATGCTCGATATTTCGGGAGGACTAAGGTGTTGATACCGTCCATAAGACTCGCCGCAGGTGCCGCCGTCTGCTGCATCCACGTCTCGGGGGCTTGCTCGAGCGAAGTCCCCTGGTCGATTCCGTCAGCCGAGATCGACAGCTACGTGCGAGCATATTCGGACACCAACAATTTTTCAGGCGTCGTGCTGGTGGCACGTGAGGGTCATGAGGTCTTCGCGCGAGCCTACGGACACACAGACGCCCGCAGAAGGACGCCGAACACCCTCCGCACGCGCTTTCATATCGCTTCGATGTCGATGCAGTTCACGGCTGCAGCTACCCTACGGCTTGTCGACTCGGGTCGATTGTCACTCGACACGCCCGTGTCTGCGATCCTGCCGGACTACCCCGGAGGTGATCGGATCAACATCCGCCATCTGCTAACCCAAACCTCTGGGATCGCAGACATCAACGAGCTGCCCGACTATTCGCAGATCCTTCAGGCACACCAGACGCCCACATCATTAGTGGAGCGAATGAGAGCGGTCCCTCCGGCTAGGGATCCGGGCGAGTTTGTCCGGGAAGAGCACAGCGCCTACAACCTGCTGGCGCTGATCATCGAGCGCCGAACCGGCACGCCGTTCGCTGCGGCTGTAAAGCAACTGGTGTTCGCGCCACTGGGAATGCGCGATAGCGGAATCGACGACGATGGGCCGCAAACGCAGCACCGTGCGGCTGTCGGCCTCTCGCCCGAGAGAGTTTTCGACGTCCGGCCGGCTGAGCGGATCCACTGGTCGGCGAAGGCCGGGAACGCCTCGGCTTACTCAACCGCGGCGGACGAATTGAAGTGGCTGAACGGCCTGTTCGGCGGCAATTTCCTAAGCCCGGCGCTGCGCTCCCAGATGTTCGACCTGACCGCCCGCGTGGGCTACGGATGGTTCAAGTCCAACAGCACACGCTTCGGCGCCCCCATCTACTGGATGAGCGGACGTGCGCCGGGCTTTGCGTCTGCGATGAATTACTTTCCGCAGCAGCGGATTTTCGTCGTCCTGCTGAGCAACGTTTATGCCTCGTTCCCGAGCCGTATGGGCGACGACATCGCGGCGATGGTCCTTGGTCTTCCTTACGACAAATCTCCTTTGCAGAACGTCAGGTCGGTATCCGCAGACGCCTCGATCGCTGGCGACTTCCGCTACAGCGCCGACTTCTATCAGCCAAATGCGATGATCCAGCTCCGCCTCGAGGGCATGGACTACAGCTTGCGCTGGCCGAGCGGAGACACCACTTATCTGATCCCGACTGGCAAGGATCGCTTCATCGATCGCAGCTACGGGGTTACTGTCGAGGCGGTCCGCGACGGCTCAGGGCGAATGATCGGACTTAAGTATGATCGGTTTCTGGGTGATCTCGCGTCGTCGGCGGGTGGATAGGACCGGAGACATCGGTGACGGACGCGACATGCCGCGAGTTGGCGTGAGTGGCAATTGACTGCGGGCTATGGTGCCGGGCCGGGGTTTCGGGTCAAAAGCCGAGATTCTCGTGACCGAACGCCTCTGCACGAGTGCAACCCACATAACCGACGGATTCTTGGCAGCGACGAGTTTGCCGGCAAGCTCCTCAGCGAAGCCTGGCGGCCCAGGTCACGCAACGCTCGACGAACTCCTGCAGATGGCAGCTCGAGAATTCAACACGACCGCAGAGGCTTTGCGCTCGCGTAGCCGGCATCGCCATCTCACTCGCGCGCGCGTGGCTTGCTCATGAGGCCATCACGCTACGCGTCGCTTCGCTGTCGCAGGTCGCAGGCTTGATTGAGCGCGATGAATCCAGTCTGCGCGAATCTATGCTCCGCCACTTCCCCGGCTAACCCCGAAACCCCGGCCCGGCACCGGGGGCGCGTTCCGGCACGGCGCAGCGTGCGGCTTCGAGCAGCGCGGCGGCGTCCGCGGCATCGGTCTTATTGCGTTTGACATAGGCGCGGACGTAGCGGGCGGGCAGCAGTTGGACCTTGATACCCAGCGCCTGAATCTGTCGCGCCAGTAATGTGCGCTGCCACAGGCTTCCATGATGACGAGCGCGACGCTGGTGGTATGGAAACAGCGCTGGAACTGGGAGCGGGTGAGGCGGGCAGTGCCAATCACTTTCCAATTCCCATCGGCATAGGCCAGCTGGAAGACGCTCTTTGCCAGATCAACGGCACAGGTTGTAGCATTCATGACGGACGCCTCCTGGTTGCGGCTGACATTCACACTACATGACGCCAGCTGGCACGATGATGCCCAAAGATCGGGGGGAGTCCATCCCATCATTCAACACGACCTGCGAAGACACAGGCGCGTTAACGCAGACGTTGTATTTCAGGAGAAGACACGTGGCGGATTTAGTCGGCTCACTGTCCACCGCAATATCCTTGGCCAGGCGCCTCAAAGACATCAGTGAGAACATAAAAGGGGCGGAATTCAAGAACCTGCTTGCAGATCTCAGTTTGGAGCTGGCGGACGTTAAGCTGAGATTGGCGGATGTGCTTGAGGAGAACGTCCGTCTAAAGAGCGAGGTCAGCGCTCTACGAAACGTGGACGGCGAGCCGTGCCCCAAATGCAGAAAGCGGGGGTGGCAGCTCGAAAGCAGTAAACCGGACCCGATCTTCGGAGACCTCGGCGGACTGCGAAAGCTTTTCAAGTGTTCGCTCTGCGGCTTCACCGAAGAGCGACTGGACACACCGAAGTGAAATCCAACAAGCGAATCGAGTTCGCGCGCCCGGCGCCCGACTCGCAAAGTCGAAGCGCCTTTGCTCGCGGCTCATTCGCGGCGGTTGGGCTAGACACCTTGCATATCAGCGAGTGATACTTTAGTGTCACTCCCATGCGTACCGAACTCGTTACCACACTGAAACGTCAGGCCACTGAGTTGTTGTCGGAATTGGAGCGAAATCGAGAGCCAATTCTTATTACTCAGCATGGTGTGCCCAGCGCTTACTTGGTCGATGTGGAGACCTACGAGGCTCTGCAGCAAAGAATGAGTCTGCTCGAAGGTATTGCTCGGGGCGAGAAGGCAATCGAGGAAGGGCGCACCATTTCTCATGCTCAAGCCAAGCAGCGCATGGCGCGATGGCTGAAGTAATCTGGACTGAGCCAGCGCTCTCCGATTTGGATGCCATTGCCGATTACATCGCGCTAGATAAACCCGATGCGGCACGGCAGCTGGTTCGGCGTGTGTTTCAGCACGTGGAGCAATTGTCGGATCACCCGAAGAGTGGCTCGAGGCCGCCGGAACTAAAGGGGTGGCGCTATCGGCAGGTAGTTGAGCCGCCCTGTCGCCTCTTCTACCGAATCGATGGTGATCGCGTATATATCCTTTACGTAATGCGCGGCGAGCGGCTCTTCCGGGCCTCCCGGCTTACATCGCGAGATAGGAAAGCCGCAAAATGAGCCCAACAAGTTGTTTGAGCTGACGTGCGAAGACGCACGCAGCTCAACAATGGCGTTAGCGCAGGAAAGGCTGAATACGGACATGCTTGAAGGTTTCTACGTGATCGAATCGTGGCGAACTGAGTCAAGAAACTTGTCGGTTCGCCTTGTCCCCGATCATTTCGAAGAGGGGCTTTCGGATCCGGTCGTGACAATTGCCGTTGCTGAGTTACAGGATCCGGTGGGATGCGACGTGGCCCTGGTTCGCCGGAAGGGCGAACTGATAGTTGACCTGGAAGTATCAGAGGGCCGGGCGGCAATCCTTGCTGAGCATGATGACGAACCAGCATCGCTCCGCGGAAGCGCTGTCACGATGACCCGTGGCCCGTACTCGTCCGAGGACCTTCGGCGCATCGTCCAACAGAAGGATGAGGAATTAAGCCGCTGTTGCGAACAGATCCAGATCTATCGCTCGACTATCGACGGCACTGAAAAATTTGTGTCAGAGTTGATTCGAAGAGCAGAAGTCAAGCGCGAGCTTACTTCACGCGACTCCGCGTCTCTGGATCTTGAAATGGATGTACTGCGCCGTGTACTTCAGCGAATTCTGAGCGGCCGGGGACATAGGTAACAAAATAGTCGTGCGGTGCGTGTCAAGTTAGTTGTCGCCCGAGTCGGTATGCGCTAACCATTCTTTCGTCGGATTGAGCACCACCAGATTGATCGGAGCCCAGTTGCGCGTGTCGCCCCTCCAGCGCTCTGGATTTGAGCGGCGAGCCAGTTGATAAAGCTCATGACGACGGGCAAGGATTTCCCGCTCGCGGCCGTCGTGCCGCTCGTTCGGGGTGACGTATCGGATCGCACTATGGCGATGCTCGCCGTTGTGACACCCAAACAGTCTCGGACACCCATCAAGCTACGTAGGACGGTCAGTCCGTGCCTTCCAGTCTCGTTGGGTGTCCCGGGAGTCGACCGCCGTTCCACCGCGAAACGCGGCAAGAGGAGCTCCGATATGAAAGTCGACTATGCCGTGCAGAGCGTGGTCACGCGTTCCTCGGCAGGTGAATCGTGAAAGTACTTCCCAGTTCCGGTCCGGCGCTGAACGCCTCCACCGTGCCTTGGTGCAATTCTACGATCCGCCTGACCACACTCAGTCCGATTCCCATGCCGTGCACGGAACGGCTCGGCGGATGGTCGGCCTGAACGAACAGATCGAAGATTCGCGGTAGCAACTCGGTGGGAATGCCTATTCCGTGGTCTACGACGCGGATCGTGACTTCGCTGCGGCGGTCTTCGACGCTTACAACGATCATCCCGTAGTGCGCGCTGTATTTTGCGGAGTTGTCGAGAAGATTCGTGAGAACCTGCGTCATCCGGATCGGGTCGGCCTCGAGCGTGACGGGCTCGGGCGGCAGCAGCAGGAGTACCAAGAAGTTTCCTGCTTCGAGCTGCGGTCGACAGGCCTCGGCCGCGTGGTTGACGACGTCGCGCAGATCGATGCGCTCCTTGCGCAGCTCCAGCTTGCCCGTGGCCATGTAGCCGGCGCTTAGCAGATCGTCAGAGAGGCGAGCGATTCGCAAGACTTGTCGATCGATCAGGTCGCGCACCTGCTCGCGTCTGGCGATGGTCTGGTCTTTCTTGTCGAGAACACGCACCGCGGCCTGGATTGCAGCCAGGGGATTGCGCATTTCATGCGCAACCGTCGCGAGGAGTTCGGTTTGGCCGGATTCTTGAAGCATCGTTTCCATTGTTGTGTGTCTCGCGAATGTTGCGGGAATATCTATATCGTTCCGCTCAGGCGGAGTCCGCCGAAGCCGGCGCCGCCCATCGTTGTGTCTATGGTTTCGGAGGGGTGCCCGCCCATCGCGTCGTCGTGTGACTGTTCGGCACCGCGCGGCGATGGCGCCGCTTGGGTGGCTTCGCGCATGAACGGGCGGAAAATGCGCCTTCCGATACAGCCCCTCGACAATCTGGCATCCCGTCTTCTTCGTTGCGAGGGCGGGCAATGGTCATATGTTCGGTTTGACGTACACGCGTGTACCTCTTGGCTCCAATGCCCAGTCAGGTTCCGAGGATCGACTACAACGATCCGCACGTCTTGGTCTCCTCTATATCCGAAGAAATAGGACTCCCAACGAGTTCCCTGGTGGGCATAATCGACCAAGCAATGACGCGCTTATTGGCGAAGTCTGCGAGGACTTGGACGCGAGCAACGTCGCAGCCAGCACATGCTCCGGGCGGCAACCCTCTCTCACTTGAAGTCCGTCGATCGGCTGACCTGCTCCCAGGTTCTTGCTGCCCGCGATCTCAACGTTTCGACTTGCGCGATTCGCTGCATAGCATCACTTCCCAGAATCAGATATTCTGGAATGTCATCGTGGTCTGACAGATCAATGATGACCTCTGCTACCCGGTCCGGATCGCCCGGTTCGTTACCGGCGAGGCCTTCGGTCATCTTCATGATGACCCCAATAGTCGATTCGTACGCGGGAAGGAGCGTCGGTAGGCTGCCTCGGGCGACGCGCGTCCAGTTCGTTCGAATGCTTCCTGGCTCGATAGCGACGACCTTGACGCCGAAGGTGTGGCTTCCTTGGCGATTGACTCGGTGAAGCCACTTACCGCCCACTTCGCAGCGCAGTAGGCGCTCGAACCCGCGCCACCGAAGCGCGCCGCGCTCGAAGAGATGTTGATGATGTGCCCCGATCGCTGCCGACGCATCGAGGGCAAGACGGCGCGCACCAGGTTCACGACTCCGAAGAAATTCGTATCGACCTCGGTCCTGAAATCCGTCGCCGACTTCTGTTCGAAGGGAGCGAGGTGGCCACAGCCGGCGCTGTTCACCAGGACATCGAGCTTTCCGAACCTCGTCACGGCGACGTCCACTGCCGCTCGCGCAGCGACGTCGTCGGTTACATCAAGATCGACCAGTGCTACACGGTCGCCGTATCGTTGCTCGAGACTGAAGAGGTGTGTAGCGTCGCGGGCTGTAGCAACGAGATTGGCTCCGCGCGCCAGCGCCAGTTCGGCTGTGCTGCGGCCTATGCCGCTCGCACATCCAGTAATCAACCAGGTTTTCGTCATCTGCGGTCCCTGTCGAAGGAAGCTTCGCCGCATTGCACGCCAGTCGCCCTATCTCCGGCTTGAAGGGTTGGTGTGCAAATTGTGTGGGAACTGCGCGATGCGAGTGGCGGGGTGCTTTGTCAGGGCGGGTCGACTTCTCCCGGAGCTGAATACGTCAGCGCTTCACTATTGCGCAGTGGAAGTTCTTCTCATCGTCCGTGCTGCCAACGCCAGAATGCACGGCTTCCTGCGCGAACGGGCAGATCGGTCGCGTGCGAGCAGCCGCATTGGGAGGGTTGCTCACAACGATGCTCGCAGGTGCGCGGCCGGTGTCGACCCACTTGTCGATCGTCGCTAGGGTATCGAAAACGGAGGGCCCGTCGCCTCCCGCGCAATGCCCCATGCCGGGGATCATGAAAAGACGCACGTTCTGTGATTTGTTAGCCCCGAGTCGAGCGGTGAGTTCCTTGTAGAAATTGACGCTGGTCAGCGGAGGGACGAGCGGATCCGCCCAGCCGTGCGAACAGCAGCAGTTTGCGGCCGCTTGCAAGGTAGGTTTCGAGACCGTCCGAGGGAATATCGGTCGCTGCGCTGTGCGCCTGGATCGCGCGCGTTACGTCCTTGTCGTAGTCGAAGGCGCGGAAGTCCCACTTCGAATCCTCGAAGACGAGATCCCTGAAGTAGCTCAATCCCGCTACGAACGGCAGCTCACCGGATACTTGAATCGGAAGCATCGCTTCGCTGCCGGGTTCGAAGCCGGGGAAGATCGCTTGGCCAGTGCGTGGGTTGTGCGGACCCTGATAGATCGCGCGCATGGCGGTGACTTGCGGCTCGGTGAGGCATGTAGTGCTGCCCGCGTCAGCGCCCTTGCACTGAAGCACGGCTGGATCGAAGCCGCAGCGCAGCGGTGCAGAAACGATGCCGTCCGTAACTCCATCCTCTGCGTCGCAAGCTGCCACCGCAGCCTTATGCACGAGGTCGAACTGGGCCGGTGAAATTCGACTCGCTGAATTCTTCAGAGTAGCGGAGCTGGTCCATAGAGAGCTCACCATGAGCGTCACTGTCGGATTCGCCGGCGCCATGGCTGATGAATGTGTTCGAGCTTGATGTGGCTGCGTTCGATGACGGCGGGTGCCGCAGTGTCTCGGTGCGAGCGTAGATCGAGGTGAATTCCGAGGCTTCTGCAAACAGTCTCGGACACCCATCAAGTTACGTAGGACAGGCGGTCCGGGGGAGGTCCGTGCCTTTCCAGTCTTCGTTGGGTATCCCGAGAGTCGACCGCCGTTCCACCGCGAAGCGCAGCAAGAAGATCTCCAATATGAAGGTCGACTACGCTGGTGAAGCAGATCCGGGGCTTCGGGCGCAGAGGCGTACGGTGTCTCCTGCAATGAGACGAGTGACTTACGCGTACGTCATGGGCTATCCACTGAGCTGAATAGATGAGAGGGTCAGCGCGTCGATTTATGAAAGGTTGGCCAGAAATGCGTTGGGTGTCCGGCTTACTTCTGTCAGCCATTGCGGATTCTTGTCTCGTAACAATCTCGGATAACAATCTCGGACACCCATCAAGTTACGTACGACAGGCGGTCCGGGGACGGGGAGCGGTCCATGCCTTTCCAGTTTTCGTCAAGTGTTCCGGGAGTTGGCCTTGCCAGCGCTCGGCGAAGCGTCTTTATTCGCGGCTCAACCGACGCGTTAGGCGGAAGAATGAAAGTCACCGTTGCGTTTATCGCTCTTATCCTTTGGGCTGCAGCTAACGAGGCTGATGTCGTCTATATAGAGCCGCCTGAGGAGATGGGCTTGTCTATTCAAGCGCTGGACCAGAAATCATTTCGAGATGAGGTCGAGCAATATGCGCGGGCCGCGGGCGAATCGGTCCTGATTGAGGCGTCCATTGGGGGATCTCGCTCCGAACTGGGGCCGGCAATCCCGAATCGTGTACGGATAAGTATTCCAAGAGGATTGCCCATCTATTGAGGTTGGTGGATGTGGCAGCGGGCCGCTCCGAGCCCTAACAGTGTGCTGGTTCCGTGGCGGTCTCGGACACCCATCAGGGGCGGCGCCATGACCGTGTTCGAGCTTGATGTGGCTGCGTTCGATGACGGCGGGCGCCGCAATGTCTCGATGCGAGCGTAGAGCGAGGTGAATTCCGAGTCCTTCGGCGTTGCCGCGATGCCAGTGCGAATCGAGTTCAGGTCGGCGTATGCCATGGCAGTAAGCAGTCCTGCCTCGTCCAGCAGCGCCCGAGATCTGAATCTTCCCAGCCCAAGTGCCTGTATCAAATTCCTGACACTGTGACGACACGACTGGCGCCCGCTAGACTGCGCGCCGCCGCAACCATGCGGCGTTGATTCGGAGTGATGATGAGCAGACTTGTCGGCACCGTATTGGTCACCGCCCTGACACTTGCAATGGGCGCGTCGTTCGCAAATGCAGGTGGGTTGGGCATCGACGTGACGATTCATGGCGAGATCACGCCGGGCGTCTACGGTCGAGTCGATCTGAGCAACCGGCCGCCACCGCGACTGGTTTACGCACAGCCGCTCTACGTGGCGAAGCCGCGCAAGGCTGTGGTGGTCGAGCCCATCTATCTACACGTGCCGCCTGGCCATGCGAAGAACTGGAGCAAGCACTGCAAGGAGTATCACGCCTGCGACCGCCCGGTCTATTTCGTCCGCTCGGCGGAGTACGAGCCGGGTTACCGCCCGCACAAGGTGGAGCACCACGACGATCATGATCACCACGATCATGACGACCGCCACGATCACCGTGACGATCATCACGACGACCACGACCACGGCCATAACTGAGCAATGGCACCGGACGCGGCGACTCCGCCTCGAGCAACGTCGCCGCGCCTTGGTGCGTCGGGTGTCGCTGGTGTCATGTTGAGCTGACTGACACGGAAAGATGGGACCAGCTATCGGATGTTTCCACCTCGGGCTGACCCGTGTCGTGGAAGACCAATGGATGCCTGTGGCCGTTTGTGCGGCTGAGCTTTCGAATCTCATCGCAGCGGCGGAACGGGCTGCGCGGGAAAATCCCGCAAGCAGCATTCTTCGGTGTAGTGCAAGCTAGCGCGCCGCGCGTTAGCTATTGATTAGTTTGAAGTTTTAATGGTGCTGGCTGAGGGATTGAGCGGGCGGTGGAACGCTGAAAATCCCGCCCCTCGGAAGGACTCCGGAAATAGTACCCGCCGACCAACTCTGGCGGACTCGTGGCCGATGGACGACCAGGGGTGCTGCTGGATCTGCCGGCGCCGAGGCTTCGGGCCTATGCAAGAGAGACGGTGATAGCTGAGAAATCCCACGCCATGGTCGCACTCTGTAGCGCAAATAGCCGAATGAAGGACTATTACGATCTCCGGCTTATGAGTCAGAGCTACGAGTTCGAATCGGATCGACTCGCGAGTGAGCGTCTCTGACCTATCGCCGAACCAAGAATCCTCGTGCGGAACAACTGTTGCTAGTAGTCATGATCGGTTTACGGCCAATGCCGTTGTCGAACGCGGCTATGCTGCTTTTGCATCACCGCGACGACGTCGCGGAAATGAGCAGCGTCCGGGCGAGCTTCTCAATGTCCTCAGTCTGAATCGGTCCTCAGCCTGAATCGCGACGCTACCCCGCGTCGGGAATCCCGCGTAGCGCTTAGCGGATCACGGGCCTATCATCGTGTGGGTCGGGCGGCCATCCCCAGCCGTTCGATGGAGGGTCGCATGAATGTCCGCAGACAGCTGTGCTGGCTGGCATTCTTTGCCGTGCTGGCCGTTTGCGCCGCGTTCGCCGCGGCGAACGAGAAATCTGTCGAAAAAGAGCAGGGAGGCATTGCGCTGCTGCTGACGATCGACGACGCAATCGGCCCGGCCATGAGCAGCTTCTTCCTGCGCACACTCAAGCAGGCCCACGAACGCAAAGCGCGTCTAGTCATCCTGCAGATGGACACGCCAGGCGGGCTCGATTCGGCGATGCGAGAAATGATCCGGGCAATTCTTGCCTCAACCGTGCCCGTGGTCGTCTATGTCTCGCCGCCCGGCGCACGTGCTGCAAGCGCGGGAACGTATCTGCTGTACGCGAGTCACATCGCGGCAATGGCGCCCGCGACCAACCTCGGGGCCGCGACTCCGGTGCAGATCGGAGCGCCTTCCTCGCCGTCGCCCTGGCCCGAAGAACCCAAGAAAGATCAAAAGCCAGAAAGGGACGACGACGCAAAGTCCCCGCACGAGCCCGGCAGCGCAATGGAGCGCAAGATGGTCAACGATGCGGTTGCCTATATTCGCGGGCTGGCCGAGTTGCGCCATCGCAATGCCGAATGGGCGGAGTCCGCGGTACGAAGCGCCACGAGCCTGACGGCCACGGCCGCGCTCGAGCAGAAAGTCATCGACATCGTCGCCGCGGACGTGCCGGATCTGCTGCGTCAAATCGATGGCCGCGTCGTCGTCACCGGCGCGGGCGAGCAGCGGCTTGCCACCGCTAACCTGGCGATCGAAAAGACCGAAGCGGACTGGCGCACACGCCTGCTCGCAGTCATCACGAATCCGAACGTCGCTTACCTTCTGTTGCTGGTCGGCGTGTACGGATTGCTGCTGGAAGGCTACAACCCCGGCGCGGTGTTGCCCGGTGTCGTTGGCGCGATCTCGCTATTGCTCGCGCTCTATGCGTTCCAGGTGCTCTCCGTGAACTACGCGGGTCTCGGCCTCATGCTGCTGGGCATCGCACTGATCGTGGCGGAAGCGTTCGTACCCAGTTTCGGTTCGCTCGGGCTCGGCGGCATTGTGGCATTCATTGTCGGCTCCATCATCCTGATGGATACGGGTGTGCCGGGCTTTCAGATCGCGCGACCGCTGATCGGCGGCATGGCGCTCGCCGGCGCCCTGATCGTGATGCTGATGGGGAGCTACTTTGTGCGCTCGCGGCGTCGCCCGGTTGTAACCGGTGCCTCTCAGATGCTGAGCGAGCCGGCCATGGCGATTGCCGATTTCGAGCGTAGCGGGCAGGTTCGCATCCGTGGCGAGATCTGGAATGCAGTAACACGTTCGCCGGTTCGCAGCGGGCAGCGACTGCGCGTAACCCGACTCGATGGGCTGACACTCGAAGTGGAGCCCGACGAGACGGCGGCGCATGAGTAACGTGCGTGAAATCGAGCCGCTCAACATCCGCACCCCGGCGTCGGCGCGGCGCCAGAATCAATGGAGCTTGCCGTCATGCCAGTTCTCGTCGCCCTCTTTGTCCTTATCGTTCTACTGTTCTCAGCGCTCAGGATATTGAACGAATACGAACGCGGTGTGATGTTCACGCTCGGTCGTTACACCGGAACGAAAGGCCCCGGCATCGTTATTGTCTTCCCATTCGTGCAGCGGTTGGTCAAGGTCGATCTGCGCCTCGTCGTGCTGGACGTGCCGCCACAGGATGTCATCTCGCGCGACAATGTTTCGGTAAAGGTCAACGCAGTGGTGTACTTCCGCATCGTCAATCCGGACCGCTCCGTCATCCAGGTCGCCAAGCCTATCGAGGCCACGAGCCAGCTCGCGCAGACGACGTTGCGCTCGGTGCTCGGCCAGCACGAGCTCGACGAGATGCTGTCGCAACGCGACAAACTGAACCTCGACATTCAACGTATTCTCGACCAGGCAACCGATGCGTGGGGCATCAAGGTGTCCAACGTCGAGATCAAGCACGTCGACCTGGACGAAACCATGATTCGCTCCATCGCCAAACAGGCTGAGGCTGAGCGAACCCGGCGCGCCAAGGTGATTCACGCCGAGGGCGAGAAGCAGGCTGCCGCGATGCTGGTCGAGGCGGCCCACATCCTGAGTGCCGATCCGCGCGCAATGCAGCTGCGTTATCTGCAGACGCTCGCGGATATCTCGACCGAAAAGACCTCGACGATCGTCTTCCCATTGCCCATCGATCTGATCAGGCCGTTACTCGAAGGGCGGCAGGATTGAGTCGGGTTACTACGCCGTAAGTCAGCAGTCACCGTTACACGCCATGGACCGTCTGCCGTCGTCGCTCGTTGCTTTATGCCTTACTCTATTGGAGGTAACTCCAGCCGCACCCTCGATTAGTGCCGAGTGGGAGGGCCACCAGGCACTCACTCGTGAGCAGTTGCAGGTCGTGGTCGCAGGTGCGCGCCCGGGTACGCGGCCCGATTTGTACGCCAAGAACCTCTCCAATGTCGACCTCACGGAGGTCGACTTTCGCGGTGCCAATCTCTCCGCGTCGGTCCTGAACGGCGCCAGGCTGGTGGGCGCGAAGCTCGATGGCTGCAATCTGACGGTCAGTTTTCTAGAAGGGGTGGATCTTTCCGGCGCCTCTCTGCGCGATGCGATGCTGTTCTCCGTTCAACTCCTGGCCGCTAAGCTGACGCACGCCGATCTGGCCGGCGCCCGCCTGATCGGCGACCTGCGCAAGACCGATCTTTCATTTGCGCGGCTCACGCGGATGAACGCAGCCCCGGACATGAAGAACCAGTCGATGGGCTTGATGCGCACCAATATCGTGAACGCCAAGGCAATCGCTGCGGACTTTTCCGACTCCGATTTTTCCCGCGCGGATTTCAGTTTCTCGGATCTCAGCCGGGCGAGGATGCTACGTGCGAAGTTCTATCGCGCGGACTTCAGCGGCGCAGTCCTGGCCGGTGCTGACCTTGCGGGAGCCGATCTTCGCGATTCGATATTGATCGACACCGATTTCTCCGGCGCGAATCTCTCCAACGCCGATCTCACGGGTGCAACCTTTCGCGGTGTCCGGGGGCTCGATACCGCCATCACAAACGGTACGCGCGGTTTGCCTTAGCAACTGTGGGCACTCACTGCAGGGCGTAGGATTTTGGTCGCCGCGCGATCGGTACTACTTCGGCAACTTCACGGCAAGCAGATCGACACGGTCGATCTGCGGCGCGTTCGAGAGCAGTTCCGAAGCATTTGCCATCAGCGCCGCGGCGATCGGGCCCGACAGATGCGCTTGGCGACCGGCGTCGTCTGCGAATGCGTCGAAGATGCCGAATGTGGAAGGTCCGAGGCGCAGGGCGAACCACACCGGCGTCGCGGCTTCCTGGTTCGCGAGGGGCAGGGCGCCCGCAAGGAACTCAGCAACGGCGGATTCCTTGCCTGGTTTGGCTTCGAGACGTACGAACAGTCCTACCTTCACCATGATGTTTCTCCTTGGGGTTGATGTGAGTTGAGATGTTGGCGCTGGCCAGCGCCGTCTTTCCACTGCGAGTCCGCTGACTACAGTGCTGCTTGCGCCGCTCGCGCGTTAGCGACCAGCTGCCGTAACAACGGCAGCGTAAGCGAACGAGGGACGAGCTGACGTCCGATCACGAAGACGGGAGTGCCTCTGACGCCCAGCCGCTGCGCTTCAGTGAAGGAACGCGAAAGAATGGCGTCGATCTCTGCCGAGTGTTGCATGCTGTCGCGCCTCAGGCGTTCCATATCGATGCCAGCCCCCCTTAACACGGAGTCGACATCCGATGTCTCTTCGAGATCATGGGGCACTGCAATCAGTGCATCGTGTGCCGCCAGGTATTTCCCCTGCCAGTTCGCAGCGAGGGCCATGCGCGACGCGTACGTAGACGCGTCGCCGAAGATCGGCCATTCCTTGTGCACGATCCGAACCTTTGGATCGGCATGCAGCAGTCGTTGTAGCTCCGGCGCGGTCTTTTTGCAGAACGGGCAGTTGTAGTCGAAGAACTCGATGATGGTTACATCAGCGTCCTTCGCCCCGGCGGCGGGAGTTGCGAGTGTCGCGGTGAGTGCGGCTTGAGTCTCCGCCGTGATGCTGCCGGCGTCCTGCGCCTGCAGCAGCGACGAATAGCCGCCAACCATGACGAATGCACACAGCACCGCCGCCTGCCTGACCGTCCTGCAAAAGACCGATATCACGAAGTGTTCTCCTGCAGCGCTCAATTGGCAGCGATACCGTTGAGACCGGCGCCCGCCGGCAGATCATCCACGGTGCCGAGTTTCTTCAGGCTGCCGCTCTTCGCATCGATTGCGAATACCCCGACGCTGCCTGCTCCGGCGTTTAGCGTGTAGAGGAATGCGCCGTCCGAGCTGATCACGATGTCGAGGTTGGCTGCGCCATCCGGGTTGTGACCCACCACCGTACCCGGAAGCGCCGTCAGCGTTCCGCCATTGCCGAGAGCAAACCCCGCGATAGAGGAGGTTCCGGCATTGGAGACATATACAAACCGTCCATTCGGCGTGATCGCATTCCAGCAGTTCGCGTCACCGCCGGTCGGAAGGTGACTGATCGCCTTCAGCGAGCGGTTCCCCTGCACGGCATAGGAAGACACAGTGGAGCTGTTCGCACCACCGGGGCCGGTTTCAGAGACGATCGCTGTGCCGTTCGGGGCGAAACCTACGGAGAATGTCCCAGGGCGGCCGGCATTGTTGGTGAGCGTCGAGAGGCGGCCGTCGGGCAGCACCGAGAAGACGTCGATACTGTTGGTCGTGCGTTCGGTGACCAGCAAGTAGCGGCCGTCGGGGCTGAACGAAAGTGAAGCGGAGCCTGCGCCGTTGGTGCTGAGGAAGCGCAGCGAGTGTTCGATGGGCCGCAGGTGCCCTGCGATGAGCCGGAAGCCCACGACGCTGCTGGATCCGGCAGTGTTGAGGACGTAGACGAGATTTCCGTGCTCGGCGACTGCGTTAGGTTCGCTGCCCTGCGTGGGCACCTTGTCTGTTAGGTCCAGGCGCGCGCCATTCACATGAAACACCGATACCGAGCCGCTGCCGGCGTTTGCGGCAAAGAGCCACGAATGATCCTGGCTGAGGGTCAGCGATCCTTGCGACGCCAGGGGATCTACGGTGCCGCCGCTGCCACGGCCCTCAGTGGAGTAGCTGTGCGGCTGACGCAGTGAGCCGTTGCCGTTGCGTTCGAATGCGAGTACCTCGTTGGAGTTCGCATCATTTGTCATGACGAACACCGCATGCGCTGCCTCGGGCCGACTGAATACATCAGTGGCTGCGAGACTGGATGCATCCTGCGCGCGTGTCGCGCCAGCTGCGAGCAAGCAGATGGCCGCGACGGATGCACGAATGGAATAGGAATGATGTGATTTCATGCCGTAAACTCCAGAAGAAATGGCTATCGCGTGAACGCTGTGAGCAATCACGCGTCGAAAATTCTGCGCGCCCGCAATTGACCGGCGGCATTCCCAGTTTATTTCATCAACGCGGATAGTCCCCGGACACCCATCAAGTTACGTGAGACGGGCGGTTCGGGGCGCGGTCCGAGGCGCCATCATTAGATGCCTTGCCAAGCGTTCGTTGGGTATCTCGGGAAGTCGACCGCACAACGGCATCACGGACGACGCTCGCCGTTCCACCGCGAAAGTCGGCAAGAAGATCTTCGGTAGGAAGGTCGTTACGCCGTGAAACAGAACCGGGGCTTCGTCACGCAGAAGTAGACGCTCGATTCTTCGTTGGTCGTTTGAATGTGGGGCGCCCGATTTGGCTGGGCGCCTCCTTAGGGGCTGTGCCTTACTTGCACCGATACATCCGCTCAGCCAGTTGCAGTCCGCAGACCCACGACTGTGCCATTGCTTTGGCGTATAGCCGCAGCCGATCAAGTCGACCCAGGGCACGGCCAAACACATTGCCGTGCGGTTGCATGGCCAGTTGCCAGGCGTCGGCATCAATGCTGAGGCGCTGCATGATGGCAGGAAGGTGTTGACTGATGGCGCCACGCTTGTCCTCGCGGCGTACCCGACCGCTCCAATCTATTAACGCCAGATAGTCGTGCAAGGAGAACGGAATGCTTGGACCGCCGCTGGAGATTTGGTCGTGGAAGGCGAGCAGGGGCGGCGCCATGAGTGTGTTCGAGCTTGATGTGGCCGCGTTCGACGACGGCGGGCGCCGCAGTGTCTCGATGCGAGCGTAGATCGAGGTGAATTCCGAGGCCTCTGGCGTTGCCGCGATGCCAGCGCGAATCGGGTTCAGGTCGACGTAGGCCATGGCGGTAAGCAGTCCTGCCTCGTCCAGCAGCGCTTGAGATCTGAATCGCCCCTCCCGGAAACGTCCCTTACAACTATCTTCCGCGTTGGCCCGCCGTGCTAAGTGCTCGTTCACGCAACGCATATACCAGCTGACGTCGCACAGCCGTCGACGCCACTGTTCGATCATGTGTTCAGCGACCTCCCGTTCCCCTGCATCACACACGTTCTGCTGCCACCGCTCGACGAGCGCTGGCCGGGAGAACAATCTTGTCCAGCGCTCGATCACCTCGTGTGCCGTCCACGCTTTAGCGCGTGCCGCATCCACGTGTAGTACCAAGTGGTAGTGATTGCTCATGATGGCGTAGGCACAGATATCGATGGAAAACATCGAGGACAGCAGTCCCAGGCGTTCGATCACCCACGCTTTACGATGCGAGTAGTCCTTGCCGGCATACTCGTCCAAGCCCCATAGCCAGGCGCGGCGCACACAACGCGCGACCACGTGGTAGTACGGCGTCTCCTGCAATGAGACGAGCGACTTGCGCGCGTACGTCATGGGCACCATCCACTGGGGCTGAATCTGAGCAGAACACTACCCAGATGGCTTAGGACGAGCGCGTCGATTTATGGAAGGTTAGCCAGAAATGCGAGGGTGTCCGGGTAGACTGCCTGCCTTTCCAGCCTTCGTTGGGTGTCCCGGGAGTCGGTGACAATGCCTGCGTGTCCGGCTCTGGTTCTTTTAGGAGGCGGTCAATTGCGGGTTCAGCACAAGAATCCCTGCACGAGGCACAAAGTCGATTGCTGAGTTCGCCCGTTTCTCTAACGGTGGGCAGTATCGAGCTGCGTGCGCTCGCTGAGTGGATCGCGTCCGCTTCGCAGCCCACCGTGGAACGCCGCAATGAGCCATCCCATGCAAAGCGATCCAGACGGCATCGATCCCGACGCGCTGACCACAAATCCGGGCGTTGGCATTCGTCAGCTCAGCCTAGTTCTGTACTCCGCGCGCGTCGCGGCTGAGAGCGCGAGCGCCGTTTACGCCCGCGCGATGAAGCGAATGCGATCAGCAGAGATTCAGTTGGCGCGCGCCGTGAACGAGCGACGGGCTGCGCAGTAGATTCGACTCGCGCAAGACACGAGCGTGGGCTACTGGATTGCTACAACGGGGCTGTTCCGGTTGTGTTCGCCGGTAGGATGATCGCCGCTAAGCGGCTGTTTTTAAATGGTGCCGGCTGAGGGACTCGAACCCCCGACCCCCTGATTACAAATCAGGTGCACTACCAACTGTGCTATGCCGGCGCAGAGACCGCCATTGTACCGGTCCAGCCCGATCAGGGCACCTTGGATGCGCCGGTGGCGACCTTAGTGCGGAATGACCCAGCCCCGGGAGCGGCAGGAAGCGGAGCGGTGCCGTCCGGAGACGAAGGGCAAGCCGTCACCTGGATGAGGGCAGCCGCCGCCGCGTCGCCAGCCAAGTCCTGCGACGTGGGACTGGCCGTGCCGGCCGGGACATCCACATCCATCCAGAAAACCGTCCCTGGCACCTTGCGCGCAGCAACCGCCGGCTCGAGCCCCAGCTTCTTGATGGACTGGGCGCGCCGATCAGCACGATCGCGGTCCGTGAAGACCCCGATAGAGACGCGATGCGTATCGGGACCCGTATCCGGCATGACCTTGGCGTCATCGACATGGCTCTGTTCCAGCGTGCGCAGAACCTGGGACACGTCGCTGTCCGTCTTGAGGTTCCCGATGTAAACCCAGAACCCTTTGGACACCTCACCCTGCACCGTGCGCTGCCGAGGAGCCAGCCCTTTGTCTCGAAGCAGCGAGGCCCCGCGAGTGGCCCCTGCCTCGTCGTCAAACGGCCCGACCGACAGGCATCGAGCGGCGGCGCTTTGTGCCGCAGGAGGCTGCAATGCGGTTTTGCGCGCGCTGCCAGACGGAGGTCGAGGGCTCTCAGCCGGCGGTTGCTCTCCCACCAGCTTCAGGCGGGGGAGCTTGGCGTAGACCTCGTTCGAGGTCGCCGGCTGCGGAACGTCAATCCACTGGGACCAGGCCAGGTAGACCAGGTTGGCAAACAGCAGTAAGAAGAATGCAGCACGCACCGATTGATTCTAAATCAGACAGACCGCGGCGGGTGTGGGGCTCGTTC
>DASYEW010000048.1:0-54122 GCA_036498785.1 Steroidobacteraceae bacterium | reverse complement strand
GGCAGCGGTTTGCCGGATTCGATCAACTGGCTGAGGCGCTTGTGTGCGGCATCGCGTCCGGTGAGCATCTTGCCGTTCAGCAGCAAGCGTTGTCCCGGCTTCCAGGATGCGACCTGTGCCGGCGTGAGCGTATCCAGGTTCACGCGCAACGAGTCGGCGGAGGCCTGGAAGGTGAGCTTCGGCCACAGCTCCAGGTCCGGCGGATCGAGCCTGGCCGGCCCGGAGCCGTCGAGCACGAAGTGCGCGTGGCGGGTGGCGGCGCAGTTGGGAATGATGGCGACCGGTAACGAGGCTGCGTGCGTCGGGTAGTCCTTGATCTTCACGTCGAGCACGGTGGTCAGGCCACCCATGCCCTGTGCGCCGATGCCCAGTGCATTGACCTTGTCGAGAATCTCCAGGCGCAACTGTTCGATCTTGTTGCGTGGACCGCGCGCGCGGACTTCATGGATATCGATCGGCTCGAACAGCGACTCTTTCGCCAGCACCATCGCTTTCTCGGCAGTACCGCCGATGCCGATGCCGAGCATGCCCGGCGGGCACCAGCCGGCGCCCATCTCCGGCACCGTCTCGAGGATCCAATCGACGATGGAGTCCGACGGATTCAGCATGGTCAGCGCTGCTTTGTTCTCTGAGCCGCCGCCCTTGGCTGCAACGGAAATCTCCAGCTCGTGGCCGGGCACGACTTCCATGTGGATCACGGCGGGCGTGTTGTCGCGCGTGTTCTTGCGATCGAATGCCGGGTCGGCAACGATGGACGCACGCAACTTGTTGCCCGGATCGTTGTAGGCGCGGCGCACACCCTCGTTGATCATATCGGTGAGGCTCAGCGTCGCGTCCCATTGCACCTGCATGCCTACCTTCACGAAGATGGTCACGATGCCGGTGTCCTGGCAGATCGGCCGATGGCCTTCGGCGCACATGCGCGAATTCACCAGGATCTGCTTGATCGCGTCCTTGGCGGCCGGGCTGCGTTCCAGCTCGTACGCATTCGCCATGGCCTGGATGAAATCCGGGGAGTGGTAGTAGGAAATGTACTGCAAGGCGTCGGCGACGCTCTGGATGACGTCCTCTTGCCGGATGACAGCCGGGGACTTGCCGGAAGCTGATTGAGCGGACATAAGCACCATCGAAAAAAGCGAAAAACGTCGGGCAATCTACCACTGGCGTGGATGGCCAGCCAGACTCCAGGGGCAGATTGGGAGCTAGCGAACCAGGCGGTTGACACGCGCCAGGTAGGCGTTCTCATCGGGCGGCAGATTGACCCGCTGGGCTTCCCACATCGTTTCCGCGAGGCATTCGATCAGCTGATGCTCGGCCTCGTGCGCCGCGCCCATGCGCCGGGCGACTGCTTCGAACGCGGTGCGGATGCCGGCTGGCCGATCCGTCGCAATCTGGTCGCGCACGGCGAGATGCAGGCCCATGTGCAGGAACGGATTGGACTGGCCGCCTTCGGGCGAATAATCGCGATCCAACGCCGGCTCCGGGCGCTCCAGCGCGGCGTGATATTCCGGATGCAGGGCGATTACATCGGAAATCTGCGCTTCCAGCGGCTCCATGGGCAGCCCGTCGCGGCGCTTGCGCCAGGCATCGACGTAAACTTGGCGCAGTTCTTCGCGGGATTGGGTGGCGTGAAAGGGCATGGCGTCGGCAGCGGCAGGGTTAGGGCGGTGGAGGAATCGGCTGGCAGTCGCGATTCTATGCCGAGTCGGTCGCTGCGTCGTCCCGCCGGTTTTTCTCCTTGTATTCGCACAGGTCCGCGATGATGCATTCCGGGCACTTCGGCTTGCGGGCGATGCACACGTAGCGGCCATGCAGAATCATCCAGTGATGCGCGTTCTGCCGATACTCCTCAGCAATGACTTTCAGCAGCTTGTCCTCGACGCTGCGCACGGTCGTGCCTTTCGCGATGCCGGTGCGATTTGCAACGCGGAATATGTGGGTATCCACGGCAATGGTAGGTTCGCCGAACGCCGTGTTGAGGATCACGTTGGCAGTCTTGCGTCCGACACCGGGTAGCGCTTCAAGTTCTTCGCGCGTTTGCGGAACCTGGCTGTGATGCTGCTCGATCAGCGCCTTGCAAGTCGCGATGACATTCTTCGCCTTGGTGTTGAACAGCCCGATCGTGCGGATGTAGCGCGACAGGCCGGCGACGCCCAGCGCCAGAATCGCTTCAGGCGTGTGGGCGTCCTTGAACAGCAC
This sequence comes from Steroidobacteraceae bacterium, assembly GCA_036498785.1. Classification (GTDB taxonomy): domain Bacteria; phylum Pseudomonadota; class Gammaproteobacteria; order Steroidobacterales; family Steroidobacteraceae; genus Steroidobacter. Next base: position 51,923 of record DASYEW010000048.1, on the reverse strand, counting down.
CCGGGTAGCGAGGTTGACGCTCTTGTCGGTCGCCTGAGCGGACAGGATGACCGCGATCAGCAGCTCGAACGGCGTGCGGTATTCGAGCTCGGTGGTCGGTGCCGGATTCGCGGCTTGCAGGCGCTTGAATATCGCTGTGATTTTATCGCGGTTCATGGTGTGTAGGGGGAGGTTATCTCGCGGAGCACGCCAAGCACGCCAAGCACGCGGAGAATGATTTCTCGGAGGCGGAGATATTTTTGTCATCTCGTAGACTTTACGAGCTTCGCGCCTCAGCGAGAGTTATCTTTCTGATAGCCGAGCCTTGGCCCAATTACGTGCGGCAAGCAGCAGGCCGAATGAGATGAAGGCACCGGGTGGTAGCGTGGCGAGCAGGAACCCCATGTCGGCACGAAATAATTGCGTGTCCAGCACGCGTGCCCAACCGCCGAACATCAGGCCGGCATCGTGCAGTATTGAGCCGCGGCCGACGAATTCACGCGCTATTCCCAAGGCGAGCAAGGCGAGCGCAATGGTGCCGCCAGTACGCACTCCCAGAACGATGGCACGCAATGGGGTGTGATGGGAGCATTCATCTGCTCGCATCTGCACGACGAAGTTGGCGATGAGCAAGGGCAGAAACAGTCCGAGTGCGCGATTCAATTCGTGCAGCCACGCATCCATCAGCAACGTGGCGCAACCCACTGCCGTTGCAAGCAATAGCACTGCGACTACCCAGCGCAGCTCGCCAGCCAGGCGTTTGCCGATGAGGGAAGCAATGAAGAACGACAGCGTGACTGCAAGGATCGCCACGATTCCCAGGCCCAATGCATTGGCCACCGAGTCACTGACCGCAAGAATCGGGCACAACCCCAGCAGCGGCAGCACCGACTGCATCGTGGGGGAAGCTGCGAAGGCCCGGCTGTTCATGCGGTCATTCTAGATGGCTGGCTAGGATGGCAGCAGCTCAATCGAGGGCTGCTGCCGAGAAAATCCGGTCGCGATTCGCGGCGTAATATTCGAGCGTGCGGCGAGTGGCTTTGATGATGGCGCGCGGTGTGATCGTCGCGCCGGTGAATTCGTCGAAATCGCCGCCGTCCTTGCGGACCGTCCAGCGCTGTTGCGGTGGATCCAGCAGCGAACGGCCGCGAAAGCGCTCCAGCCAACCCTTGTCGCGATGTTCAAACGCATCGCCGAGCCCCGGGGTTTCCTTGTGACGGATGACCTGCACTCCAATCAGCGTGCCGTCGTAACGGATTGCGACCAGCAGCTCGATGGGGCCGCGATAACCGTCAGGCGCGATGGTTCGCACCACGGCAGCAGCGGGCTGCCCGCGCAGCCTTGCCCGGTAGATCGAGACGGGCTCGGCGATGCCGAGAATGTCCGGCGATACCACGTCGATGCGATCTGCGATGAGGTCGTTGTCGTGCATGCTCGCCGGTACCAACGTGTCCAGGCGCTGCAGGATCCACGCCGCGGCGTTGCGTTTGATCTTGTCGTGCGTCTGCCCCGCAACCAGCGTCAGTATGGCTGCGAGCACAACCGTGAGAGCGATCAGTATCGCTGCACTCAGTCCCGCGCGCCGACGCGTCGCGGTAGGTGGGGGAACGGGCTCAGCGGGGGTGGCCATAAATTCGCGGCACGGTATAGCGGTCGATCAGCGGTACGGCTGCATTCATCAGCAGTACCGCGAATGCGATGCCGTCAGGGTATCCGCCCCAGGTTCTTATCACATAGGTAATCAGACCGATGCCGAAGCCGTACACCATCCTGCCTCGATCGCTGGTCGCGGCAGAAACGGGATCGGTCGCAATGAAGAACGCACCGAGCATGCTGGCGCCACCGGTCAGGTGAAAGAGCGGACCCGCATAGCTGCCGGGATCGATCGAATACATCACCGCTGAGGGAATCGCGAGACCGGCGAGCAGCGCCACCGGAATGTGCCAGCGGATGATACGTGCCGCGAGCAACCAGATACCGCCGGCCAGGGTAGCAAGATTGACCCAGTCCCAGCCGCGGCCGCCGAAGATGCCGAACGCCGAGCCCGACGCGGCTTCCTGCATGGTCTGGCCCATGGCCAGGTTGGTGCGCAATGCATCCAGGGGTGTCGGTGACGTTATTGCATCCCAGCTGAAGCGCGGCGGCAGCACGCCGGTGAATATCGTGCGTGCGGTTTCCAGCAATCCCAGATCGGCAGTCTGCAAGCCGGCGATCTGCGGCGGCAGCCATTGCGTGAGCTGTGCGGGAAATGAAACCAGCAACACCGCGTAGCCGACCATCGCAGGATTGAATGGATTCGCGCCGAGTCCGCCGAATAGATGCTTGGCGAGCACGATGGCGAATGCCACTGCGCTGACCACCAGCCACCAGGGCGCGAGCGGCGGCAGGCACATGGCAAGCAGGATTGCCGTAATGATCGCACTGCCATCGCTCAGGAATTGTCGCAGCGGCTTGCCACGCAACCTCAATACGATGGCTTCGGCAAGCAGAGCTGTGCCGGTACCCAGGAGCATCTGCACGATCAGACCTGGACCGAAGAACACCACGTGCATGATGACCGCGGGCGCCAGCGCGTACAGCACCAGTCGCATGACGCGCGCGACGGAATTGGGCGCGATGTCGTGAGGGGCGAAGGTGGCGCTCACTTCTTCACCGCCTTGCGCTTCTCTTCCAGCTTCGCACGGCGCTCGGCCTCCAGTCGATCGAGCCGATCCTGGCGTCCTTCGAAGCGTGCCTTGGACAGGCTCGCCTGCTGGCGGCTCGCGATGTTGGCTGCGAGAGCCGGCTTGGCGTCACGGAAACGCTGTGCCAGCGGGATCTGGCTCGGGCACACATAATCGCAACAGCCGCATTCGATGCAGTCCATCAGGCCGTAACGTTCAAGAGCAGGCAGGTCGCCTGCTTGCGCGTGCCAGTGCAATTGTTGCGGAAGCAGCAATGCAGGGCAGACGAACGAACAGTTGCCGCAACGGATGCACGGCATCTCGGCCCCGCGCGGATGAAGATCCTCCGCCGTTGCCGCGATGACGCAATTGGTACCCTTGATGATGGGCAGGCTGTCCTGGGGCAGTGCGACTCCCATCATCGAGCCGCCCATGATTCTCTGCGTGACGCCCTCCAGATAGCCGCCGCATTCGGCGATGACATGCGACATCGGCGTGCCCAGGCGGACTTCAAGGTTGGCAGGTTCGCGCACACCGCTGCCGGTGACGGTGACGATCCTGCTGATCAAAGGTTCGCCGTCGCGAATCCAGCGTGCAACTGCCGCCGCAGTGCCTACGTTCTGGCACACCATCCCAACATCGGACGGCAAGCCGTCGTGCGGCACCTCCAGGTCCGTGAGCGTCGTAATGAGTTGTCGCTCGCCGCCCGCCGGATAGACGCGTGGCACTACGGCCAGTTCGATCGCTACTTTGGGCTCTTCAGCGCCCGCCGCGGCGATGGCGGCTGTGAGGGCGCTATGCGCGTCCGGCATATCGTTCTCGATGGCGACAGTGCAACGCGCTGTTTGCAGGGCGTGACAGAGAATTCGCGCCCCAAGAACGACATCCTGTGCGCGCTCTCGCATCAGCATCTCATCGCAACTGATCCACGGCTCGCATTCCGCCCCATTCAGGAGCAGGTGAACACCGGTGGTGGCTTGCGCCTGCAGTAATTTGGTGGCGGTTGGAAACATCGCGCCGCCCAACCCAACGACACCGCCGCGGCCAATGTGCTCGCACAATTGCATCGGCTCGAGCGTCCGGTAGTCGACAGGAGAGTTGGCTGGGTCGTGGCGATCGGCACCGTCGTTGGCAATCACGATACAGAGTGTCGGGCGGCCTTGGCGATGCGGTGCGGGACGCGGTTCGACTGCGGTGACGCGACCGGACACCGTCGCGTGCAACCAGGCACCGGTATCCGATTGCGGTTGAGCGATCGGTTGGCCCAATAGCACTGTATCCCCAGGCTTCACGGTTGCCGCCGTCACGCCATCGGAATGCTGGTCGAGCGGTAGCACAACTTCAGCGGGCGGCGCGGCCTGCCGCAATGCACGTAGTGTCGACGACCGCTTGTGAGTATCGAGCCGCAATCCGCCGAAAACTGCGATTCCAGCGCTCATTCGATCTTCCCGGGGATCTTTCCGGGCGGCGGTCCGGGCAGGTTGCCGGTGGTGGGGCGCATCTCAATGCAGTCTACGGGACACGGGGGAATGCACAACTCGCAGCCCGTGCACTGCGCAGCAATGACCGTGTGCATGAACTTCGGCGCGCCGACGATAGCGTCGACGGGACAGGCGAGGATGCACTTGGCGCAACCGATGCAGACCTGCTCGTCGATCAGTGCGACCACCGGATAGGACGGCACGCTGCCGTATTTCGGGTCGACCTCACGGAATTCGCAGCCCAGTAAGGCGGCCAGGGCAGCAGCCGTCGCGCTGCCGCCGGGTGGGCATTGGTTGATGTCGGCCTCACCGCGAGCGAGTGCGGTGGCATACGGTTTACAACCGGTAAACGTGCAGCGCCCACATTGCGTCTGCGGCAGCAGGGCATTGATACGGTCAACCAGCCGCGCGTCGGCAGGCGGCCCTGCATCGGGAAGTGCTCGGCCGCGATCGGGTCCAGCGGCGGCGACACCGCGTTCCGCGGCAGCGTTAAGCAACGCGAGAACAATTCCCAGACTACCCGCAACCAGGATTGCCGCCAGCACGATTCATTCCCTGACCAGGCCGGCAAAGCCCATGAACGCCAGCGCCATCAATCCGATGGTGATGAGTGCTGCGGGGGCCTCGCGGAATACGCAGGGTATATCGGCATGGCGAGTGCGTTGTTGCATCGCCGTGAACATCAGCAACGTGATCGCGAACGCAGCGCCGGTGCCGAGGCCGAATAACAGCGAATCCGCGAAGCTGCGCACTCGGGTGGTATTGAGTAGTGCAACGCCCAGCACAGCGCAGTTGGTCGTCATCAATACCACAAAGGCATGCCCGCGCAGGATCCAGCGACTGAAGCGCCCAAGCAGCAGGCTGACGAGCTGCGCCACGATCAGAACGACGATGACGAGCCCGAGGACACTCAGATGCGCCAGTCCCAGCGGCAGCAGCAGCTCGTGCTCGAAGAGATAGGCCAAGGGCGACACGATGGCGAGCGCCACGAATGTCGCGAGCGCAATACCCACCGCCGTCTCGAACTGATCCACATCCACGAAAGGCTTCAGCGCAGGAATGGTCGCCGCGTAGTAGCCGACGAGCACGGCGCTGAGAAGGATGAGGAGGAGGGAGGTCATTGGAAGAAGGCTACAGGCTGCGGGCTACAGGTGACAGTCGGAGAGAATCGTCACTCGGTCATTCTGGCCGCGCCGTCGCGGCTCATGCGTCCGGCGGCTGTAGCCTGGTCCGTCGACTGTGGGCTCACTTCACCTTCATTCCCGGCATCGCACCGGCGTCGGGTGACAACAGGAAGATGTCTTTGCCGCCCGGGCCGGCGGCCAGCACCATTCCCTCGGAGGTGCCGAAGCGCATCTTGCGCGGTTTGAGGTTGGCGAGCACCAGTGTCAGCCGACCGATGAGCTGCTCGGGCGTGTAGGCGGAACGGATGCCGGCGAATACCGTGCGTTGCGCATCGCCGATGTCGACGCTCAGCTTCAGCAGTTTGTCGGCGCCATCGACGGCTTCTGCGGCGACGATCCTGGCGATGCGAATGTCGATCCTGGCGAAGTCCTCCACCGTGATTTCGCTCGGCGCGTCGACTGGCTGAGTCGGTGCGGCGGCCGGTGCGGGCACGGGTTTGGATTTCGCAGGCTCTGCCGGCGCGGCTTCCTTGACCGTATCGAACAAAGCATCGAGCTGCTTCGGATCGACACGGGTGATGAGCGGCTTGAAGGCACCGAATTCGTGCCCGGCGGGCAGGAACTGCGCAACGTTCAGCGGCGACGCCAGCAGACTCCAGTTCAACGGCGCGCAGTTAAGATAGCTTTCCGCCTCTGCCGCCAGCGCAGGCAGGATCGGTTTGAGGAACAACGTGAGCGCCTTGAACGTCGCCACGGCCGATGCGCAGATCGCGGCGAGTTTCTGCTTGCTGTCGTCGTTGGTCGCTGCATCCTTCGCCAGCAGCCACGGCTTGTAGCTGTCGATTTCGGCGTTGAGGACGTCGGCCACCTCCATGATCAGGCGGATGGCTTTGCCGAACTCGCGATCCTCGAAGGCCGCGGCGATGGCGCCGCTGCGCTCCATCGCTGCGCCGAGGCCGCCGCCACTGGCCGACAGCGGCGTCGCCGGCATGCGGTTGTCGAAGAACTTCGCCAGGAACGGCGCCATGCGGCTGGCGATATTGACGTACTTGCCGACCAGGTCGCTGTTGACGCGCGCGACGAAGTCTTCGGGATTGAAGTCGATGTCCTCGACATTGCTGTTGAGCTTGGCGGCGATGTAGTAACGCAGCCATTGCGGGTTCATGCCGACATCCAGGTAGCGCAGCGGGCTGATGCCGGTGCCGCGCGACTTCGACATCTTCGCGCCCGACACCGTGATGAAACCGTGCACGTAGACGTGGTCCGGAACCTTGCGAGCGGAGAACTTCAGCATCGCCGGCCACAGCAGCGTGTGGAAGTAGATGATGTCCTTGCCGATGAAATGAATCTGCTGCACGTCCGGCGCGGCGAGAAACTCATCGAAGCTGCGCGCTTCGCCATTCGCCCGGGCCTTGCCGCTGCTGAAGTAATTCTTCAGCGAGGCGAGATAGCCGATCGGCGCGTCCAGCCAGACATAGAAATATTTGCCGGGCGCATCCGGAATGGGAATGCCGAAATACGGAGCGTCGCGCGAGATGTCCTTGTCCGCGAGCTGCTGGTCACCCTTACCGTGCAGCCACTCGCCAGCCTTGTTGACCACCGAGGATTGCAGCCGCTGCGGCGCGTCGAGCCAGCTTGTCAGGAATTCGATGCAGCGCGGATCGGACAGCTTGAAGAAGTAATGATCGGACGTGCGGCGCTCCGGCTTTGCGCCCGACAGCGTCGAGAACGGATTGATGAGATCGGTCGGCTCATAGGCGGAGCCGCACACTTCGCAGGCGTCGCCATACTGGTCCTGCGAGTGGCAGTTCGGGCACTCGCCCTTGATGTAGCGATCCGCCAGGAACATGTTCTTCACCGGATCGAACAACTGCTCGACCGGCTTCACGTAGATCAGGCCGGCAGCCTTCAGGCTCCGGTAGATATCCTGCGAGAGCTCGGTATTTTCCGGCGAGTGCGTCGAGTACCAGTTGTCGAACGAGATGTGGAAACCATCCAGGTACTGCTGCCGGCTGGCGCCGATGCGTGCGACCAGTTCCTCGGGCGTAACGCCTTCGGATTCGGCCTTGAGCATGATCGGCGCGCCATGCGCGTCGTCCGCACACACGAAATGCACCGCGTGCCCCTGCATGCGCTGGAATCGCACCCAGATGTCCGCCTGGATGTACTCCATGATGTGCCCGATGTGAAACGGCCCGTTGGCGTAGGGCAGGGCGGTGGTGACGAAGAAATTGCGACGGGAAGTCATTGCGCGGCGTGGAGTTTCGGCGGGAACTGGGGCCGAAAGTATGCCATGGGGCGGGGGTGACAGGAGTGACGGGAGTGACGGGAGTCACAGGGGTGACGAGTGACGGGTGACGAGGATGGGGTGAATGAAGAGCTGGGGTGGTGTCGGCGGGGCTCTCGCCCGTCACCGGTCACCCGTCACTCCGAATCCGTTGTCACCCCTGTGACTCCTGTCACCCCTGTCACCTTCTTCCTCACCCGATATCTTTCACGGCCTCGAACTTCGCCTTCGTGATCGCCTTTTTATAGGCTTCCTTGCCGGTGATGATGGCTTTGTCGAGCAGGTCCTGGATGGCGGAGTCCATGACCTTCATGCCGAACTGGGCGCCGCTTTGCATGGTGTTTTCGAGCTGGTCGAGCTTGCCCTGGCGGATCAGGTTCGCGACGGCGGGGGTGTTCACCAGGATTTCCAGAGCGGCGACGCGGCCGGGTTTGCCGGCGCGGGGAATCAGTTGCTGCGAGATCACGCCGCGCAGCGAAGTGGAGAGCATGGCGCGGACGTGCGACTGCTTGTCGGCGGGGAAGGCATTCACCATACGGTCGACGGTCGGCGCAGCGCCGTTCGTGTGCAGCGTTCCCATGACCAGGATGCCCATTTCCGCAGCGGTTACCGCGATGCTCATCGTCTCGTAGTCGCGTAACTCGCCTACCAGGATGACATCGGGATCTTCACGCAACGCGGATTGCAGTGCCTCGGAGAACGAGGGCGTATGGTTGCCGACCTCGCGCTGGCTCACCAGGCAATTCTTGCGCTGATGGACGAACTCGATCGGATCCTCGATGGTGAGGATGTGGCCCTTCAGCCGCGAGTTCATGTCGTCGATCATCGCCGCAAGCGTCGTGGACTTGCCCGATCCGGTCTTGCCCGTGACCAGGATCAATCCATTGTTGACCTTGCACAGGTTGCGCACCGCGTCGGGCATGTTGAGCTGTTCGAGCGTCATTGCCTTCGACGGAATCGCGCGACACACGCAGCCCAGCCCGTACAGATGGCGCATGACGTTCACGCGAAAGCGCGAGACGCCGGGAATGATGTAAGCGAAGTCCGCGCCGTGCTTCTCTTCGAGCCGTGCCTGCGCCGCACGCGGCATGATTTCGCGCAGCACTTCTTCCACGAATGCCGGAGCCAACACCTCGGGGCGCAGGTTGTGCAGCTCGCCGTACAAGCGAATCCGCGGCGGGTCGCCCGCAATGAAATGCAGGTCCGAGCCGTTGCGGCTGAGTACTTCCTTGAGGAATTCGTCGATGCGCCGCGGCGCCTGCGGCGCCGCGGCAGTCGTGCCGGGCAGGGAGTTGGATTCGGTACTCATGGCTCAGCCGGGCGCGAGATCGAGTTTGGGCAGTACGCTGGTATCGGTCACATAACGCGCGAACAACCGCTTGTCCGATGCGTACACGTACGCATCGTCGGCATCGATCTGCTTGGCCGTCACGTTCGCCAGCAGCGACTGATCCATCATCTGCATTCCCAGGTCCTTGCCGGTCTGCAATTGCGTGGGGATCTGGTGCGTCTGGTCGGTCATGATCAGCTTGGCGATGGCGCGCGTCACCACCATGATTTCGCAGATCGCTTTGCGACCGCGCTGGTCGGCGGTCTTTACTAGCACCTGGGTGATGACGGCGATCAGGCTCTGCGCCAGGAAGCTCTTGGTCTGTTCGCGTTCGTCGGCGGGTAGCGCGTCGACGATTCGGTCGATGGTCTTTACCGCGCCGGTCGTGTGCAGCGTGCCAAGTACCAGGTGTCCGGTTTCCGCGGCGGTCATCGCCCAGCGGATGGTCTCGGCGTCGCGCAATTCGCCCACCAGGATGACGTCGGGGTCCTCGCGCATCGCGGCACGTACCCCTTCCGCGAACGAAGGCAGATGCGTGTTCAACTCGCGCTGGATGACCTGACTCTGCTTGCTCTTGTGAACGAACTCGATCGGATCCTCGAGGCTGATGATGTTCACCTTCCGGGTCTGGTTGAGGTGATCGATCATGGCCGCGAGCGTGGTGGACTTGCCGGTGCCGGTGGAGCCGGTCACCAGGATCATGCCCTGGTGGTTGTCGCAGAGTTTCTTGACGATGGGCGGCAGTTGCAGCCGGTCCAGGGTCGGCACTTCGGTGGGAATGGCCCGGAAGGTGGCGCCGATGCCGGTTTCCTTGCGAAACACGTTGACCCGGAAGCGCCCGCCATTGGCGGAGACATACGAGAAGTCGACGTCATGGCCGCGTCGCAATTGCTCCTGGTGCGTACGGTTCATGATCTCCGACACGTAGCCTTCGAGTTCGGCCTGGCTGAGCTCGCGGAACTTGATCGGCAGCAGATCGCCATGCATACGCAGCATTGGCGGCAGGCCGACGGCAAAATGAATGTCCGAGCAGCCTTGATCGGTGCCGAGCTTGAGAAAGGCGTCGATGCGGGCCATGGGCGGCTACGGGCGCGGAGCTACAGGCGATAGCCAGAGGCGCGCAGCGCCGGATCCGGATCGGTTGCGTCGGGGCATGAGGGGCGGGAATCTCGCTTGGCTGAGGTGAGGTAGCTACAAGCCTACAGCGTACAGCCTACCGTCTTCCACCCTCCGGCTGTTGCCTGTCGCCGGCACCATAGCCAATCAGCTGCGGGCAAGCACAGCCCTCACAACACCTTCTCCAACGCCAGTCGCATTTCTTCCATGTTCTGGGGGCGCTTGAGCTTGTCGACCGACATGGCCCGTCCCACCAGGTCCGACAGTGGCCGGGGCAGGTTCGGATTGACCTCGATCGCGGACTTGGCCTTGCCCTGCACGTGCTGGTACATCACCGACATGTGATCGCCACGGCTGTAGGGCGGCTGGCCGGTGATCATTTCGTAGAGGATGACGCCCAGGCTGTAGATGTCGGCCCGTTCGTCGACCTTCTTGCCGAGGATCTGCTCGGGCGCCATGTACTTCGGCGAACCGATGACGTAGCCGGTCTTGGTGAGCTGGGTATCGCCTTCCTTGTGCGCCGCGGCGACGCCGAAGTCCACGATCTTCAGCAGGCCTTCGTTGTTGATCAGGACGTTCGCCGGCTTCAGGTCGCGATGCACGATGCCGGCCTGGTGCGCCACCAGCATGCCGGTGGCAATGTCGGAGCCGTACTGAATGGCGCGCGGCAGCTCGAGCGGTTTCTCGTTGACGATCTCGCTGCCGAGCGTGTGCGAGGGGAAGTACTCCATCGAGATGGCGTAACTGCCGCGCATGTACAGGAAGTCGTAGATGCGGATGACGTTCTTGTGCGTGATCTTGCGCGAGTAGCGCAGCTCATGCACGAAGCGCTTCATCATTTCCTCGTCCTGCGACATGTTCGGGTTGAGGAACTTCAGGATCAGGCGCTCATCGACGATGGTGTCTTCCATCAGCAGCACGGTGCCGAAGGCGCCCTTGCCGATCTTCTCGATGTACTTGTAGCGGCCTTCCAGGATGTCGCCCGGTTTGAGCGTGGAGATATCCAGTTTCTGCGACGCTGCTGCGGTTTCCTCGACGCTCTTGATGACCGCGTCGACGTCTTCTTTCTCTATCAGCAGCGTGCGCGCCGGCTCAGCCATCTTGGCCGCCTTGGCCTGGGCCGCCACCGCGGTGCTGGAATAGCGGTTGTCGATGTCCTCGATGGCGCGGATCGCGGCGTGCTGGATGGTCTCGTCGACCGAGCTGGCGCCGGCGGACTTGATGAAACCGCGCACGCTGTCGGCCCGTTTATCGTCTGCCAGACGCGCGAGGGCGTTGATGGCCTCGACCTTGATCTCCTTCTCGGGACGCTCGAGCAGCTTGAGCATCGATTCGATGATGCGCGTATCCCCGAGTTTGCCCAGGGCGCGCGCAATCGTCGGCAGCGAGCGTGTGTTCTCGGCGGAGAGCAGTTCCAGCAACGCCGGCACGGCTTTCTTGCTGCCGATTTCGGCCAGGGCGTCGACGGCGCGCTCGCTCACCCACCAGTCCTTGTCCTTGGTCGCGGCGATGAGGAAGTTGACCGCGCGTTCATCCTTGGTCTGGTTGAGTATCTCGATCGCGGCGCGGCGCACGTCCTCGTCTTCGTCGCGGATCAGCTCGATGACGGCATCCACTACGCGTGGACCGCCGATCTTGCCGAGCGCATCGGCGGCGCGCGTGCGCACCCACCAATCGTCGTCCTTGATGACGTTCAGCAGGTGCTTGATGTCCTTGGCGGTGCCGAGGTGATTCAGTACTTCGACAGCCGCGCGTCGCGCGTATTCGTTTTCATCCTTCAGCACCTCGATCAGATACTTCATCGTATCCGGGTCTTTGGCGCGCACCACCACCTCGATGGCACGGTTCTGCACCTCGATATCCGGATCGCGCAGCAGCTGGCACACCGCGGCGATGTTGATCGGGCCGTCCATCTTCGACAGGGCATTCAACGCAGCCTGCCGGATCATCTTGTTGGGATCGCGTAACTGCGTCTGGATGGCGTCGGCGACGTCCGGACGGTTGAAGCGCGCCAGCATGTTGATGATGTGCATGCGCGCCATCGAATCCTTGCCTTCGATGCGGCTGATCAGTTCGGGGATGGCGGATTCGTCGGCCATTTCCGCGATGATGCGGAACAGTGCCGCCTTGTCGTTCGATTCCTGGTTGTAGGCGTGCTGCAGCAGGTCGCGAACGCTGAAGCGCTTCTTCTGGGCGGCAATGATCTCCAGCACCGTCGGCTTGGAGACGTCCTGGCGATTGAGCAGCTCGATCAACAGGGTGGGGCTGTAGTTCTGGCTCGACGTCAGCGCCAAGCCGACCGCCGCGGCGGTGCGCGCACTGCCGTCGATCAAGCCCTGCGCCACCAGCGGGAAAGTCTTGTTGTCGACCAGCTGCGAGAGAATCTCGACGTAGGAACCGGTTTCCTTGCGATCCGCCACGGCCAGGGCATCGAGGATTTTCGGGATGGCGCCGGCGCCGATCCCCGCCAGCTTCTGAAATGCCTTCTGCGAGCCCGGATGGGTTGGATCCCCGATGCTCCTGATCTCTGCGATCAGCCGTTCCGCTTTCAGATCGGAAAAGAAACTCATCCGCTAATCCCGTTGACCCCAGTCCTGTTAACCCCGGTCCCGTTAACCATTGTCGCCAGCCAGCGCTGCGGCCGACCCGTTTGCGTCGCCCGCAATTGGACCCGGCGTGCGTTTGGCAACGGCCCTGCGGCTGCGGTCCGGTTCATTGTTGTCGATCCCATTGCAACCACCGAGGCAACCACCGAGAAACACCAGGCGATTTTCCGCACTACTGACTGCACTACACGACCGCATTTATTTGAGAACAGCACTATGCACGTGGTGGACGAGGGACCGGCGCGACGCGAATCGTGGATGCCGCTGCAGCTTATACGCGCCGATCATGAGGCGATACGAACCAAGGTCCGAGGCGTCCTGTGTCCCATACGTATTATGCCACGGCTGTTGCGCAGCAAAGCGGGCACATCCGGCCGGCGGCGCCAATCGTCGAATGGACCGCGACGGATTCGTCCGGTTCCGCGCGCAGGGGCGGATGGACAGACCGGCGCAGCGGCAGGGTGCGATCCGCTACAATCTACGTCTTACTTGGCGCCGGGCGACACTGCCCATTGCGCGATTTCCTCCGACAGGATGCTCCATGACCAGTCAGCACGAAGCCGCCCTGCGCGACCTTCTCGAAGCGTTTGTTGAGCCTTATTCCGGCCTGACCCTGGCAGATACCGCTGCCCTGGAGTCGGTGCGGCTGGATGGTGACGCCGCCACGATCGGCGTGCGGCTTGGATTTCCCGCCGGCCAATACTCAACGACAATCCAGGCGGCGATCCGCGAGCACCTGCGTGCGCTTTCCTGGCTGCAGAAAGTGGATATCGCGGTGAGCTGGCGTGTGGAGTCGCAGGCGGTGCAGCGCAATCTGCGCCCGGTCCAGGGGATCAGGAACATCATCGCGGTGGCATCCGGCAAAGGTGGCGTTGGCAAGTCGACGACCGCTGCGAACCTGGCGCTGGGCCTGGCTTACGACGGCGCCGCTGTGGGCCTGCTGGATGCGGATATCTACGGTCCCAGCCAACCCCAGATGATGGGGCTGGGCTCGGAACGGCCGGTCAGTCCGGACCAGAAAACCATGGTGGCGCCGGTTGCGTATGGCGTGAAGGTCATGTCGATCGGGTTCCTGATCGACGCCGAACAGCCGATGGTATGGCGTGGTCCCATGGTCACCCAGGCGCTGGTGCAGTTGCTTGAGACCACGCGTTGGGGCGACTTGGATTACCTCATCGTCGACATGCCGCCGGGGACCGGGGATACGCAATTGACGCTCTCACAGCGGGTTCCGGTCAGCGGTGCTGTGATCGTAACGACACCGCAGGACATCGCGCTGCTGGACGCCCGCAAGGGCCTGCGGATGTTCCAGAAGGTCGAAGTCCCCGTGCTCGGCGTGGTGGAGAACATGAGCACCCACGTCTGCTCGAGCTGCGGCCATGAGGAGCACATTTTCGGTGCGGGCGGCGGACGGCGCATGGCGGAGCAGTTCGGCGTCGAATTGCTGGCCGAGCTGCCCCTGGATATCCGGATCCGTGAACAGGCGGATGGCGGTAAGCCTACCGTCGTTGCCGAGCCGGAAAGCGCGCTCGGTCGCGCCTATATCGATCTTGCCCGTCGCACAGCGGCACGGCTTGCGGCGCCAGGATCGACAGCAGCAGCCTTCCCGACCATCGAAGTCGAAGATACCTGAAGAGGTTGACGGTCGAGCGCCGAGCGTCGACAGTCCCGAGCCCGCGTGAGCGGGCAAGCCTTGTTACCGACAACCCACCACCGTCAACTGACCATCCAATAGCATGAGCATCAAGTCCGACCGCTGGATCCGTCGCAAAGCCGCCGAAGGCATGATCGAGCCGTTCGAGCCCGGCCAGGTCAAGATCGTGAACGGCGAGCGCATCGTTTCGTATGGCACCTCCAGCTATGGCTACGACGTGCGCTGCGCCAACGAATTCAAGATCTTCACCAACATCAATTCGACCATCGTCGATCCGAAGAACTTCGATTCCGGCAGCTTCATCGACCTGAAGTCCGACGTGTGCATCATCCCGCCGAACTCATTCGCGCTGGCGCGCACCGTGGAGTACTTCCGCATTCCGCGCAGCGTGCTCACGATCTGCCTCGGCAAATCCACTTACGCGCGCTGCGGCATCATCGTGAACGTCACGCCGCTGGAACCGGAATGGGAAGGTCACGTGACGCTGGAGTTCTCCAACACCACCACGCTGCCCGCCAAGATCTACGCCAACGAAGGCGTGGCGCAGATGTTGTTCCTGGAGTCCGACGAAGTCTGCGAAACCTCATACAAGGATCGCGGCGGAAAGTATCAGGGCCAACGGGGCGTGACGTTGCCGAAGACGTGAGGGAGAGGGGTGATGAGGGTGATGGAAGTGAAGTAAGTGATGCAGGTGAGGGAGGTTCCTGGGAACTACCCTCATGCCTGCATCACCTGCATCACTGATCCTGATCGCGCTTGAGCGTGATCAGGATCAGCACCGTCTCCACCTTGCCTTTCCTGATCTGCTCCGCTTTTACCGGCACGAAGCCGAGCGAGGGGGCGTGCCAGATGCGCGATACGCGGCTGGAGCCCTTGCGGGCGCTTTCGTAGATCGTGGTGTCCAGTTTGCCGAGCTTGGTATCCAGCGTTTCGGTGCCGACGCGCGCGTACGAGTACTCCTGGATCTTGTCGCCGTTGACGACGGCGAATGCGGTCGGCTCCTGGCTGTTTTGCATCTTGAACATGGCGGCGAGCTGAATCGTCTGCAGCTCCGCGGTTCCTTCGGCCAGCGGTAACGAGACCGGCTTGCCTTCGAAACTGCCGCTGACGTTGTGCTCCTGCCAGTTGAACTGCAGCTTGCCGTCGTTCTTGACGCCTGAGCGTCCGTCATCCGCTTCCCAGCCGATCGGGCGCAGGCCGGTGGCAGCGACTTCCAGGGTGGTGCGTTCGAACGCGTTGCTGCTGACGAAAAAGCTTGCCAGCACGGTGGGATTGGCGCGCGTTTCGAAAGTGTAGTGGCCGGTGGCGGGGTCGCGCCGCAACTCCATGCGTAGCGTGCCGCCGTCGATACCGCGAAACGACGCCGAATACGTAGCGACATAAGATTGCAGCATGGTGGGTTGCGGCACGGTAGGTTGCTGCGTGCTGTCCTGGCCGCTCGCCACGGTGCATCCGATGAGGCTCAGCAGGAGGCAGAAGAATGATTTCAAGAGTTCAGGCTCCGTGGACTGCGATCATTGGTCCGTTATCCCCTGTCCGCTACTCCGTCCGCTGCAGGCGGGCTTCAGCCGCTATTCGTCATCACCGGCTGCTGCAGCGGATTCCCATCCAGCCAGGCGCGATCCTGATCCCAACGTAACCGTCCGTTGGCGAACCAGTCGATGGCCTGCACGTAGATCCTGTGTTCCTGCTGCTGAACTCGCGCTGAAAGACTGGCCTCGTCGTCGTGCGCGCGCACATCGATGCTCGCTTGAACAATGACCGGCCCGCCATCGAGTTCCTCGGTGACGAAATGAACGCTGGCGCCATGAGTTGTTTCGGCGGCCTCCAGTACCCGGCGGTGCGTGTGCAGGCCGCGATGCCGCGGCAGCAGGGAGGGGTGAATGTTGAGCAGGCGCCCGGCAAAAGGTGTGATGAAGTTCGGGGTCAGGATGCGCATGAACCCAGCCAGCACCACCAGGCGCGGATCGAAGCTGGCGACGAGCTTCGCCAGCGCCGCGTCGTAGGCAGGCCGGTCGGTATAGTCGCGCGGCGATAGCGAAACGGCGGGTATCTGCATTTCGCGGGCGATCGCGAGACCGGCTGCATCGGCCCGATCGCTGACGACGGCTGCTACTTTCACCGCAAGCGAACCCTTTGCAGCAGCCTCCGCGATGACCCGCATGTTGCTGCCGCGACCGGAAATCAGGATCACGATCGGCGCCGGTGTCAGCGCCGGCTCCTGCGCTGCCCTCATCCGTGTATGACCACGCCGCCGTCGCCACGGCGGATCTCGCCGATGACCACGGGTTGTTCGCCATGCTCGCGCAATGAGGCCAGCGCCTTGTCGACGTGCTCGGCAGCCAGGGTGATCGTCATGCCGATGCCGCAATTGAAGGTTCGGTACATCTCGTTGGCAGCGATATTGCCGGTGCGCTGCAGCCAGTCGAACACCTCGGCGCGTTGCCACGCCTGTGCACTCAACACGACTTCAAGACCGTCAGGGACAACGCGCGGAATGTTCTCCGTCAGTCCACCGCCGGTGATGTGAGCGATGCCATGCACGGGCACGGCCTTGGTCAGGGCCAGCAGGGACTTGACGTAAATACGTGTCGGCGCAAGCAGCGCGTCGTACAGCAATCCGCTGCTGAGCTTGGTTGCGGCGCCGGCCTTGCCGACCTTGAGCAGCTTGCGGATCAGCGAATAGCCGTTCGAATGCGGGCCTGAGGAGGGCAGGCCGATCACCGCGTCGCCCGGCCGCGTGCGGCTGCCGTCGATGATCGCATCCTTCTCGACTACCCCGACGCAGAAGCCGGCGAGGTCGTAATCGCCTTCGGCGTACATGCCAGGCATTTCCGCCGTCTCGCCGCCGATCAGTGCGGCGCCGGACTGGATGCAGCCCTCGACGATGCCCTTGATGACGGTTTCGGCCACCTCGACGCTGAGCTTGGCGGTGGCATAGTAGTCGAGGAAGAACAGCGGCTCGGCCCCCTGCACCACGATGTCGTTGGCGCACATCGCGACCAGGTCGATGCCGATGGTGTCATGCCGGCCGGTTTCGATGGCCAGCCGCAGCTTGGTGCCGACGCCGTCGGTGCCCGACACCAGCACTGGTTTGCGATAGCGATCGATGGGGACTTCGAACAACGCGCCGAAGCCGCCCAGCCCGGCCAGCACGCCGGGACGCATCGAGCGTTTGACCGCGGGCTTGATGCGTTCGACGAGCTCATCGCCCGCCTCGATATCCACGCCGGCGTCCTTGTAGGTAATCGAATCGGTGGGCGACATAGGACCTCGGGAAGAAGTGGCTAGCGGATAGCGGATAGTGACCAGCCAGAACCGCAAGGCCCGCTCGCTGTCGAGCATCCCGGCTATCCGCTATCCGCTTCTCTGAGAAATGTTATTTTACACGGCCCGTGGACCCTTCGATTCATTTGTCCGATTCAATTGCCCGATTCAATTGGTAGAGATCGCCAGCCCTCATGAACCTACCTCGCTGGAAGTCGTTGCATTTACCGTTGTGGTCTGCGCTGTTGCTGGCTGTCACGCCGGCGCTGGCCGTAACGGTTCCGGATCTCTACGAGGTTTCCGTGCCGGTCGGCACCAACCGGGATACGGCCTTCAGCGACGCCTTGAAGGCAGTCGTCGTACGGGTGAGCGGACGGCGCGATGCGGCCGCGCGGTTAGGGGCGGTATTGAAGAACCCGCGCCAGTACGCCCAGCGGTTCGGGGTCTCCGCGGACAACATGCTGGATGTCGGCTTCGATAGCGTTTCGGTGGATCGGTTGCTGACGGACGCCGGCCTGCCGGTGTGGGGCAAAGAGCGGCCGCAGACGCTGGTGTTGCTGAGCATCGAGAATCCCGACGGCTCCGCTGCCTGGCTGGACAATAGCGCCAGCGCCGCGGATCGCAATGCCATCGCAGAGGTGGCGAAACTCAGGGGAGTGCCCATCATCTGGCCGGAAATGGACGGACAGGATCGCAATCAGGTCAGCGTCGGAACTTCGGCCGCATTGCTGCAGATGGCGGCGCGCTACAGCGCGAACGCAACTCTTGTTGGCAAAGGCCGGCGCGACGCGTCGGGCGGAATTGCGGTGCGCTGGACCCTGGCGTCGGAAGACGGCTCAAGCGAAGTGGCCGGGTCCGAGGAGGACGGAATCCATCTGGCAGCGGATACGTTCGCCCGTATCTACTCCGCGTCCGGTTCCTCGCTCGACAGCGTAGGGCTGGAGGTCTCGGGCATAGCCAACCTGGGCATGTATGCCAGCGCCCTGAATTACCTGGAGAGCATGACGGTGGTGCGCACCGTTGCCCTTGAACAGGTTACCGGGGACAAGATGCGCTTTCGCCTGGGTGTGCGAGGCGATGCTGCCCAACTGAAGCGTGCGTTGGCGCTGGACGGAAAACTGGTTCCTGTCGCACCGGGCGATGGCGCAGCGCCTGCCGCAGACCGACTCCAGTTTCGCTATCAGCCCTGACGCCGGCGGGAGCGGCTGCATGATTTTGCAATGATGGCCCTGCTGCGCTTCATTCCGAATGCACTGTGCATTGTGCGCATCCTGCTGCTGGCGCCCATCATCTGGCTGCTGACCCACCGCGATTTTCCGGCGACCCTGTGGGTGTTCGGCGCCGCGGCGTTTACGGACGGCCTGGATGGGTTCATCGCAAAACGCTGTGGCTGGACTTCGGAGCTGGGCAAGATCCTGGATCCGCTGGCGGACAAGATCCTGCTGGTGGGCGTATTCATCACCCTGGCCGCCATGGGCCTGGCGCCGGTGTGGCTTGCGGTGGTCGCCGTCGCTCGCGACGTTGTGATCACGGCGGGAGCGATCATGTACAACTGGCTGTATGGATATCCGCACGGCCAGCCTACTTGGGCCAGCAAGCTCAATACCCTGTGTCAGATCGCGTACGTGTTGCTCATCGTCGCTGCCAACGCAGCGGGTCGAGTGCCGCAGAAAGCGTTGCTGGTGCTTGGCGCCCTGGTGTTCGTGACGACCGTGGTCAGTGGTCTCGACTACGTGATCACCTATACGCGCAAGGCCGTGGAGGCCAGTCGTCAGCGCCGCACCGCCGTATCCTGAACGTGCGCAAGCGGATGACGGTGTTCAGTGAATAATCAGCTCGCTCTTGGTGTGCGCCTGCGCGACAGCTCGGTGTTCGCGAGCTATTTTCCCGGTCGCAACCAGCCTGCCATCGATGCGTTGCTTGCGCTGCGCGCCGGCGAGCCGCCGACGTGTGTCTTCCTTCATGGGCCTGCCGGTACCGGTAAGACTCACTTGCTTCAGGCGTTCTGCGCGCAGGCCGCTCAGCACGCAGATGCAGCTGCGTATCTGCCGTTGTCCTCGGTCATGCAAATGGGACCGGAAGTTCTCTCCGGTTGCGGGGAACTTGCATACGTGTGCGTCGATGACATCGCGTTGATCGGCGGGCGGCGCGACTGGGAGCGGGCGTTGTTTGCTTTACACCAGCAGCTCGATGAGCATCGTGGCCGATTGATTGTCGCCGCCGTCACACCGCCGGCAGCGAGCGGAATTGCGCTTGCAGACCTACGTTCGCGCCTCGGCGGCGGCCTGGTGCTTACACTGCAGTCACTGGATGAAACGGACCAGATCGCGGCCTTGCAACTGCACGCGCACCAACGCGGCTTCGAGTTGCCCGATGACACGGCCCAATATCTGCTGCGCCGCCTGCCGCGCGACATGGCGACACTCTGCAACTTCCTCGACGAACTGGACCAGGCATCGCTGGCAGCGCAACGACGCTTGACGATTCCGTTCGTGCGGGAAGTGATGGGGGAGGGGCGGGAGTGATCCTAGAGTGACAGGAGTGACAGTAGTCACAGGGGTGACATCAGATCGAGCGTCGCTTGCCCGTCACTCGTCACTCGTCACCTAGTGACTCCTGTGACTCTTGTCACCCTTCTTCTCTCGTCACCCTCAGATACCCGATCAGCGCCACGAACAACAGCAGTGCCAGCGACAGGCACAGACCCGCCCATACTCGCGCTGCCGGATTCGCAACCGCTTCGGTAACGCCGAGTACGAAGTACGGCACCACGCATAGAGTGGCCCAGGCGTAGGTGCGACGCGTGCGGCGGATTATTCCGGGTAGCGGCGCCCACAGCGGCAAGGTCAGGGCGAGCGCGATCAGGCCGTGTGATATCGATGGCTGACCGGCCATGTGCCACAGCACGACTACGCCGATCAGCGTGCACAACAGCGCGATACAGAGCGTCCTGATTTTGCCCGGCAGCGCGGCGCCAGATTGCCGGAGGATCTGCTCGCTCATCCGTGCAGCTTTACGGCGAGTTCGGCGACACGCTTGCCAAGCAGTTGCGCCAGCACGCGTTCCTCGTCGGACAATCGCGGCTGGTTTTCTCCACGCGCCACGTGGCTTGCACCGTAAGGTGAACCGCCCGAAGCCGTGGTGCTCAGAGCGTCCTCGGTGTAAGGCAAGCCGACAATGAACATTCCATGATGCAGCAGCGGCAACATCATGCTCAACAGCGTGGTTTCCTGTCCGCCGTGCATCGTTTGTGTCGACGTAAACACACCGGCAGGTTTGCCTGCCATGACACCGCTGAGCCACAGCGCGCTGGTGCCATCCAGAAAGTATTTCAGGGGCGCGGCCATATTGCCGAACCGCGTCGGGCTGCCGAGCACCAGGCCGTGGCATTGACGCAGGTCGTCGTGCGTAGCGTAGGGCGGTCCATCCGACGGCACGGCAGGCTGCGGCTGGTCCACCACCGTTGTTATTTGCGGGACTGTGCGCAATCTGGAGCGAGCGCCGGGTACGGCGTCGATACCGCGACATACCTGGCGTGCGAGTTCGGCGGTGCTGCCTTTGCGGGAATAAAACAAAACCAGTATTTCAGTCACGCAGGCAAACTCCGGGAAACGACGGTAGCGGTGCAGGCAAACAGCGTTCGCTGTGGGTGGAATGCAACGCATGAGCCCGCGCTGCGCCGGCTGCATTGTATTCGGCGGTGTCTTGACGGTGTAGGGTTTACGTTGCTACGGTCAGACGAAATCTCCTGCCCGACTCATGTCTTATCCTTCATTGCCTCGTCCATTGCACGGGCCGTTTCAGGCTCTCGCGCTGGCGCTACTGTGCGCCGGCATGGTCGCTTGCGCCGCCGCTCCGGTGCAGGAAATGAGCAACGCGCGCCAGGCCATCAAGGCGGCTCGCGATGCGGGTGCCGAGGCGGTCGCGCCGCAGAAGCTGAATGAAGCCCAGGCGCTGCTCGAACAGGCCGAGACCAATCTGCAAAATCGATCCTATCGCGACGCGCGCAAGAATGCCGTTGCCGCTCATGGCCGTGCCGTCGAGGCACTCGACGCCGTGCATCCCTCCAACCACAGCGGTACGGGATAGCTCACCGGTAAGAGGCAGGTAACCGGGACGGGTAACGGTCAGGCCGGGATGGGATGGCGATCTCGCCAGTGGCGATCTGCGGTTCACATCGCTATCGTTGCATTCGATGTCTACGACAATTTCACGACGCTGCTACGTATCGGGGCGCGTTCAGGGTGTTTACTACCGCGCTTCGACCCGCCAGCGTGCCGCCGAGCTCGGGCTGCAGTGCGAGGCGCGCAACCTGGAGGACGGCCGCGTGGAGGTCCTCGTTCAGGGTGAGCCAGAAGCGGTGCGGGCACTCATCGACTGGTTGCACACCGGGCCGCCGACGGCGCGGGTCACCGCAGTGGAAGTCGAAGAAGAAGTGGTTGGCGGTTAGCGGTTGGCGGTTAGTGAGGGGTGAAGCAGGCATCCTGACCAACCTCTAACCTCTAACCTCTAACGGCCAACCGCCAACCGCTTTCCTATCGGTACGCCCATTTGTGCGACAGCCGCGTCAGCACCAGGTCCGAGTAATTGCGCCTGCCGACGCTGCCGTTGTAGCGCGCCAGCGCCCGGGTGTAATCACCTTTCTCGCGGTCCAGGTAGAACTTGAGAATGGTGCAGCCCATGCGGATGTTCTGCGGCGTGCGCACCAGATCCGCGTTGGTCATGCCGAGCTGTCGCGGCCAGAAGGGCATGACCTGCATCAGGCCGACGGCGCCGGCTGACGACACCGCCCAGCGATCGAAGCGGCTTTCGACATCGATGACTGCCATGACCAGGCCGGGTGGCAGCTTCAGGCGTTTGGCCTCGCAATGGACCTGGTGCAGGACTTCCGCCCGTTCCGCCTCGTCCTTCAGGATAGTCCTGAGCTGCGGATCCATCGCGGCCAGCCACACCTGCTGCTCGAACTTGTCCTCGAAGCAGTCTCCAGCCTGCAATGCCTGGGTCAGCAATTTGCCCAGTTCGGGATCCTGCTGCCGATCTGCAAGCGCAGGCGTGCTCAGGGCCCAAAGTGCAAGCGTAAGCATCGGGAAGAGAAGGGAGCGCAGCGCGGGCATGCGTGTTTCGAGCGGTATCTGCAATGGCACGATCGGTGGCTACAGGCTGATTGCACCACGCCGAGTCTGCAGCGACCTGCGTCACAGAGGCGGGCATCGACGCGTGTTGTGTGCGTTGCGGTGCGCACCCTATCATGTTGATAAGCGACGGCGGAACTTGCACGGACGCCGACCCATTCCTGACTGGCCCTTCCCAAGCGGAAACGGTATTGCAAACCAATTCAATGAGACCCTCATGACTGCCGACGTGGAGCTGGACAGCCCGGATGAGGGAGCCAAGCCGGGGCGCGGCGTCTACTGGCTACCTAACCTGCTCACTACGGGCACCCTGTTCGGTGGCTTCTACGCAATCGTGGCGGCCATCGACGGTAATTTCTCGCGCGCCGGCGTTGCCGTATTCGTGGCGATGATTTTCGACGGCCTGGACGGCCGGGTGGCGCGCTGGACCAATACGCAAAGCGACTTCGGCAAGGAGTACGACAGTCTTTGCGACATGGTCGCCTTCGGACTCGCGCCGGCCATCCTCGTGTATCAATGGGGGGTGGAGCGCGTTTTCGACTACGGCAAGCTGTGGGGCCGTTTCGGCTGGCTCGCCGCTTTCTTCTATGCAGTAGCCGCCGGGTTACGCCTGGCGCGTTTCAACTCGCGCACGGCGATTGTCGACAAGCGCTACTTCGAAGGATTGCCCAGCCCTTCAGCGGCCGCGGCGCTGTCCGGGTTCATCTGGGTTGCCAGTGAGTTCGATCTGGCCGGCCTGCCGGGCCTGCTGCTCGCCTTTGGCGTCTCGATCCTGATCGGCGCGCTGATGGTCAGCAAGTTCTCCTACTGGAGCGGCAAGGGCCTGAATGTGCGCGGCCGCATCCCCTGGGTGTACGCGCTGTTCATTCCGTTGATCTACGTCCTGGTGTCGCTGGCGCCGATCTCGTTGCTGGCCACCTTCGGTGCTTACGCCCTGCATGCTCCGCTGCATTGGTTGTGGAGGAAGGTGGTCAGGAAGAAGCGGACTACGGAAAGCGGGTAGCGAAAGCTCCGGACGCGTCGGAAGCCGGGCGTTGTCTGTTCATCCGCTGATTCGCCAATCGTCACTACCCATTCACGTTGATAGTTCACCAGTCGCCGCCCATGTCCCGTCTTTCTTATCTTCGTGCGCTCGAGATCGATGTCTGGGAGCGACGTGACCAGCGCAAGGCGGATGGCGCGCGGCCTGCGGGAGAAGGCAAGAGAACTGTCGAAGCGGCCGCCGAGCCGGCGCCACCGCAACCCGTTCGCTCCGCGCCGCCGGTCTCCGCATCAGCACCGCCTGTATCCCCGGCGAATGTATCCAGGCCGAAAGAGAACATCGTGGTGGCCGCATCGATTGCGGCTCCCGATGCCACAGCCGTTGCCACTGCAGAGGCGACCGCCACCGGAATGGCCGCCGCCGGAGCGGCCACTGCCGAAATGGCCACCGCCGAGATGAATTGGGAAACTCTCGAAAAGACAGTCCGCAGTTGCACGCGCTGTGCGTTGCATGAGACGCGTACGCAGGCGGTGTTCGGTGTAGGCAATCGAGCCGCGCAATGGATGGTCATCGGCGAAGCGCCGGGGGCCGATGAGGACCGGCAGGGCGAACCATTCGTCGGACGCGCGGGTCAACTGCTCAACACGATGCTCAACGCGATGGGGTTGGCCCGCGAGCAGGTGTTCATTGCCAATATCCTCAAGTCGCGGCCGCCGGGGAATCGCGATCCGCGGCCCGAGGAAGTCCGTGCCTGCATTCCCTACCTGTATCGCCAGATCGAGCTGGTCAATCCCCGGCTGATCCTTTGCGTCGGGCGAATCGCGGCGCAAACCCTACTCGAAACCGATACGACTATCGGTAAACTGCGCGGCAAGCTGCATCGTTTAGGCAACGGCCGCCCGATGATCGTGACTTACCATCCCGCCTACCTGCTGCGCAGTCCGGGCGAGAAACGCAAGTCGTGGGCCGACCTGCTGCTGGCGCTGCAGACCTTCGAGCGGTTGACCCAGGGCCACGACGCCTAGCCGCGGCCTGCTTAGGAGGGTTGGGAGAAGTGAGCGCGGAGCTGGATCGCCTCAAGGGCGTACAAGACATTCGTTTCCGGCCGATGCAGGTACCGGACCTCGCGGCGGTCGCGGCCGTCGAGCGCGCGTCCTACCTGTTTCCCTGGAGCGAAGGGGTGTTTCGCGACTGCGTGCGGGTGGGCTACCTGTGCCGCGTGGTCGAAGCCGATGGGGAAGTAGCCGGTTACGGCATCATGTCGTTCGGCGCCGGCGAAGCACACATCCTCAATATCTGCATTCGCAGTGATCTGCGCGGCGCCGGCGTAGGGCGCAAGTTGATGGATTTCCTGCTGGCGCGCGCACGCGATGAGTACATGCAGGAAGTCTTTCTCGAGGTCCGTCCTTCCAACACCGTTGCGATCCGCCTCTACGAAACTCTCGGCTTCACGCGCGTCGGCCTGCGCAAGAGCTACTACCAGGCAAGCGGCGGCAGGGAAGATGCCCTGGTCTATAAACTGGAACTGACGCCGAACGGCAGTATCGAGAGCTGAAGCTGCCGATGCATTGTGCCTTCGGCTGCGACCCACCCAACGTCTACGGGCATCGTCCGGTCATGTTGCCGCTGCGGTGTTGAAGAAGCCTTCGTAGACAAAAGCCCCTGCAATTGCATCGCGGTCTTTCTTGCTCGCTCCCGCACGTCGCAGGCTGGGCTCCCATTCGTCGCGCACTGTTCTGACCATCGTGGCAATGAGTTTCTCCGCGTCATCCGTGGCGAGCAGGAAACGTCCACAGGCGCTCACTAGGTTTTCCCGGTAGGCCATGCGCCCGTGGATGCCACATTCCATGGCCAGCAGGCGCGTGTCCGTTGCGCTCACAGATGACGGAGTCAGATCGTACGCCGGGCTCAGTCGCCAGCCGCTGCTGCGGGCCAATATCGCGTGATTGCGTGGATGATCGTCGAGGTTGGATACCAGCGCGTTGAAACACATCCGCGCGAATAACTCCCGCAGATCCGCTTTCGGACTGGCGCTGGCGCGGCGAATTTCATCGGCTAGTGCCAGATACGACCAGCCCGCCCGGGCGGCAGGCGTGTCTTCGGATCGCAGCAACGTCAATGCGCTCACCATGCGGTGTCGCCGATAGCCGGCCTCCGCTTTTTCACGGTCGAAGCGCCCGACCAGCAGTACATCCTTCCCGGCCACGGTAGCGAGCTTGCTGTCCGCGACGTCCATTCCGCATGTCTTGGCCAGGTTGAGGAGGGAGTGCTCCACTCGGGGCTGGTTCCAGCGATCCTCCGGATGGGCGAACTTCGCGATCCACAGGCCATCCTGGTCTTCCACCACGGCCTTGGCTCGGGCGCCGCCCAGGGACGTGCTCGCCAGCAGCGGTTGCTGCACTTGTTTCGAGCCCGGTCCGGTCTCAAGCCGGTACGGCCGATCCGCGAGAACGTCTTCGGCCAGGCTTTGCAAGGAAGCCAGGTCCCCGATGCGATTGAACTGCTGGCGCGGGGCAGGGGGTTCGACGTTCAGGCCGAATCCCAGCGCGCCGGCGCGATCATCCGGACCCTGCAGCGAATAGTCGAACTCATCGAGGTCGGGTCTGCCGACACTGCGTTCCAGGCAGCGACGACCCCACGCATCGGGCATCGCATCGCGGATCGCCCCGAAGAAGCCGCTCAGGCGGGCCGTTTCAAAGCGGGTTTGCTTGAGCTGTAGCTCTACCGGGTCCAGCTCCACCGCATCGGGGCGTTCCATATAGCGCCGACCGTAGACAAGTTCGCCGACCGGCTCGCCCGAGCGCGTCGGCGACACTTGAAAACGGGCCGCGGTGACGAACTGGGTCGTGCCTGGCAGGACGATGTAGACGTAACACTCAGAAGTCATTGTCGAGAGTCTTGCGACGCTTGGTCGCCGTCGTGGGCGCGCGTGCCGCCTCCAGGGCTTTGCCAACGTCGTCCTTGTCCGGGTCGGCGAGGGTGTGCAGATCCTCCGTCAGTCCCAGCGCCCAGAGCGCGCCGATGTAGGCCGCCACTGCCGTTGTCGGCTTGCCTTTTTCGATATCGGACATGACATAACGGGACAGGCCAACGCGTTCAGCCAGATCTTCGAGACGCATCTGGCGCCGCAGGCGTGCGACGTGAATGTTTCTTCCCAGCTGCACCAGGAGGCTCTGCACCGCCGCCGGCGGCGAACGGGAAATCCGGCTGACATTGGCCATGTTGGGTAAAGTGCGCTTATATAAGTTATAAGTTGATTCAAGAAAACATAAGCCCTGGAGGGCTGAAAAGCAAATGTGAGGTTGAATCAACTTATATTGGATATAAGTTGATCTAAGTAAACATTAATTGCGACGAGCGAGATGGGCTTGCCGACACAGCCCGTGACTCGTTCGCGCGGTGTTTTCATCTGTGAGTGCGCGGTTGCGGGATTCCCGCTTGCTGTTGTGCACCCGGTTTCCCGCCAAGCTTCTACAATCGCGACCCGCGTTGTCCGCCATCAATGAGCTTGAGCCTGTTGCCGGGAACCCAGTGCGACGTCGCTCAGGTCCCGTTCTGCCGTTGTGGCTTTTGACTGGGTGGAGCGATATCGCTCCGTGGCGCGACGCGTTTTTTCAATTTGTGTGCGCACCACGCACACCGCAAAGGATTTCAGATCATGTCGAGTGGCTCGTTAGCCGACGAAATCAGCAGAAGACGCACCTTCGCGATCATCTCCCACCCCGATGCGGGCAAAACGACCTTGACCGAGAAGCTGTTGCTGTTCGGTGGCGCGATTCAGCTCGCAGGTGCGGTCAAGGGTCGCAAGGCATCGCGGCATGCGACGTCCGACTGGATGGCGCTCGAACAACAGCGCGGAATTTCGGTGACGTCCTCGGTGATGCAGTTCCCCTACGAAGGACGGATGGTGAACCTGCTGGACACGCCGGGTCACGAAGACTTCTCCGAGGACACCTACCGGACGCTGACCGCCGTGGACTCGGCGTTGATGGTGATCGACTGCGCCAAGGGTGTGGAAGAGCGCACCATCAAGCTGATGGAAGTCTGCAGGTTGCGCGATACGCCGATCATGACCTTCATCAACAAGCTCGACCGCGAAGGCCGCGAGCCGATGGAGCTGCTGGACGAAATCGAGAAGGTGCTGAAGATTTCCTGCGCGCCGGTAACCTGGCCCATTGGCATGGGGCGCGACCTGCAGGGGATCTATCACCTGCTGGAAGACCGCATCTACATCTACCAGGCGGCGGAAAAAGGTCGTGCTGGCACGCATGCGACCATCGACGGTCTCGCGAGCGCGGAGGCCGGCGAGTTCCTCGGCGATCGTGCACAGGCGTACCGCGATGAGGTTGAGCTGGTGCACGGCGCGGCGCCGCAGTTCAACGTAACGGAATACCTGGCGGGACGCCAAACCCCGGTATTTTTCGGCTCGGCGATCAACAACTTCGGCGTTCCGGAATTGCTTTCGGCCTTCGTGCACCACGCGCCGGGGCCTCTTGAGCGCGAGACCACCGGACGCAATGTCGAGCCGCTGGAAGAAAAGCTCAGTGGCTTCGTCTTCAAGATCCAGGCGAACATGGACCCGGGGCATCGCGACCGCATTGCGTTCATGCGCATCTGCTCTGGGCGCTACTCCAAAGGCATGCGCCTGTTTCATGTGCGGCTCGGCAAGGAGATGCGTATCAACGATGCGTTGACCTTCCTTGCTGCCGACCGCCAGCATACCGACGAAGCATTCGCCGGCGACATTCTCGGGCTGCACAATCACGGCACCATCAACATCGGCGATACCTTCACCGAAGGCGAGTCGTTGATGTTCACGGGCATTCCCAACTTCGCCCCAGAAATGTTCCGGCGCGTGGTGTTGCGCGATCCATTGCGCATGAAGGCGCTGCAGAAGGGCCTCGACCAGTTATGCGAAGAGGGCGCAACCCAGGTGTTTCGTCCGCTGCGCAACAACGACCTGATTCTCGGCGCCGTCGGCCCGCTGCAGTTCGACGTGGTGGCGTTCCGCTTGCAGGACGAATACAGCGTGCAGGCTGCTTTCGACAACGTCAGCGTCTACACGGCCCGCTGGGTGTATGGCAAGGATGCGAAGAAGCTGGAGGAATTCCGCGTCAAGGCGTACGACAACCTGGCGTTGGACCATTCCGGTGCCCTGGTCTATCTCGCGCCCACTCGCGTCAACCTGCAGCTCACGCTGGAGCGTTGGCCGGATCTGACGTTCAGCGAGACGCGCGAGCATCTCGCGGCGGCGGCGTGAATCGTGATGTGGGTGATGCAGGTGATGAAAGTGATGGAGGAGCTGGAATCGCGCAGCTAGTCTGCTTCCACTTGGTCTGGGTTCGCTCCTTTTGGCACCTTCATCACCCGCATCACCATCTCAACTCCGCCCATGAAATCCCCACTGCTGAATAAACAGGTGTTCTCCTGGGCGCTCTACGACTGGGCGAATTCTTCATTCGCGACCACCGTGATGGTCGTGTTCTTCCCGCTGTTCTTCAAGCAGTACCTGACCACAGACCAGGCGGCTACCACCAGCACGTTCTGGCTGGGCATCGTCAATGGCGCATCGAGCTTCGTGCTTGCGATTCTGGCGCCGTGGCTCGGAGCACTGGCGGATAAGGGCAATGCGCACATGCGATTCCTGATCGCGTTCACCGCGATCGGCGTCGTTCCAACCGCATTGCTGGCTTTTGTGGGCCCAGGGGGTTGGGTCAGCGCGGCCGTACTGTTCGCAATCGCCTCAATCGGCTTCTGGGGCGGCCTGATTTTCTACGATTCGATGCTGGTGCACGTCGCGCCGCGCGGGCGGCTGGATTCGGTATCCGGTTTCGGTTACGCGCTGGGATATCTCGGTGGCGGCCTGCTGCTGGTCGTCAACATCCTCATGTACGCAAAGCCGGCGCTGTTTGGCTTCGCCAGCAAGGAAGCCGGCATACGCGCGTCGTTCGTTACGGTGGCGGTGTGGTGGGCGATCTTCGCAATTCCGATCTTTCGCACGGTCAAGATACGGCCGGATACGCCGCGCATCGGCGCCTTGCGGGCATGGCGCGAAGGCTTTGCCGAACTGGCAAAGACATTCCAGGAGATCCGGCGTTTTCGCGCTGCGGTGCTGTTTCTGTTCGCGTACTGGATGTACATCGATGGCGTGAACACCATCATGAAGATGGCGGTGGACTACGGTCTCGCGCTCGGCTTCCCGGCGGACAGCCTGATCACCGGCATCCTGATGATCCAGTTCGTGGGGTTTCCGGCGACGTGGCTGTTCGGCTGGCTGGGCGATCGCATCAGTCCATTGCTGGGGATCTTCATCTCCATCGGCGTGTATTGCGCGGTGACCTTCTACGCCGTGTTCATGACGCACGTCAGCGAGTTCTACATCATGGCGGCGGCCATCGGTTGCGTGCAGGGTGCGATCCAGAGCATGAGCCGTTCCTACTACGGTCGCCTGATTCCCGCCGAACGTGCCGGCGAGTTCTATGGTTTCTACAACATGATGGGCAAGTTCGCGGCCGTGCTCGGGCCGCTGCTCATGGGAACCACGGCGCTGATCACCGGCAATTCACGCACTGCGATCGTTTCGCTGGTCATCTTGTTCGCCGCTGGCGCTTTCCTGCTGACGATTTCAGCTCGCCAGCCTGCCGTGGCCCAGCCTGTCGCAGCAGGATGAAGCGCAGGGTCCGGCGCCTTTTCAGTTCTCCCAGCGCGCCGGATCGATCCGATAGTATTTTCGCAGCTGCTGGTAGAGCGCCGCATGCTGCGCCTCCAGTTCGCGAGGCTGCTCGAAAAATACTTCGGTAACCACCGCAAAGAACTCAGCAGGAGCGGTTGCGGCATACGGATCGAGCAGTGTTGGCACGCCCGTATGCAGGTTATAACGCAGTCGGTCGTATTCCTCCCAGAATACGCGCGCCCATTGCTGATGTGCTGCTTTGCTGCCGAGACCGGGAGCGCCATCCATGGTTTCATCTTCCATGTCCAGGTAGTGCGCGAATTCATGCAGCACCACGTTGTGTCCGCCGGCAGGCAACTCCACGTCTTCCCATGACAGGATGATGCGCCGCGAATCCCAGGCCTGGCCGGATAGAACGCGATGCCCCTGGCTGACCACCCCGGCGCCATGATTCTGCAGTTCGGGAACGATGAACGGCGTCGGATAGATCAGGATCGATAGCAATTCGTCATACAGCGTTCGATAGGGCACACCGGGGCGATTGATCACCAGCAGGCATGCATGAGCGGCGATCAC
Source organism: Steroidobacteraceae bacterium (assembly GCA_036498785.1). Lineage (GTDB taxonomy): Bacteria > Pseudomonadota > Gammaproteobacteria > Steroidobacterales > Steroidobacteraceae > Steroidobacter. The sequence goes on along the minus strand of DASYEW010000048.1, from coordinate 21,053 downwards.
CACGCGCATCCGGTCCGTCACTTCCAGCCCGTTGCATCCGACGAAGGATTTTTCGTGCACGAAGATCTGAATCAAACCGTGCAGCCGCTCGCGCAGCTCTGCTGGTAAGCGCCGATAGACGGGAATGTGCTCTTCGAGCCAGCCATGCCAATGCGCCGGAAGCGGTTGGCGGGCCCGGGCGCGGCGACGACGCTCCCTGAGCTTGGGGATGCCCACGAGCCAGAAAGCCGCAGCGACGATGGCTGCAATCGCAAACAGGATAGGAGCCACGCGTTGTGCCGGTTGGAGTGAGTGAATGTTCTACATGCGACTCAGCAGTCAGACTTTCAACCGGCTCACCAGAAATTTCAGCCGGCTCAGTTGCGATGCCAGCAATTGCGAGGCGGGCGGCACGGGCCCGTAGCGCAGGCTTATGTACAGCGAGCGCGCTTCATCCAGCTCCCTGGCGAGATCCGGTCGTGCTCGTATCACGCGTTCGAAATAATCCCGTGGACCTTCGTGCTGTGCCCTTCCCAGGTTGCGGCGTGCCAGCCTGCGTGACAGTTGTATGTAGATCTGAAATACCGGGTCGCGCCGGCGCGGCCGGAATTGCCAGGCGAGGTAAATCGATAGAGCCGTGAAAAAAGCGGCCAGAGTGAGCACCAGCCCGATGCCGAGCACCTGCCAGTCCGGGTCGCGGATGCCCAGCCGCTCCAGTAGCGAGCGCTGCTGACGCTCGCCGTATTCGACTACCTGGTCGTTCCAGAAAGTATTGAGTGCGTCCCAGGCAAAGCGGATCTGCACCAATGCTCTACTGCTTCTCAACAGGCGATCCGGAACAGGCTCATCGGCGCCGACCGCTGCACTAAGGCCACTCTCGATCCGTTCAGGCGCGACATAGGCGGTCGGGTCCTTGCGCACCCAGCCTTTGCCTTCCAGCCAGACTTCAGACCAGGCGTGCGCATCCGACTGGCGCACGATGAGATACCCGCCCATGGGGTTGAGCTCGCCTCCCTGATAGCCAGTGACAACACGCGCCGGAATTCCAGCGGCGCGTGCCAGCAACGTGAAGGCCGATGCGAAATGCTCGCAGAATCCGCGCCGGGTATTGAACAGGAAGTCATCGACGGAATCGGGCGCGAGCCGTGGTGGTTCGAGCGTGTAGAAATATTGCTCATCGCGGAATTTGTGCAGCACTGCGTTCAGGAATGCTTCGTCGGATCCGGTGCGGGCGCGCAGGTCGATGGCGAATTGTTTCGAGCGTGGATTGCGCTCGCCGACGGCCAGGTCGAGCTTACGAGTGGTAGTGGGCAGCGTGGCGTCGCCGTAGCGATAGGCTGGGCTCGACTGCAACGTGAATGTCGTCGCCGCCGCAAGTGGAATGCGCGAGACCAGCTGTTGGTCGAAGCTGCGCGCCATCCGCTCTTGCGGCCAGTCCGTCACCGCATCCAGCCCAAACACCCATCTGCGGTTATTCGGCTGTAGCGTGATGTTGTATCTGTAGCTTGGACCGCTCGCCGTGACAGCCTGTTGCGGATAGTAGTTTCGCAGGCGCCGCCAGGTGCGCCCGTCGAAGTCGTGCAGCACCGGACCGCGCCAGTAGAGCTGGTTGTGCGGTGGCGGTTCGCCTTCGAATCGTGCTCGAAACGCAATCTCGGAGGAGACACTGAGCTCGGAGACATCGCCGGGCGACATCTCGTCACTCAGTCCCGTAGTAGCGCCTTCGCGTGCGGGCAGTGCCCAGAACTGGCCGGGCAGTCGCGGAAACAGCAAGAACAGCAGCACCATGACCGGCAGCGCCTGCACCAGCATTTTCCCGGTCAGGCCGAGAGCTTCGCGGACGGACATCGGCGTCGTCTGGTGAATGCGCATCAGCGTTGCGGTCAGCCACCATGCGCTCACCAGCATCCATGGCAATCGCAGCAGCGACTGGTGATAGAGGAATCCGGCGAACAGCAGGAAGTACGCGACGAAGATGACGATGGTCAGGTCGCGAGCGGAGCGCGTTTCGATGAGCTTCATCGCACCCATCACGACCAGGAACGCGGTGCCGGCTTCCAGACCGTTCAATGTCCGATAGGTCAGCAGCACGCCGATCATTGCCGCCACTGCAATGACTGTGCGCACCAGCCTTGGAGGCAACTCCCAATTACGCAGCGCGATCACGATGCGCAGGGCTGCGCATACGCAAGCCAGCAGCACGATCCAGATCCGCAGATCAGGAACGTGCGGCAAGACTGCCAATGCGAATCCTGCCACCACCCACAGCAATTGCTGGGTGAATCGCGACAGTGGCTGGGTGGCGTCACGCATTCGCGGCACTGGCCTGATCGGCGTCGAACAAGGCCAGGGCAGTCAAGCAGCGTTGGCGGTGGGCAGCGCCGATATTGGGGGGCACCTCGATACCCGGCAAACGCAAGCCGAATGCCCGTCGTGCAGCGTGAGCATCCTCCACCCAGCGACACATCTGCGACAGGCGCGCTTCCAGTCCCATCCCCGACAGACTTTCCCAGTCGAACAGGTGCGAGGTCACGGCGGTGCCGGCGTAGATCTTGACCTGCAGTCCCTGTTCGCGTGCGTAGGCTTTCCATGCGATACGGCTTGGCGAATCCCCGGGATGAAAGGCACGTAGTCCCGCAAAGTCTTCGTCGCCGCGCAGTGAGTCCTGCGCACCGCCGGTGTCGGTCTGCAGCGGTGGTGGTAGCACGTCGCGTGTTGCGGGCTTCGGATACACGATGCATCGCAAATCCATGTGCAGATAGGCCCACGCTCGAAACAGACCGAAAGGATGGCGGGTGACAATCTCGAAGTGATCGAGGGTCAGATAGCCCCGTTGCGCTGCGGGCAGCTCGATCTCCAGCACAGCTCGTTCGCCGGCATCGATGCGCACCGGCGATGCACTGCCGTGATCGTTGCCGATGGTGAGTTCGTGGCGATCCACGCGTGCCGTGTTCTCGAGTGCGATCCGGAAGCGCGCTCGCTGACCGGCGAAGACGGGCTCGCAGCTGGCTGAAGCCACTCGGATACCAGCAAGGTTGCGGTGGCAGTAGTGCATCGCTGTGAGCCCCAGAGCGCCGAGGGTGAACGTAAGACCCAGCGCCAGGTTGTTCGCATAGTTCATGGCTCCCAGGAACATCGCGAACAACATCAACGTGAAAGCCATCCCCAGCCCGGTCGGAACGATGTAGATGCGTCGGCCGGAAAGCACCACGGGATCGGTGTCGGTGCCATGACGCCGGCGTGCCCAGGCGCGGGTGCGGCGACGCAGGCGGGCGAGGAGGGAGGAGAGAATGGCCATGGGGCTACCGGTCAGCCGGCTGCCGGCCAGATCAAGAGCGCAAGCCAGGGCAGCTGCGTCGTTCTGCACACTGCATCATCATTGCCGCGGTTCAATCCTGTCTGCCTCTTTTCTGGCCGCCTTACCGGTGGCTGGTGGCCTGTTGACCGGTTGGCTGCGTAGCGCTCCGCGCTACGCCACGTCCACCGCCTTCAACACCAGCTCGCCGATCTCCTTCGCGCTGCGCAACGACGAGGTGTCCCGCGGTTTGAGCCGATGCGCCACCGCGCCGGGGAGGACCGCCTGTACATCTTCCGGGAGCACTCCGGCATGGCCGTGAATGAGCGCCCAGGCCTGCGCCGCACGCAGCAGGCCGATGGCCGCGCGCGGCGACATTCCCGCTTCGAAATGCGGGGACTCGCGAGTGAAGCGCACGATGGCCTGCACGTAGTCGAGCAGAGCGTCGGAGGCGTGTACGCCCGGCACCATGGTCTGCATGAGCAGCAATTGCTGGGGTGAAAGCGTCGGACTCAGTGTGGCCAGCAGGTCGCGTCGATCCTGGCCAGTGAGCAGTTGCCGTTCGAGTGTCGCATCCGGATAACCCAGTTCGATGCGCATCAGGAAGCGGTCGAGCTGCGATTCGGGCAGCGGAAACGTACCGATCTGATAAACGGGGTTTTGCGTCGCGATGACGAAGAACGGTGCCGCCAACGGATAGGTCTGGCCGTCGACGGTGACCTGGTGCTCTTCCATCGCTTCCAGCAGTGCGCTCTGCGCCTTGGGAGTAGCGCGGTTCACTTCGTCGGCGAGCACCAGCTGCGAGAAGATGGGACCCTTGTGGAAGCGGAATTCGCTGCGCTCGCGTTCGAACACCGAGACACCGATGACGTCAGCGGGCAACAGGTCACTGGTGAACTGGATGCGCTGATAGGACAGCCCGAGCGTTTCCGCGAGCGCATGAGCCAGCGTCGTCTTGCCGACGCCGGGAATATCCTCGATCAGCAGGTGTCCCCGCGCTAGCAGGCAGGCGACGCACAGCCGCAACTGTTGCTGCTTGCCCAGGATGATGCGGCTGAGCTGGGTGATCGTGCCGGCGATGAGCTCGACCGGATCTGCCTGCGTAATGAGCGTGGGAACGGATGAATCCATGAGTGCGCCGCCGCCTGGCTGATGTCGGAGGCTAGTGTCCCGTTAATGACGGGAAACGCAAGTGCATGGCTCCCGGGGTGCTCCATAGCAGCAGCTCCCCGGGTTCAGCGAGTAAGTTCTACGGATAGGCTGTGCGGGCAATATCCCGCTTGCCGGCCTTACCGTTTCAGCTGCGCCACGCGTCGTTCCTGCTCGCCGATCTGCTCGATCTCGCGCTGGAAATCGGCGATGCGGGCGCGTTCTTGCTCGACCACCTCGGCAGGCGCGTTGGCGATGAAGTTCTGGTTGCCGAGCTTGGCCTCGCACTTGGCGAGTTCCTGCTGAGTTTTCACCTTGCGTTTTGCCAGCCGCAGCAGCTCCGCATCGGGATCGTCGATCAGGCTGGCAAGCGGGGCATGGATGACGAAGCCCTCGACGATCTGCATGGCCGTGGGCGGCAGGCTCGCATCGTCCGCAACCGCGCTGAGCTCGGTGATGTTCGCGAGTGCACGGATCAGATCGACATTCGCCGCGATCAGATTCCAGTCATCCACGGACGGCGCCTTGACGAAGGCCGGCATCTGGCGGGAACGCGGCACGTTGAGTTGTCCGCGAATCTGGCGCGCGCCCAGGATGGTCGCCTTGATGGGCGCAATGGCGCGCTCGGCCGCAGGGTCGCGCGGAAAATCCGAATCGGCCGGGTAAGCCTGCAACATGATGGTCGGACCGCCGCGGTTGGCCAGTGGCGCGACGGTTTGCCAGATCTCTTCGGTGATGAACGGCATGAGCGGGTGCAGCAGCCGCAAGTAGGTTTCCAGGACAGTGACGAGCGTGCGGCGCGTGGCGCGCTTCTGCGTTTCGGCAACGGTCTCGGATTGCAGCGTCGGCTTCGACAGCTCCAGATACCAGTCGCAGTATTCGTACCAGGCGAATTCGTACAGCGCCTGTGCCGCGAGGTCGAAGCGATATTCCGCGAACCGGCGATTCACTTCCTCCACCGTTGCACCGAGGCGCGAACGGATCCAGCGATCGGGAATCGAATATTCGATCGACGCGTCGCCGAAGCCGCAGTCCTGCCCCTGTACGTTCATCAGCACGTAGTTGGTGGCGTTCCACAGCTTGTTGCAGAAGTTCTTGTAGCCGTCGATGCGACCCAGGTCGAAGCGGATGTCGCGGCCCATGGTGGCGAGCGCGGCAAACGTAAAGCGCAGCGCGTCGGCACCGTAGGAGGGAATGCCATCGGGGAACTGCTTGCGGGTGTCCTTTTCGATCTTGCCTTTGAGCTTGGGCTGCATCAGCCCCGAGGTGCGCTTGGTCACCAGCGCCTCAAGATCGATGCCGTCGATCAGGTCGAGCGGATCGATGATGTTGCCCTTCGACTTGGACATCTTCTCGCCGTTCTCGTCGCGGATCAGCCCGGTGATGTAGACCTCGCGGAACGGCACGTCGCCGGCGAACTTCAGGCCCATCATGAGCATGCGGGCGACCCAGAAGAAGATGATGTCGAAGCCGGTGACCAGCACGCTGGTCGGATAGAAGGCTTGCAGTTCGGCAGTCTGCTGCGGCCAGCCGAGCGTCGAGAACGGCCACAATGCCGAGGAGAACCATGTGTCGAGCACGTCTTCGTCGCGCGTCAGCACCACATCCCCTTCGCGTTTGGCGCGTGCTTGGGCCATTGCCTCGGATTGCGACCGCGCGACATAGACGTTGCCCTGGTCGTCGTACCAGGCCGGCACCTGGTGCCCCCACCATAGTTGTCGGCTGATGCACCAGTCCTGGATGTTGTGCATCCACTGGAAGTAGGTTTTCGACCAGTTGTCCGGAACGAAACGCACACGGCCATCCTCGACCGCCTTGATGGCAGGTTCGGCCAGCGGCGCGATGCGCACATACCATTGATTGGTGAGCCACGGCTCGAGCACCGCACCACTGCGATCGCCATGGGGCACTTGCAGCGTATGCGCTTCGATTTTCTCGACCAGTTCCAACGCTTCCAGGTCCGCGACGATGCGTTTGCGGGCAACGAAGCGATCGAGCCCGCGATAAGGGGCAGGCACTTCCTCGTTGAGAGCGGCGTTGGCATCGAACACGTTGATCAGCGGCAGCGAATGCCGCTTGCCGACTTCGTAGTCGTTGAAGTCGTGTCCCGGTGTGATCTTCACGCAGCCGGAGCCGAAAGCGGGATCGACGTAATCGTCCGCGATGATGGGTATCAGCCGATCGGTCAGCGGCAGGCGGATCTGTCGACCGATGTAATGTTTGTAGCGCTCATCTTCAGGGTGCACGGCAACGGCTGTATCGCCGAGCATGGTCTCCGGCCGGGTGGTTGCAACCACCAGGTGACCGGAGCCGTCCGCGAGCGGATAGCGCAGGTGCCACAGGTGGCCCTTTTCGGGCTCCGACAGCACTTCCAGGTCCGACAGCGCCGTGTGCAGGACCGGGTCCCAGTTGACGAGACGCTTGCCGCGATAGATCAACCCTTCCTCGTGCAGCCGCACGAACACTTCGGTCACCGCCTCGGACAACCCCTCGTCCATCGTGAAGCGGTCGCGGGACCAGTCGACGGAGTTGCCCAGCCGGCGCTCCTGGCGCGAGATCGTGTCGCCGGACTGGGCCTTCCACTCCCAGACCTTTTTGATGAAAGCGTCGCGGCCGAGATCCCGCCGGTGCACGCCCTGCGCTCCGAGCTGGCGCTCAACGACCATTTGGGTCGCGATACCGGCGTGATCAGTGCCCGGTTGCCAGAGAGTGCGATCGCCCGACATGCGGTGCAGTCGTGTCAGCGCATCCATCAGGGTGTGCTGAAAAGCGTGGCCCATGTGCAGCGTACCGGTCACATTGGGCGGCGGAATGACGATGCTGTAGGGCTTTCCCGACCCGCGGGGTGCAAACCAGCCATGCTCCTCCCATCTGCGGTAGCTGCGCTGTTCGATATCACGGGGGTTGTAAGTCTTGTCCATGGCGCGGCGGGTTCGAGGGAGGCAAACGGGAGGGGCGGGGATTATAGCGGAGGTCAGCTGGCTAGCTGGCCGGTACGCAGAGAAGCGGTTAGCGGTTAGCGGTTGGTTCGGAAGGGCCGCCCGGTCGCCCTTTCTGAACTAACCGCTAACCGGTAACCGCTTCTTCTACAAATTATGCGATTCCAGCTCGCATCCCTGCTCGCGATACGCCTTGTAGCGTTCGCGTGACAGCCGCTTGCGTTCGGGATCCGGGTCGACGATCTCCGCGACTCGCTCGTACTCGCTCAGCGCAGTGGGCATCGAGTTCGTGAGGTTGATCAGCAGTTGTCGATGGCTGGCCGGGGCGGCGCCTTCGCCCAGCAGGATCACCACCCGCTCGTGAGAGGGGCCGGCATCGCCGGCGACTTCATGCGGCAGAAAACTGCGATCGTTGAAAGTCCACAGCAGCTCGTCCAGGCGCTGGGTTTCCGCTTCCGAGGCGGTCTGGACGTAAACGCGTTTGCCCTGTTCGACAGCCTTCTCCGCAAGCCGGCAGGCGACGCGCAAGCGCGCATCGCCGCCTTCCTGGGACAGAACGTAGAAATCGATCCGGCTCACCCGCGCGAGCTCACTTGTTGAGCAGGTAATCGACCAGCATCGGCACGGGGCGTCCGGTACTCGATTTCTGCGAGCCCGACAGGTACGCGACGCCGGCGATATCCAGGTGCGCCCATTTGAGCCCCTCGGTGAACTTCGCGAGGAAGCAGGCAGCCGTGATCGCGCCGCCTTCGCGGCCCGCGACATTGGCGAAGTCCGCGAAATTGCTCTTCAGGCCGTCGGCGTATTCCTCGCCGATGGGCATCTGCCAGGTGCGGTCCTCGGCGCGCATGCCGGCCTGCTCCAGCGCATCCATCAGTTCGTCGTTGTTACCGAACAGGCCCGAGAGATGATTGCCCAATGCGACCACGCAGGCGCCGGTGAGGGTTGCGATATCGATGACGGCGGCAGGCTTGAACCGGCGCGCATAAGTGATCGCATCGCACAGGATCAACCGGCCTTCGGCATCGGTGTTGAGCACCTCGATGGTCTGCCCGGACATGCTCTTGACGATGTCGCCCGGCTTGGTGGCGCGCCCGTTCGGCATGTTTTCGCAGGCGGGCACGACGCCGACCAGGTTGATCGGCAGTCCCAGTTCGGCCACTGCCTTGAACGTGCCCAGCACGCTGGCCGCGCCGCTCATGTCGAACTTCATCTCATCCATGCCGGGTGGCGGCTTGAGGGAGATGCCGCCGGTATCGAAGGTCACGCCCTTGCCGATCAGCGCGGTCGGAGCTTCGCCACGCGCGCCGCCCGAATATTCCAGGACGATCAGGCGTGCAGGCTCATCCGAGCCGGCCGTGACCGAGAGGAACGAGCCCATCTTGAGCTTGCGGCAATCCGCTTCGTTGAGGATGCGGACCCGGATCTTGCGATGTTCGCGGGCGAGTGTCTTGGCAGCGTTCGCCAGGTAAGTTGGGGTGCAGACGTTGGCGGGCTGATTGGCCAGATCGCGCATCAGCGACATGCCGGCGACGATGCCGCGGCCATGCTCGAGCCCGCGTTCGGCATTGCCGCGATCGCCGCGACTGGCCGTTGCTACGCCGAAACGGGCCAGTGTGGCTTTCGGCTTCTTGCCGGCGGTCTTGTGATCCGGGATGCGATAGCCGCTATTGCCGAGGATTTCGGCGGCGGTGCGGGCGAGGGCGTAACTGTCGGCGTCCGCGACCGTTTCGAGCGAAAGGTAGCTGACGGCCTCACGAGCGCCGGTGCGCGCGACAGTCGCCACGGCGAGCGCCAGTGCACGACGATATTGTTTACGCTTGAAGCTGTTGCGGGCACCAAGTCCCACCAGGACGATGCGCTCGCAGGGCGCTCCGCTGATGTCGGTCAGCAGTAATACATCGCCGGCCTTGCCGCGCAGATCGCCGCGTTTTACCAGCCGGGCGATGCGGCCGCCGATGCGGCTGTCGAGTTCTTCGGCGGCGCCGGACAGCACGCCTTTGTCGAAGACGCCGAGGATCGCGCATTCGGTACGTTGACGGGAGGCGGCGGCGCTGGTGGCGAAAAATTCCATGAACTCTCCTTCCGAACCCATACTGTGAATGTGACTGGCAGCTGCCGCTGACGAGCGCCTGCGACGAAGGTCATTGCTGCACGACTGGTTTACGTGCCGCGCTGCGTCGCTTAAGTTACGCGTTGCGGCGCGCTGTGCAGCGCCGGGTCATGGCAACGGACTTTTTTACCGGGGCGCTAGTCTACCCCATCCGATCCGCAGCGGGCTCGCGGTGAGATCCGGTGCCGAATCCTGTTTCACCCTAGGGCTTCACGGGACGAGATTGCTCCTGCGTACACTCGATCGTTATGTTTTCCGCGAAGTCGCCGTCACCTGGATCGCGGTGACGGGCGTGCTGCTGATCATCCTGCTCGCCAACCAGCTGACGCGGGTGCTGTCGCAGGCGGCCGCCAACGATTTCCCCCGGGAGGTCGTGCTGATACTGATTGCCCTGACTTCAGCGGGCAATCTTGCGGTGGTAGTGCCGATCGGCTTCTTCCTGGCGATCATGCTGGGGCTGGGGCGCCTGTATCACGAGAGTGAGATGGCGGCGATCCAGTCCTGCGGTGTCGGCCCTGCCGGCCTGTATCGCCCGATTGCCGTGCTGGGAGTGCTGGTCGTAGCGTTGCTCGCGTGGCTGTCGTTCTTCGCAATTCCAACAGCTTCGGCGCGCGCGCAGGCTATACGCGCCGCGGCGCTACGCGAGGCTCAGTTCGGTATGCTCGAGCCGGGCCGCTTCCGCACTTTCGGTGGCGGCAATATCGTTTTCTACGCCGAGCGTGTCGATGACAACGGTATCCTCCACAACGTCAAAGTCTTCGTCGGGCGCTCGGTCGATACCCAGGTGCTGGGGCAGAAGAACGGGGTCGCCAAGAAGCCGGCGGCAACCAAGCCCGCCGCGCAACCGGAGGACGACAAGCTGGAAGTCTGGGTCGCAACCCGTGCCGAGCAACGTGGGGCGGGCCAGGCGGAACAGACGTTCGTCCTGTACGACGGCGTGCGCTACGAAGGAATACCGGGAAGTGGCGAATTCCGCACCATCCGTTTCAGCGAAGGCGGCATTCCGATACGCCTGGGTTCTCCCACCAACTCCGCTGCCAAGGCGAATCTCAAAACGACTGAAGAGCTATGGCGCTCTGGAGCTGTCGCCGACGTCGCCGAATTGCACTGGCGCCTGGCAACACCGCTCATGGCGCTGATCCTGATGGTGCTCGCGGTCCCGTTGTCGCGACTGCGACCGCGGCAAGGGCGTTTCGGCAAGATCGGCGCCGCGGTTCTTTCGTTCTTTTTCTACTACCAGTTGCTGGTAGCTGGCCGCACGTGGCTCGAGTCCGGCGCCATGCCGCAGATCGCCGGACTGTGGTGGGTGCATGGACTGGCGCTGTGCGGCGCGATCTGGCTGCTGGCACGGGAGAGTCCGCCGGGTGGGCCGCGGCCCGTGACGGTCGGAGCATAGCTATGTCGGTCCTGGCGCGTTATCTGCGACGTTCGATTCTCGGACACACTCTGCTCGTCATGTTCGTACTGCTGGCGCTCACCAGCTTGTACCTGTTCATCACCCAGCAGGACGAGATCGGCATCGGCACGTACACCACCGAGGACGCGTTGCTGTTCGTCGGCCTGAATCTGCCGCAGCAGGCATTCGACATGCTGCCAATTGCCGCGTTGATCGGTGCGCTGTTGGCGCTGGGTAATCTGGCGCGCTCGATGGAGTTGACTGTCATTCGCGCCGCAGGCGTTTCGACACTACGCATTGCAAGCTGGGTGGGTGCCGCGGGCGTCATACTCATGCTGCTGACGGCGGGATTGGGCGAGATCGTCGCACCCCAGATGCAGCAGTACGCACGCCAGATGAAGACCTTCGCCAAGTTCCATGACTACAGCATGGCTGGCAATCAGACCGCCTGGGCCAAGGATGGCGACACCATTCTCTCGGTGAAGCAACAGAACACCGGCAACAGCTACGGCGGCGTGTTCGTTTTCAAATTCGACGGGCAGCGTCGACTGCTCAGCGTGGGCAAGGCAAGTGCCGCGAGCATCGACGCGAACAATCGCTGGCGACTGTCCGACTACCGCGAGTCGCGCATGGTGGAGGATAAGGTCGAGGCCAGCCGCGTCGCGTCTGCTGAACTGGATACCCGCCTGTCCCCTGAGTTCCTGGGCCTCGCCATTGCTGATCCAGACTCGCTTCCAGGGCGTGCGCTTTACAGTTATATCGAGCATCTGCAGCAGAACGGGCTCGATGCACGTAAGTACGAGACCGCGTTCTGGGCGCGCATTGCTCGCACCGTTGCCATTGCGATCATGGTCGTCCTGGCGGTGCCGTTTGCGTTCGGCCCGATGCGTTCTACCGGTACCGGTGCGCGCACTGTCGTGGGTATCCTGCTGGGCGTGGCATTCTTCCTGATGGCGAAGATGCTGGAGAGCGGCGGCGCCGTCTTCAATCTGCCGCCAATCGTCATCGCCTGGGCGCCCACTGCGCTGCTGGCCCTCATCACAACATTCGCTGTTTCACGTGTCCGCTAACCAAAACGAATTACCGAACGCCGGCGTCCTGCGGCGGTTCGGCGCGATCATTTACGACACCCTGCCGGTGCTGGCCCTGTTGATCATCGGGACGTTTCCGTTCGTTCCGTTCCTGCATGGCAAGGTGCTGGTGCCGAAAGAAGTGGGCGCGCTCGCTTACCTTTACTGGCTGGAGCAGGTCGTCATCACGGTGCTGTTCTTCGGGTTCTTCTGGACTCGTCGCGGCCAGACGATCGGCATGCTGGCGTGGCGGTTGCGCGTGCAGAGTCCCGATGGATCGCTGCCGCGCTGGTCGCAAGCGCTGGTGCGACTCGGGATTATCTTTGTGCTGCTGCTGCCGTTCGTCGCCGGCTACTGGCTGATCTGGGGGCACTGGCCCGAGGCCCGCGCCCGGCAGATTGCGATGGGTCTGTCACTGCTCCCACTGCTGGTCGCGTACTTGTGGATCTGGGTAGATCGCGAGCATCTGGCGCTGCATGATCGATGGAGCGGAACACGCATGGTGGTCATCCCCAAGCGAGGCAAGTGAGCAACTGATCGTTGCGTGCCTTGCCCGTCACCCCTGTGACTATTGTCACTCCTGTCACCTCGCTCTCAATCCGCCCACCGGCTCAGGCCTGTTTCTTCTTCTCTTTCTCTTCCTTCTTCAACAAGCCATCCATCGGCTTGAAGATCGCTTCGTATTTGTATTCCGGTATCTCGTAGACCCAGCCGGCGAGCTGGGCATTCGTTGCCGTAGCGGCTTCGGAAACATTTGGCGCGGGAGTCGGTTTCGGGGCAGCAGCGGGCGGCGGCGTAGCATCTGCCTTGATGTCCGGCTGCTTCGTGCCTGCTTTGCCCGTGTCCGTCGGGTTTGGCGTTGCGGGCGCTGCTTCAATATGGAAACGTTTTGCCAGCGCTTCGTCGTAAGCCGTCTTTAGCGCGACGTAGTGTTTGCCATCCTTGACCCAGCCGTCGGCGTCGACGACCAGTCCATCGAAGGTTTTGATGGTGGCGTGGGCAGCGGGTTTTTCCGCGGCGAAGTCTTTGGCGGGGCGCACATCCGCCAGCGTGAGACCCGTCAGGGCTGATGCAACGCCGTTGGCAGCGGCAGGGGAACTCAGCTCTTTGCCTTTGGGCACACCCTCGACCTTGAAGCCTGCATCGGTGCGCGCTTGTTTGACGGCGTCGTAGCTCTTGGCGCCGGCGATGGCCACCGTGGCTGACTGCGTGCGATCGGCCGACACGTCGATTATTTCTTTGCGCAACCACGCATCCGGCGTATTCGCCGTATCGAGCGATTGGTTGATCAGCCAGCTTGCCGGTTCGCCAACACGTCGCACATACATCGCCTGCGGAGCGTTGCCGGCTTTGCCCACGATCAGATTCACTGGCACAGCCTGGCCGTGCAGCTCGATGCGAACGCCGCTCGCTGCTGGCTGACTGACATCCTCGACGCCCAGTTTTGCGTAGTTGTCGGGACTGGAGGTCTTCTGCTCGACCGGCTTGGCTTCGGACAGCGCCAGCAACAGCTTGTGCACCTTGGCGACATCGGCGCCGTAACCGTCGCGTTCGCTCACGCTCCAGTTGCCGTCCTTGCGGACGAGCTCTACCGCGCGGGCATCGCCTGCTTTATAGATGCGCACCGCATCGATGCCGTCGAGCTGCGTCTTGAGCTTCGGATAGAGCGTAGCGGGCAGCGAGCTGGCGGGTGTTGCCGCCTGGCGATTCGAAAGCAGGAATGCGGCCAGGAGGGCGATCAGCGCCAGCGCGCCGAGAATGAGCAGGCGACGTGAAGTCATCGAGCAGGTCCTTCAACGAAATGCGGTAACCGGGTCATCTTTAGAGCCTCGCTGGGGTCATCGCGGGTTCTCAGCCGGTGTGCGCAGCCGCACGCCCGGCCTGCAATCTGCGCCGCCTCGCGATCAGCAGCACGATCGCACCGATGGTGATCAGCGCCGGAATCAGGCCGATATTGATGATCTTGAGCCAGGTTCCCAGCCGTTCGATCCCGACGTCGAGCGTGCGATGCACATCGCGCAGTTCCTTGCGGATACGGCTGCGCTGTTTCTGGAAGTTCTCCAGCGCCGCTTCCTGTTCCGGCGTGAGCACCATCGAGCTCTGGTTGGCACGGCCGCTTTGCAGCTCGGACAACTTGCGCTCGGTATCCTGCAACTCGCGATCCAGTTCCTTCTCCGTCGTCAGCAACTGGTCGCTGGCATGCTGGCGCAGCTCATCGACTTTCTTGAACGGCCGGAAGAAGCTCTGCCGCCCGCGCACGCTGATCAGGTCGTTGCTGCCGGCTAGGTTGTCGAGCGCGTTGGAGAGGAAGTCGCCGTTGTTCGCCCAGGCAACCGCGAAATTCTGGCCGAGCATGTTCTGGCGGCGCACCCACAGCGGATCCGCGAGGATATCGGTGTCCGCCACGATGATCAGGTTCGCCTCGTCCGTCGTTTCCTTCAGGCTGGGGGCGGGCGGCAGCACGTGCTCTGCAGCGGGAGCGCCGTTCGGGAACGCCGATTTGAGCTTGCCATGGATCCGCGCAGCAATCGTGTAGCGTTCGCCGCTGGCCTTGAAGCCTTCCAGCAGCGACTGGCTGTCGGGTAGGAAAGCGAGCCGCGCTGCGGGTAGCAGCATGGAGTTGGTGCTGGACTGGATCAGCGGCTCGAACGCGGTCGTCGCGCCGTCTTTCTTCTTCAGCGCACCGGCGGTCATGACATTGATGGTATCGAGCCCCGAGGTGACCACATCCTTGCGATCCATGCTGTCATGATTGAAGCCGATGATTGCGACGTGCTGTGACGGTGGCTGGCCCTGCTGTAGCGAGACCGTGAGTCCCAGCTCGCGATCGCCGACCACCATGCCGGGGTCGTAGCTCACGCCCCAGGCATCCAGCAGCGGACCCAGCGTGGAGGAGCGGTTACTGGCCGCTCCGCCCATCTGTGCCATCTGGGCTGCCGTCGGATCGTTCTCCGATTGCGGATCGATGAATGCGATCACTTTGCCGCCGCGCATGACGAACTGGTCGATCGCATACTGGGTTTGCGGCGACAGCGTGCGCGGATGAATGATCATCAGCACATCGATATCTTTGGCGATCGATGTCGCATCCGGTGCTATCGACTCCACGTTAAAGAGGTCACGCAACTGCGTGATGCTCTGCCAGCCTTCTTGCGGCTGCCCGGTCTGCGGGTTGAATGAGGTATCCACAGGCAGGCTGGACATCAGTCCGACAACCGCCCGCTTGGTGTTCGTGAGGCGGTGGATCAGGCTCGCGACGTCGTATTCGAGAAACTCTTCTTTCTCCGGCTGGAAGAAGCCGATGGTCTCGTGGCCGTCGGTCGAGTTGGTGCCGGCCAGGCCGAAGTACAGCGATTCGCCGCGTGCGCCGATGGGCACGGACTGCAGGCCGAATTCGGAGGCGCGGTCCTCATCGTCAGAGTAGGGCTGCGGATCGATCACCTGCAGGCGGATCTTGCCCTTGGAGCGTTGCGCCATCTCTTCGAGCAGTTCGCGTACGCGCTGTGCATAGGCACGAATCTGCGGCGACTGCGCGCTCGCCTGCTGCGAGAAGAAGAAATAGAGATTGATGGGTTCGTTGATCGACTCGAGGATGTGGCGGGTGCCCGGCGCAATGGTGTACAGCTTGCTCTGCGTCAGATCCAGCCGCGCGCCGCGCACTGCGAAGGTGCTGACGATCGTCACTGCGATGAAAATTACAGCCAGCGCCAGCAGCGCGGTGGCGCCGTAAGTTTTTTTGCCTGCGGTCATGGTGTGGTTGGTCATGGTCAGTCGGCCTTCTTCATGTCCAGCACGATCGCGTTGGCCATCAGCCACACGATGATCAGGGTGCCGAAATAGAGCAGGTCACGCAGATCGATCACACCCTTGGCAATCGAGCCGAAGTGAGTCAGGAACGAGAGCGAGGCGATGGCATCGATCAGCGTCTGCGGCAGGATGCCGTCGAACAGGTTGAGCACCGGCCCGAAACCCGACAGTAGAAAGAAGAACAGGCAAACCACGGCTGTGAGGATGAAGGCGATCACCTGGTTGCGGGTGGCGGCGGAGATGCAGGCGCCGATGGCCAGGAAGCCGCCTGCCATCAACAGGCTGCCGATGTACGCCGCGGCGATGGTGCCGTTATCCGGATCGCCGAGATAGTTCACGGTGATCCACATAGGGAATGTCAGTGCGAGCGCTACCCCGGCGAAAGCCCATGCGGCCAGGAACTTGCCGATCACGGCCTGCCACAAGGTGACAGGCAGGGTCATCAGCAGTTCGATCGTGCCGGACTTGCGTTCTTCCGCCCACAGTCGCATCGACAGTGCAGGGATGAGAAACAGGTACAGCCAGGGGTGATAGTTGAAGAAGGGCATGAGATCGGCCTGGCCGCGGTCGTAGAAGCCGCCCAGGTAGAAAGCGAACACGCCCGTGAGCAACAGGAAGATGACGATGAACACGAACGCCAGCGGCGTTGCGAAGTAGCTCGCGAACTCGCGTCGGAAGAGGGTTGCGATGTTATGCATGGGCGGCAACCCCGGACGCGGCGGATGAAGTCGTGATGCTGCGGAACACGTCGTCGAGTCGACCCGACGGCGCGCGCGCAGCAAGCTTCTGCGGCGTGTCATCGGCGAGGATGCGGCCGTTCGCGATGATGATTGCGCGGCCGCACACCGCGTCCACCTCTTCGAGGATGTGGGTGGAGATCACGATGATCTTGTCCTGCGCCATGTCGTTGATGAGCGTGCGCACTTCGTGCTTCTGGTTCGGATCGAGGCCGTCGGTGGGTTCATCCAGGATCAGTACCGGTGGGTCGTGAAGCAGCGCCTGGGCGAGGCCGACGCGACGCTTGAAGCCCTTGGAGAGCGTTTCGATCACCTGTGGCAGCACGCCCTGCAATCCCAGTCGCGTGATGACATCGTCGAGACGGCTGTTACGTCGCTCGTTCGTCAGGCCGCGCACATCGGCAATGAATTCGAGAAATGCGCGCACATTCATTTCTGCATAGCTGGGCGCGCCTTCGGGCAGGTAACCCATGCATGACTTCGCGGCCAGCGGCGCCTGCGCGACATCGTGTCCGCAGACGCGGATGCTGCCGGAAGTCGGAGCGAGGAAGCCGGTGATCATTTTCATCGTGGTCGACTTGCCGGCGCCATTGGGCCCGAGGAAGCCGAGAACTGTGCCCGGGTCGACCTTGAAGGAGATGTCGTCGACCGCGGTGAGGGCGCCGTAGCGCTTGGTAAGGTTGTTGATTTCGATCATTAGGTGCTTCTTTCCTTACTCGACCTTGTTTTGCTCGACCTCTGGTCCCGATATCTGGCCCGACCCTGGCTCGACCCTTGGGGCCCGGCCAGGCCCGTTGCCGGGCGTAGTACGGCTCGTAGGCCTCTGGTCGCGCATGCGCGAGAGAAGCTGTTGGTCTGCGACGCACTGCGTGAGTTCCATCCGATCGGCGCAGCCAGTGTGGCTCATTCGCAGCGATGCGGTCCTACAAAGACCCGTGCACAGCCCTGCGTCATCCCCACTGCCCACCGCATTTTTTCGTCTGCGCGGTTTCCGGGAACGCGCTCGACCGCTCGGGACAACTCATACAACCGCAGAGGTCCGAGCGAGCGGAGCAAGGATTCTCAGCGCCACCGCCGCACATAATCAAGAACCGGTCGGGGCTCGCGCCTCAGGATGACGGAGACTTAATTTCAACGCGGGCATTGGACAGGCGATGAGCCGTGGGCACAGGTCGCGTCGTCAGAACGCGCATCGGGCTTTCGGCTGTCGCCTGTTTACGTTCCCCAGTCCCATCCTCGCGCCTGCCGGCCCCTATTGGCGATAACCCTCGACGGCCACTTGCATTAGTGCGTCGCAACACGCCTCCTGCCCGCCCGGGGAATGTGTGACGTAATAACCATTCCGTATGAAATCGCTGATAAAAATTCTGTGCAATTCGTTGGGGAGGTGTTGTGTTGCGGTGCAGCGAGCGGTATATTTGGCATCGCAAAATGACGCCGCGGTGATGCGAAGGAGGGAACTCCTGCCACCCTGGTGGTCAATGCATAGGTTGCTGAAGGCCGCGCTGGGACGATGAACAGCGAGGCGAAGCTCGAATCCCCCTGATTGGCCGGGTTATCGCAAGGTACCCGGCCTTTTTTTTGCCTGCGCTGCGACGCTCTACCCCGAACTATTACCCGGCGGCTGCTTTCGACTCGATCTCAGCCTTGTGTGCGCGCAACACCTTGCGAATGTCGGCAACCGGCGGCCGGTCGGCGATGCGGCCGATCAGATCCGCCAGTTCGTGCCATGACTTGCCCCATTTCAGCAGGCGGATGGCGTCGGCGATGATCTTGCCTTTGAGGTCGGTCGGCGCGCTGGGTGCCCGGGCTGGCGCTTCTGTTTTGGCAGGAGCCGGGCGGCTTGCAGCAGTCTTGGGTGGCTCGCGCCGCGGCGGCGCTGCCGGTGCCGCCGGTCTTGCGGTTGGGGCTGCCGGCTTCAGTCGTGGCATTTCGCGGGTGGTGTCATCCCCGGCCGGTCGTGACTTGGCCGCTGCCGGCTTGATGACCACCGGCTTGATGACAGTGGCTTCCAGCGTCAGATTCGTCGTCGTGGCGCCGCTGCCTTCGCTCCCGGGGTCGGCCAGCGGAATGAAACGCTGGATATTCTGTATGCCGACCAGGTTGGACAGGAAGGCCATCAGTTCGAGCGATTCGGAATACTTGCTGTCGCCCATCGCCTGCCGCGTTTCGCAGTGGCTTTTCAGCTCCAGGATCTTCTGCCGCGCGACTTCCAACACCCAGCGGGTCGGGCGGTCGTGTTTCGGCCAGGGCTGCGCACGCGCATAGGACCCGTCACTGAGCTCCGCATACTTCAGGTGCAGATCGACGCTCGTCAGCCATTTGTCGATCAACTCGGTGATACGGCGATCCGCTGGGGTCATGTCCGCTCCATCATGAGTGGATGCATTATGCATAAGCGCTTGGCGCGCAGACGTGACGGAGTTGGGGTGACTGGCGGCGGGGCCGTGTCGCCCGGATTCGGCTTCAAAGCCATGAGACAGCTCAGGTGTGACCTGGCTCACACCACTAGGCCACGCATCTGTATCTTGCTGAACACCGGCCCACGAATGACTCGCACCTCGCCCGTTGCCAAATTGAACTGAACATTTCGCGAGCCCCAGCCACCAACATCGTCTGAGACGATCTTGAAGCCGTTCATTGGCAGCAAGCGGCGGGCGGCTGCGATGTTCAATTCTTGAATGCGGGACTTGCCCAAAGCTCTGGGCACACTGTCAGCTGCAAACGAGTCGAACATATGCCCGCCGCCAAAGATCCTCACGACATACTCGCGTGGCAATGTTCCAGCCCGACCCACCTCTTGACTGAACAGATCGATCGCCCCTGGAGCATGCATCCCGGCTTCGCGCGCCTCACGGTGATCTCCGCCTGGCATCAGGTAATGGCAGAGGCCGCCGATCCGACGTTTCGGATGCCACGCCGTAATGGCAATGCAGGATCCAAGCAGAGTGGAGACCTGCACTGGTTTGGCACCGAAATAGAATCCCCCGACCGTAAGGACAATCGCCTTTGGCGGAGGCACAACGGACAAGTGACGCATGATCGAGGGTATCGGGAATTGAAGGGTATGCACCCCGCGGAAGTCACGGGTCGCCAAGGTTTAGTGAGACTGGACGCAGCGACTAGGAGGCAACGCCCGATTCCGATCAGGATGAGACCTGAGGGGAGGAATCAGCCATGCGCGATAGCGTCAAAGTGGATCGCTTCGACGCGCGCACCGTTGCGCTTGCTCAGCGTCGAGTCTCTCTTGCCGGCGCTCGATCTTCTGCGCCTGAGTAGCACGATCCAGCAGGTTCGCGGGCGTCACAACAACGCAGCGGCGTAAACGCTTGGAGACGGTGTCGATCCGAGAGTCTCCGCCTACAGCTGTGACTTGATGCCGCAGAGAACGAGGACGTCCTCGTTCTGTGGCAGCGCAAGCTGAGGTAGATCGGCCCCTCGTGCCGGTGCCGTAGAGCTATGATTCCCCCCTCACGTGCGGTGTTGTTGCAGTCAGATCGTCAGGAATCGGCAATAACGGCTCGGGCCCACGGAACTGGTCTTGGGTCGTTCACCACCAAGGGGCGCCCGAACCCGTGACCACCGAACGTTCCACATGAGCCCGGCCAATCCACGTCGCGACCATCGCGACAGCCTGCGGGGACTGTTCGGTCTGCTCGCTCACTCGCCACGCTGGCGTGAGATAGGGCTGTTGTGCCTGTACGAAGTGACGTATTTCGTTGCCTACCACTACGGCATGTCGTTCAGCCAGGCATCCGCGGCGCCGTTCTGGTTTCCCGACGCGATCCTGCTGTGCGCACTGTTGGTCTCCAGGAAGAGCCACTGGTGGATTCTGGTCCTGGCTCCGTTGCCGATCCGGTTGTTCACATCGGTTGCCGAGGACGTCCCACTCTGGTTTCTGCTCGCCGCATTCGCCATCGATGGCGCGAAAGGTCTGCTGGCGGCTGCGATCCTGAGGAAATTTGCTGCAACTACCGGATGGATGAGGTCGGTTCCCCAGTTTGCGATCTTCTGTCTCTTTGCGGTGCTGTTGATTCCGGCAGTGTCAGCGTTCGGTGGCGCGGCGATACGAAGCGTGCGCGGCAGTGACTTCTGGGTCGCGTGGGAACAGTGGTTTCTCGGGGATGCGACTGCGCAGCTGGTCCTCACGCCCGCAATCCTGTTCTGGATCGAGGGCGGTCGATGCAATTGGCGCCAAGCGCGGCGGCAAGACTGGATCGAAGGCGGCTTGCTGGCGATGGGGCTGATGCTTGCCTGCCAGATGGCTTTCGCCGGTGACGTAAGTTCGGTTGGGCTCTCTGATGCACGTTTCTATGCGCCAGTGCCTTTCCTGTTCTGGGCGGCCATTCGCTTTGGCATGCTCGGGGCAACGGCAGCGATCTCGATCCTGACGGTTGCCACCGTCACCGCAGCGATCACGGGTCAAGGTCCGTTCACGGGCCACGATGCGAGCGAAACAGCACGGGCCTTGCAGAACTTCCTTTTGCTGCGCGCCGCGCCCGTGTATCTCGTCGCTGTGTCCATCGACCAGAGAAGGCGTGTCGAACGCGCGCTACGCGAGTCCGAAG
>DASYEW010000047.1:0-233703 GCA_036498785.1 Steroidobacteraceae bacterium | reverse complement strand
CCGGCTTCAATTTCACCACCACGCTTGGCGCGAGCAGCAACAACTGGGTGATGGTCGATGCCAACGGAACATTGAACAACGCCGGTGGCGCAGTCGGCGCGACTCGTCCGATGCTCGCCTCCGAATATTCGACGACCATCAACAATGCGCACCAGTTGCAGTTGATGGCGATGGATCTGGCGGGAAGTTATTCACTCGGAAGAGATATCGATGCCGCGGCGACTGGCACGACAGGCGACGTATGGTCGGCCGCCTCATTTATTTCGGTGGGTGACTATTTCTCCCGATTTACCGGCGTCTTTGACGGTCGGCGACACACGATCGACGGCCTGAATATCAACCAGCATGGCGCCGACAGGGTAGGTTTGTTCGGCGACATTGGCAGCGCCGGCTCAGTGCAGAACGTAGGCATTACAGGCGCAAGCATCACTGGCAGCTTGATCGCCGGCACACTGGCGGGGGCTAACAACGGCACCATCCGCAACAGCTATGCGACTGCGACGGTAGCAGGAGCCGTCGGCATAGGCGGGCTCGTCGGACAGAACTACGGCACCATCAGCGGCAGTTACGCTGAGGCAGTGGTGACGGGTCCAAGTGGTGCCGGTGGACTGGTAGGAGCGCAACATACCGGTGGCCTTATCAGTGACAGCTACGCCATTGGCACGGTGTCGGGCAGTAACTATGTAGGTGGACTGGTCGGAATCAATGACGGCGGCACCATCAACAGGAGCTACGCCGCCGCCGCGGTGTCCGGTAGCAGTTACGTCGGTGGGTTGGTAGGGAAAAACTATATCGGGTCGACCAGCAATAGTTACTGGAACTCCGACGTGATGGCATCTGGTTTCGGCGCCGGCAGTAACGGCACGATGATCAACGTGGTTGGCGTGAGCGGGGCCGGCATGAAGCAGCACGCTAATTTCAGTTCGCTGGACTTCAACAATACCTGGGTAATGTTCGATACGGTTTCGACGCCGCTGCTGCGTGCGTTGATGACGTCATTGAGTGTGACGGTTAGCGATGCCAGCAAGATCTACGACGGCACGGCGTATAGCGGAGGCAACGGCGTTAGTTACTCCGTCATACCTGGAGCCGGCCTGCTGGGTAGCCTGAGCTTTTCGGGAAGCTCGCAAGGGGCTGTCAATGCGGGCAGTTACGACATCAAGGCGTCGGGATTGTATTCGACGAGCCAGCAAGGCTACTTGATCACTTATGTCGATGGCGCGTTGTCGGTCGGCAGGGCCGACCTGGCGGTGTCGACCACTAACGTCAGCAAGACATACGACGGTGGCCTGAGCGCAGCCGGTACCGCCACTGTGAGCAGCGGCACCTTGTTCGGCAGCGACACGCTGAGCGGAGGCACGTTTGCCTTCACCGATAAAGACGTCGGTGCCGGCAACAAGGCCGTGACGATGAGCGGCATCACTGTGAACGACGGCAACAGCGGTGGCAACTACAACCTCAGCTATGTCGACAACACCACCAGCACGATCAGCAAAGCCGACCTGACGCTGTCGACCGGTAACGTCAACAAGACTTACGACGGCAACTTGAGCGCAATCGGTACAGCAACGGTCAACAGCGGCGCTCTGTTCGGCGATGACACGCTTAGCGGCGGTACATTTGCCTTCACTGACAAAAACGTCGGTGCCGGCAACAAGACCGTGACCGTGGGTGGCATCAACGTCAATGATGGCAATGACGGCGGCAACTACAACGTCAGCTATGTCGATAACACCAGCAGCACGATTACGCCCAAGGCCCTCACCGTTGTCGGTGAAACGGCGTCGAACAAGGTTTACGACGGCACCACGACGGCAACGTTGGCTGGTGGCGCACTGGCAGACGTGGTCGCGGGTGATGAGGTGACGTTGGTCGAAGCGGGCACATTTGCTACGCCGGACATCAGCACCGGGATTGAGGTGATGGCTGCCAATAGCCTTGGCGGGGCGTCGGCGGCCAACTATACCGTCACTCAACCCGCTGGGCTGACGGCCAATATTACGGCTCCTGCCGTAGTCACTCCGCCCGATACCACTCCGCCAAGCGAGGCGGTTCCTCCCGCCGTGAAAAACGCCATTGCCAGTGCTGTATGGGTAACCGTACCCCCGGCATTTCGCAACGATACGCCAGATCTGTCGGCGAGCCCGGCGTCGCACGACTCCTCCGCACCATCATCCCCCGCGGGCGCGGCAGCGTCGAATCAGAACCCGGCTGGCTCGAATTGGGGTGCACTGTCTGGCTTGAATCTCACTATCATTGGAACCGGCGTCACAATGGCGCCCGGCGCGCAGATCAATGGCGCGACGGATGGCGCAAAATAATTGACAGGGATTATCCAATGACCCCCGGTTTCATCGGTGTGACAGGCTTGCCCAGGTCAGGTTCTACGCTGCTGTGCCAGATGTTGGCGCAGCATCCGGAGATTCATTGTGACGGGCTCAGTTCGCCACTGTGCAATGCGTTGCTGGGGATCCGGCGCATGGTCAGCGACGATCAGTTTTTCGTTTCGCAGCTCGATAACAACTTTGAGGCCAGCTACGCGCACCTGGGTTCGGCCATGCAGGGGTTCCTGCGCGGGTGGCATCACGACTGCAAGAAGAAGGTGGTCGTCGACAAGAATCGCGCCTGGCTGCATGCAATCGAGCTGTTGTTGCAGATCGCACCTGAAGCCAAGCTCATCGTCTGCATCCGCGAGCTGGGCCAGATCTACGGCTCCATCGAAGCGCAGCATCAACGCACGATCCTGGTGGATTTCATCGATCACCTGGCCGATTTCGACCGGTTCGGGCGTGCCGATATGTTGTTCGCCAAGGACAAGGCTGTTGGCGCGCCGCTGATCTCCCTGAGCGCTGTGCAGGACCTGCCCGCCGACGTGCGGAAGCGCCTCTACTTCCTGCGTTTCGAGGACCTGATGGACAAGCCGGCGGCGTGCATTTCGCACTTGTGCGCCTGGTTGGGTCTGTCACCTTTCGAGATCGACCCGGAAAACCTGCAGGTAGGTATTCGGGAAAGCGACAGCCACTACCACATGAAATACCCGCATCGTCAGTCCGAACGGATCGTGCGGCCGAAGAAGCATGACATTCCGCCACGCGTGCAGGCACAGATCAGGCAAGCTTGCGGGTGGTTTTACGATCTCTACTATCCGCAGGCCAATAGCGGCAAGAGCGTGTAAGCCAGGAATCCGCAACCGGCCAGGGCGGCCGATCAGTCTTTCACTTCTCTTACGCCTCCGTCATCATGTGGTTCGTCTCCACTTTCGACGGCTGGCCTCATGCGATTCGAGCTATTGTTTTTGCCGGCACTGGTCGTCAGCGCACCCTCGCTCGCCGAGGAGTATCTGAGCGTTGCCCAAGCCCAGGCGCTCATCTTTCCGGGTGCGACCTTCTCCTCCGCGGATTTCGTAATGAGCGATGAGCAGATCGCGGCGCTCACCAAAGAAACCGGCGGCTCCCTGACGCGACGCCAGGTGAAAGTCTGGCGGGCCTCCACCGGAGGTTGGTTCTTTCTCGATCAGGTCATCGTGCGGGACGATCGGGTTACGTATGCGCTCGGTCTCAGCGACGATGGCGCCGTCAAAGGGCTGGAGATCCTGGCCTGCATGCAGCTCTACGACGGCATCAGAAGACCGGAATGGCGCGCCCAGTTTGTCGGCAAACGCTACGGCAAGGTCGACATGCTCGACCAGATCAGCACGATTTCCGGATCGACCCTGTCGACCAATCACATCACGGCAGGGGTGAAGCGCCTGCTTGCGACTTTCGCCCTGTTCCTGGGGCCGAAAGCCAGTTGAGTGGCTTGTACGGCTATTGCCCGCCACGGACCAAGCGCACGGCTCCCACGTCGGTACGATCGTAATTGGTGAAAGTGCCGTCGGCGAAATTGCCGAGCCAGGCCAGGAAGTCGCCGCTCTTGCTGCTGGTCCAGTACCACAGCTTGCCGAGGTCCATGTCGGCAAAGACCTCTTCGTTGATCGCGGGGTTCTTGCAGGTCGGGGAGATGAGCGTCGAAAGCTCATCCTTGCTAGGTACTCGCCAGCCTTCAGTTGCCGCAGCCATGGCTTCATCCCAGGCAATCTGCTTGATGACACCGACGCAGCCAGCGCCTTCCTTCCAGCGTTGGCCGACGCTGCAGAGCTGCCACGTCAGGTCGGTCTTCTTGTCGTAGACCTCGCCGTTCTTGATTACGTAGCGCGCCGTGGGTGTCCGGGTCGGTTGGCTGCCGTCGCACAATGCATAAGCAGACGTTGCGACCGTCAGCGCCGCCGCTACGATCAATGCGCAGCCAGGCATGTAACCGCGGGCTTTGCGGTGCTCCATCATTTCATCCTCCACTGCACCGTCGACATATGCGTACTGACGTACACGCTATTTTCCACGGCGCACCAATCGAACTGAATCCAGGTCTGTCGGGCCACCGCTGCGGACCGTGCCGCCACCAAAAGCCACGTACCATGCCGTGGCGCCGTTCTCGCTGCTCGTCCAATACCACAGCTTGAGCAGCTCCATATCGGGAAAAGCTGCTTCGTTGATCGCCGGATCCTTGCACGTGGGAGAGATCAGCGTCGACAGCTCGTCCTTGGTCGGCAAGCGCCAGTGGCCCGATGCCTTGGCGATCGCATCGCTCCATGTCATCTGCCTGATCACGCCAACGCAACCATTGTCTGCCTTCCATTGCTGGCCGAAGCTGCAGCGCTGCCACGTCAGGTCGGTCTTGCTGTCGTAGACCTCGCCGCCCTTGACTACATAGCGTGAGGTTGGAGTCTGCGTCGGCTGGCTGCTGTCGCAGGCCGCACCCGCTGCGATTGCGAGTACGAGAGTGCTTACCAGGAGCAGCGTCTGCACCAAGGCTTTGTGGACCATCGATAAATACCCGGCCGGGATTCTCAACGCTGCCGCGCTACATCTTTGGCAGTGACAGGGCGTGCGCGATTGCCCCAACTGCCACGGATGTAATTGCTGACCGCAGCGATCTGCGAGTCGTCGAGAACGTCGCCATAAGGATGCATGGTTTCCCACGCACCGAATGAAACGTCTTTCGGCGTCTCGGGCCCATAAACGATGCTGTTGATAAGCGAAGCAGGATCCGCCGACTGCACCACCGCGCTACCAGCAAGTGGGGGCGCGCTGAACATGCCGCCGCGCCCCGAGGACGAATGACATTTCTCACAGCGATCTTTGTAAATGGCTTCGCCGGGCTTCGCCTGCTCGGCTGAAACGCTTTCGCCGCTGAAGTCGCTGGCAGGCAGGCTCTTCAGGTACACAGCCATCGCCTTGACGTCTTCCGCGCTGAGCTTCTTGAGACTGTTGACGATGACTTCGTTCATTGGCCCGAAAGTACCAGCGCGCGTGCTGAATCCCTTGTGCAGGTATTTCGTCAGATCGTTTACCGACCAGGAGCCGAGGCCGTGCTTGGCGGAGGTGAGATCGACAGCCGACCAGGGGCGCACCTTGTTCGGCGCGACTTTATCCATGATGAGCCCGCCGTGGTACGGCTTGTCCGGGATCTCCGCCATTAATGCATCGCGCGGTGCATGGCATGCGCTGCAGTGGCCCAGTCCCTCGACGAGATACGCACCGCGATTCCATTCGTCGGACTGCTTCGCGTCCGGCACGAAGCGGCCGGGAGTGAAGAACATGGCATTCCAGATCGCGAGCGTCCAGCGCTGGCTGAACAGCAGGCCGTTGCCCGGCGGTGTGTAACGAACCGGTTGCAGGGTCTTCAGGTACGCATAGATCGCAGCGACATCCTCATCGCTGACCTTAGTGTAGGAGGTGTAGGGAAACGCGGGGAATAGTCGATGGCCATCCGCAGCGATGCCTTCATGCATGGCGCGACGCAGATCATCGACACTCCATTTGCCGATGCCGGTCTCATTGTCGGGAGTGATGTTGGATGAATAGATCGTGCCGAACGGTGTCTCGAATCCGACACCTCCGGCAAACGGAGCATCTGCTGCACGCGTGTGGCAGCTAAAGCAGTTGCCGGCGTCGGCGAGATATTTACCGCGGGTGACCGGTGTCTCTACAGGTGCAGTCGCGGGCACATCGGCGGCAGGTGCGACTGCAGCAGGAAGTGTATCGGCGCTCTGTGCCAGGACGGCGGTGTAGGGCAGGGCCAGGAAGGCGACGGCAAGTCCGCGCCATAACGCATGAAGTCTCGGCATGAGCATCCCACGAAGTCTCTTTAGAACAGGCCGTCAGTATAGTTTCCTGTCTAGCATTAAGGCGCGTTCGAACTCAAGCAGATGGCTACGGAAGCTGGCTGACGGAGCTTGACGGGAGGCGGCGGAGGCCGGGTGTCGATTGGTGAGTCGTGAGTGGTGAGTGGGGTACGAATATTCCACGCACCTACCGAATATTTAAGTGTCAGCGACACGCCTGGCACGTGCTTGTATGCGTCTATCGAAGGTTATAAGTTCGAGACGGATGCTGATGCGACGTCATGTGCGTCGCGTAGCGATCGAATGACTCACTAACATCGATAGGAGGGGGAATGCTCAACTCATCTCGTGCAACGCCGGTTCAAGCCCATGGGCTTGCGATAGCAATCGCGTGCCTCGCTGTTGCCGGCACCAGCGCAGCGGCGCAGCCGCCCAATCCGCAGGATCTGACGCAGGGAAAATGGGAGCTGCAGCTCGACAAGTCGCATTTCTGTACGGCGCCGCCGCAGAAGTCGACCCGTGAAATCGTCGACTCCGGCTGGGGACTGATCTCGACTTACTGGACCGGCATCGACGCCAAGGGTAAGCCGATGGAGGTCCGCTACGTCTGGCGCTACGACGGCCAGAAGTACCCGGCCGATATCGGCAAGCCGGCGAACGAAGCCATCACCTGGAAGCTCGTCAATCCTTCCAAGGTCGAGTTCACTCACTGGTCGAAGGACAACAAGATCACGCAGGAGCTGTCGCGCACGGTTTCGAGCGATGCACAGACGATGACGCAGACGACGAAGTTCGTCGGCGGCAGGAACGGCAAGAGCGAGTGCGTGGATACCCAGGTATTCGCGCGTCAATAAGTGGCGATACATTCACGGGAAGGGCGCGTAGCGCGCTTCCCGTGATTTCCCGCGAATTCCCGGCGATTTGCACGAGGTAGCCGCGATTGAACTCCGGCCTGAGTTCTACCCGGAGCGCTGCGTGGCTCTGCGAAAGAGCCGCAGCGAGTGCTGCCAGCAGGTGGACTGCTGGCAGCAAACGCAGACTTGTAATCAGCCCTTGGGCTTGGCTCCGTCCTCGACCTTGTCGAACACGCGCACCGCGGTGACCTGGCCTTCGGCGTTGGTCAGCGTGGAGGTGATCGATTTACCGTCGAGCGACAGTACGCGGATGTAGTAGCCGGTGATCTGGCTCTCATCCTTGCCATCCGTGCCCTTCACGTGACGGATATTGGTCAACTGCTCGACGCGATCGAACACCTTGCGGATCTTCACGTAGTTCACTGCCCCGGTGACGAGGTTCTTGTTCGCGTACTCCTTGCCATCGAACTTGGCGCGATATTCGGTGTTGAACTTGCGGCCGTCCTTCTCCACCTCATCCACGATGTAATGCTCTTCATCCGCGGTCACTACGTAAGTCAGGATTTCGGTGGCGGCCAGCGGACCCTGCGACTTCTCGTGATTGATGCTCCACTTGCCGTTGAATCCCATGACCTGGGCGTATACCGGGGTGGCCATCAATCCGCATACCACGATGCCCGCAAAGGCAGCACTTAGCTTCTTCATATTCTTGTGTTCCTCTTCAATCGTTGTCGTTGTGCTATTTCTTCGGCACGCGATAGGTGTCGTGACAGCCCTTGCACGTGAGTGCTGTCTGGATCTTCGGTCCGGCGGCAGCGACGCCGCCATCCTTCGCGCTCTTGGCGAGGTCGGCGGTGGCCGCGGTCAACGCATCCATCCGCTTGGCGAAGTCCGCCCACTGCGCCCAGACCTCAGGCTTGGAGTCGCCGCCGGCAATCTTGGGCTCGAAAGCCTGCTTGGCGGTCGCTGCGGTGGTGGCGAGAACCTGGACGTGCGCAGCGAAGTCCGTTGCCGGTGCCTTCTGCTGCATGATCATCCCGAGGATGGCCGCCTCTTCACCCATCGTCTTCATGATGTGTCTGCGGTAGTCGATCACGTCCTGATCGTCCGCGTGCGACGGCGTTGCAGCCAGCACGACAACGATGCCGAGTGCACCCGCGAATCCACGCAGCCGCGCGACGGCGGTGCTGCGATTCTTTACCCCGTTACAATGAAATTCAGCCTGAGATCTGTGGTTCATATTCTTCGACATCCTTCCGGTCGGCCCCTGATCAAGCAACCGCCGCAATGGTTTTGCAACGGCAACGACAATCGACTGATTGAAGATAAGCAGGCGACAAACGTGGCTCAGCTCTTCGCGCTCCACGAGTCGCAGTGGCCATCGGCGTCAACCGGGCCGCTCATGATCGTGCAGTTGCCGCACGATGCTTTGTCCGCAGTAAAAAATCCGCACCCATGACATGGCTGTGCGGCGTCCGGCGTGTGCGCTTTATAGTTGAGCGATTCGCGCAGCGCTTCGGATGAGGGATCGACGCAGGACTCGGCGGCCGCTGCGCGTGCTGCCACCGCGGGCAGCACGGCAATTGCGGAGACGAGTTGTACTGCGCGGAGGATCACGTCTCGGCGAGGTAATTTCCCCATACATCAACATCCTCATGAACGGGCTTTTTGTAAAAATGCAGCCTAGCCGCTGGATCGCGGAGCCGCAAGCAAAGCAAATTCATGTGACCCATCAACAAATGTGATGTGTCGATTGACTGTCGATGTTGCTGTCTCGCCGAGACGTGCGTATCAACTGCGCGTGCGCGCGCGTTCGTCGAGGCGGCGCAATACGTTCGGAGCAAGTTTCTCTTCATAGACGCCGCTGTGCATGGCGGGCGAACCTGGAATGAAAATGGAGAGACCGAAACTCACGTCGCCCTTGCGCACGGCGAGACCGTCGCCCCACCACAAAGCTTCATCACCGACCTTGCGCGGGCTGGTCTCGCCGGGAATGTCGCCGTTCGCAGAGGCTTTGCGAAACTCTTCGAGGAAGGTGCGTGCCTTGTCGCTGCCGGCTGGCCATTGCATGGCATTCAGGATGGCGAAACTCTTACCGTTCAGCGGCGCCGTCGGATCTGCTGCGACGGGTTTTTCAGGCCTGATCTGCCATACGCAGGCGGAGGAATAGGAGCCATTGGATTCCAGGCCGGCATCGTTGCGCATGCCCGGACCGACGGTCAGGCCGATGACCTTGGAGATCTCGGCAGGCATCAATAAAGCGCATGCATCGATGTGCAGCGGGCTTGTTGCGCGTGCAACCGGGGCGTCAGCAGCGCCGGCTTGCGCGGCGAGCGTGAGGCCGGCGAGCGCGGCGAGGATCGGTAGCGACTTATGGAACATGAATACTCCAGACTGTGATGGATGATTGTGCATGCGAAAAATCCCCGAAAGAAAACTCCTGAAAAAAGCTCGAAGAGAAAATCAACAAAAAGTGCCGGTCCGGATTCGTCTCACGCAGTGAGAAGGCGCGTTGCGAAGTCTGTGCTGCGGGGTGTGGCGCTCGCGAGCGTTGAAGAACATTGCAATGCTCCAGATGCCGCACAGGACGCAAGTTGACATGCGCGGAAATATTTGGAGTTCGTGCTTGAAAATACCGGACCTCGCGCGGATGATCTTTCCGCGCAGGGAAAAAATAGGCTTAAACGTCGAATCGATCGATGTCATGGATTGATATCACTCATCGAAGTCATCAATAGATGGTCATGGCTTCGCGAGTTGAGTAGTGTCGGCAAGCACGCTGTCGGCATGCGGTGTTGACAGCTGGCGTGGCGCATCTGGTGTGGCGAATGAGTAGCAATGAGAAATGAGTAAAGCGGTGTCGATCATGAGTACTGACATGAGCAATGGCATGAGTATCGGTAAGGCACTGCTGCGAAAAGTCCCCGGCCTGCGTACCCCTGGTATGAAATTCCCCTGTAAAACTCTCTGCTGCTGCCTGCCCGCGCTCGCCATGTTGCTGGGAGCCTCGGGCGCGGTTGCGGAGACCAGAGGATACGCAATTTCTCTGATCTATACCGCTAGCTATTCGGACGCGGAAAACTGCCCCAAGGGCGGCAACGGCGGAACCTCCGAAATGAAGCAGAGGATCCTGCTGAGCCGCGGCTACACCAAGGAGCAGGCGTTCAAGATCATCGCCGCCAACGATGTAGATGACAAAGGTCAGAAGATCGAGTTCAAAATGCGTGGCGTGATGGACGGCCACCCCGCCGACGTGGCGGACTTCCCGATGTCCTATCCGGATCCCCACATCGAAACCGTACAGGGGCGCTTGGCCTACGGCTTCAACCTGGACGGGCAGGCCGGCCCGAATTCGTTCGAGGACCCGCAGACGCACGAGAAGGGCGTCGACAACCAGATGTGGCGCGTGCTCGGCTGCTTCGCAAACTACCAGGTGCGTCCGCCGGTCATTCCCTACAACGAGAGCATCGTGTGGGATACCGCCATGGATTCGATGCCGGCGTGGCTGGTTTCGATCGCCGGGGGCGACCTGAACAAGGACGGCGAGGTCACGGTCACGTTCGACCGGGCACTCAACGTGCTGATGCGCGATGCCCACGGCGCGGTACTACCGGGCTCTTCTTATACGATCGATCGCGACCCGCGCTCGCACAGCGTCTTCAAGGGCCATATCAAGGATCAGGTCGTCAGCATCGAGCCCGGCAATTTCTTCATGCAGGGCGAGTCGCAGTTCTACGCGGTGCTGCGCTTCACGCACACCCAGCTACGCCTTAAGTTGAATCCGAGCGGCACGCTGAGCGGTCTCATCGGCGGATACCAGCCATGGCTGGATTACTACCATTACCTGTCGATTCGCGGCGAGGGTGACGGCCTGGTGGACCTGCCGGGCACCTACTACGCCATGAAGCGTCTTGCCGACGCAGACCCGGACCCGGCGACCGGCGAGAACCGCGCCATTTCTTCCGCGTACTACATCGAGGCCGCTCCTGTGTTCCTCACTTCGGTGGCGGGGCAGGTCGTGAGCACGGCGTACGCAGGCGACGGCAGCAGCCAGGCACCAGTCGTAAAAGAAGGGGTCGCCAAAGAAGACACCGTTGCCCGTCAGGACGCTCCGGCACGGCCGGCACCTCGATGAGGGCCACGTCCATGAACACCGGCACGGCCATCGGCAATGTCATTTCCCAGACTCGAATGAGCCAGATGAAAACGAGCGCGAGATTCCTTCAGATGCGATTGTTGCAACTTCCCGTTCTGCTCGCCGGCGTCTCACTGTGCGCCTGGGCGTCCCCGTCCCTGGCCGAACCGGTGCAGGCGGCGGGAGATCCGGCGACCTCGTTGTCGTTTGTGCGCCTGACGCCCGAACAGTATCGGCGCTCGATCGAGGACGTGTTCGGCTCGAACATCCGGGTCAAGGAGAACAAGGTATCGCCCGGGTTCCGGGATGAAGGCCTGCTGGCCCTAGGCACACGCAAGCTGACCATCGGCTCCGCCGAGATGGAGCAGTACGAGGAACTTGCCCAGGATATCGCCACGCAGGTGGTCGATCCGAACCGCCGTGCGATGCTCGTCGGTTGCAAGCCGAAATCGGAGCAGGAGGCTGACAATGCCTGTGCCGGTGCCTTCCTCAAGAAGGTTGGACTGTACTTGTTCCGCCGGCCGGTCGCCGACGATGAGTTGCAGTTGTACGTCGCGACCCAGAACGACGCTGCCCAGAAGCTACACAGCTTCAACGCCGGCATGATCGCGGCTTTGTCGCAAATGCTGGTCGCGCCGGAATTCCTGTTCCGGGTCGAATACAGCGAGCCGGTCCCCGGCCACCCTGATGAGCAGCGCCTGGATGCCTACTCGCGTGCATCGCGCCTCAGCTTCTTCCTCTGGGACAGCGCACCTGACGGGGAACTGTTGGCGGCGGCGCAGTCCGGCAAATTGCTTACGCAGGAAGGGCTGAACCAGCAGGTCCAGCGGATGCTCCTCTCGCCGCGGACTGAGCGTGGGCTGCGGGCGTTCTTCACCGATATGCTGGGCTTCGACGGCTTCGCGACGCTGACCGTCGATTCGACCCTGTATCCGAAGTTCACCAAGAACGTGCTTGAAGATGCGGACGAGCAGACGCTGCGTACGATCGTCGATCAGCTGCTGGTGAAGAACAAAAGCTACGGCGAGCTGTTCGTCACGCGCGAAACGTTCCTGACGCCGTCGCTGGCCGCTCTATATGGAGTGCCGCTGCCGCGTTCGCAGGAGCTCGGCGGAGCCGTGCCGTGGGTAGCGTACAAGTTCCCTGACAACGATCCTCGCATCGGTATCCTCAGCCAGGTCAGCTTTCTGTCGCTGAACTCGCATCCCGGTACGTCCTCTCCGACGCTACGCGGCAAGGCGCTGCGCGAGAAGTTGCTGTGCCAGAAGGTGCCACCACCGCCGGGCAACGTCGACTTCAGCCTGGTGCAGGACGTGAACAATCCAAAGTTCAAGACGGCACGCCAACGCCTGACCGCGCATGCATCGGAAGCCATGTGCGCCGGCTGCCACAAGATCACCGATCCGATGGGCTTCGCGCTGGAGAATTTCGACACCTCCGGCGCGTTCCGTACTGCCGAGCATGGCGAGCCGATCGACGCCAGCGGCAGCCTCAACGGCAAGGCCTTCAATGGCATGCAGGAACTGGCGCAGGTCGTCAAGGATGCCCCGGGGACGACGGCCTGCCTGATCAATCGCGCTTATTCCTACGGCACGCAGCGCAAGCCGACCAAAGATGAGCGGACGTGGCTCACGAGCCTGCAGACGGAGCTCGGCAACGACGGCGTGAAGTGGCGCGAGCTGATGCGTCGCATAACGCTGAATGCCGATTTCTACACCGTTCCAACCGCGCCGCCGCTGACCGCGCGCGCCGAGCAATAGCTCACCGGGAGACCGGCGAGCATCGAATGTCAGGAGATCTTCAATGAGTGCACATGAGAAGTTGAGTCGACGTCAGGTTCTGCGAGGCGTACTGGGCGGAGCCGCGGTATCGGTCGCGCTGCCAATGCTGGAATGCTTCCTGGATCCAAACGGTACGGCTTACGCCGCGACCGGCGCGTCTCTGCCACCCATCTTCGGCACCTGGTTCTGGGGCCTGGGTCTCATCCCCGATCATTGGGAACCCAAGACCACGGGCGACAAGTACGAGTTGCCCGAGCACATCGCCGTGCTGGCGCCGATCAAGGCCAAGCTCAATCTCTACAGCGGCATGCAGGTGTTCCTGGATGGCAAGGTCAACCAGAACCACTTTTCGGGCGCGCAGTGCCAGATGACGGGCATGGTGTCGCGTACCGGCAGCGAGTACACCACCAGTCTGGATTCGATCCTCGGCAATCATATCGGCAAGCGCACCCGCTTCCGTTCGATCGAAGTGAGCTGCGACGGCGACCGCAAGTCCACCTGGAGCGCGCGTGGCGCCAACGGTATGAACCCTTCCGAGGTGTCGCCGCTCGCGTTGTATGCGCGGCTGTTCGGGGCGGATTTCAAGGATCCCAATTCCGCCGACTTCACTCCGGACCCGGCCATCATGGTTCGCCGCAGCGTGCTCACCGGCGTTGCCGAACAGCGCAAGGCGCTGATGATGAAAGTATCGGCGACGGATCGGACGCGGCTCGATGAATACTTCTCCTCCGTGCGCGACCTGGAGCAGCAGCTCTCGGTCGAGCTCGAGCGGCCGTCCCCGGTCCCATCCTGCTCGGTGCCGCCGAAGATCGAATCCGAAGATATCGGCACGCTCGTCGACCAGACGCGCAACACCCATCGGCAGTTCGCACAGTTGATCGCCCATGCGCTGGCATGCGGCCAGACGCAGGTCTTCAACATGGCGATGGGCTCGTCGTTCTCGCCGCTGCGCAAGCCCGGCGAAGCCACTGCGTACCATCAGCTGACCCACGAGGAGCGGATCGATCCGCAACTGGGATATCAGCCGAAATGCCGCTGGCTCGCCGAGCAGCAGATGGCCTTCTTCCTGGAAATGGTGCAGACACTCGATTCGATCCGCGAGGGCGATGCGACGTTGCTGGATCGTTCGGTGGTGTTCGCCTACACCGACCACGGCGAAGCACGCCTGCATTCGATGAAGCGTTACCCAGTGTTCACTGCCGGTAGTGGCGGCGGCCGGATGAAGACCGGCTTCCATCTCGCGGCGGAGGGCGACGCGGCAACGCGTGTCGGTCTCACCATCCAGCAGGCGTTGGGAATCTCCACCGGCAGCTGGGGAACCGAGACCAACCGTGCCACCAAGCCGTTCAGCGAACTGCTGGTCTGAACGCAACGCAGCGCTGGAGAGATTCATGATGCAGGCAAAAGTGCTTAGATCCGCCGGCGTGCAGGCGTCGGCAGCCGTTGCGACCTTGCTCGCCGGTATGTCCGTCGCGCTGGCCGCAGCGCCTCCGCCGACGACACCGTCGGGCGTGACGCTTGTCGAAGTGGTCAGGGAGCTGGGAAATTCCCAGCCGCAAGTGTTGTGGTTGCGTCCCGGCGATGCACTGGGTCACACGCTGCTGATCTCCGATAAGGACGACGCAAAGAACGCGAGATGCGTGGCAGAGTGCGCCACGGAATTTCCGCCGCTGCTAGCGTCGCGTGGTGCCAAGGCAACCGGTGACTGGTCGCTGGTACGCCGGCAGGACGGCGGTAGCCAGTGGGCGTACCAGGGGCATCCGCTGTATAGCTGGTCGAAGGAATTGAAGGCCGGTGAGGTTGCCACCAACATTGGTTTGACGGACACGTCCAATTTCAAACTCGCGGAAGGCGCCCAGAAGCCGACGTCGCTGATGCCGCCGTCGGGCTGGCAGGTTGCTCGCTTCACGCCCGCCGCGTCGATGGCCCTGCCGGATGGAATCGATGCGCGGGTGGTCTATTCGTACGACGCGGTCGCCCTGACCGATGTCGGCGGCCGCACGCTATACACCTTCGATGGCGACGCGAAGCGTGACAACCAGGTTTGCACGACGGACGGTTGTAACGTTCGCTGGCTGCCGGTTGCTGCGCCGGCACTCGCATCGACCGTTGGTGACTTTACGGTCGTGTCGCGCGCCGACGGTTCCTTGCAGTGGGCGTTCAAGAAACGGCCGCTGTACGCCTACAGCGGCGATGAGCTGCCCGGCGATGTCAACGGCGTCGGCGTGGACAAGAAATGGGCCGTGGCCATGCTGACCAAGAACTTCCAGCCGCCCACAGTGGGCGTCGTCAAGCTCGAAGGCTACGGCGATACCATGGCATCCAACGGCATGACGTTGTACGGCGGCTATGCATTTGGCAAGCGCTGGGGTGGTCGCAACTTGCGAGATACGTTCAAAGACGCTTACCACAAAGGCAAGGAGCTGGGCGCGACGGCCTGCGATGAGCCAGAGTGCCTGAAATCCTGGCATCCCTTCCTCGCTGCCGCCAATGCGCAGTCGAGCGGCTTCTGGGAGCCGATCGCACGTGAAGACGGTACGCGGCAGTGGGCCTACAAGGGTTTTGCCATGTACACGTACGCGGCGGACAAAGCTCCGGGCGATCACATCGGGCAGGCCATTTACGAT
The DNA here is from genome assembly GCA_036498785.1 of Steroidobacteraceae bacterium. Classification (GTDB taxonomy): domain Bacteria; phylum Pseudomonadota; class Gammaproteobacteria; order Steroidobacterales; family Steroidobacteraceae; genus Steroidobacter. Next base: position 218,143 of record DASYEW010000047.1, on the reverse strand, counting down.
TTCAAAAAGCCCGAGGGCAGCGATGCCTACCTGAGGAAAGTCGCCTTCTACGAGAAGATCGGCAAATCCTCCGGCGGCGCGGGAATCTACTGGAACATCGCCAAGCCGTAGCGCAGTAACCGATCGCAGGCATCGTCCAGTAGGTCAGGTTCGACGAGCGACTTCTGCTTCTAACAAGCAAGCCACCGCGGATGCGCTGCGGTGGCTTTTTTTTGCCCCCGATTCGAGGAACTGCAGTGAGATATCTATCGCGAATGATGCTGGGTCTGAGTGTGGGCGTCTCATCGCTGGCGATGGCCCCGGCGATGGCCAAGGCGAAGACAAGCGCGCCGCCTGCCCAAACTCGGGTCGTAGCCGAGGGGCTGAAGGCACCGGCGGAAATCCTGATCGACCGATGGGGAGTGCCGCACATCTTCGCGGCGTCGGCTCACGATGCCTTTTTCGCTCAAGGCTGGAATGCCGCCCGGGATCGTCTGTGGCAGATCGATCTGTGGCGTCGCAGCGGCCTCGGGCAAATGGCGGCCGTGCTGGGCAGTTCCTCCGTAGCGCAGGATCGCGCCACGCGGCTCTTCGTCTACCGTGGAGACATGAACAAGGAATGGCAGGCCTATGGTGCCGATGCCAGATCCCACATAGAAGCGTTCGTCGCGGGGATCAACGCTTATGTCACCGCGGCGAAGCACGATGCGACCTTGATGCCCAAGGAATTCAAGCTGGCCGGTTATGAGCCGGCGCTGTGGCAGGCCGAGGATGTGGTACGCGTTCGCAATCATGGCCTGGTCTCCGGCGCCATTGCGGAGGTCGAGCGTGCGCAGATTCTGTGCAAGGCGGACTTCACTGCTGCGGACCTGCTGCGCAAGATCGAGCCGCAGTGGACGCCGATCGTTCCTGAAGGATTGGATCCATGCAGCATCCCGGCCAATGTACTGGATCAGTATCGGCTGGCACAGAAAGCGGTGTCCTTCGATCAGGGCTCGCTGCACACCTCAACGTCGGCAAGGCTGGATGCTGAGGAAGTCGCCGACAACGATCAAAGTGTCCGCAGCCAGGGCAGCAACAACTGGGCGATCTCGCCGGCACGTAGCGCGACGGGGCGTCCCATTCTCGCCAACGATCCGCATCGCAGCTACGAAGTGCCCTCGCTACGCTACATCGCACACCTGGTGGCCCCGGGCTTGAATGTCATCGGTGCTGGAGAACCGGCTCTGCCCGGCATTTCCATCGGGCACAACGACCGTAGTGGCTTCGGGCTGACGGTGTTTCCGATTGCACAGGAGGATCTCTATGTCTACGAGACCAATCCGCTCAATTCCAACGAATACCGTTATCAGGGCAAGTGGGAGGCGATGCACGTGCTGCACGAGTCGATTGCGGTGCGCGGCGCTCCTGATAGCGATGCGGAGTTGAAGTTCACGCGTCACGGTCCGGTCGTGATGGAAGATGCTGCGCATCATCGTGCCTACGCGGTGCGCGTTGCGTGGCTCGATACCGGCGCGGCACCTTACCTGGCGTCGTTGCGATACTTGCAAGCGCAGAACGTGCAGCAATTCTCCGCGGCATTGAAATTCTGGGGCGAGCCAAGCGAGAACATGGTCTACGCCGACACCAGCGGCAAGATCGCCTGGTTTCCGGTGGGTTATACGCCGATCCGGCCCAACACCGACGGCATCCTGCCCTTGCCCGGCGATGGCCGCTACGAATGGAACGGTTACCTGGATCGCGATCAATTGCCTGCGGAGGTCGATCCCGAGCGCGGCTACATCGCGACTGCCAATCAATTGAACCTGCCAAAGGATTTTCCTTACAAACAGCGGCGCGTGGGCTTTGCGTGGAGCGATCCAGCCCGGTTCGATCGGATCAACGAAGTCATCAGCGCGTTGCCGAAAGTCTCGCTGCAGGACTCCGAGAAACTGCAGAACGACTATGTGTCCTTGCCCGCCCGCCGCCTGATCCAGGTGCTGGGAGCGATCGCAACTCAGGACCACCGCATGCAAGACACCGTGCATTGGCTGCAGGCATGGGACAAGCGCGTGACGACGACGAGTCCACAGGCGGCGCTCTACGAGGTCTGGGTTGCACATCACCTGGGTGCTGCCGTAACCGCCAAGGCAATCCCGGCGGTTCCCGAGAGCATTCGTGAGCCTATCTCCGGTTCGGCGCGCACCATCGTCGACTTGCTGGAGCATCCGGATCAGCGTCTTGGATCCAATCCGCAGCAAACTCGCGATGAGCTCATGCTGCAATCCCTGGCGGCCGCCGTGGACGAGACCGTGCAACGACTGGGTCCAGATCGCTCTGCATGGCAATGGGGGAAGCTCTCGACGGCATTGTTCGAGCATGCATTGGCTGGGCTGGCCGATGAAGATCAGCGGCACACGTTGAACGTAGGCCCGCAACCGAAGGCCGGCGACGGTAACGTTGTTGGTGCGGCCGGTTACCGCAGCAAGGACTTTCGTCTCAGGGAAGGCGCCGCATTTCGTATGGTGTTGGATGTAGGCAACTGGGATGACTCGGTTGCGGTGAACTCTCCGGGCCAATCCGGCGAGCCATCGAGCCCGCACTATCGGGACCTGTTTGCGCTGTGGCTGGCCGGCGAATATTTCCCGCTGGTCTACAGCAGAGCCGCTATTGAGAAGGCGACAGAGCAGAAAATAGTGCTCGCGCCGCGTTGAATTGCGCACAGCATGAGTCGCGCTGTGCGCAGCAATGCACGCTGCCCGGCGCGATTCATCAACGCAATTCATCGTCGTCATCGAAAAATATCGTGGTGAAAAAAACACCACCTTCTTGTAACTGGCGACAAGTTCCGTGATGCTTGTTGACAAATGAATAGCGACTCTTGATTCAAGAGATACGTTGGATAGATGGGGGATTCGAATAGCCACATAAAGACAACGGCAGATATAGACGATTGATGCGCGTTCGTGCAGCGAACGTTCGCCAGCGACGGCTCCGTCCAGCTCAATTTTTTTCCGAGAAAATTTCGACAAGGCATCGAAGGTGGCGTGCTGCCCATTCGCGGTGCCGCTGTGCCCGGTGCCGACAGTCCAGGAAGGAGGTGCCTCATCCAGGGAGGGCATTCGAAAAATCTGAACGCAATTTTTTTGGGGATACTCGCAAATGAATAAACTCGAATTTCTGTCCGGTGCGCTGGCCATGTCCATCGCATCGATTCTCGCGGCGGGTACCGCAGGGGCCCAGACGGCAGCAACCGCTGCGCCGGCGGCCACAGCGCCAGGAGCCGCCGCAACGCTCGATCCAACCGCGACCGAACTTGAAACCGTCAGCGTCAGCGCCTCGCGCCTGCGCATCGAGGGCTATGACGCGCCGACCCCGGTGACCGTCATCGGCACCGAGGCGATTCAACGTGAAGCCCGCATCGATGTGGGCGACCTGATTCGCGACCTGCCTTCGTTCGGCGCCTCTGCCTCCCCGAACAACAGCCAGAACCAGAGCTTGGTCACCGGCGGCGTCGCCGGACTGAACCTGGTGTCGTTGCGCAATCTCGGCTTCAACAGAAACCTGGTGCTGTTCGATGGGCAGCGCGTAGTTGCTTCCAGCATCCAGGGCGGCGTCGATCTGAGCACGCTGCCGGCGAGCCTGGTGGAACGCATCGAAGTGGTGACCGGCGGCGCCTCCGCAGCCTGGGGTTCCGACGCCGTGGCCGGTGTCGTCAACGTTCTGCTCAACAAGAAATTCGACGGGCTGGAGGTCCACACCGAAGCCAGCGACAACTTCAGCAGCAATCACGCGCAGCGCAAGGTCGAGCTGTCGTTCGGCACCGATTTCGCGGGCGATCGCGGACACGTCATCCTCAGCGGCTCCTATACGGACACGCCGGATGAGTTCTATTCCTACGACATCTCCGGATTCAAATATCAGCGCCTGGTCAGCAATCCGGCGTATGTGGCCGGCAACGGCCAGCCGCGCCTGATTCATGCCACCAACGTCGGCCTGGCGCAGGCGACGCCCGGCGGCATCATCACCAACACGGCACTCGCCGGTACCTACTTCACCGGTCAGAACGCGACGCCCGAGCATTTCAACTACGGCAACGTCTCGCAGAACTACTACACCAACGGCGGCACCCTCAATACCAGCGAAAGCGACATTGGCCTGGTGTCAGCTCCATCCGATGGCACGACGTTCTTCGGCTATGCGAGCTTCCAGGTCACCGACGACATCAAGGCATCGGTGCAGCTGAACCGCGGGCGCTTCTATTCCAAGGCCAACAGCTGGTCGGACATTCAATACGGCAACCTCGCGATCAACGGGGACAATCCGTACATCCCTGCCGCGGTCCAGCAGCAGATGACGGCGCTCGGGATCACGGGCTTCAACCTCGGTACCATGAGCCACATTCCGAACCGGCCAGACCTGGATCAGCAAGCGCAAGATCTAGGTGGCGTCGTGATCGAACAGACACGCGACTTGACCCGCGGTGTCTTCACGCTCGACGGCAAGATCGGCGCCGACTGGTCGTGGAACGCTTACTACCAGCAGGGTGAGTCCGAGACCAATATGCGTGGTCTCGAGAATCAGCAGAATTCGCGCTACCGGCTGGCTGCCGATGCGGTGCGCGTCACGGCGGCCAACGTCGGAACCTCCGGTCTGCCGCTCGGTACCATTGCCTGTCGCTCCACGTTGGCGGATCCAACCAATGGCTGCGCACCTTTGAACGTGTTCGGCGTCGGTAACGCTTCGCCCGAAGCGATTGCCTACGTCAACGCCGTGGCCCGCGCCGGCGGCAACGCGCTGTATGGCGATCTCAACCAGAAGGTCGGCTCGATCTCGGTGCAGGGTCCACTGCCGTTCGGCTTCGAAGCCGGTCAGATCTCCAGCGCATTCGGTATCGAATATCGCCAGGAGGAGGGCATGCAGCGTGCGAGCCCTGCGGCCCAGGCATCGACCTTCCAGTTGGGTAATTTCAAGAACTTCTACGGCAAGTACGACACCAAGGAAGCGTTCGTCGAATTCAACGTGCCGTTGTTGAAGGACAAGTTCGTCAAGTCGCTGGCCTTCGATGCGGCTGGTCGCACCACCGACTACAGCACCAGCGGCAAGGTGGAAACCTACAAGCTGGGCCTGACCAACCAGATCGTCGACGACTTCCGCATCCGCATGTCCTACTCCTTCGACATCCGCGCGCCGCAGTTGTTCGACCTGTTCAACACCGGTACGCCGGTGACCGGAACGGCGATCGATCCCAACACCGGCTTGGGTGTTTCGATCTTCAACACCAGCCAGGGTAATCTGGAGCTGAAGCCGGAAGAGTCGACCACCCAGTCGATCGGCTTCGTATTGACGCCGCACTGGCTGAGCGGCCTGAGCGTGTCGCTGGACTACTACGACATCGACATCAAAGGCGCGATCAGCAGCTACAACACATCGACCATCCTGGCGCAGTGCGCGGCCGGCAATCAGCTGTTCTGCTCCAACCTCGCGTTCAACGGCCCCAACGGTGCGTTGTCCGAGATCTTCGTGCAGCCGCTGAACGCCGATACCCTCAAGACCACGGGCCTGGACCTCGCGATCGACTATCGCAACTTCGTGGGTAACGGCGCGATCAACGTCAGTGCGGTGGCGAACTACATGTTCGAGCAGACCATCACCTCGCTTGGCAAGCCGTTCGATTACGCCGGCAGCATCGGCAACGATTCTCCGTACCAGGGCGTACCGAAGTTCAACGGCACGGTCGGCGTGACCTACGTCGAAGGCCCATGGTCGGGTACGGTGCAGTCGCGCATCGTCGGATCGGCACACGTGAACAATGCGTGGGGACCGCTCGATATCGACAACAACGATGTTCCGTCGATGGTCTACCTGGACCTGCGCGCTTCGTACAAGTGGGATAACGGCATCCAGGTCTATGGCGCGCTCGACAACGTGCTCGACAAGGATCCACCGGCGGTGCCATTCAGCGCCAACGGCGCGTCCGGATTCGAGACGCCGTACGTGGATGCGATTCACGATGCGTTCGGCCGGGTATGGCGTTTTGGTGTGCGCGCGAAGTTCTGACCGGAGAGATTCTGACCAGACTGGTGATGTCGCCCGGTCCCGTCCTGCCGATCTCCACACGGCAGGGCGGGTCGGGCGACGATCCAGGCAGCTGCCGGCGGATGCAGCGTAGCGAAGTAATGGACCAGGGAATGGCCACAGATCGGCGCCGCAGCCGCGGCGCCGATGTCCGCAAGCCGGCCCCTGCTTTCGTGCAGCCGCGGCCGGATCGGGCAGAACGGGGAAGCAGTGATTACTACAAGAACGAGAGCCAGGTTGCGCGGCGGGCTGACTGCAGTCGTCGTGCTCGCGTGTGCATGCAATGCGAATGCACAGCGCGCTGGTGAGAATGCGGTAGCCGAGGCGAGCGATGCTTTCGGCACGGCCGTCGGAAGGGAAGAGATCGGCCTGTATTCTTCAACCAGTGTCCGTGGCTTCAGTCCCTCGCAGGCCGGCAACCTGCGGATCGACGGGCTCTATTTCGATCAGATCTCGCAGGCGAAGCCGGTGAGCCGCATCGTGCGCAGCTCCTCGGTTCATGTCGGAATCAGTGCGCAGGGCTTTCCGTTTCCCGCGCCAACCGGCGTCGGCGACTTCCATCTGCGCGTTCCCGGGGATACCGCCGCTGGTGGCGTGTTGCTTGGAGTGGCGAGCTACGACCAGGCGTACGGTGAATTCGACTTTCAGACACCGCTGGTCAAGGACGTGTTGAGCGTCGGTGCCGGTGTGGGCTATTCGCGCAACTCCTCGTACAAGATTGCGGATCAGTCCGGGGAGTGGACGGCGGGTGGGATCGCGCGTTGGCAGCCGACGGCCGCACTGACGATCGTTCCGTTTTGGGGCATGACCCGGCATCGCGAGTACGACGAGAAGCCTTATGTCTTCATCGGCAATTCCGGCTATCCGGAATATCGCGGCGTCGATCTCATGGCGCAACCGTGGACGGACTACGGAATGTCCTCGAGCAATTTCGGCGCAACCGCGCATCTCGCGCTGGCGGCGGACTGGCAGATCGACGCCGGTGCGTTTCGTTCGCAGGCGAGCACTCCCATCAACTACGAGCCGTTCCTGTTCGACACCGACAGTCTCGGCCAGGGCGACTATTCGATCTCAGCATCGCCGCCGCGCACCGCACGGTCGACCTCGGGTGAAATCCGGCTGTCGAAGAAGTTCGCCACGGAGAGCGTGCGCAACACGGTATATCTCAGTCTGAAAGGGCGGCAGCGCAGCGACGAATCTGGCGGTGCGGACAGCATTGACCTTGGTCCAGCGACGACTCGCTGGGTGCCCCAGATAGAAAAGCCCGTGTTCAATCCGGGGCCGACTACCCGCGTGGAAGCACGGCAGCTCACGCCAGGGCTGGCTTACGAAGGTCTCTGGCGCGATGTCGGTCAGCTCAGCCTCGGCCTGCAAAAGTCCTACTACGATCGCACCATCGCCGTGCCTGGCGCGCCATCGATATCCGGCAGCAGCTCGCCATGGCTCTATAACTTTGGAACAGCAGCGTTCCTCACCAAGAAGCTCATCGCCTACGCAAGCTACACGCGAGGCTTCGAGGAGATCGGCAATGCGCCGCTGAACGCCGCGAATCGCGACGAAACCGTGCCAGCGCAACTGACACAGCAGGTCGACGCCGGCATCAAGTACCAGCTGAGTTCCCGGCTGCAACTGGTGGCCGGTGTCTTCGAAATCAAGAAGCCGTACTTCGACCTGGACCAGACGAGGATATTCCGGCGCGTGGGCAGCACCAGCAATCGTGGTATCGAGCTGTCACTGACCGGTGGGCTCACCGACAACCTGACCGTTGTCGCCGGCGTGATCCTGATCGACCCGAAGGTCCAATACGACAACGATGCTAACAGCGAGAGCGCTAGCACGCTTGCTATCGGTCCGATCCCCGGATTGATCCGCGCCAACTTTCAATACCGGGTGGCGCGAGTTCACGGCCTGACTCTCGACGCGAAGATCGAGCGGACATCCGATCGCTACGCGCGTGCCGACACGATTCGGTTGCCGGCTGTGACGACCATCGATGGCGGTGTGCGTTACGACACGCAGTTACTCGGCAGGAACGCCACCTGGCGCCTGCAGGCGCTCAACTTGACGAACGAATTCGGCTTGACGCCCAGCGCGTCGGGCCAGCTCACGCCATTCGATTCGCGCCGCTTCGATCTATCGCTGGCCTTCGACATCTAGGCACGTGATGCAGGCCGGACTGCGCGTCGCAATGGTACCCGGACAATGGACCAGAAAGCGGACCAGAAAAGCGGAAGCGCGGCGTGGCATCCCGCTGAATGCTCCGCAACGATGAGAAGGTCGAGGAAAAAATGCCAGATACGCAGAGCAAGGGCCGTGCGCATCGCTTGCAAGTCGCGCGGCGCGTGAGCGAGGTCCTGGGTGGCTTTCTGCAGCGGGGGACATTCCAAGAGGTGCACTTCGGCAAGGTTCGCGTCGGGCGCGTGACGCATCGTGTGCTGTGGCATCACGGCCGCGTTTATCGCTTCATGTTGGATCTCGATGCAGGTGCGGTGATGTTCCCGGCATTGCTGCCTGCAACCGCTTCCGTGGCTATGCCGCCACAGTTGCCTCGGGAGCTTAAGGCGTTCCTGCGCTCCGTCGTTGCCGGTGCCGCGCGGGAGACAAATCAGATTGATCCGGAGAAAGGCGAATTGCGGGTCGTCATGCTGCATGGCTCGCTGACAATTTCGATCACTGTCAGGGGCGACGCCTACGAATATTGCATGGAACAACTGATGCGTACCGCCGATGCCCTGCTCACTGTTTTCCTCGAGCAGCCCGCCTATATCGACTATCGCAATGGCATCGTCAGCACGGCGATCAAGATTGATTGACAGTGAACCGATGCAGCGCCGTGTACCGGCCGCGGATTGCCACGATCGGTCAAAATTATTGATGGTAACTACAAAAAACTATCGTTTGCCTGGCTCCACCACGACCCCTAGCATCGGTTCGACAGACATGTTGCATGCGTGCCGCTACGTAGTGACCGCAGTGACGACGAATTATTCTGAAGCGATGTGCGGGGGTGTCGATGAGGATGGGTGCGGTGGAATCGCCCGCGCGAAGTCAATTCGCGTGCAAACTGCTTGGCGGTTGTTGTGTCGTCATCGCATCGCTGGCAACGCTCGCGCCGGATAGCGCAAGCGCCGAGACCCGCGGCTACGCCATCTCGCTGATTCACACGGCGACCTACGCCGACAAGGACAACTGTCCACAGGGCGGCAACGGCGGCCTCGTCGACATCAAGCAGCGGATCCTGATGCGCGAGGGGTACACCAAGGACCAGGCCATCCGCATCATCGCCGCCAACGGCGTCGACGAGCAGGGCCGCAAGGTCGATCTCAGGAAGCGCGGACAGATGGACGGCAAGGCCGTCGACGTCCTCAACTTTCCAACCTCTGTACCCGATCCCAAGCTTGAGACCGCGCACGGCCGATTTGCCTTCGGCTTCAATCTTGACGGCAAGGTCCAGCCCGGATCGTTCGAAGATCCGGAGACGGGCGAGAAGGGCGTCGACAACCAGATGTGGCGCGTGCTCGGCTGCTACGAGGTGTACGCAGTCAGAAGGCCCGTCATTCCCTACAACGAAAGCATTGCGTGGGATACGGCGATGGATTCGATGCCGGCCTGGCTGCTGTCCATCTCCGGTCCCGACCTGAGCAAGGACGGTGATGTGACCGTCACGTTCGATCGTTCGCTGAACATCACGATGCGCGATGCGCGCGGTTCGGTGCTGCGTTCCTCCTCGTACTCGATCGATGCGGATCCGCGCTCGCACAGCGTCTTCAAAGGCCATATTCGCAACCAGGTGCTGACGATCGAGCCCGGCGATTTCTCGATGCAGGGCGAGTCGCAGTTCTACGCGGTGCTGCGTTTCACGCATACGCAGTTGCGACTCAAGATGAATCCGGATGGCTCGTTGGGTGGACTCATCGGCGGCTACCAGCCGTGGATGGACTACTACTACTACCTGGCGATCCGTGGTGAGGAGACCGGCCAGGTAGATATGCCTGCCGTCTACTACGCAATGAAGCGACTGGCCGATGCGGATCCGGATCCCGCCACCGGACAAAATCGGGCGATCTCCGCCGCCTACTACATTGAAGCGGCACCGGCGTTCCTCACCAACGCCGGCAGGCAGACAGTGGCCACTGCGTACGCGCCGAGCACGGCACCTGTCCAGCAGCAAGCTCCGATCCAGCAAGAGGCGGCTGTCCGTCAATGACGCAGGCAATTATCAATATTCGGGGCAAAGTCCCGGTCAGGGTCAAGGCACGCAGGATGTATCGACCGCTCGCAGTTCCCGCGCTGATCGCAGGTGTGGCTCTGGGTGCTTTGGCGCCTTTGCACGCAACCCTTGCAGAAACCAACCTCGTTCGACTGACGCCGGCCGAATACACGCGAACCATCCATGATGTGTTCGGCGCGTCTATTCGCGTCGCAGACAACAAAGTTCAACCTGGCTTTCGCGATGAAGGTCTGCTCGCCTTGGGCGAGCGCAAGCTGACGATCACGTCAGCGGAGCTTGAGCAGTATGAAAAGCTGGCGCAGGACATCGCTGTCCAGATCGTCGAGCCACGACGTAGAGCTGTCCTGGTCCAGTGCAAACCGAAATCCGCAACGGCTGCCGACAATGCCTGCGCCGAGCAATTCATCCGGCGCGCCGGACTGCTGTTGCTGCGTCGGCCACTGACCGATCGCGAGGCGCAGGCGTTCGTCGCGATCCAGAGCGAGTCGGCACAAAAGTTGGGCAGCTTCAACGCGGGGCTGGCGTCCGCGATGTCGCGGATGCTGGTGGATCCGGAATTTCTGTTCCGCGTGGAGCGCAGCAAGCAGGACAGCGCCTCGGGACAAATGCAGCTCGACGCGTACTCGCGCGCGTCCCGGCTTAGTTTCTTCCTTTGGGATAGCGCGCCCGATGCTGAACTGCTCGCCGCCGCACAGTCCGGAAAGCTGTTGTCGCAGCAGGAGCTGAACCAGCAGATCGAGAGAATGCTGGGCTCGCCGCGGATGGAAGAGGGAGTGCGCACCTTCTTCACCGACATGCTCAATTTCGACAAGTTCGCGACCCTGTCCAAGGATACCGGCCTGTATCCGCAGTTCACCAAGAACGTGCAGGAGGATGCGCAGGAGCAGACGTTGCGCACCATCGTCGATCAACTGCTCAACAAGAACGCCGAGTATCGGGACCTGTTCGTCACGCAGGAGACTTTCCTGACGCCCTCGCTCGCCGCTCTCTATGGCGTGTCGTTGCCGCGTTCGCAGGAACTCGGTGGAGCGGTTCCCTGGGTCGCTTACCGGTTCGCGGATAGCGATCCGTATCTTGGCATTCTCAGCGAAGTCAGTTTCCTGTCGCTGAACTCGCATCCGGCCAGGACCTCTCCGACCCTGCGCGGCAAGGCGCTGCGCGAGATATTCCTGTGCCAGAAGGTGCCGCCGCCGCCGGGCAACGTGAACTTCAACCTGGTGCAGGACACGACCAATCCGAAGTTCAAAACCGTGCGCCAGCGCTTGTCGGCGCATGCGAGCGAGGCCATGTGCGCGGGTTGCCACAAGATCACCGACCCGATGGGACTGTCGATGGAGAACTTCACCACGGCGGCCGGGTTCCGCGCGGACGAGAACAACACGCCGATCGATGCGCACGGCGCCCTCAACGGCAAGAATTTCGACGGCCTCAAGCAGCTCGCGCAGGTGATCCGGGACGATCCCGCAACGACCTCCTGCCTGATCAAGCGTGCGTTCTCCTACGGAACGGCGCGGCAGCCCAATGCCGATGAGCGCAAGTGGCTGGCCGATCTGCAGTCCGAGCTTGGCAAGGATGGCGTGAGATGGCGCGAGCTGATGCGTCGCGTCGCGTTGAGCCCTGGATTTTTTGTAGCCCCGGGTGAGCAGCCGCTATCGGCCGATGCCGGGCACTGAGGATGCGATGGCGCAGTGCTCGAGTGCACTGACTTGAGTGCAGCGGCACGACCGCACCGCGAAGAGTTGAAGCTGAGATTCAGAGTACGGAGATCCTCCCAATGAGTGCACTTGAGAAGCTGAGCCGGCGCACCGTTCTGCGCGGTGTCCTTGGCGGAGCAGCGGTTACGGTCGCGTTGCCATTGCTTGAGTGTTTCCTGGACCCCAACGGTCAGGCTTATGCGGCAACCGGCGCCGCGCTGCCGCCGATCTTCGGTACCTGGTTCTTCGGGCTCGGTCTCACGCCGAATCGTTGGGAGCCGAAGACTATCGGTACCGGCTACACGTTGCCGGAGCACATCGCGGCGCTAGAGCCGATCAAAGCCAAGCTGAATATCTACAGCGGGCTGCAGGTGTTTCTCGACGGCAAGGTCAACCAGAATCATTACTCCGGCGCCCAGTGCCAGATGACCGGCATCGTCTCGCGCACCGGTAGCGAATATTCCACCAGTCTCGATGCGACCATCGGCAGCCATATCGGCAAGCGCACGCGTTTCCGGTCGCTCGAAGTCGGTTGCGACGGCGACCGCAGGTCGAGCTGGAGCGCCCGCGGCGTGAGCGGCATGAATCCGGCCGAAGTCTCGCCGCTTGCGATGTACGCGCGTCTGTTCGGACCGGAGTTCAAGGATCCCAATTCCGAGAATTTTGTTCCCGATCCGGCGACCATGGTGCGTCGAAGCGTGCTTTCCGGTGTTACCGAACAGCGCCAGGACTTGTTGAAGGAGGTCTCTGCGTCGGATCGAACCCGGCTCGATGAGTACTTCACGTCCGTGCGCGACCTCGAGCAGCAACTGTCCGTCGAGCTGGAGCGGCCGACGGCGCTGCCCGCGTGTTCGGTGCCGCCGAGATTCGAATCCGAGAACATCGGCACCCTGGTGGACCAGACCCGGACCACACATCGCCAGTTCGCGCAGCTCCTGGCGCATGCATTGGCGTGCGGCCAGACGCAGATCGTCAATGTCGCCATGGGCTCGGGGTTCTCTCCGCTGCGCATGCCCAACGAGGTGAGCGCTTATCACCAGTTGACGCACGAAGAGCCGGTCGACCCGAAGCTGGGTTACCAGATCAAGTGCAAGCAGCTCGGCGAATATCACATGGAGATGTTCCGCGAGTTCGTGCAGACGCTGGATTCCATCCGCGAAGGCGACGGGACGCTGCTGGATCGCTCCGTGGTTCTCGCGTTCACCGACCACGGCGAGGCCCGGCTGCACTCCATGAAGCAGATCCCGGTCTTCACGGCTGGCAGCGCGGGCGGCCGCATGAAGACAGGAATGCACATCGCAGCGGAGGGCGATGCGGCTACTCGCGTTGGCCTCACGATTCAACAGGCGCTCGGCATGTCCACCGGAAGCTGGGGTACCGAGACCAATCATGCCACCAAGCCATTCAGCGAAGTGCTGATCTGACTACGGCGTCTTGCAACCGCAGCGTACTGCGAATGAGAGAGGTGATTCGATGACGCGGGCCAAGTTGCTTACGTTGACGACGATAGGCGCATCGGCAGCCGTCGCATGCATGACCGGGGCGACGGCCTCGGCTGCTGCGCTAACGGACACCACTCCGCAAGGCATCACGCTGATCGAGGTGGTCAGAGAGTTACCGATTTCGCAGCCGCAGGTGCTGTGGATACGGCCTGGCGATTCGCAGGGGCGAACGCTGCTGACGTACGACCAGGATGCGGCGGGAGTTTCGAAGTGCACTGCCGAGTGTGCGATGGAGTTTCTCCCGTTGGCGGTGGCGAAGGGCGCGAAGGCTTTCGGCGATTGGTCCGTCGTGAAACGGGCCGATGGTGCTCGCCAGTGGGCGTATCAGTCGCATCCGCTGTACACGTGGACCAAGGAGCAAGTGCCCGGTGAAGTCGCTACCAACGTGGCGCTCACCGAAACCGCCAACTCCAAGCTTGCAGAGAATCCGGTGATAGCTGGCTCGCTATTGCCAGCTGCACGCTGGCAGGTGGCCCGCTTCACGCCCGCCGCATCAATGTCGCTTCCCGACGATATCGATGTTCGCCAGGTCTCCTCGGTGCAGGCGGTCGTTCTGACGAATTCAAGCGGACACACACTGTACGCCTTCGACGGCGACGCCAAGCACGACAATCAGGCGTGCGTTACCAGCGCATGCGAAGTGCACTGGCTTCCAGTGGCCGCGCCTGCACTGGCCGCAGGCGTAGGCGATTTTTCGGTCGTGACACGCAACGACGGCTCGAAGCAGTGGGCGTACAAGAAGCGACCACTGTATGCCAGCAGCAATGATGAGCTTCCAGGCGATGCCCGCGGTGCTGGCGTCGACCGCAAGTGGAGCGTCGCAGCGGTCTCGAACAATTTCCAGCCGATGAAGGTTGGGATCACGACGCTGGATGGCTACGGCGATGTGCTGTCGCTGAATGGCATGACTCTGTACGGGGGCTATGCCTTCGAGAAGCGCTGGGGCGGCCGCAATCTGCGCGATACGTTTACCAATGCCTATTACAAGGGAAAGAAGTTGGGTGGCGCCGCGTGCGCGACCGATCAATGCCTGAATACCTGGCACCCATTCCTCGCTCCCGCGAACGCGCAGGCGAACGGATTCTGGGAGCCGATCAAACGCGCGGACGGAACCACTCAGTGGGCCTACAAGGGTTACGCGCTCTACACGTACGCCGGTGACAAGGCTCCGGGCCAGCATAACGGGCAAGCCACGTACGACTTCGCCAAGGTCGAAGGCGTTGGTTTCGATTTCCAGCGCGTGTCCTACCTGCAGGAGATCTCCAAGGCGTCGGGCGGAGTCGGCGTGTACTGGAATATCGCGAAACCATAACTGCGGGAATGCGCAGCGGCATGGCAATTCGCGACATAGCAACTCGACGCGACGGTTACCGGAGGTGCCCGCAAGTGTGAGTGGCTACCGGTGCCACTACTAGACCGCAGAACAAAGACTGTTTCCGTTCAAACAATAGCAATGGGGTGGGGGAATGTTCCGATCAGATTTCAATCAGGCGGCTGACTGCGGTCGCTCGCTTTTCAAGATCCGCACACTGACTGCCGTGAATGCGGTGGCGCTGGTCGCCGGTTCGTTCGCAACCACACATGCGGCGTTTGCTCAGGAGGCGCCGAGCAACACCGATCAACTCGAGCAGGTCGTCGTTACTGGATCGCGCATTGCGCGCGAGGGCTATGAAGCGCCCACCCCGCTAACCGTCATCAGCGCCGAGTCGTTGCAGCGGGGCACGGCCACCGCCAACGTCGCCGACACTCTCAACACCTTGCCGGTGTTCTCCAACAGCCAGTCCCCTGAAGGCAACGTGTCCGGCATCAGCGATGGCGCCCAGGGCTTGAACGTGCTGAACCTCAGGGGTATGGGCGGCAACCGGACCCTGACCCTGTTCGACGGTCAGCGCTCGGTTCCCTCATTGTTCAGCGGCGAAGTCGACGTCAACAACTTTCCGCAGCAGTTGATCTCGCGCGTCGAGACAGTCACGGGCGGCGGTTCTGCGGTGTACGGCTCCGACGCTGTTGCGGGCGTCGTGAACTTCATCCTCGACAAGAAGTTCACTGGCTTCAAGAGCGAAGTGACCACGGGCGAGACCACTTACGGCGACGACCAGTCCTACAAAGTCTCGCTCACCAACGGTTTCGGCTTCGCCGAGGATCGTGGCCATGTGCTACTGAGCGGCGAAATCGCCGATCGTGATGGCGTCACTCCGGGCGATGGCGGACGCGACTGGAACTATGGCGGTTGGGGGATCCTGGTGAATCCCTCGTACACGGCGAATAATGGCCAACCCGAGTACCTGGTACGGCCGCATGTCTCGCTAAGCAATGCGACGCACGGCGGCATCATCATTGCCGGACCGTTGCGCGGCACTGCCTTCGGTCAGGGCGGCGCGCCCTATGCATTCAACTACGGTCCGATCACCAACGATCCGTGGATGCAGGGTGGCGACTGGCAATCCACCGAAGTACGTCACGACCGCTCCGGCACGCTGGAGCCATCGAACCGGCGTCGCAATCTGTTCGGGCGCGTGTCCTACGACGTGACCGACAACGTGAACGTCTACGCACAGGCTGCATGGGGCGACAATCGTACCTACACGGCGACCTGGCCTCCGTTCCAGGCGGGCAGCGGTCCGACGATCCTGTCGGGCAACCCGTACATTCCGGCCTCGGTGCAGGCGCAGATGACGGCGCTGAACCTGCCGTCGTTCAAGATCGGCAGCATGAACTACGACCTGCCAACGGTCGCCAACGACGTGAATCGGGTGACGAATCGTTACGTGGTCGGCGCCGAAGGCAAGTTCGTCGCCTTCGACAACACGTGGACCTGGAATGCGTACTACCAGTACGGCAAGACGGAGAGCACTACCGATGTGATTGGCGTGGTGCAGACCGCAAGGTATGCACAGGCTATCGACGCAGTGCTCGATCCGAACACTGGCGCGATCGTCTGCCGCTCGACGCTCACCGATCGCAGCAACGGCTGCTCGCCGTGGAATCCCCTGGGTATCGGCGTCAACAACCAGGCAGGCCTGGACTATGTGACGGGAACATCCAGCGTCGTGCAGACCCTGCAGCAGGACGTGTTCGCGGCGTCGGTACAAGGTGAAGTGTTCTCGACCTGGGCCGGTCCCGTATCGGTCGCACTGAGCGCCGAGCATCGCGAAGACAAGGCCGAAGGCGTCCCCAGCGGCGGCGGCCCATGGTTTGCCGGCAACTTCTCCGCGTTCAATGCCAAGAACGATGTAACCGAAGGCGCGTTCGAAACGGTAGTACCGCTCGCCAAGGGTATGAAGTGGGCCGATAGCCTGGACGTGAACGCAGCGGTCCGTTCCACGGACTACCAGTACTCCGGCCGGGTTACGACCTGGAAATACGGCGCGGTATGGGCGCCGGTGCAGGGCCTGAAATTTCGCGGCACACGTTCGCGAGACATCCGTGCTCCGAACTTCAACGAGCTGTTCGCGGCCAGCAATTCGGGCCAGCGCTCCGCCTTCGATCCGTTCACCAACACCATTCAGCAATACTTCGGCGCCAATGCCGGCAACCCCAACCTGAAACCGGAACAGGGCGATACCTACGAATTCGGCGTGGTCTTCCAGCCGAGCTTCATGCCGGGCTTCAGCGCATCGGTGGACTACTGGAACATCAAGCTGACCGGCGCCATTGGCCGGCCCAATGACAACCAGACTCTGCAGTTCTGTTTCGAAGGGCAGACCTCGTTCTGCGACAACATCCAGCGCGATGGCGCCGGTGTGATCACCCAGGTGACGTTGATTCCGTTCAACCTCGCTTCGCAGAAGAAGAGCGGTATCGATTTCGAAGTCAGCCAGACGCTGGATGCCTCGTCGTTGTTCTCTTCGTGGCAGGGACAGCTCAGCTTCACCGGCCTCGGAACCCTGTACAAGACCAGCAGCCAGGACGATGGCTTCGGCGCCGGTGCGTACAGCACGCTCGGGGACATGGGGCAGTTGATCGTCGGACCGCCGGACTGGCGCCTGACGGCGAACCTGGCCTACAGCCTCGATGCATTCAGGACCTCGCTGACGGCACGGGCGCAGAGCGACGGAGTGATCGACACCCGCTATATCGAGTGCACCAGCGGTTGCCCCACCTCCGGCGCCGTGGCGAAGACGATCGAGGACAACCACATCCCGAGTACTTACTACCTGGATGCGTCGTTCTCGTACGAGTTCGCAATGGAGAATATGAAGCTCGAGGCGTTCTTCAACGTCAAGAACCTGCTGAACCGGGATCCGGAGATCGTGCCGCTAGGCCCGACCGACTTCACCTATGTATCGCCGCTGTCGAAGGCAGCCAGCGGTTTCGATCTGCTCGGCCGCGCGTACCTGCTGGGTGTGCGGATCCGGATGTAATCGGCACGCGCCGGGATGCGATCGCCTGACTGTCCCACGAGGTACGCGGGTTCGCCCGCGTACCTCGCAGGGAACTCAGGCTTACAGCCAGTAGCACATGCGAACGCAGGTGGGTTGCGCTCGCATCGAGGATGAAATCTTATGAGCATTGCCAATCGCGAAGTGATGGCCGCCGGGGAAGTCGGCGGCATCGGCCGGGACAATTTCAAGGTGATCGCGGCCTCCTCGGTGGCGTCGGTATTCGAGTGGTTCGATTTTTTTCTGTACGGTTCGCTCGCGGTCATCATCAGCCGCAAGTTTTTCTCCAACGTCAATGACACGAGTGCCTTCGTGCTGGCGCTGCTGGCGTTCGCGGCGGGCTTCGCGGTGCGCCCATTCGGAGCCATCGTATTCGGATTCTTCGGCGACCTGTGGGGACGCAAGAACACCTTTCTGGTCACGCTCGCTCTGATGGGCGTGGCGACCTTTGGCGTGGGCCTGCTGCCGACCTACGATCAGATCGGAGCTGCAGCGCCATGGTTGTTGGTGGCGTTACGCATGTTGCAAGGCCTCTCGGTGGGCGGCGTGTACGGTGGATCTGCCACCTATGTCGCAGAGCATGTGGCGCCAGAACGCCGCGGTTTCTACACAAGCTGGATTCAGATCACCGCCACTGTCGGCATGGCGTTGAGCCTGGCG
This sequence comes from Steroidobacteraceae bacterium, assembly GCA_036498785.1. Classification (GTDB taxonomy): domain Bacteria; phylum Pseudomonadota; class Gammaproteobacteria; order Steroidobacterales; family Steroidobacteraceae; genus Steroidobacter. Next base: position 199,638 of record DASYEW010000047.1, on the reverse strand, counting down.
GTCATCTTTGCAACGCGTACCGCGTTGGGTGAAGACGCCTTCGGTGCATGGGGCTGGCGAGTGCCGTTCCTGCTGTCGATCGTCCTGCTGGGCGTGACGGTGTGGATTCAGCTGAAACTTTCCGAAAGCCCCGTGTACCTGCAGATGAAGGCTTCGGGAAAGTCCTCATCGCGTCCCTGGGCCGACGCGTTCGGCAACTGGAAGAACCTGCGGCTGATCCTGATCGCACTGTTCGGCGCGATGGTCGGACAAGCCGTGGTGTGGTACGCGGCGCAGTTCTACGTGCTGTTCTTCATCGAGCGCGTGTTGAAAGTCGATGCGGCGCTGACCAACCTGCTGGTGGCCGCGGCCCTGGTCATCTCCACGCCCTTGTACATTTTCTTCGGCTGGCTGTCGGACAAGGTTGGTCGCAAGCCGGTGATCCTGTGTGCCTGCCTGCTGGCCGCGCTGACCTACTTCCCGCTGTTCAAAGCGCTGACTTACGCAGCGAATCCCGATATGGCACGTGCCGTGGCAGCCTCGCCGGTCACCGTGTTCGCCGATACGCACGAATGTTCCTTCCAGTTCGATCCGATCGGTAACGCACGCTTCAGCAGTTCATGCGATATCGCTCGCGCCTATCTGGCTCGCGCCGGCGTGACCTACGACACGGTCGAGGCGCCCGCCGGCACCGTTGCGCAGTTGCACGTCGGAGACCAGACATTGAACTCGTTCCAGGGCGGGCAGCTGAGCGCTGCGGAGTTGCGGACGCGCCGGGCCGATTGGGAAAAGCAAGCGGCAGCGCTCGTATCCGCGGCGGGTTATCCGCTCAAGGCTGATGCCTCGAAGATCAACACGCCGCTGATGTTGCTGATCCTGGTCGCGCTCATGAGTCTGGCGGCAATGGTGTATGGGCCGATGGCAGCGCTGTTGACGGAGCTGTTTCCGGCGCGGGTCCGCTACACCTCGATGAGCCTGCCGTACCACCTCGGCACGGGCTGGTTCGGCGGGTTCCTGCCGCCGGTTGCCTTCGCGATCGTGGCCGCCACTGGCAATGTGTATTCGGGCCTGTGGTATCCGCTGATTGGTGCGGCTTTCACCTTTGTCGTCGGCCTCATCCTGCTACCGGAGACGCGCGGCACGGACCTGAGAGCCTAGTTCGAAGCACTGGTTTTGATTCTGTGACCCCATCAATTGGAGAGGACATGTCTACATCGCTCAGCCAGGTTTCCCGCAAGACGCGGCCGGTGCAGTTGCTTTGCGCCATGACGGCGCTGGTGTCGCTGCTGGGCGCGAGTGCCAGCATGGCGGCTCAGCCACCCAATCCCAAAGACCTGACGCAGGGTGTGTGGGAGCTGGATCTCGTCAAGTCGAAGTTCTGCAAGCCCGCGCCGAAGAAGGCGCGACGCGAAATCGTCGAATCGGGCTGGGGCCTGGTCTCGGTGCATTGGACCGGCATCGATGAGAAGGACAAGCCGATCGACACCTGGTACGTGTGGCGCTACGACGGCGAGAAATATCCGGCGAGCATCGGTAAGCCCGCCAACGAAGCCATCACCTGGAAGTTGGTGAATCCGTCGCGGGTCGAATTCACGCACTGGTCCAAGGACGACAAGATCACCGAGCAGCTGGTGCGGACGATATCGTCGGATGGCCAGGAGATGACGCAGACCAGGGCCTATCTCACCAGCAGCAAGGAATGCGTCGACACGCAGGTCTTCAAGCGCCAGTAGTCAATTCGAACCGCAAGGGCGCTGCGTGCTGTGGCGCCCTTTGCGACCCATCCGGGGCAACCTTCCTGGGTGAAGCATCCTGGCCCGCAGCGGCCAACTGAAAGAGAGCGGAGATATTTCCCATGAGAGGATCGTTCAACATCGCCGGCGCCGTTGCCATCGCAGCAACGTGCCTGCTTTCCACCGCGCGCGCCGATGACAAGGACGTCGTCGATTATCGCGAACACATCATGAACGCGCTCAACGAGCAGTCGGCGATTCTCGGCCAGATCGTTTCGACCGCGATACCGGACGACAACGTGGTTGCGCACCTGGATTCCCTGGCACTGATTGCCTCAACCGCGCTCAAGTCCTTCGAGCCAAAAGTCGCCGGCGGCGAGGCCAAGCCGGAGGTGTGGGCGCACTGGGACGATTTTTCCAAGCGCATGAACGAATTTGCGCAGAAGACCGCCAACGCGGCGAAAGTCGCGCATACGCAGGGGCCGGAGGCGGCGCTCTCCAGCATGCTCGACGTGCTCACCTGCAAGAGTTGTCACGAGGTCTATCGTGAAGAGAAGAAGAAATAGCCGCTTGCTCCACAACGTGCGTTAGACGCCAAGTGGACTGTGATTCGGCTGGCGCTGCGGCCTGTGATCCGCGGCGAAGATCACGGTCCGCGGCGGGGAGGAGGGCAACGGCTCACCCCCGGCCGGGTCGATACCTGTCGGATGGGTATCGATTGGATGGGTTGCAAGCGGAAGGCTCGGGGCATGGCCTGATGAGCGTTCTGCGGCCGACAGAGCGGGTGCACAGAGCGCGTCCGCTGCTGGGCACGCTGGTCTCGATAAGTATTCAGGGGACTGCGCGCAGCGAGGCAGATCGCGCGATCGACGCGGGATTCGACGCCATCGCGGCAATCCACCGGCTCATGAGCTTTCATGAAAGCGACAGCGATGTCAGTAGGCTCAACCGCGGGGCTCCCGGGCGGGCAGTCGTTGTCGATCGAAATACGATGCAGGTAATACGCCACGCTCTGGATTTCTCTGCCGCCTCGCGTGGCTGCTTCGATGTCACCGTGGCAGGCCGATTGGTGGAGCATGGATTGCTACCGCGGCCGATTTCAACGCAGGTGCCGGACCGGCGGGCGTCATGGCGCGACATCGAGTTGGTCGGTGAGGACCGCATCCGCTTTCACCGCCCGCTGTGGATCGACCTTGGCGGCATCGCCAAGGGCTACGCCGTAGATCATGCGCTGGCACAGATGGAACTCGCAGAGGATGTGCAGGTGTGCATAAACGCGGGCGGCGACCTGCGGGTTCGCGGCCCGATCCCCGAAGCGATACGGCTACGGATTGCGCCGGCGGAGGCGATGATGCCGATAGTGCGGTTGCAGGACGGCAGTATTGCAAGCAGTAGTGGACGAGAGGGTAGCTCGATGCGGGGTCGTCGCCGCGTTGGACCCCATGTGCATGGGCGCAGTAAGGCAACGATGGGGTTGCGAAGTTTCGTTTCGGTAGTCGCCCAGCAATGCGTAGTTGCCGATGCGCTGACCAAGGTTGTCATGGCGAGGGGCTCCGGATCCGACCGCGTGCTGCGGGATTTTGGCGCCACGGCATATATCTGCAATGCCCGTGACGAGTGGCGCACTGTTGGTGTCGGCGCATGAGTGAGGATATGCATCCTACGCGCGGACGCGTGGGCCATATGTCGCGGCTGCGGCGCTTCACCCTCTACGGCGTAAATCTGGCAGCATGGGGCACCGGTGTCCTGTGGCTGCTGTTCCACTACTTCCTGAAAACAACGGATAGTTTCGGCTTTGAGAACTCGAATCCGGCGGAAAAGTGGTGGCTGATCGTCCACGCATTGTTTTCGTTCTATGCGCTATGGTGGTTCGGGTTGCTGTGGCCCAACCATATAAAGAAGAGCTGGAAGGCGCATATTCGCCGCGGCACCGGGGGCACGCTGTTCGGGTGTGCGGCCTGGCTGTCGCTGACCGGCTACGCGCTGTATTACGTCGGCAGCTTGGCGTGGCGCTCGTGGGTTTCAATCCTGCACTGGACGGTTGGACTTGCGGCGCTGGTGGCGTTTATCGTTCACCTGCGGACCCGCACACCACGCGCCAGATAGCGCGCATCCGGCGTCGCCGGAAGGGGACAGCGACATTGAAGCGATTTCCGCACGGGCCGAGTCCCGGCGGAAGACAGTAGTTCGAAGCGCCTCGCGCGGGTCGAACGAATAAAAGTATTGGGGGAATCAGGTCGATGACGATGCAAATGATATCGATGGTGCAAAGGCGTTCCGACGGCCGCAGCCATCGCTCACAGGTGGTACGGCGCGTAAACGACGTTCTGGAGAGCTTCGTGCAGCAAGGCGTGTTCCAGCAGGTGCACTTTGGCAAGGTCCGCGTCGGGCGGATGACCCATCGCGTCCTGTGGCACCACAACCGGCTGTACCGTTTCGTGCTGGACCTCGACGCGGGCGCGGTGATGTTCCCGTCGTTCCTGCCGGCGACCTTGCCGCCGCAGTTGCTGCGCGAGCTCAGGTGTTTCTTGCGGCCGGTTCCGGCCCATGGCTGCGGCGACAGAAACCAGCTCGATCCGGAGAAAGGCGAACTGCGCGTCTTCGTGCAACACGGCACCTTGACGCTCTCGATCACCGTTACGCGCGACGCTTACGAATATTGCATGGAGCAACTGGTGCGATTCGCCGACGGGATATTGAATTCGTTCCTCGAGCAGCCGGCCTACCTGGACTATCGTGCCAACAGCTTTCTGGGAGCGGGAGCAGGCACGGAGGTCGAGCGGCGGGAGTCGGCGGCGCGATGATTGGGGAGGGCTCCAGGTAACAGGCTACAGGCGACAGCCAGACAAGGAGCAAAGCCTCTCTCTGACTGTCGCCCGTAGCCAGTAGCTCAGACCGTCGCCGGTTGCCCGCTCCCTGCCTCCCTCCTCATATCTGCGCCATGCCGCCGTCGACGAACAGCTCGATGCCGTTGACGAAACTGGCATCATCGGAGGCGAGGAAGACCGCTGCACGGCCGATCTCTCGCGGGTCGGCAATGCGGCCCAACGGCACCTGCGCGGACAGTTGCGTCTCGAGTTGATGCCATTGTTCCTGGGTGTTGGTCAGTCCCTGCAATCCCGGAGTCATGGTGGGCCCTGGACTGAGCGCATTGACACGGATGTGTCGATCTTTCAGGTCGAGAATCCAATGCCGTGCGAAATTGCGAATCGCTGCCTTCGTTGCGCCGTACACGCTGAACGCGGGCAGCGCGCGCGTCGTGGTGGTTGAGCTTGTCAGGATGATCGATCCACCGTCGCGCATGAGCGGCAGGGCTTTCTGAACCGTGAACAATGTTCCTTTGACGTTGGTTGCGAACGTTCTGTCAAATTCCTCCTCCGTGATCGCACCGATCGGCTGGAACGAGCCGCCGCCCGCATTGGCGAACAGAATGTCGATGTGCGAAGCCTGCTGCTGCACCACATCGTAGAGTCGGTCGAGGTCGGATAGCTTCGATACGTCGCTGCGTACGCCGATCGCTCTCGGGCCGATCGCTTTCACCGCCGCATCGAGTTCCTCCTGGCGGCGGCCGGTAACGAACACCGTTGCCCCTTCCGCAGCAAATTCCTTGGCGGCGCCGAGGCCGATGCCAGTCGTTCCGCCAGTAACCACTGCAACCTTGCCTTCCAGCTTAAGAGTCATGGTTCTCTCCTATATATAGGCCGGTCTTCCGGTGGATTCCGGGCCAGCTTGGATTGATCCGAGCGAGTGATTTCGCCGTGAGATGACGATATGGGCGGAACGCTGATGAGAATAGATGGTCGATATGGCACTCTGCGTTCTATCAATAGAACGGTGGTGGCGAATGAAGGATTTCAACGATCTGTTCTATTTCAGCCAGGTGGTCGCCCACAGTGGCTTCGCCCCAGCGGGCCGGGCATTGCGGATTCCCAAATCGAAGCTGAGCCGGCGCGTTGCCCGGCTTGAGAAGCAGCTTGGCGCACGGCTGATCGAGCGCTCGTCACGACGCTTTCGCGTCACCGAGATTGGCAGGGCTTTCTACGAGCAATGCCAGGCTGCCGTGAATGCAGCCGAGCGCGCCGAGGCTATCGTGGCGGCGAGTCTCACCGAACCCAGCGGAGTGGTGCGCTTTTCGTGTCCGACCGGCCTGATCGAGATCGTTTCGCCGATGCTGCCGGATTTCCTGACGCTCTATCCGCGCGTGCGCATTCAGATCGTCGCTACCGACAGGCCTGTCGACTTGATCGCCGAACGCATCGACGTCGCTCTGCGTGTGCGCGTGAAACTCGACAGCGATGCAGCACTGACCATGCGCACTCTGGCTCACAGTCGCCGCATTCTGTTGGCGAGTCCAGTGCTCGCGAATGCGATTCAAGCTCAGGGCATCGAAGCTCTGGCCGCGTTGCCAACTATCAGCTCAGCTGAGGAGAGCGACGATACGACGTGGGTTCTTGAAGGGCCGGAGGGACGAAGCTACGAACACACTCACGCGCCGCGATGTGGTTGCAGTGATTTCGCTGCGCTGCGCGATGCGGCAATCGCGGGACTCGGCGTCGCCCTTCTGCCAGACCACGCTTGCGCGGCAGCGTTGCGCTCGGGAACGCTGGTGCGGGTCTTTCCAGACTGGAGAGGCGAGGAGGGAATCGTCCATCTCGTGTTCACTACTCGAACCGGTCTGCCGCCGCTGGTGCGTGCATGGATAGACCATCTGGCGAATCGGTTTCGCGATCCGGCTGTATTCGCGCCGAATGCACCACAAACATCCTGAGGAACCGGGAGTGTTTCTCGCGAAACATACGAGCACAACAGGTCGCTGCGATTTATGACAAAAGGCATGACAGAGACTTGATGATCTCTGGTGCGCTCCGCGACGTGCGCACAGAAAACCTGCTGTTGGTGTCAACTTGATGGCCTTGTTTGATCCTCACGTCATCGCCCTGCCACTAACTCACCGTTACATCGACCGCCACGCAATAAAACCTTCATCTCAAGCTGAAAGAATCACCGGCTCGACCAACCGCCGGTGCGTGGCAATGAAGTTGCCACCAATGCGGCTTAAGCAGCAGGAAGGTAAATAAGTGTTTAGAAAGTCAGTTGTGGTTGCAGCTTGTGGTGTCACGCTGTTCACCGGATTGGAGGTCAATGCGGCCACCACGGCGCCCGGCGATACCGATATGTCCGATGTCCTGGAAACGGTTTCGGTGATCGGCCGCGGCGAATCGCGCCAGGTACAGCGTATCACCAGCAAGAACCTCGACGTATTGCCTCCAGGCACGAGCCCGCAGAAGGCGCTGAACATTCTGCCGGGTGTGAATGCGCAGTCGATCGATGCGCTGGCCACCAATGAACAGTCGATGACCCTGAGCCTGCGCGGCTTCAACGCGACGCGGCTGGGTTACACGCTGGACGGCATGCCGCTTGGCGATAGTGCTTACAACAACTACAACGGCCTCAGCATCGGTCGTGCGTTGATCAGCGAGAATCTCCAGGTCGTCGAGCTTGCCGAAGGCATCGGCAGCATCAGCACTCCTTCCACCAGTAATCTCGGCGGCGCCATCGCTTACGTATCCAGCGACCCCGCCAAGACAATGGGCGGCCAGGTATCGCAGTCCTTCGGCAGCGACAGCAATCGCCGCACCTTCATGCGCTTCGACAGCGGCGATTACAACGGCTTCTCGATGTACCTGTCCGGGATGTACGGAACCTCCGACCTGTGGAACGATCAGCAGGCGTACAACGAATCCACCAACAAGCAGTTCAACGGCAAGGCTGTCTACGAATTCGACAGCGGCCGCATCACGGCATTCGTCGATACCTCGCGCACCTCGCAGGCGGACGACTTCTACCTGTCCAAGAACGAGCTGACCCGCGGCCTCGGCTGGGATTGGGGCGGCTATGCACCGGACTTCAACAAGGCGTTGAGCCGTGCCTATTGCAACACCGGCAGCTTCAATGCGGCTCGCTGCGATTCGAGCGGTCCGGACAAGGATGCCGATGGCGCCTTCACGGGCGGACAGATCCTGCGCAACGACGAACTGTATTACCTGACCGGCGAATTCAACGTGAGCGATAGCGTGAACGTGCGTGCGCAGGCCTATCACCACGAGGACAAGGGCGACGGCAACAATTGGAACAGCGGTAGCTGGTCCAACTTCGGTACTGCGCAGCAGTTGCCATTGATCATCCGCAGCACGCTCTACACCATCGATCGCACCGGTGGAATGTTGTCGGTTGGCTGGGATCTGGGCATCAACCACATCGAGGGCGGCGGCTGGTACGAGCACAACGTGAGCAGCGCATCGCGCTACAACTACACGACTGTGACTGGTCCTCGCGATCTGGGTACTTTCCTGTCCGCACAACCGGACGTCGGGGTGTTCGATCAGCGTACGGTGTGGGAGACGCATCAGGCCTACCTCAAGGACACGATCAAATTGCTGGATGATCGTCTGAGCATCGACGCTGGCTTCAAGACCATGCATTCCACAGCCGATGCGCGCGCGTTGCCGGGCGTTGCGAAGACGCCGATTGCACCGAACTCCAGTGCCCAGTTCGCAACGGGCAGCCTCGAAGCCAGCAAGGACTTCCTGCCGCAGGCGGGCGTGCGCTACAAGCTGACAGACGACCAGGAAGTGTTCGCGAGCTACGCGCAGAACATCGCGATGTTCCAGGGCGGCTTCAAGCTGGGACCGCAGGCGGTAAGCCAGTCGGTATGGGACAGCCAGGGCGAACTCGAGCCTGAGGAATCGCGCTCGGTGGAAGCGGGCTATCGCATCGTGCGGCCGACGTATCAGGGTTCGGCCGCGGTGTACTACGTGCACTTCGACAATCGCCTGCTGCAGTACAACCCTTGCGATTCGCGTCAGCCGGTCGGACCGACCTGCGGCAACCGCTTCTACAATGTCGGCGGCGTCAACAGCAAAGGCCTGGAGCTGACCTTCCTGTGGACTCCGAGCAGCCACTTCAGCTGGTTCAATTCCGCCTCGTTCAATCGCTCCACCTACTCGGACGATTATGTGCAGGGTGGTGTAGTGGTGCCGACGTCGGGCAAGACCCAGGTCGATACACCGGATACGCTGTTCGCCAGCGAAGCGACCTACAGCTATGGTCAGTGGTATGCGACTCTGCGCGGCAAGTACACCGGCAAGCGTTACTACACGTACACCAACGACCAGGGCTTCGGTGGCTTCACGACGCTTGATTTCGGCACGGGATACGACTTTGGCGAGCTCGGCTTCGTCAAGGATGCACGTCTGTCGCTCAACGTGACCAACCTGACCGACAAGCGTTACGCCGCCAACCTGGACAACAGCGTGTTCGCACCGAGCGATCCAAACGGCACGATCTACGTATTCCACGCCTCTGCACCGTTGCAGGCCTTCGGTTCGATTGTTCTGCGCTTCTAGGTTGAAAGCACAGCGGCAATCCGGCGGTGACCAGGACGTCCTGATGAGGGTCTCTCTGGTCACCGCTTTGCCACTCGCGTCGCTGTATCGGCAGCCCTGGTTAACGGTGCTTGCGCTTGGCCTGATACTGCCGGCGCTGGCAAGTGGCGCAACCGTAAGTTATTCCACTGCGCATCGCAGCGCTGAGCAGGGCGCGCATACCATCGCTCTCGAAGGGACTACGTTCGTCGATCAGGGCTTGGTCGGCAGTGGTAGGCTGCCAGCCGCTACGGTTGATTTCCTTGGCGACACACTGGGCTCCTTTTCTTCGCTGGCGATAGATCCCTCCAGCTGGCATCGTGTTGGCGATCACTACGAGGGCGTCCTGTGGACGTTGCCCGATCGCGGTCGAAACGATCCCAATGCGGGTCTGTTCTACGACTACGCAGCGCGACTACATCGCTTTCGCTTACGCTTCACGCCCTATCACGGCAAGAACCTGCCTGCGGATATCCATTCTCAACGCCAGGTCAGCATCGTCCCGGACGGTGGGATTGAGCTGCGCGATTTTCCCGGCGAGCCCTTCACCGGTGCAGACCCGGCTGACGGTACACTGACTGAAAACGGTGTATTGCTACCCTCGCCGCATGCGGGCATCGGAGCCGGCAAAGTCTCGATTGATTGCGAGTCGTTGCAGTTCACGCGGGACGGCAGTTTCTACATCGGCGACGAATACTCCGCGCGCGTCTTTTTCTTCAGCCCCAAGGGCGAACTACGCGGCGTGATCGCACCACCTCAGGCAATCGAGCCGCGTACCGGCGGGAAGATCAACTTCAACTCGCTCGCTGCTCCGGATACCGGCCGGCGAAATAATCAGGGCGTCGAAGGAATGTCGCTCTCACCTGATGGCACACGATTGTTCGTCGCGTTGCAAAGCGCGCTGATACAGGATTCCGCTCGTAACGTGGCCGACAAGAGCGACGCCAGTGGCCGCATCAATACACGCGTGCTGGTCTACGACGTTAGTGGTGAGCCAACCCCAGCCACGCCTGTCGAGCACTACATTGTGCAGTTGCCCGCTTACACCGAAGCCGGTGACGGTGGTCGTGCCAACAGGACTGCCGCGCAGAGCGAGATCCGCGCACTGAATCAGCATCAATTCCTGATGCTATCGCGCGATGGCAACGGTCTGGGTACAGGCAACGATAGGCCTCTGGTCTTCAAGAGTGTGCTGCTGGTGGATACGGCAGGAGCCACCAATCTCGCCGGTAGTGCGTACGAGACGAATACGACGTCAGTCTTGCGGCGGGCGGACGATGTGGAACTCAAGGCGGACATCCGGCCGGCGCAGTGGGCCGAACTGATCAACCTGCTCGACTCGTCACAACTCGCACGATTCGGTCTGAATATCGACATCCGCCCGCGCAACCAGCCGCTCACACTCTCAGAGAAGTGGGAAGCGATGGATCTGGTGCCGGCGCTCGATCCGGCGAGACCGCACGACTACTTTCTGTTTGTCGGTAACGACAACGATTTCATCGCGCGGCATTGCATCATGCAGGGCCAGCGTTGCGACTCGTCTTTCGACAACGACAGCATGCTGCTGGTCTACCGCGTTACTTTGCCCACGATGCAACGCGGCGCGAGTCCAGCCGGCCAACTCAGGCCTGCGGCGGTGGGCCATCCAGGAGCTGGATGATTTCGGAGGAGCCGTCCCCGGCTATTTCGAGGAATTCCTTGGCATGCTTGACGAGCTCTTCGCGGCTGTTCGTGCGCAGCAGGGCGTAGCCGGCCGCAGGCATCAGGCTCGATCCAACAGGCCCGTCCGCGACGCTGAAGGCGCCATCCTTGAGCGTGACCTTCATGCCGGTACTACGCGACAGGATGCCTCCTGCAGTAACCAATACGCCGGCTTTTGTCATGTCTTCCATCAGCTTGCCCATCTTCGCCATGTGTGCGGCATCCGGCGGGCCGCTGGCAATGACGGCGGGCGTATAAAGAGTCAGAAATAGCATGCGCGTCTCCTGGGAGAAGATAGTAGTCATCGGGATTCGTACCCAAGGACGCTGCGCGCAGTGCTGATCCGACACGATCCTGGTAAAAAATATCGGTCGCGATGACCCCGGTAATTATTCCGGGTGACTACTCCAGTGGTTGGTCTAGTAGTTCGATAGCGTGCACACGAGCGTGAATGCCAATCGTTTCACGAGTGGGCCACGACAGTATTCCTTTGCCGGTCCGGGACCGCGACTTTCGGCAGTGCGAAGCCGAAGGTGGCGCCCCGGTCGATCTCTGAGGTTGCCCATACCTGCCCACCGTGCCGCGTCACGATTCTTTGTACAATCGCCAGGCCGACTCCTGTTCCCGGGTATTCGCGCACGCCGTGGAGTCGCTGGAATACTCCGAATAGCGTGCCACTGTAGCGGCTGTCGAAGCCGATGCCGTTGTCGACCACTTCGTAGACGACCCGATTCGCTTCCTCACGCCCGCTCACTACGATTTTCGGGCAACTGACCTTGCTGCTGTACTTCACCGCGTTGTCGATCAGATTGATCCACACCTGCAGCATCAGGCGCTCATCGCCGTGAGCGCGGGGCAAGGGCTCTATGACGATCTGCGGTGAAGCTTGCGTCGCGTGAGCGGAGCGCGCCTCGTTCGCTGCCGCGTGCGCCAGCTCATTCATCTGCAATTCGTTCATCTCGACCGGCTGCCGGCCGCAACGCGAGAAGGCGAGCAGGTCGTCGATCAGCATCGACATACGGGCAATGTTTTCGCGGATCCGGCCGAGATAGTGTCCCAACTGGCCTGAGCTGTCGGCGAGCCGGTGCTCTTCGATCAGGTGCGAGAAGCCGTCGATGGCGCGCAGCGGTGCGCGCAGGTCGTGGGATACCGAATAGGAAAATCCCTCCAGGTCGTCGTTCGCGGTCCGCAACTCGGCGGCCTGCAGCTCCAGGTCGCGATTCAGTAATCGAATCTGCTCCGAGGAAAGCTGATGCTGCCGGATCTGCGTCTGCAGCTCCCCGTTGGTTGCGCTCACCCGGTCGCGTTCGTGCCGTAGTGCATCCGCCAGCGCTTCATTCTCGATGGCAAGGCGGATCTGGCGCTCCACCGAATCGGTCTGGCGATTCGCGATCACGATCATGACCGGCAGATAGAGCAGGAATGCCAGTCCGATCAGCAGGCGCTCGCCACCCATCAGGAACTGGTGGATCCCGTAGGGCAGTGTGAAAGGGACGAGCAACGCCGCGTACGCATTGCGAACCGGCGCCAGCGATCCGAGGCCGGTGGCGGTGGCGCCAATGAACATCACCGACATGACGATCTCTTTCTGCGGGTCGGTCGGCAACAGGAATCCCGTTGGAATCGACCAGATCGCACCGAACAGCGCGATGAGCAAGAGCATGACCGACTGCCAGCGCAGGACTTCGGGGTATTCGCGGGGACGCTGCAGGAAGGCGCGCGCGACTCGCCAGCGGATGAACATGATCGCGAGCGATGCGCAATACCAGCCAGTGCTGACCAGCACGCCGGCATCTTCAACGGCAAGATAGGCGACTATCGCGCCGATCACGATACTGCCGAGCAGGGGCGCTGTCGTCAGCCGGCACATCAAAGCGACCTGCTCGGTCGCGATGCGTTGTCGCAGCGTTTCCGGGTCCAGGGAGGCGCGAGCGTCATTCATTGCAGCAGATCCTAACCGCAAACGGAGTCCAAGGATCGCCCGGGAGCCATCACGCGCGGTAGCCCGAAAGATACAGGGTGAGACCTGGGTACGCTGGGTCGATTTTGCAGCGAGAGCTGATCGGGTAGCGCCGGTTGGGAAAAATCGGCAATTACCCGGTAACAATGACGCGGTGGTGTTGTAGATCGACCGGCTTGCGGCAAATACCGTCGACCTGGCTGGCCCAACCGGGCGCAATTTTTCTCGCGGTCGTCCGCCATTATTCTGGCGTTTGCGTCGACCGTCAGGATTCAAAAGCAATGAAGCTGTTGATCGATAAACGCCCGGTAAGCGGGTTGGGATCCGGGACAAAATGCGGGGAAATGCAGGCCGAATGCAACGAGTTGCGCCGATAGACCAGCATGCGATTGAACACGCCGTCCTGTTTGGCGATCTGCTCGAAAAGCGCCGTATCGCCGTGGATGTATGCGGCGGCCGGCCGGTCGGGGCCTTGCTTCTCCTCCTCCAGGCACTGGAAATAACTCTCGCTGCGCGCTGCATCGACACTCTCGAAGCCGGTCTTGCGGTGGCGATAGAAGGCCGTGCCGCCAAGATCCGCTTTGAACAGGTAGTGCACTGACGCCAACTCATCGCCATGTAGGGAATCGATATGCGGGAGAGCCTGGATGGGGGTGAGCTGCGCGGGTGGGGTAGTGACAAGCGAGTAGTGGCACATGGCGAATTTGGCTGGTCCGCCTCCGAGCTGGAAGTAGTCAGCCAGCGTATTGCGCAACTCGTTGACGATGAGCTGCTGATAGGCCGGCGGTGCTTCGACCCGGGCGCCGGGGAAGAATCGCTTCGAGGGCACGAACTGTCGCCACGCCGCTCTGCCGATCAGCTTGTCGGCGTCGGCGACGAAGTTGTCGATCACCAGCAGCGGCGCCTGCTCGGTGCCGATCGTCAGTTTCTGTACGCGGATGTCAGGATGCAGGTGCAGAATCATTTGCCGACAGCCATGCGGTTACCGTCACAGCGTCAGGAGGCAGACAGTCCCGAACCGCCGCTGTTGGCCTTGCAATACCGGTCGATGAAGTCCTGATGACTCGGCAACTTCGCGACGGCGTCGGCGATCGATTTCTTGAGGCCATATAGAAACTGGCGCAAATCCTGATCGCTGACGGCCTCGGTACCGTGGTGGTAGTGCTGCGGCCTGATGCCCTGGCCCAGCATCACCTGGGTCCACGAGTCGACGCGGAACAGCTCGCCGCCAGCCTGGTAGGCGTGGGCGCTTTCCTTGAACATCTGGATGCGGTGTTGCAGTGAATCGGGGATTGCCATGTTGGCGCAGTCGCGCCAGAAGGCGCTGTCCTCGCGCTGCGTGGCCTTGTAATGCAGCACGATGAAGTCGCGAATTCGCTCCAGCTCGATGCTCGCCTCCTCGTTGTATTGATCGATGAACGGCTGCGTGACCCCGTTGAAGGGAAATAGCTGCATCAGGCGAGTGATGCCCGTCATGATGACGTAGATGGTGGTGGATTCCAGCGGCTCCAGGAATCCACCCGCGAGGCCCAGCGCGACACAGTTCTTGTTCCACGCCTGGCGCCGTCGGCCGGTTTTAAAGCGGATTACCCGTGGCTGGATGAGCGTCTTGCCTTCGATGTCATTGAGCAGTTTTTCGGTGGCCGCTTCATCCGTCATGTAACGGCTGCAATAGACGAGCCCATTGCCGACCCGATGCTGCAGGGGAATGCGCCAGCGCCAGCCGGCTTCATGGGCAATGGCACGCGTATAGGGAACAGGAGGGCCGACAGATTCCGTCTGTATTGGCACGGCGCTGTCGCAAGGCAGCCAATGCGACCAGTCTTCGTAGCCGGTCTGCAGCGTCTGTTCGATCAACAAACCGCGAAAGCCGGTGCAATCGATGAAGAAGTCGCCTTCGATGCACTGTCCGGACTCCAGCACCAGCGCTTCGATGAAGCCCGAGTCCGGATGCTGTCGCACCTGTTTTATTTTTCCTTCCACGCGCTTTGCGCCGTGGCCTTCGGCAAATCGGCGCAGGAACTTGCCGTAGACCGTCGCATCCAGGTGATAGGCATAGTTGATCTCGGACTGCGGCGAGGTGGCGAATTTCTGGGCTTTCGCCGCCTGCAGCTCGAAGCAGTAATCGCCGAGCTCGGAGTCGATGCCCATCTCCAGGCCACGCAACCAGAAGTGATGGAACTCGCACAGCCAGGTCGACTTGCCGTTGCGACCGAAGGAGTGGATGTAGCGATCCCCGATCGTGCGCCAGTTGTCGAACAGGATGCCGAGCTTGAAGGTGGCCTCGGTGGAACGCATGAATTCCTGCTCGTCGATCTTGAGCAGCTTGTGGAACACGCGCATGGGAGGAATCGAGGATTCACCCACGCCGATCGTGCCGATCTCCTCCGACTCGATCAGGGTGACATCGAGAATGCCTTTTAGCTGCTGCGATAGCGCGGCGGCGGCTATCCATCCAGCAGTTCCACCACCGGCGATCACGACTCTGCGTAGTGCGCCGGTCTTTTCGCCGGGTACTGCAGCGGACACGTTAGTGGTTTCCAAGGCGGCTCCGTGGATCGATCAGCGATTGAGCATGTTGATGAGCATGGCCCGCAGCTGCCGTGCCGTCGTATCGTCCATCTGCCCCAGCACGCCCCGCGCCTGCTGCGGCAGATGTTCGCCGGCGCGTTCCGCCGGACCGAAGACGTAGTAGTCGAAAACGTTCTTCCAGGCCTGCTTTTCACGTTCCGGACGGTCCCGTAATACCCACAGCGCGTGATACAGGGCATGCATCGGCGTAGGGACCAATTTTGGCGAAGAGCTCCACCAGTAGTTGATCAGCGTATTGAAGGCGCTCAGGGCCTCGACGTGATGCCACCACATGCTGGGAATGAACAGCGCATCGCCAGGCTCGACATCGGCCACCTGGGCTGCTTCAAGTGCTTCACGAAAGCGCGGATACTTCTCGAAATCCGGCTGCGCGAAATCGACCACGCTGATGGCCTGTCCGCCGGGCGTGGGGTCGAGTGGTCCCGGATACAGGTTGAAAATCTGTTCGGGCGGAAACAGCGTGAAGCGTCGTTTGCCGACCGCGCAACAGGTCAGGTTGTTTGGAGCGTCGTAGTGACAGGAGGCGGTGGTGCGATTGCCGATCCAGATACTGGCGAGCGCATCGATGCCCTGCGCCGTGAACTCCACGTCATTGTCTTTCCTGAAGCCCGGCAGGCAGGCATCGATGGTCGTGGATGCGATGTAGTAAGTCGGCGGCCGATCGTCATGCAGGTGTTGCTCGATCCCGCTCAGAACCTCCTCCATGGAGGCACGGCGGCTGACGAAGTTCAGTTCGGTAAAGCCCTCGTTGTAGAACAGGCGTCCGGCGATCTGCGGATCGCCGAACGAGGCTCCGACCGGCTTGCCGTTGTAGAACGAGCGCAGATAGTCGAGGGCGTCCCGATCGCTGCGCAGGCCGGCCTCGACCAGCTTCCAGTGAGACGCGAGCCCTTTCAGCACGACGGGCTCGCCGCCGGACAACAGGTCGCTCAGCGGCAAATCGTTTGCCCGGCAACCTTCCAGTACGCGCGTTTTCCGGACGATTTGCAGCACGTGCGGGCTTCCGGTCTAGGAGGCGACTGCGACCTGGGTGCGGCGCCTGCGATGCTTCATGTCGATCAGCTTCTTGATGTTGTTCATCGAAGCGATCACCAGGAATGCACCTTGCAGGAAGCCGGCCCGGTTCAGCGCGGCCAGCGAATTGCCGTCCAGTTTCGCGAGCTTCTCCTCGCTGATCGTATACAGGCCGAGGAGGTCGTACGTTTCCTCGGCAGTGAGCTTGATCTCTACCTTGACGGGTTCGATCAGGTCCATCGCGGTGAAGGCAGCGAACATCGCCTTGCTGACCGCCAGTCCGTCGCGTATTCCGTTCAGGACCGTGGCAACGTGCTCGATGTAGCGGCTATTGCCGCCTTGCGGCAGGAATACCGGCTCGCCTTCGCTCGTGCTGACCCTGGGGTTATCCATATCGACATGGATGACGGCTTCGGTGCGCACAGTGCCACCCATGTCCTGCTCTTGAAAGCCAATCAGGAACGGGCCGCGTGCCACGATCGCTGGAATGTACAGCGCATTCCAGCGGCCGTTCTCCAGGAACAGGTTTTCATCCTTCTCGAACCCCAGCAGCGCGATCGACTGCAATTCCCCCGTCTGTGGATCCTTGCGGAAGAAGATCGGATATTCCCGCTGCACATCGCCGTATTCGGTGGGGAAGGTGAGCACGGTGCCGGCGTTGTCGCCGAATTCGCTGCCGTGGCGTGTGATCACCCGCAGGTCCCGGTGGGCGATATTGTTGAGCATTACGTGCCTGGTCATCTTTGCATCCTGAAGCGTCGGCGCCGGTAACCCAACGGGCGCGGATAAAAGACCCTTGTCGGAATTATCACAACCGGGGCTGGCAGGCCACCGGAAAAAAGGAAGGCCGCTTCGCAGCGGCCTTCCTGGTCACGGACATCGCATGGACGGATTGCCGGGCTCCGTCCGAATCGCGCGCCTTTAGAACTTGTAGCGCGCTCCCAGGGCATAACGCGGACCCTGGTCTTCCAGATACCACAGCTGCTTGTCCGAACGGCCGTGCCAGCGGATGTCCTCCCCGGTCAGGTTGATCGCTTCGAACGACAACGCGAGATTGGCGTTGAATTCGTAGCCCAGGCTCAGATCGAACTGGTCGTAGGCATCCACGTAGATCGGGTTTCTCCAGGTGCCCTGATTGACGCTCTGCAGGAACTCGTCGCGCCAGTTGTACGCGAGACGCGCGCTGAAGCCATATTTCTCGTACATCAGCACCGCATTCGCCGAGTCGCTCAGGCCGAGCAGGGCAAATTGGTTCTCGTTGGGGTCGCTGGCGTTGTTGTAGCCGACATCGCCCCTGACGATAGTGTAGTTCGCGAGAATGCCGAACCCGGTGCTGCCGAAGAAGTATTGCCCGCCCAGCTCCCAACCGTGGATCTTGGCGTCCTTGTTGTTGACCGGCTGCGTGACACCGAAGTTGTACTCGGGGTCGGCTGCCTGCGGCAACAGGTCGTAACGCGAGGCAAAGGCCACGTGCTGCGCATTGCTGCCGTTGTAGTTGGCTTCGCCGCCCGTCCAGGTTCCGTTGGCGTCGGTGAACGTTCCTGGGTTGTCGATCATGGCCATGAGGGTGAACAGGGCCGAATCGTCGGTGCCGAGGTTGTGGGTCTTCAGGTAGTTCAGGGCGTATTGCGCCCGCGGACCGGCGGTCTGATCCTGAATGCCGAACAGGCCCTGATCGGTGACGGTATTGCCGATGAAGTTGGCGACGCGCTTCTCGAAGAAGCCGGCGGAGACGTAACCGCTATCGGAGAAATACCATTCCAGCGACAGGTCGAAGTTGTCGGATTCCAGCGGCACCAGGCCCGGGTTGTTGGCGTCGGCGGTCGCCTGGAAGCCATTCAGCGTCGATCCGCCCGGGGTGTTGGGCGATGCGCCGGCGGCCAGTTGTCCATAACCCGCACGGGCAATCGTCTTGCTATAGGAGAAGCGTCCCTTCAGGGTGCTCGTCAGGTCGAGGTCGAAATCCAGGCTCGGCAGCAGGTTGTTGTATTCGGCTTTCTCGGCGAACGGCGTCAGGTCAGTCGGCCGTACCACCTGGAAGTCGTTGTCGTCCTGCCACAGCAGTGCGGTGGGCACCAGGATGTTCGCTACCGATTTGACCTTGGTCTGCTCATAGCGTGCGCCCAGTAGCAGGTGCGCCGGCATGCTGCCGAGTTCGCCATTCATGGCGAACTGGAAGTACACGGCCTTTGTGTCTTCCTCGATCTTGTTGTTGGTATTGTAGCCGGGGTTGAACCTGAGCTGGCCATCCGGAGCGGAGTCCTCGGTCCAGTTGGTGTAGCCATGATCCATTGCCCATTGGCCGAGCACGTCCGCATTGCCCTTCCAGCCGCCACGTGGCGCGCCATTGGGGTTGAAGTCGTCGAACGCGCCGGTAAGGCTGAAGGGCTGCAGCAGGGCCACCAGGTCCGGAACGGCACCGGCATCCCCGACACCCCAGTCACCCATGGTCAGGTTCGAGGCGGAGGCGCGCTGCGTGGTCTGCATCGAACGGGTTTCGACGCCGAACTGCAGGCGCCCGTTGTCGAAGTCCAGTGCTCCGTCCAACCGGCCCTGCTTGATCTCGGTCACCTGGTCCTGGTACGCGATGCGCAGGACCTGCGAGCCCAGGCTGCTGTCGCTAAAGGAATAGTCCGGGTTGCCGTTAGTCCCGGCCAGCGCATCGGTGTTGGTCGGATACAAAGTACGAGCGGCAATCGGCAGGCCGTTGTTGAACTGGAACGTCTGGGTCCAGAAATTGCTGCACACCCCGGTCGTACAATTACCGGTGCTCGGCACCTTGCCGGCGACGCTGAATGCCGTCTGGCCGCCGCCGGTGATCGGATCGTCGGGCAGGCTCTCGGCCTTGGAGTCGTGATAGTCCAGTGCGAGGCTGAAGCGATCGGTCATCTTCCAGTCCGCGTTGAAGCCCACCGACTTCAGGTCGTTCTTCTGTTCGCGGTGCTGCTGTTCGTAACCGAAGTCCTTGCTGGCGCCAGTCATCTCCGCGAGCACGACGGGCGTTGCTACCGCTTGACCGGTATCGAACTCGACATGCGTAAAGCCGTTGCGTTGCAGCCAGACGGTCTGCTCGCCCCGGTCTTCAGTCAGGGTATTGAGGGCGTAGGTGTAATCGGCCGTCAGGGTCAGCGAGTCGATGGGAGCAAACTGGACCGTCAACTGCCCGTTGGTGCGTTCGCGTTCCCGGTCGGCAAACACATAGCGGATGTCGTTGGGGATGCCATAGAGCTGGCCGGTCGCGGGCGCATTGACGATCGTTGCGGTTGGTGACAACGGCGCGAGCGTCTGGTTGTCCGCCATGTTCGCGCTCCACGGCTGAATGTGCCAGTCATTCACGGTGGCGCCTTCCGAGCCGCTGTCGCGCTTCTGGTAGCTCGCGCTCAGTCCGATACCCCAGGTACGGTCGTCGTTGGCGTAACTGAAGATGCCGGACACTTCGGGAGTGATGTCGCTGCCGACGCGATTGGTCGTGTCGTCGATCGCCTTGGCGCCGAAACTGAATACCATGCCGCGATTGTCGAACGGCTTCGCGGTCTTGACGTTGATGCTGGCGCCGATGCCGCCGGTGGCAATGTCGGCCCGGCCGGTCTTGTAGATCTCGACAGCGCTGATGCTTTCAGCAGCGAGATTGGCGAAATTGAACGAGCGTGAGTTGCCCCCGACGCCGCCGCCAGTGGCACTGCCATCCGCGAAGGCATCGGCAGACGGCATCATGCGGCCGTTCAACGTGACCATGTTGTACTGCGCACCGAAACCGCGGGCCGTCACCAGCGCGCCTTCGCCGTTGCGGCGGTCGATGGAGATGCCGGGGATACGCTGCAGCGCCTCGCTCAGGTTGGTATCTGGAAACTTGCCGATATCCTCGGCGTTGATCGCGTCGACCACACCTGCGGCGTCGCGCTTGGTTTCCATCGCGGTCTTGAGGCTCTGGCGCATGCCGGTGACGACCACCTCTTCGAGCTGGTCGGACTTGACGTCCTTGGCCTCCTGGGCGAAGGCGGGATTGATGAGCACGGCACCGCCAACGATCGTGAACAGAAACCTCGGCTTGAAGTGCGAGACCTTGAGATTCGATTTCATAGAGTTCTCCCCACCACTGAAGTTTTGTACTTGTAGCTAACGTTAAAATCGAAACTGGCCGGCAGCAGGCACCGTCCAATGCGTCAACTCGGTTCGGGCAGATCGCGTTGAAGTGATTGGCGTATCGCGGCAGGGATGCGGCGTCGAATGCTGTCTACGCAACGTGATATCGCTATCTTCATCGCGGGAGCAGATGGGCGCAAGAATCCTGGCTACGCCGCCGCACGCCCCGGCACGCAGGCGTTGCGGGACTTCAATCACTCTACGGCCAGGTAAGGTGAGAATGTCCATCGCTGTCATCATAGCACCAAAAAAATCGGCTGCTAGGCCGACGTGTCCCGACGCTACGAATCGGCTGCAATGGTGCGCCGCCGATCGTTGCCATTGATTGCTGCAGCGAGGCGAGCTGCGCGCCGACGTGATCACCGACACGCAACCGACGATTGCCGCGCCGCAGTACCGGGCATCAGCGTCTAAGCACATCAGTCTAGCGCTGTCATTTGTGGCAGAGCTACCGGAACCACGGCATTTAATCGACATTCAGATCCCCCGATCCAGTCAGCGCCGTTACTTTTTGCGACGCACAGGTGGTTGGCCCGAGCGTCAGTGGAAATGATACCGCTACCATGCATTTGACACCTCGCTGCGACGAATGTCCAGAGGGTCACGCGAAATGAATGACCATGATGTGGCCGAAGCGGGGCAACGCAGTCGTAAGCCGTTGTGTAGTCAATCGAAAAGAATTGTCAGGCATTGATTGTCGGGCGTTGGGCCGCGCCGGTTCGTGCGGCTTCGGGCGTCGCCGCCTGGCTTGAGCAGGGCGCGGCGGGGCGCTGGACTTACGTTCGATCAGCGTGCAGTGGAAATATTCCTGGGCGGGAAGCCTCGTGCGGCGTCCCGCGCCATCTCGGAAATCGGTTGACGAACCGTGGTGATGGTCGGCGACACGATGCAGGAAATCGGGGGTGTCATCGAAGCCAGCAACGCTCAGGTCGTCGGGCACGTGCAGGCCATGGCGGTGGGCGACCGAGATGGCGGCCGCGGCCATGTCGTCGTTGCACGGCGCGGAGGTCTGCCGTAACCGTGACAACGCACCGGCGGAATTGCACATCGAGGGCGGTAGAAAGAAGGCGCTCACTGCGTGCGCAGCAGGGTTGTGACCTGTCGCACACGTTCCTGCAACTCTTCGTGCACGTGTCGTTCCCCATGAGCACGCGCGATACGGTCAGGCGTGCGCAGCTGTTGTACTACCGATCCATGAGTGCGACGCCTCTACTAAGAGCCTGTTGACAGCGCTATCATATTTCAAGCTCGATAGCCGCCAACTACTCCTGCGGGGTCGCGACAGCGTCTTGCAGGTACTGTCCAAGCACCGCTTCCAGGCGCTCGCGATCGATGGGCTTGGAAAGAAAATCGTCCATGCCTACATCCTTGACATAGATGAAATCGGGAACGTTATCGATGAGGGTACGCAGGATGCGTCGCCCGCCCAGCAACGCCTGTTCGGCTTCGACCAGTTTGCGGATGCTCGATCGATAACGCCGGCGCATCGTCCAGAACAGCGCTGCGACCGCGGCCACGATCAGCGCCGACGCGGCTATGCCGAAACTCTGCATGGAGTGTCCCCCCCGAGGTGTTCAGTTCCGTTCTCGGATGCCGAGGCATCCCGCCACTTTCAGCGAGTGGCTTGCTGCCCAGGCGGGCGGAAGTATCGTCGTGCACCGCAACTACAACCAGAACGTTCCGGAGTGAGCAATCGAATGAAACATCACGCTGCCCCATCGCGGGCTCACGCAGCCGGCGTTGCCATCCTGCTGTTGACGCTGATTGGAACCTTCGGCCCGTCGCCCACGCATGCCGGAGAGTTGTCGCTGAACGAGCGCGAGTACTTCACCCAGCCCGGCGAGGATGTCTTTGTCTTCAGTAACTGGTATGACGGCAACTTCAGCGATTCGAAGCTTGCGGGTGTGGAGTTGATTCATCACGGCGTGCGTACCGCAACCAACGGCGATGTGCGCCTCAGTCCGACTCCCGAACAATGGGATCCGGTGCCGGAACTCAAGAAGCGCAGCGTGCTTCGCGAGCAGGGAGCCATTGAGGCGCGTCTCGCGTATGCGCAATACAACTTCGAATACACCATTCGCGCGCAGGCTGTACCGGGCGGCGTGACCTTGCAGGTGATTCTTGATCGACCGCTGCCGCAGGAGCTGCAGGGCCGGGCCGGGTTGAACCTTGAATTCCTGCCGTCGGCGTATTTCGGTAAGACATTCCTGGCGGATAGCACGAGCGGCGTGCTGCCGCTATATCCCACAGGGCCGACGGCGACCGATCAATCCGGAAAGCCGCAACGGTTGCCGTTCGCGCATGGGAGAAAGTTGGTGCTCGCGCCGGAGGATCCAGAGCGTCGTGTGACAATCGAGACACGCAGCGGTGAACTTGCGCTGCTCGATGGCCGCAACCAGGCGCAGAACGGTTGGTTGGTTGTGCGTACCCTGATTCCATCCGACGTCCAGGGTACGGTCGTCGAATGGTTTGTTGCTGCCAACACGCTGCCCGGCTGGACACGTCCGCCGATGATTGCGCACTCGCAGGTCGGCTATCACCCCGATCAGTCCAAGGTCGCCGTGATCGAGTGCGATCGCCACGCGGCTCCGCTCGGTACCGTCAGTGTCATGAAAGTGGAGCAGGACGGCACGTTGACCAAGGCGGCTTCTGGCGCAGCGAAGCGTTGGGGGGAGTATCTGCGCTACGACTACTACACATTCGATTTCACGAGCATCCGCGAGCCTGGCCTGTATGTGATTGAAGCAGGCGGCGAGCGTACGCATCCGTTCCGGGTCGTGCCCGATGTGTTCGCCAACGCCTGGCAGGCGACCCTCGACGTGTTCTTTCCGGTGCAGATGGATCACATGTTCGTGAATGAAGCGTATCGCGTGTGGCACGGAGCGTCGCATCTCGACGATGCACGCCAGGCGCCGATCGATCACGAACACTTCGACCTGTACGCACAGGGTCCCGCGACCGACTCGCCCTTCAAGCCGGGCGAACACATTCCGGGACTCAATGTCGGTGGCTGGTTCGATGCGGGTGACTACGACCTGCGCACGCAGACGCACTACGCCACGGTCATGTCGCTGGTCGATACCTGGGAGAAGTTTCATCCCGGGCGCGATGAGACCAGCGTGGATCAGGCAAGGCGTCGCGTCGAGATGCATCGGCCGGATGGGGTTCCGGACCTGCTGCAGCAAATCGAACACGGCACCTTGCTGCTGATCTCCCAGCACCGGGTGTTCGGTCATGCGATTCCCGGCATCGTCGAACCGGACTTGATGCAGTACACGCATCTGGGCGATGCGGTTACCAAGACGGACGGCAGAGTCTACGATCCCGCGCAGGCCGATTCGCCAGCCGATGATCGCCTCGCCTTTACCACTGCGACCAGCGCTCTGAACTACGGTTCGGCCGCAGCGCTTGCCGCGGCGAGTCGGGCCTTACGCGGCTACAGGGACGAACTTGCAGATGAATGCCTGGCCACCGCCAAGCGCGCCTGGGATTTCGAGAAGGCGCGCGAACCCAATCTCTTCCACTTCGGCAATACCACCGGCGGAGATCCGCAAGAGGAGGAACTACGAGCGGCGGTGGAGTTGCTTATCACGACGCATGATGCCCGATACGCAAAGCGAATCGCTGCGCTGTGGCCAGTGATCGATTCGAAGTTCGAGGCCAATGCAGAAGCGGCGTTGCGTGCGTTGCCTTATATGGACAAGGCTTTTGCGGCGAAGCTCAAACGGCGTTCTGTCATCTACAAAGACGAAGTAACGAAAGGCCTCGCGGCGAATCCATTCGGTGTGCCGATCACGCGTGGCGGGTGGGCCGGCAGCGGGACGGTGGTTGGCTTTGCGACCACGCTGTACTACCTGCATGCCGCGTTTCCGGACCTGTTCGACAGGGAATACGCGTTGCGTGGCCTGAACTTCCTCTATGGCACCCATCCCGGCTCGGACATTTCCCTGGTATCTGCCGTCGGCACGCACTCCAAGACGATTGCTTACGGCAACAACCGCGCCGATTTCTCGTTCATCGCCGGCGGTGTCGTGCCCGGGGTGCTGATCCTCAAGCCCGACTTTCCGGAGAACAAGGAGGACTGGCCGTTCCTGTGGGGTGAGAACGAATACGTCATCAATCTCGGCGCCAGCTACATATTCCTGGTGCATGCCGCGAACGAGCTGGTCGCATCGAGGCAGCGATGAGTCGCCCGCTCGTCCTGATTCTGCTGTTGACCTCGTTCGGTGTCGCGATCGCCGGCGATGATTTCACCCTGAATTCGCAGGAGTACTTCGAGCGAGCGGGTGTCAACGTGATGCTCGGGCAGGATTATTATCCCGAGGGCCATCAAGGCGGCCTGACCATCCTCATGCACGATGAGCGCGTCGCGTCCAACGGCGACGTGCGATTGGAGCCCGCACCTGGACAGTGGTCGCCCATCCCGAAGCCAGGCAAGCGGAAAGTCGATCGCGCGAAACAGCGGATCAGCGTACGGCTGACATATCCGGATGAGCAGCGCGACCGCAAGGGGTTCAATCCCATTGTCTATCCGGATCTGCAGCTGAGTTACACGGTGCGCGTGCGTCCGCAGGGTAGCGCCATTCGCCTGAGCATCGACATGGATCGGCCGATACCAGCGCAATGGGTCGGCAAGGTGGGCTTCAATCTCGAGCTGTTTCCCGGCTTGCTGTTCGGTCGTTCGTTCCAGCTTGGCGACACCGAGGGAGTATTTCCACGTCAGCCCAGTGGTCCCGGCAAGGTCGACGACCGCGGCGGCTACGAACTCGTACCGCTGGCGCACGGCAAGCGGCTGGAAGTCGCGCCAGAGTCGGAGCTTCAACACCTGAGTATCGAATCCCTAAACGGTGGTGAGATCGAATTGCGCGACGGGCGCGGCAATCACAACAATGGATGGTTCGTCGTCCGTTCGCTGGTACCGGCCGATGCCACCGCCGATGCTATCGAGTGGCTGATAACGCCGCATGCAGCTGCCGGCTGGATGCGCTCGCCAGTCGTTCAGGTCTCGCAAGTGGGCTATCACCCGGACCAGCCAAAGCAGGCCGTCATCGAGTTCGACCCGCGCGATACCCAGCGACAAAACGCCATCCTCGAACGCGTCGGGGCCGACGGCAGTATCGAAACGGTGATCGAACGCAAGCCTGACGAATGGGGCCGGTTCTTGCGCTACCAGTATGCGCGCCTGGATTTTTCGGCGATCAGGACGCCGGGTCTGTACCGCGTCCGATATGGCGATCAATCGACCCAGATCTTTCGTGTCCACCCCGACGTATTCCAGCGCGGTGTGTGGCAACCGACGCTTGAGTACTTTCTTCCGGCACAGATGTGCCACATGCGTGTCAATGAAAAATACCGGCTATGGCACGGCGCTTGTCACCTGGACGATGCGCGCATGAGCCCGGTTTCGCACAATCACTTCGACGGCTATTTGCAGGGTCCATCGACATTGACGAAGTACGGACCGGGAGAGCCGGTACCGGGCCTGAATCGCGGCGGCTGGCATGATGCGGGCGATTGGGACATGCGTGTGGAATCGCAAGCCGACACGATCCACGGCCTGGCGCTTGCGTGGGAGCTGTTTCACGTCGACTACGACAACACCACGATCGATCAGAAGACGCTTGTCACCGAGATCCGGCAGCCCGACGGCAAGCCGGATGTGCTGCAGCAGATCGAGCACGGCGCTCTGAGTATTGTCGGCGGATATCGCGCGCTGGGCCGCCTCTATCGCGGCATCATTGAGCCGACGCTGCGGCAGTACGTATTTTTGGGCGACGGCGCGAATATCACCGATAACGTCGTATTCGATCCTCGGCATACCGATGCAGCCAGTGCGCCGAGCGTCGGCCAGCCGGGAGCGGACGACGACCGGTGGGTGTTCACCGAGGAGAACCCCGAGCGTGAATTGCAGACAGCTGCGGCCCTTGCGGCAGCCTCGCGTGCGCTGAAGGGCTTCAACGACGACTTGAGTCGCGAGTGTCTGACTGTCGCGACGCAGCTGTGGGAGCGGACGACGACGCAGGATCCGGATCTGCGCGTACCGGCAGCCGCGGAATTGCTGATCGCGACGCAAGAACGCAGGTACGCGAGCTTCCTCATCGCACATCAGAAGTCGATCGCGCGGCACATTGATCGCGTCGGCTGGGTTGTCGGTCGTACATTGCCGCTGGTTGACGATGCGGGCTACACGAGGACCTTGCGCGATGCTGTGCGCGGTTACAGGCAGACGGTCGACGAACTCGCAAAGCAGACGCCGTATGGCGTGCCGTACAAGCCGGATGTGTGGGGTGCGGGCTGGTCCATACAACAGTTCGGCGTCGACCAATGGTTGCTGCACCTTTCGTTTCCCGATCTGTTCCCGCGGACCTATGCGTTGCAGGCAATGAGCTTCGTGTTTGGCGTTCATCCCGGATCGAACACGGCGTCATTCGTGTCCGGTGTCGGAGCGAAATCGCTGACCACCGCGTATGGCTTCAATCGTGCGGACGGGTCTTACATTCCGGGCGGCAGCGCTTCGGGTACGGCGCTGATTCGCCCGGATTTCCCGGAGTTGAGGCAGTGGCCGTTCTTCTGGCAGCAAACCGAGTACGTACTCGGTCGCGGCACGACGGATTACTTGCTGCTGGTGCTGGCAGCGGACTACGTACTGAACGACAGAGGTAACGGTGCGGGTGCGGTTACGCTGCCGCGCTAGATATCACCGGCTTTCCGATCTCGCTTTGCCAGAGCTACTGATCCACTGGTTCCGGTCTTTCAGGCGTGAGAGGCCATGTGAGTTTATGATGCAGGGGCGGCGCTCGCCTGGAACTTGACCCTGAGTTCGATGAGTAGGAGCCAACGCATGTCAAACACGCTGTCTACATCGCAGCTCTCGCTTAACGAAGCATTCGAGCTCTATGAGAACGGCAAGCATCGGCGCTACAGCCTCCTGTTCGCCGTCAACGGCGGAGCCTTCGCAGTCGCAAAGCTCCTGAGCGGCGCGGCGGGCGAGGCCGCAGAGCGCAGTGCCGTGCTGGGCAATCTTTCGCTCTTCGAGCTATCCATCGGCATGGCGTTGTTCACGGCGCTGATGATCGTCGACATTTTCCTGTTCGGCGCCAGGATGCGAGCGCAATTCCTGCCCGATGCCTTCGGTCTTCCCGGCAAGCTGGTTCTCATTCTGCTGGGCATATTGCAATGTTCCGGCTGGTTGCTCATCGGCTCCGCTTAGCCACAGCCGGCGTGCGGTCATGAGTGATAACGATGCGGTCGATTGTCCGCAGGTACGGTGAGCGATGCCATCGAACGTGATTCGTTCCTTCGACTACGACGCGGCCAGCCAGCAACTCAGCATCGTCTTCCAGTCGGGCCGTACTTATATTTACAAGGAAGTTCCGCAGGCGACGTATCAGGCGCTGAAGGCATCTGCCTCCAAGGGTGAGTTCTTCAACACCTGCATTCGTGAGCAGTTCAGTTTCACGCGCGGAGTTGTACCCAAGCCGAAGTGAAGCTTCGGTGCGATGAACCGCCAACGTGATAGGCCGTGCACTACATATATATAGAGTGAGACGTGATGGTGACAGCGCTCTACAATAGCTCACGAAGATGAATACGTCAGGTTGAAGCAACTGGCTGCAAAGGGAGGTCTCATGACCGATCGATCGCGTCGCCGTTTTCTCCTGAACACCGCTGCGGCCGCGGCGGTGGCGCCATTCATAGGCACCCGCGTCACACGTGCGAAAGCCGCAGCGTCGCAAAAGAAGATCGGGTTCGCGATCTGTGGGCTTGGCAGCCTGAGCGAGCATCAGATTGCACCCGCGTTTGCCAGTAGCAAGTATTGCCGGCTCACCGGCCTTGTAACCAGCACACCGGCCAAGGCCGAAGCCTTTCGGGCGAAGTACGACATTCCCGCCCGCAGCGTCTACTCCTACGACGATATGCAGCGCATGGCCGACAATCCGGATATCGACGTCGTCTACGTGGTGACACCGAATGCACTGCATGCACCGCACACGATCGCCGCCGCGAAGGCGGGTAAACATGTCTTCTGCGAAAAGCCGCTGGAGATTTCCGTCGAACGTTGCCAGCAGATGATCGACGCCTGCAAGGCCGCGGATCGCCTGCTAGGTACAGCCTATCGCTGCCAGTACGATCCGCATCACCTGGAATGTATGCGGCTATCGCGCGAGAAGGTTTTCGGCGCCGTCGGCATTGTCGAGGCCGGCTTCGGTATTGCGGTCGGCGATCCCGGCCAATGGCGGCTGAAACGGGAGCTGTCCGGCGGCGGAGCCTTGATGGATGTGGGCATCTATGCCTTGCAAGCGTCGCGCTACCTCACCGGCGAGGAGCCCGTGCTCGTGTCGGCAACCGAAACCAAGACGGATGCGGTGAAGTTCGCGGAGGTGGATGAGACCGTCGTCTGGACTGCAAAATTCCCCAGCGGCGCTGTCGCCAATTGCAGCACCAGCTACAACATCGGCGGTATCGCAAAGTTGCGTGTCAACGCCGCACGCGGCTGGTTCGAGCTGGATCCTGCGTTCTACTACAGCGGCAACCGAGGTCGCCGCAGCGATGGGCGGGAGATCCTGTTCGAGCCCATCGACCTGTTCGCTGCCGAGATGGACGACTTCGCGCAATGCATAAGTAACCACGTCTCGAGCAAGGTCTCGGGCGAGGAGGGCATGCGCGATGTACGCATCCTGATGGCTATCTACGAATCCATCCGCACCGGCCGCGCGGTATCGTTGAGCTGAGCGCTAGCGCGAAGGATGCGATTGCCAGAACGGTTCGTGTGTCGCGATGAACTCGATCGGCACTTCGGGAATGAAGCGCCGTAACCACTGCGCGCAGTAGCTCATGCCTGCCTGCTCGGAAACGATGTGGTTCACTACGATCAGCGCTTTGTTCGCGCCCGAAGCGATCTGATCCTGCACGTACTCGACCAATTCCCACTCCCGGGTTTCGCCCACGATGATCAGATCGACATCGGGGCGAGCAGCGGTATGGATGAGATCAGGCATCAGGCTCGCATAGCCCCAGCTTGCAGAGACGCGCCTTACGGGTAGCTTCGGGTCGCCGGAGATACGCATCGAATGCGCATCGAGCCGCGTTGCCATCGTCGCCGCAAATTCGCGCAGTGTCGTCGGCGGAAAAACGAATTGTCCCGGGTTATTGGCATCCGCGTGCTTGTTCCAGCCCAGCTGCTGGGTCATTCCAGTCGCGATGCCATCCGGTGTCATGAGATGCCAATGATCGTGGAAGCGGAACACGGCCATGTCATGGGTTGCGATGAAATCGCTCTTGAACCGGAAAGTTGGATCCTTGAGCAGCTCCTGCGTCGAATCTTGGTGTGAAAAGAAGGTGGGCTCGTGCGTAATCACCATATTCTTTCCGGCAGCCGCGGCGCGCTGCACTACATCGAGTGTTGCCATCATCGTGGTGGCGATTCCCTTGACGCGCAGATCCGCGTCACCCGCGACGATACGATCCACCGTGTCCGTCATCCACGGTATGCCGACCTTGTTCCTGATACGTTCGACTACCTGACCTGCAGTGATGGAGCCGCCATCGGCCTGCTGTAAGGCACGTGCCGATCCCGCGGCAGCGAGGGTGGCACCGGCAATCAACAGGAATCGTCGTGTGATGTCCATATGAGTCCTTGGGCTATCCGAGGGCGCGCAAGTCCGGTGCCTTGCAGTACTGTTCGACGTAGGCCTGATGTGCCGGTAGTTGTGCAACCGTACTGTCGACAGAGGATTTGATATCGCCGAGAAAGCGCGACAGCTCCTCATCGCCCATCAGGTCGGCGGTCTGGTGATGTTGCTGCGGCATGATGCCTTGGCCGAGCATTACCTGGATCCAGGAGTTTTCCGCGAACAGCTCGTTGGGAACGCGGAAGACGCGGCCGGTCTCGCGAAACAGGTCGATCCGATGCTTGAGCGAGGCGGGAATGTCCATGCTGCGGCAGGCGCGCCAGTACGGGGAATCCTGGCGATCGGTCACGTGGAAGTGCAGGACGATGAAGTCGCGGACGTGCTCGATCTCCGCGGAGGTCTGCTGGTTGTATTCATCGATGTCGGACTGCTTGATGCCGGCGCTCGGGAACATCTGCATGAGGCGAATGATGCCGCGCTGGATGAGATGGATGCTGGTCGACTCCAGCGGCTCGAGAAAACCGCTGGCGAGGCCCATGGCCACGCAGTTCTTGTTCCAGGTCAGGCGCCGCTGCCCGGGGCGGAAACGTATGACGCGCGGTTCGGTCAGGGGTTTGCCGGCGATATTGCCGAGCAGCGACTGCCTGGCTTGGTCGTCGTCCATGTAACGACTCGAATAGACCACCCCATTGCCGACAC
Organism: Steroidobacteraceae bacterium; assembly: GCA_036498785.1. Lineage (GTDB taxonomy): Bacteria > Pseudomonadota > Gammaproteobacteria > Steroidobacterales > Steroidobacteraceae > Steroidobacter. Next base: position 168,761 of record DASYEW010000047.1, on the reverse strand, counting down.
GATGCTGCAGCGGTATGCGCCACTGCCAGCCTGTCTCGCGTGCGATTGCGCGAGTGTAGGGCCACGCGTCGCCGACGGATTCCGTCTGCAGCGCCATGGCGCTATCGTTGTAGAGCCAGTGCGACCAGTCTTCGTACTCCACATGCAGCGCCTGCCCGATCAGCAGGCTGCGAAACCCGGTGCAGTCGATGAACAGGTCGCCTTCGATCCGGTCTCCCGAGTCGAGCGTGACCGACTCAATGTAGCCCGATTCGCTGTTGGTCTTTACCTCGACCATCTTCCCCTCGATGCGCTGCACGCCGTAGCGCTCGCTGAACTTGCGCAGGAACTTCGCGTACAGGCTGGCGTCGATGTGGAAGGCGTAATTCATGCCTCCGCGTGGCAGGTGCGCGAAGCGATTCTCCAGCGCAGCCTTGAGCTCCAGGCAGTAGTCGCCATAGTCCCCCGCCAGTCCGCGCTCGCGGCCTTTGAGCCAGAAATGCTGGAAGCCCGCGCTCCAGTGATCCTTGCCGGTCAGGCCGAAGGAGTGCACGTAGTTATGGTTGCGCTCGCGCCAGTTATCGAAGCCGATACCGAGTTTGAACGTGCCCTGGGTGGCCGCCATGAATTCCTGCTCGTTGATGTCGAGCAGGCGATGGAAGGTCACCAGCGTGGGAATGGTTGCCTCGCCGACGCCGACTGTGCCGATTTCGTCCGATTCGATCAGCTTGATGTCGAGAACCTTACCCAGGGTCTTGGACAATCCGGCGGCGACCATCCAACCGGCGGTTCCGCCACCGGCGATGACGATTCTCCTGATGGCTTTCTGCTCCACGGACGGATCTCCCTTAGCGGTTCAGTTTTTTGAGCAGGCGGGCGCGCAGTTCGCGGGCGGCCTGTGCATCGAGCGGCGAGAGCACGCGCCGGGCTTGCTCGGGAATGTGGCCGGAGGTGTTCTCATCGGCTTCGAACACGTAGTGGCGGAACAGGTTCTGCCACGCCTCGCGTTGTTCCTGCGGCAGATCGCGCACGCTCATGATCGCGAGCATCAGCGCGTTCATCGGGGAGTCCATGAACGGCGGGGACTGACGCCACCAGTAGTTGACGAGAACGTTGAGGCTGTCGAGCGATTCGATGTGATGCCACCACATACTGGGAATGAACATAGCATCGCCGGGCCCGAGCTCCGCGACCTGTGCGTCCTGCAGCGCCTCAGCGAATCTGGGGAATCTGTCGAAGTCCGGATGAGCGAAGTCGACCAGGCTGATCGCTTGTCCCGCCGGCGTGAAGTCCAGCGGGCCCACATACAGGTTGTCGAGCTGCTGCGGTGGAAATAGCGTAAAGCGTCGATGGCCCACTACCACGCAGGCGAGGTTGTCGGGCAGATCGTGGTGAGCGGCGATACGGGTACGGTTGCCAATCCACACGCTGACAAGCGGTTGCCGCTCGCCGAGTGCGACATCGTTTTCGGTCCGGAATCCCGGCAAGCACGTGTCGACGGTGGTGGAACCGACGTAGATGGCCGGGGGCTGCGCATCGTGCCGGTGCCGCGCGATCTCATCCAGGACCGTGTCGAGCCTGACCCGGGCCGGTTGAAAGTTGAAGCCGCTCAAGTCTTCGTTATAGAAGAACCGCCCGCCGATATCCGGTGTGCCCAGCAGCGCGTTCACGGTTGCATCCCGATAGAACCTGCGCAGGTAGACATCCGCCGCTTGTTCGGATTCGAGCCCGGCACGTGCAACGGGCCAGTTCGCGACCAGTCCTTTCAGTACCAGCGGCTGGGTCGACTTCAGGATCTCATCCGGAAGCGCCTGCGGATCGAGTCCCGCGACCTGTCGTACGTTGTTAGCGATTGCTGGCATGCAGGCGGTTCCGCCGTTCGATGAGCACTCGGAAATTCGCGATCGAGGCGAGTGCCATGTAGATCGCCTGCAGGTGACCGGCTCTGCTCAGGGACTCCAGTACCTCGCCGGGCAAGGCAGTGAGGCGTTCTTCATTGATGGTGTAGAAACCCATGAGACGATTCTGCGAGCCATCGGCAAGCTCGATATCGAACACGAACGATTCGAGCAGGTCGTGCTCCAGCAGCGCGGCGATGAACGGTGCCGTGCCTTCGAGTCCCTGGTGTATCGCGAGTAGCACCGAGTTCACGCGTTCCAGGTACTCGGTGGTGCCGCCATGCTCACGGAAGACCGCCTCGCCAGTGGTTCTACTGACCCTCGGGCTGGCCAGGTCGACGTGGATCATCAGCTCCCGGTCGGCGATGCCGATCAGGAAAGGCTGGCGCTCGATCGTCAGCGGGACATAAGTGGCATCCCAGCCGTCGCGGCCGAGAAACAGGTTCTGTCCCTGCTGAAAGCCGAACAGCGCGAGGGGCTGGAACTCGCCCTCAGCCGTCTTGCGAAACACGATGGGATAGTGCGCCTGGATACTGCGAAACTCCCCGGGAAACGTAATCGCATACATCACGTCGTCGCCGTAGTCGGCACCGCGAGCGGTGATGACGCGCAGGTCCTTGTGATCGCGGTTGTTCAGCAGAACGTTCTCAGTCATGCCGGCTCCCATGCTTATATTCGCTGCAGCCCGTTGCGTTTGATGTGCCCAAGGAGTTCGCGGTTGCTCGGCAGCGCCGCCAGCATCTTGCCGGTCAGCGCAGCGGCCTCGCGGAAGAATCCATCGGCGCGATCGGCGTCGTCCGAGCGCCTGGCGCTCGCATTCGGCTCTGGGCGAAAGCCCATGCCGTACAGCACGTACTGATAGCTCGCCGAAGGGAACACTTCCTCGATGCGAAAGAAGTCGTAACGTGAAGGTGGCTGGTGGCGCCACAACGCGAGCAACTCGCTCAAGCGTTCGGGGATGGAGTCGGCAAGGCAGTTGTCCCGCCAGAACGCCGAGTCGGTCCGCCGGGTCAGCACGTAGTGCAGCTTCAGAAACTCGATCACCCGTTGCCACCGGTAAGTGAACGCATCGTTGAAACGTCGCGCGACGATGTCCATGGCGGACCGAGTCGCGGGCATCTCATCGCTCAGCATGGCGGCTGACAATTCGATCAATGCGATGGCGGAGGCTTCCAGGGGCTCGATGAAGCCGGCGCTGAGGCCGATGGCTACGCAGTTGCGGTGCCAGAATTTCTCGCGATAGCCGGGGCTGAACGAAATCTTGCGCGGCGCACCGAGTCCCTTGGGACCGTCCGTCTTCTCGATATAGTTGCGCAGCTCCGACTCCGCGGCATGGTCCGAAGTGTGCGAGCTTGAGTACACGTGACCGACGCCGCGGCGTGTCGGCAAACCGATGTCCCAGATCCAGCCGTTGCTCTGGGCCGTGGCAATGGTGTGCGACGCGATCGGGCTGTTCTCATCGGGATAAGGAATCTGCAGTGCCAGCGCGGTATCGTTGAACAGCACGTGCTTCTGCGAAAGCAAGCGGATGCCGTAGTGCTTGGCCAGTAGCAGCGACTGCATGCCGGTGCAGTCGACGAATAGATCGCCCGCCAGAGCGCCGTGAGCCTTTGTCTGCAGCGACGCGATGTCGCCATTGTCGGCTGGGTTGATGCCGACGACATGGTCGAGCAGGTGCTTCACCCCAAGTCGCTCGATGCAGTGCTTGCGCAGGAATAGTCCGAGTTTTCCCGCATCGAGATGATAGGCGTAGTTGGCCACGGCGGCATATTCGGGCGTCGCGATCTGCTTGGGCGCTTTGCCATGCGCGCACAAATGCGGCTGAAAACTGACGAGGTCGGCGAACGGGACGTTGTCGTGCCGCTGCAGCCAGCCCGTGACCAGGTTGGTCTCGGTGTAGCCCTGCGGCAGGACGAACGGATGGAAGTAGTAGTCGTTCTCGCGACCGCTGGCCCATTGGTCGAACTTCGAGCCCTGTTTGAAGGAGGCGTCGCATTCGCGGATGAAATCGGTCTCGGTCACGCCGATCTTTCGCAGCGTGTCGCGAATCGTCGGCCAGGTGCCCTCGCCGACACCGATGGGGCCGATGTCCGGCGATTCGAGCAGCGTCACCTGCAGGCCGGCGCCGGATGCCGCGTGGTGCTCGGCCGCGATGACCGCAGCGGTCAGCCAGCCCGCCGATCCGCCCCCCACAATCACGATCTGTCTGATTGCCTCACTCACGGTGCGTTGTCCCGTGTTCTTCGCGGAGCGGGCCTGGCTGCAATCTTCTGACAGTTCATTTCCACTCAGCGCCCTTTACGTGCTCTGTGAGATCAGTCTGCCTGCCGCCCAGGTTCGCGGTTGTGCTTACTATAGGCGCGCCGGCATGCGCCGCGTAGCTGAAACGAAAAAGCCGCTGTTCGCCAGCGGCCTTTTCGGCTGCGCAGTCCTGAGGGCCGCACAGCGCTGCTTGCCTCTTGGCTAGTGGCCGAACTTATAGCGGGCCCCGACCATGTAGCGCGCACCTGTCTGGGTCACGAACAGCACCTCGTTCTCGGTACGTCCATGCAGGCGCTGGATTTCATCCGTGAGGTTGATCACCTCCGCCTGGAAGCTCAGGTTCTCGTTCCACTGATAACCGACGTTGACGTCGATCTGGCCGTAGGGCTCGGTATATTGCGGGTTGGGCAGGCCGGTGCCATCGAAGGTTGCCGTCAGGAACTCATCGCGCCAGTTGTACGCCGCACGCACCGACCACCCGTACTTCTCGTAGAACGCCACCACATTGGCGGAATCGCTCAGGCCGACCACCGCAAACTGCTCGCCGCGATTGTGATTGTCGTACGTCAATCCCGAGTCGACCAGCGTGTAGTTCGCCGCTACGCCGAAGCCGCTTTCGCCGAAAAGATGCTGCACGTTGAACTCCCAACCGTCGAGCGTCGCGGACTTCTGGTTGGCGGGCACAGTGATGGCGAAGCTCGCGACTGGATCGCCGGGCCGGCCGGCAATGGTTCCGGTCCGGTTGCCGTTGGAATCCACTCCGGTCAGCGTCACCGACGGGTCGGTCGCGTGGTGGTCGAAGATGTAGTTGCGCACGCAGGTCAGATCCGCGGATGTGCAACCACCGGTGGTTACCGCCTCTGTGAAAAACCCTCCCTGGCCGGGATGCGGCAGGTTGAAAGGCGTTTCCTCGACCGTTGTGACGCCGATGTAGTTGTCGATGTTCTTGTGGAAGTAGCCCACCGAGAGGTAGCTCGATTTGGCGTAGTACCACTCCAACGAGAAGTCGAGATTCTTCGACAACAACGGCTTCAGGCCAGGATTGCCTTGTGCGCCGGTGCCGCCGTTGATGCGTGCGAGCTGATCGAGCGTCTGACCGCCCTGGATCTGGTCCCATTGCGGACGACCGATACTCTCGCCGTAACTGGCGCGGAATTTGGTGCTGTCGGTGACGTCGACATCGAAGTCGATACTCGGCAGCACGTAGTTGTAGCTGCCGTCGAGCGTGGTGAAACCCGGGCTGCCGAACTGCACCGAGAACTCGTTGTTGGCCACCCAGAGAATGCCGGTGGCCGTGGGCACCAGCGCCTTGGCTGTTATGTCCGTTTTCTCGTAGCGCACGCCCACCGCTGCGTGCATGGGTCGGATCAGTTCCCAGGAGGTGCTGTATTGCAGGTACGCACTGCGTGATTTCTCTTCGGCCCTGCGGTCCGTGGTGAAGATGGGGGAGGCGCGATACAGGGCGTCGTTGCCGATGGCATCGGCGGCCAGTTGTCGCACGGTTTCGAAGTCGAAGGTGAAGAACTGGTTGAACAGGTCCTGGCTGCCGCTGCCGGAAATGTTGTTGAAGTAGTGCCTGACGGTGTCCGCGCGCCACACGTCGTCCGGGTAATCCGCTACGTTGGTCGCGCCGCCCCAGGTATCCGCCTGCACGTTCGAGAATGCAGAGCGGTTGTCGACCTTGGTGGCTGCCACGCCGAAGTCCAGGCGCGAGTCCTCGAAGAAATCCAGGTTGCCGGAGAGCTGCGCCTGCTGGATCTCCGATTTCATGTAGCTGTTTCTGAAGCTGGAACCCGTTACCAGCATCTGCGAGGCATCGATGCCCGTCTGGCCCGGCGGCAACACCACGCTCATTACCGGGAAGTCGTGGCTAAAGTCCGCCGTGGTGGTACCGCGATAGAAGCCGGCAACGCCCATCGTCGCATTCGAACCGTAGGGGCTGTCGGAGCCGGCCTCGGCCGTTGAATTGTGGAAGTCGAACTGCAAGCCGAAGCGCTCCGAAACATCCCATGCGAGATTGAAGCCCAGCGAATTGTTCTCGTTCTTGGTGCCGAACTTGGCGCCGCCCATCGACAGGTCGCTGGTCGCCGGCGCGATGGTTTCGGAGTAGATCTTCGGGCCGGCTACCGGTCCGTCGGTCCACGAGCTGGTCGAGGGTCCATAGTTGAACCAGACCGACAGCTCGTTGCGCTGCGTCTGCACCTTGTTCTCGGAGTAGGTGTAGTCGAGCGTCGCAACCAGTGAATCCACGGGCGCGTATTGCAGCGTCAGTTGGCCATTGGTGCGTTTACGCTGAATGCCGTTCACGCTGTAGCCGAGATTCTGCGGCACCGAGTACGTATCGCCGGGGCCTGGCCTGTTGGTGATGCCCGCGGCACCTGGTGTGCCCGGTTGCGGGATCGTGCCCCAGTTATTCTCGTCTCCGGCGAAGGGCCGCCAGCCGTTCGCGACTGCTGCCTGGTTGAACCCCAGGTCGCGCTCCTGATAGCTCGCGGTGATTGCCACACCGAATTTGTTGTCGGCGAAGGTGTCGCTGAAGATGCCCGAGATCTCAGGCGTTACGGAATCTCCCTGCATGGCGCTGGGCAGGTTGTCTGCCGAGGTATCCATCACGCCCTTGACGCCAAAGCTGCTGTGCAGTCCCGGTGAATCCAGTGGCCGCGCTGTCTTGATGTTGATCGTTGCACCGATGCCCCCGGTTGGGGTGCTCGCGCGGCTGGTCTTGAAGACCTCCACCGCGGAGATGGCCTCCGAGGCGAGGTTGGCAAAGTCGAACGCGCGCGAGTTCGAGGCGCTGGTGTCCTGGATGCTGGCGCCGGGCATCTGCCGGCCATTCAGCAGCACCAGGTTGTAGTCGGGTCCGACGCCACGCACCGTGACTTTCGAGCCTTCACCGATCGAGCGGTCGATGGATACGCCGCTGATGCGCTGCAGGGACTCGGCCAGGTTGGTGTCGGGGAACTTGCCGATGTCCTCCGCGACGATGCCGTCGATCACGCCCTGCGCGTCACGCTTCATCTCCATGGAGGAGGTGAGGCTGCCGCGGATGCCTGTGACGATGACCTCTTCGACGGCGGTGGATTGCGCGCCCGCGGCGACTCCCGGGAGGATGATTCCCGGCAGGACGACCGTGGTGCCGAGAATCAATGAGATGGCCTGGGCCACCGGCGTTCGTCTGAATGCGCGATCGTTCACTGCGATACCCCCCTGAGGTTGCTGTGTCGATTGTTTGTTCTTGCCAGATGTAAGCGCTTACATATTTACGTTAGCACGCTCTTCCGGGACAGGCAAGCGATGGTTGACAACACAACTGGTGTTCTGAAAATCCCAGCGGGTTGGCGCGCTGCGACGGCTCTTTGGGGGTTCCGGGGAAAATCTCTTGACGGCTTCGGCCAGCGTGGCAGACGGGCGACGCGTCGTATTATGTGTGGCGACAGGAGGGGCTCAGAGCTGTCTATCTGCCAAAGCAGGGTTCCGCGTGCATGCCGACGGCGGATGCGACGATACCGCGGTCTTGCGAGAAGCCATCAACTAGGTGGCATCCAATATGAGCTGCGGCATCCTGATCTCGAAGGCGTCATCGACAAGCGCAATCCCGGCGCCAGTGGTTCAGACCGAGAGGAGTCCAGGTCGATACTCCCCGATCGCAGTTCACGCGCTATGGAACCAGGTCGATGAAGCTGTTGATCGAAAGCCGCCCGGTCCGTGGATTGGGATCCGGCACGAAGCCGGCATCGATGCAGCCGGAGTGTAGCGAGTTACGTCGATAGACCAGCATCCGGTTGAACACACCGTCCTGCCTGGCGATCTGTTCGAACAGTTCGGTATCGCCATTGATATATCCCGGCAGATGTCCGTGGTCGGCGCTTTCCAGCCGCACACTTTCATCGCGCAATGAGCTGAAATAAGCCTCATTGCGCGATGCGTCGACGACTTCGAAGCCGGTCCTGCGGTGCCGATAGAACGCAGTGCCGCCCAGGTCCTGCTTGAAAAGATAGTGAATGCTTGCCAGTGCATTGGTCGCCAGCGAGTCGATGTGCGGGATTCTTTGCGGCACGAGCAACTGCTCCGGAGGCGTCGTGACAATGGAGTAGTGGCACATGGAGAAGTCCAGCGATCCGCTGCGCACACCGAGACAGTCCAGCAATACATCCCTGAGTCGCGTGACGACGAATTGGCGGTAGTTCGGCGGTGCCACGGCGCGAATGCCTGGATAGAAGCGTCCGAGCGGGGTGAAGCGCAGCGACGCGGCGTGTTCAATGAGGTCATCTGCATTCGCGACGAAATTGTCGATCACCAACAATGGCGCGCGCTCTACCCCGATGGCCAGTTTTCGAATGCGCAGGTCGGGATGCAGGTCCAGGTTCATTTGGCTGACGACCGGTGGCGATTGCAGCAGGGCTCGGGCCGAAGAATAAGCGCCACCTGTACTGCAATCCAGCGCAACAGTACGTGCACTTCGGGTGAGAGTAGCGCTACCAAAGTTGATCAGGCAACAGTCGGCTTGACATGCTGATCCGGCCTGTCCAATACTGGTTGCAAGCGCTTTCAGGGCACATTCATTACAAAATACATCATGAGAGCGACTCAGCAGCGGGCGGGCGGCGCATGACGCAGGGCAGGCTCAACATCGGTTTCGTCGCATTGACCGTGGCCATCGGCGGATTTCTGCTGGGTTTCGATGCGACCGTCATCTCCGGTGTCGTGCCGTTCATCCGAGACTACTTCGCTCTAGCCGGGACCAGTGGCGATCTCAAGTTGGGCTGGGCGGTCAGCAGCCTGGGTTGGGGCGCCATGGCCGGCAATGCCATGGCGGGCGTATTGAGCGATCGTTTCGGGCGCAGGAAAGTGCTGATCTGCACGGCGCTGCTGTTCATGTGTTCCTCGCTGCTGGCGGCATCGGCGACCACCTTTAGCGGATTCGTGACCGCGCGTATCTGCGGCGGGCTGGCGGTCGGTGCGGCAATCCTGATTGCGCCGGTCTATATCGCGGAGATCGCACCGGCCAGCCGGCGCGGCGGTCTCGTGTCGCTCAACCAGTTGATGATCGTCATCGGTATCTCGGCGTCGTTCTTCTCCAATTACTTCCTGCTGGGCCTGGGCGAACACAGTTGGCGCTGGATGCTCGGTGTGCAGATCGTTCCGGCGACCCTGTATTTCATCCTGCTGTGGTTGGTGCCGGAGAGCCCACGCTGGTTGTTGATGAAGGATCAGGAGGCGAAGGCTCTCGATGTCCTGTCGCGGGTGGCTGGCCCAGCACAGGCACACGAGAATCTGCGACAGATACGCCTGAGTCTGACGACGAAGCCGGCGTCGCGCGGTTTCCGCGGACTGCTCGACCGTCGCATGCGCTTCATCATGTTGATCGCCCTCGGATTGGCGTTCTTCCAACAGATCACGGGCATCAACGCCATCTTCTACTACCTGCCGACGATCTTCGCGCAGGCGGGCGGGGGAGTGAACGATGCGTTCCGGCAGGCCGTTCTGGTTGGGTTGGTCAACGTAGGCATGACCGTGGTTGCGGTCTGGCTGATAGACCGGCTGGGACGCAGGCCGCTGCTGAGCATTGGCGTCGCCGGCATGGCATTGTCGTTGCTGACGATCAGCTGGGCATTCAGCCAGGCAAACTACCGCCTGGATGAAAGTTCGTACGCCGTGGCGCAGTCCAGCGGCGTGCCGACCGATCTGGTCGCCGAACTGCGGGCGTTCGATGGCGTGGTGTACCCGTCAGAGACGGAGTTCGTCGCGGCGCTGGAGGAGAAGCATGGGTCGGTGCGGATCGAGCCGCACCGCCAGGCGCTTATCGGGGCGGCGCTGACAATGAATGCGAAACTGGTGCTGGTCGCCATCATTGGCTTCGTCGCTTCGTTTGCGATCTCGCTCGGGCCGGTCATGTGGGTACTGCTGTCGGAGATATTCCCCAACGAATATCGCGGAGCGGCCATTTCTGTGGCCGGGTTCTGGAATGCGCTGGTGAGCGCCAGCGTGACTTTCGTTTTTCCTTGGGAGCTGTCCACGCTCGGATCGGCCGGGACCTTCCTGGTCTACGGGATATTCGCCTCGCTGGCACTGCTCTTCGTGCTGTTGTGCATTCCGGAAACCAAGGGACGGACTCTCGAAGAGCTGGAAGGCGATCTGCTGTCGCCGGCCAAGGCGCCGGCCGGATAAACTGCCTCGATGAAGAAACCAGCCGCAGGCAACGTTGCCAGTAAACAAACCGCCGTAACCGCCGTCGATTCGCCGCCAACGCTGGAGATGGTGGCGAAGGAGGCCGGTGTGTCGATGGCCACAGTCTCGCGCATCATCAACGGCACGGCAAAGGTCAGCGCGCAGAGAAAGAGCGCCGTCGACGCGGCGATCGCCAAGTTCAATTTCCGCCCGAACCCCGCGGCGCGCGGACTCGCCATGGGCAAGTCCACGACCATCGGGGTTATCACCCAGGCCATCGACAGCCCGTTCTACGGCGAAGGTTTGCGTGGCATCGAGCACTACCTGCAGCAGCACGGCTATGCCGCGCTGTTCATGAGCGGCAACTGGAACGAGCAGGACGAAGAGCGTTGCGTGGCGGAGCTGCTTGGCCGGCGCGTGGACGGCATCATCATGTTTTCGGGTCGGCTCAACGATGCGGCGCTGAGCGCGTATGCGAAGAAGGTCCCCATCGTGTTGAGCGGCCGGCGCCTGAAGGCACCGGGAATTTTCGCGTTACCCATCGACGACCAGCAGGGTGCGGTGCTGGCAACGCAGCACCTGATTGTTCTGGGTCACCGCCGCATCGCCTTTATTGCAGGCAACCTGAATCATCCCGACGCGGTGGAGCGTCTTGATGGCTATCGGCAGGCGCTCGCGCAGGCGGGCATTGCCTACGATCCGAAGCTCGTCGTGCCGGGCGACTTCCACGAAGAGGGCGGTATGGAGGCAACGTTGCGATTGCTCAGTTCGCCCAGCAAGTTCACCGCGCTGTTCTGCGTCAACGATCAGACCGCTTACGGCGCCTGCCTCGCCTTGTATCGCAGCGGATTGAGTGTGCCTCGCGATGTTTCCGTGGTGGGGTTCGACGATCTGCATTCCTCTTCGTATCGGGTGCCGCCGCTGACCACGGTGCGCCAGTCGATTCGGGTCCTGGGCGAAAGCTCGGCGGAAGCCATGCTGCAGTTGTTGAACAACCGGCGGCCGCAGATTTCGTTGCCGCAGGTCGAGCTCGTCGTGCGCGAGTCCACCGGTCCGGCGCATCCCGCCCGAAAATGACAGGTCGCTCCTCCGCCATCGAGCTCAATCGCCGCTTTCCGCGCGATTTCGTCTGGGGTACGGCAACCAGCGCCTTCCAGATCGAAGGTGCCGCGACCGCCGATGGCAAAGGGCCATCGATCTGGGACGATTTCTGCAAGATCCCGGGCGCCATTGCCGATGGCAGCAATGGCGACATCGCCTGCGATCACTATCACCGGCTCGAATCCGATCTGGATCTCATTGCTCGCCTCGGGGTCGGCGGCTATCGCTTCTCGATCTCGTGGCCGCGTATTCAGCCACTGGGTGCTGGCCCCGTGAATGCAGCGGGACTGGCTTTCTACGAGCGACTGGTCGACGGCCTGCTCCAGCGCAACATCCGTCCCTATGCCACGCTCTATCACTGGGATCTGCCGGCGGAACTGCAGCGTCGCGAAGGTGGCTGGCTGGCGCGCGATACAGCTTACCGTTTTGCTGACTATGCACAGATCGTCGCGCAGCACCTCGGCGATCGCGTCGTTTCGTTTGCAACTCACAATGAGCCCTGGGTGTCGGCGGTGCTTGGCTATGAGCGCGGTGTGTTCGCTCCGGGTATTACGGACCGGCGTATTGCCTATCAGGCCAGTCATCACCTGCTGCTGAGTCACGGATTGGCCGGAACGGCGATCCGTCAGACGCGCAGCAAGGCGGAGGTCGGCATCGTGCTGAACATGTCGCCGGTTTATCCGGCCACGGACTCGGACCTCGATGCCGGCCACGCAAAACTCGAAGACGGACGCCTGGTGCGGTGGTACATGGATGCGTTGTTCAAGGCATCGTATCCGGCCGACATAGTGGAATATCTGGGTGCCGACGCGCCGCGGGCAGAGCCCGGCGATGCCGCGCTTATTGCGATACCGTGCGATTTCCTCGGCGTGAACTATTACCACCCGTTGATTTCCAGCGGTCCGAGTCCCGCCTCGCCCGCATGGAGCGGCGCTGCAGTCACCGACATGGGCTGGGAAGTCGCGCCGCACAGCTTTGCTGAGCTGCTGCTGCGTCTGAACGGCGACTACAAGTTGCCGCCAGTGTTCATCACCGAGAACGGCGCTGCATACCAGGATGAGGTGGTCGACGATCGCATCGACGATGAGCTACGTCGCCAATACATCGAGTCGCACGTATGCGCCGTCGCGGACGTCATCCAGCGCGGCGTCGATATCAAGGGTTATTTCGTCTGGAGCCTGATGGACAACTTCGAGTGGGCCCACGGCTATCTCAAGCGCTTCGGCATCGTGCACGTCGACTACGCGACGTTGCGCCGTACGTTGAAGAGCAGCGCGTTGTGGTACCGGGAGCTGGTAAGGGGAGGGTAGTGATGGGGGTGAAGAAAGTGCTGAAGGTGATGCAGGTGATGCAGGTGATAAAGGGTTGAGTGGAGGCGATCGCTCTCAGCCTCCATCACTTACATCACGCGCATCACCTCCATCACCCTCATCACCCTCTCCGAACTGCTCCACCCCTAGCTCGCGCAGGATTGCGACCCGCAATTCCTGTGCTTGGGGGCTGGACAATCTGCGCGGATGCGGGAATGGGACCTCGAAGATTGCCTGGATCCGCGTCGGGCGGGGCGAGAGCACGAGGATGCGATCCGCGACATGAATGGCTTCTTCGACATCGTGAGTGATCAGCATCACGGTGTGGCGTTCCTTTGCCAGGATCCGCAGCAGCTCGTTGCGCATGCGCAGGCTCATCAGCGCGTCGAGTGCCGAGAAGGGTTCGTCCATGTAGAGGATTTCCGGCTTCACCACCAGGGCGCGAGCCAGCTCGGCGCGCTTCAGCATGCCGCCGGACAGTTCGTGCGGATAGCTCGACTCGAAACCCTTCAGTCCGACGATGCCGGCGTAGTGGTCCGCGATCTCCGCCTTGTTGGCGGGTGCATGACCGTTCAGGCCGAACATCAGGTTCTCGCGCACCGTGAGCCACGGAAATACCGAGCCCTGCTGTGAAATCATGATCCCCCTGGCATCGGGCCTGGAGCGTGGCACGCCGTCGATGACGATCGAGCCGGCATCCGGGCGGATGAAGCCGGCCATCATGTTCATCAGTGTCGATTTGCCGCAGCCGGAGGGGCCGACGATGGCAATGAACTCGCCGTCGCGAACCGTGAAGCTCACGTCCTCGACCACCGGCAGGCGCCCCTGGTCGGAGTCGAAGCCTTTGTTCAGTGCACGGACTTCGATCTTAGTGCGCATAGCGCCACCTGACCCACTTGATTCCTTCCAGCATGCGCATGGTTGCGTCCAGCGACAGTCCTATCAGGCCGATGATGATCATGCCGGCGATGACCAGGTCGTAGCGGTTACCGGCGTTGCGCGAGTCCATGATCATGTAACCCAGCCCCGAACGCAGCGCAATCATTTCGGCGGCGACCACTACCAGCCAGGCGACGCCCAGGCCGATGCGCATGCCGACGATCACTTGCGGCAGCACCGCCGGAATCACGACCTGGCGGAACAGCGTGTAGCGTGAAACGCCAAAATTTTCCGCGGCGCGCAGATAGCGCTTTTCGATGGTGTGCACACCTACCGTGGTCTGTACGACCATCGGAAACACCGAGGAAATGAAGATCAGGTAGATGGGGGAAGCATTGCCGACGCCGAACCAGAGAATGGCAATGGGAATCCAGGCGATCGGGGAGATGGGGCGCAGGATCTGGAAAATCGGATTCAGTGTTTTATAGGCGCCGCGCACCCAGCCCATCCACAGGCCCAGCGGCACTGCGATGCAGACTGCGAGCCCGAAACCGATGCCGACACGCATGAGCGAGGCGCCGATGTGCTGCCACAACGAGCCGTCCTTCAGCAGTTCGAGCGTTCCGGTGATGACGGCCCACGGTGTTGGGAATATCATGCTGTGCGTAGCGACGACGCCGATCCACCATGCGGCGATCAACGCACCGATCACGGCCAGGGATGGCAGGGTTTCCTTGATTCTGTCCATTGTCGATATCGCCGCTGGTCACCATGGGAGCCCGCTGCGGGATCCCTGTTTCAAGATTTCCTTTGCAGTTCGCGCCCGCCACAAGATCCGCGCCCACGGCGTCCGCGGATTCGGATCCACGATCACCGTCATTTGCCCGCTCGCGTGCGCCGTGCATGCGAACTGGTATTCGGACGCCTTCTCGAACGGCAGCCGGAAACTCTGGCCGGGCATCATCAGTGTCGGACCGAAGATCTGCGGTACATCGTCCAGGTTCTTCAGCAGTAGCGTATCGCGGATGCCCAACGTCAGGCGGATCTTATCCGGCAGGATGCCGATATTTTCTCCCGATCGGCGACGCTCCCAGGTGCCCTTCGGAATCTCGAAGACTTCATCTCGCGAGCCGCCGGCCGGAATCGGTGTCAGGCCGGCCCACGCCAATAGCGCGACCGCGCCGGCCGCGAAACTCCATATCAAAAGCGAACGGGCAGCACGCACGGTCACTCTTGCAGCAGGATCTTCAGATCGTGCACGTAGTCATCAGGGGCACGGCCGTAAGGCATCAGTGCGCGCAAGCTGCCGTTGCGATCGATCAGATAAGTGAAGGAGGAGTGCGCGTACACATAGCTGCTGCCGTAGGTTTTCTTTTCCGCCTGGATGCCATATTCCTTGCGCAGGGCGGCCAGCTGTTCGGCCGTGCCGGTGCCGCCAACGAACGTCGCGTCGAAACTGCCCAGGTATTGCTTCATGCGCGCCGCAGTATCGCGCTCCGGATCGACCGTGATGTAGACGATCTGGACATCGGCCGCTGCGGATCCAAGCTTGCGACGAGCCTGGGCCAGCGTGGCGAGCGTGGTCGGGCACACATCAGGGCAGGAGGTGAAGCCGAAGCCCAGTACCACAGCCTTGCCGCGATAGCGGCTTAGTTTCAGCTCGTGACCATCGGAACCTTGCAGCGAGAAGTCCGGCGCCTGCCGCGGCGGCGTGAATACGCCAGCCTTGAGCGCGGGTGCGTCTGCGGCCTGGACGAGATTGGTGAGCGACAGCAATAGCAGCAATGTCGCCACGGGTGCGCAGAACAGGACTTTCATTTCAAAGTTGCACTTCACCGCGCAATCTCACAGTGGAATGACGGCGGGCTGCGCGGCGCGCGCGAATCGTTCATCTACATATTTCTCGTAGGCGATCGGGTGCTTGATCGTGCCCGCCTGCAGCGACAGTTGCATCAGTTCCTCGAACTCCGTACGGATCATGCGCAGGTCGCCATAGGTCACCCGGTCGCTGGGATTCTCCATGACGAAGCGAATGATGTTTGGATCCTGGTTGAAGAATTGCCGCCCGGCCGCGATCTGGACCGCTTTCTCGCGGTTCGCCGGCTGCTGGTCGAGCCAGGTACCGGCCCCCAACACCTGGTTGACGAGGTCTTGCACCATCGCCGGATTCTCCGCGATCAATTCTTCCCGCACGGTCAGCACGCAGCAGATGTACTTCGGCCATTCATCGCGTGTCATGCGCAAAGGCCTTGCATACCCAGCACGCTGTGCGGCGGCGCCGAAAGGTTCGCCAGTGCAGTATGCGTCCACTGCATTCGCATACAGCGCGGCCGGCATGTCGGGAGGCGGCATCTCGATGATCTCGAGATCTTCCACGCGCATGTTCTCCTGCGCGAGCAGGCGGCGCAGGAACAGGAAGTCCACGGCGAACCGGCTGGGAATGGCGATGCGTTTGCCGCTGAGCTGGCGGAAGTTCTGATAGGGAGACTCGGTGCGAACCATGATGACCGCGCCCGATCGATGGCCGAGCGAGACGATCTTGACCGGAATGCCCTTGTCCGCCAGGTCCATGACCAGCGGCGCCAGCATGTAGCCGGCCTGGATGCGCCCGGCCATGAGCGACTCTTTGATCTCCGGCCAGCCGTTGTACTTGTTGTACTCGTAAGCGAATTTCGGCGTGCCCGCGGGCGCCGTACTGTTAACGATGGCCTTGCCGGTGCAGGCGATCGGCAGCGTGAGATTGCAGGTGACGGGCAGTCCGCCGACGATCAGCGCAGCGGATTTTTTCTCACCGCAGGCCGATAACCCCAGCGGCAGGGCGGCCGCCGCCAGGCCCTGCATCACCTGTCTGCGTGAAAGGCGGTATCCGCTCATCTAGCTCCCCGATAGAACCGCACAAAGGTCTCATTGCGCGGCGGCGGAGTCAATTTTGCGCGGCTGAAAGCGCTTGACTTGACCTCTTGACTTAACGCCGACGCGACTGACCTCGAGCCCCTGCTCGCAGCTGCGTCATCTGCGATACAGCGGCAACTCTCCGGGTATCGCGGCCTTGATTCGGTAGATGCTGGTCGACGCGGTGATATAGACGGTGCTGCCCTCGTCCGCGAAGCCGAGATTGGCCGCGACCTCCGGCAACGCGATCTGGCCGAGAACCTTGCCTCGCGGCGTGATGATGCGAATGCCGCCGGGGCCGGTCGCCCATACGTTGCCGGCAGTGTCGACTTTCAGTCCGTCCGGTCCGCCCTTGCCGGGAGTGCCGGGCGGATACTCGATGAACATGCGTGCATTGGAAACGGCACCATTAGCTGCGACGTCATATGCCTTGACGTACATCGCCGGTCCGAAGTTGGAAACGTAGAGTGTCTTGCCGTCCGGAGAGAATCCGATGCCGTTGGGTAGCGGCAGGTCCTCGATGACTGCCGTGAGCTTGCCGCCGGCATAACGGAAGACTCCATTGAACGGAAGTTCCTTGGCCGGATCCTTATCCCCCGCCATCAATCCGAAAGAGGGGTCGGTGAACCACAGCGAGCCGTCGGGTGCGAACACCAGGTCGTTCGGACTGTTGAGCTTCTTGCCGAGGTAGGTTTCCAGGAACGGGTGCATCGTCAGGTGGCTGTCGACGCGCATGATCTTGCGGCCACCTTGCTGGGCCAGCAATACGGAGCCGTCCTTGTCCGTCACCATTGCATTGGAGCCGAGATACGCGCCGGGCGGTGGATTCTTCACTCCACCGGAGTGCTCGATCAGCACTTCGACCTGGCCTCGCGGAGTGACCGCGCGCACGTTGTCCTGCGGCAGATCGGAGAACCACAACCGTCCTTCGCGCCACATCGGGCCCTCGGTGAATTTGAAACCGGTTGCGACCCGTTCGACCTGTGTATCCGGCGCTATGACCGCATCGAGGGCGGGGTCAAGCCGGATCACCTCCATCCTGGTCTCGGCCACCGCGACCTGCAGCGATCCGGTGGCAAGCACGATTCCCGTCAAACAGAGACACCGGGCAATGCTCTTCATATTGGCACCTTCAATGGTTGGAACCCGTCTTGAGTTGTCGCCGTCTGGCGCGGTCGATCTACCGTGCTGTTTTCCCCGCCTTGCTGCGTGATTTTCCGCTCGACTTCGAACGTGTGGTCTTGGCGCGCCGCGACACCTTGGCAGCCACCGTCCGGGCCGGCGCTGCTTTGGCGGAGGAGACATATTTCTCGACGGCTTCTTTCAGCACGATGGCGTGATTGATCTGTGGATCGTGAGCGGCATAGAGCAGCGTCAGGCGGCGCTTGCGAGCCACGGCCTTCAGTTTCGCCAGCTCGACGGATTGCTGTTTCAGTTCGGCGAGGTAGCGCTTGCGAAAGACGGCGAAGCGCTCGGGTTCGTGATCGAACCACTTACGCAGGGTAGTGCTGGGGGCGACGGGCCGCAGCCAATCGTCCAGGTGTGCTCGCTCCTTGCTGATGCCGCGGGGCCACAGCCGATCCACCAGCACCCTGAATCCGTCGGCGGGGAGCGCCGCGTCATAGACGCGTTTGATCTGAACTTTGCCCATGATAGAGACCACCTCATCAGTTACGCAGCGCACGGGGAACTAACGCGGCTGCGGTTCGTTGCTCGCTCCATTGAGAAAAATGCCCGGCCAAGGCACCCTTCAAGATCCCTACGGAGTCTCGCATGCAGCAACGCACACTTGGACAGAATCTGCAGGTTTCGGCGCTCGGCCTGGGCTGCATGGGAATGACCTGGGCTTACGGCGCGACCGATGCCGATCGCGGCGAAGCCATCGCGACGATCCAGCGCGCGCTCGACCTGGGCATCTCGCTGCTGGACACGGCCGATGTCTACGGCCCCCATACCAATGAGCGACTGGTCGGCGAAGCGATTGCCGGCCGCCGCGACCAGGTCGTGCTGGCCACCAAATTCGGTATTGTGCGTACCGCGGGCACGGTGCCCAACGCGGGATCGCCGCAGATCAACGGTCGTCCGGAATACGTCAAGGCCGCCTGTGACGCGTCGTTGCAGCGCCTCGGCGTGGACTACATCGATCTGTACTACCAGCATCGCGTCGATCCCGATACGCCCATCGAAGACACCGTCGGTGCGATGAAGGACCTGGTGCAGGCCGGCAAGGTTCGCCATCTCGGGCTCTCGGAGGCATCCGCCGCAATGATCCGGCGGGCGCATGCGGTGCATCCGATCACTGCGTTGCAATCCGAATATTCGTTGTGGACACGCGATCCCGAAGGCGAAGTCCTGACGACGATTCGCGAGTTGGGCATCGGACTGGTTCCCTACTCGCCGCTGGGGCGCGGCTTCCTGTCAGGCACCATCAAATCACTCGACGATCTTGCGGCCAGCGACTATCGCCGCACGTCGCCACGTTTCATGGGCGAGAACTTTCAACGCAACCTCGACCTGGTGGCCAAGGTAGAAGAGCTTGCCGCAGCGAAATCGGTCACGCCGGCACAGCTTGCCCTGGCGTGGGTGCTGGCCCAGGGAAATGACATCGTCCCGATTCCAGGCACGCGGCGTCGATCTAGGCTGGAGGAGAATCTGGCCGCCCTGGACGTCAAGCTCACATCCGCGGAGCTGAAGCAGATTGCCGCCGTGCTGCCTCCTGCCGTCGGCGCGCGCTATCCGGAACCAGCGACGCGCAAGGCCGAACGGTAAGAGTTGTTATTGACTGACGCGTCTTATGTCCCGACTGGTCTGACTGGCCTGACGCGCCGAGCAGCGGCACGTCAGGCGACGCCGGGATTGAGAAACTGGTGGACCGCCTGGATGACCACCGAGCCTTCGCCCACGCCGGAGGCGACGCGTTTCACCGAGCCGGAACGGACGTCGCCGACGGCGAAGATGCCGGACTTGCTGGTGGCATAAGGCGAGGCGAGCGCCATGCCCTGTTCATCCTTGCCAGTCTTGATGAATCCCCGGGGGTCGCGCTCAAGGCAGCCCTCCAGCCATTCGGTATTGGGTTCCGCGCCGATCATCACGAACACATTGCCGACGTCGCAAGTGTCGCTTGCGCCGCTGTCGCGGTGAGTCCATGTGACTCGCCGCAGTCGCTCGTCGCCGTGCAGTTCTGTGATTTCAGTGCGTGAGTGCAGGGTAATGCGGGGAGATTGGGTGATGCGCTGGATCAGGTAGTCGGACATGGTCGCGGCGAGTCCATTGGAGCGCACCAGGATATGAACGTGGGCGCAGGTACGCGAAAGAAAGACAGCCGCTTGTCCCGCCGAGTTTCCGCCGCCCACCACGATGACTTCCTCGCCGTTGCACAGCTGCGCTTCCATCGCCGTCGCCGCGTAGTGGATGCCTTCGCCTTCGAATTTGTCGTAGTTGGCCACATCGAGTTTGCGATAACGCGCGCCGGTGGCAACCACGACGGCGCATGCCAGCACGCTCTTCCCGTCTTCGAGATCGATCCGATAAGGTCGGGCAGAGCAATCGATGCTGGTGGCGTGGCGCGAGATGGCAAGCCGCGCACCGAATTTCTGCGCCTGCACTTGCGCTCGGCCGGCTAACGCCTGGCCGGAGATTCCAGTGGGGAAGCCGAGATAGTTCTCGATCTTCGAGCTGGTGCCGGCCTGGCCGCCGGGCGCCAGTGCTTCGATCACGATGGTCTGCAGTCCTTCGGAGGCGGCGTAGACGGCGGCGGCGAGCCCTGCCGGTCCCGCGCCGACCACGGCAACGTCGTAGACCTTGGCCGGATCGATGCTCTCGGTGAGTCCCAGATCATCGGCAAGTGCCGCCGTCGAGGGATTGTGGAGCACGCGCTCGTCCGAAGAAATGACGACAGGCAACTGTTCGGGTGTCAGCTCGAAGCATTGGAGGAAGCCGTCGGCGCCCGGGTCCGTCTCGGTATCGAGCAGGCGGTGCGGATAACCGTTGCGCAACAGAAAGCGCTGCAGGCGTAGCAGGTCGGCACTGTGCCCCGGGCCGATCAGCACGACGCCACCTTGCCCGTGACGGATCAGCCCGACGCGACGCAGGATGAAGGCGCGCATGATGATCTCGCCGATATCCGGCTCGCCACTCACCAGCCGACGAAAGTCTGCCCGTTTGATGCGCACTACGCGGCTATCGACCCCGGCACGAGCGGACACGAGAATCTGCCGGTCGTTGAACAGATCCAGTTCGCCGGTGAACTGACGTTCGTCATGCACCGTCACCACGTCCGCCTTGCCATGCTCGTCGAGATTGAAGATCTCGATGGTGCCTTCGAGCAGGAAGAAGAAGTCGACGCTGCGCTGGCCACGCTCGAACAGCAGCGCGCCTTGCGACAATCGTTCCTCCTTTCCGTACGTGGCAACGCGCGTGGCCATCTCCCTGCTTAGTTTCGGGAAGGTCTGGGCCTCGCGCGCGTACGGATCCGAAGGATCCAGCTCGATCGTGGATTTCTTTAGTTCAGTGCTCATGCGGGAAGGGTAGCGTGCCGAGCACCTCCCGCACCACTGATACGGACCGGTCTTTACTTAGCGTGGCCCGGGGGCCAGGCATCGTTCGGCAGCGAGACGATCTTCGTCGCATCCATCCACAGCACGGATTCGACGTGCAGCTCGCTTATCGCAGACCGATCACTTCGTGGTCCGCTTCGGGCTCACTTGGCCGAGGACGTTCCTCGGCAAGTACAAGAGCGTGTTGCCGGGTTCCAACGGTACGGTGGTGGTCGAGAAGGGTATCCCCACCGGCGGCCAGTCCTGTCCGGAGCAGAAGGGCCGGGTGGAGCTCGCGTGGCAGAAGGACAATTTCTGTCTGTCGGTCACATTCGGCGTGAACAACGTCGCCGGCAAGACACCTCCGATCTGCCCGACCTGCGGCGGCTACGATTCCGGTATGTATGACCTGCTCGGTCAGTTCGCGTACCTGCGCGTCGCTTACAAGCAATAAAGATCCGGCCAGCTACCCTGTCGCGCGGCAGGGTAGCCATGGGTCGAAGTGACGCGGAGAATGAGTGGCGCATCGCCATGGTTATGGATTTTTCAGGGGACCTTTCCAATGAAGACTTTCCTGTATGGGATGACGGTTGCCGCGAGCCTCGCCGGCGCGATGGTTCCAGGGGTGTCCGCTGCGGCGGGCGATTACGACAAGCTGGTCAGCCTCTCGAACGAGTGGCGGCAGTTTGCCAAGCCGACGATTGCCAATTGCGTGCCCGATTACTCGGTTGCCGCCATGGCCAAGAAGGCCACGGAACTGAAGGGTTACCAAAGCCGCCTCGATGCCATCAAGATCGATGGCTGGCCCGAGGCGCAACAGATCGATTACAAGCTGTTCAAGGCGGAATTGAACGGCATGGATTTCGATCTGCGCGTGCTCAAGCCCTGGGCGCGCGATCCGACGTTCTACGCGAGTGTCTGGTCGGAACAGAGCGACGTGCCAGAGCACGAAGGTCCGTCTTCCGAACCCATCATCAATCTCTACGAGTTCAGCTATCCGCTGTCGGCTGCGGATCAGAAGAAGTTGACCTGCATGCTGGGTGCTGTTCCTACCATTCTCGAGAATGCCAAGGGCAGCCTCCAGGACAGCACGGCTCGCGACTTGTGGGTGTACGGTACGCGCGCGTTCCGCGAGCAGAGCAAGACATTGTCGGCGCTTGAGGCAGGGACGCTGCATCTGCGCACGCTGGCGGGAGACATACCGGCCAGCTTGAAGGGTGCAGACAAAACGGTGGTCAGCGCCGTGCAGAAAGCGCGCGAAGCGACCGACGCCTTCCAGAAGTGGCTCGATACTGAAGCGCCTTCCAAGAAGGGACCCTCAGGCGTCGGCAAGGAAAACTACGACTGGTACATGAAGAACGTTCACCTGGTGCCTTACACCTGGGAGCAGCAGGCAACGTTGTTGCGTCGGGAATTGGAGCGTTCGCGCGCATCGTTGGCGCTGGAGGAATTCCGCAATCGCAAGCTGCCGCAGCTCGAGCCGGTTGCGAATCCCGCGGCCTACCAGGCGATGGCCGATGCCAAGATGAACAAGATCGTCAACTTTCTCATCGACGGCGGCATCGTTCCCGACAAGCCGTATTACCGCGACGCCATGCAGCAGAAGAAGGGCGGCTATACGTCGCTGCAGCAGGATGCCGGCTTCTTTGCGCACACCACGATGCGTAATCCGCTCGGTATCTACTCGCACAACTACCACTGGATCGAGTTGGCGCGTATCAAGAACGAGCCGAATCCCAGCCCCATCCGCAGCCTGACGCCGGTCTTCGACATGTACGACAGTCGCTCCGAGGGCCTCGCCACTGCGGTGGAGGAAATGCTCATGCACGCCGGCATGTACGACGACGATCCGCGCGGTCGTGAGATCGTGTGGATCATGGCGGCTAATCGCGCTGCGCGCGGATTGGCGTCGCTATACGTACAGTCCAACGACATCACAATGGCGGAGGGCGGTGCGTTCCATGCACGCTGGACGCCGCGCAAGTGGTCCGATCCGGCCAGCGACCTGGTCAAGTTCGAACAACTGCTTTACCTGCGCCAGCCGGGATACGGCACCAGCTACATCACGGGCAAGATATTGCTCGATCGCTTGATCAGCGACTATTCGGCGCAGGTCGAGGATGAGGGCAAGGCCTTCGACCTCGGGGACTTCTTCAAGCACTTCAATGCGGCCGGCATCATGCCGTATCCGCTGATCGAGGAAGAGATGGTGAAGTCGCCCGCCCACATAGGTGTGCCGGTTGCGACCAAGGCGTCGAAGTAGAAGGCTTGCAGGTATTCGAGCAGTCGACCTCTCCAGGCGGAGAGGTCGACGCGGACGAGGCTCAGTGTCCCGGCCGCAGGCAATTCTCCACCGCCGCGGCAATGGTCAGTAGCCGCCGATCAGCGTTGCTGCCTGCGAAGAGTGTGAGTCCGACCGGCGCTGCTCCGCGCTCGTGACACGGTATGGAGATGGCGCAGCCGTCAAGGAAGTTGACGACGCTGGGATTACGCAGCACCAGCCCGTTGAGGCGCAGGTAGTTCTCGTCGGTGGCGAACTCAGAGAATGCTGGAGCAACCACGGGCACAGTGGGCATCAGCAGCGCATCGAAGGCGGCGATGGTGGGCGTAACACGCTCGATGAAGTCGCGTCGACGCTGGTGTAGTTCGATGTAGTCGGCTGCATCCTGCTCACGTCCGCGCAGGATGCGACTGACGACGCGAGGGTCGTAAAGCGCCGCCGCATTGGCGATGCGGCGGCGTTGATGTGCATAGGCCTCGGGAGGCGAGAATCCGCCCTTGCGATTGATGTCGGGTAGTTCGTTGAGCTCATCGAGCGCGATGTCGGTGACGCGAGCGCCTGCGGAAGTGAGTGCGCGCAGCGCGCGTTCAAAGGCGGTGCCTACTTCGGAACTCATTCCTTCAAGCACATACGTGCGCGGCACGCCCAGTCGCAGGCCGGCAATCGTCGCAACCGCCGTATCCGGATGCGGCTCGCCCGCCAGCACTGCATCGAGAGTGGCGCAGCAGGCCACCGAGTTGGCCAGAGGTCCGATGGAGTCCAGTGTCGAAGATAGTGGATACGCTCCGGTCAACGGGACCCTGCGCGCCGTGGGCTTGAAGCCGACGATGCCGCACATGGCGGCTGGGATGCGGCAGGAGCCGCCCGTATCCGTGCCCAGGGCTGCGAAGGCCATACCATCCGTGACGGATACGGCCGCGCCGGAAGAGGAGCCGCCTGGAATTCTGCCGGTGGCGCGATCCCATGGATTACGCGGCGTGCCGTAATGGGGATTCAGTCCGAGCCCGGAGAATGCGAGCTCAGTCATGTTGGTGCGGCCCATGATGACGAAACCAGCCGCGCGCAGTCGCGTCACCGCGGTTGCATCGCGTGTCGCGGGTTTAGCGTCGCGTAGAACTGCCGATCCCGCCGTCGTCACGTCGCCTGCCATGTCGAACAGGTCCTTCACCGAAATCGGAATGCCCGCGTATCGGCTGATCGCTGCGCCACGCGCGCGCATTGCGTCGTGGAAATCGGCAGCGGCGAATGCCTGTTCATCCGTCACCTTCAGGAAGGTGCGTGCGCCTTCGCCTGCTTCGGCCTTGATGTTGGCGAGGCAGCGCTCGACCAGTTCGCGGCTGGTGATCCGGGCTGCGGCGAGATCGCTCGCAAGCTGTTCGAGAGTGATGGCAGTGCCAGGCATCGCGGAAACCTCTTGGGGCGTGGGGCCGAACGGTTGATGGAGCACGCGGCAATCATCGCGCGGCACGAGATCGATTGACAACCGGCAAGCAGGTTGCGTAGTGGTTGCTTACTAACATAGGTTACTTCAATAGATTATTTCTGTACCAGCGCCGGGTGCCGGCCGCCGAAGAATAGCTTGAGCGGGCATACATAGAACTTGGTTCTGCAGCGGCACGCCGGGAGGACGGCCGTTGCGGTGAGGATTGAGAATGCGGTAGTGACGGCTGGACCGCCCGGGACGCGCCGCTGTCGAAAACATATTGGAGAGATCTCGGCACTCGGGCTGAACGCTGGAAAGCGCTGTCACGATTTCATGTCGAAGCCGTGGTCGCTGCCTGTCATTCGATGGGATCGACTTACGCGGCCACGGACTGGCCGCGTATCGTCGGGTTGTACCACCTGCTGAGAAAGCTGGCGTCATCGCTGGTGGTGGATGTCAATCGAGCGTTCGCTGTTGCAATGCAATCCGGTGCCCGGGCCGAACTTGATGAGCTCGACGCCATTCCCGACCGCGAGATCCTGCGGTGCTATCCGTACGTTCTCGCCGTGTACGCGGATCTGCACATCACTGGGTAATCTTGAGGAGGCAAAGTCCTATCTCGATCGCGCGCTCGAGCATCGATCCTCGCTGGTGCAACACGAATTGCTGAAGCGCGCGCTCGAGCGCTCGACCGGTAGCCGTGCGCACTCGGCACGGGACGGTGTAGCCTGTGCTCGTGCAGTTCGAGGAGAGATTCATGTCCAACGCCAAAGCTAAAGTTTTTTTCATCACCGGAGTCAGTTCCGGATTCGGTCGCTCGCTTTCCGAAGCGGCTCTGGCAGCAGGCCACCGCGTCGTCGGTACGTTGCGTGACGAAGCGGCGCGGGCCGCATTCGACCGGCTCAAGCCGGGCAGCTCCTTCGGCAGATTGCTCGACGTCACCGACACCGCCGCCATTGCGCCGCTCATCTCCGAAGTCGAAGCCACGGTTGGCGCTATCGACGTGCTCGTCAACAACGCCGGCTACGGCCACGAAGGGACGGTGGAAGAGTCCTCGCTCGACGATCTGCGTCGCCAGTTCGAAGTCAACGTGTTCGGTGCTGTTGCCGTTATCCAGACCGTTCTGCCTTACATGCGGCGACGGCGCGCAGGACACATCCTCAACATCACTTCGATGGGCGGCCTGATGACGCTGCCAGGCGTGGCCTTCTATCACGGCAGCAAATTCGCGCTGGAGGGGATTTCCGAGAGTCTCGGTAAAGAGGTCGCCAGTTTCGGCATTGCCGTCACCGCGGTCGAGCCCGGAGCCTTTCGCACCGACTGGGCAGGCAGATCCATGGTCAGAGCGCCGCGCGCGATTGCGGACTACGACACTGTGTTTGATCCGTTGCGCCAGCGCCGGCAGGAATACAGCGGCAAGCAACCTGGAGATCCGGACAAGGCCGCTCAAGCAATGCTGCAACTGGTCGCGTCCCCGAATCCGCCAGCTCATCTGCTGCTCGGCCGCGACGCAGTCAGGATGGTGCGCGAGAAACTGAGCACGCTGCAATCCGAGTTCGATGCCTGGGAGTCGGTTTCGGTTTCCACCGACTACCCATGATGCCGGCCACGCCAGCGACATCAGTCGTTGGCTGGATAACGAAACGCAGGACGGCGGTCCATAACCTGCCGGAATAACCTCGGGCGGGGATACATATATATGTGTCCCCTGCCGGCCGCCCGCCAGGGACGTGGCCACCCCTTACGCCCCCGCTAAGGTGATTGCTGATTGTCGTGCCGGCTTCTAAAGCCGGGCGGTTTCGGTGCGATAGAACTAGAGAGGTGGGCCGGATTCTCGATTCCGTGCCGCAG
This sequence comes from Steroidobacteraceae bacterium, assembly GCA_036498785.1. Classification (GTDB taxonomy): domain Bacteria; phylum Pseudomonadota; class Gammaproteobacteria; order Steroidobacterales; family Steroidobacteraceae; genus Steroidobacter. Next base: position 142,182 of record DASYEW010000047.1, on the reverse strand, counting down.
GTTCCCACCCGGAAAGCCGTGGCCAATCGGTCGGCGGCCAATCAGTCGACGGAGATAGCGATGAGTCTTTCGGTAAGCGTACGAGCCCGGATTCTGCTGACAGTCGCCCTCGGCGCCGGCGCCTTGCTGGCGGTCGGCCTGCTCGGCTATCGGACTGCCACCAGCGTCAATGCGACCATGAAATACAGCCATGAGACCTATTTCCTGGGTACCAAGGCGCTGTCCGAACTGAATGTGCATATGAGCCGCATAACCGAACAGATGCTGGTCGCGGTGGTCACGCGCACACCCGAAGCGTCGCAGTCGGCACTTGGCCGTATCGACGAGGACCGCAAGGAGGTCAGCAGGCTCTGGAAATGGTATGTGGACTCCACGGTCACCGACGAGGACCGGCGCCTGGGGCAGGCATTCATCGAGGCACGGGCCGAACATGAGCGCGTCATTGATGGAGCATTGCAGGACATAGGGGCGGGACGTTACGACGCCGCAGCTGAAGCGGTTCGCAAGGACGTCTTGCCACGTGGGGAGCGGGCACTGGCTGCGGTGGATGCTCTGGTCGCCTACAACGTGCGCATGGCCGAAGAGTTGCAGGCCGAAGCCGGTAAGACCTTCATCAGTTCGACTTACTACATCTGGACCGCGATCTTCGCCGGCGTCGCACTGGCGAGCCTCGCCGGATGGCTGCTGGCGCGCTCGATCATGGGTTCGCTCGACACGGCGCGACAGGTTGCACGGCGTATAGCTGCCGGCCGTCTCGGCGACAGGATCGAGATTACCAGCAACGATGAGTTCGGTGAGCTGCTGCGCTTGCTCGCCTCGATGGATGCGAAGCTCACCCAGACCGTCAGCAGCGTGCGTGGCGGTGCGGAAGTCGTCGGCTCGGCTGCGAGAGAACTGGCGCAGGGCAACGACGATCTTAGCCAGCGCACGCAGGAACAGGCATCGGCGTTGCAGGAAACTGCGGCCAGCATGGAACAGATGACCGCCAACGTGAAGCGCAACGCGGAAAACGCGCAACAGGCGAATCAGCTGGCGATCCGTGCGCGCGAACGAGCGGACAAAGGTACCGTCGTCGTGCGAGAAGCCATCGACGCGATGAACAAGATCAATGCGTCGAGCAAACGCATCGCCGACATCATCGGTGTCATCGACGAGATTGCGTTCCAGACCAACCTGCTGGCGCTCAACGCAGCAGTGGAAGCGGCGCGGGCCGGCGAGCAGGGGCGTGGCTTTGCCGTCGTCGCTGCCGAGGTCCGGCAGCTTGCGCAACGTAGTGGCGCGGCCGCCAAGGAGATCAAGGAAATGATCAAGGATTCGGTCGACAAGGTGCACACCGGCTCGGAGCTGGTCAATTCCTCGGGCACGACGCTGACCGAGATCCTGGACGGTATCCGCAAGGTCAGCGATATCGTCGCGGAGATTTCGGCGGCGAACGCCGAACAAAGCTCTGGCATCGACCAGGTGAACGATGCGGTCATGCAGATGGACCAGGCGACGCAACAGAACGCGGCGGTGGTGGAAGAAATTTCCAGTGCCAGCAAGTCGATGGAGCAACAGGCGCACAGCCTGGTCGAGCAGATTGCTTTCTTCCAGGTCGCGAATGGCGCGCAGCAGCCGGTACCGGTGATATCGCAGCCAATGACTCATGTAGTCCACGAGCGTCCGTCACTGCGATCGGCAGCTTGACGCGACCGAGTCCCGGCAACAAGGGAGAGCCTCGCTCCCCCTGAAAACAGGCTAGAAGCAGGCAAAAGCCAGGTCGAAAGGATCGGTTGTACCGTTCATGGGCTCTGCCGAGGGGTCTGGTGATGGACACGACGGCAAAAATCCGTAAAGCCGGTACGGACAATTGCAAGGGAGTGTGGTGACGCTACGCCCGTCGGCGACGCCTGTTAAACTGCCGGCCCCCGCCCACCCTGGCCGGGCCCGCTACCCCTGGATTTGCCCATGCGAAGTTCGTTGTTCTGCCCCCGTTTGTTCGGTGCCTGCGGTTTTGCGCTGCTGTCCACGCTCGCCGGCTGCGGCCACGGCGGCCAGAGTCCCGCGGCGGACGACAACCAGCCAGTTGCCGTCAGTGTGCGGAAAGTCGAATCCAAGCCGCTCGCACTGGCGGTGGAAGTGGTCGGCCGTACCGAAGGCTCGCGCGAGATCAAGGTGCACGCGCGGGTAAGCGGCATCCTGGAGAAGCAGACTTACAAGGAAGGATTGGCGGTCAAGGCCGGTGCCGAGCTGTTCAGCATCGATCCCGTCCCGTACGAAATCGCTCTCGACCATGCCCGTGCCGCGCTGGCTCAGGAACGTGCTACGCAGCACCAGGCAAAACGCAACTCGGATCGGACGAGCTCGCTGGCACAACAGAATGCAGTCAGCAAACGCCAGGCTGACGATGCGCTGAGTGCGGTGGAAGTCGCCGACGCTGCGGTGCTTGCTGCGCAAGCAAACCTGCGCGAAGCGGAAGTGAACCTGTCCTACACGCACGTAGTTGCGCCTATCGCCGGCATCGTGGGCCGTGCAGAGCAGTCTGAAGGCAGCCTGGTGACGGCGTCCTCGGACTCAAGCCTGCTGACCACGCTGGTTCAGACCGATCCCATCTGGGTGCGTTTTGCGCTGTCGGCACAGGAATACGAAACGCTGCGAACCACAGGTGCGCACGATCCCTCGGCACTGTCGGTCCAGCTGCTGGATCGGGATCGCAAACCTCTCGTCACCCAGGGTCATGTGAACTTCGCCGCATCGAATGTCGACTCGACGCTCGGGACCGTGCAGCTGCGGGCGGAATTCAGCAATCCGAAACTGTCGATCCTGCCGGGCGAATACCTGCGGGTGCGATTGGCGGGCGCGGGCGTGGATGGCATCGCCGTGCCGCAGACGGCTGTCTTGCAAAATGCCAAGGGTCCCTTCGTCTGGGTGGTGGGCGCCGATAACCACGCCGAGCAACGCACCGTGCAGACGGGTTCATGGATTGGCGAGGAGTGGCGGATTCTGGCTGGCCTGACGCCGGGCGATGTGCTGGTGCTCGACAATCTGCTCAAGCTGCATCCGGGGCAGGCGCTGAAGATCGAAGCGGCGAGCGAGGAATCGCCCAAGGGTACCGCGGAAGCCGCTGCTGCTGCTGCTCCGACCGACAAGCGGGGCGGCTGAAGCGCGATGATCTCCAAGTTATTTCTCAACCGCCCGGTTTTGGCTGGCGTCTGCTCGATCATCATCGTGCTCGCCGGACTGGCGGCGTTCGCGATTCTTCCGGTCGCGCAATATCCGGAGATCGCGCCGCCCACGGTGGTGATCAACGCGAGCTACCCCGGCGCCAGCGCCGAGACGCTCGCCAAGACCATCGCTGCGCCCATCGAAGAACAATTGTCGGGCGTGGAAGGACTGCTGTACTTCAACTCGACTTCGGCCGCCGACGGCAACGTTTCGATCACCGCAACCTTCGAAGTCGGCACCAACATCGATGCGGCCGTCTTCAACGTCAACAATCGCGTGCAGCTCGCCGAGCCGCGCCTGCCCGAAGAAGTCCGCCGCAACGGCGTGATCGTGCAGAAGCGCACCAGCGACCTGCTGATGTTCGCCGCAGTCATCTCCCCGGATGGATCGCGTTCGACGCTGGATCTGTCGAACTATGCGTCGATCAACATGGTGGACGAGCTCAAGCGCATCCCGGGTGTCGCCGACCTGACGGTGTTCGGCGCCCGCAACTATTCGATGCGGGTATGGCTCAACACCGATCGCATGTCGCAGCTAGGCGTGACCACCGCCGATGTCGCTGCGGCGTTGCGAGCGCAGAACGCCCAATACGCCGCCGGCCGTGTAGGCGGCGAACCGGCGAAACCCGGCCAGCAGCTCGCTCTGACATTGACGGCGACCGGCCGCCTGCTGGAGCCCGAGCAGTTCGGTGAGATCGTCGTCAGGTCCGGCGGACCGACCGGTGTACTGCGTATCAAGGACATCGCCAGAGTGGAGCTTGGCGCACAGAGCTATGACTCCGCTTCGATCCTGAATGGCAGCCCGATGGTCGGCCTGGGCCTGTTCCTGCAGACCGGCGCTAATGCGCTCGAAGTCGCCGACGCCATCAAGGTGCGCCTCGCCGAGCTGAAGAAAGATTTTCCTCCGGGCATGGATTACGTGATTCCGGTGGACTCCACCGATTTCGTGGTCGCCTCCATTCATGAAGTCACCAAGACCATCATCGAGGCGGCGCTGCTGGTGGTGGCGGTCGTGTTCCTGTTCCTGCAATCGTGGCGGGCGACGCTGATCCCGTTCATTGCCGTTCCGGTATCGCTGATCGGTACTTTCGCTGGATTGTGGCTGGCCGGCTTCTCGGTCAATACGCTCACCCTGTTCGCGATGGTGCTGGCCATCGGCATCGTGGTCGACGATGCCATCGTGGTGCTCGAAAACGTCGAGCGGCTGATGCGGGACGAGGGGATGGGGGCGTACGAGGCGTCCGTCGAGGCCATGAAACAAGTGTCCGGCGCCATCGTGGCCATCGTGCTGGTGCTGTGCGCAGTGTTCGTTCCAGTGGCGTTCCTCGGCGGTATTGCCGGCCAGCTCTATCGGCAGTTTGCAGTCACGGTGGCGATTGCCGTGGTCATTTCCGGATTCACCGCACTGACGTTGACGCCGGTGCTGTGCGCGCTGTTGCTCAAGACCGGCGCGCACGACTCGCCGATGTTCAGACCATTCAATCGTGGCTTCGCTGCCGTCACCGATCAGTTCCTGCGCTTTGTGCGCGCAGCGATCGCACATCGCGGCCTGTCCTTCGGCATCTTCGCCGGCATCCTGGCCATCTCCGGGCTGCTTATCTACATCATTCCCGGCGGCTTCGTGCCGCCCGAAGACCAGGGCCAGATCATTGCTTCGGTCCAGTTGCCGGACGCGGCGACCCTGGAGCGTACGATCGCAGCTACCACCGAGCTGCGTGAGCTCATCCACAACGAGCCTGCGCTAAAGTACATGGCTTCCATCAATGGTGTGGACTTCATCGGCGGCGGCAACAAGACCAGCGCGGCATCCATCTTCATGCGTCTCACGCCCTGGGACGAACGCGATACGAGTTCAGATGATCTGGCAAACATCATTCGGGACAAGTCGCGCGCGTTGCGCGATGCAACTGTTCAGGCGTTCAGTCCCGCGCCGATTCGTGGCCTGGGCTCGGCCGGCGGCTTCGAGTTCTATGTACAGGCGCGCCGGGAAGTTACTCCGCAGCAACTCGAAACCACCATCCAGCAGTTCATTGCCAAACTCTCGGCCCATCCGAAGCTCGGCAAGGCAAATACGTTCTTTCGCGCCACGGTCCCGCAATTGCGTGTCGAAGTCGAACGCGAGAAAGCACTGGCTCTGGGCGTGCCGGTAGAGGATGTGTTCGACGCCCTGCAGAGCACGATGGCGGCGCTGTACGTCAACGACTTCAACAAGTTCGGTCGTACCTATCGTGTGCAGATCCAGGCAGATTCCGCGTATCGCACCAATCCGGAAGACATCGGCAACGTCTACGTGCGTTCGACGACCAGCGGGCAGATGATTCCGCTGAAGGCGCTCATCACGGTGTCCAACATCATCGCTCCGGAACAGGTGGAACGCTTCAACGGATTTGTCGCCGCGAAAATTCTCGGCAATGGCAAACCGGGTGTGAGCTCCGGAGAAGCGATCGCAGCGGTGGCCGAAGTGGCAGCGGCCACTCTGCCGGAGGGTTACACGCTCTCGTGGAGCGGCCAGGCCTACCAGGAATTGCGGACCGGCAGCGCTTCAGTGTTCGCATTCGGCGCCGCCATCGTCATGGTGTTCCTGATCCTCGCGGCACTCTATGAACGCTGGCGCTTGCCCATTGCAGTGGTGCTCGCGGTGCCCTTTGCGCTCATGGGCGCGCTGGCGCTGGTGTGGATGCGCGGCATGGAAAACGACATCTATTTCCAGATCGGCCTGGTGGTGCTCATCGGCCTTGCGGCCAAGAACGCCATTCTCATCGTCGAATTCGCCCAGCAAGGCTACCTTGACGGGCAATCGCCGATGGACGCTGCGCTGGAAGCCGCCCGCCTGCGCTTTCGTCCGATCGTGATGACCTCGCTCGCATTCATGCTGGGCGTCGCTCCGCTGATGGTTTCTACGGGTGCAGGCTCTGCCGCGCGTCAGTCCATGGGTACTGGCGTGTTCGGCGGAATGCTCGCGGCAACGTTCATCGCCACCGTGTTCATCCCGATGTTCTTCACGCTGGTCGCTCGTCGGCGGGGCAAGAATGGGATCGCGGGTGAGGTGGAGCAGGCGGGATCGTGAGGGAGTGATGGATGTGATGGGCGTGATGGATGTGATGAGTGACGTGTGACGGGTGACGGGGAAGAGGCTTAGGGACAGTCTGAAGAACTGATGATGCAGAGATCCACGACGGCAATCGAGCCTATGGGCGCAGGTGAAGTTTCCCGAACTGCTCGTTCGGGGTGCCGTGGTCGCTCGTGCATCATCGGCATCCCTCGTACATGGGCATCATCGGTGTGCCAGCAACCGGCGTCGGACCATGAACAAGTTCGCCAACGCGCAGGTGACCTGCAGTCGATGCAGATTCTTCGCCAGGCCGCGATAGCGAACCTTGCTGAAGCCAAACAGGCCTTTGATGATCCAGAAGGCATGCTCGACCTTGGAGCGCACCCGCGACTTGGTCTGGTTTTTCCGCCGTTCGACATGGTCAATTCGACCCTGGTACCGGAAGCCTTGGTTCGTGAAGTCCCGGGCCCGTGGAGCGCGCGCTCGCATGACCTCGCCTTGTCCTCGATAGGCCTGATCACCCTACACCCGAGTCTCCTTGCCATGCAGCAGATGCGGCAATGCCAGGCTGTCGGGAATGTTCGCCGCCGAGGCTCTCACCGTGTGGATGATCTTCTCTTTGCTATCCACCCCGATGTGCGCCTTCATCCCGAAGTACCACTGTTTTCCCTTGGAAACCTGGTGCATCTCCGGATCACGCAGACCGTCCTTGTTCTTGGTCGAGGACGGCGCGCTGATGATCGAGGCGTCCACGATCGTTCCCTTGCTGATCTTGATGCCATGCTCGTGCAGGTGTCGGTTCACCGCTTTCAGCAACTGCTCCCCAAGCTTGTGCTTCTCCAGCAGGTGACGGAACTTACACACCGTCGTCTCATCCGGGGCGGGCTCCCGCCCCAGGTCGATGCTGACAAAACCGCGCATCGTCGCCGAGTCGTACAAAGCTTCTTCCACCGCCGGATCCGACAGGTTGAACCAGGCCTGCAGAAAATAGATCCGCAGCATTCTCTCCAGCGGTACCGGCGGGCGTCCGCCCTCGCTGCTGCCGCCCTTGGGATATACCGGTTCGATCAGCGCACACAGCGTCGCCCACGGCACCACCTGATCCATCTGCGCCAGAAACTGCGCCCGCCGAGTGGTCTTGCCGTATTTCTCAAACCCACAGAGCGTTTGCTGATTCATCGTGCGTCCCCTTGGCTCAGACTCGATGAATGCATTATTCCACTTGGGTAAATCAGAGTCGCCTTAGCGGTGGAGATTGGCCGTTCGAGCCTATTGCCCGTCACCCGTCACCTCTATTCTTCCAGCGTCGAGGCAACGCCTAACGTTCCCGCGACGACTTCCACGAAATTACGTTCTTCACGCAGGATGATTCGCTGGCTTTGCGCCATGGCGAAATTCTCGCGTGCTTGCGGATCGGTTTTGAGGCGTGCCTTGTAGCGTTCGTAGGCGGCAAGGCTGTCGAAGGCGATCAGTCCCCAGGCCACATCGTTGGTGCCTTCGTGGGGTAGAAAATATCCGATCAGATGGCCGCCGCAGCGCGGAATGATGTGACCCCAGTTCTCGGCGTATTGCTTGAACCGGTCGCGCTGGAACGGATCGATCTGGTAGCGGATCACGCAGGTGATCGTCATGAGCGGGTTCCTCCCGGAAATCGTGGGCGCAGCGGGGCAATCCAGGGACAGCAATGCTGGCATGACGGCAATAGCCGCGATGACTTCGCGGCGCGTCGGCTGCGCTGCTGAGGCTTGCTTCGGTTGCACGGTCGGGAGTGTGCCGATTGCCCAACAACAACGATTCGTCTAGCATCAAAGTATGAATGCAGAGGTTGGCGCCGAGGCGGCGGTTTCCCGCATCGCTGCGTCCATCGGCGAACCGGCGCGGGCCCGCATGCTTTATTGCTTGCTGGATGGCCATGCGCGCACCAGTACCGAGCTGGCGATGGTCGCTGAGGTAAGTCCCTCGACGGCGAGCGTGCACCTGGCCCGGCTGAAAGAGCAGAAGCTGGTGAAAGTGCTCGCGCAGGGCAAACACCGTTACTACAGTCTCGATGGCGGTAGCGTCGCTGCGGCGCTTGAAGCATTGATGGTTGTCGCTGGCGGACCTCGCGACAAATTCGTACCGAATACGCCCAGCCGACTGCGCGCCGCGCGCACTTGTTACGATCACATGGCCGGTGCCGTAGCGGTTTCGCTGCACGACCGCCTCAATGAGCTGGGATGGCTGTCGGCCAGCGCCGTGGACGACAACGTCTACGATCTCAGCAGTGAAGGTGCGAAGGCGCTGACCAAGCTGGGAATCGATGTCGACGCGACGCGTGCGTTGCGACGCCGTTTTGCCTGTGCTTGTGTCGACTGGAGCGAGCGGCGGCCGCATCTGGGCGGGGCTCTCGGCGCGGCGTTATTGAACGTTGCCTTAAAACGTCGCTGGGTAGTGCAGGATCTCGACAGTCGTGCCCTGAAGGTTACCCGCACCGGTGTCGACGAAATGCGCTCGCAGTTCGGCGTTCACTGCTGAAATGCCTGGTATCAGCCGCCAGCAATCAAGGTGACGGCGAAAATGACGACGGCGCCAAGCACGGTCATCGCCGTGGTCAAGAATTTCGGATGCGCGTGATGGCTTTCCGGTACCAGGTCGCTGGCGCCGATATATAAAAAGAAGCCGCCGAACACCGCCAGCAGCCCGCCGAGCAGGCTCTGCGGAATCGAGAACAACAATGTCGAGCAGACACCCGCTGCCGGCGCCAGAGCATCCGCCAGCAACCAGCGCATTGCCTGTTTGCGGCTGCCGCCATTCTTCAGGACGACGCTGACCGTGTTGATGCCGTCGGAGAAGTCGTGAGCCAGCACTGCAATCGTCACGATGGCGCCAACGGCCGCGGATGCCTGGAATGCGACACCAATGGCAATTCCGTCCAGGAAGCTGTGCGCCGAAAAACTTCCTGCGCCGAGCGAAACCGTATGGCTGGAAGCGCCGGCATGCGAATCATGTGCCTTGTGGGTATGCGTCGATTCGTCGGCGTGCGCGCCGTGCCCGGTGTCGCCATCTGCGGCCGCGCGATGCAATAGCTTGATGCGATCGAGCACCAGGTAGAGCAGGAAACTCAGCATCGTCCATCCAAGCAACGTTGCAGGGGAGTGGAAGGCACTGCCGATGTCGATGGCTTCGGGTATCAGGTCGACCAGCGCGACGGCGACGACCGCACCGGCACTGAATCCGAGCACCAGATGCAGTTTGTCGTGCAGTGCGAGGGCGAACAGCCCACCCGCGTAAGTAGTGCAGAAGGCTGCGCAGGCGATGAGGAAGATCGTCATGAAGTGGTCACGCGCCTGGTTACGACTGTGCTCGGCTGGCTGAAGGAAATCTGCATGTACGGGAGGCGGGCGGTACGGAGCGCTCGGATCAAGGAACACCCAGGTAGCCAGCGGGGAAAGTGGCAGGCCGGAATTTCGACGCGGAAGCATAGGCACGCGGCCGGGCCAGGGCAAGAAGCCACGCGGAGATTACCTGATCCGGTGTCGTCTTCGTCGACTTGCTCACGTGCCACCGCTCGGCGTTGCTATCGGGTTGACCGATATGGCGCTAGCTGGTGGGGGAAGATCGGGGAGCCACGAAGTGCCGCCATAGCCGGCAGGCGGATGCTATTGTCGCCGTTGCGATGGGCGCGGTGAACCGCGCCCGACAGGCAACGAGAACAAGCCGTGCAGACCAGCGAACGCATTCGAGCCGAGCAGATCCGATCGATCTATCGCAACACGCCGCCGGGATTGCTTTCGACCCTCGTCGCTGTGGCGACGTTGACCGGCGTGCTCGTTTATATCGATGCGGCTGCGCCGGGCAGGGCGGCCCTGCTGGTAGCTGCGATGGCCTTGCAGACCGGTGCGCGTTTCTGTCTGTATCACGCGTACTCGCGTCGCCTGTCTAAGGCGGGTAACACGCTGAATGCAGCGGAATGGGCGTTCTGGGCCCGCTGGTTCACCGTCGGTACCATCGTCGGCGGGTTGACGCTGGGCATCGGATCGATATGGATCATGTCCGCCGGACGCCTCGATCTGCAGTTGATTGCATTGCTGCTGATATTCGCCTGTGCCAGCGGCGCCGTCAGCGCGTTCGCCGCCTATCTGCCGTCCTTCTATGCCTTCTTCATCTCCATCTCCATTGCCCCGGTGCTGTGGTTGCTGGCGCAGGGCGATGTCGTTCACACGGCTCTCGCCGGCCTCTACGTCCTATGGTTCGTCGCGGTTGCCGAACAGGCACGTCGTTCGAGCCTGGTGTTCGCGGAGTCGGTGCAGCTGCGCTTCGAAAACATCGACCTGGTGGAAGACCTGCGGCGCGAGAAGGCAGTAGCGGAACACGCGAATGCTGCGAAATCGCGCTTTCTCGCGGCGGCGAGTCATGACCTGCGCCAGCCGGTGCACGCGCTGAGCTTGTTCGTCGCGGCCCTGCGTCCGCGTGCCATGGACGATGAGGCGCGCGGCCTGCTCGATCATATCGATGGTTCGGTGCAGGCCATGAGCGGTTTGTTCGGCGGCCTGCTGGATATCTCCCGACTGGACGCAGGAGTGGTCGAGGTCAATAAATCCGCGGTCGCCGTGCAGCCGTTGCTGGAGCGCGTATGTCGCGACTACGAGGTACAAGCGAAGGCCAAAGGCCTGCAGCTGCGGCTGCGCAGGTGTTCGGTATCGGTGAATAGTGATCCGATGCTGCTTGAACGCATCGTGCGTAACGTCATTGCCAACGCCGTGGCTTACACGGATCAGGGGCGCGTGCTCGTGGGTTGCCGCCGTGGGCGGCAATTGAGTATCCAGGTTTGCGATACCGGGCGTGGCATCCCCGAGCACGAACAGGAACAGGTGTTTCAGGAGTTCTATCAGCTCGGCAATCCCGAGCGCGATCGCACCAGGGGAGTCGGGCTCGGGCTCGCCATCGTGCGGCGGCTCACCTCACTGCTCGAGCACCCGCTGACGGTGCGCTCACGCCACGGCAAAGGCAGCGCATTCAAGATTTCGGTACCGTATGCAGCAGCAGCCGAGGTCTCGGTTGCCGCGGCGGCGCAATTCACTACCCCGTTGCTCACGCGTGGCGTCGGCTTGATCCTGGTTATCGACGATGAAGTCGCAATTCAGCTGGCAATGCGCAGTTTGCTGGAGAGCTGGGGCTACGAGGTGATTACCGGTGGCTCCTGCGCCGAGGTGTTGGAGCGCATAGCCCTGCATCGCACCGTCCCCAGGCTCATCATCTGCGATTACCGGCTGCGCGATAACGAGAACGGTACGCAGGCGATCGACCGGTTGCGCTCCGAGTACAACGAAGAGATTCCCGGGATGCTCATCACCGGGGATACGGCGCCTGATCGTCTGAAAGAAGCACAGGAGAGCGGTTTCCTGCTGCTGCACAAGCCCGTTCCGAACAGCCGGCTGCGCGCGTCCATCGCCCATCTGGTCGGTACTCGGGAAGGCGTCGCAGTCTGAGGGGGTTCCTCCGGAGGTTTCTCGCTGAGATCGCCGAGCACGCTGAGAGTTCTGCCGGGAAGACCATGTCGTGGCCAATCTGTTGCAGACAGCCACGTGCTGAGTAGTGATTCTCTCTGCGAGCTTCGCGTGCTCAGCGAGAACATTCTTCCTCTCAGAACAGGTTGGACTCGCGAGCCGCGTTGGCGGCTTGCGTACGATTCACGACGTTGAGCGTCTTGAAGATTGCAGCGACATGGACCTTCACGGTCTTCTCGGCGATGCCGAGGCGCGCGCTGATTTCCCGGTTCGACAGGCCGGTGCAAAGGTGCTTGAGTACATCCACCTGCCGTTCCGTGAGTTGTCCGAGATGAACTTCAGCGCCTTCGCCGCTCTCGGTATTCGCAGGCTTGGTTGCACGTGCCAATAACGGCGGCACATAGATGTTGCCGGTGAGTACCAGCTGCAGCGCCGAGAGCAGCGTTTGCGGATCCGCGGATTTCGGAATGTACCCCAGCGCCCCGGCATTCAGAGCACGCCGCACGTCGCTGGGACTTTCCGAGCTCGACAGTACGACGACCGGCAGTTCCGGCCGGCGTTTGCCGAATTCGCGCACCGCCAGGTCCCCGCTCATGCCGGGCATCATCAGGTCGACGAAAACAGCATCCAGATCCTCGTGCTCATCCGCGATGGCCAGGGCGGTCGCACATTCCGGAGCTTGCAGGATGATCGTGTGCTCAGCGGCCTGCCGTAGCAAAGCGGCGAGTCCATCGCGGAAGACAGGGTGATCGTCGACGATCAGCAGTTTCATGGGCTCACTATCTCCTGCGTCCAGGCGGCGAGCAAGCCCCTGAACCACGTGAGTTGCGTAGGCCGAAAGGCTTAGGACGGTCAGCAGGCGGCACACTGGTGGCCAACCGGCCACGGGCGGGTGAGCCGGAAATGCAAGAGCCCGAGTTGTTCACAAGGGCTCACTGCAATCTTCAAGACAGTCCGGCCAGCTAGCCCATTGACCAGCTGGCCGGTTGTCTGCCCTTGGAGAGCGTCAGTCGTTGAGGCTTGCCATGTCGATGACGAAACGGAAACGTACGTCGCTCTTCAATACACGCTCGTAAGCTTCGTTGATCCGCTGCACGGGGATGACTTCGATATCGGCGGTGATGCCATGCCGGCCGCAGAAGTCCAGCATTTCCTGGGTTTCCGGAATGCTTCCGATTGCCGAACCGGCGAGGCTGCGACGACCCATGATCAGCGGGAAGGCTTTCACCGGCACATCCGCTTCGGGAACCCCGACCTGCACCATGCTGCCGTCGATCTTCAGCAGTTCCAGGTAGGCGTTCCAGTCGATCGGCGCGCCCACCGTGTTGATGATGAGATCGAAGCTGCGCGCCAGCGTCTGGAAGGTCTCGGGGTTGGCGGTGGCGAAGTAATGGTCCGCTCCCATTCGCTTGCCGTCGGCCTGTTTGCTCAGGGATTGGCTCAGCACCGTGACTTTGGCGCCCATGGCATGCGCGAGCTTCACCCCGACATGACCCAGTCCGCCGAAGCCGATGATCGCCACCGACTTACCCGGTCCTGCCTGCCAGTGCTTGAGTGCCGAATAGAGGGTAATGCCGGCGCACAGCAACGGTGCGGCAGCATCCAGCGGCAAGTTATCGGGGATACGCAGGACATAGTCCTCCTTCACTGTGATCGCCTGCGAATAACCGCCGTGCGTGAGTGTCTTCTTGTCGTGCTCGTAGGCGCCGTAAGTCAGCACCAGGCTTTCGGGATGATATTGCTCATGCTCCCGCTCGCAGGTGCCGAGCGACGCGCCGCCGTCCACCAGACAACCGACACCGACCGGATCGCCAACCTTGAATTTAGTTACCTTGCTGCCGACCGCGGCGACAATGCCGGCGATCTCATGCCCGGGCACCATCGGATAGATCGAGTTGCCCCAGCCGTTGCGCGACAGGTGGATATCGGTGTGGCAGACACCGCAGTACTTGATGTCGATGACCACATCGTTCGCAGCGGGCGCGCGACGATCGATGTTGAACGGAGCAAGTGCGGTTTGGGCACTCTGCGCTGCATAGGCTTTGACTTGGGTCACGATACGTCCTCTTCGAAGCGGAGCCAGGTTTAATGCGAGGACAGCCACGATTGCGGCTGTCTGCGAAGTACTGGCGGGGAGGCGCTGGCTGTGCCGATGGGCGGTGACGGCCGGCGATCGCGGAATATACTCGACGGGAGCTGCCGGGATAAACATGCTCGGGAGCAATGCACTGTTCCTGATTTGCAGCAATCCGCCTTCCGCACGCTTTACGCGGCGCTGGCCAACAGCAGACAAATCGTCTGCGACTTCATCGTGGTGGAGTCCGTTCGTGGTGAGCCTGTCGAACCATGAATGGTTGCTGGCGGCATCGATCACGACATGCGTCCATCCGACCGGTTTGCTGTCGTGGAGGACTTCGGCAGGCACCCTTCGATGAACTCAGGGCGAACGGGGTCAAGGAACAGAGCTAAGGCCGAGCGGACTTTACGGGTACGACGGAACCGCGCGGAGTCGAGGCTAGTGTAGGGCAGATGTATGACGGGGCGGCCTCAGGCTCGTGGCGCCGCCCTTTCGCGAGATTCAGGGAAAAGATGTAAGCCGGCATCAGCCCAATGCCTCAAGTCTTGTCGCGACCTGCCGTTTCAGGGTGGGCACATTCCCTGCGATAAGGGATTCCCTTGGATCGATGCAATGAGCGAGACAGGTTATGGATCGGACGCGGCTGCCGAGGCTGCTGCGGGGATGAGCCTTAAAGGAATGCTGCTGATCATGCTGATCGGCATCGCTGTCGCCATGGGCGCACTGGCGCTGGGCATTCAGCGGCTGGGTGCGGCAACCGATGAGGTCGCGAAAGCGCACGAGATCCGCTACACCTCCTATCTGCTGGCGGACGAATTGCGCCAGAGCTCCGACGACCTGACGCGCCTGGCCCGGACCTACGTCGTATCGCGCGACCCGAAGTGGAAGGAGCAGTATCAGGAGGTGCTCGACATACGCGCGGGCAAGCGCCCCCGCCCGGCGCAGTATTACAAGATCTACTGGGACTTCCGTGCGGCGGGAATCGATCCGCAGCGTGGCGAGGAATCAGCCATTGCACTGACCGATCTCATGAAGCGCGCGGGGTTCACTGCGGCGGAGTTCGAGAAGCTTGGCGAGTCCGAGCGCAACTCGAACGACCTGGTGCACACCGAAACGGTCGCGATGAACATGGTGGAAGGTCGCTTCGCGGATGCCAATGGCAATTTCACCCGCCAGGACAAGCCGGACTATGCCGGTGCGCAGGCGATGATGCACGACCTGAACTACCACCTGTTCAAGTCGAAGATCATGAAACCGCTGGATGAGTTCTTCAACGCCGTCGACTTGCGCACCCAGCAGTCGATCAAGAGCGCCGAACAGAACAAGAAATTCTGGCACGTGATGCTGGTTGCGATTGCGACCGTGCTGATGGTGCTGCTGTTCGGGTCGCTGTGGATTGCCTATCGCCAGCTCGCGCAGTCGTTGCGCAACGCGGTGCGCATCTCCGATGCCATTGCCTCAGGCAATCTGGATGTAGACGTACAGATCAAGGGGCCGCGTGAAGTCGCCTCGTTGCTGAGAGCGATGTCTGCGATGCGCTCGCAATTGGTGAGCGTGGTCGCGAATGTTCGCCAGAATGCCGAATCGGTAGCGAGTGCCTGCGGGCACATCGCACAGGGAAACAGCGATCTAAGCGCTCGTACGGAAGAGCAGGCGAGCGCCCTGCAGCAGAGCGCAACGTCCATGGAGGAATTGAACACGACAGTGCAACGCAATGCCGACAACGCCGCGCAAGCCGATAGGCTGTCATCCGGAGCCAAGCTGGTGGCGACTCGCGGCGGTGAGGTTGTCGGGCGCGTCGTCGATACGATGAAGGGCATCACCGAAAGCTCGAAGCGGATTGCCGACATCATCGGCGTGATCGACAGCATTGCCTTCCAGACCAATCTGCTGGCGCTCAATGCGGCAGTGGAAGCTGCGCGGGCCGGTGAGCAAGGCCGAGGGTTCGCTGTCGTCGCAGCTGAAGTGCGCCAGCTTGCGCAGCGCAGTGCCGAAGCGGCCAAGCAGATTCGCACGCTCATTCTCGATAGCGTCGATCGTGTCGAGAAGGGTACGGCGCTCGTCGACCAGGCTGGATCGACCATGACCGAGATGGTCGCTGCCATCCAGCGCGTCACCGACATCATGGGCGAGATCAGCGTGGCAAGCGCGGCGCAGAGCGCAGGCGTCAAGCAGGTCAGTCAGTCGGTCGCGCAGATGGATGAAGCGACACAGCAGAATGCCGCGCTCGTCGAGGAATCGGCTGCCGCAGCCGAGATGCTGAGAGACCAGGCACGCCAGCTTGTCGAAGCGGTGGCCGTATTCAAGATGACCCACGTTTCGTCGCAACGCTCGAGTGCGCGTGCTAGCGCCAGTTCAGCGGGATTTGCCAGCGGCGTCAATGCAGCGATGCCAGCTGCATCTCTCGATGCGGCGGCGTGAAGCCAGACTCTTTGCTGATCCGGTCTTCTGCGCCGGATCAAAATTCAGATAGATCGACTGCGCGACGTCTCGCGCTGCGTAGTCCCCGCGCCCGCGTGCTGTTCGTCCGATCGGACGCGCCTGCCATTCGTTGCTTCCCCAGTGCCGTTGATAAGTCCAAAGCAGGGGAGATGCATTAAAGGTTCCGAGACTGCTTGCAATCTGTTTAATGAGGCTTAGGATATTTGCATATCTGCAGCGTGTGCGCCCTAACGGACTGGGAATAGCGATGTTGCATCGTCTTATTCGCATGTTCGAGAAAATTCAAAAAACACAAGGGGGCGACGATGGCTGCCAGGTCCGATATTGGCTGTGGTCTCAATAAGTATTTCAACGTATCTCTAGAAGCGGTTGGCGGGCTCGGTCGCCGTCCGGCACGACAGGGGTCGCAGAAGACGGCGGAAAAAAGAGCGAGTCGTCGGATTGGAGTGGGGACGATCACCCTGCTGACCGTCATGATGGGTCCGGGTGGTGCGCAACTCGCGAACGCGGCGGAAGCGCAGGCGGCCACGCCGCCATCCGACCTTACCGAAGTCGTCGTTACGGGCACTCGCATCATCCGCGATGGCTATGAGGCGCCGACACCGTTGACCGTGGTCGGCGTCGAGCAAGTACAGCAGCAGGCGACGCCGAACATCGCCGACTTCATCAACACGCTGCCGGCGTTCTCGGGCAGCCAGACCTCGCAGAACACCCTGACCACCACTTCGAACGGCTCGGGTGGCATCAATTCGCTGAACCTGAGAAACCTGGGTGCGGTACGCACGCTGGTGCTGCTCGACGGTCAGCGTTCGGTGGGTGGCATCCTGACCGGCGTCGTCGACATCAACTCCTTTCCGCAACAGTTGATTTCCCGCGTCGATGTAGTCACCGGCGGCGCTTCGGCGGCCTATGGGTCGGATGCGCTGTCGGGCGTCGTCAATTTCATCCTCGACAAGAAATTCACCGGTTTCAAGGGCGAGGTCTCCGGCGGCGAGACGAACTACAGCGACAACCGCAACTACAAGGTGGCGATGTCGTATGGAACGCCGTTCGCCAGCGAGCGCGGACACCTGCTGCTGAGTGGCGAAGTCACCAAGAAGGACGGCATCCTGACGCCGAACCGTTCGTGGAACGACACCGGCGCGGGAATCGTCAAGAATCCCGCCTATACGCCCACCAACGGCCAGCCGGAACGCATCGTTCTGCGCCAGGTATCCTCGTCGCTTGCCACATTGGGCGGCCTCATTGTCGATGGTCCGCTGACCGGCACCGCATTCGGTCCGGGCGGCACGCCTTACCAGTTCGACTACGGCTCCATCAACGACGGCTACAACATCGTGGGCGGTGACTGGCGGTCGGCGGACCTGCATAACCGCGGCGAAAGTCTCGACTCGAAGGAGTCGCGCCAGAATGCCTTCCTACGGCTGAGCTACGACCTGACCGATAACCTGAATGTCTACGTCGAGTCTTCATGGGCGCACAGCAGTTCGGCGGCGTATGCGTTGTCGTACGAGTTCTACGGCGGCGTCGGTATCGAGGCCGACAACGCGTTCATTCCGCCATCGGTGCTGCAACAAATGACCGCGGCCGGACTGACTTCACTGGAGCTCGGCACCGCCAACGGCGACCTGCCAAGGGGTTCGGGCGACAACGACCGCACCATCGTGCGCAACGTGGTGGGTGGCACCGGGTCGTTCGACCTGCTCAAGACCCGCTGGACCTGGGATGCGTACTTCCAGAACGGTGTGTCGAAGCAGATCTCCAGGCTGCCGCTGAACGTCAACGTGAACAACTTCTTCTCGGCCATCGACGCAGTGACAGACCCGACCAGCGGCAATCCTGTTTGTCGTTCCACCCTGAGCGATCCGAGCGATGGCTGCGTGCCGTTCAATGTTTTCGGCACTGGCGTCAATTCGCAGGCTGCGCTGGATTACATACTGGGCACGGATCGGCGCCAGGAACGTTTCGAGGAGAATGTCGTGGCCGCGTCGCTGAGTGGCGAACCGTTTTCCGACTGGGCGGGACCGGTGTCCGTGGCGGCGGGTGTCGAACATCGCAGCGAGTCGGTGAGCGGCAGTTCCGATGACATCGCGCCAACCGGCGCGTGGTACGTGGGTAATTTTCTGCCCACGTTCGGTCGTTACACAGTGACGGAAGGCTTCATCGAGACCGTCGTGCCGCTGGCCAAGGACCAGGCCTGGGCCAGGAACCTCGATCTGAACGCCGCCGTGCGCTTTACGGACTACAGCACCTCGGGGTACGTCACGACCTGGAAAGCGGGTCTGACCTACGCGCCGGTCGACGACATACATTTCCGCTTGACGCGCTCGCGCGACATCCGTGCGCCGAATCTCCAGGACCTGTTCTCTTCGGGCACTACCACCAACAACGCCGTGCTCGATCCGTTCAACAACAATCAGAGCACGTTGTACGTGGGAACCACCGGAGGCAACCCGGATCTGTTGCCGGAGAAGGCGGACACCACCGGCTTTGGTGTCGTGGTGCAGCCGAGATTCCTGCCGGGGTTCAGCGCCTCGGTGGATTACTGGAATATCGACATCAAGGATGCGCTGGGAACGGTCGCGGCGCAGGACATCATCAATTACTGCTTCCAGGGTAACCAGAGTTTCTGCGACGCGATCACGCGCAGCGGCAACACTGGCGGCTATTCCGATCTCCAGATCAGGATCGTGCCATTCAACCTGGTCAACCAGATCGCCCGCGGCGTGGATTTCGAAGCGAGCTATCGCGCGGCCATGAGCGACCTGGTCGGCAACTGGCGCGGCGATCTCACCGTGCGCATGCTGGCCACGCACTATCTGAAGGACTATTCCAACAACGGCATCAACCTGCCCACCGATTCGGTCGGCGAGAACTCCGATCTGGGTCCGCCGAAATGGCGCTGGTCGGCCTCTGCGTCCTACGGACTGGATGCATTCAACGTAACGCTGGCAGCTCGCGGCGTCAGCAGCGGCACGCTCGACAACACGTACATCGAATGCGCGTCGAACTGCCCGGCCTCGACCATCGACCACCCGACGATCGACCGCAACTACCTGCCCGGCGCGGTGTACTTCGATGCGGCACTCGCCTACAAACTCCTCGATGCCGGGATGGAGGTGTTCTTCAACGTCCGCAATATCGCCAACAAGGATCCCGCCATCGTGCCGCGCGGACCGAGCGGCTATCCGTTCGATCAGTTCCTCGCCAATCCGGGCCTCTACGACACGATGGGGCGGATCTACATGCTAGGGGTCCGTTTCAAGATCTGAGCTTTCGCACGCAGATTATTTCAATGGGTGGAGTAAGACGATGATCCAAAAAAAACACGCCGGCCGCCTGGCCGCGGCGCTGGTGCTCGCGGCCGCGCTGACAACGCAGACGGTGGCAGCCAAGCCCGTCGATTTCGACCAGGCGAGCGTCGCCGAGCTCGATGCGGCCTTCAAGGCCGGAACGCTGACATCCGAGAAGCTGGTGGAACTGTGCATCGCGCGCATCCAGGCCTACGACCGTCAGGGGCCGTCGCTGCATGCCATGATCACTATCAATCCGAAAGCGCTGGAAACCGCACGCGCGCTGGATGCCGAGCGCAAGGCGAAGGGTCCGCGTTCACCGCTGCATGGCATTCCGGTGATCCTCAAGGACAACTACGATACCGATGACATGCAGACTACCGGTGGCTCGGTGCTGCTAGAAGGCTCGATTCCGCCGGACGATGCATTCGTGGTACAGAAACTGCGGGCCGCGGGCGCGATCATTCTCGGTAAGGCGAACATGTCCGAGTTTGCTTCGCCGCCGAACCGCAGCTCCCTCGGCGGGCAGTCGCTGAATCCGCACGACCTGAACCGCTCTCCTGCCGGCTCCTCCAGCGGCACCGGCGTGGCAATCGCCGCCGGTTACGCTCCGTTGGGCATGGGTACCGATACCGGCGGGTCCATTCGCGGACCTTCCACGGCGAATGGCATCGTCGGTCTGAAGCCAACGCATGGATTGCTGAGTCGCAACGGGATCATTCCGCTGTCACTGAGTTTCGATACCGGCGGTCCCATGACGCGCAATGTCGCCGATGCGGCAGCGATGCTCAGCGTCATGACCGGTGTCGATCCGGGCGATGCCGCCACCAAGAAGAGTGCGGGGAAGATTCAGCCTGACTACACGAAGTTCCTCAAAGCGGATGCACTGAAGGGTGCGCGCATCGGCATCGCCCGCGATTTCACCGGCTTCGATCCCGACGTCGACTGGACGGTGAACGCCGCCATCATCGCGATGCAGAAAGCCGGTGCCACCGTGGTCGAAGTGCGCTTTCCCACCTGGTTCCTCTCGAACCTGTTCGACGACATCGGCGGCGTCTTCATGACGGTGCTGAACCCGGAATTCAAAGTGCAGCTCAGCGACTACCTGGCCACCAAGACCGGTCCGAAATATCCGAAGTCGATGGAGGAACTGCTGCAGCGTTCCTACAGCTTCAATTCGGTCCGGGGCGATGAAGTGGGTCCGAATCCGGTGCGCTGGGCCGATTTCGAGGATGTCGTGAAGTCTCCGCCGCTCACCGATTATCACTACGTCGTGGCACGCGACTATGGGTTGCCGATGATGCGTGCATTGGTGGAAGGGATGTTCGCCGCTGAAAAACTCGACGCCATCGTGTACCCCACCTCGCCGCGTCGACCGGGGTTGATCGAAGCTACTCCGTCCGGCGCTGCGGCTCCGCCGTCGGGTGGAGTACATCCCACGCGCTCGGCCACCAGCATCGCGAATCTCACCGGCTTTCCCGATCTGATCGTGCCGGCGGGCTTCACGGGCAATGGGTTGCCGGTGGGTATTTCATTCTTCGGGCTGGCTTTCAGCGAACCCAAGCTGTTCGCGCTGGGTTACAGCTTCGAGCAGGCGACTCATGCGCGCAGACGGCCGGTTCACACGCCTGCACTGAAGGATGCAACGATCGAGATTCCGAACTAGCAGCGGGATTCGGATGTCTGCGGGGTTGACCCGCTGTCGCGATGCTTGATGTTCTTGCTGACCGGGGCGCAGTGGTATCGATCACTGCGCCCCGGCCACCCACCCATGTGCCCCGTAGTTCGATGTCGCCGCAATTCGAGGCCAGCGGATATTTGGATCTGCTGGCTCATTGCTCGCTACTATCGCGCCGGTCAGCAGTGAGACTGCTGGCGAGGTTGCTGGTTGAGTTGCTGGATCGATACGGACGGGCGGTGTGCTGGGCATGTCAGGCAGGCGGTCGCTGGGGCGACAGTTCGGATGGCTTTGGGCGGCGTATGCGGTCAGTACCGTCGGCACGTATGTTGCGTTCGACGCGTTCCCGTTGATCGCGATCCTCGTGTTGCACTCCGGGCCTACCGAAGTGTCGCTGCTGGCAGCAGCCGGGCTGGCGATCGGGGCGGCGGTGGCTGTGCCGTTTGGCCCGTGGGTGGAATTTCGCCGCAAGCGCCCGGTGATGGTGGCGATGGACCTGATTCGCTTCGCAGCGGTAATGAGTGTCCCTGCCGCTTTCGCGTTCGGCTGGCTCAGCTTCGCGCAGCTCCTGGTCGTGTCGGTAATCGTCGCTGCTGCCGATATCGCCTTCAAAGCGGCTAGCGGTGCATGCCTGAAAGCGTTGGTACGTTCGGAGGATCTGCTCGTCGCGAACGGGCGGTTCGAGGCCACGACCTGGACTGCCGTTGCGCTCGGGCCGCCGCTCGGCGGGCTCGCGATCGGACTATTCGGTCCGGTGACGACCTCAGTCGCTAACGCGCTCAGCTACCTGCTCTCGGCGGTAGGGATCCGCGCAATCGGCGGCAGAGAGGCGCCTCCCGTGCGACCCGATGCACCGCGGCTGCGAAGTCGCGACCTGCTCGACGGATGGCGGTACATCCTGACCCATTCGGCGCTGCGTCCACTGTTCTTCAACACGATCCTGGTCAATGGCCTGATCCTGGCAACCGCCCCGTTGCTGGCGGTCCTCATGCTGGGCCGCCTCGGGTTCGCGCCCTGGCAATACGGTCTCGCTTTCGGTGCACCCTGCGTCGGCGGCCTCATCGGCTCACGACTGGCTCGCCCACTCGTCGCGCGATACGGACAGCACAGGGTCATGATCACGGCCGGTACGCTGCGTGCGTGCTGGTCGCTCGGGTTGGCTTTCATCGGCCCGGGCATTGCCGGGATCGTGCTCGTCATCGTGGTGCAGTTCGGCCTGGTCACCTGCATGGGTGTGTTCAGCCCGGTGTTCGCCACTTACCAACTACAACAAACAGATACGGACCGCGTTGCCCGCACCCTGTCCGCGTGGTCGGTCTCCAGTAAGATCACCATCGCGATCCTGACTGCGCTGTGGGGTTTGCTCGCTGGTATCACGGGCCCACGCGCTGCGATCGCGGTTGCCGGCGCCCTGATGCTGGCCACTCCGTTCCTGTTACCCCGTCGCGACTACGCCGCAGAGCATGAACGAGAGCGCGAACAAGAGCCGGTCCAGAACGTCACATGACACATTGCGATTGGTGATACCTCGCCGGTGCTGTCGCAGATTCGTCCTCGGCGAATTCTTCAGCTCGCTGCGGCCACGGCCTGCTGGCCCGCTGTCGGCGCAGATACGTTGCCAAGTGGAAGCTCAGGTCGCGCACGTCGTCCTCGGCGCCATGGATGAAGCTCGACTTGCGCCGGCGCAGGAAGTTGAGCCCCAGTACATACAGGCCGGGCGCATCGACGATGCCACCGTCGTGACGCAGGCGGCCCATGCGATCGAACACTGGTACATGCAGCCATGTGTAGTCAGGTCTGAAACCCGTCGCCCAGATAACGCTGCCGATCCTGTTCCTGGCCAGATCCAGTTGCAGCCGTGGCGAATCCTCAACGTGAGTTGCGGCGTATCGCTGCGGCGGTGGCAGTGTGCTCTTGCGGCATCGCTTCGCCCAAATATCGCCTCTGTCGAGCAGGCGTCGGAGCTTCAGATCCGCCATTGCGCAGTGACTGCGCAGCGAGCCGGAGAACTGCACCTTGCCGGCGTCGACACCGACGAGGCGGCCGACCATCTCGACACCGCGCTGCCTCAGCGCATTCAAGTCGAGCGTCTCGCGTTGCGACGTGCCGACCAGTTGCGGGGAGGGCAGGGCGCGGGCCCTGGCGATGTCATCCACTTTGTCGTAGCGCTCATCGAGAATACCCAGCGCATCGAGCCACCATTGGATATCCATGCCCCGATAAACACGTGGCATGCGGATGTGTTCACCGACGGCGAGCGTCACCAGGCGTCCTGAGCGGCTGATTTCATCGGCAAGCTGCAAGCCGGTCGCGGATGCGCCGACGATGAGTACACCGCGATCGTCGAGTTGACCCGGGTGGCGATAGTCCTTTGCAGTCAGCGTCTGCACGGATTTCGGCACAGCTGCGCCGAGCGTTGGGACGGACGGAATGCTGTTTGCCCCACTTGCTGCGACGACGACGCGGCAACGCCATTGCCCCTTGTCAGTTACGACACGATAGCCACGGTCGGTCGGGGCGACCGATGTTACGGTCGTCCCGGTGCGCACCGGCGCGTCGATGACTTTCGCGTACTGCTCGATGAACGCAACGACCTCGGGCATGGTCATGTAGCCGTCGCGATCGGGCCCGGTATAACCATAGTCGGGCAAGCGGCTCTGCCAGTTCGGCGTCAGCAGTCGCAACGAGTCCCAGCGTTCGTGCCGCCAGGAGTTGGCGACCTCGCCGCGTTCCAGGATGACGTGGTCGATCGAGCGTTGCGACAGGCACCGGCTCATCGCGAGTCCCGCATGGCCGGCACCGATGACGACGACGTCAACGGTGCCGGCTAGCGGTTCGCGGCGCAGGGCCTCGTGAATCATCGGATCTCGACCGCGACATTGGTCGGGTTGGTGACGATGTCGAAGACAGCGGAGCGCTTCTGCGACTGGGCGACCAGCGCGGCGATGTCGTCCTTCGAGGCGTCTGCATCGATGTCGAACGTCACCTTGATGCCATCGAAGCCGTTACGCACGTCTGCATCGATACCGAGAATTCCCTGGATGTCCATGCCGGCTTCGAGCGTGGCTTTGACCGAGTGCAGCTGGATCCCGCGATTCTGGGCGACGGCGGCAATGCCGGCTGTCAGGCACGAAGCCAGTCCAACCAGCACGTACTCGACCGGCGTCGCACCCTTGTCCTCGGAGGCGAAGATTTCTGGGTGGTCGGCGTCGTAACGGAACTCGGTCTTGTGAGTCTGCTCGGCGCCGAGACCGAAGAAGCTCTGCACCGTCGATTTGCTGTGCGTGCCATTGACCCAGCTGCATGTAGCGCGCCACTTGAAGCGGGCTGCTTCCGGCGTTGCAGTAAGTGCCTCGCGGGCGCCCAGCAACGCCTCCACGTTGACGCCATTGTCGACCTTGATTGCGGTTGCGGTCTGGTTCATCTCGTCTGCTCCCCGTTTGCTGCGATAAGAATCCGGTCGGGTGACCGGCGACGGCGCAAGAATGAAGGTCGATCGTTAGAGCCAGCGTGGGAGCAGGCGTGGAATTTTTCGTTTGGGGTGGGTGTTGCGGTGCGGGAAGAAGTGACAGGAGTCACGGGGTGACAAGTGTGACAGGAGTGACACGGGTGACGGGGATGAGAAAGGAGGTGTTGGATTGGTGTGAAGGTGCGGGATTCGGTGGAAGGTGCGTGGCGGTAAAAACCATGGCCATTTCCACGCTGGCTACCACGCGCGACCCTCAGGATGGGCCAGAACTCAGATTCACTCCAGATTCACAGCCACCCGAGATCGCCATGGCCCGCTACGACAATATCCTCGAAACGATCGGTAATACCCCGTTGGTTCGCCTGAACCGGCTCGCGCCTGACGCAGTGAATGTCTACGTCAAGATCGAGGCGTTCAATCCGATGGGTTCGGTCAAGGACCGTATGGCCCGTGCGGTCATCGAAAGCGCAGAACGCAGTGGCGCGCTCAAACCGGGGCAGACCGTGATCGAGGCCACCAGCGGCAATACCGGCATCGGTCTCGCGATGGTCTGCGCGCAGAAGGGCTATCCGCTGGTCGTTACGATGGCGGAGAGTTTCAGTATCGAGCGACGCAAGCTGTTGCGCTTCCTCGGTGCCAAAGTCGTACTGACGCCGGCTTCCGAGAAGGGCAGCGGAATGTTGGCGAAGGCGGTCGAACTGGCACAGGCACACGGCTGGTATCTGTGCCGGCAGTTCGAGAACGAAGCCAACGCCGACGTGCATTCACGTACTACCGCACAGGAAATACTGGCTGACTTCGCCGGCGAACAGCTCGACTACTGGGTGACCGGCTTTGGCACCGGTGGAACGCTGAAGGGGGTTGCCCGCGTATTGAGACAGATGCGGCCTGCGACCAGGATCGTTGCAGCCGAACCGGACAACGCCCAGATGCTCGGCAGCGGTATCCCGCAACTGCGCGACGCGAGCGGCACGCCATTGGCAAGTCACCCGCTATTCCGACCGCACCTGATGCAGGGCTGGGCGCCTGATTTCATTTCGCGATTGACCGAAGACGCGGTGGCGGCCGGTTTCATCGACGAGATCGTGCCGGTTGCTGGTGAGGATGCGCTGCGGCTGGCGCGTGAGCTCGCGCGGCAGGAAGGCATTTTCGTGGGTACTTCGAGTGGTGCAACGCTCGCTGCTGCGCTTGCCGTGGCGCGTCGTTCGCCTCCCGGAACGAACATCGTATGCATGTTGCCCGATACCGGTGAGCGTTACATGACGACGCCGTTGTTTGCGGACATCGGCGAGGACATGACCGCCGACGAACTGGTCTTGTCCAGGTCGACACCGGGATGCCGGTTCGATGCCCAACCTGCAACAACTTCGCCAGCTCAGTTGCCGCAGATCGCGATCGATATCGACGCACAGCACCTGGTCGAGCAGATCGTCCACGACGAGCCTGTCGTGGTGTTCGCGCTGGAGTGGTGTGAATTCTGTTGGTCGGTGCGAAAGATGCTGACACAGCTCGGCATTGCCTATCGCAGCGTCAACCTCGATTCGGTCGAGTACCAGAACGGCGACTTGGGCGGCAGGATTCGTGCGGTGCTGGCCGAACGCACCGGCTCACGGACCATTCCGCAGATCTTCATCGGCGGCGAACACATGGGCGGCTGTACGGAGTTGTTCGATGCGTGGTGTGACGGCTCGATGCGCGAGCGTTTGATCGACAGCGGCATCGCATTCGACCTCGCGGCCAAGGTCGATCCTTACGAACTGCTGCCGAAGTGGTTGCAGCCGCGAGAGACTGCTTGAGTCAGTCATCCACCCGAGCCAGTCATCGCATGAGCAGCGCCAATCTGCCCGTCATCGACATTGCCGATATCGATGCGGTTCGCACGCGCACTGCAATCGATACGGCGTGCCGCGAGTGGGGCTTTTTCCAGATCGTCGGACACGGGATTGAGGAGCGGTTGATTGCGGCTCTCAGGCCACAGATGCGTGCGTTCTTCGCACAACCGCTCGTGGACAAACAGCAGATCGTGCGGACAGCAGAGAATCCGTGGGGTTTCTACGACCGCGAGCTGACACGGAATACGCAAGACTGGAAGCAGATCTATGACTACGGTCCTCCCGACGGTGGCGCCCTTACGCCGCAGTGGCCAGCTGCGTTGCCTTTGTTCAAGCCGGCCATTCAGTTGTTCTACGCCGCCTGCAGCGAGGTGGCACAGCGCCTGCTACGAGCGATGTCGATCAATCTTGGCATGCCGGGGGATTCTCTCGACGAGCACTTCGGGCCGTCGCATACGAGCTTCCTGCGCTTGAACTATTACCCGAAATGCCCGACTCCACAGCGGCCGACGGATCTGTGCGTGGCGAAGGAAGGCTACCTTGGTGTCAATCAACACACCGATGCCGGCGCTATCACGTTGCTACTGCAGGATGAACAGCCAGGTCTGGAAGTGTTCAACGCTGGCAAGTGGCAACTTATCGAGCCGCGTCAGGACGCATTCGTCGTCAATATCGGAGACATCGCCCAGGTCTGGTCGAACGATCGCTACCGTGCGGCGCTGCATCGTGGATTGGCGAATGCCGATGCCGAGCGCTTCAGCATCGCCTTCTTTCTCAACCCGACTTACAGCGCCAACTACGCGCCGCTGCCATCGACTATCGATGCTCGGCACCCGCCGCGCTATCGCTCCATCAACTGGGGGGAATTTCGCGCCCGCCGTGCGGCTGGCGACTACGCCAACGACGGCGAGTATCACCAGATCGACCATTACCGCAGACATTGAGATTCGCCATCCATCCGCGCGTACAACTGCGCCAACCCCCAACCCCCAACCCCCAACCGCTAACCGCTAACCGCTAACCCCTAACCCCCGAGGCCTTCCATGCCCTTCATCGACACGATTCCGGATTCAGACATCGATGCTGATGTGCGCGCAATGTATGAGCGACAGCGGGCGCACTGGGGATTTGTACCGAACTACGCCAAGGTCTTCTGCTATCGACCGGAGATCATGCGACTGTGGGCTCAGCTGCAATTGGGCATCAAGCAGCACATGGACAAGAGGCGTTTCGAGCTCGTGACGTTCGCTTCTGCGCACGAGTTGCGCAGTACTTTGTGTTCGCTGGCGCACGGCAAGGCGCTGACGGAGTTCGTCTCCATGGAAGATGTACAGTCGATTGCCAAGGGTGATGCGCCTGCATCGCTTTCCGCCGCGGAGGCGCAGATGCTGGTGTTTGCACGCCAGGTTGCGCGCGATGCATCCGCGGTCACCCGCAGCGATATCGAAAGATTGAAGCAACACGGTTTCAGCGATGCGGAGATATTCGATATCGCTGCTACAGCCGCGGCGCGTTCTTTCTGGACCAAGGTGATCGAGTCGCTCGGCGTCGAGCCAGAACCGACGTTCCTGTCCATGAACAGCGAGTTCGTGGAGGCGCTGACGGCAGGCAGGCCGCTGGAGTTCGCCGAGCCGAACGCGGCCTAGCGATGGCGTCGGTCTATAGCGACGACTCGTCAGTCGCCGCTATAGACCAGCTTAGCGTGAGTTGCCTTTCCCGCGCACCGGCGCTGGCGGATTCTGATAGTCCGTAAACGCCGTCTGCGCCATATCGGCAACCATGCTGGGTAGTCCACGATCATCCGAGACACGACACATCGCATAGTATTCGTGTTCGACGATGTATTGCGTGTGCAGCACTTGCAGCTTGCCCGCCTTGATGAGCGGAGCGCAGTAGATGTTGGGCAGAATGCCGACGCCCATACCTTCCACGATCAGGGAGATGCTGGTGGCCAGGCTGTTGCAGACAGTCAGGTGCTGGATGGCTACGCCGTGATCGGCGAACCATTGCTGGACGGCGGGAAAGAAAATGGAGCGCCGGCCGTCGTAGCTGATGACGGGGAAGTCCTTGAGCTGCTCCGGAGTCACCATTTTCTCCGGCAATCCCAGCGTAGGGCTGGCCATCCACGAATACTCGACGGTCCCCAGGGTGGTCAGTGCGATGGGCGGGCCGGGTTTGATCGGTACCGTGGCGAGCAACACATCGAGCTGTCCGGCCGCCAGTAATTCCATGAGCGCGCCGGGCACGCCGACTTCGAGATCGATCAATACCTTCGGAAACTGCTTGCTGAAGCGGCGCAGCAGCGAGGGACCCCAGCTCAGCGCAACGAACTCGGACATGCCGATACGCAGCGTGCCGAATTCAGTCGTTGGGTCCGCGACCGACAAGCGCACCCGCTGCACGGCCGACACGATCTGTTCGGCGTGCCGCACCAGGTCGCGTCCCTTGGCTGTCAGTGTCAATCGCTTGCGCGAGCGATCGAACAGTCGCACGCCCAGATCGGATTCCAGGCCGCGAATGCGCATCGACAAGGTCGATTGCGTGACGTTGAGGCGCTTGCATGCTTCGGTCATGCCGCCCAGGCGTGCGATCCAGACGAAAGTTTCGAGCTGTCTGATGTCCATGGTCGAT
Source organism: Steroidobacteraceae bacterium (assembly GCA_036498785.1). Classification (GTDB taxonomy): domain Bacteria; phylum Pseudomonadota; class Gammaproteobacteria; order Steroidobacterales; family Steroidobacteraceae; genus Steroidobacter. The sequence goes on along the minus strand of DASYEW010000047.1, from coordinate 113,019 downwards.
TGCTACAGGTTCGATGAATGCCCGCCGCACCGACTGCGAAGGGTGGCGGTCATGATTTGGTGATGCCGGAGGATCCGGGTCGGTGCTGCGAATGCAGCCTCGGACCTTCCGGCAGAGGAGCGGTCGTTACCGATGTTTGCTCGGCGCCATGCATCATGCGGCGCATCTTAGGCGTCAGCAGCACCACCAGGCCTCCGGACAAAACGCAGAGGGTCGCCAGCCAGGAGAACATCTGCAGATTGCCGACGCGGTCGACTGCGGCGCTGATCAGTCCTGCGATCCATATGCCGACGCCCACCGTCAGATTCCACACGCCGATGGTGAGCGTCGTGTAAGGGCCCGGCGAGAGCTTGGTCGTGAGTGCCATCTGGTTGGGGCCGACCAGCGCATCGCCGATTCCGAACAGAAGATACATCCCGAGGAGCCATAGGGCGCTGATGGCCGCGCCGCCGCTCGCAATGCGTGCAGCCTCGGCATGCCCGATGATTGCGTAGGCCGCACCGAGCAGGATGAGTCCGGCAGCCAGTTTGTAGGACGCACTCGGATTGCGGTTACGGCGTGCCAGTTGCAGGTAGGCTGCCGCCAGCAACGGCGTGGCGAGCATGAAGACGATGGTGCTCACGCTGAGGAACCAGGTTGCCGGGACCTCCATGCCGAACACGTCGCGATCGACGTAGTCGCGGGTATAGAGATTCAGCAGCCCGCCTTTCTGAAAAAAGCCGGCGGTATAGATGGTCGCGAAAATCCCCTGCAGCACGGCGACCCAGAGGCGGTCGTGTTCCACGCGCGTAAGCGGCCGCCTGCGTTCATGCGGTCCGCCCGCGGCGGCTCGATCCGGCAGGATTCCAATATCGCCCAGATATTCCTTTTCTTTCCAGACGTAGAGCACCGTCGCGATGGCCATGCCGATCGCGGCCGCGCCGAAACCGTAGTACCAACCGAACGTCTCGCCGAGTCCGCCGGCCGCGAAGTTCGCAAGCATGGCGCCTATATAAATGCACGTGAAGAATACGGCGTAGCCGGCGTCGCGCCGCGCGTCGGCAGTGGGGTAGAGCTTGCCGACGATCGAAGCAATCGCCGCCTTGAACAGGCCGGTTGCAATGACGATGCAGGTCAGGCCGAAGAGGAAGCTGCCGCTGACGCCGATATAGGTCCACAGCGCGGCGCGATACAGTTGCTCGGATTCGCCCGAAGCGCCGCCGAGTTGGCGGGCGGCTGCGGCAAGTGCGGGCCGGATCTCGTCCAGGGCCCAGATTCGTCCGAGCGCTGCGCCCGAATGCACCAGCGTTGCTTGCGCGTCGACCCCGGTGATGCCCTCGATAAGCGGCGGCATGAAGGCAGTGCCACCCAGGATCAGATGACCTGTCATCAGCAATATCGCACCGATGAATATGCAGCGGCGGTCGCCGAGATAGTTGTTGGCGATCCAGCCGCCCACCACTGGCACGACGAATACCAGCCCCGCATAGAATCCGTAGAAAAGTACCGCGTCGGCGCGATTCCAGCCCCAGCCGCCATTGACGGTGTCGGATGACAGGTACAGCGTGAGCAGCGCAGTCATCCCGAAATAGCTGAAGCGTTCCCACAATTCGGTGAACGCCACGAGAAAGACACCCCTGGGGTGTCCGAACCAGGCCCCCATTCGTTGTTGGTTCATCAGTCGATAGGAATTCTTATTCGTAACCTGCGCCCCTGGCGTCCCCCCGGACTGCGTTCGTGCTCCACCTCATCGATGGGCCTGGTGCAGGGCTGTCAGCAGAATTGTAACTCAGGACGTAGCGTGCCCGGCGTGCGTGACATCGTCTTCTGCGCTTCAGCGATCGGAGCGCCTGTTGCTTTAGATTCAATCCAGTCTGCTAGATTCAGTTCGGCTTGGGGCTCGCGACGCGTTGCCGGCATGATGAGATCGCAACGATGCCACGGGCGGGAGCTCTGCGTCGTTCATTGAAGTTCTTTCATGATCCGCCTTTGGCGGCTGCCGCGGAATCGGGCAAACTCCTCAGCCCCATCCACACCCGATCTGGCATGCGCAGATCGCGTAGTCCAGTTGAGAGAGTTCATGAAGGTAGTCGTCACCGGAGGCACGGGCTTCCTGGGTCTGCGTCTCGCCCGTCGTATCCTGGAGCGCGGCTCGCTGATCGGCCCCACCGGCCGCAGCCAGCCGATCAGTGCAATAACACTGTTTGACAGCCAGTTTCCCGGCGAATTGCCGCAGCTCGATCCGCGGGTGACGCTGGTGAAAGGCGACATCGCCGAGCGCTCCGTCGTTGCGGGCCTGATCGATCGGCCGGACATCGCCGTCTTCCATCTGGCGTCGATAGTGAGTGCCGGCGCCGAGCAGGATTTCGAGCTGGCGATGCGCGTCAACGTGGATGGGCACTTCAACATCCTCGAGGCGTTGCGCCGGGTCGGTTCGTGCCCGCGCTATGTATTTACCAGCTCCATGGCTGTCTATGGCGGCGACGGTGCCCTCGGCAAGGTGCATGACCATACGCGCCAGGTACCGCAAACTACCTACGGTATGACCAAGGCAATGGGGGAGTTACTGGTCAATGACTACTCGCGCAAAGGTTTCATCGATGGTCGCAGCGCACGTCTGGGCATGGTCGTCGTGCGTCCCGGCAAGCCGAATCGCGCCGCCTCGGGCTTCGCGAGCGGCGTGATTCGCGAGCCGTTGAGCGGTATTGACTACGTGTTACCGGTACCGTTGGCCACGAAGATCGCGATCGCCGGTTACCGGACCATCGTCGAGGGGTTGCTCGCGCTCCATGATGTTGCAGGCGAGAAGCTCGGCAGCGATCGGGCAGTCACCCTGCCGAGCCTCTCAGTTACCGTGACGCAGATGATCGAGAGCATGCGCAGGGTGGCAGCCGGTAGGAAGCTCGGGACGATTCGCGAGGAGCCCGATGCGCAGACAATGGCGATTGTTTCGGGATGGCCGGCCGAGATGGGATCTGAGCGTGCCGCTGCGATTGGCCTACCCGGCGACGACGGCATCGATTCGATCATCCGCGCCTACATCGAGGACTATCTCAACTGAGTTCTCGCGGTCGAGTTACCTGGGGCTGCGTAGGGCGCGTTTTGAGAATTCCGACACCTGTTCATGACTGAAACCAAAAGAACCAGTGCGATCGCCCGATGTGCCTGTGGCAACGTCGAGTTCACGGCCAGCGGTTTACCGATTACCTGCGCCGTCTGCTATTGCGACGATTGCCAGGAAGGCTCCCGTCAGATCGAGGCGCTGCCGAACGCAGGCGCGGTCCGTGATTCCGATGGCGGCACCGCGTACGTCATCTATCGCAAGGATCGGGTCAGGTGTTCCAAGGGCGCGCAGCTGCTGAGAAGCCAGAAGATCAAGGCGACTTCGGCCACCAACCGGGTCGTCGCCACCTGCTGCAATTCGGCCATGATCCTGAGCTTCGATGATGCACGGCACTGGGTCGACCTGTACCGGGCGCGATTGCAAGGAGCAATACCGCCCCTGCAGATGCGCGTCTGTACCAGGTTCGCGTCGGGCACTGTGCCGGACGACTTGCCTGCTTATCCGGCATTCTCGTTCAAGTTTGTAGCGAAGCTGCTGGCTGCCAGGGTTGCAATGTTGTTCTCCTAACCGTCGGCAGCGCGCTGCAGGAGGGGTATCACCGCGGCCAGATTGACGCTCAACGCGTCCTCAAGGCCATGACGTTGCAGGATGTAGCGCGGATCGTTGTAAGCAATCCACGTCGCGCTTGCTGAATCCTCCCAGATGAGCGCTTTCAACGGCAGATCCAGTCCCGCCGTGGGCGCACTGACCATCAACGGCGTGCCGGCCTTTGGATTGCCGAAGATGAGCAACTGCTCAGGCCGCATCGTGAGACCGGCGCGCGCGGCATCGCTGCAGAAGTCGATGCGAGCGAACACGAGGATGCCGTGCTCCCTCAGCAGGGACTCGAGCCGGTCCGCGGTTGCGGTGACGGAATGTCGGGAGGGGAGGCGGACGATGCCAGGGTCGAGGTTGGGTGCGGCAGTCATGGCAAGCTTCTCGTGACGGGCTGGCGAATAGCGTGCCTCAATCCGGATTCGGCGCAAGGAGTTTCGGGTTGTACCAATGTCCATCCGGTGCGATGAGCGCCTCCGCTGCCTTCGGTCCCCACGTGCCGCGCTTGTAGGGCAACGCCTTGTGATGCCTGGTGAGGATGGGATCGACCACTGCCCAGGCGGCTTCAACGGATTCCTCGCGGGCGAAAAGGGCCCCATCGCCGGCCATTGCATCGCTCAGCAATCTCTCATAAGGGCTCGCTTCGTCGGGCTGTTCATCCAACAGGTAGAGTTCACGCTGATCGCCGACGAACTTCCTGCCGACGCGCTTGACGCGGGCGGCGATGGCAACGGCGCAGCGCGGCGAGATCCGGAAGCGCAGGTAGTTGCCACGACCATTGGCGGGTGACGAATCGGCGAACAACCGTTGCGGTGGCGGTTTCAGTTCTACCAGGACTTCGGTTGCCGTCTCGGCCAGACATTTTCCGGAGCGCAGGTACCAGGGAACTCCTTGCCAGCGCCACGAATCGATTGTCAGCCGCAGCGCGCAGAACGTTTCGACATCCGAGCGCTTTGCGACGCCAGGCTCACTGCGATAACCGGTGTATTGACCGCGTACCACGTCTTCGCGACTCAACTGCCGCATGGCTTGAAAGATCTTGGCCTTTTCGTCATGCACCGCCTCGAACCCCTGGCGGGCGGGCGGTTCCATCGCGAGCAGTGCCACGATCTGGAACAAGTGGTTCTGGATCACATCGCGCAGGCACCCGGCACTTTCGTAGAAGGTGCCGCGAGTCCCGACGCCGAAATCCTCGGACAGCGTGATCTGGACACTCGCGATGCAATTGCGATTCCATATCGGCTCGAGGAACGAGTTGGCAAAGCGAAAGTAAAGGATGTTCATGATCGCCTCCTTGCCCAGGAAGTGATCGATGCGAAAAATCGCATCCTCATCGAACACCGAGCGGGCGATACGGTTGAGTGCTCGTGCGGAGGCGAGATCGCGCCCAAAGGGCTTCTCCACGATGACGCGCGCGTCCGTGTCCAGCCCGCAAGCATCGAGCTGCTTGATGACGGTGGCGAATAATTCCGGCGGAATCGCCAGATAGTGAGCCGGCCGCCTCGCGCCGCTGAGCGCCGCTTTGAGCGCAGCGAACGTGGCAGGATCGTTGTAGTCTCCGTCCACGTAGCGAAGACTGGCGAGCAACTGCTCCAGTGCTTGCGGGTCATCGACCTTACCGGAGTGCCTGATGCTGTCCTTCACCCGTTTGCGCAGCTGAGCAAGGCTCCAGTGCGAATAGGCAACGCCGATCACTGGAACAGTCAGCGTACCGCGCTTGGCCATCGCATACAGAGCGGGAAAAATCATCTTGTAGGCGAGATCGCCAGTCGCACCGAAGAGCACCAGCGCGTCGGACTGTGTAGTACCGTTATTGCGCGAGGGGTGTTGTGCTTCTGCAGCTTTTGTACGCTTCAATCGTTGAACTCCGACTCTGGATAGCCTGTTTCTCATCACTGTCCGATTCCATTGCTCTCATCTCCCGCGGACGGGCAATGAGTATTCGATCGACAGGTATAGTAGTGCTGCGGATGTCTGGTTAGTTCCAATCGTTGTCGACGCGCGCGCGAAATCGCGGCCGTGTAGCTTTTTCACGGGCGAATCTCCGGTCGAAAGCTTTTCTGTCGAAGAATTAACCGAGCATGACTGGTGTCGCCGCACTCCCGTAGCGATGCGCGGTCTACACTGCTTTGCTGTGCAAGCCATCGGCGATGCTGCGCGGACCCGTCGGTCCATAGCCAAATAGCGCGGAACGGGTGGCGCAGCTCGGTTGTTGAAGGAGAGCCTCGACCAGGAGAGCCCCTATGAACGCTGCGAATTCTGCTATCCCCTCAGGCGACGCGTTGGATCGGCTGTGCGTCAACACGCTGCGCTTTCTCGCGGTCGACGCCGTACAGAAGGCGAACAGCGGTCATCCCGGTTTGCCGTTGGATGCGGCACCCATGGCATACGTGCTGTGGAGGCGTTTCTTGAAGCACCATCCCGCGAACCCTCAATGGATCGACCGGGATCGATTCGTCTTGTCGGCCGGTCATGGCTCCATGCTGTTGTATGCGCTGTTGCATATGAGCGGCTACGAGCTTGCGCTGTCGGAGATCGAACGATTCCGGCAGTGGGGCAGCCTGACGCCGGGACACCCCGAGCGGGGCCTGACGCCAGGCGTCGAAACGACGACCGGTCCCTTGGGCCAAGGATTCGGCAATGCCGTGGGCATGGCCATCGCCGAAGCGCACCTGTCTGCGCGCTTCAACCGTCCGGAATTTGAGGTCGTCGACCATCACACCTATGCGTTGGTAAGCGATGGCGACCTGATGGAGGGTGTCGCGTCGGAGGCCGCATCGCTCGCCGGTCATCTGCAGCTAGGCAAACTGATTTGTCTCTACGACAACAATCACGTCACGCTTTCCGCCGCCACCGACATCACTTTCACCGAGGATTGCGCTCGTCGTTTTAGTGCCTACGGCTGGCACACTGTGTCGGTGGAAGACGGCAACGACATCGCCGCGATTGAGCGGGCACTACTGGCTGCCCGGGAGGACGTGAACCGTCCGTCGTTAGTGCTGGTGCGAACGCATCTGGGTTACGGTTCGCCGAACAAGCAGGATCGCTTCGCTGCACATGGTTCGCCGCTCGGCGCCGAAGAAGTTACGCTCACCAAACGCAATCTCGACTGGCCGACGCAACCGCCGTTCTACATTCCGGACGCGGCGCGCGATCATTTTCGTCAAGCGCTCACGCGTGGTTCGCAGGCCGAAGCGCAATGGAAAGCACGGTTCGCTGCCTACAGCGGTAAGTTCCCCGAACTCGCACGCGAACTGCTGCAAGCATTCAATGGTGGACTAGCCGATGGCTGGGATGCCGACATTCCCACCTTTGCCGCCGACGCCAAAGGCATGGCGACTCGTGTTGCTTCTGGAAAAGTGATGAACGTCATTGCGCCGCGACTCACGATGCTGATTGGGGGATCTGCCGACCTTGATCCCTCGACCAATACTGCCTTGAAAGGTTGCGGCGACTTCGAGCCGCCGCACGCCGATGCGCCGGACCAGCAAGGATCCAATGGCGGCGGCTGGAGCTACGCGGGTCGCAATCTGCACTTCGGTGTGCGTGAACATGGCATGGGTGCCATCCTGAACGGACTCGCAGCCCATGGCGGTACCATCGCGTTCGGCGCGACCTTCCTGGTCTTCTCCGACTACATGCGACCGCCCATGCGTCTTGCCGCTCTGATGGGTTTGCATGTGATCTACGTGTTCACGCATGACAGCATCGCGTTGGGTGAGGACGGTTCTACGCATCAACCGGTCGAACAGCTTGCCGGTCTGCGCTCGGTTCCCGGCCTCGTGGTGATTCGTCCTGGAGATGCCAATGAGACAGCCTGCGCTTGGCGCGTGGCTTTGGAGATGCGCGACCACCCGGTTGCGCTGGTGTTGACACGACAGGACCTGCCCACGCTGGACCGTTCGGTTGTTGCTGCTGCCGAAGGTCTGCGGTGCGGCGCATACGTCCTGTCCGATGCGTTGAATGGCAGTCCGGAATTGATTCTGATTGCGACGGGGTCGGAAGTGGCTTTGATCATCGCGGCTGCGGAGAAACTGTCGGCGCAGAACGTGGCAGTGCGCGTGGTTTCGCTGCCGAGTTGGGAATTGTTCGACGCCCAGCCGCGCGAGTATCGGGACGCGGTGTTGCCGCCGCATATCGGTGCCAGGCTGGCTGTCGAGGCCGGCATATCCCAGGGTTGGCATCGTTACGTTGGCGACCGCGGTGACGTGCTGTCGGTAGATCGCTTTGGCGCGTCGGCGCCAGGCAATGTCCTGCTGCACGAATACGGATTCACCGTCGACAACGTTTGCAGCCGAGCACAGGCTCTACTGCGCTGATTGCCAAACGCCACAACCCAGGATTACTTCGTCTAGGATTATCTCGCCTGGGGTTACCTCGCCCAGGGTTACCCAGTAAGCGTCACTTTGGCGTCCAATAATCGACCTTCGTTGGCAATACCGATTTGGGGATGCGGCCATAGGTGACGAGGTTGCCGTCGACCGCCTCGGCAATGCCGAAGTTCACGGCGACACTGGCTACGGAATAGGCATCGGAGACCGACATGCCTTTGCCCTGCATGAATACAACGGCTTCGTGCACGGCATTCTTCAGGGCGACATTGAGGTCCCGGTCCATGCCGAAGGCGTAGTAGTTCTCCTGGTCTTCCGCCGCCGGATAACGCATGGCTTTGCCGGCGCCTTTGTGGACGATGAACTGCAGCGTCGCCGTCATCGACGCCTCGATGGCATTGCCGTCTACCTCTCCATCTCCTTGTCCTGCGTGTGAGTCTCCGGTGTAGAAGAGTGCGCCCGGCGCAAGTACCGGCAGATATAACGTGGCTCCCTGTTTCAGGGCGGCAAAATCCAGGTTGCCGCCGAAATTCCCTGGAGCGCGGCTACTCACCTGGCCGTCTTGCGCAGCCGGCGCCACCGCCATGGTGCCCATGAACGGCGACAGCGGCACTTCGATTCCACTTGGATAGCGGCCCACATTGCGTGCCAGGTCGAACTTGATGACCTTGCTGGTGCGCTCGGCCACCAGCGTGGGATCGACGCCGCCGGGACCGGGATTGTTCACTCCGTACGCTACCCGGGGAGTGATCTTGTGGATGCGTACTTCGAGCATGTCGCCGGGTTCGGCTCCGTCGATATAGATGGGTCCCGTCAGTACGTGAACGCCGAAACCCTCGGTGCGCGGCACGGCCGCGATATCGATGACGTCCTGCAGTACGGCGCTTTTGGGAATTCCCGCTTCGGCAAAGAATTTGACGGGATCGTCGGTCAGGCCGGCGTGCGAGACCGTGTCGATCACTACGGTCTGCCCGTCATGGATACGCAGAACCGGTTGGCGATCGACGGCGATGACTCCGCGCACGACGGTCTTGGGTGTGGATGGAAGATGAAGCGCGGCGGAGTCCGCGCCCAATGCCGGCGACATACTGCCGCAGAGAGCCAGGCTCGCACAGACAATCAGAGACAGCGGTCGAATCACGATAGCTCCTTGGTCGAGAACGAGTGAACGCGCGTGTCAGCAAGAAGAGCTTACCGCGCATGGATAGGCGTCAGAGAAAAAACCCGCAGGGCGTTTTTCAGTAGTACCGCAGACAAACCGGTTGCTCACTCGAATACGGGCCTGGCGAATACTGGCACAGGCATGGTGGCTGTTGACGATTTGGGCACTAGTGGTGCGGTGAAATTGCGGTTTGCCCCACGATGTTTCAAACGCTCCACTAATCTATACTGCGCCAACACCAACCCGGGATTGCGCTGCCCGGGCAGAAAACCAACTTGAAGGTGAAGAACTTGAAAATGGCTACCGGCGGATGTGTGCGTGCGAAACGCAACCTGAAATCGATGGGTCTCACCGGTTTCCGACTGGTCGCGACGAGCGCTCGGCTCTTGGTTTATGTCGGAGCGTGCATCGCGCCACTTGCGCCTGTTGCTGCGGACAGCGTTGGGGGCGACAGCCGATCGCAGGTTCCGGCGTGGATGTTTCCAATAGTGCCAGCTGCGTCCGGCAAGCCTGCCGCGGCGGTCTCTACTGAGCCATTACATGTACCGAACAGCAGCGTCGGGCTGACTCAGGCCCAGCTCGAGAACAAGTTCTCGGCGCCGGACTGGCGACCGCACTCGCATCCCGCCATGCCGGAAATTGTGGCGCATGGGCGGGCGCCGGAAGTATTCGCGTGTGGCTACTGCCATTCGCCGAGCGGCCAGGGGCGTCCTGAGAATGCCTCTCTCGCGCAATTGCCGGCCGCTTACATCGTTCAACAAATGGCGTACTTCAAAGCGGGTGTCCGTCACAGCGCTTCCGCCACTTACGGCCCTGCGGCGGGCATGGCGAAACTGGCCGCAGCGGCGAACTCGGAGGAGGTTGCAGCGGCTGCTGAATACTTCTCGCATCAGACTCTCAGGCCGCGGGTGAAGGTTTTCGAGAGCGCGACAGTGCCGCGCACTACGGTCGTGGGCTACGTCTACGTGGCGATACCGGGCGCGGCAGACGAGCCTATCGGAGAACGCGTGATTGAGGTCGCGCCGGATGGAGAGCGGCACGAGAAGCGCGACGACGAATTGCGGTACACCGCTTATGTCCCACCCGGCAGTGTGAGTCGCGGCCGTGCGATGGCGACGACAGTTGGCAGCAATGCACTCGCTTGCGTCGCGTGTCACGGCGACAAATTGCAGGGAGTCGGTCTGGTACCGCCGCTCGCGGGGCGTTCGCCAACCTACATACTGAGACAGCTGCTCGCATTTCAAACCGGCGCCCGGGCGGGTGAGACCGCAAAGCCGATGCTGGCCGTGGTTGCACCGCTGCATATGGGGGACATGATCGACGCGGCGGCGTACGCTGCATCCCTATCGCCCCTATCACCCTGAGTCCTCTGGCGATGACCTTGTCGCCACATTCTGGTCGTCATGGTGGGCCTCGCGGGTGAGTGTCATCGCTTGATTGGAAGGGAAGGCTCATGAACCACCGCTACTTTCTGGCGAACGCCATTCTCTGGACAGTCGCCATCGTTGTGATGGCGACTGACGTGGAATCTACGACGCTCGCGATGTTTCTGTTTCCGGCATTGGCGGCTGCGGTGTTGCTGGCCACCTGGCCCAAGTCGCACAACGCCCAATCCGATACGTAGCTCACCTCGCATGGGTACAGCAGAGAGAATCCGGACCGGCCGTGTCCGCGCCGGCATGTCCGCGCGCCAAGTCGCAGAACGGCTGGGTCTGAACGATGCCTGGTACCAGGACCTGGAACAGAACGACGCTGAACTGGCGGCGACTCTGACGCTGTTTCAGGCCATCGAACTGGCGTCGTTGCTGAGCGTGCGATTGCAGGATCTGCTGGGCGCTGACAGTTCCACCGTCGAGAGCATTGCGTTGCTCGAGCTACCATCGCGCATCGAGGCGCAGGTCGCGCAGCAGGGCATATCGATGCAGGAATTCGAGGAACAGATTGGCTGGGGGTTGGAGGAATTCCTGCAGTCCCCGATCAGGGTAGCTGCCGAACTGCCGATTGCTTTTCTGCAGGATCTTGCCGCGGCGTTGGGCATCCACTGGTTCGCGCTGATTCCAGAAGGCACGCAGCCGGGCTAGCGGGCTTGGTCGCTCCCAAGCATTCGCATACGCGCATTCTCATCGGGGCATCTCATCCAACCACCTGTACCGATACGACGCGCGAGTCCCTGCGGATCGCTTCGATCACTTCCTGACAGCGATCAGCGGGGCCCGGCCCGGTAAGCTCCAGGATGATCGTGGAATCGTCGCTCTCCTGTCGCAGGCTGAGTCGATAGTCGGCATAGTTGCTCAGCAGCGAACTCAGGAATCCGTCGTCGCGTACGTCCGGAACGTCGGGCGTTACTTCAACCGTCACCCGCATGACGCACTGCGCAGATGCGGCGTTTGCAACGACGCTGTGTCCGAGAGCCATCATCGATAGCAGGACAGCGAAGCCGGTGTCTCTGCAACACCTCCGGTGGACCTCACGGTGCTGTAGGAAGCGATCCCTGTTCATGGGCATTTCCTCAGGATTGCGTTTGAGCGTACGCCACCTAGCTTAAATGCGGGATGAGGGCTCCTGGTTGCAAGGCCGCAAGCGCTGCGGTGCTGGCGGCAAGGATTTGTTACAACTGGCCCGGAACGCATGCTCGAACCGGCCCGGCCAGACCCATCGCTTCAGATCGCGGCAGCGATTGCCTGGCCGCAGGCGGCCGTGCCGAGCGGTCCTCCCAGGTCGCGGGTTCGAAGCTGCGGCTCGGCCAGCACGCGCTCGATGGCCGACACGATTGCCGCTGCCGCTTCAGGCTCGCCCAGATGGTCGAGCATCAGGGCAGCCGACCAGATCTGGCCGACCGGGTTGGCAATACCTTGCCCGGCAATGTCCGGCGCGGAGCCGTGCACCGGCTCGAACAGCGATGGGAAGGTTCGTTCGGGATTGATGTTGCCGGCCGGTGCGATGCCAATCGTTCCGGTGCAGGCCGGCCCGAGATCCGACAGGATGTCCCCGAAGAGGTTGGAGGCAACGACCACGTCGAACCAGTCGGGGTGCTGGACGAAATGGGCCGTGAGGATGTCGATGTGATACTTGTCGCAGCGCACGCTAGGGAAGTCGGCTGCTACCGCCTCGACGCGTTCGTCCCAGTACGGCATGGTGATCGATATGCCGTTGGATTTGGTGGCCGAGGTCAGGTGTTTCTTGCCGCGCCGCTGCGCCAGCTCGAAGGCGAATTTCAGGATGCGATCGACGCCGACGCGCGTCATCACGGTTTCCTGCATCACGATCTCACGCTGCGTGCCGGGAAACATGCGCCCGCCGATGGATGAGTATTCGCCTTCGGTATTCTCGCGCACGACGTAAAAATCGATGTCGCCGGGTTTGCGGCCAGCCAGCGGGCAGGGCACGCCGGGCATCAGTTTGACGGGGCGCAGGTTGACGTACTGATCGAACTCGCGCCTGAACTGGATGAGCGAGCCCCACAACGAGATGTGATCGGGCACCGTTGCCGGCCAACCCACCGCACCGAAAAAGATGGCGTCGTGTCCGCCGATCTGCGTCTTCCAGTCCGGCGGCATCATCGCGCCGTGGCGCAGGTAGTATTCGCAGGATGCGAAATCGAAATGATCAAATTCGAAATTGCAGCCATGGCGCGCCGCTATCGCCTGCAGCACGCGTAATCCTTCCGGGACCACTTCCTTGCCGATGCCGTCACCCGGGATGACGGCGATTCTGTAAGTGCGGGCTTTGCTCATTCTGAATATCCTGATGGCATGGTCGACCCTGCGTCCGCCGGAACCCCTGCAGCGCAGTGTCACCTGCCAGCAAGGCTTACACACCCACGACAGTACTGCCATCACCTAGCGGAAAACCGATGCTCAAAACGATTGCAATCCTGCTCGCGCTGTATGGAGGCTATGCGCTGGATCAGGGGATGGGCGGTCAGAATTATCTAGCCCTGGTCTGCGCAGTGCTCGCCTTCGCAGCCGCCGGCGGCTTGTGGCTGCGTAAGTCCTGGTCGCAATACTGCGTCTATATCCTCGCCAGTGGCTTCGTCTTTCCGTGGCTGTGGTACACGTGGAGTGTCTTCCGACGCAACGGGCCCTACGACACCGCACTGCAGGGTGCGATCAGTCTGTTTCCCGGCCTCTGCATGGTCCTGTTCGCTGCAGGGTCGAGCGTGTTCGTTTTCCGGAGCTTTCGCGCGCGAGGTAAAACGTAATTAATTACCGGGACGGCCAGGTGTTCGCATACTTACCGATTCCGCCCGGGCAAGTCCGATCGATGGCGCCTGGGTTGCTGCATGGTCAGGGCTTTTTCATGAACAAAATCGAAATCAACACCCGCGATGGGGTTTGCCCCAGTTACGTATTTCGGCCGACGACGGGCGGTCCGTGGCCGGCCGTGCTGGTCTTCATGGACGGGATCGGCATTCGTCCGGCCATGCTCGAGATCGGCGAACGGCTCGCAACGTACGGCTACTACGTGCTGCTGCCGGATCTGTTTTACCGCTCCGGGCCCTACGCACCGATGGATCCACACGTGGTCTTCAGCGACCCCGACAAACGCAAGATCCTGATGGAGAAATACTTCGCGCTGGCCACACAAGCCAACGTCATGGCGGATACGCAGGCCTTTCTCGATCACCTTGCGGCGCAGCCCGAGGTGCAGCCGGGTGCCATCGGCAACGTGGGTTATTGCATGGGCGGGTTGATGGCGCTGACCGCCGCGGGAACGTATCCGGAGCGTATTGCAGCCACTGCCTCGTATCACGGCGGACGGCTCGCGACCGATGCGCCGGAGAGTCCGCACCGGCTCGCGCCGAAAATGAAATCGCGCGTCTACATCGGCGGCGCGATCGAAGACGCGTCATTCCCCGATGACATGAAAGAACGGCTGGAGCAGGCTTTGAGCGGTGCCGGCGTGGACCACCAGATCGAAACCTATCCAGCCAAGCATGGCTGGGTGTTTCGCGATACGCCGGTTTACGATGCCGCCGCAGCCGAGCGACATTGGCAGACTATGCTCGCGCTGTTCGAGGCGACGCTGCCGCGCTAGAACGCTGGGCAAACCACGCTGTCATTCGCGCGATCGCGTCTTCGACCTGCGCCGTCGACACCGCGAAGCTCATGCGAATGAAGTGACGGCCGTCGACCGGATCGAAATCGATGCCGGGCGCAGTTGCCACTCCGGTATCCCGCAGCAGGGACTTGCAGAATTCCAGGCTGTCGTCGGTCAGGTGCTCGATGTTCGCGTAGATGTAGAACGCGCCGTCCGGTGGAGCGATGGCGTTCAGGCCGAGGCGGGGTAGGGCAGCCAGCAGCAACTCTCGATTGCGCGCATAGGTGGCGACATGACCTTCCAGCTCGTCGCGGCAGTCCAGTGCCACCAACCCGGCGTGCTGGCTCAGTGAAGGTGCGGTCAAGAACAGATTGCCCATGTAGGCCCGCGCCCGCGCAATATGTTGTCGCGGAACTAGCAGCCATCCCAGGCGCCAGCCGACCATGCTGAAGTATTTCGAGAAGCTGTTGACGACCAGCGCGGTGGGGTCGAACTCAAGCATGCAGTGCGCCGGGCCGACGTAACTCAGGCCGTGGTAGATCTCGTCCGAGACAATGCGGATCCGCCGATCCGCGCACACGCGCGCAATTGCACGCAGTTCTTCGGTGTCGATGATCGTGCCGGTCGGGTTTGCCGGGCTCGCGATGATCACGCCCTGGGGCGCGGGATCGAGGGCTGCCAGACTCGCGGCGGTCAACTGAAAGCGGGTTTCAGGGCCGCAGCGGATTTCATCGGGCACCAGGTGCAGGGCCTTCAGCGTATTGCGATAGGCGACGTAGCCGGGCCGGGCCAGCGCAACGCGATCGCCGGCGGAAAAACTCGAAGCCAGCGCCAGCACTAAAGCGGGCGAAGCTCCGCAGGTGAGGATGAACTGGTCGGCACCGACCTTGATGCCATAAGTCTCATCGTAGTGGCGCGCGAGCCGCGCCTTCAGTGCCGGGCTTTCCCAGTAACCCATGCCGTCCGTATCGAGCACCTGATGCGCAACGGCAATAGCGGCCCGGGGCGCGCCGGTCGAAGGCTGCCCGAACTCCATGTGGATGATCGAACGACCCTGCGCCCGCAACTCGTGGGCCAGGTGGCTGATGGCAATGGCATGAAACGGTTCGATTTCGGAGTTCATGGCACGGACCGCTTGATCGGGATGGCGGGATTGTAGACCCGTTCGCTCGTTCCAGCGGTGTGCTTGAGAGCTATGCGTGCAGCGCGAGCCGAACCGCTGCCAATCCCAGATAGAGGGCGCCAACGCCCAGGACGATCGATGCTGCGATGTAGAGCACCGCAGCGCCGGGTTCGCCGCGGCTGTTGAGCAAAGCGGCTTCGAGGGAAAAGGTCGAGAAGGTGGTGAATCCGCCGAGTATTCCGGTCGCCAGGAACAGTCGCAGCTGCTGCGACAGGCCGCTTTTCAGGGCGAAATATTCGACCACGACGCCCATCAGGAACGAACCCAGTACGTTGATGCACAGAGTACCGACGGGATAGGCGACTCCGAACAGGCGCGCAGCCAGCAGGTTGGTACCGTGCCGGCCGGCGGAACCCAGGCCGCCACCCAGGAAAACGATCAGAAATTCCATACAAGCGCCCGTTCTGCAGAGAATCTACGACGGTTCATTTGCCCGCCAGCCACGTGTCTATTTCGGGTAGACGCTCGTTACGGACTTTGATGCGGTAGGCGATGCGCGCGACCTCGGTCTGCGCATCGCGGCGCGAGCTTTCCGCGAGATTGGCTTCTGCGTACGAATTCACTTTGCGGATCATCGCCGCGTCGAGAGAACCGGCCGCAAGACTTGGGTAGTAGCCGCTGCGCGAGGTGACGTCGACCTTGCTGTTGACGGCGTCCATGTGTGCGATTGCGAAGTCGAAGGCGAGATCCGGATGCAACGCGGCGACAACGGAAATCATCTGGGCGCTGTTGGTGGCGCCGGGTTCGGCCGTCAAGGACAGGTCGAGCGCGCGGCGCGCAAGCGATTCGTCCTGCGTGGAGGACAATAGCGAATACAGATTGTCCTTGATCAGCGGAGTCTTTTCTTGCAGCGCTGCGGCGTGCAGCTGGTCCCAGGTTGCCGCGTCGGCATGTCGTGCTACCACGCCAAGGATGGTTTTGCGCAACGCCGCGGGAATCGCGGCAGCATCTGTCTTGGATGCGGCGTAACGTCGCCGCGCTTCGGCGATCACTACGTGGTCGTCGAGTGCACTGAGTGTGCGAATGAGCTCACTGCGCAGGATGGCGATGGTATCAAGTTCGCCGGGCTGTGCATTCCAACCGACGCGCGCGAGTACCGGCGTCAGCTTGGCGATCGCGAATTTACGGAAGGCTTCCTGTCGTGCACCGGTGTCCGTATATAGATCGTTGATCGAGTCGAATACCCCCGCGATGGTTCCCCAGAGCTGCGGGTCGGCCTGGACCGGCGTCGCGGCGGCCAGGTCCAGAACATCGGAAGTAGGTTGCTGGCCATTCAGGCCGAGCGACCAGCTATCGGTCAGCAGTCCAAGCTGATCGATGGCGGCAAGCGCAGCGAAGGAAGCTTTGATTGTGTCGAAGTGCCGCGGGGTATAGAGCGTGCGGTAGTAACCGCTTTGGCCGGCATTGACGATGACCAGACCACAGCCGAGCGTGGTAATGGCGGCTTTGCCATCCGCAACCACAGTCCGCTGTGCCGCGTTGCCTTGTGATTGAACGATGACCGGCACGCGCCACCTGAGCGGCTTCTTGGTCGGTTGATCCCGCGTGAACTCGCCTTGCGTCAGTTGCAGAGTGGTCTTGCCGTCAACGCAGGTGGGTTCCCCGACAGTGATCATCGGCACGCCCGGCAGCAGGGTGAAGTCATGCGCGATGTCCAGAACCGGCTTCTTCGCCGCCGTTTCGATCTCGCGCCACAGGTCGTCGGAGACCGTGTTGGCGTAAGCGTGATTCTTCAGGTACTGCCGCACTCCAGCGCGCCAGGCGTCCGCGCCCACGTAACCTTCGAGCATGCGAATGACGGCCGCGCCTTTTTCATAAGTAATCGAATCGAACGCCTGGCTCGCCTGCTCGACGGTCTGCACGTGCTGAACCACTGGATGCGTGGTGGCCAGGGAATCGCGAATCATCGCGCCGTCGCGTTCCGGAACCGCAGCGAGTGCGGTGTTCCATTCGGGGTGCATCAGTGTGGTCGTGCGACCGGCCATCCATGTCGCAAAGCCTTCATTGAGCCACAGGTCGTCCCACCAGCTCATGGTCACCAGGTCGCCGAACCACTGATGCGCCATCTCGTGCGCGGCCACGGAGAACGCCCGCTGCTTGTCGGCCTGCGTGGAAATGGCCGGATTCAGCAGGATCGAGCTTTCGAACGTGTAGATCGCACCCCAGTTCTCCATGGCGCTGAAGAACTGGCTGCCGCCGGGAGAGGCGATGTTGTCGAGTTTCGGCAGGGGATAGGGAATGGCGAAGTAGTTGTTGTACTCGCTCAGGATGGCCTGGGCTGACTGGAGTACGAAGGCGCCCTGTGGGGCTGAGCCCTTCTGCGTCACGACTCCCACTTCCGTCGCGCCCGCACGCGCGGTGGCGCGATCGAATTCGCCCAGGCCGAAGAACAGCAGGTAAGTGGACATCTTCGGCGACTGCGCAAAGCGGACCAGCGAGCGTCCATCGGGCAGCGCGGAACGTTGCGCGATCGGCATGTTGCTGATCGCCATTTCGGCGGCGGGTACGGTCGCCTCCAGGGTAAAGGTCGCCTTGTAGGCGGGTTCGTCCCACGAGGGGATCACACGTCGCGCATCCGAATTCTCGAACTGCGTGTACAGCGCACGCTTGCCGCCGGCGACAGTGTCGTAGTCGATCGCGAACAAGCCATTCGCCTGGGTGCCGATCTTGCCGCGATACTCGATGGCAAGTTTATAGCTACCCGGCGCCAGGCTCTTGTCGAAGGTGAACGTTGCAGTCTGATCTGCGTCGTTGACCTGTATTTTCGGCGCGGTGTACTTGGTGTTCGAAGCGTCAGTCAGGCGGGCCGACTGAAAGGTAAGTTCGAACGCATTCAGCGTAATGGCGGGTGTGGACTGCAGGACCTCGAGCGTTATCGACACCTTCCCGGCAAACGTCAGCGCCCGGGCATTGGGAGTGAGCGCGATGTCGTAATGAGTGGGCCGGACGGTGCGCGGCAACTGCGTGGTTGCGTTCTCAGTCGCTGCCGACGCAAAAGCCGGTAAAAATGCCGCGCTTGCCAGCAGCGCGAGGGTGAGACTTGCAGTCCGGATACAACGCATGAGGCCACCTCTTGCCAGAACACCAGGTCCGTTGGGCAAGGGTGACTATAGTCAATCCAGGCAGTGTCCACCATCGAGGCGGTGGTAGGCGCCGGCGTGCGTCAGGCGCTCAAGGTCCGGCGGGGCTGCGGTACTCCAATCTATTCCGGTTTACATCCGGCTGGGCTGGGCTGCCCGCGAGTTCGCTATCTATATTCGCGATCGCGCCGCTTCAGATCGACGTTCTGGCCGAAGTAGTACATGACGCCGAAGTTCAGGATACTGGTGCGCGGAGACTGCTCGGATGAGGAATAGCCCACGTACACACCCAGGGAATTGCCCAGCGCTTCGGGCTGGTGTTCAACCGTGAAACCATAGGTGTTCTGGCCGTACAGGTCGTTGCCGGATACCGAGACCCGCAGGCTGTCCAGTGGATACCAGCTCGCGGTGAAGGTGTTCGTGTCCAGCGTGGATCCGCCGTCGAGATCGGTGGAGACGCGCGACGCGGCCAGGGTGAAATCGCCGAGATAGACTTCTGCATCGAAGCTGTACCGATGGGTCGTCAGCTTGTCCTCGCCGGTTGCGGTGAACACCGAGTCATCGCCGCAGCTCGATGACAGCTGGCCCAGGCCGTAGCCGATGGCGATTTTTCCCAGCGGCGCATGCGCGAACAGCTTGATGTCGCCGTCGGTGCTGTCGAACTTGCAGGCGCTGCGCGTACCCAGCGGAGGTCCGCCCGCTTCCTCGAGGATCTTGCGGGTCCGGACGGAGGAATTCAGATAGTCGCCAGACAACGCCACGCCAAGATAATTCGTCAGCGGAATCGAGCCTGCGAGCCGCGCTCCCACGGAACCTACCGAGGTGCTGCCCGAGGTGTCCACCTCGTTGGCGATCATGCCGGCTTCGAGGGTCGATCCCTGTGTCGACTCTGCCATGGCGCCGTCCGTGCCGAGCAATGTCAGCAGCGGCAGCAGCAAGCCGGGAATCGCCAATCGTCGTATTGCCATTGCGGGGGTGCTCAGGGCGCCGGTTGAATAACGAGTTGACTGCTGCCGGCGAGGAACAGCGTGTTGCCATCCGGGCTGATGGTCATTTTGACTGCATCGCCCGGATTGGCGGCGAGCGCGAGCGGTGCGCCAATCTGCGTAAAGGCGGCGCCGGTCATGTCCGTCGAGGTGTCGAACGTCAACACCGCTCCGGTGGAGTCGTACGTATACGCGCGCGTGCCATCGGGGTTGAAAACCACCGCGAGCGTTGTCGACGGGAGCGTGCCGAGCAGGGTGAATGCGATGGTGTCGTAGACGGAAACGCCATTGAGCACGACGCGCGTCGCGT
Source organism: Steroidobacteraceae bacterium (assembly GCA_036498785.1). Lineage (GTDB taxonomy): Bacteria > Pseudomonadota > Gammaproteobacteria > Steroidobacterales > Steroidobacteraceae > Steroidobacter. The sequence goes on along the minus strand of DASYEW010000047.1, from coordinate 93,290 downwards.
GCGTATCCAGGGCCGGCGTAATGGTCTTCTGGTTGGCTGCCACCAGCAAGGCGGAAATAACTTCGGTGGAGGCGTCATAGAAGTACACGGCGGGATCCGTCGTGAAGCTCGGGTCGCCTTGCGTGAGGATTACCTGCGTTCCATCGGCCGAGGTTCCAGCGCTCGCATTGACTAGCCCGATTACCTGCTGGGTCATCGTCCGGCTGGCGGCGTCGTAGACATATGGCAACGTGGCGTCGCTGGTGCCGTCGCTGGTGGTGAGCACGGCGCGATTGGTGTTGGCGACGGCGATTCCCGTCAGGAAATTGCCGCTCGGCAACGCCGGTGGCGCGATCGCCGTTTGCGTCTCCAGGGTGTCAGCGTTGATTGGCGTCAGCTCGCTCGGGGAAACCGCGAGCAGCTGCGCACTGTTGGTGCTCAGTGCCACATCTTTCAGCGAGCTGACGGCCACGCTCTCGGGAGCTCCCCATGCGCCGTTGACATACGGATAGCGCACCAGCGTCCCGCCGCCAATATCCGTCGCAACGATCAGCGAGCTGCGCGTCGCATCATAGAGCAAGGTGTGGATGGCCGGACTCGCAGCCGGGTAGTTCAATGCGGCGGCTGTGTATGGCACAGGGTCCAGGACATCGAGGGTCGCCGTTGTGGAGATGGTCCCCTGATACGTGGAGACCGCGATCTCGACCGGATAGCTGCCTGCCGCCAGCGCCGGGTAAAGCGCCTGCAGTTCGGTGTCGCTGACGACCGTGAACGAGGTTGCCGGAGTCGATCCGAACATCACGCCGCTGACCGCGAAGTTTGCGAATCCGGCACCGTGGATGATCGCTCTGCCGGCAACATTGGCGGTCGCGACATCCGGCGCCACCAGCCGAACGGCTGGAGCGACTTCGTAAGTGACTTTGACCGAGAGTGTATTGCCCGGCGCGAGTGTCTGGCACTTGGCGTCCGCACAGACATAGCCGGTAATGGCGACGGCACCGCTGTATTCGCCCGCGCCTATGAGGCTTGGCGAGCTCGGCTCGATGGTCACCACCGCCGAATTGCCTGCCAACGTATAACTCACGCGCTCCACGCCGTCGCCGCTGTGGATGACAGCGAGCTGGACGACTTTGGATGCGAAGGTGGCCGTGACGGTTTGAGATGCCGGAGCCGCAGCATCTGGAGCGTCGGCGTGGAAACTGACCGCGTTGGTGGAGACACCCGTCGTTACCGGGTCGTTGCCATCCCCGCCACCGCAAGCGGACAGGATCAACAGCAACGACACGCTCGCCACATGGCGAGCATCGAACCAATGATGCACGTCCTCTCCCTTCAGCAATTCACGGGTGCAAGACCACTGCGCACTGCGACGACGCAGCCGGGCTGGTGGTCAATCGAATGCAAGGCCCGGATCACGCGGTGCGTGATGGCTGGGCATGCTAGCTGCACAGCGCCAGGCGAGCTGTATCAAACTGTATCTTTGCGTATGACGAGGGCTGCGAGGATTAAGTGATTGTTACTTGACGATCCGCAGCGGCTGTGGCGAGGGCTACGGCGCCGAGCCGCCGAACACGGCGTTGTGGCGTTCGCAGATGGCAGGCCAGAGGGTGGCTGCATCAGGAACGTCGAGGTCGAAACTATCATGCAGAGCGGCGACCAGCTCGTCTGCCGAAGCCAGCAGCTTCTTGTCGACGCGCGAGGAGTGAGTGGTCGTGAGAACGCGGCCGCGTAGCGAGACGTGTGTTTCGACAGTGCGGCGCTGGACGACCAGATTCTGTACGAACGGTGAAGCGGGATCGGTTTGCAGATGTTCGCACTGCCGCGCGAACAACGCTTCATCGGCAGGTACGGCACGGAAGTCGAAGCTGAATGGGTCCGCGTCGTCGTGTGTAGTTTCGGAGTATCGCCAGTAACCGTCGCCGGTCTCGCTGAGCTCCAGACGATACGGTCTGTCCTCGCGTTGCCCTGCGGCCAGCGGCAGCGGTTCGGACAGGCTGCCGCCAAATCCCACATCGATCAGATACGGCCGGTCCAGACGCACCAGCAGGCACAGGTGATTGCCCAGCTGAGAATCACCCGAGCGCTCGCGCATGACACCGGCACTCATGCGCATTACATCGAATCCGATTGCCGCCAGCGCCCAGCCCATGACGCAGTTCATTTCATAGCACCAACCGCCACGTCGCCTGCGGACGATCTTGTCGTAGTTCGGCGCCAGGTCGAGCGCCACCGGACGGCGCAGCTGTACATCGAGATTCTCGAAGGGCACTGCATATTGATGCGCCCGATGGACGGCTCGCAGCGTTGCGAGATCGAGCTGTGCCTGGCCTTCGAAGCCGATGCGATGCAGATAGGCGGAGAGCTCCAAATGACACCTCATTGAGCAGAGGTCACATGAGTCACATTAGTGACAGGAGTCACAGGAGTCACAGGAGTCACAGGAGTCACAGGAGTGACGCATGCGTGACACGTCTGTCCGTGTCACTCCTGTGACTTTCTAGTCCGGTAGACCCTGGCCAGAATCCTGCAGGTCATCCAGCCGTGCCATGACGCGGGCGATGATGCGATCGCAATGCACGCCACCGAATTCGAACACGTCGCGTTCGGCATGATCGATTTCCCTGGCCAGCGCCTCGCGCAGCAGGCTCTTGGCGCGAAAGTGACGGCTGCGAACCGTCGCTTCCGGAATACCGAGTGTCTGTGCGGCGTCCTCCACGCTCAGCTCCTCGACCGAACGCAGCACGAAGACGATGCGGAAATCCTGCGGCAGCTCATCGAGCTTGCGCTCCAGCAGGGTGCGAACCTGCGCGCGTCCGAGGATGCGATCCGGCAGATCGGCTTCGGGGTCGGCGACGGTTTCGATCTCAGAGTTTGAGCTCACGATGGGAATCACCTTCTGGCGGCGGGTGTCGCGACGCAGACGACCGAGGCATTCGTTGAGCACGAGACGCGACAGCCAGGTGCATAGCGAAGCATCGCCACGGAACTGATGCATCGAGCGATAGGCGAGCAGATACGCGTCCTGCAACGCGTCTTCTGCTTCCGTGGTGCTGCGCAATGCAGCGCGTGCCAATCGATAGAGGCGTCGATTGTAGCGGCGCATCATCAGCTCGAAGGCTTGCCGATCTTGCGCCACGATGCGCCGTACCAGCGACGAATCGTCGTCGGGCAAGGGCGGCAGCGAATTTGCAACTGGGCTGGGGGTCATTGGACGGTGAGCCTGCCTTGCATCGTCGGGTGAAACGCGCACACGTAAGCATAGTCCCCCGGCGTGCCTGCCACATAGGTCCAGGACGTATCCGCGGCAATACTGCCGGAGTCGAAGGCATTTGCAGCCGAGGTGGCCGTGTGAGGAAACATATCCTTGTTGATCCACACGACACGATCGCCGCGCTTTACGGTCAGCGCCTGCGGATCGAAGCGCATGTTTTCAATCGTGACTGTGAAGGTGTGTGGGGCTTGCGATGCCGAGCTCGCTGCGGGTTCTGAGCAGGCGACGCCCCCAACAAGCAATGGGATTGCGAGCATCGCGGGAAAAATCCGTGTCGGCGTCTGCTTCGACATCTGCGCCGGCCGGTGCCGGCGCAGATGCAGATCGTTGCTGAGATCGCTTTCCGGCCGATCGGCTCTGACTAGAACAGTCATGAGTCGCTCAACCCGGTGTCGAATCGTCATCACGAGGGTGACTCAGCTCCTGGTGCAACTCTTCTGGCTCAACTCTTTTGACCGAGGGCAGCCTGCAGGTGCTTGGCGTGTTCGAGGTGGGCGACGAATGCCGGCCGTACCTTGACCAGCAATGCCTTGAGCTCGGCGTTCTGGGCACTGGGAATCAGCGTCTGGTCGACGGCATCGAGCACCGCCTGGTGATAAACGACTTCATGGTCGACGTAAGCACGATCGAAGGCGCTGCCGCTGAGCTTCTTCAGGGCTGCGAGATTCTGATCGCCGCCGTCCTGCAGGCTCTTGCTGGTCGCATTCGGCTGCGGAGTCACGTGCAGCTTCGTTACCAGCTCGGTGGCGGATTTGTTGACGCCACCGTGGTCGGTGATCATGCGGGCGGCAAATTCCTTCACTTCCTTGGAGGTCGACTTCGATTCCGCCAGTTTACTGGCGTCGATGTCCACCTGGTTCGCAGTCACCACGATGGCGGCGATCTGCGGGTCGGTGGGGCCGGCATTCTGGGCCATGGCGCCTGCCGAGCCGCCCAGGGTCAACAAACCGGCGCATGCCGCAACGAATACTCTCATCATGATTCTCCTGAAGGATGGGATCGAGCCCGGCTTCCCGGTGAGGAAGCAGTGAGCGTCAGTACGGGCATGACAATGGATGTCACGTCATTGCCCGGCGTTCCCGATCCTCGGGAGAGTGAGGGACAGCAGTCACGTAATGCGGCAAACGGTCGCCGCTGCGAAGCGACCGTTGCAGGCGGCGGGCTCGCAGCTAGGTAAGGCGGGGAGTGGCGGAATCCAGCGAGGCGACCACGTTGGACAGCTCTTCGGACACGCGTTCGTCGATTTCCGCTGCGTGCGGCAGGTGCACCGGGTAGCGCACCAGGGCCTCGACCTCGGCGGCGGAAAAGCGCAATTGCACCTGCGGCTGCGAGTCCCCGGCGGCACTCGACGCGGTGGATTTCTGGATTTCCTTGGTCTGCCGCACGATGTCGTCGTGGTAGTCCTTGATGACTGCAGACACCGCCTCTGCAAGCCGCTCTTTGGTTGCCGCATAGTTGACGCCCGTCGGCAGCTTCAATGTGATCTCGTGCCACGCCAGGTTGACGCCGGGGATTTGCTTGAACAACCCGCCTGAAGCCTGGAAGACGATGGAATTCGCAAAGGCGACGACCCGGCCGGTGGGGCCGAGCGGGCCCTGCCCGCTGAGTTCCATCAAGTGCATCCGCACCAGTCCCAGGTCGATGACTTCGCCGGTCACATTGCCGATCTGCACCCGATCCCCGACGCGGATGCCGTACTTGCCGATCAGGAAGAAATAACCCACTACCGACACGAGCACGCTTTGCATGGCCACCGCCAGGCCGGCGGTGATCAGCCCGGCGAAGGTCACCAGCGATCCCAACTCGCTCGCGAAAGTGGAGCCGACGATCGCTACGACCAGGCACCACAGGACGATTTTCCGCACCAGCAGCAGTCGATACTGGCGACGAGGTTCATGCACATAGTGGAACACTGCCCGCCGCCACAGCTCTGCTGCCACGAACACGATCGCCAGCAAGCCCGCCAGTACCGCCACGCGTAGCCCGAGAACTTTCAGCGCGTCGTGATACTGCTTCTGCGTTGCGTCGCGCCAGTTGGCAAGATTGTGCCGGTACTGTTTGAGCAGCACGCCTTCCTTGCTCAACGGAGTCAGGATGGCTGCGGTCTGTTTGAACAGCCAGGCCAGCGTGTCGTACTGATCGCGGATGCCCTTCAAGGTCGCGCCATTGGCTGCATTGGCCTGGGCGGCGAGTACGTCGCTGCGTGCCGACAGAGCCTTCAACTGGTCCATCGGTGCGGAACGAATCTTCGTGAACACGTCCTGCAGGTCCGCGGTGTGCTGATCGACCGTGTCGATAGTGCTCATCTTCGAGGACAGCCTGACCACGTTTGCTGCCAGGCTCCAGATTCCCACGCGGCCGGACGAACCGTCCTCGTGGGGGCCCAATAGGGGTGCGGCGCTGGAACTCGCAGTGGATGTTGCAGAAGCCGCGGGGGCCGGAAGCCCGGATGCCGCAGGCACCGAGGCCGCAATGGCGTCGATGTGTGTCTTCAGCGCATTGGCATTGGAACCGTTGGTGTCGTTTTCGTTGGCGAACTGCGCCATGGTGCCCAGAAGATTTCTGCGCGCGTTCACCATGTCCAGTTCTCCCTGCAGTTCGGAGAGCTTCGCCTGCAGGTCAGGCTCGCCTTTCTTCGCTGCGGCGGCACGCCGGCGCACTGAATCCATTTCGGCCTGGATGGCGCTGCGCTGATCGTTGAGCTTTTTCTCCCGCTGTCGCAGCGATTGTGCAGCGGCCGAGGCTTCATCGGCTGCTTGCGCGTCGCTGGCTTCGCTGCTGAGCAGCTCGGCGTTGGCCCTGGCGATCTCGAAGGCTAGTCCCATGACCTTGTCGGCAGTCTGCCGGTTGGCATACAGGATCAGCAGGTCGCTCGGCTGAGTAGCTGCCTGTTGCTGGGTACCGAGCGTGCGGTACCAGTCGACCGTTTCATCCAGTATCTCGATCACCTGGTCGCCGGTCATCACCGATACGCGCGGCTTGGCAGCGTCCGCCGCAGGTTTGGGGTCGGCTGCACTGGCAAGCGCCGCCACGGCGGGCAATGCCGCGGCAATGAGGAGAACGAATGGCAGGAGTTTTTCAAGCATGTATACGAGTCCGGTCGAACGGCGCGTGGCCGGTTCGATGCTGGCGTGAACACGGAAAGAGATCGGCGGACGGCCGGAAACGATTGTACAGGCTCTGAATATCGGGGAAAGAATCGGATGGCGTTCGCGCAGCGGCGGTCGTGCGCAGCGCCGCGCGCACTGATTTCGTTGACTCGGCAATTCAGTCAGCGCTGCGTGCCTTCAGCAGCCGCGATGAGTGCTGGTCGCAAAGGCGGAGCCGACGGCCGGCAATTCGCCGGCCCGGTAGGTCCAATACCGTCGCCAATTGCCGCCACAACAGCCATCGCCGCGCACAGCCTGGCGCCGCTGCGGCTGCGAGCGTGCTATTCGGGGACTGCCTGGCCGGATCCGCCCAGTTCGGCTGGAAAGTCCCTCAGCTTCGGCAGCCCATCCTGCATCCGCAGCACCGTTTCCGAATAGTTCACGTGGACGCCGGGCGCAAAGGCCAGGCTTGGAATGGTTGCGGCAAAAACATCGGTCAGGCCGAAAGTCGGATGGCTGGTCATCAGATGACCGCCGCACCGCGTACAGAACTGCCGGTCGCTCTGTTCTGTCTTCTGGAAGCGACCGATGAATTCGGCGCCCTGGGTGACTTTCACGTTCTCGGGTTTCCACAACGTGAATGCATTCACCGGCCCCGCCGACCAGGACCGGCAGGAGCTGCAATGGCAATACCCCATGGCCTCGGGGGCACCGGTTACCTCGATCTGGACTGCGCCGCAGAAGCAGGCGCCGTTGTACGTGTCGCTCATGTCACCCTCTTTGGAAATGTGGCAGGCGGGAATACGGTCAAATCGGGGCGTCTACGCGCGAAACGGCAAGCCGCAGCCAGCCGTTAGGGTGCCCCGTAGTCGTCGTGACGATCGAGTCCTCAGTGCCGCCGTCGTTGAGACGCCGGTGACGCGCATTTCACTCTATTGCGGCGACAAGGAACAGGGACAAAATAACTAAGGCACGGCGAACAGCGAACGCAGCCGATCGGCGATCACGAACGATGCTGGTGTCAGGATACTGCCCACAGGATTGACCCGGTCAGTCCCGGTCGAGGTTCGGTCAATTGTGAGTGTGAGAGTGCCGGGCGAATGCCGGACTTCGATACTGCATCGGCTATGTGTTCTCTGCAGGGGTGTTCGTTGCAGAGGGTGGCCGCAGCAGGTGCGCTCACAAGACGTGAGCGCACCTTTGCGCAATGAAGTGACAGGTTAGAAGCTGACCTGCGCCCAGACGCCGGCTTCATTGTACTTGCCGTCCACCGAGCCGCCGATCGTGCCGTTGCTGGTCGCGAACGTGCCGTTCTCGACCTTGTCCTGCTTGTAGACCAGTGCCAGGTCGATGTTCTTACGCGGCTTGTACGCCACGCCGACGTTGAAGTACTTGTCGTTCAGGTCCGGAGCCAGGTCCTTGCTCGGATCGGAATTGTCGTAGCGCGCGAAGGCCGCGATATCGTCCGTGAAGTTGTACGACGCCCACAGCGAATAACCGTCGGCCTTGTCGGTCGCCGAAGTCAGCACCTGCTTCCAGTCCTTGGCTTCGAAGTACTCTGCGCCAACGCGCACTTTCGAGTTCACGTACGCAGCCAGCACGTCCCAGCGCTTGGCGGTGTTGATCGCGTCTACGGTTTCCTTTTCCTGGCCGAGCTTGCCGTTATAGAAGCCGGCAGCGACAGTAAATCCTTCCAGCGGCACAACGCTGATGCGGCCTTCGAAATCCATGCTCTTGGAGCGCGATGTATTCTTGTAACCGGCGCCGTTGACCGCGGAGACCGCGTAGCTCACCAAGCCGTCGCTGAACTTACCGCCGGCGTGCAGACCCCAGTCCGCCGAAGTGCCGAACTTGAGGTGATCGATCATCACGTTCTCGACATAGCGGTAGCCGTACAGGTTTTCGACGAACGGCACCCAGGGCAGATCCGCCGAACCGGCGCGCACGAACAGTGCATCGTTGATCTTGGCCTGCAAGTAGGCCTTCTTGATGTACACCTGCGACTCGCTGTCGTTGCTGACGTAGTTGAAGTCCGTCGTCACGTTGGCCGACCAGGTTTCGTCGAAGGTATGGTCGATGCCGACATAGAAGCGTTTCACATCCAGTCCGGTGCCGCTGGCGTCGGTCTTGGCGCCGTTGGACTGCTGGTCGATGTTGGAGAAATCGATGAAACTCTTGCCGCTGACCGAGGTGTTGTCGGTGATGTCGGCGGCGCTTACATTCGTAAGGGTTGCTGCGACGCCGGCAAGCGTCGTTAGAACCAGAAACGGTCTGAGCATCTGTCTAGCTCCTGATCATGCACTCGGAAGTGCGTTCGTGTGGGTGATTGCTGATAAGCCCACATCGGCCGGTGCCTGAACGCACGCGTGGTCTCGATGTCACTCATTCGTCGCGCAAGCTACGCACGTGATATTTCAGTTGAGTGACATGAATGATGACAAGAATTTAACTTGAGGCACGCGAATGCTGGGCCTCCGATTGACATTTCGGGGCAGATCCGCGCCCTGTCGCGCCCGTCATCAAGTTGTAACGTACCTGCTACGGTTTCAATGCAGCCCGATGTGGCGCAAATCCGACCGCGAAAAGGTCGTGCCGCCGGCGCTGGTTGAAGAATTGTCGAAGGTGGAGCAGGCGACTATTGGGGGACTATGGACCGGCTGACCAGCATGTCGATCTTCGTGCGTGTCGTGGAGCTCGGCGGCTTTGCGGCAGCGGCACGGGAGGCGGATATTTCCGCGACCATGGTCGCGAAGCATGTGCGGGAGCTGGAAACCCGGCTGGGGGCGCGCATGCTCAACCGTACGACACGGCGCCAGAGCCTGACGGAAGTGGGCCGACTGTTTTATGACCGCAGCAAATCGATCCTTGCCGAGGTCGATGCCGCGGAATCCTCCATAAGTGCGCTGCGCGCTACCCCACGAGGCACGCTGCGGGTTACTGCGCCGGTGTCATTCGGTACGCGACGCCTGGCGCCAGCGCTGGTTGATTACCTGCAGCTCCATCCGGACGTGAACGTGGAGTTGTCCGTCAATGACAGGGTGGTGGACCTGGTCGAAGAAGGCTTCGAGGCAGCAATCCGGATCGGCAACCTGCCGGATTCGCGACTCGTGGCGCGCCGCCTGCATCCCTATCGCTCGGTCCTGTGCGCTGCGCCCGACTACATTCGCCGGCGCGGCCAACCGAAGTCGCCGCGCGACCTTGCCACGCACGATTGTCTGGCGTTCAGCTATGCGGGCCCGCGCGGCCGCTGGCGATTATGTCGAGAGACTGGTCGAGATGCGGGGGAGCAGACCGTGAGCTTTACGCCGCGACTGCTCGCGAACAACGGTGAAGCGCTGCGCCAGGCCGCGCTCAACGGCCTCGGCATTCTTCTGCAGCCTGAAGTGCTGATAGCGGAAGACGTCAACGAGAAACGACTGGTGCGAGTGCTGCCCTCCTGGTCGCCGCGGTCGCGGCCGATGCATTTGGTCTACATCCGCGATCGCCAGCCGACGCCCAAGTTGCAGAGCTTCATTGATTTCGTCGTCGAGCGCTTTGCCGCCGAGCAACGGACCGGCTAGGGGGCCAGGTTCCGGATCAGCTCCTTGTCGTTCTTGCCGAGCAGGTAGTAAGCGACGAACCGGGTCGGCTGGTCGAGCGCGTCAAAGCGCAGGATTTTCTTGTTGGCGGGCTCGAAGAAGGCTTCGCCGGCCTTCAGCGTGCGTGCGGACTCGCCCTCGACCTGGAACACGACGCTGCCGCTGGCGATGTAGCCGACGACGGGACAGGGATGCAGATGCACGCCGGTTTTCTGTCCGGGAGAGAAGTCGATTTGCTTGCTTTCGACGCGATCGACGTTCTTGCTGCCCTCGATGGCTGCGGTCAGCAACGGTTTGCGAACAATGGTGTCAGTCACGGCCGTGCCAGGCGCGTCGGGGGCGGCTGCAGCAGTCAAAGCGACTGCTGCCACGATCCACAGGGACACCGTAAACAGTATGCGGCCCATTGCAGGTTCCTCCAGGGCGAGAGCCCGTGCGAGCGACGGGGAGACCCGGCATTCTACGACTCCCTCGCGGCGGCGTCCCTTAATGTCTCCGCTGCGATCCGCAAAGCATTACTGGTCGCTGCGCCGCCGGCGTAGAACGTCATCTGCAAGATCGTCTCCACGATCTGCTCGCGGCCGACGCCGATGCTGAGCGCGGCTTCAATGTGAGCTCGAAGCTGCGGCGTCGCGAATCCGAGCGTGGTGCAGGCGGCGATGAGCAGCAACTGGCGCGTGGCGAGATCCAGGCCCGGCCGCGCCATCACGCCGGCCAGTGCCCATTCGATCGTCATGGTGGCGAAGTCCGGGCAGATGTCCTGCAGTGAGGCAACCAGTTGCTCGCCGGAATGACCTCCATGCAAACGTTGCAGCAGCGCCAGTCCTTCTCTGTGCGCGTCCGGGTCGCTGCGCAGTACAGCAGGCGTTTTCGCGTCGGATGATGTTCTTGTCCGGGATGTCGTGTCGTTGCCGGTGGGACTCATGTGCGAACTCCTGGTCTGGGATCTCTTGAATCGGTCGCCACCAGTTTGCCGCGGTGGGAATATTGAAAAAGGCGTGGGGTGTTGGGGCTCTCGGAACCTCGGGTTGGCAATCCACTGGCATCGGCAACGATTGACAGCGACACGCCGCCGCTCTATTCATGGCGTCCCATGCCAGCCCCATTTCACCTCGCGATTCCGGTCCACGATCTGCATGCCGCCCGGCATTTCTACGGGGAGCTGTTCGGATGCCCGGAAGGACGCAGCTCGGCGGAATGGGTCGACTTCGACTTCTTCGGGCATCAACTCGTTGCGCACCTCGCTGCCGGTATCGACGTGCAGGGCGGCCCGAAAAATTCCAACGAGGTCGATGGCAAGGATGTGCCGGTGCCCCATTTCGGCGTCGTGCTCGAATGGGATGCATGGCACACGCTTGCGGAGCGGCTGCGTGCGGCCGGTGTGCATTTCGCAATCGAACCCGGCATTCGCTTTCGCGGTCAGGTAGGCGAGCAGGCCACCCTGTTCCTGTTCGACCCATCAGGCAACGCGCTCGAGTTCAAGGCCTTCAAGGACCCTGCCAGGCTGTTCGCAAGGTAATCGCTGTTGAGGACTTCCCGCAGGCATCCATTCTTGCCATGCGCGGTCATCGCGATTCCATCGTCCATGGGGCTTCGTCCTCTCCCGTCCCGCCGCCTGTCCGTGCCTCACTACCGATAGTGTGTTGATCAACAGCGCGTTGATCGATCACTAGCATCGACCGATAGCACGCCGATCCGCTGCATCGGTTCCTCGATCGCCATTCATGGCGATTCCTCTCTCTACGTCGGCAGTCGACGGCCTTGTCCGCCGTGCCTTCCTCCATCCGCCATTCGTGGCGGTGACACGGTTTGCCTCGAGGCCGATAACCATCGCCCTGTCCGCCGGCAGCAGCGACACACCGCAGTGCCTTGTTCCACCACGAATTTCCGGCGCACCGAAACATTTGCGGGTTTCTGTTTCCATTTCCGATTCCGCGAACGTATTACACCGGTGATGACGCTCTCTCTAGCGCTTCCTTTTAGAACTACAAGCAATCAAGGGGATGGCATGCTCGCAGCCGTAAGAAAGGTATTGGGGGTCCGATCTTTCCGTTCAGCCGAGGTTCGCGCGTTCGCTTTAATGGCCGGTTCGCTGGCGCCGCTGGTTGCGATGTCCCAGAACGTCCCGGCCGAAGTACAGCCCGCGGCCCACGGGGAATTACAGGAAGTCGTGGTGACCGGCAGTCGCGTGGCGCGCGATGGTTTCGAGGCGCCGACGCCGTTGACGGTCATCGGCGAAGAACAGATCAAGGCTTCCGCGCCCGAGAATCTGGCGGACTACGTCAACGAGTTGCCTTCGGTGGTGGGCAGCGCGACACCGCAGAATTCAAATCTCTCTTTCAGTAACGGCCAGGCAGGCATCAACGCGCTCAACCTGCGCGGCCTCGGCACGGTACGCACGCTCGTCCTGCTGGATGGGAAACGCTCGGTACCCTCTGCCATCACCGGCGTCGTGGACATCAACGATCTGCCGCAGTCATTGGTTTCGCGAGTGGAAGTCGTCACCGGCGGCGCATCCGCGGCGTACGGCTCCGACGCCATGACCGGCGTGGTGAATTTCATCCTCGACAAGAACTTCACCGGCTTCAAGAGTGAAATCTCCGGCGGTCGCACCACCTATGGAGACGACGACAACTGGAAGGTCAGCCTGACCGGCGGCATCCCGTTCGCCGATGGCCGCGGTCACCTGCTGCTGAATGGTGAGATGACCAAGCGTGATGGCATCAATGGCGTGCCGCGCGACTGGAACAATCAAGGCTGGTACATCATGAACAATCCAGCCTACACCGCGGGGAGCGGGTTGCCGGAACGTCTCGTGGTGAACCATGCGAGCCTGACGACCGCCACGCTCGGCGGCATCATCACCAACACGACGTTGAAGGGCACGACCTTCGGTCCGGGCGGTGCGCCCCGACAGTTCAACTACGGCTCGTTGGTGCGCGACCCATGGATGCAGGGCGGCGAGTGGGAAGCAAATCAGTTCAACAACTACAACACGCTCGACCAGGATGTCGACCGTCGCGCGTTGTTCGCTCGCGCCAGCTTCAACCTGACGGACAACGTGCAGGCTTTCGCGCAGGCGTCGCTGAGCAAGTCGGACACGCAGTCGGTACAGCTCCAGCAGTTCAACCTGGCCAACATCTCCATTCGTGCGGGAAATCCATTCATTCCCGACGCAGTCGCGCAGCAGATGGCTGCGCAGAACATCACCCAGTTCACGCTGGGCACGATGAACGGCGACATTCCCAGCATCGCATTCGACGGCGCACGCGAAGTGACGCGCTATCTCGCCGGATTCGAGGGCAACTTCGACCTGTTCGGCAAGCAATGGAACTGGGATGCCTATTATCAGAAGGGACAGACGGACAGCTCCGAGACCGGTTACAACATCAGCGCCAAGGCGAAGTTCGCTAACGCTCTGGATGTGGTGGTCAGTCCGACCAATGGACTACCCGTGTGCCGCAGCACGCTGACCGATCCCAGCAACGGTTGTATTCCTTATAACCCGATGGGACTGGGCGTGAACTCTCAGGCGGCGCTCGACTACATGCTGGGCTCGCCGCATCGCGATCAGACCTTCACGCAGGAAGTGGCGGCTGCCACGGTGCGTGGTTCGCCTTTCGACATCTGGGCTGGTCCGGTATCTATCGCGCTCGGCGTGGAGCGTCGTGAAGAGAAGGTGAGTGGCAGCTCCGATCCCACCTCGTTGATCAACGGCTGGTTCGCTGGTAACTACCTGCCGACGTTCGGCAGCTATCACGTCGCCGAAGCCTTCATGGAGACCGTTGTACCGCTGCTGCACGATCTGCCGATGGCACGGGAACTGGATCTGAATGCAGCCGTGCGACGCACGGACTACAGCACGTCCGGCCTGGTCACTACCTGGAAGCTCGGCGCAACCTGGCAGCCCATCGACGATCTGCATTTCCGCGTGACACGATCGCGGGATATCCGCGCTCCGAATCTCAACGAGCTGTTCGCAGCCGGCACGGCGAATACCAATAGCGTCACCGATCCTTTCAACAACAACCAGAACGCTCCCTACCAGGGCCTGTCGGTGGGTAATCCCAATCTGCAGCCAGAGAAGGCGGACACGCTCGGCTTCGGCGTGGTGCTGGAACCGCGGTTCCTCGAAGGGTTCACTGCATCGGTTGACTACTACGACACCAAGATCCACGACGCCATCGGCAACGTCAACGCGCAGGTCATCGTGGACAACTGCTTCTCCGGCAACCAGGTCTACTGTGCCGCCATCACGCGCGGGCTTGGAGCTGGCGGTGTCGAGCAGATCACCCAGATCAGGCTGTCGCCGTTCAATCTGGTCGAGCTGCATGCACGCGGTGTGGACATAGAGGGCAGTTATCGCTTCGATCTGAACCGGATGATGAGCAGCTTGAACGGCGACATGACGCTGCGAGTGCTGGCTACCCACTACCTGGAGAACTACCAGGACAACGGCATCAATGTGCCGACGGATTCGGTCGGTGAGAACGCGGTCAACGGGTCCAACAACGGCCCGCCGGACTGGTTGTATCGCGCGACGCTGACCTACAGCAACGATCCGTTCACCGTGACGCTCACCGGTCGTGGCCTGAGCTCCGGAACCTACGGCAACAACTTCATCCAGTGCAGCACCGGTTGCCCGGTATCGACGGTGGACAACCCGACCATCAACGACAACACGCTGCCGGGCGCGTTCTACATGGATGCATCGGTATCCTACAAGTTCAACTGGAACGACCTGACCATGGAATCTTTCGTCAGCGTGCAGAACCTGACCAACAAGGATCCGGCTATCGTTGCCAGCGGTCCTGCCGGACTGTCCTACGCGAGCACGCCGACCAATCCGGCGTTGTACGACATTCTCGGCAGGGTGTTCCGCGTCGGCGTGAGGATGAAAATGTGAGAACGACAGGGGATGCAATGCAATCGGTAACGACAACATCAACGTGGCGGGGACTGCTGGGGACGGTCGCGACCGTCGCCATTGCCAGTGTCATTGGCTTCGGCCAGGCGAGTGCGGCGGACAAAGCGCACGGCGCGGAAGTGCCGCGATACAAGGTCGACTACAACTGGCCGCAGCTGCCGTTGCCGAACAAATGGGCGCTGGGTGAAATGGGTGGCCTGTTCATCGATTCGCACGATCATGTGTGGGTCGTGCAGCGGCCGAGCACCTTGTTCCCGTGGGAGAAGGCCGCGGCGCTCAATCCACCGACCGCGAGCTGCTGCCTGCCGGCGCCGCCGGTCATCGAGTTCGACACGGACGGCAAGATCCTGCGCGCCTGGGGCGGGCCCGCAGCGGGGTATGACTGGCCTTCGACCGAGCACGGCATCACCGTCGACTACAAAGGCAACGTGTGGGTCGGCGGCAGCTCGACGCGACCCGGCAAGAACGGCGAACCCGAAGACGGCATGCTGCTAAAATTTTCGCCCGAGGGAAAATTCCTGCTGCAGATCGGCCACGCCGGTCCGTCCAAGGGAAGCCTCGACACCACGCAGCTCTCCGGCGTCGCCGACATGGTGGTCGATCCTTCGACCAACGAAGTGTTCGTCGCCGATGGTTACGGCAATCACCGCATCATCGTGTTCGATGCCGACACGGGCGCCTTCAAGCGTATGTGGGGCGCTTACGGCAAGCCACCGACCGACGAGAAGAACGGACGTTACGATCCGGCCGCGCCTCCGTCTAAGCAATTTCGCAACGTGCATTGCGTGAAGTTGTCTTCGGACGGCCTGATCTACGTCTGCGACCGCGACAACGATCGCATGCAGATCTTCAAGCGCGATGGGACGTTCGTCGCCGAACATATCTACGGCAAGGAAACGCGCGAGCCCGGCACCGTCGGGCACATCAGTTTCTCGCCGGATCGCGCGCAAAGCGTGCTGGCCGTGGGTGACCTGGGCAATTTCCAGATCCGTCTCGTAGAGCGCTCCACCGGGGAGGTGCTCAGCACGTTCGGCGAGTTCGGTAACTATTCCGGACAGCTCAACCGCATGCACCAGGTGGCTTTCGATTCCAAGGGCAATCTCTTCACCGCGGAAGCTGCCGGCAAGCGCATCCAGAAATGGGTGATCGCCTCCGGACATCTGCCCCGCTAGAGGTGCAACCATGTCGACAACTCATTCCCTTGCAAGGCTGGCTCCGATCGCGCTGCTCGGTCTTGCTGGCCTCGGCGGCTGGTCGCCGCATGCCGCCGCCGAAACGCGGCAGTACGCGATCAGCTGGTTCGCGCAGGCGACCTATTCCAACGACAAGGATTGTTCGCGCGGGGTGCATCCGGCAATCGAAGAGATCTATCTGCGCTATGCACGCGAGCTGGGCTCCAGCCCGACGCAGATAGCCGATTGGCACAAGAAGCTGCTGGCTGGCGAGGACGTGCGCGACCTCGACGAGCTGATGAGCAATCGTGGCCGCATCGATGGCAAGCCAGTGAATCCGTACACGCATCCTGCTGCGGTCATCGACCTCAAGATGAACGGGCTCGATGGCAAGTACGCCTTCGGCTTCAACCTCGACGGCAAGGGCGCGGACGATCCGAACAGTTTCGAGGACCCCGAAACCCACGAGCGTGGCGTGGACCATCAGCTTTATCGCGCATTGGGTTGCACGCGCGCGTTCCGTGGCTCGCTGGAAGGTCGACCGACTTACTGGGCGTGGGCGTGGGGCCAGCTGAAGGATTCTCAGCCCGCGTGGTTGATAACCATCAACGGCCAGGACCTGAGCAAGGACGGTCCCGTCACCGTGGAGCTCGATCGCGCGCTTGAGTATCTGCGCTCGAACAGCGACGGCACGCCGCGCTTCGACATGGCTTACCGGATCGATCCCGATCCTCGTTCGCACAACACGTTCCGCGGCGAGATGAAGAACGGCGCATTGACGATCACCGATCACGGCGACGTGCGCCTGCTGCAGAACCCGTTGGTCGAACCTGAGTTCAGGATGAGCAACGTCCACCTGCGGCTGACCTTGCTGCCCAACCGCACCGCGCGCGGCTTCATCGGCGGCTATCAGCCGTGGCATCCAATCTATTGGGGTATTGCAGGCGTGGGTTTCGGCGGCGAGCAGCAGGTGACCGGGGACGTTCCCGGCTTCTACCACCTGATGAAGCGCTACGCGGACGCCGATCCGGATCCGGCCACCGGCCAGAATCGCTCGATCTCGGCGACGTACTACCTCGAAGCGGTTCCGGCGTTCGTGGCGCCGGCGGCGGCGACGGAACAGAAGCTCACGCGTCGCTAGCAGTAAATAAAAATCGGTCGGTGCGCGAAATGATCAATAGCGGGAATTGGAGGAAAGAGCGATGAGTATGAGTCGGTCGCGTGCACGTCTGCTGGTACTTGGTGCCGCTGCCGTAGTGGTTGCCGGTGGGATCGCCGCCGCAGTGATGACCATGAAATCCGTCAGCGGGCCGATCACTGCAGGCCAGGCTGTCACTCGGCGCCTCACCGCCGAGCAATACCAGAACATCGTCCGGGAGGTGTTTGGCGGCGACATCGATCTGGGCGGACGCTTCGAGCCGGACCTGCGGGTCGACGGCTTGCTGGCAGTCGGCGCCAGCCACGTCAGCATTACGGCCGCCGGGATGGAGCAATACGATGCGATGGGTCGCGCTGTTGCCTCCCAGGTCGTCGACAAGAATCATCGCGAGGCGCTGCTGCCTTGCAGACCGTCATCCGAAACAGACGCCGACGACAAGTGTGCCGGCGAATTTCTCGGCAAGGTTGGTCGGTTGCTGTATCGCCGACCGCTGACCGACAAGCAGTTGCAGGCCTATGTGTCGGCCGCATCGAAGGCGACCGCGATCACCCACGATTTCTACGAGGGCGTCGCGCTCAGTCTCTCGGGCATGCTGTCCGCACCCGAGTTCCTGTTTCGGGAGGAACGTACTGAATCCGATCCGGATCACTCGGGTGCCTATCGCCTGGATGCCTACTCCCGCGCGTCCCAGCTGAGCTTCTTCCTGTGGAACTCCGCACCCGATTCGAAGCTGCTGAGTGCGGCCGAGGACGGCGATCTCTACAAGAAACGCGGTCTCGCACGCCAGGTCGACCGCATGATGGCGTCGCCGCGGCTGGAGGCCGGCGTGCGCGCCTTCTTCGTCGATCAGTTTCGTTTCGATGAATTCGAGACGCTTGCCAAGGATGCAGCGCTGTTTCCAAAGTTCAGCGCCCAGGTTGCCGCCGACGCCCGCGAGCAGACGCTGCGCACGGTGGTGGACGTAGTGCTGACTCGCAACGCCGACTATCGCGAGATCTTCACAACCAAGAAAACCTTCCTGACGCCGGAGCTCGGCGGCATCTACCGGGTGCCGATCTTCAAGGACGGACCGAACGGTTCGCCCGATGACTGGCAGCCGTACGAATTTCCCGCCGACGATCCGCGCGGCGGCATTCTGACGCAGGTTGCGT
Organism: Steroidobacteraceae bacterium; assembly: GCA_036498785.1. GTDB lineage: Bacteria > Pseudomonadota > Gammaproteobacteria > Steroidobacterales > Steroidobacteraceae > Steroidobacter. The sequence goes on along the minus strand of DASYEW010000047.1, from coordinate 74,964 downwards.
TCACAGCGCTGCACTCGCCGGCCGGTCGCGGCTCGCCGACGATCCGCGGCAAAGCGGTGCGCGAGATCGCACTGTGCCAGAAAGTGCCTGCGCCTCCGGGCGATGTCGACTTCACGAATTTCGAGCAGAGCAGCGCGAAGGGCGTCACGACGGCGCGCGAGCGCCTCGCCCTGCATGCGACCAATCCCACCTGTGCCGGCTGCCACAAGATCATGGATCCCATCGGCCTGGCGCTGGAGAACTTCGATGGCGGCGGCGAGTTCCGCACCACCGAGGGTGGATTGCACATCGATGCGAGCGGCAAGCTCGACGGGGTCGCATACCAGGATGCCGGCGGACTCGGCAAGGCGATCTACCAGAACTCCGCTGCGACCTCTTGTCTCGTGGACCGGCTCTCCGCCCGTGCGCTCGGGCGTGTGCCAGGTACCGCAGAGCGCAAATGGACCACCGATCTCAAGCAGGATTTCGTTGCCAGCGGTTATCGCCTGCCGGCGCTGATGCGTGAAATCGCGGTAAGCAACGTTTTGTACATGGTTTCGGCTCCTGAGCGCGATCCCGCCCAGAAGCAGGTTCTCGCTGCGGCCACAACGCCGTAGCCTCATTCGGGAGTCGCTAATGACCACGTTATCCAGTCGCAGAAGAGTTCTTCGCGGCATCATGGGCGGAGCAGCGGTCTCAGTCGGCCTGCCGTTCCTGAATTGTTTTCTGAACACCAACGGCACCGCGCTGGCGGCGACCGGTGCGCCGCTGCCGGTAGTGTTCGGCTCGTGGTTCCAGAACCTCGGACTCAATCCGGGGCGCTGGAAGCCGGCCAAAGTCGGCGCCAACTACGAGAACAACATCGAGCTGAAGGTGCTCGATCCGTTCCGCGACCGCATGAATATCATCAGCGGCACCAAGTATTTTCTCGACGGGCGGCCGCTGGAAACCCATGTCACCGGGGTGCAGATCGCGACCATGGGGTCGATCCCGCTGGGCGTGACCTCCGATCCCAGTCTCGACACGACTATCGCCGACGTCATCAGCAGCAAGACGCGCTTCAAGTCGATCGAGATCGCACTGAGCGGCGGACGCCAGAGTCTCAGCCGCCGCAAGGGCGGGGCGACCAATCCGTCGGAGCCTTCACCCGCAGCGCTGTACTCGCGACTGTTCGGTGCGGACTTCAAGGATCCCAACAGCGCTGAGTTCACTCCCGATCCGCATGTTCTGGCCCGCCGCAGCGTGCTGACCGCGGTCGCGGATGAGCGCAAAGAAATGATGCGGCGAGTCGGTAGCGAAGATCGTGCGCGCCTCGACGAGTACTTCACCGCGGTGCGCCAGATCGAGCAGCAGCTCGATCTGGAGCTACAGAAGCCGGCGCCGGTCGAGGCCTGCCGGATTCCACCGGAGGTTACGCAGGCGGAGCCCGGCAAGAATGTCGAAGCTGTCGAACGCAACAACAAGCTGTTCGGCGCACTGATGGCGCATGCCATCGCCTGCGACCAGACCCGCGTCTTCAATATGAACTTCGGTACGCAAGGACTGCGCACGCCCGGCGGTGTGCGCGACTGGCACAGTCTCACGCACGAAGAGCCGATCGATCCAAAGCTCGGCTATCAGCGTGATGTCACTTGGTTCATCACGTTCGCAACCGGCACGTTCGCGGAGTTCCTGCGCCAGCTCGAGAGTTATCGCGAGGGCAGCGGCACCGTGCTGGATCGCTCGCTGGTCCTGTGGCAGACCGATCATGGCTATGCACGCACACACACGATGGACGATCTGCCGATCCTGACCGTTGGTCGTGCCGGCGGACGCGTCAAGACGGGCATGCACATCGTTGCGGCCGGAGATTCCAGCGCGCGTGTCGGCCTGACGGTGCAGCAGGCGTTCGGAGTGCCGCTGAATAGCTGGGGCAAGCTCTCCAATCAGACCTCGAAGCCGCTGTCCGACATGCTGGCCTAGCGCTTTTTTTCCAGGAGATTCCGTCATGAAGCTGAGTACGACGTTGTCGCTGGGGCTGGGTGCATCGATTCTCGCGATCGTAGCGGGCTACGCGTCCGTCTCTAGCCAAGCCGCCGCAAACGATCGTTCGTCGCAAGCGGACAGCGCACCTCTTGCCACGCCACAGGGTGTCACCATGCAGCCGCTCGGCAAGGCGCAGGGATACGATCTGGGCAAGAGCACCGCATCCGCCATTGCGCGCGATCAGATCGCGTATACGGACACGCGTGGCCTGACGCTTTACACATGGGATAAGGATCCGGCTGGGAAGGCCACCTGTGCCGCGGATTGCGCCGCGGCCTTTGCACCGTTCCTGGTCTCCGGGACAGCGAAGGCGTTCGGCGACTGGTCGGTGATCGGCCGCGATGACGGCAAGCAGCAGTGGGCGCTGAAAGGCAAACCGCTCTATACCTACAGCAAGGATGTGGATCCGGGCAGTCTCGCAGGCGACAGTCCGGCCAACTACGGCGCCGCCCGTCGCAACGGCCTGGGCGTGATGGTTGGAGGAGGTAATCGCGGCAGCCTGTCGCGCGGCGACAAGAACACCGACCCATTGCCGGAAGGCTGGCGGCCGGCTTTGGCTTATCCCATCGAAATGAAATTGCCGCCGGGCATGGCAGTGAAGGAGGTGCCGGATGCGGCCGCCTTCGTGCTGGTGGACGGCAGCAATCACACGCTATACGCGTTGGATTCGAAGGCGGCTCGCGAAATGGCCAGTTGCTCGACACCAGCTTGCCGGCAGTGGCTGGCGCTCAGTGCGCCGCAGCTCGCTGCTGCAGTCGGCGACTTCTCCATCGTCGACCGTGACGACGGCATCCATCAATGGGCGTATCACGGTAAGGGTCTTTACACATTCAGCGGCGATCTTGCTCCCGGTTACGCCAACGGCATCGGCGTGGACCCACGCTGGAGCGTGGCGACAGTGCTGCGTTATTACATGCCTTCGAGTGTCAGTATTCAGACGACTCCGGGGCAGGGACGCGTGCTGGCAACCGCGGCGGGCATGACGCTGTATCGTCGCGATGGCTACATTCTCCAGTCCGGCGGTGGGCACAGCTTGCGTCGAGGCCAGCCGGCGCGGCCGGCCGTCGGTCGCGATATCGGGACCCATGCGCGTTGTAATGCAGATTGCGAAAAAGTCTGGCACCCCTTCGCCGCACCGGCCGATGCGCAACCTTCCGGATTCTGGGACGTGGCACTGCGGGCCGATGGCAGCAAGCAGTGGGTGTACCAGGGCTATGCGTTGTGGACCTACGACGGCGACAAGCAGCCGGGCGACATGAACGGCCACGACTCCTATGACATCGTGGTCCCGGACGATCCGACGATGGTCGTCGATGTCGGCACGCCGATGGATGGCAGCGCCGGCCTGTGGTGGTCCATCGCCTTGCCGTAGGGATTTCGCCGTGCGCGAAAAATCGGGCAGGTTCATGTTTCCATTTCCGCTCCTGTAAACGTATTAACCCAGCGTCAGCACAGTTTGCGCATGAAAACGCCGGTTCGAGACGATACCCAGCCAGCACCGCAGAGCACCGCGGATGCTGCTGCCACCGGCGAATCCCGCGCCGAACTGGTCGCGCGACTGTTCCGGGAGCACAACCAGGCATTGATCAGCCTGCTTACGCTGCGGCTACACTCCGTGCACGACGCCAAGGAAGTGGCGCAAGAGTCCTATGTGCGCCTGCTGCAGCTGGACCGCCCGGAAGTCGCCAGCCTGTTGCGCGGCTACCTGTTCCGCATCGCCTCCAACCTGGCGATCGACCGGCTACGCCAGCGCAACGTGCGGCATCGCTCGGCCGCGGCGGTCGAAGCGGAATTGTTCGACGAGCTGACCGTGCGTGACGACCCGGAGCGGCGCGCGTTGGTCAGCGAGGAACTGGTATTCATCGGCAGCTGCCTGGAGGAGCTGTCGCCCGCCTGCCGCCAGGCGTTTTTATTGCATCGCATGCAGGACAAAACGGTCGCCGAGATCGCAGTGGAACTCAATGTCACAGAACGCATGGTCCGTCATCACCTCACGCGTGCTCTGGTCTACTGCCAGCTGCGGCTGAGAGGTGCCAGCAAGGAGGAGGCGCACGCGCGCCTGAAGCGATGAAAGGTTCGATGCCCACAGACCCGGAGCTGGAAAGAATGGAGGCGGCCGCCCAATGGCTGGTGCGCCTGCACGATTCCCCCGACGATGAGACGCTGGTGACCGCCTGGCTGCAGTGGTGCGAGGAAGATCCGCGCAACCTGCACGAGTTCAAGGCTGCCCAGTCCGTTTGGCACGCCGCCACGCCGCTTGATGTGGATCTGACTGACGCAGACCGGGATGCGGTCCTGGCCGACTCGAATTTCAATGACGCAAGTGTTGTCGACGCAAACGGGCTCGACACGGGCGGGAGCGATGCTGGAGTGTCCGGTGCGCGCGGCGAAGAGTTGGCTGCGTTCGCGCCTGCGTCGCAAGCGATCTCACGGCCGGTATTCCCGACGGCAAACACCTCGCGCTATCGCTGGCTGTCGTCGCGCCCGGCCATCGGACTGGCTGCGACCGTGCTTCTGGGGATTGGCATCGGCGTCGCCATCTTCGTACTGCGCGCGAATCATGAGGTGTCGCAGAGTTATGCGACGGCGGTCGGCGGCACTGGCACCAGCGTGCTTCCCGATGGGTCTAAGGTTGAGCTGGGTGCCGGCTCACGCATCACGACGTTCTATACGGCGAAGCTACGCTCCGTCAGCGTAGATGCAGGCGAAGCCTATTTCAGCGTGACGAAGGATCCGCTGCGACCGTTCCTCGTCACGGCGGGGAACATGCACGTCACTGCCGTCGGTACCGCATTCAATGTGCGGCGCCATCCCGGCCGGGTGGTCGTCGCGGTGAGCGAAGGCAAGGTGCGGCTGGACAGCAATGCCGGTGGCCAGGCCCAACCCGCTGGCAGCGACGATTCGATGCGGCTGGTAGCGGGCGAGCAGGCTGTCTACAGCAGCGCTTCCGGAAGCGTGACCATAGCGAAGATCCGTGCCGCCGATGTCGCATCGTGGCGCAGTGGAGTGCTGAAGTACGTGCATGAGCCGCTCGGCAGCGTGGTCGCGGATCTCAGTCGCTATTATCACAAACGTATCGTCATCAACGACGCGGCACTGAGCGACCTGCCATTCACTGGAACGGTCTTCAGCGCCAAGATAGACGATGCTCTGCGTGCATTCGAAGCCGTGTTTCCGTTGCAGGTTGTAGAGCACAGCGACTCGGTCGAGCTAGTGCCACGTAACTGATAGCGCATTCGCGCTGTTCGCGGCGACCTTCCTGTTGACGCCGCATCGCCTGCCGCAGGCTGCATCTCCACTTCAATTTTTTCTGCGCGCTTGCGTTTCCATCCGCAGCGGCTCGAACGTATTTACCCCGACCGACGAATGACGCCGCGTCCCGCGGGACAGCGGCGTCGTTAGAACGATTACACCAGCGAAACAAGCCGGTGCGTCTGCGCATGCCTGGTTATGCGCAGGCAGCGATCGGCGCGCTGTAACGAAATTGGGGGATTCATGAATTCGATCGATTCGAGTGCTACGGGCGCCCGTGGCAGTCAGCTGCGTCGCATGGTTGCGTCTGCATTGCGTGGTGCCGTGCGTGCGGCGCCGCCATTGGCCGTAACCATGTCACTTGCCGCCATGACGTTTGCCGCTGCAAATACTGCGTTGGCGCAGGAGGCATCCGGTACATCATCTGGCGCATCGGGGCAGAATACCCAAGGCTTGACGCTCGAGGCGGTGGAAGTAACCGGCACGCGCATCGTGCGCGATGGTTACGAAGCGCCTACGCCGGTAACGGTCATCGGCGTGGAGGAGATCAACGCGACCGCGCCGGCGAACGTTGCGGATTTCGTCAACGAGTTGCCCGCACTCGCGAACAGCGCGACTCCGAGTAATTCACAGGCCAGCGTCAGTAATGGTTCGGCTGGCGTCAACGCGCTGAATCTGCGCGCACTGGGCGCAGAACGCACCCTCGTGCTGCTCGATGGCCAACGCTCGGTGGGCGCGCAGCTCAACGGCGTCGTCGACGTGAACGACTTTCCGCAGCAGCTCATCCAGCGCGTCGACATTGTCACCGGCGGCGCCTCCGCTGCCTACGGTTCGGATGCATTGTCCGGCGTCGTGAACTTCGTTCTGGACAAGACCTTTACCGGTTTCAAGACCGACGTTACGGGCGGTATCACCAGCCGTGGCGAAGACGCGGAATACACGGTGGCTTCGACGTTTGGCACGCCGTTCGCTTCGGGTCGTGGGCACTTTCTGGCGAGCGGCGAGGTGAGTCACACCGCTGGCATCTTCGGCGTGCCGCGCGACTGGAATCAGCAAGGTTGGAAAGTCATGAACAATCCCGCCTACGCGCCGGGCAACGGACAGCCCGAGCGCCTGGTGCTCTCGCATGTCAGCCTGAGCCAGGCAACCCTCGGCGGCATCATCACCGACGGCCCGGCGAAAGGTACGGCCTTCGGCGCAGGCGGTGTGCCTTATCAATTCAACTATGGACCGCTGTTGAAGGATCCGTACATGCAGGGCGGCGATTGGCGCGATGCCGATGTCAGCAGCTACAACACGCTGGCGTCCGGTATGGATCGCAAGAATCTGTTCACACGCGCCAGCTTCCAGCTGAATGACAACGTCGAGGTGTACGCACAGGCGCAGTGGGGCCATACCGAGGCGGAGGGCTGGTGCTGCAAGCAGTTCAACGTCGCCAACCTGATCGTTCAGCCAGACAATGCTTTTCTTCCTGCAAGCGTGGCCGCGCAGCTGACGCCCGGCGTGCCGTTTCACCTGGGCAGCATGAATGCGGACCTGCCGGTCATCAGTACCGATAACGAACGCACCGTGGGTCGTTACGTGGTCGGGGGCACGGGCGCCTTTGCGGCATTCGATACCGACTGGCATTGGGACGCCTATTACCAGAAGGGCATCACCAAAGTGGCCTCGCGCGCACCGGATGTCACGATCAAGAGCAATTTCTCCAAGGCCACCGACGCAGTGCGCGATGCGAGCGGTCACATCGTGTGTCGCTCGACACTCACCAATCCGAACGACGGCTGTGTGCCGTACAACCTGTTCGGCATCGGCGTGAATACCTCGGGAGCGCTGGACTACGTTCTGGGCGACGCCGAGCGCGACGAGCGCTTCACCCAGGACGTGGCTTCCGCATCGGTGCAGGGCGAGCCGTTTTCGAGCTGGGCCGGACCGATCTCGGTGGCGGCCGGCGCGGAGTACCGCAAGGAGCAAGTCACGGGTTCGTCCGATCCCATTTCAATGATCAACGGGTTCTTCGCCGGCAACTACCTGCCCACCGATGGCAGCTACCATGTGGCGGAGGGCTTCCTGGAAACGGTGGTGCCGCTGGCTAAGGACCTGCCGGGCGCGCAGAAGCTGGACTTCAACGGTGCGGTGCGTTTCACCGATTACAGCACCTCCGGCAACGTGACCACGTGGAAGGCGGGACTGGTCTATTCGCCGATTGCGGATGTCACTTTCCGCGCCACGCGCTCGCGCGATATCCGTGCGCCGAACTTGCTGGAACTGTTCCAGGCAGGCGGTGCCAATACCAACACCGTGATCGATCCGTTCAACAACAACACAAGTATTGCGTACCAGGGGCTCGCGGTGGGTAACCTGGCGCTCCAACCGGAGAAGGCGGACACGACCGGCCTGGGTATTGTCTATCAGCCATCCTGGGCACCGGGTCTGAGCGGTTCGGTCGATTATTACAACATCGACATCAAGGACGCGATCGGCACCATCGCCGCGCAGGACATCGTGGATCGCTGCTTCGGCGGCAATCAAACCTACTGCGCCGCAATCACGCGCGACCCGGCCGCCGGCGTCATCACGCAGATCCGGACTTCGCCATTCAACCTGATAACGCAGGTTGCCCGCGGGCTGGATATCGAGGCGAGCTACCGCCTGCCCATGCCGGTGTGGGGTGGCGATCTGGCGATCCGTGCCCTGGCAACGCACTACCTCAAGAACTATTCGGCGAATGGCGTCAACATTCCTACCGACACCGTCGGTCAGAATATCGCTAACGGTCCGCCGGACTGGCTCGGCCGGCTGACAGTGACCTACACCAACGATCCGGTGACCTTTTCGCTCATCGGTCGCGGCGTAAGCAGCGGCGTGTACGACAACTCGTTCATCGAATGTACTTCCGGTTGCCCGACCTCCACGGTCGATCACCGTACCATCAACGACAATCACATCGACGGTGCGGTGTATCTCGATGCCTCGCTCTCGTACGCCTTCCAGAGCACGGGCGCGTTCTCGAAAGTGGAGATGTTCGTAGCGGTGACCAATGTCGCGGACACGGATCCGGCGGTGGTCGCACCCGGACCCAGCGGGGTCGCCTACGCAACACAGGCCACCAATCCTTCCCTGTACGACAACCTGGGGAGAACGTTCCGCGCGGGCATCCGTGTGAAGATGTAAGCGTCATTCGCGACCGGCGGTCCTGGTGGATCGCCGGCTTCGCGCAGGGAGCACGTCGACGCAGCGAGTGGAGTGGCGTCATCGACCGCAGCACGCGAGTTCTGCGGTGCTTCCATTCGCGGCGCTCGAACGTGTTCAATTCGAGGTTATGAGACAGTGTCGGGCCACGCAGCACGACCGCTCGAAGACTCGGGGGAACGCGATGATTTCAACCGCTGCCGCGACCCGCGGCGGTTCGGCGATGGCGTTGTCGATGCCGCAGTGCTTGCTGTGGCTCTGCCTGACGTTCTGCGTGGGCGCTGCTCCTGCGTCGGCGCAAAGCCGCGGCCTGGCGCGCGAAGCGCAGTTCGACATTCCCGCGCAACCGTTGTCGCTGGCGATCATCGAGTTCTCCGATCAGGCGCGGATCCAGGTGATCTCCGCGGGCACCGCAGTAGAGAAGGTGAAAACCCCGGGGGTGAGCGGCAAGCTGCGGATCATCGACGCGCTGCAGGCGATCCTGCAGGGCACCGGCATGAAGTACGCCCTCGTCAACGAGGAGACGATTTCGATCTCGCCGGATTCCTGGCGTAGCGTTGCCGCTGAAAAAAGTACTGCAGTGCGTGCTGCGACGAAGGCTGCAGCAGGCAAGAGCTGGTTGGCCACACTCAGCGCCGATGATGGGGTGCTCGAATCGGTTGAGGTAACGGCGACGCGTGTGTTGCGCGATGGCTATGAAGCGCCGACGCCGACGACGGTGATGGGAACCGACATGCTCGCGCTGGTGGCGCCCTCCAATGTTGCGGACGCGGTCAACACCTTGCCATCCATCGCCGGCAGTGCGACGCCGCGCACCGGCAATACCGGAGTAAGCGGCGGCCAGGCCGGAACCAACTCGCTCGACCTGCGCAGCATGGGCGCCAACCGCACCCTGGTGTTGCTGGATGGCAAACGTGTCGTGGCGCAATCGCTCACCGGTGTCGTCGATATCAACCAGTTTCCAAACGGCCTGATCGAACGCGTCGATGTCGTTACCGGCGGTGCTTCCGCGGCGTACGGTTCCGATGCAATGTCGGGGGTGGTGAACTTCGTCCTCGACAAGAACTTCACCGGCTTCAAGACCAACGTCATGGCCGGGGGCACGACTCACGGCGACGATGCGCAATACAAGACCTCTGTCACCGCCGGCCTGCCGTTCGCAGCAGGTCGCGGTCATTTCCTGATCAGCACCGACTACAGCCATTCCGCTGGCATCACGGGCAATCCCCGCTCCTGGTACCGCGGCTGGAAGGTAATAGCCAATCCCGCCTATATGCCGACCAACGGCCAGCCGCAGTACATCACGCGCCCCAGTGTGGGATTGAGCCAGGCAACGCCCGGTGCGCTGATCACTTCGACCCCGTTGCAGGGAACGCAGTTCGGCACCGGCGGCGCCGTCGGCCAGTTCCAGTACGGGTCCATCGTCTCCGATCCGCTCATGGTCGGTGGCGATTGGCTCGAGTCCGACATCGGCCGCTACGGCGATCTGGAAGGCGCTGTCGAGCGCGCCAACGTCTTCACGCGAGGCAGCTTCCGCGTGGCCGATGCGACCGAAGTGTTTGCAGAAGCCTCTTACGCCGAATCGCAGACCGAGACTCAATGCTGCCGGCAGTTCAATCTGGGCGACATCACGATCCAGCGCGACAACGCATTCCTTCCCGACAGCATTCGCAACGAGATGACGAATCTCGGCCTGACCTCGTTCATGGCAGGCTCCACCAATGCGGATCTAGGGCCGATCGCGACGCACTCGGATCGCAGCGTGCGCCGCTTCGTCATCGGTGCAGCCGGCCATTTCAACGCGCTGGGCTCCGGCTGGGACTGGGACGCGTATGCACAGCGCGGCATCAGTCGGGTTCACAACGATGTGTTTCTGTCGATTACACAGAACTATCGCGACGCCATCGATGCAGTACGCGACGCGAACGGCCGGATCGTCTGCCGTTCGACGCTTACGGATCCCGACAATGGCTGCGTACCGTACGACGTGCTGGGCGTGGGCGTGAACTCGCCGGCCGCGGTGGACTACGTGCTGGGCACGGCGCAACTGGATCAAGAGCTGACACAGGACGTGGTTGCCACGAGTTTCAACGGCGAGCCGCTCGCGACGTGGGCGGGTCCGGTCTCGCTCGCAACTGGCGTGGAGTACCGCAAGGAGTCGGTGGAATCCAGCGCCGATCCGCTGGCCGTGGCCAACCAGTATTTCGCCGCGAATTTCAAAGCTACCAACGGCTCCTACGATGTGGTCGAAGGTTTTCTCGAAACCGTGGTGCCGCTGGCGGTCGACCGGCCTTGGGCCAGGTCGCTGGACCTGAACGCTGCAGCGCGTTGGACGGACTACAGCACTTCCGGGGAAGTGGTCACCTGGAAGATCGGCGCCAACTGGTCGCCGTTCAAGGACCTGACTTTCCGTGCCACGCGTTCGCGCGATATCCGCGCACCCAACCTGAACGAGCTGTTCCTTGCCGGGCAAGTCAACACCCAGACCGTCAACGACCCGTTCCGCGGCAACGCCACCACCGTCATCCTGCGCCCGCAGGTGGGCAACCTGAATCTGAAACCGGAAGCGGCGGATACCACTGGTATTGGCCTGGTGTACCAGCCGTCCTTCGTGCCCGGGCTGAGCATGTCGGCGGACTACTACGATATCGACGTCAAGGACGCGATCTCCACCATCCTGCAACAGCAGATCATCGATCGATGTTTCAACGGCAATACCGCGCTGTGCCCGGCAATCGTTCGCGATGCCGCCGGTGTGGTTACACAGATCACCGTGCAGCCGATCAACCTGTCCTCCGAGGTGGCCGAAGGCCTGGATCTGGAAGCGAGCTATCGCAAGCCGTTGTGGAATGGCGAACTGAGCCTGCGAGCGCTCGCGACTCACGTCATCAAAAGGAAACTCGATGACGGCATCAGCGTCACGGATCTTGCGGGGGACAACGCTGCGGGTGTGACTTCAGCCGCGGAAGGGTCGGCCGCAAACTGGCGCTTCCTCGGAATGATCGGCTACGACCGCGGATCCTACGGCGTCACGCTGATCGGCCGCGGCGTCAGTGCTGGGGTCTTGGATAACTCGAACATCGAGTGCACCACGGGGTGTCCCCCTTCCACCGTGAATCGCAAGACGATCGACAACAACCACGTCAAAGGTGCGCTGTATGCGGATCTTTCGCTCGTCTACCGGCCTGTCGTCGGCGACCACAAGACGGAAGTGTTTCTCAAGGTCGATAACCTGGCCGATACCGCTCCTGCGGTGGTACCCAGCAACAGCACGCTGGTTTTCATAGACTCCGGTACCAACCCGCTGCTGTACGACACCGTCGGACGTACGATACGCGCTGGCGTGCGTTTTCTGTGGTGAACTGGCTAGGGTGAATTGGCGGCGGACTCTGCGTAGGTCGCGTCGTCACGGTAATCGAGTGGATTAGTGTGTCTGTGGAGTGCCGTACGCACGATCCACGCCGCACCGGTGAGTGAGATTGCGACGGCGAGCATGGTCCATTCGATGCGACTGGCGGGATCGGCGAGAACGCGAGGAACATGCAGCAGGACAACGAAGCACGCGAACATGCCGGCGAGCATGGTGGATGCCGGTCGGGACGCAAATCCGGAAATGAGAGCCAGGCCCGCTGCGATGTGGCCACAACCCGTTGCGTAAGCCCAGAACAATGGCAGCGGCAGCCAGCCGGGAACCATGGTCGCCGTGAAATCGGCGTAGACGAAATGACTCCATCCGAAGATCAGCAGGCACACGCCGAAGGTTGGCTGGGTCGTCTGTACGGTCAGTTTTCGTGGCAGCGCATCGCCCACCATTCCCCAGGCTGCTACACCGCCGGCAGCCAGCGCCAGTATTTCCGCGAACCCGAGCCACATCGACGCATCCGCAGGGTGGGGAAATATCCTGGGGACATGCAGCAGCGCAGCCCACAGGAAATAGCAGCAACCCAACGTCAAGGCAGCTCTCGCCTGCGTCCTGGTCCAAAGCATCGCCCCGCCTGCGACGAGCAGCAGGATCGCACTTACATATGAGAGGGGCGTGCGCAGGGGGATCGCGGCTGGCACCGGTTGCCACTGCAGCGCGAAATCGCCGACGGCGAGCCCAACGATGCCGAGCAGCATCGCGCCAATCGCGTACACAGTTCCATTGCGCATCGAAGCGACTCCTCTGCGGCAGGCCGACACGGAGCAGAATCAGGTCGAACATAAGCGATGTTCGACACGTGGCGCCAGTTTCCGAACATCATCGATCGTCACCGGGTCATTCGATGCGCCGGTCCCAGACTCCGGTTGTCTCTAACGGGGTTGCGCCAGCCGGGCTGCCTGGGCACTCAGATAGTTGCGCTCAGGAACGCTGGCTGTTCGGCTCGCTGCGGCGCGAAAGTGCCGGATGGCGGCGGAGTGGTCTCCGGCCATCTCATATATATGCCCCCGGACGGCGTCGAGCCGATAGTGGCCGGCGAATCGCTCATCGGCGTCGAGCACGGTCAGTAGTTCGAGCCCTGCCTGCGGACCATGCACCATCGCCGCCGCAATGGCGTGACTGAGAGTCACCATCGGATTGTCCAGCATCCGCTTGAGCAGGTCGTATAGGGCCAGGATCTGCGGCCAGTCCGTGTCTTCGTGGCACGCTGCTTCGTCGTGTACGGCCGCAATCGCGGCTTGTAACTGGTATGCACCGATGAAGCCTCGCGAAAGCGTGTCGCTGATGAGCTCGATGCCTTCGGCGATGGCTTGCCGGTCCCACAGAGTTCGATCCTGTTGCGCAAGCGGAATCAGCTCGCCGCCGGGGCCGGTGCGTGCAGTTCGCCGGGCATCGGTCAGCAACATCAACGCGAGCAATCCTGCGACCTCGCCATCCTCGGGCAGGAGGCTGTGAACGGCACGCGTGAGCCGGATGGCTTCATTCGACAGATCGCTGCGTTGCAGGTCGGGACCGATGCTGCTGGTGTAGCCCTCATTGAAAATCAGATACAGCACGTGCAGTACGGAACCCAGCCTTGCTGCGCGCTCGCTGTCGGTAGGCAGATCGAACGGCACGCCGGAATCCCGAATGCTCTGTTTCGCACGGCTGATCCGCTGGGCCATGGTCGTTTCGGGAACCAGGTAGGCGTTGGCGATTTCAGCGGTGGTGAGACCGCCGATCGCACGCAGCGTCAATGCAATGGCGGATGAGGCGGTGAGGGCAGGGTGACAACACATGAAAAGCAGTAGCAGTGTGTCGTCGGGATCGAAACCGGGCTCGCTGTAGATGACCGGTGCGACGACGAACGGCGTATCTGCGGCGACGGCACTTTCGCGATTGCGGCGCGAGATCTCGCTGCGAACCTGGTCGGTCATGCGCCGCAGTGCGACTTGAATCAGCCAGCCGCGCGGATTGTCCGGAATGCCATCGCGCGGCCATTGTGTTGCGGCGGCGATCAACGCCTCCTGTACCGCGTCTTCCGACGCAGCGAAGTCGCGGAAGCGCCGGACGACCGCGCCGAGCACCTGCGGCGCGAGTTCGCGCAACAGATGTTCGGCACCACGTTCCAGCATTACCCCAGGTCCTCGGGCGGTCCGCTCATGACTTCCCGGACCTCGATGGGCATGTTGAGCGGTTCGCCGCCCACGCCGGGCGCAGCCGATGCCTCGGCGGCGATCTGGTATGCGCGTTCCGGGCTGTCGACCTGCACGATCCAGTAACCGGCGAGGAACTCCTTGGCCTCGGGAAAGATGCCGTCCGTGACCGGCTTGCCGTCCTTGCCAGCCCGCACCAGTTTCGCCTGCGAGGGCATTGCCAGTCCTTCGGCGGCGACCAGCTCGCCGGCGGCGCTGAGCTTCTTGCTGAAGCCGATCATGAAGCCGATGTGCGCCTCGATGTCCTGCTTGGGCCAGCTCATGATCTGGTACTCCCCGCCGCGCGGGGTGTTCATCATCAGTATGTATTTCATCGCGTCCGCTCCTGGTTGGTTGCCAGCCCACGATGGGCTGTTACGTGAGCCAAGTCGGACCTGCCGACGCGGCCTCGACATGCTCCGGAGTTTTTTTTGGGATGATTTTCTGCGGATTGTAGCGAATGGAGGATGACTGTCCTGTCATGGCCTGTCGTTCGCCTTCTCCAGTCCTGTTCACACCTCGCTGGAAGGGCCACCCATGACCTGTCGCACCTGGACCGGCAAATTCAGCGGGGCGCCGCCCGGTCCTGGACCCGCCGACCAGCGAGCGGCGATCTGGTAGGCCCGTTGCGAGCTATCCACATCGACGATGCAGTAGCCAGCGAGAAACTCCTTCGATTCCGGGAATGGGCCGTCAGTGACCTGCGGCTCGCCATCGCGACCGGCGCGGACTTCCTGTGCCTCCTGGGGCCCGAGCAGGCCTTGGACGGTCACCAGCTCGCTGGCGAATTCCTCGCGGAAGCGGCGCAGGTAGTCCAAGTGCGCTTTCATATCCTGCGCCGGCCACAACTCCATGCGGGAGGTTCTCCAGTCCTGTAGCGAGAAGTGCATCATCAGCATGTATTTCATGGTTCGATCCTCTGTGGTGGCCGCCTGAGCGGGCGGTTTCGACAGCAAGTCGGAGCCGGCGGTGAGTTCTCGACATGCTGTCGAGAAAAAAATCGCGAAGGGGTCGATTGGAGAGCGGGGCGGTGTGTGCGGCGATTGCCCGCAGCATATCAAGACGGGTGGCATAGCCTGCGAATGCAGTATGCCGCGATCGATGCGCGCAGCTCAGAGCGGCTCAGCTGGCGCGCGATCGGTGCAGGGCGGAGCTGGGCTGCGCCTGCGATTCAAGGTCAGTTGCGCGGCAGGCCCTCGAGCTTGAAAGGCAGCTCGCCCTCGTAAGTGGCCCATGCCATCGCGGCGCCGATGTTGCCGCACTCCGAGCAGCGCTCGCTCTCCATGCTGGTGCGCTGATCGGGGTTGGCCGCATGCCCCGGAAAATACCGCTGGCGACCGCAGCGCGTGCAGGTCATCTCCAGTACGTTGACACCCATCTCAGTAGCTCCCCTCTAAACCGGCCGGCTCTTCACAGGGGCGTCCGGTAATGCTTTTTTCTCCACGCTGCCAGCTTATCCGCGGCAAAAACATCGTGAGGTAAATTAATTTTTAGGTTCGAAAAATGTGACTTAGGTCATTAGGCAAAGTACTGACCAGCGTCGGACAAAGCCTGAATTTTCGGCCCCGCGCTTAGTTTTCGGACACCTCGTGCCGAGAGACTTTGCAGGAGCTGCCCGCCTGCGGGTGGCGCATGTGCAATTACTTCACGGAGATGCGCCGTCATGCGAATGAACGGACCGGTGACCCAGGCCGAATACGTACTGCCCGATGATGAAGTCATCATCACCCACACCGACGCGAGCAGCCGTATCACTTACGCCAACCCGGCGTTTCTCAGCAGCAGCGAATTCTCGCTGGAGGAATGCCTGGGCGAACCGCAGAACATCGTGCGGCATCCCGATATGCCCGCGGAGGCGTTTGCCGATCTCTGGGACACCATACGCAACGGCAAAAGTTGGAGCGGCCTGGTCAAGAACCGTCGCAAGAGCGGCGGCTTCTATTGGGTGCGCGCCAATATCACTCCGATGATGGATAACGGCCGGATCGCCGGCTACATGTCGGTGCGCGTCAAACCGACGCGTGAGGAGATTCATCAGGCCGAGCGTACCTACGCCGACATCCGCGCCGGGCGGGCGCAAAACCTGCGCATCAGTGCGGGACGCGTCGTCGACACATCGCTGCTGGGTATCGTGAAGCGCATGATGAATCCTTCGTTGCGCACTGGCACCTGGGTGGTCGTCGGCTTCCTCAGCACGCTGCTGGTCGGCATGGGGGTGATGAGTTTCAACGCAACGGGTTTCAGCCTGATGACGGCGCTGTGTTGCCTCGGCGCATTCATTGCGTTGTCGAACATGTTCTATGTGCAGGGCAGTGTCGTGCAGCCGCTGTTGAAGTTGCAGCGTGTCGCCTTTCAATTGGTGAGCGGCGACACCCGCAGCCGGATTCCGGCGGAAGGTGTGTCGTGCATCGTGGCCGTCGCGGAAGCATTCGAACAGGTACGCGTCAAACTCGACGGTGTGCTGAAGGACAACCTGGCTGCTGCCGGCATGGTGCGCGACGGCGTCGGCGATGTGGTCAATGCAAATACGGATCTGTCCAACCGCACCAGTGAACACGCGGCCGGACTGGAAGAAACAGTAGCTTCGCTGCAGCAGCTGACGGAAACCGTTACGCGCAACACCGAGAATGCGCGCCAGGCAACGCAGCTTGCAACGCAGTCTTCGGTTGCGACCGGTCGCGGCCGCGAGGTCGTCAGCGAAGTCCATGCAACCATGCAGGCGATTACGCAATCCTCCAAGCGCATTGCCGAAATCGTCGGGATCATCGATGGCATCGCCTTTCAGACCAACCTCTTGGCGTTGAACGCGGCGGTGGAAGCCGCGCGTGCCGGCGAGCAGGGACGAGGATTCGCTGTCGTCGCGCAGGAAGTTCGCAACCTGGCGCAGCGGTCGGCCGCGTCGGCCAAGGAAATCCGGGAACTCATCGATATCTCCAGCCAGACAGTCACGCGTGGCAGTGAGCTTGCCGGCCAGGCGGAGCAGTCGATGGGGCAGGTGGTGGATTCAGTAAAGCGGGTCACCCAGGTCATCGCCGAAATCGAAACCGCAAGCTGCGAGCAGGCCGCCGGCATCGAGCAGATCAACAAGGCCATGTCGCAGATGGATCAGATCACCCAGCAGGATGCACAAATGGCACAGCAACTGATCGAGACCGCAGAGAGTCTGCAACGTCAGTCGACCCAGATGGTGGCCGCCATTTCGGCCTTCTCCATGCAGCAGACGGGACATGCTGTGCCGGAGCAAGGACACGCTACGCGCGCATCCGGCGCTCACCAATTCAATGGGTCTTCGCGCCGAGCAGCTTGAGTGACGAATGGTGAGTGACGGGTGACGGGTGACGGGTGAAGAGAGCCCGTCACCTGCAACCGTCTGGCCCGTCACCGCCGAGCGCAGCGCCTTGGATGCGGGCAAGACACTCCTCGTCCTGCGGCCCAACGGCGAGCGCTCAACCCGACCATGCCGAGCGGCGAATGACGCTGCAGAAATTGCCGCGCTGAAAACGCGGATCCTTGTCGGCGAGCACATCCGCCTTGACGTTGCCGAACGTCGTCGCGGGTTTGTGCCTGATGCCGTCATAGAAAGTCTGGATGATGTTTTCCTTGAAGTGCTCGCCGCGCGGATGTGCGCCCACGATGGCTTCTCGTTCGGCAGCGCTGAAGCGGGAATAGTCGATCCCCAGCACGTCCATTTCCACGCCCGCCGTCACCAGGGCAACCACCGGGTGCATGTGCTGCGGAATACCAGGCGTCGTGTGCAGCGCGATCGCAGTCCACACCGTATCGATATCCTGTTGCGCGATACCGTGACGATTGAGGAAATCACGCGCTGCATTGGCGCCATCCACTTCGAAGCGCTCGGTCGCCGTGCTGTGCGCTTCCGTCAGGCCCAAGTCATGGAACATGGTGCCGACATACAGCAGCTCCGGATCGAACCGCAGCCCGCGATTCTGGCCTGCCAATGCGCCGAAGTAGTAAACGCGCGAGGAGTGATGGAACAGCAGCGGCGACTCGGTGTCGCGCACCAGTTCGGTAACCTCGCGAGCCAGCTTGCTGTCAGGGATGCTGATACCGTCGATGGAGAGTGTCATGGAAGGTCTCCTGTGAAATGCCGTGACAAAATCATAGGCGTCTCCGACGTCGGCAGGAGTTGACTAGATCCGGCACTTTCTGCCATTTTGACCCGGTAGCGGACACCAGCTGAGAGGAGCGGATATGACGGCAAATCGGTCGCCGAGAACGATGGCCATCCTGGTGTTGCCAGGAGTGCAGTTCCTCGACGTGGCCGGACCGCTGGACGTATTTGCCGAAGCGAATGTGCAGGCAGGACGAGAGGTTTATCGTCTTCGCGTGATCACGACTGCGGCGGGTGCGCTGCGAACCTCCTCAGGCGTGAGATTCTTTGCGGATGCCGTGATCGGCAAGGGCAAAGAGGAATCGATCGATACATTGTTGGTTACTGGATCTCCGCATGCGGCGCACATCGAGCCGGATGCTGCAGCTGTTGCATGGCTGCGGAGGACGGCGCCGGCTACACGACGCTTCGGATCCGTTTGCAGCGGAGCCTTTCTGCTGGCGGCGGCCGGTCTGCTGGAAGGCAAGCGAGTGACGACTCATTGGGCCGTGGCTGCACGACTCGCCGAGGTGTATCCGACCGTGAACGTCGATCAGGATGCTCTTCACGTGCGGGACGGCAAGCTGCGTACTGCGGCGGGCGTTACCGCCGGTATGGATCTCGCCATTGCACTGGTTGAAGAGGATTGCGGGCGCGATGTGGCGATGCGCGTAGCGAGCCAGCTGGTGATGTTCTTCAAACGGCCGGGCGGCCAAAGCCAGTTCAGTCGCAAAGGGCAGGCGGTTCCCGCCGGTCGGTCGGTGCTGCAGCAGGTGCAGCGCTGGATCGTCGCCAATCTGACGGCCGATCTGAGTGTGCCGCGGCTTGCGAAACGCACGGGGTTGAGTCCGCGACATTTCGCGCGTCTTTTCCAGCATGAGGTGGGAACGACCCCCGCTGCCTGGGTGGAAGAGGCTCGGATCGCTGCCGCCCGGCGCCTGCTGGAATTGGGAGAGCACGCGCCCAAGAAGGTCGCCGTTCTGTGTGGCTTTTCCGACGTCGATACGCTGAGCCGGGCCTTCGCCCGCCGCGTCGGCGTGACACCCGCAAGTTATCGCAAGCATCACGCACGAGTGGCGATGTAGGCTCAGGGCTGCAACCGCATGCCTGATCTCGAACCGAATCGAGTGCGACGTGCGGTAGGCCAGGTCCGGTACCATTCGAGCATGGCACCGCAGGGTTGTAACGGCAGAGCGTAGTGGTTTACTCGATGACATCCTCCAGAACAGCAACGGAAGTGGCAGACCCAGATTCGCCGTCGAGGCGCGCGCTGTGCTCATCCAGCGGCGGCAAGGATTCGATGCTCGCGCTCTGGTACGCGCGTCGCCTGAATCTGCGGCTGACGACGCTATTGACCATGTTCGATGAAACCGGTCTGCGCAGTCGCTCGCATGGTGTACCAAGAGTACTGGTGGAGCAGCAGGCGCGTGCCCTCGGCATGGAGCTGGTGGGCCCAAGCGCAGGCTGGAAGGACTACGAGCAGGTCTTTGTGCGCACTTTGATGCAGTTGCGAGAAGTCGGTCATGAGGTCGCCGTGTTCGGCGATATCGATCTCGACGCGCATCGTGAATGGGAGGAGCGCGTTTGTCGCGAGGCCGGTCTCGAGGCCGCGCTGCCGTTGTGGCAGATGAATCGTCGACAACTGGCGCGTGAATCGATCGCACTGGGATTCAAGGCAATCGTCGTATGTGTCGACTCGCGCTACCTCGGGGATGAATTCTGCGGTCGTCCGTTCGATGAGCATTTTATTGCGGACCTGCCCGCTGGAGTGGATGCGTGCGGCGAGAACGGCGAGTTCCATACGTTTGTCTATGACGGGCCGTTGTTCGCACAGCCGGTCGATTTCGTAATGGAAGGCCGGATGGAGTACGTTGCACCTGCGGAGTTCGGTAGTCAGCGTTATTGCTTTGCCGTGCTGGCAAGTCATGATGACAATACGGAACCGCGTTGGGCTCGCGCACGCTGAGTTGAAGATAAGGATGCAACGGCGCCGTGCCGTCGACGGCCGTCCAGGGCATCGCCAATCATAGAAAAGACAGGCATCTCACCCGTGACTTCATCCGCCTCGACAGTTGATCCGGCCGCGATCGTCTTTCTCGATCGCGCCTCGTTGCCGCCAGCAACCGTGCTGCGCTCACCGACGCACGCCCACCGGATGGTCTCCCACGAGTCCACCAGGGAAGCGGAGGTGGCTGGCCGCATCGAAAACGCGACCGTGGTGATAACGAACAAAGTGCGTGTATCGGGTGAGGCAATACGCGGCGCCAGCAAGCTCAAACTGATCGCAATCGCGGCAACCGGCACCGACAATGTCGATCTCGCCGCGGCGCGCGAGCGGAACATCGTGGTCTCCAACGTCCGCAACTATGCGGTACACACACTGCCGGAGCATACATTCGGCTTGATGCTGGCATTGCGCCGGAACATCCTGGCCTATCGCCAGTCGGTCGTTGCTGGTCGCTGGCAGGAGTCTGCGCAATTCTGCTACTTCGACTTTCCGATTCGCGACCTTGCCAATTCGACGCTCGGCGTTATCGGCGGCGGCGTGCTTGGACGTGCCGTCGGTGATATTGGCAAGGCGTTCGGAATGCGCGTCCTGTTCTCCGAGCACAAGCGCGCCAGTGCCACGAGGCCGCTGCATACGCCGTTCGAGCAAGTGCTGGCCCAGAGCGATGTGATCACTTTGCATTTGCCTCTGACGGCCGCCACGCGCAATCTGATTTCGCATGCGGAATTTGCGCTGATGGAGCGCAGGCCGTTGCTCATCAATACGGCTCGGGGTGCGCTCGTGGATGAGGCGGCGCTGGGCGATGCGTTGGAGTCGGGGCAGATTGCCGGTGCGGGGTTCGATGTGGCCACTGTGGAGCCTCCGCCTGCCGATCACCCGTTGATGCGGTTGTTGAAGTATCCGAATTTTCTGCTGACCCCGCATGTGGCCTGGGCCAGCGAGCAGGCTGCCCAGGCTCTCGCCGACCAGGTGATCGAGAACATCGACGCGTTCTTTGCCGGTGCGCCGCGCAACATCGTGTGATTGTTTACAGTCAATGAGCACGTCCAACGAAGCTGCGCGGCCGTATCGCAAACTGCTGGCGACGCTGTTCGATGAGGCGGTGCGGGCGGTCGGCGGCAGACAGGCCCTGTACGCGAACTCCGTGGTCGAGGCGGATCGGTGGCTATACCGTCGGGGTGGGCAGGAAGTCTGCGTTCAATTGCCGCAGCGTTCCGGAACTGGGAAGGTGTTCGTCCTGGGCGCCGGCAAAGCAGCCGCGTCGCTCGCTCACGGATTGGAGCAGGTTCTCGGCGACCGTATCGACGCGGGGTTGGTCATCGTGAAGCGTGGCCATCGCGAGGATCTGCAGCGCGTCGGAATTGTCGAAGCCAGTCATCCGACACCGGATCTTTCCAGCGTTCAAGCGACGCAGCAGCTCCTGGCGTTGCTGCGTACGACGTCCGACGCGGATACGATTTTCTTCGTGCTGTCCGGAGGCGCCTCTTCGCTGCTGTTTGCTCCTGCCGCGGATTTGTCGTACCAAGCGAAGGCCGCTGCGGTGCAACTTCTTGTAAACAGCGGTGCCCCTATCGAAGAAATCAATGTCGTCCGCCGGCATCTCTCCGCTGTCAAAGGCGGTCGTCTGCGATTGCAGGCACGCTGTGCGCAGTTCTGCACGCTCGCCATCTCCGATGTCATCAGTGACGATCCGGCCACCATCGGTTCGGGACCGACGGTAGCCGACGCATCGACGTTTGGCGACGCACTTGACGTCGTTGAGCGCCATGAATTGCGCGGCAAATTGCCGGCAGCCGTCATTGCCTGCTTGCAACGAGGTGCGCAGGGTTTGGAGGAAGAGACACCCGAGCGGGGTGACGCGACGTTCAGAGACGACGTTTACCAGATCGTCGCCAGCAACCGTGTATCTCTCGCCACTTGCATGGATGCAGCCAGGAAGCTGGGTTATCCGGCCGAGATCGTTTCCGAGAACATGGCTGGCAACACTCACGCTGCCGCCCGCAGCTTCGCATCGACCTTGGCAGCTGCGGCACGGAGCCCGCAGAACTCCGGTTCGCCCAGTCTTTTTTTCGCCGGCGGCGAAACGACACTGTCGGTGTCGCAAGGCGGGAAGGGTGGACGGAATCAGGAGTTCGCCCTGGTTGCGGCGTCGGAGCTGCAGGATATTCCCAACGTTGTCCTGCTATCCGCGGGTACCGACGGCACGGATGGGCCGACTGATGCTGCCGGCGCATTTGCGGATGGCGCCACGATCGAACGCGCCCGCGCTCTCGGATTCGATCCGCAGGAGCACCTTCGGCGACACGATGTCTATCCGTTGCTGGAAGCGCTCGGCGATCTGCATCGTACCGGCCCGACCGGAACAAACGTGATGGATCTGGTGATAGGCGTGGCGTTCTGATTGGAGTTGCACTCGCTGCGCACGTAGATAGCAAGCAGTGTTCCGCGATCGCACAGGACGCGTCATCGTCTTCGATCAGGCGATCGTCTTCGAGGCGAACTCGCGTGCGACCCAATCGAGGAAAACCCGCACGCGCGGCGAAAGCTGCCGGTTGCGAGGGTAAAGCAGCGAGACGGGAACCGCAGGCGGCGGGCAATCCGGCAGCACGCGCACCAGGGTGCCGCGCTCAAGATCCGTTGCCACATGAAAATACGGCACTTGCACCAGTCCAAGTCCGAGCCGCGCGGCTGGAACATAGCTCTCCGGCCCGGTCACCGAGATCGTGGTTGGCAGTGAGGTCGTGTGCAACGTTGCGCCGACCTTGAATTCAAGCGGCCGCAGATTACCTGTCGTCGATGAGCGTATGCCGACCATGCGATGTCCATCGAGCGCTGCGCAATCTAGCGGCACGCCGCAGCGATCGAGATACTCGGGAGCGGCGCAGGTGAGCCGTTCCAACAGTGCGACGCGTCGCGCAGCCATGTCGCTGTCCGGAAGGTTGCCCCAGCGCAATACGCAGTCGACTCCCTCGCGGACCACATCGATCCAGCGGTCGCCCTCGCTCATATAGATCTCGATCTGCGGATACTCGGCGAAGAAGCGCGGCAGGCTCGGCAGCAGGAAATGGCGAGCGAGCGTGCCCTGCACATCGATGCGCAGCAACCCCTTGGGCTTGGCGCCGGCAAAAGTGCCTTCGGCTTCTTCCACGTCCGCCAGCAGGATCAGGCAGCGACGGTAGTAGGCCTCGCCATCGAGAGTCGGGCTCACCTGCCGGGTAGTTCTCTGCAGCAGGCGGATACCTAGTCGCTGTTCGAGCTGTTTCACCGCATCGGTCACGGTTGAGCGCGGCAAGCCGGTGTCCTGTGCGGCCAGCGTGAAGCTGCGTCTTTCCACCACCCGCGTGAACACCTGCATGGCATCGAGTCGGTCCACGGCACGCTCCATTGTTTGTATTTGCCGGACAGTATTGCCGAAGAATGCTGGATTATCCGTGGAAGGAAAAGAGTCATAGTGGCTTCACCCCGCCGATCCGCCGGCATGAGCACCCTCAGGAGAAGCCCCATGAGTACCCCCACGAGCACCTCGGTCAATGCAAAAGTCCGTAATGAAATCAAGAAGGTAGCGATTGTTACCGGTGCCTCGCGCGGCATTGGCGCAGCCATTGCCGAACGCCTCGCACGCGATGGCTTCACGGTTGTCATCAATTACGCCGGCAGCCAGGCACCTGCCGAGGCATTGGTGCGCAAGATCGAGGCAGCGGGCGGTCACGCGCTCGCCGCACAGGCGGATGTTTCCGATCCCGCAGCGGTGGTTCGCATGTTCGAAGCGGCCGAGGCGGCGTTTGGCGGAGTGGACGTGCTGGTGAACAACGCCGGCATCATGAAGCTAGCGAAACTCGCCGACAGCGACGACGCACTGTTCGACAGCATGATGGCCATCAATCTGAAGGGCACGTTCAACGCACTGCGCGAAGGCGCCCGCCGCCTGCGCAATGGCGGACGTATCGTCAACTTCTCATCCAGCGTGGTCGGCCTGCATCTGGAAACCTACGGCGTGTACGTGGCCACCAAAGCGGCGGTCGAAGGGATAACGCCGATTCTCGCCAGGGAATTGCGGGGTCGATCCATCACGGTCAACGCAGTGGCGCCCGGACCGACGGCGACGGCGCTGTTTCTGGATGGCAAATCGCCGGAGCTGGTCGAGCGCATGGCGAAGATGAATCCGCTGGAGCGTCTTGGCACTCCCGAGGACATCGCAGCCACGGTCGCTTTCCTCGTCGGACCCGATGGCTCGTGGGTCAACGGCCAGGTCCTGCGCGCTAACGGCGGAATGATCTGATTCACCAACGCGCGAGCAGCGGACGGTACTGCCGTTCGACTGCGGCGCGGCAATTCATCAGGAGAACGTGTCATGCCACAAGTCATCGTCGTCACCGGTGCATCCAGCGGATTCGGTGCACTCACCGCCCGCGCGCTCGCGGACTCAGGACATATCGTTTACGCCGGTATACGCGAAACGACCGGTCGTAATGCATCGCAGGTTGCCGAGGCGGCTGAATACGCAGCCGGGCGCGGCGTGGATTTGCGCACCGTCGAACTCGATGTTGCGAACGATGCCTCTGTTGAGGCAGGCATTGCGGCGATCGTTGCAAAGACAGGCAGGCTCGATGTCGTCGTGCACAACGCCGGGCACATGTCGTTCGGACCGGCGGAGGCTTTCACGCCAGAGCAGTTCGCACAGCTCTACGATGTGAACGTGCTGAGCACTCAGCGCGTGAATCGGGCCGCGCTGCCGCAGTTGCGCAAGCAGGGTCGCGGGCTATTGGTGTGGGTCTCGTCGAGCAGCGCACGCGGCGGTACGCCACCGTACCTGTCGCCGTATTTCGCAGCGAAGGCGGCGATGGATTCGCTCGCGGTGTCCTATGCGGGTGAACTGACGCGCTGGGGGTATCGAGACTTCGATCATCGTTCCGGGTGCCTTCACCAAGGGCACCAATCACTTCGCGCATGCAGGAGCTCCGGCGGACAAACAACGTGCAGCGGCATATGAAGTGGGGCCATACGCCGATGTTCCACAGCGAGCGCTGAAGGGTCTGGCTGCATTGGAGCCGGCTGATGCCGATGCGGGTGAAGTTGCCAAAGCGATTGTAAGGGTGGTCGATATGCCTTTTGGCAAGCGTCCGTTCCGTGTCCACATCGATCCATCGCAAGACGGAGCGGAGATCGTCAATGCGGTGGCAGATCGGGTGCGCTCGGAACTGTTGCGTCGCATCGGTCTCGAAGATCTGCTGTCGCCACGAGTTGTGAACTGACGACCAAACCAAACGGCCGAATCGCGAGACGGCTCGCGGTTCGACCGTTGAGCAACGCCTTCAAGAATCAGTAACCGTCGCTATAGCGATGCGAATGTGGCGACCGGCAGCTACTGCGGAGGTTGCTTGGCCGGAGCCTGGTCCTTCTGCTCGAGCTTCTCTACCGCCTTGCGCGGATCCTTGCCTTTGCGATGCGCGGCTTCCTCGGCCTTTTCCTTGTCGTCGGTCATGATGGGACTGGAGTGCTGCACATCCGGCCGGTTGATCTGTTCTCCTTCCCCCGGGTCCTTCATTTTCGATTCCTGCATCTTGGCGGCAACCTTGTCGCATTCCTTGCGCGCATCGCCGGTTGCGCTTTTGCATTCCTTGAATTTCGCCGGAGGCTCTACCTTAGCCGGCGGATCCGCCGTGAACCCTGCTGTCATCCAGCCCATCAGCGCAACCGACACGACGGCGGTCGCTATTGAACGATGCTTCATAATTCACCTTGTGATTCACGACAGAAGCCATTGAAGAACGCTCCAGTCGACGAGCTGGTTCCTGCGATGCACAAGGGCCTTGCTTCAAGTCGCAATCGCGTTGGTGGTGCAGACGCGCCGTAGCTGTAACGCACAACCTCCCGCGGCCGGCGCGGGTCCGGCTCAGGATGAATCTCGCGCTCGCTTCTATACGCTCAGTTCGCGCGCACGACGGGCTTCATACGTCTTGATATGAGCGTAAGCGACAGAAAGAACAGAGGCGGCCTTCGCCGGGGTGGCGCGACGGCGCAGCAGGTCGCCGAGAATCTGCTCGACTTCCGTCTGTGCGCCGCGTTCGATGTCGCGCAACATGGAGGCCATCAGCGGCGAGCCGCTTGTTGTCAGCGTGGTACGACCTGCTTGCAACGCGGACTCCCGGGGCTGGAAGCCGGCGCTCGCGGCAATCTCGGCGCACTCCACGAGCAGCGCGAGCGCAAGCTCAGGGCCATTTGCCGACATGATGTCCCCGATTGCACCGCGCATCAGGCAGGTAATACCGGCGGCGGCAGCGATGAAGATCCATTTCTCCCACATGTCCTGCAGGATCGCTTCGCTCAAGGAGGCATTGAAGCCCCCCTTGGTGAGTTCGGCCAGGATCGCAGTCACCCGCGCCGAGCGGGTGCCGTCGAGTTCGCCGAACGTCAGTTTGTGATGATCGTTGAAGTGCAGGATTCGGCCAGTCGGATCGAGCGAGGCCGAGATCAGGCACTGGCCACCCAGCACACGTTCCTTGCCGAACTTCGTCGCGAGCACATCGAGATGCCTCATGCCATTGAGTATCGGCAGGATCGCTGTTTGCGGCCCGACGGCCGGTGCGAAGGATTCGATTGCCGCATCCAGGTCGTAGGCTTTACAGCTCAGCAGGATGAGATCGAATGGCTGGCTCAATTGCGCCGCCTGGACGGTCGGTGGATCCGGTATGTGCGCGTCGCCCAGGGGACTTTGGATGACGAGGCCCGATTCGCGCAGCTGCGTTGCCCGGCGAGCGCGTACCAGGAACGTAACGTCGCGCTTTGCCTGCAGCAGCCGGCCGCCGAAATAGCCGCCAATTGCCCCGGCTCCCACTACCAGAATTCTCATCTGCACTCTCCCGCCAATCTCAATCGTGTCGCCAATCGTGGTGTCTGTCGCGCCGCCTTTCGGATCTATAAGTCCGGATCGATCGGCCCGGATATCGGGGTCGATCGCGATCGATCCTGTCTATCGAAGATCGCTCAGGGGGCGGTGAGACGATAAATTATCAGGACCGGCAGGGTAGGGTGATTGTTACTTGGCGGTACAGGTACCATCTAGGTCTCCCCGGCAGTCGCATCGGCTGGCCGCAAGTCAGGAGTTACCCAATGAGCAAGTACAGCAAGAGCCCCGAGGCGATCTCGAAGCTCACCCCGGAGCAGTATCGCGTGACACAGCAAAGTGGCACCGAGCGGCCGGGCACCGGCGAGCTGTTGAATAACAAGAAGTCGGGCATTTACGTTGATATCGTGTCGGGCGAGCCGCTGTTCGCGTCCTCCGATAAATATGAATCCGGATGCGGCTGGCCGAGCTTCACCAAGCCCCTCGAGCCCGCCAATGTCAGCGAGCTGCGGGACATCACCCACGGCATGATCCGTACCGAGGTGCGCTCGGCTCACGGCGACAGCCATCTTGGCCACGTATTTCCCGACGGTCCGCAGGATCGCGGCGGATTGCGCTACTGCATCAATTCGGCGTCGCTGCGGTTCATCCCCCGTGACGACATGGAGGCGCAGGGCTATGGTGCTTATCTGAACCAGGTGGAGGACATCCGATGAATGAGGAACGTGCCGTTCTTGCCGGCGGCTGCTTCTGGGGCATGCAAGACCTGATTCGCCGTTACCAGGGTGTGCTGTCGACGCGCGTCGGTTACACCGGCGGCAACGTACCCAACGCGACCTATCGCAATCACGGCACCCATGCCGAAGCGATGGAGATCATTTTCGATCCGGCTCGCATCAGCTATCGGCAGTTGCTGGAATTCTTCTTCCAGATTCACGATCCGACCACACGCAACCGCCAAGGCAACGACGTCGGGACGAGTTATCGCTCGGCGATCTTCTATACCAGCGACGCGCAGAAGCAGATCGCGCAGGACACGATCGCCGATGTCGATGCCTCAGGCCTGTGGCCGGGTAAGGTGGTAACGGAAGTCGTCCCCGCGGGAGATTTCTGGGAAGCGGAGCCGGAGCATCAGGATTATCTTGAGAACAACCCCGGTGGCTATACCTGCCATTTCATCCGTCCCAACTGGAAGCTGCCGGTCAGGGACAGTGCGGCTCGCAAACAAATGGGCTGAAGCAACGCAGAGACCGTCGACGAGCGCAGTCGACGGTCTCTGTTCTGTGAGGCGGCGGGGTTCTGTGAGACGGCAGGATCTGGTGCATCGGTCTGCGGATAAAGACTTCCATTGTCAGGTGTGCTGCGCCGCTGAGCCGGGCGATCTCGCCGCAATGCCTCAGAATCCGGGTAGTCGCAGCGCCTCGAACGATTCGGTGGTTTTTGCCAGCGCTCCTTCGTGTTGCAACAACCAACGCTTGCGATGCACGCCCCCTGCGTAGCCTTTGAGGTCGCCACCGGTGGCGACCACGCGATGACAGGGCACGATGATTGCTATGGGGTTGACGCGATTGGCCGCGCCGACGTCAATGGCTGCACGCGGATCCTGAAATCCCAGTTCGCGAGCGAGTTCGCCATAGCTGACGGTCTTGCCGACGGGAATTTCGCGCAAAGCCTTCCAGACCCGGCGTTGCAGATCGGAGCCGGCAGTGGCGGTGTCGATTGTCTGCAGCGCCGCAAGGTCGCCATCGAAATAGCGACTGAGGGCTGCTGCAACGGCGGCCGGCGCGGGACCGTCCACTAGTTGGTATGTCCCGTAGTGCTCGCGCAGCAATCGACGCATGCGCGCCTCGTAGTCCGAGAAGTCCAGCGCCCGGACCAGTCCCTGGGCATCGCTCACCAGGAGTATTTCGTCCAATGGCGAGGGGATTCGACTCAGCAGGAGTTGCATGACGATAATTGCCGGTTGAATAGGGACCGGTGCACGCTCGCGTTGCGGGCGCACGGTACTGACGATTAGGGCGGCGTGGCGGGATCTCAAGCCGTCTCGACAGGCTCGGGTGTCGGGAAATCGACGTCGATATCGACAATATTGCCTGCCGTGTGTCTCGATCAGCTTTCCTGCAGGGCCGTCCGGCAGTGGGCTATGAACGATAGCAGCGCTCGTGACAGATGCTTCTGGCTGTGATGGATCAAAGCCAGCCGACGGGTTATTCGTGGCAGTTTCGTCGGCAGGATGCACAGGCGCTTTGCGGCCACCAGATCCTGCACCACGTATCGCGACAGGCAACTCACGCCGACTCCCTGGACTAACGCGTTCTTGATGGCTTCCGAGCTCCCCAGCGTCATATCGGCCGGAAGGTGGTGCAGGTGCGGAATCAGTGCCTGTTCCGCAGCTTCTCGAGTGCCTGAACCAGGTTCGCGTAACAACCATTGCACCTGCCGTAGCTGTTTGAGGGTCAGCTTGTTGTGCTTGGCTGCTTGCGCCAGTGGATGCCGGGGAGCTGCGACGATCACCAGTTCGTCTTCACGCCATGGCAGGACCGTTACCCCCGAGGCATGGCACGGACCCTCGATCAGGCCCAGGTCCACTTCGAAATCCGTCACTGCGTTTGCCACATCCTGCGTATTGCCGATACGCAGGGAGAAATGCGCAAGGGGCAGCTCGGTGCGAAAACTTGCGAGCAGGGGTGGCAGCACGTAATTGCCGATCGTGGTGCTTGCCGCAAGCCGTAAGTCCAGTGTCGTCCTGTTCCCATCGCTTTCGAATCCATCTTCGATGGACTGCGCCCCGTCCAGCAGCATCTGGGCATTCGGGAGTAGCGCGCGTCCGGTGTCGTTGATGAGCAGCCGCTTACCAATTCGATCGAAAAGCCTGGCTCCGAGCACCCGTTCGAGTTCGTTGATTGCCGCGCTGGTTGCCGACTGCGATAGCGCCACGTCGTCCGACGCGGCGGTGGTACTGCCCGTCTGGGCTACTGCGCGAAAGATCTGCAGCTGGCGCAGCGTTACTCGCATGGCATCGTCTCGGTAAACCTACTGAATCGCTAGGTTATAACAAAATAATCCGTTTCACGGCTATGGGGGAAGCTCCATAGTGTTGGCGGTTCCGAGGCGGGACGGTGCCGAGAGGCGAGAAATGACGATGGATAGGATGGTTCCGGCAGAGGAGGGCGCAGCCGATGTCGTGCGTCGCCTGCAAATTCTTCTGCCGGGTGTGGCGCTGGTGGCGGTCCTATCCGCGAGTTCGATTGCTGTCGCCCGCAGCCATTGGCTGCAGGCCAGCGGCATCAGCGCGCTGACGCTGGCAATCGTTGTGGGGATGTTCGTCGGTAATACGGTCTACCCGCGCATCGCGGCACTCAGCGCGGAGGGTGTCGCATTCTCCAGGCAAAGCCTGTTGCGCCTGGGAATCATCCTGTATGGCTTTCGAGTGACGTTTCAGGATATCGGCCAGGTAGGTGCGGCGGGACTGCTGATCGACATCGTCGTCTTGTCCAGCACGTTCGCGCTCGCATGGTTTCTCGGTACACGCGTGTGCGGCCTGGACCGTAAGACTGCAATGCTGATTGGCGCGGGTAGTTCTATTTGCGGTGCTGCCGCCGTCATGGCAACAGGTCCCGTTGTGGGCGGACGCGCGGAACAGGTAGCGGTCGCAGTTTCAACCGTGGTGGTGTTCGGGACGATAGCGATCTTCATCTATCCCGCTGCGTACCACCTCAATGCACAGCTTCATCTGTTGCCGATGTCGCTCAATGCATATGGCCTGTTTGCAGGGTCGACCATTCACGAAGTTGCACAGGTCGTCGTTGCGGGACACGCGATCGGGGACGCATCTGCCAACACCGCAGTCATCGAGAAGATGGCGCGAGTCATGTTGCTGGCGCCCTTTCTAATGCTGCTGTCGGCATACCTTGCGAGGAATGGTGGAGAGCAACCGGTGGCGAAGGAAGGATTGCAGCATAGTCACGGGAAGATCGCAGTGCCGTGGTTCGTGCTGCTGTTCGTTGCGGTTGCCGGTCTCAATTCACTCGCGAAACTGCCTGCTGCAGTGATCTCTGCTGCACTGGATCTCGATACGGCGATCCTGGCAATGGCGATGACGGCGCTCGGCTTGACGACGCATGTCTCGGCCATCCGTAGCGCGGGAGTGAGGCCGCTGTTGCTCGGCGCGCTGCTCGCTGTCTGGCTTATCGTGGGTGGGTTGCTCATCAACTTCGGTGTGGCCCGCTTGTTCGCAAGATGAGTCTGGTTCGGTGCAGTGTGATATTGCCGGCTGACATTGAAGCGCGATGGCCCCGCGCGGTTCGTTCTCTCATTTCCTGGAAGGAAGACTATCGGAAGTGCAGGATTATGCTTATGTGCGACGGCGCCTATCATTTGATGCTGCTGGCAAGACAGAATTTCTACAAGACGACGCGGTTACCCCTCGGAGACTCAAGCTGCTTGCCGCCGATATCTGATTGGCGGTAGTTCTGCGGCGACAGCTCAACCAATACTTCGCCAGCAGCGAATGGCATTCTCCTACAACGGGATTTTCTCTGGAACGCAGTTCCACGCCTGTGCAGATGACCGATCGGATCTATACTTCCCGGCTCCAGCTCTGAATAGATAGCCGGTTCGGTTCGTCGGGGCGGCGTTGGGTGCATGTACAGATTCCGTCCCCACTTGCGTTCGCGCCACAGCCGGCTTTCCGGCGACATGGTGTGCCGCCACCTGATGATTATCCAATGCTGCAGCGACCCGGTGATTCAGGCGCCACTTGGCCAGGCGCCATGGCTTCCCGGCTTGCCTTCCGCGCGTGTGGCTGCGAACCTCCATGGCGACTGCCACTGATTCAATCGACTGTTGGGGAGATCGTGAGTGATGAAAGGTTCTGATTTGCTCGTAGCCGCTCTCGAAAACGAGGGCGTGGACCGGATCTTCGGCATACCTGGCGAGGAGAATCTCGACGTTGTCGAGTCCATCCGCAAGTCCTCGATCCAGCTGGTGCTGACACGCCACGAGCAGGCGGCGGCATTCATGGCAGCCACCTACGGCAGGCTCACAGGCAAACCCGGCGTGTGCATCACCACGCTTGGGCCTGGAGCGCTCAATCTGTCGACCGGTGCCGCCTACGCGCTGCTGGGTGCGATGCCGATGATCATGATCACCGGCCAGAAGGGGATTCTCTCCTCACGCCAGGCGCGATTCCAGATTGTGGACATCGTCGCGGCCATGAAGCCGCTGACCAAGCTGTCGCGCCAGATCGTCTCGCCCCTGATGATTCCGACCCTCGTGCGGGAAGCTTTTCGTGTGGCGCAGGAGGAGCGTCCTGGTCCCGTACACCTGGAGCTGCCCGAAGATATCGCCGCTGAGCAATGCGAGGAGCTTGCATTGATTGCACCGCATCCGGTGGAGATACCGGTAGCAAATGCGGAATCGCTCGATTGTGCCGCGGAAATGATCGTGCAGGCTCAGCGTCCGCTGTTGATGCTGGGTGCGGCGGCGTCACGGCCAAGGTCAACATCGGATCTGGCGCAATTCGTGTTGCGCACGCGGATTCCATACTTCACCACCCAGATGGGCAAGGGCACCGTGCCCGGCGGAACCGAGTTGTACATGGGTACGGCGGCGCTCTCCGAGCGCGACTATGTGCACGAAGCCATCGAACGAGCCGATCTCATCATCACCATCGGTCACGACACGGTCGAGAAGCCGCCATTCATCATGGGCGCGGCAGGGCCGAGAGTCATCCACGTCGGCTATCTGCCCGCGAACGTCGAGCAAGTTTATTTCCCGCAGGCGGAGATCATCGGCGACATCGGTCCGTCGCTGCGGCTCCTCGCCGATCGTATCGTCGGCAGAATTCCTTTCGCTCAGGCTCTCTTGCCGCTACGCGAAGGCATCTTGAGTCGGATCGCAGCGCGCGCTACGGAAGACCGCTTCACGCCGCAACGTCTCGTGCACGACATCCGTGAGGTCATGCCGGCCGACGGCATCCTGGCGCTGGATAACGGCATGTACAAAATCTGGTTCGCCCGCAACTATCGAACGCGCATGGCGAATACGCTGCTGCTCGACAATGCGTTGGCGACGATGGGCGCCGGCCTGCCCTCGGCGATGATGGCTGCGATGCTCTATCCGGAGCGCCGCGTCATGGCCGTGTGCGGCGACGGCGGCTTCATGATGAACAGCCAGGAGATGGAAACGGCGGTGCGCCTGAAACTGAACCTCGTGGTGTTGATCATCGAGGACCGGGCCTACGGCATGATTCGCTGGAAGCAGGCGGTGGATCGGTTCGCCGATTTCGGCATGACTTTCGACAATCCCGATTTCGTGAAGTACGCGCAGGCGTACGGCGCGCGCGGCACCAGGGTCGAGGCGATCGGGGATCTGAAGTCCACGCTGGAGCAAGCCTTCGTCGATGGCGGGGTGCACCTGGTGGTCGTGCCGATCGACTATTCGGAAAATGAACGGGTGCTGGTCGATGAGCTGCGCGAGCGGCTGCCTGCGACCCGGGAGATGTGAAGATGTCCCAGGTCCTTCAGGTAGTGCAGGCATTCGACCGCGTGGCGATTGCGGAGATTCCCGCGGACGATGCGCGGGCGCTCGAAACCAAGCTTGCTGCCGCAGCACAGGCATTGCGTAATCGTGATGGCTGGCTCAAGCCTCATCGACGCATGGCCGTGTTGCAACGTACTGCAGCCTTGCTGGAATCGCGACAGGAGCGATTCACCAAGCTCATCGCGCAGGAAGGAGGTAAGCCTGCAAGGGATGCCGCAATCGAGGTAGTTAGGGCGATCGACGGCCTGCGCAATGCAGCCGAGGCATTGCGAACCTTCGCTGGTCGGGAGATTCCCATGGGAATCACGCCGGCGAGCGACGGGCGGTGGGCATTCACCACCAAAGAACCCATCGGCGTAGTCGCGGCGATCTCAGCATTCAACCATCCACTGAACCTGATCGTCCATCAGGTCGCCCCCGCAGTCGCCGTGGGCTGTCCGGTCATCGTCAAGCCGGCGCCAGCGACGCCGCTGTGCTGCCTGGAGTTGGTCGCTCTGTTTCGGGAAGCGGGTCTGGATGAGCCGTGGTGCCAGAGCTTCATAACTGAAGACATCGCGCTCTCAGAGCGTCTCGCCACCGATTCGCGCATTGCATTCCTCAGCTTCATCGGATCCGCCAAGGTCGGCTGGCACCTGCGCAGCAAGCTTCATCCGGGAACGCGCTGCGCGTTGGAGCACGGCGGCGCTGCGCCGGTTGTTGTCGATCGCAGCGCGAATCTCGACAAGGTGATCGAGCCTCTGGTGAAGGGTGGCTACTATCACGCGGGCCAGGTTTGCGTTTCGGTTCAGCGCATCTTTGTGCATGCGACGATTCTGGGCAGCTTCATGGAGCGCTTCACGGCGCGAGTGAAGGTGCTTCGAGTCGGAGATCCACTGTCGACGGAAACCGAAGTCGGTCCGCTCATTCATCCGCGCGAAACACAGCGCGTGACTGCGTGGGTCGACGAAGCTGTCGCGAGCGGTGCACGTCTATTCGGCGGCGGCCGGATGTCCGACACCACTTTGCTACCCGCTGTGTTGCTTGAGCCGCCTGGCGATGCCAAGGTATCGCAGCTGGAGATTTTCGGTCCGGTCACCTGCGTCTATGGATTCGAAGAGCTCGATCGCGCCATCGATATCGCGAACTCACTGCCGTTTGCATTCCAGGCCAGCGTCTTCTCCTCCGATATCGGACCGGCGTTGCGGGCTGCGCAGCGTTTCGATGCCGCTACCGTGCTGATCAACGATCACACCGCGTTCCGCACCGACTGGATGCCATTTGCCGGGCGACGCCAATCCGGTTACGGCGTCGGCGGCATACCGTGGTCGATGGAAGATATGTCCGAAGAGAAGATGATCGTCTTCCGGCACGGCGACTAGCGGCGACATCGTCACCCGTGTCCCCGCATCTACATCTATACATCTAGTAGTCACGTAGTAGTCAGGGCCACCCGCTACATGCGGGTGGCTTCGCCCGGGCCCTATCCCGTGTGTGGGGGGCTGCGGTCCGCGGTGCCTCAGCATCATGGCTCTAAATCCGTGTTTCCAATTGCGATAGCTCATTGATTCCAAAGGCGCGTGTCCCCGTTCGCGTCTGCCCATTTCGAGTCCGTGCCAGGGCTGTTTTCGGCACAAGCTGACTACGCAAATGTGTGGCTACTTGGCTGCCAAAGAAATAATTTATACGACGATGGCGATGAAAATAGCCAGAACTGTTGTCTTGTAGAATGAATCAAAACATTCTGAAGGGCGCGCTATTGCGTTGACTTAGCACCGGTGCAATCATCGAAACGCATCGGGCAGAACTAGAACGAAATCAGGGAGGATGACGTGTGAATAACTCCGTGCGCGACCGTTCGGTCGCATTGGCCGCCGTGGCATCGGCGTTAGGCGTTGCAGTGCCGAGCGCCGTTTATGCGCAGTTGCAGGGCGAGCGACCAAAGAGTTTCTGGATTCGAAGCCGCGCAGTGGCGGCTTCGCACAAGTGGGGGAAGACGTGTATTCAATAAGTGCTGACAGGCTGCGGACCGTCCAGCGGCTGCTGCTCGCCGTGAACGTTCTAAGTACGGCAATGTTGTTTTCAGCGGGTGTCGCGGCAGCGGAAGTTGCAAAGGTGGCGGCGCGACCGGTTCAGGGCTACGTGACGGTACCGATGCCGCCGGGGTTTCACGTCGAGAACACGGAACTGGAAGGGCCGGTGTTCGCCGATGCACGCGGCCGCACTCTTTATGTATGGCCTTCCAAGTCATTACGTAACGGGTACAGCGGCGAGACGAAGGGAAGTACCCTTTGCCTCGACAAGGTCAGCACCGAGACTGCCGGCCTCATGAGTCCCTATCCACCGGGAGTGCTTCTGCCGGAACTCGACAAACGTCTGAGCTGCGCCGCTGTCTGGCCGCCGGTTGTCGCAGCCGCCGACGCCACGCCGGTAGGTAAGTGGACCGTTCTCACTCGCAAGGATGGCGTGAAGCAGTGGGCCTACGACGAGCAGGCGCTGTACACCTCTATCCTCGACCGCGGCCCCGGTGATGCTGTCGGTGGCACAACTCGCCGCATAGAAGGCGAGGATCTGGATTCGCCAGCTAGTCGTGTACCGGTGGGGCCGCCAGCCAAGGTTCCACCGGGGTTCGCCGTCAAGACTACGACCACGGGCCGCTTGCTGACGACGAATAAAAACTACTCCGTGTACGCCTACGACAAAGATACGCCCAATAAGTCGATGTGCGATACGCAGTGCACCCGCACGTGGACGCCGTTACTTGCACCTCAAACCGCGCAAGCCGCGGGTGAGTGGTCCACGGTCGAGCGTGGCGCTGGCGTGAAGCAGTGGGCATTCAGGCAGAAGCCGCTATACACCTATACGCTGGATCCGGATCCGTGGAGCCTCGAAGGCAGCGATGTCCCGGGGTGGCGCAACGTCTACCTGCAGATGGCGCCGCCGCCGCCAGCAACGTTCACTGTTCAGGACACCCTTGTCGGTCAGGTGCTTGCCGATCATCGCGGCATGACGATCTACATCTATGTGTGTGGCGATGACTCGGCAGACCAGTTGAGCTGCGATCATCCCAACGACACGCAGGCTTACAGGCTCGCCATTTGCGGCAACGGCAGCGCAGAAGAATGCATGCGCAACTGGCCGTACGTGCTGGCCGACAAGGACGCCAGAAGCAGCGGCCGCGCCTGGAGCGTGGTGGAGATCGACCCGGCAACCGGCCACTACGCTGCGGCGGGTCAGTCCGGTAGCCTGAAAGTCTGGGCCTATCGCGACCGACCCGTATATACCTACGCTGGCGATCGGCAGCCCGGCGATGTCAATGGCGCCGGCACCGGCGAGTGGCGCGGGCAGCGTAATGGATTGAAGGCTTTCTGGCTGAGAGACGATCACTTCCGGGGGACGCTCCAATGATTGGCAACAGATCCTCGCAGGCTGCGAACCAGCGAAGTTCGTTGTTCGCACTGGCAGTGGCTGTCGTTGCTCTTGGTGCGAGTGCCACAGGTGCAGCTGACAGCGATGGGTTGGCACCAAGGGATGGCACGATCGGTTACGCGTTAACCGACCTTTACTGGTCGATCTATCAGACGCCCACCGGGAAGACCGAATGCCCGCGGGGATTCAACGACGGACCGCGTGAGCAGTACAGCGTTCTGTTTCCCGGCCGGAAGAAAAGAAATGTCGTTGAGACGCAGCTCAAGCTTGAGGGCGAAACCTGGCTGCCCACGCCAGCGCCCGACTCGTTTGTCTTTCATGAAGCGACGGGCGCGTTCTCCTACGGGATGAACCTCGACGGCAAGATCGGCCCCAACGATTTCACGCACCCCGATGGCGAGCGAGGCATCGACAATCAGATGTTCCGTGCGCTGGGTTGCATCATCGGCTTTCGGGGGCCGGACGGCGTCGAGTTCATCTTTGAGAACAAGGCCATCGCGAACGACCGCTACAACCGCACGATGATCGAGCTGACGGGAGTGGACAGCCTGAGCAACGACGAGGATGTCCGGGTCACTTTGTATCGCGGCCTGGATCGCTTGCTGACCGATGCCACCGGCAACAAGATCGTGCCCGGTGGATCGCAGCGAATCGATACGCGGTGGGGCAAAACGCTGATCCAGCAGGTGCGGGGTAAGATTGTCGACGGAGTGCTCACGACCGAACCCGCCGCCCAGATGATTATTCCGTGGCAGAATTTGAGTGTGCCCACCTTCCAGATCGTTCGCGACATGCGCATGCAGCTGAAGCTGACACCCACCGGTGCCACTGGACTGATCGCTGGCTACACCGATGTCGACACCTGGTACAAGCAACTGATCAGGAACGACTCGACCCATCACCTGAGCAACGGGCAGATATCCGGGATATCGTTGTACAAGGCGCTGCGCCGGCTGGCGGACGGTCATCCCGATCCGGCAACGGGTGCCAACACGGCAATCTCCTCGGCCCTAGATGCGAAGTTCACGCAGGTCTTCATCCAGCATCCGCGGGGAGAAGCCGCCAAGGCTCAGCTGGTGCGTGCCTCGAAACAGGAAACTTCCAAGCCGGTTGCGCACGACACGAGAAACGCGACAAGGTAGCCCGCTCGCGCACTCAGCGCACATTGCCATCTTTGCCGGGAAGGTCCGCATGTCAGAGATGATCGACGTACGAAGCGATACCGTCACGTTGCCCACACCGGCAATGCTCGAGGCGATGCTGCACGCGCGGGTCGGTGACGATGTCTACGGCGAAGACGAATCCGTCAATGCGCTACAGCGAAAGAGTGCCGAATTGTTCGGCAAGGAAGCCGCGATCTTCTGTCCCAGCGGAACGATGACGAATCAGATCGGGATAAAACTGCATACGCGCCCCGGCGACGAAGTCATCTGCGATGAGCTGGCGCACATCTATCTGTTCGAGGGTGGCGGTGTCGCGGCCAATTCCGGTGCGTCGGTACGGCTTCTCAAGGGTAGCAACGGGTGCTTCACCGCGGCGCAGGTGCGGGACAATATCAATCGTCGCGATGACGCTCACCTGCCGTGGACCAGAGTGGTTGCGCTCGAAAACACCGTCAACAAAGGCGGTGGGTCCTGCTGGGACCTGCGTGAAATCGAGCAAATCAGGGCGGCATGCAATGAGCATGAACTGGCGCTTCACCTCGACGGCGCCCGTCTTTTCAATGCTCTGGTCGCCCGCAACGAGTCGCCACGCGACTACGGCCGCCTGTTCGACACCATCTCCATCTGTCTCTCCAAAGGGCTGGGTGCGCCGGCAGGCTCGCTGCTCCTCGGATCGAAAGAGCTCATTGGCAAAGCGCACCGATATCGCAAGCTGATGGGCGGCGGCATGCGGCAGGCCGGTTATCTGGCTGCTGCCGGATTGTTCGCCTTGGAGAACAACGTTCAGCGGCTGCATGAGGACCATGCGAGGGCCAGGGCGCTGGAATCCGAATTGCGTTCGCTGCCCTATGTCGCGAGCGTCTTGCCGGTGGAGACGAACATCGTCATCTTTGCCCTGCACGAACCGTGGACCACCGACACATTCCTGCCGCTGCTGCGAGATCGGCAGGTTCATGCTTCAAGCATGGGCCGGCAGGCCGTCCGTGTCGTCTTTCATCTAGGCATTGGCGATGCCGAGCTGGAGAGATTGGTGGACGCGCTGCGAAGGGTCCGACCAGCGAGCTGACGGTCGAGGGCGCGTGCGGATCTGTCGACGTGACCGTGATCCTGGTCCGCCAGCGCACGGGCTACGGCCGCTTGATGAATTCGACGCGCCGGAAACGCAGCGCCGACCAGTCTGCGTCGATGGCAACCTGACGAACGCTATCGAGGCCTGACTTTCTCGGCAGGTCCCAGCCAGTGTCGCGGTTGAAATCGCAGCTGTATTTCTTCGACGTCCCTTTCGGATAAGCAAACCACAACAACACATCGCCGCTGGTCCTGGTGGGAAGTGCCTTCGCCAATCGATCGACTTCGGTTTGCTGTGTCACGAAGGCCAGCGCGAACGCTATGTTCTTGAGGTCTTCGATACGACAAAACATGGACGTCGCGCAGCGCCTTGAGTTCTTGCTCGAAACTCTCCGGCGCATCGAGGACCACCGAGATGTGGATAGGTGAGGTGCGAAGGTCAAGAAAGGTGGATCGGCCGCGGCGTGGGAGTACGCCATTTCGCGCCGCACCGTCTTTTATCGATCATTGCGGTAATAGCGCACAGTTTTATGTGTAATGCGTTTGACGACGGTCGGTGCCGGCGGGTAGAAAGCACGGCCGGCGAAATGATCGGCCTGTCCATGGAGAATCGGAGTGCGTATCTGGATGAAGAGATCCGTTTTGTTCGGTTGCCTGTTAGTCGCTGCCTCCGCCTTCTCCCAAACATCAACACAAGCTCCGACCCAACCGCCTAACCCGGCATCCAACCAGGCGCCGACACCGGCGACGGTGCAGCTGCCGGTCGAAGTTTTCACTCGCTACGATGAGCTGGGATATCTGCAGCTATCGCCCAATGGGGATTTCGTGGCGCTGTCCATGGGCAAGGCGGGGCAATACTCACTGGTTGTCATCGACCTGAAGGCAAGAAAAGTGATCGGCGGATTGCGCATGCCGAACCGCCTGTCGATCGAAGAATTCTACTGGGTCTCCAACCAGCGCCTCATCTTCATGACTTCGGAACGCCAGGGTGGTAAGCGTTACTCCTCGTTCACGGGCGAGATCTTTGCCGTCGATCGTGATGGCTCGAAGCAGCGCCGGTTGTATGGCATGTGGGCAGGCGAGGTGCAGACCGGCACGAGGGTGCGGGTGCGCGGTGCCAGTTACGCTGATCCGCAGGTGCTCAGCACCCTGCGGGGCGACGAACGGCACATCCTGATTGCGGAATATCCGTGGCGCGAGGCAGGCGGTTACCTGATGTCCGATGCCGACGCCATGCCAACATACTCACGTCTCGATGTCGACACTGGCATGAAGGACAAACTGGGTCGAGCACCGCTTGCGAGAGCGCAATTGCTGGTGGACAACCACGACCAGGTGCGGTTTGCGGTCGGGCGGAATGCGCAGCAGCACTTGGCCGTGATCTGGAAGTCCGTACCGGATGCGCTGTGGGCGACCTTCGAGCTGCCTGGGTTCGATTCGGAAACCATCACACCGCGACGCTTCAGCACGGATGATCGCTCGGTATATTTCACCGGCACCCGCAGCGCCGGCAGCTTCGTCGGGCTTTATCGCCTCAATCTGGAGACCCAGGCGGTCGAAGAGATCGGCGCATTCGAGGACATGGACGTCGGTAGTCTCATCATGGATTTCGCGGACCGCGAGATCATCGGGATCCGCGGCGCTTCCGACAAGAGCGTATTCAAATGGCTCGTCCCGAACGATCCGACGGCAAGGCTCTACGAATCGTTGCTGCGTGCCTTTGACGGGAAATCGGTAAGCATTGCGAGCGCCACCGACGATGGTCATCTGGTGATGGCGTTCGTGCGCTCCTCGGATGATCCCGGTG
The DNA here is from genome assembly GCA_036498785.1 of Steroidobacteraceae bacterium. Taxonomy (GTDB): domain Bacteria; phylum Pseudomonadota; class Gammaproteobacteria; order Steroidobacterales; family Steroidobacteraceae; genus Steroidobacter. The sequence continues at coordinate 33,975 of DASYEW010000047.1, read as the reverse complement.
CGTACTATCTATTCGATACGCAGAAGAAGAGTGCCGGATTCTTTCGGGCGAGCCGTGACTGGATCGATTCGCGCCAGATGCGGTCGAAGGAACCTATCGAGGTCACTGCGCGCGATGGCTTGGTGCTGCACGGCTATCTCACGCGACCCGCGGGTGAGGGCGAGCATCCGCTGGTCGTGATGCCCCACGGGGGGCCGCATGGCATCCGCGACGACTCCTCCTTCGACGGTGAGGTTCAGTTGCTCGCGAATCGCGGCTATGCGGTCCTGCAGATCAATTTCCGCGGCAGCGGTGGTTATGGCCGTAAGTTCGAGGAGGCGGGCTATCGCCACTGGGGCGAGAGCATGCAGGACGACATCACCGATGCGACTCATTGGGCCATCGATCAGAAGGTCGCGCCCGCCGATCGTATCTGCATCATGGGGGCGAGCTACGGCGGCTACGCGGCGCTGATGGGTGTAGTGCGGGAGCCGAAGCTGTATCGATGCGCGGTCGGATTGGCTGGAATATACGACCTCGAGCTGATGCTGACTTCAGCGGATATCCCCGACTCCAAAGGCGGTCGCGCGTACCTCGAGGAAGTGCTGGGCAGCGACAAGGAGCTGCTGCGATCGCGCTCGCCTGTCTATAACGCGCAGGTCATCGAAGCGAATGTGATGCTGATCCACGGCAAGGCCGACTGGCGGGCGGCCTTCGAACAGGCGACTCGCATGAAGGCGGCATTGGACAAGTATCACAAGCCGGTCGAGTGGATCGCCCTCGACGGCGAGGGTCATGGGATTTTCGACGAGGATTCGCGACGCGAGGTGTACGGGCGCGTGGTCGAGTTTCTCGATCGGAATCTGATGCAGAAGGGTGAGGCGGCAGCGCACTGAGGTCCAAGATCGACTCCATGGAGTCGACTGGGGGCGCTGGTATCTGCGAGCCCCTGGTCACTGCGCTAGATTGCGCTACGCGATGCCGGCTCGCGTGGCGTGATGCTTCTCAGAGAGTGACGATCACATTGACCTGCGGCGATAGCCGGTTGGTCGTGGTAGTGGCATCCATGCTTACGTTCTGAATGCCCGTCGGATTGATCGGCCGCGCCACCGGCCTTAGCACGTCCAATAGATCTTCTTCTCCAGGTCGATAACCGCAGGCCCGTCACTGCAGCCTCCGACTTCACCCGCATCCGCGTCCGCCGGGACTTGACCGATAATCCATTGTGCGGATTTCTTGTGCCAGATCAGGGTTCCTTCCTCGAGGATGCCCCGCGGAAAGACGTCGGATTCCGACTCATTGACCAACTCGATGTGATCGCCTCGAATGTGCGCGATCAGCTCGATGCTGGGAATGTCCGGCTGTTCGGCGAACTTGTGAGTAAAAACGTAATTGCCGCTCGCGATGGGCGGGGTAACCCTCGGCTCCATGGTGCATCCAGCAACCAGGGTGAACAGTAAAAATAGTCCCTGCCTCATCGACGCAGCTCACATCCGGGTTGACGGCGCTATTCGATTGCAGCACCTGAGTTGAACGTGTCGTTGGCAGGAGTCTGGCGTCCGATGCTGCCGAATTCAATTGATCCGCCAACAGGGATCGAAAGCAGGGTACTCATGGGTGGCGCTGCTTCGATCTGGGTTTGTTGACAGTAGCGTCAGTATGCAGAGTTGAAACTGCGCACGGGTCTGGTCGGCGTTTCGCGAAGACCGGCGGAATGATTCCTCCTCTGAGCGGCAGCGTAGCGCTCGCAGGCTACCCGAATCTCACTGTTCCGATGGGGCAGTGAGTGGCCTGCTGGTCGGCCTGCCGTTCATGGGACCGTCGTGATCGGAGCAGTACCTGTCATCTATCGGATATGCTTACGAGCGGGCGTCTCACCGCCGTGTGCCGGCGCCGCCAAGGACAGCATCCCGCTGCTGCTTCGGCTGGCTGAGAAGTAAGAACCTTAAGAAGCCCGACTGAGATCCATTGAATCGATCGTTTCCGAATGAGGATGTGACGATGCGCTACCGTTCCCTGATCTGTCCTGGTCTTGTCGTTGGTCTGATCCTGGGCCCCGTCCTTGGACTGACCGCCTCCGTCTCGCTGGCCTCGGCTCCCGTCGAGGTAACGCAGCCGTATGCTGTCGAGGAGGTTTCTCTCCAGCAGGTTTCCGCCGATCTTGCGGCGGGAAAGACGACTTCGGTCGCTGCAACCCAAGCTTATATTTTGCGCATCAAAGCCTACAACGATGCGCTCAACGCTGTCATCGGCATCGCACCCGACGCTCTCAAGCAAGCGGCAGCGTCCGACCAGCGTCGCAAGGACGCAAAGGTGCTCGGCCCCCTGGATGGTGTGCCGATCCTGCTTAAAGATAACCTCGATGCTGTCGGTATGCCGACCACTGCGGGGTCGTTCGCGCTGGAGGCGAATTATCCGGCAAAGGATTCCGAAGTCGTCAGGCGGCTGCGTGCTGCCGGTGCGGTAATCCTCGGCAAGGCGAACCTCTCGCAGTATGCGAACTTCCGTTCGACCAAGGGTTTCAACGGCAGTACTGTGGGTGGCAGCACGCGCAATCCGTACGACGTGAGCAAGTCGGCGGCCGGCTCGAGTAACGGTCCTGGTATCGCGGCCGCGGCAAGTTTTGCTGCCGGTACGATCGGCACGGAAACCAGCGGATCCATCACCGGCCCAGCGAACGTCAATGGCGTGGTCGGCATCAAGCCCACCATCGCACTGGTGTCGCGACGGGGCATCGTGCCCATCAGCCTGAATCAGGACACCGCCGGCCCGATGACGCGCACCGTCATGGATACGGCCATGATGCTTACCGTCATCGCGGGCAGCGATCCCGGCGATCCGTGGTCAAAGGATGCCGATGCCCACAAGACCGACTATGTGAAGGGGCTCAAGACCGATGCCCTGCAGGGCAAGCGGATCGGCGTGATGCGCGGCTTGCGTGGACAGAATGAGAAAACCAATCCGGTTTTCAACGAAGCACTGCGAGTACTGGCCGCGCAAGGGGCCAAGCTGATCGAGATTCCCGATACTGGCTTCCTCGATATCCGGCCGGAGATGCGCATCCTGCTCGCGCATGACTTCAAGGAAGACCTGAACGCCTATCTCGCGGGAACCCCGGCGAGCGTGAAGGTACGAACGCTTGCCGACCTGGTCGAGTTCAATAGGAACGACGCGCGCGAGAGCATGCACGATCAGGATGTCTTGGAAGATTCCGAAGCGACCACCGGCGGTCGTCATGATCCGGAGTACATCCAGACTCTGCAATCGGCGTTGCGCATGACGCGGCAGGACGGCATCGATCGCCTGTTGAAGAAGAACAAGGTCGTCGCATTGGTGACGCTTACCGGTGGCCCGGCGGATCTCATCCAGCCCGATGGTAGCGGTGGCAGTCACGCTGTTTCCGCCCAACCAAGAGGCTCACAGCCAGCATCTGCCACAGCTTATGCGGCGACTGCCGGATATCCGCATCTCTCCGTTCCCATGGGCCAGGTGGAAGGCATGCCTGTCGGCTTGTCATTCCTGGGCGCTCCTTGGTCGGAGCAGTTGCTGCTGTCGCTTGGTTATGCGTACGAGCAGGCGTCAATGAAGCGCGTGCCGCCGACTGCGTATAAGAAAGTCATTCCGGGAAATTGAAAGACCCGGAACCGGCTTCGATAGAGCGCACGCCCTTGAATGGCGCCAGGCTATTCCTGGGCGTGCGCTGTTGCGAATTGGGGGGAACTGGCCGACGGGCTATGGGTAAGGTGGCTAGAACAAAAAAAGAGAACGAGTCCGTGCAATGAATCGGATCTTGTCGTAGACAAGATACCCACCTCGCGGCGTATGTTCGGCTACCTCAAGCTGGAGTTGAGCCATGCGTAGTTCCATGAAGCTCCATCGATTGGCGCCCTCCGACGTCCCTCTGTTGCGTGCGCTGAATGCTTTGTTTGGAAGGGCGTTTAGCGATCCTGAGATATACGGCGCCGAGCCGCCGAGTGATGCCTATCTCCAGGCGCTGCTTGCAAAAGATCACGTAATAGCGCTTGTGGCGCTCATGGGAGAGGAGGTTGTCGGCGGGCTCGTTGCCTATGAGCTCGATAAGTTCGAGCGAGCACGGCGCGAGGTGTATATCTACGATCTCGCTGTCGACGAAGCACATCGGCGTCACGGAATCGCAACCGCTCTCATCGCTCGATTGCGCGAAATTGCCGTTGCGCGTGGCGCGTGGGTTGTCTACGTGCAAGCTGATTACGGCGACGATCCGGCGATCGCGCTATACCAGAAACTTGGCATCCGCGAAGAGGTGCTGCATTTCGACATTGAGGTTTCCAGAGAGTCGTCGGCACCGGAATAGGCGGTAACCGGCGCCAAGAGAAGCGGCGCGCTTCCGGTGTTGCCGGTCTCTGTTGGATGAGCGAAAACAGGCAGGTGTTACATTCTGCGGGGGCATCATCATGTCGCAGTTTGAGCCACTCGAAAGATCGCGGTTCTTTACGGGGCAGCTGCTTTCCGCAGAAGACCTGCAGCGTGAGCAGGACTATTTTCTCGGGCGGCTACGGCGTCACAATCGCCTCATGCATGGGTGGGGAATAGTCTCCGGTCTGCATACCAGTGTTGCCGGTGGAGCCACTGTGGTTGTTGAGCCGGGACTTGCCATCGACTGCGCGGGCAATGAGATTGTCCTTGCCACGCCACAGCAACTCTCGATCACCGGTTCGGAGTCGCGACTTTACGTGACGATTTGCTACGCCGAGGTGCTCACGGGCGAGGTGACGACAACCAATGGCGTGCAGTTTTCGCGAGCACGCGAATCTGCAGTTGTCGAAATTCTCAGTACGAACCCAAGTATCGGTCATCCGGGAATGGGGCAGGGCACAGCGGGCTGCGGGAATTCCCACGGGATATGTACCGCAACGATCGGCAGGCGTGGTTCGCGTTGGCGCATCACGTCGCGACAACGCTAATGCTGAAGCATTAGGCGTCGGATGCTCGCCTGAGCGGTTCTATTGATCCGCTTCAATCTCATTGCTGCGCGAAAACAGGAGGCCGAGAGGATGGTCGATAGAGGCGAAAACCGCTTGCTGGCAGGACGATGCCTGTGTGGTGCTGTTCACTACGCTGTGGCGGACGAATTCAGGTATGCCGCGAATTGCCATTGCTCGAACTGCAGGAGGGCAACTGGCGCTGCGTTCAAACCGTTCGCCGGCATCGAGCTTAGTAAGCTGCGCGTCACCGAGGGTGAGGATGGCCTCATGATCTTTGGCGACGAGAGTGCTGGCGACGTGCATTGCAGAGTGTGCGGGTCGCTCCTTTATTCGGTAGTCAACGACGGCGCGTTCGCCCACGTCACCATGGGAACGCTCGTGGATGAACCTGGCATCCGTCCGACCCAGCACATCTTCGTCGGATCCAAGGCGGGATGGTTCACGATTACCGATGACCTGCCTCAATATGCAGAGCACGCAGTGAAAAACGGCGGATAGCTAGACGGGCGAAGTGGACTGATTGCAGGTGATGACCCCCAGGGTCACGCCGGTCGCCTGCGAGTTTCTCGCGCCTCTGCGATGGACGTATTCGAGCATAGCTGCAAGGCATAACCACCGACAACGCGATAGTGCGATTCAGAACAAGGATATCGTTGTAGAGCGCCGCCGCTCGCGCCGTTTCTGAAGGGACGCAGACAGGCATGCGATTAGATTGCACAGCCGGGCTTGTCCCATCAGTCCGCTGCAGCTATTGCTGAACAGCCAATCAATGTGATGCGACCGCCACTATGCGAAGCCGGCGAAGAAAATCGATCAGAACGCGCGCTTGGGCGCCTCGGTCCACAGGCCGTCCCAATCCTCCGCTGCGAAGCGGCTTGTGGACGGGAATCCGGGTGGGCGTTGTTGCTCAAAGCGGCTGTCGTATTCGATCTTTGTTGCGTAGCGTGGTTCGGTCGCCGACACGCTGCCGGCCGCGAGACTCCCGTAAATGCGGAGCGTTGCCGATCGGCGCTGATCGATGTCCCTCACGACGAAGCGCTGCCCTGCAAAGATGGCGGCATGGATGTCGAGGTCGCCGGGTCCTGTGACGTCAGGCGGAGCCACTTCGACGTAGCCGTTGCTGACGAGTCCCAGGTAGTCGCCCGAATCTGGAACACGGCGCGGATCGTGTGCATAGGTAACGCTGCCTTCCACGACGATCTTGCGCGGCGAGTAGATGAGCACCTTGCCGGATACGATCCCTTGAACATAGAGCGTTGCCCGGCCGGTCGCAATGAAATACACAGGTTGCGTGGTCGGTTCATTGCGGTACTCCGCTGTGTCCGTATTGCGATTGCGCCACGAATAACTGCCGTCGCCGAAGAATCTGATGCGCGTGTCGTTCGCGAACTCATGTTTCCGTGCTTTCTCGTCGCGCGGCGCCCATTCGAGCGGCCGCAACTCCTCAGGCATGGCAATGAGCCCTGCGCCAGTCTCGATGCCACCACGAAAGATATCCGCCTCACGCCGTCTGCCAGATGCCTGAGTGCTGAATCTGCTTGCCGCGGTGGTTACCTTGCCGAGAAATGTCGGTATCGTTCGCCTGTCGTACATCAGATTGAACTGGGAATTGACGTGAAAGCGGCCGACGATCTCGTCGTCGTGAAGCTGAACCATGGGATCCCAGCGATCGACCATTTGGGTGTAATGCGAGAAGGCGAGGCGTTTGAGCTTGATGTGCGTCGTGAGTTGCTTGCCGTGATCTTCGGCACTGACTTCGGCAACGACGCGGTCGAACTCGATGCCGTTCTTGGCCCGCTCCAGTACCAACTCGGCCTGGTACTGTTTGCCGTCCTGTTCCCACGTGACCTGTGCCTGCGGCGTCTTCGCGAGTACTTCGGCGAGACGAGCGAGGCGCTGCATCAACGCCGGCCTCGCCGCTTGCGGCATGACGAATGTCGCGGCGGGTTCGACGGCATCGGTCGAGAGCGTGTCCGTCGGTGCGGCTATCGCATCCGGCTGAGTAACGATCGCTGCCGCAGATTCGGGCTGAAGTTCGTCGACGGGCAGCGATGGCGGCGGACTGTTGTCGACACTAAGCTGCCGCGATGGATTGAAGGCGGGATTAGTGGGCTCCCGCGGCGGCGATTCGATGCCATCCCTGCGGTCGGCGTGACGGGACTCAAGTAGCACCAGTCGGGTGATCGGCGTGTCACCGTCATGCATGCCATCGTGTCGGGCGCCGGAGAAGACGAGCAGAAAGAACAGGCCGAGGTGGAGCGCGACGGATAGAACACCCGCCACTACACGCAGTGAGACTCGCGATTCGAAACGCTCCAGACGCGCCATCGGACTCCCCTTTTGCGCTTCAAGCGTAGTGCTTACGAAAGCGGAAGAGTATTCATTCTTTGCGACGGCTCATCGTAGGTCGGGCGACGCACAAACACAAAAGGACCGCCTCGATGTCGGCTCATGCGCGCTTTCATGCTGCTCTGCAGCATCGAGCGTCGGCGTGGTTGTCCCGGCTTGTCTTCCTCTTTTAGTTGCGGACAATAGCGAGGGTGCAGTGATTCCTTTGCGGAACACGTCGGGGGGCGATATGGCTGACCATTTACGGCGCGCTGGTGTGGTGCTTGCGCTGATCGCGCTCGCGGTAAGTGCCCAGGCCGCAACTCAAGAGCAGCCCGCAACTCAGGAGCAGCCCCCGGCCCAGGAGGAGGCAGTGGTCTCCGTCTGGAAGGTGCGGCAGGTCAACTTCTTCTATCACAGCTCGGTGGCCATCTTTAGCTGCGGCGCGCTGCGGGATCGCGTTGGAGTCATCTTGCGCGGGGTCGGCGCGAGAGATGACATCCAGGTACGGGTCGACAACTGCGATGACTCCGTCGTCCCGGATATATCCGCGGGGGATATGTCCTCAAGCCCCTGGGACACGACGAATCCGATGAATAGCAATAACAATGGCTGGAGGGGGCAACCGCAAATCGGTCGGTTTTCCGGCCGATCTGCCACGCGTGAGCAGTCGGCGCACGTGAGTGTGCGTCTGCTGTTCCCGACCGAAGTAACCCGGGAAATACTCGCAGAGATGGATCGAGACAAATCGCGCCGCGAACTCGTATCGCGCGTGACGGGCAATCCCGCGGCGAGGCTGGACGATCCGGTGGTGTTCAAAGCGAAACGGCAGGTCGTTACGCTGTCGCGTCAGACGATCGGCCTGGAGCCCGCCGAATGCGAATTGCTCGAGCAGCTATCGACGAGTGTGTTCAAGGAACTGGGCATAAAAGTCGTTCGCAGGGCGTCATTCTGCGATCGCAATAACGTCTCGCACATCTCTCCGCAGATGACTGTGGAATCTCTCATGGGCATTCCATTCGGCCCCGGCATTCAGCTGGCGCCACCAGCCGGTGAGGGGCCCTCCGACCCGAGTGCGCCTGCTGCTCCTGAATCCGCACCTGCGCAGCCAGCGCCTGGCGCGCCGCCAAAGTGATGGCGTTTGGCTGGCAACCAGGAGCCACGCATTTCGGGGCGATCTGACGAGATAATTGCCAGCCCATCGATCCCGCGAGAATGCATCTTGGCATCGGCAACGATGAGCCCGATGAGTTGCCATGAGCAGCGCCCCCGCAGTATTTATTTCGCGGAAATATCCCACCGACCGGCTTGGTGATGCGGCTGCGTGGTTTTGCGTCCAGACTCTTAAAGGACTATATTCAGTCCGATCAGATTCTGGAGACCCTATGCGCTATTCCACCCAGATCAGGCCCATCAGCTACTTGAAGGCCAATGCCGCCGATGTGTTGCAGGAGCTTACGGAGCATCGCAAACCAATGGTCATTACCCAGAACGGTGAAGCCAAGGCCGTGATTCAAGATGTAGCTACTTACGAGGACACGCAGGCGACGCTGGCGCTCCTGAAGATTCTTGCGCTCGGCAATAAGCAGATCGCGGAAGGTAAGATCAAGCCCGTTGCTGAAGTTGTGAAGCGGCTGCGCGCCGCGAAGTAGCACAGTAATGCCGTTTCATGTGCTGCTCACGGAGGATGCGGAGCAGGACCTGGAGAATCTCTACGACTATATCGCTGAGCATGACTCACCGCAGAACGCAGAGGGTGTGCTCGATCGGCTACTGGAAGCGACGCAGGGATTGACGGCATTCCCCGAGCGAGGTTCGCAGCCGAAGGAGCTCCGGGCCGTCGGGATCCAGGAGTATCGGCAAGTCTTCTTCAAGCCGTATCGGGTTATCTACCGCGTGTTTGGGGATCAGGTCATCGTGTATCTGATCGCGGATGGCAGGCGTGACATGCAGGACCTGCTTTCGCACCACCTCCTCGGCGGTTGATGAAGAGGCCACGCGCTCAGAAGAACGGGTTGTGTCCCACAGCTCTTGCCCCGACCTGGACCTTCATCGCTCATCGGTATCGATAGAAGCGTACTCGTTGAATCTGGAATCTCTGCGGTGCGAGGCGAAGGTGCCGGCCCTGGTGGGTCTGATCTCCATTCAACAACCGACCTGGCACCCAGCGGCCTTGTGAGTCGAAGGTTCCTTCCCAGGCGTTATCGATGCCGGCGAGCGGCGGCCCGGCTCCGACAGGTTTGACGGTGACGATCATTCCTCTTCCGGCCACCAGATAATCCTCAGCGCCCACCTGGATAATCAAGCCGCCATGCGAGGCTGTGCGCTGCGCCGATTTCGGCGACTGCGTGTCGACGAAGGTGACGGTGAAGCGATAGTTGCCGATGACTTCGGTCACCGGCGTGTCGATGACAGTCTCGTCCTCAAGTACACGGGGCTTGAAGCCTGACATCCGCCCCGTCCCCTGAGCGGCGAGGATGGCTGGACTGAGTTGCTTCAATATCGCGTAGGCCTCCGCCAATGGATTGGGTTGCAGTTCGCCGATGGACTCGATGGCGAACGGTCCAAAACCGATCGCGTCGAGCTTGCCGAAGGCATAGAACGCGTTCGCGGGGACTGCGGCCTTGTCGGCATTGTTCGCCTCCGGAATGAACAGCGCATTGTCGGGCCGTCGAAAGCGTTGCGCGAGATCGACGAAATTCGGGAAGTAGATATCGGGTGCCAGCAGATCGATCGATGGGGCGCCTGCCTTCCATGCATCCAGCAGGTGCGGTAAGGGTCCGCCGCTGGGATATTCTCCGGGCGTTTTGCCCGTGCGATTGAGTGCGGCGTTAATGTACATCGGCAACGAATAAGCCGCCTTGCCGGCGACTGCGAGCGTCTCCGCGAATCTGGCGTAGTGCCAGGCGGTGAACACTTCGGCGGCAGCGTCGCCTTCGCCGAACACTTCGGTCCAAGTTCCCTCGTTCTTGCCGCCTTGCTCGTCCCACAGTCGATGCAACTCGCTTGCATTGCTACGTGTGGCGGTGAGATGTTTCATCAGTTCCGACGGTACGCGATCGGCGAACAGCCGATTGGCCTCCGCGCCGTATTCTCTCGCGACGGGGAGCATGCCAATCTCGTTCTCCACCTGCACCATGACAACAGTATTCTGCTCGCCGTCGACCGCCTTGATGTGACTCATGAGAGCGGCGAAAGCGCGAGCGTCCGCATCACGAGTTGCCGTCGAGAATGAGGAGAGAATTTCCGCACTCAGGCCATTGGGAAGTTGCGCCCGCGGAAATCTCGTCTGATCGCGCTTCACCCACGCAGGAACGTAAGTGGACATACTGTTTTTCCACGTGCCGAACCACAATACGATCAGCTTCAGATCATGCGCTCGCGCGTCTTTGAGCAATCGGTCGAGCGAGTCCCAAACGAACTTGCCCTCCTCAGGTTCGATGAGCTCCCAGGACACCGGCGCCAGCACCGTGTTCAGATTCATCTGCTTCAGCCGGGACCAGTAAGGCGCCATATACGTAGCGCTGCTAGCGCTGGAATTACCCAGCTCGCCGCCGAGCACTAGCATCGGCTTGTCTTTCACGATCAAGCGCATCGCGGTCCCTTGTCTTTCAAGGTGCGGCGGTGCTGCTTGTGCGGTGTAAGCCGGGAACGTGGCTATCAAACTCCACAGGAAGCGCGGGAATTGTCGACGGGTGATCGCGCTGCACGTCTCGCTCCGCGAGGGTCCTGATCCGTTTTGCATGATCACCTTCCTGGGCTTACTGGTTGGTATCGTCAGCAACGGGCGAAGAACAACGGCGCCAAACCGGAACGATTCACGCCTCGGACGGCGAACGTCACAGCCATTCGACTCGCCAAGCTTACCGCTTGAGGGAAGCCTGGCGTCCTACCGGCTTGTGGAGATGACAGCCTGCAGCTTCAGTACGGTAGCCCAATTGCGCGTCGTGATCGACGTACCCATCGCACGCGAGAACACTGGCAACAGTCGCGACTGAAGGATGCCTGTTGCACACCAGAGGTATGCCGCTCTGCTGCCGATGGCCAGCCTTTCGGACCCCCATGACCCGGCGAGCAGCGGCTTCGCTTTACCGAGAGCCGACCTCGATGCGACGAATGCCACCAGGAACTTCGAAGGATCTTGCTCGGCTTGCGTCTGGGAGTTCTCGGCGATGATTTCCCCAAGTTCGCGCGCAGTATGAATGAGCACCGGAACTGGAAAGCCGAAGCGCTGTTGGATCGCTTCCTCGATAACGGTGGCCAGGCGGCGGGTTGAGCCGCCGGGAGCCTGAAATATGGCATTGCCGCTATTGAGCAGGGTTCGCACCTGCGTGCAGTCCAGCGACTCGAGCAGCTTACGCAAGTCGGCCATTGCGACGCGCTTGGCGCGTCCGACGTTGATGCCGCGAAGCAAGGCTACGCATTCGCTCATACACGACCCCTGGGCTGGACTTTCACCTCGTGCTGCTCGACACGACGATCGCAACGTTTCAGTGGCGGTGCAGCTTGCGCTTTACGAGTGCCGTCAAGGCTTCCAGCTCACCTACTTTCAGGAGCATTGCGGTGACGAAGAAACCGGCACCGGCGACGCCTATCGTCGTCAGCAGATAGATCGCCTTGGGGACTAGCGCCTGGTGGGCCCAGTCGGAAAGCAGCCAATACCTTCCCGCCCAGCAGATCAATCCAAGGACGGCACCCGCGAGCCCAACGCGAGTGAGCGTACGGAGCATCACCCCGGTTTCGAGTGAATCGACCCGCCGGCGCATCAAGGCATAGAGCACCAGGAAGTTGATCGTGGCCACGCAGCCCGTCGAGAAGGCCAGGCCACGTTGCGCCCAACCGAGCTCGAAGGTGAAAAACCACCCGAACAGGGCGTTGAGCCCGATTGCCGCCAGGCTCACCAGCATGGGCGTGCGACGTTTGTCGATGGCGTAGAACGCGTTGACCAGGATCTTGAGCGCTGCATACGCGCACAAGCCTACCGCGTAGAAACGTAACGCCCCCGCTGCCTCGGCGGTGTCTTGCGCGTAAAACTTGCCGTGTTGATACAACAGCGACACGATCGGCTCAGCCAGCACCATGAGCCCAATGGTCGAGGGAATCGTCAGCAGGAAAACCAGCCGCAGGGAGCGCGCTAATTCACTGCGGAATTGTGGCACGTTGCCCGACGCGACCAGTCGCGCGAGCACGGGAAGGGAAACAGTACCGAGCGTGACTCCGAACATTCCCAGTGGCAGCTGCATCAGCCGGAACGCAACCTGCAGACTGAATACCGAACCGTCCGGGAGATTGGAGGCGTAGATCGAGTTCACCAGTACGTTCACCTGCACCGAACTGGCGGCGATGACGGCCGGACCCATCAGACGCAGGATCGCGTCTACGCCAGCGTCACGCCAGCGGAAGTCCGGGCGCAAGCGAAAGCCCAGCTTGAACAGCGCCGGCATCTGCACCGCGAGCTGCATGGTGCCGCCGATGAGCGTGCCGAGTGCAAGTCCGGTGGCCGCTCGCTCGCCGAAATGCGGGTCGATCCACCAGCCGATAGTCACTCCGCCAACGATCGAGCCCAGGTTGAAAAAGCTCGATGCCATCGCCGGCACGCCGAATACGTGTCGCGCGTTGAGCATGCCCATCACCAGGGCGGCGAGGGACACCATGAGAATGAAGGGATACATGACGCGCGCCAGCCAGACGGTGAGGGCGGCCTTATCCGGATCGAATCCGGGTGCCGTGAACGCGATGATGTATGGCGCCACCGCGATTCCGACCAGGCACAGGAAACTGAGCACCACGGCCGTCAAGGTGGCGACTTTGTTGGCCAGCCTCCACGCTGCTGCCTCGCCGTCGGTGGCGATGGTCCTGGAAAAAGTGGTCACGAACGCCGTCGACAGCGCACCTTCGGCGAACATGTCACGCAGGAAGTTAGGCACGCGAAACGCAATCGTGAACGCGTCCATCACGCGGCCGCCGCCGAACAGCGCCGCAAACACCTGTTCGCGAATCAGTCCGAGCACACGGCTGCACATGACTGCGAGCGCGACCACGCCGGCAGCTTTGGTGTCGACGCGGTTCACGGCCGCAGTAACCATCTTGTCGTCGCTGGGCGACGCGGGGGGATTCGGCTTCATGGAGCATGGATCGGGAATGACTGCTGAATCATAGCAATCCGCCGATAGGCGCGTTGGGCTGATATCCCGCGTTCGACTGATATCAAGGGAAGCAGGCTTGTCGGGTGAAGTTTTGGAAGCCAGATTGCTCCAGCGGGGTGGTTGTGTATGGGTCAGGCGCTTAACGGCTGTTTCTCATCGGCGCGCAGAAACTCCTGGCGGCTTTTGTGCGTTCCATGGCGTACAGTCCGTGGCGTGAACCGTGAGCCCACTTCGCTCTCAGGGTGAGTGGTTTCGATCCGGCACACTCTTCATCAATACGTAGCAGGTGAGCATGATTCGCATCCTACTGCTGGCCCTGGCGGCCATGATCTCCAGCGCGGTGCAGGCGGCCCCGGCGACCTATCGTATCGATCCGGAACACTTCTCCATCGCCTTTCTCATCGAGCACGTCGGTTACGAGAAAGTGATCGGACAGTTTCTCAAAGGGGAGGGCGAGTTCGTCTACGACGAAGCGGCCAAGACGTTGCAGTCCGGGCACGTTGCGGTTCGTGCGGACAGCGTGTTCAGCAATCACGACAAGCGCGATGCGCATGTACGCAGCGGCGATTTCCTGGATGCGAAAGCTCACCCACTCGTAAACTTTGTGGCGAAAAGTTACCGCGCCGAAGGGGAGTCGGGCGGGGTACTCAGTGGGGATCTGACCATGCTGGGCCAGACGCATCCGGTCGAGCTCAAGATCAAGCTGAACAAGGCTGCGACCTATCCCTTCGGGCATCGCCAGTACACGCTGGGCGTATCGGCAAGGGCGACGATCCAACGCAGCCTTTGGGGCATGTCTTATGGCGTCAAGAACGGATTGGTCGGCGATGACGTGGAGCTGCTGTTCGAGTTCGAAGCGCTACGCCAGGGATCTTGAGGCTGGTTAGTAGCTCGGTCCGTCAGCCGCGTGCAGCGAGGCATCTGATGCTTCTTGTACAACGGTAGCGTTCGGTCGTTCTACGCATCGGCCGCTACGAGCGGCGTCTTGGCGGTATACACAGTGTCGAACGCGACCTTGACGTCGGAGTCGGGTCAGAGTCGGAGTCGGGTCAGAGTCGGAGTCGGAGTCGGGGTCGCCAAACCCGCCCTTCTGTTATTTTCCTCCTGTCGACCGACCCTCCAGATCGGAAGGATCTCTCTAAACATAACGACATCCAGTTGATGTCCCACAACGCCAGGGGCTTCGATATGCTGGCCCGCAGGCGAATCTCGGCGTAGACCGGAAAAGAACAATACTCGGGACACAAACGAGGGAGCTCAGAACATGAAAAGGACACTGTTGCCCAACGGTGTGCGGATCTTGTCGATGGCCATTTGTGCAGGCTCGCTCATCTGCGGCAGCGCGCGCTCGGCACCGCCGCCAGCCGAAGCATTCGGGAATCTGCCGCAGATCGGGAACGTCGCAATGAATCCCAAAGGCGATCTGTTTGCCTGGTCGGACAACAGCGGCGCAACGCAGAAGGTCGTTATTTTCGACCTGGCGCGCAACGCGCTGAAGCGCACCCTGGACGTGGTTGCCCCGATGAAGCTGCGTGGCATCGATTGGGCGGACGATGCCACGGTCCTCATCGAAGTCAGCGAGACACTCAACGTCGACGGCTCACGTCACGCTCGCGAATGGTTTCGCACGCTTTCCGCCAACGTTGCCGGCGGTCCGACTCGCATGCTGCTGATGACGGGTGATCGCTCTGTGGTGACCGGCTCGAGCGTGCTCGCATTACGCACGCCACGGCCGCAAACCATCATCATGTCATCGTGGGATTTCGAGCTCACCAAAGACCGCGGAGTCGTGGACACGCGCTTCGCCCGCAGCCGCAAAGATGACGGCTGGGTGCTCAACCTGTTCGAAGTGGATACGGTCACCGGCAAAGGTCGCCGCCTCGAGCAGGGAACGCAGTTTACGGATGACGGGATCATCGGTGCGGACGGCCAGGCTGTCGCGCGTAGCGAATGGAATCCACAGCAGCATCTGTTCCGCATCCTGCGCAAAGATGGCATGGGCTGGAAGGAAATCTATCACCATGAAAATCCGAGCGGACTGGGCATTCATGGCTTGACGGCCGATGCCTCCGCTATCGTTGCGGTAGGAGCCCTGGGAGAGCCTCGTACCAAGGTCTGGGCGATTCCCCTTGACGGATCGGACCCGAAGGTACTGCTGGAAGATCCGCAGTTCGATGTTGAAGCTATCGTTGTCGACCCTTATTCGTACGCACCCATCGGCGGCAGGATCGGTGGCCCCGAACCCGCCGTCCGTTGGTTTGATCCGGATGCGCAAGCACGCCACAGTGCATTGCTGAAGACTTTCTCCGGTCGCAATGTCCAGATCACCGGGCGATCGCAGGACGGATCGCGCGCAATTGCCTTCGTGGACAGCCATTCGCTGCCTGGGATCTATTACTTCGTCGACTTCAAGAAGGGCACAGCAGACATCATCGGCGAGGACTACGCGCCGTTGGCTGGCGTGCCACTGGGTAACGTTCGTGCCATCTCCTACGAGGCGCGCGATGGCAGCAGCATTCCCGCTTACATCACCCTGCCACCCACCGCGACCGTTGAGAATCTACCCATGGTGGTTCTGCCGCACGGTGGCCCGGAGTCCCGTGACGACACCAACTTCGACTGGTTGGCGCAGTTTCTTGCCACGCGCGGCTACCTGGTATTCCAGCCGCAGTTTCGCGGCTCGACCGGGTTCGGCGATGACTACCGCCGCGCTGGCTACCATCAATGGGGTGGCCTCATGCAGGACGACATCACCGATGGGGTCAAGGCTCTGATAGAACAACATCTCGCGGACCCACACCGGATCGCGATAGTCGGGGCAAGTTACGGTGGTTACGCCGCATTGGCTGGTGCTGCCTTCACGCCGGATCTTTACGCCTGCGCCGTCAGTGTCGGCGGCGTTACCGATCTGCCGGCAATGCTAGGGTATTCCGAGGCGATATCAGGTGACGAATCGGATGTCGTTGCGTACTGGCGTGTCAGTATCGGCGCCGCCTTCGACGCCAACGTCATCGCCAGATCACCTGCACGCGCCGCAGCCAGCATTCGTGCGCCGATACTGCTGCTGCACGGTGTGGACGACACCGTTGTACCAATCGATCAATCGGAAATGATGGCGCGCGCCCTGGACAAGGAACACAAGCAGAATCTCCTGCTGAAGCTTCCCGGCGAGGATCACTGGCTGTCGCGTGGTAGTACCCGAATACGGGTGCTGACGGAAATCGAGAAATTCCTGAGCGCACAACTGCCGGTCGCGGGGAATTGAGTCTTTACCTGTTACTGCGTGAATCCTCGAACACGGCGCCGGTGGCGTGGGTCTTGGAGGAGGTGCCTGTAGCGAATGCAGCCTTTGAATCGAACGCGCTTTGCTGCAATGCACGCAGCGTGCTGCCCAAGAAATACTGCATTCGCACCTACGCCCCATTAGTTTCGCGACCAGAAATGAGAGATTCTTCCACGCCTCGATTGCTGCCTTGTTCACGCAGTGCCACTGCATCGGGATTGGGCACCGGTACGGACGCTCGCTCGGAGGTCTCCGACGTTGCAACCGCTTCGCAGAAGAGCGAATTTGGCTATATAGGGATCATCTGCGCTACGTTGCAGGTGCGACCCCTGTCGGAGTTTCGCGGAGTGCTGCTCGGTCCTCTATCTGAACCATGAAGCAGAGTGCATCGTCGTTGGACTTGGTGCCATTTCCCTCCAGGCTTACACAACAGGTACTCAAAAATGCGGATGCTAATCGCACTGGCTGCCCTGGCGAGTTGTTGTGCTTCGCAGGCGCAGACCACTGAAACGGTTCCACCACCGAAACCAGCCGCACCGCAAACGAGTGCAGTGACTGCAGTCGCAGCTACGCCTGCGACGACCGAAGCTGCGGCGGCGGAAGTAAAGATCGAGAAATTCAAGGTGCCGCCCGGTTACAAGGCACGCGAGAAGGACGGCACGACACTCTATTGCCGCAAAGAAGTCATCCTGGGCTCACGCTTCCCGAAGGAAATGTGTTTGACCGTGGCCCAGTTGAAAGACATCGAAGAACGAGGTGCGAACCAGCGGATGGAAATGGCGCGCGGTCGAAACTGCGGCGGTCCGTGCACGCCCAACGGTAATTAAGTGCTGCTTCGTGCGTCTGGCTGTTGCTGTCATGCGGTTGCAAATACGCATGATCGATAATGATGCTGCGTAACGCATAACCAGAAGACCATGTGAATCCCAGGTACTTGCTTTCAGGTTGAGCAGCGGGGACATTTGGTAGCTATTTGCGGGTAGCGACGATATGAAGCGAGTCGAGGAAGGAGCCAAGGCGAAGGCAAAGGTCAAGCAGGCGTCCCATGTAAGCGCGGCGCGCAAACCGGTGGCCAAGAGCAAAAAGACCGCGAATGCAGGCGCGAAGGCGAAGGCCAAGGTCAAGGCCTCTCCGACTGGGGAACCCGCGTCCCAGCTCATCGACCAGCGAATCCGCGAGTTGGGGGGATGGCGCGGGGAGATCTTGGCCCGCATGCGTGCGCTGATCCTCGAAGCCGACCCCGAGGTGACCGAGGAGTGGAAGTGGAGCAACCCGGTCTGGTCGCACCACGGGATTATCTGCACCGGGGAGTCATACAAGAAAGCCGTGAAGCTCACGTTTGCCCGGGGAGCCAACGTCCCGGACCCATCGCGCCTCTTCAATTCCAGCCTGGAAGGCAACACCCGAAGGGCGATCGACATTCACGAAGGAGAGAAGGTCGATGCGGGCGCGTTCAAGGCGCTCGTGAAGGCGGCAGTGATTCAGAATAGTCAGCCAGCAAAGAAACGATAGGCCTTGAGGTGCACCGGGCTACGGCGCGCGGCCTCTGCACGACCCCTCGACGCAGCTCAAACTAGCAGTGAGTTTCCTCCTTTCCACGGCAGGAGGCATTCCGACTGGAAAATCAGCAAGTTCGGTCAGGCTATGCGGCGCAGTAGATCTTAATGTCCTGGCGCCAAGCAGTGAGAGACTTCCTTGAGTTCAGCAGCAGAGCGCTATATCTCCAGATTCCGCAAAGTGTTCGACTACATCGATGCGAATCTGCAGGAGGAGCTTCGTATCGAGCGACTCAGCGGCATCGCCGCATTCTCGAAGTTTCATTTCCACCGGCAGTTCACTGAACTCTTCGGGATCAGTATTCACAAATACGTGCAGCTGTGTCGTTTGAAGCGCGCCTCGTATCAGCTCGCATACCGCACCGATAACCGGATCGTCGATATCGCTCTCGCAAGCGGCTACGAAGGACCGGAGGCCTTTTCACGCGCGTTCAGAAAGGCTATCGGGCAATCCCCTTCCGAATTCAGAGCGCAGCCGCAGTGGGCTTCTTGGCTCGCAACCTACCAATCGCTTAGCGAACTGAGGCAAAAGCACATGAGCGTAAATTATCGGGTCGAGCAAGTCAGAATCGTCACCTTCAAGGATACCCGGGTAGCGGTGTTGGAGCACCGCGGCGATCCGCGGCAGATCGGCGACTCCATCCGCAAGTTCATCGAATGGCGAAAGCAGAACCACCTGCCACCCCGAGTAAGCGCTACGTTCAATATCCTGTATGACAATCCAGCCGACACTCCACCGGAGGACTTTCGACTTGATCTATGCGCGTCCTTGGAGCGAGGTGTGGCGGCGAACGATTGCGGCATTGTCGAAAAGACCATACCCGGTGGCCGCTGCGCCGTGCTGCGGCACGTGGGTTCAGGCGACAATCTCGGCGAGGCGCTAGGTTATTTGTACTCGGACTGGCTCCCGCAGAGCGGTGAAGAGTTGCGCGACTATCCGTTGTACGTGCAACGCGTGAAGTTCTTCCCGGACGTTGCCGAGCACGAGGCCGTGACCGACGCGTATCTTCCGCTGAAGTAACTACCCAACCCCATGCGTAAGAAAGCGCTGGCATTGGTCAACCTTCCTACACGAGAATGAAACGTGAACAGAAACTTCGCATTCATCGGCGCGGTGGCGCTCTGTATGGGCGCCACTGTTTCGCACGGCGCCACGCCCAACGCGGAATTGCCAGCGGCGATCTATGCCGACCCGCCAGTTGATCCTGCGCATCCCGCCTCTGGACAAGGTATCCAGTTCGAGAGCCACGGCTCTCTTATCAACGCCCAGCTCTACCAATCTGCGGGCGAGGGCGTCCATCCCACTGTGGTGCTGTTGCATGGCTTGCCGGGGAACGAGCAGAACCTCGATCTCGCTCAGACGATGCGACGGGCTGGCTGGACAGTGATCTCATTTCACTACCGCGGGTCGTGGGGCTCGGGCGGGACTTTCAGCTTGAATAACGGCATTGACGATACCAAGGCATTGCTGGCGCTACTGAGCCGCCCCGCGAGCGCGAGTTCCTGGGGTGTCGACGCGTCGAGAATCGTGCTGGTGGGACATAGTTACGGTGGTTACGTCGCCGCACGTGTCGCAGCGGATGCGCCGGCACTCGCGGGAGTCGCGTTGATCGCGCCCTGGGATATCAGCGTCGATCAACGGGCCTGGGCCACGCTGACGCCGGCGCGTCGTCAATCGGTCGGGCTGGCGGGATTCAACGATGTCGATGGCAGGCTCAAGGGCGCCACCGCCCGGTCCCTGATTGACGAAGTGATGCGCGATGGTGCGCAGTTCGATTTGACCAAGCTCGCGCCTCGTCTCGCCGGCCGACCGCTATTGATCGTTACGGCAATCCATGATGACGATGACGACAAGGCGCTTGGCCTCCTGTCATCCCTGGATCGCGACCATGCCGAGCACTTGACTACCGAAGTCATGGACACCGATCACGGATTCAACGATCACCGAATCGCGCTGCAGATTGCGGTTCTTCGTTGGCTCGCATCTCTCAAGGGCGCGCCTGTGCTAGCAAAGGAACGCACTTCTCCATGATGCGCGCGAGCTGCGTTGTCTTCTGACTGATCTCTAGGTCAGACGTGTCTGTGATGCCAATGCGACCCTCTCTGAAGGAGTCGCAGGCCGCGACTTTGCTAGACGCGATCATCGAAGCTCGGGCAACTGTGCAACAGCTTCTCGCGAGCGACGCGATACGCTTCGATGCTCATTTGACCCGCTTGAACCGGTACCAATATTTCGTTGGAGGGCCGGTGAAACAGCTTGCTGGCGTCGAATAGTTCGACCAGGTCTTGGTGAGCAAAACCCTCCGTTGACTTCCGGAGCAGCAAATTGCCAGCCCAGTTATGCGTAGATTGGCGACAATCCGGCCAATTTATGTGGAGATCAGCGACAGGTTCAACTATCTAGCGGAGGCTTGTGCGGCGGTCAGCGACACGGCCGCGGGGCTGTAGATACTCCTATTGTGCATAGACTGGCGACAAAATAGGTAAGTTACGCGTAGAGTAGCGACATAGCGGGCCGTTCCGGCCTGGTTGTGCGGAGATAAGCGACATGCCGTTGGTCGTGGCTGGTGATGACAAGACCCATGCGCGGCGCCTGCAGCGGCTAGCCAAGCAGGGTCAGTTGCGCCGCATTTATCTCGGCATCTATACCGATGACAGGGTCCAGCCGCTGGAGGCCATTGTCCGTCGCGAACTCTTTGCGCTGACCTCTCTCATTGCCCGCGGCAGCATCATCTCGCACCGTTCGGCGCTGGACGGAAGTCGACCGACAGCCGCCGGAAGTGTCTTTCTGACCGGTCCCAACCGGCGTGATTTCAACCTGCCGGGTGTGACGTTGCGAATAGTGCAGGGGGCTGGACCGCTCGACTCGGACATTCGGATCCCGACCTTCGCGGGCGATGCATTCCTGTCCAGCCAAGCTCGCGCGCTGCTTGAGAACCTTACTGCCAGTCGTGGAGATCCAGCTGAGCGACGCTCATTGGGCGCTACCGGTGTAGAAGCGTGGCTCGATCGCTTCATCAGTCGCGATGTGAGCGGCGGCATCAACAAGATTCGAGATGCCGCCCGAGCCATCGCCGAGCCGCTGGGTTTGCAGCAGGAATTCAACCGGCTGGACGCAATGATTGGTGCGTTGCTCGGTACGCGTTCGGTACGCTTGAGTGCGCGCGCGGCGATCGCTCGCGCCGCCGGCAGGCCGTACGACGACGCGCGCGTTACGTTGTTCCAGGCGCTGGCCTCCGAACTCCTCCGCAATCCACTGCAAGTGCCGCTCGCCGATGCGCAGGCCGATACCCATGTGCAGGCCTTTATCGAGACCTATTTTTCCAACTACATCGAAGGCACGGAGTTCGAGATAGAAGAGGCGCACGACATTGTGGTGCAAGGTCGTCCGCTGCAGTATCGGGAGGACGATTCGCACGACATTCTCGGCACCTACCAGGCGATCCTGACATCGAAGGCGGGTCCTGTGATCCCGCCGACCTTCCACGCCTTTGCCACCCAGTTGCAGGAATGGAATCGGCACGTCATCGAGTCACGTTGGGCAAAGCATCCGGGCGAGTTTAAAACTGAGGGCAACCGCGCCGGCAACACGATGTTCGTCACGCCTGAGCTTGTCGTGGGCACACTCGAGAAAGGGTACGAGATCATCATGAGTGCGCCAACCCCTGAGCAGCGCGCGGCACTGGCTACGTTTGTGGTGGCCGAAGTTCATCCCTTCGCTGATGGAAACGGTCGAACGTCGCGTCTCGCGTTGAATCTATTTCTGACGCAGGCGGGGTTGACCCGCATCGTCATCCCGACGGTCTATCGCGACGACTACATCTCGGCCTTGAAGGCCATGAGTAACGCGCATCCGCTCCCGCTGGTGCGAATGCTCGCGCGTGCAGCTCGCTTCAGCCGCTGGCTGGATATGCGTTCGAAAGAAGCTGCGGTTGCCGCCTTGAAACGGTCGAATGCGATGGAGCAGCCCACCGCCGCGAAGCTCACTTTCGACGACTCTGATGTTGCGTTTGAGGGAGTGGACCGCGCGTCGAGTAGTTGAGCTCAAGCTCCATTGCAGACCAGGCTCCGGGCCGACCGGATTCGGCTATCTCGGGAGCAAGAATGGTAGGGCCACGGCGAGGCCCCAAGGGCTGTTGATTTGTAAACGGTTCAGCCGGAAATTGGCTGGGTGTCCGGGTAGACTCAGGATGGCCGCACGACATCGAACAATCACCTGGTGAGCCGGCGCGGTGAACGAGCGGGAAACGCAGAACAACGATAGGGGGAAGCCATGCTGACGGGCAGAAGGGCATTTCTGGGAATGGCCGCGACGGCAACAGGCGTGTTGGCGCTCAAGCCTGCGTCGTATGCCGCTGAGACTTCCGGCGGATCGGCGCGGCTTGCGAAGACCTCGATACCCGACATCTCATTGCCTCCGCCGATCAGTAGCGCGGAACATCTCCAGAGGATCGCACAGGCGCAGCGATTGATGCGCGCGGCGGGACTGAAGGCGCTGTTGGTGGAGGCGGGGAGTTCACTCGTGTATTTCACGGGCGTTCAATGGCGACGCAGCGAGCGGCTGACCGCGAGCTTGATCCCGGTCGAGGGCGAGGTGCTCATCGTGACACCGGAATTCGAGGAGCCGTCGATCCGCGAGAGTCTCAAGATCCCGGCCGAAGTGCGCGTCTGGAATGAACATCAGAGTCCCTTCGCGGTCCTGGCGGACTGGTTGAAGGCGCATGGCTCCGGCAGTGGTCCAGTGGGTGTCGAGGAGACTGTCCGATTCTTTGCTGTCGAAGGTTTGCGTCGGCTAGGCGTCCAAATGCTCGGCGATGCCGGGGTGACGCGCACCTGCCGTCTCATCAAGTCGCCTGCGGAAATCGCACTGATGCAGGCGGCAAGCGACATCACCGTCGCGGCGTATCGCGAGACCGGGCCGCAGATCGCGCGAGGCATGAAGCCCTCCGACATTGGCAAGATCATGTCCGCGGCGATGGTACGCCGTGGCGCTACGCCTGAATTCACTCTGATCCTGCTCGGCGAAGCGAGCGCCTACCCGCACGGATCGGTGCAGCCGCAGGAAGTCCGGCCTGGCGAGGTCGTGCTGATGGACTGTGGTTGCACTATCGAGGGCTATCAGTCGGACATCTCGCGCACCATGGTGATGGGCGAGGCGACGAAACAACAACGCGATGTCTGGAATCTCGTTCGACGCGGACAGCAGATCGCGTTCGACACGGCAAAAGTCGGAACGCCTGCGGGCGCGGTCGACGATGCGGTGCGTGCCGCGTATGAGAAGGCTGGCTACGGTCCCGGCTACAAACTCCCAGGGTTGTCGCACCGCACGGGTCACGGCATTGGCCTCGACGGACATGAGCCGGTCAACCTCGTGCATGGTGAGGCAACGAAGCTCGCGCCCGGTATGTGCTTCTCGGATGAACCGGGGATCTATATTCCCGGTACCTACGGTGTGCGATTGGAGGACTGCATTCAGATGACCGAGAGCGGACCTAAGTGGTTTTCGAATCCGCCGTCGGCACTGGAGACGCCGTTCGCCTGAGCTGTCGCCGAGTCCTTACCCTGCCGTCGCGAGCAATCGTAGGCCAGGCAGGAAGGATTTTCCGATGCCTGAGCACGAGCTGATCGACGCCTGAAGTATTCTTCTGGTAGCGTTTAACTGGGCGCCTCGCTGGGTCCTTACCGCAACTTCCGTCTTACTGCTTGAGTGTGTGGAGAATCACTGGTGTCTAAACAAATCTTTATCAACCTGCCGGTGCGCGATCTGCAGAAATCGACCGACTTCTATGCGGCGATCGGTGCCGCCAAGAACCCGCAGTTCAGCGACGACACCGCTTCGTGCATGGTCTTGTCTGACAGCATTTTCGTCATGCTCCTGACCCATGCTAAATGGGCTACTTTCACGAAAAAGCCGATTGTCGATTCGCACCGCGAGAGCGAAGTGATGCTGGCGCTCTCGGCTGAGAGCAGGCCCGATGTCGACAAGATCACGGATGCCGCCGGCGCCAACGGCGGTAAAGCAGACGTCAACCCCAAACAGGATCTCGGCTTCATGTACGGCCGCAGTTTCGAGGATGTCGACGGGCACATCTGGGAATGCGTGTTTGTAGATATGTCGCAGATGCCCAAGGGGTAGGGATCAGCGCTGCAGATTTCGGCGGATTCGCGACGAGCTGAAGGAATCATGCCTTGCCGCGAACCGCCGCCTCGATCTTGGCGACGTCGATCTTCTGCATCTCCATCATCGCCTCGAACGCGCGCTTCGCTACATCGCCGCCTCTGGCCATCGCGTCGGTCAGGGCGCGCGGGGTGATCTGCCACGACAGGCCCCATTTATCCTTGCACCAGCCGCACGCGCTTTCCGCGCCGCCGTTGCCAACGATCGCGTTCCAATAACGGTCGGTTTCCGCCTGGTCGTCGGTGGCGATCTGAAAGGAGAACGCTTCGCTTTGCTTGAAAGTATCTCCGCCATTGAGGCCAAGGCACGGCACGCCGCACACCGTGAAGTCGACCGTCAGTACGTCGCCCGCCTTGCCGCCTGGAAAGTCGGACGGCGCCCGGTGCACCGCGCCGACTGTGCTGTCGGGAAAGGTCCGGGCGTAAAAGCGCGCGGCTTCTTCCGCATCATGGTCGTACCACAGGCAGATAGTGTTCTTGTTCATCGTACGCTCCTCCTTTTTCCGCTAACGAGAGAGAAGTCCGCGTCCCGCGGATCGGTTCCATCGAAGAACCAATTGTTAGGCACGGTCCGACGCGTCGCGTTCGCGCTCGTCGAGTAGGCGCGAAACTGCCATAGATCATGCGCTTGCCATCAAACGGCACGCAACGGCGGGGGGAACCCTTGGCCGCGACCATTACGCCGGGAGGAGTGCATACATGCGGATGGTCGGCTTTGCCCCGCGGCCAGCGGTGCGGTGCTGTGGCATCTGCACCTTTTCACGCTGCCGGCCGCCAACGCCGTGGCGTAGGTTGCAAAGGCTGGCGGCCGACGCCTTGAAGACGCTGCGAAAAATGCGCAGGCGAGCGAAGGATCTGGGAGTCGGCGGTGAGCTGCCTTCACTCTACCCAACACAACCATGCCGGCGGCATTGGCCGCTGTCCCCGGAGAACACCAATGAGCACGAAGCACATCGTGATGCTGCTGGGCCTGCTGTGTACGACGCCTGCCTGGTCTGCGGACGCACCGGTCGGCACGAGCGCCACGCCGCCGACTAAAGACCAGGTCATCGAACAGTTCCGGAACGACCTGCAGGCAACGGCGGCCGACGTAATGGCCAAGGGACTCACGCTCTCTGCCGAACAGGCTGCAAAGTTCTGGCCGATGTTCGAGACGTTCCAGAAGGAACAGAAGGTCATCATCGATGAGCAGCTGAAATCGCTGATGAAGTATCGAGATACTTACAAGACCATGACCGACGCCGATGCACTCAGCTATGCGAATTCGCTGCTGCAGCGCGACCAGAGGGTTCACGACCTGCGCGTGAAGTACCTGACCAAGTTTCAGGAAGTGGTGCCGGCCCGGGTTGCAGCGCGAGCCGTCCAGCTCGACCGACGGCTGGGCCTGGTCGGCCAGGTCAAGATCTCGTCCCAGGTTCCGCTCATTCCCTGAGGTCGCCATCGGCGACGGCATCATGGCCGTTGCCGACTTCGCGGCTTCGCCGATCTACCATGATCAGCCTCCTGTCCTCGCTGCCGCTGTGGATGGTCGCAGTCATCCTGAACGTCTGGATGATCGGCTTCTCGCTCATCTGCCTATGGCTCCTCGGACGATGGGTTCTGCCGAAACTGCAGATCGGCCACGACGATGCATTGTTCTACGCCGCCGCCGTCATGCAATCGGCGATGGTGCTCTATGGGCTGGTGGCTGCTCTGACGGCCGTGAACGTTTGGACGCGGCATGGGCAGGCAGCACAGACCGTCTCGCGAGAGGCAACGTCCATCGCGATTCTCTGGCGGCAACTGGATGGCTATCCGCCAGATGCGCGTGATGCCATGCACGCGATGCTGCGCGGCTATACCGAGCAGATCATCGGGCCGGCATGGTCGGCGCAGCGCGCGGGACGTGTTCCGACCGAGGGCGTGGAGTTGATGAATCGTTTCCAGCAGCGCCTGTTTGTATTCGAACCATCGACCGAAGCGCAAAAGATCGTTCACGGCGCAACGCTGGCCGCCTACGACCGGCTGATCGAGGCTCGCCGCGAGCGCCTCGATGCCGTCAAAGCGGCATTGCCTCAAGCCATGTGGTGGGTGTTGCTTCCCGGGGCAATGGGCTGCCTGCTGCTATCGGTTTTTTTCCCCGTCAAAGACGTGCGCTTCCACGCCATTCTCGTCACCGCTCTCTCGGGCTTCATCGCGATGGTGCTCTTCGTTATCGTCACACTCGACTATCCATTCCAGGGCCCGATGGCGATCGGGGCGGATTCCTATCAACTGGTTCACGATCAGCTGATGGGGCGCTCTGCGGACGTCGATGGACGGTTGTCCAACTGATGCCATCAGGCGATCGCGACGAACAATCATCTGGCGAGCAATCATCCAGGACGCCCACGGATTAGTTGCTGGATGACGAGGGGACGCGATGGAGGAGCGACGGCGAGTATCAGGTTATAGTCATCACCCCCATGGCTATGTCACCTTCAATCCACCATGACCGAAGTACGTTCGTTACTGCGTAGACGCGGACTCCAGAACAGTGGCCGCGTCGGCATGGTCGAGCTGTTCTTCGACCTGGTCTTTGTCTTCGCCGTTACCCAACTCTCGCACATGCTGCTGGCGCACCTGACACTTGCCGGGGTCGGCCAGACCGCGATGTTGCTGCTGGCGGTGTGGTGGGTGTGGATCTACACCTCATGGGTCACCAATTGGCTCGACCCGGAGCGCGTGCCGGTGCGGCTGTGCCTGTTCGGTCTCATGTTGGCCGGGCTGCTGATGTCGGTGTCGCTTCCGCATGCCTTCGGCGAACGCGGCTTGCTGTTCGCGTGCGCCTACGTGTCCATGCATGTGGGCCGCACGATTTTTTTCCTGTGGGCAGTGCGAGGGGCGCCGCTGCGATTGCGCCGCAGTTTTCAGCGTATTCTTATCTGGCTGTTGTTGTCCGGCTGCTTGTGGATCGTGGGCGGATTTGCCGAAGGGGTGACGCGCCAGGCATGGTGGGGGCTGGCACTGCTGCTCGAGCTCATCGCCCCGTCAATCTACTACTGGGTGCCCATCCTTGGCGCTTCGGTCATTACGGATTGGGATATCGACGGTGGCCACATGGCCGAGCGTTGCGCCCTGTTCGTCATCATTGCGCTCGGCGAGTCGTTGCTGGTGACCGGTGCGACGTTTGCAGAGGCGCAGTGGAGTGTCAGCACGGTAGTTGCGTTCGTGGTAGCCGTCCTTGGCGCCATCGCCATGTGGTGGCTGTACTTCGATACCGGCGCGGAGCGAGCGCAGCACCGCATCGCGGCCTCATCCGATCCTGGTCGGCAGGGGCGCCTCGCGTACACCTATGTGCATGTGTTGATAGTCGGCGGCGTGATCGTTTGCGCGGTGGCTGACGAATTGGCGCTTGCCCATCCGGATCATGCATCGAACGCCGGCATCGCGGCGATTCTGGGCGGTCCGGCTCTGTACTTGGCGGCCAATGCCCTGTTCAAGTGGGTAACCAACGATCGTCGCGGTCCGCCACTATCCCATCTGGTGGGCCTGGCGTTGTTGGCCGCATCGGTTCCGTTCGCGTTGAGTCATGCATTCAGCGCCCTGGGACTGGCAACGGTGACCACTGTCGTTCTGCTGCTGGTGGCGACCTGGGAGACGGTGGCGTTGCGTGGAAGAGAGGAAGTGATCGGTGATGAGTCAGAAGGCGGAGCGGATGTCCGGCCTGCGTCCTCATCACGCCACATCACTCACCACTAATTTCCAACGGCGCCGCCACGTGATGGCCGTGCATGAAGGCGTCGGCCAAGTCGATGTGGTGCCTGATTGATGTCGGACTGTGTCATCAGTCACGTTCCCGATGATCTTCACGTTCGGAATCAAGGGTCTGGGCTGTTGACGGAAGAGGGTTCGGGGTTGCTCATCCTGGCGATTGCCCCACGCACCGCAGACCGCGGCGGCACTAGACTGGTTGCAGAACGACCAACTACTCTGGCGTGCATGCATGGCAGCGCGTGGGAGGGGGAGGGCGATCAGCTGTTGAGGGAGTTGGGTAAGACGGTGGGTGAGCCGGCAGAAGCATTGCATCCATAACAATCGCCGTACTTCGGGAATGCGGCTGACATTCGCAATGATCATCGCATCATCACGTACAAATGCCACGGTCCACAGACTCTGTCGGGCCAAGGCCATGCTTTGTCAGGAGCTTGATCAGAAGCTGACGCTCGAGCAGCTTGCCCGCGAAGCGCAGCTTTCGCCCGGCCAATTCATTCGCAAGTTCAAGGCGGTGTTCGGGCAGACGCCACATCAGGTACGCATCGCTGCGCGTCTCGATCTTGCAAAGAGACTGCTGATTACCGGCTCCATGTCGGTCACTGACGTCTGCGCAGCAACGGGGTTCTCGAGCCTCGGCACCTTCAGCTATGTGTTCGCGCGCAGGGTAGGCCTGTCGCCATCTGCATTCCGTCGCGACGCACGCACGCTGGTGCAGGTACCCGCGACGTTGCCGCCGAAACTATACCCCGGCTGCCTCACGCTCTTGTGGTATTGGCCAGCCTGACGAACAGCAATTTTTGAGAAGCGCGCCGCCACAGTTTGTGACAGGCTGCGCTCTACAGCTCCACATCTGATTTGCAAAGCGAGCACTAGCCATGGGTCTGAAGATCAAGCTGAACAGCGTCATGGTGGACAATCAGGACAAGGCGCTGAAGTTCTACACCGAAGTGCTCGGCTTCGCGAAGGGCAAGGATATCGACGTGGGTAACGGGTTCCGCTGGATCACCGTAGTCGCGGCGGAGGGTCATCCGGACGTGGAACTCGCCATCGAGCCAAACGCGAATCCCGCTGGCCGGACGTTCCAGGCTGCGTTGCTTGAGCAGAACATCCCGGCGACAGCTTTCGAAGTGGATGACCTCGAAGCGGAATACCGGCGATTGAAAAGCCTGGGCGTGATATTCACCGTGGCGCCGACAGACATGGGGCCCGTCAGCATTGCCGTGTTCGCGGATACATGCGGCAACCTGATCCAGATCTATCAGCCGCCGAAGTGACGAGCAGAGCGGGCGATTGAAGGCATGCTCAGTGCTCCTTGCGCAGGAATGAGCCATGGAATCTCAGGGGAATCGAGCTCTGCACGTTTGCACTGGCGACCAGAGCCATCGTCCTGGCATCGATGACGGCGAGGATCGACGACTCGGCGTTCTGCGCCGATCCGACCGACAGTAACACGCCGTCATCCTCACTGTGGCCTTCAGGTCGCGACACGAACAGCGGTTCACCGAATATATGGGTGTCATCGCTGAAAGAGGTTGATCTACCGGTGTCGATGTCTACTTTAACGATGGCGGAGGAATACGCGCCGCCGGCTCGATAGCCGTCGGACGCGCCATACGCGAAACGATAGGGATGCCCAGCGGCGAGCTTGTAGTTGGTCGATGGAAACTCGAACCCGACGTCGCTCAGTTTCTCGACCGTGGCGCGCTCGACGCCCGGTCGCATGACGAGCCGAATGAGCGAGGGCCTGAGATTGGGCAGTTCGGCGATCATGCGATCGGTGCGCAGGGACGCCATGATATCTGCGTTCGGATAGGCGAGAAGGTCGAGGACCGTCGCGTCTTCACGCTCGAAGGCGTTGACCGTATGAAACATGAAGAACGCCTCAGTGAGGTGCTCGCGAACTGCACCGTTCGAGCGGTCAATGACGACCAGCCGTGTCCCTTCCTCCGGATGCCAATCGAAGTGATCGATGTAGCCCTTGCTGGACCAGAGCATCTTTACCGGCGTAGTAGCAAATGGATGTGCAACAAGAATCGCGTGCTTGGGGGTCAGTCCAAAGGTGTGGACGTATGGCACGCGCTTCGTTCGCCATGAACCGACGATGTTCCGCTGCCGTGCCGTCGGTGCATGCTCGTAGATCGAAATCTTCCCGCTGACACCGAATCCCGTTGCGACGTTCAGCACCTTGCCGCGTTCGAAATCGAAGTGGGGGTGCGCTGTCATGATCGCTCCGGTGAGCGCGCCCTTCGAGTACGCCACGGATCGGATCGAGGCGAGCGTCTGATCGTCGATGACGAGTTGACGATCGCCCTCAGTCATCGCCACGAGCTCCTGCCCGAGTCTGACGATGTTAACGTTGGTGTTGTCCGAGATTCGCGCGACCGGCGCGAAGATTCGCTGCAAGAGCGGGCGGGCAGTCGGTGTGCCGAAGGAGCCGAGGTTGGCCTTGCCCTGCCGGGCATCGCGCGCTGTTTCCGAATCGAGCAGACGCGAGCGAAAGTCGACCGCCGAATCCCCAATTCGGAAGGCATAGATCATCCCGAGACCGTCGAACCAATGCTGTGCGCGCCAACCACGTGTCTCGAAGACAGCGGGACACGTTCGGACCACCTCGCCACGCAGCCAGTCGGGAATCTGCCCTTCGATCTTCGCTGGAATTCCGCTTGGGATCTCGGGTGAACGACGGAACGGAGAGAAGGTCTCGATTGACTGTGTCAACGGGATGGCGCTCATGGAGTCGTCCTTATGCTTTGTGGCTATGCGAACTTGGGTAGTCGCGATCGAATCTTGTAATGCGCCCGGTCGATAGCCGGGCGTCATCCCTTCAAGCGGCGTTCGTTACAAAGGTATTTTCGTAGTCTTTACCTGGCTTCGGCAACCGATAAATCGGCACGAATGCGAAGCTCACAATGAGTGCTCCGATAAATCAGAGCCACGACGGGATTTGTGACGTTTTCGCATCGCCTGCTGCGGACACGTTCGAAGTTGCGAAATCAATAGTTCAGCGACCCAAGCAGGGTTCTCCACGACGTCACAATGACCTCGGGTGGAAGCCGGCCACGAGGACGCTGGACGGCGGCTAGTCGAGACTGCCCGCCCTAGAGAGTCTGTATCTCGTCGATGCTGGACGTTCTGATCATTCGAATTGCGTTAGGTCTCTGCCCTTTTTATCGCGTTTCTGAATCGGCAACTAGCAGCTCGAGGCTTTCCGTGCCGGCTTTAGGTATTCGGTTATTAAGCTTCTGATCGAAGAGGCGCGGGTTACCCGCCCATATCATCGCGATGATTGCGGCGAGGAACCATGTGGAAGAAACGACCTTCGACATGAATGCTTGGCGGTCGCAGCATTCGTTCCGTCCTTCCGTGGTCTGTCGAGGCGTGCATGACGCATCTGCGGTCCGGATCGCTGCGGCGGCATTTCGGGTCAATCTTGTAGTCGGGCAGCAAGCCCACTCTCATATCGAGTCGTCCGGGGCAAATTGCTCAGGCAACTCAGCGCATGCCGTAACCAGTGACGCCAACCCACGTGCGGCCTCAGCTGTGCCAACGGAGACTTGCGGATGCTGCATGCCGTTGCTCTGAGGTGGGTCTTTAAAGTTCACTGGGAATACAGCGACTTATGATGGAGTAAATGGTGGGGTTTCGTCGCAACGAAAAGGGCGCGCTCCTAAGGATCTCTGGCGGCCCTGATCGCTGGCTCGATCCCACTCTTGAGGACTATGATATCGAGACTATGGTCGCTACCAATCGCATTGTCCTGGATCCTGCCATTCATCATGGCAAGCCAGTTATTCGCGGCACGCGGGTCCCAGTAACGACAGTAGTCGGCAGCCTGGCCGGCGGTATGACTTTTGAAGAGATTCAGCGAGAATACGACCTTTCCGTCGATGACATTCGCGCGGCGCTCAGGTTCGTTGCCGAATTGGCCGAACAGAAATCCTTTCACCCGCTGCCCGTTGCCTAGCTCACATGCGTTTCTTCCTGGACGCCAATATGCCGCGCTCAGCGGTTAGAGCACTCACTGCAGCTGGCCATCAAGTCGAATTTTCCAGAGACATCGGCATGGCGAACGATCGAGATGAGGCGATCGCAGCACATGCACGTGAGACTCAAGCAGCACTCGTGACTCGCGACTTGGATTTTGCAGACGTCCGGCGGTATCCCCGGAGCAATACGCGGGTATTGTGGTTCTTCGCCTTCCGGACGACGCGGTAGCGTCTGATATCGTGAATGTATTGGAGCGGTTCGCGAGCGACTCGCGTTTCACGGAGCACCTTGCTGGGCGGCTTGCTGTCGTAGAAGACAGTCGGGTGCGATTTCGTCCTCCTCTTTAGTGTTGGCGCCGCCGAGCGGCCGTTTCAAGAGCCTCGGCCGGCGGGAAAGACCGAGTTGGCGCAGCAGACGCCGGAATCGAGTTCCTCCATTCTCACTATCAACGTCCGCCTGTGTCTAAATCCATCGGAATGGGAATGAGTCATCAGGGAGATGGCGATGAGAATTGACTCGAAGTCCGAATCGCCGGTGTGTCTGCGATGAAGGTGCGGGACTACCTGAGAGATGTACAGGGTCATCGCTTCGGTGCCGATAGCGTTGCATACGGTCTTAAATTCCGACCAGGAAGGCACGAACGGTAATGGCGGACTGATCACCCGCAAGTACATCGAAAAGACTGAGCGTCTATCTCACAGACAAAGAGAAAATCAATGATGTGGATGTGTCCGTAGTGCTGACTCGCAAGAGAGACGGAGACAAGTGGTTGCATGCGGTTTTACATCGTGCACGTGAAGCTGAGTACGCTGGGCGCAGATTCAGTATTTACAAGCAGAAACTCGCTTGGGGCATCGCGGAGGTGATGCTGTTCCTGCGAAAACACCTGGCGTCCCCAGTTTTCGCTCCCCGACGTTGTCGAAAGATTGGGATGCCCGACGAAGATCTACAATTTTGAGCGCACAGATGAGTGATCGGGAAAGTCGGTCAGTAGTGGGTCTGTGCCCGAGACCCACCAACTGAGTGATCATCTGCGGGTATCCAGAATCACCTTTCCTAGGGCATCTTGTCGTAGGCTTCCACAATGGCTTTGCGAAGGGCTGCCACCCGATAGTCGCCGCATTTCAGTCCGGCAGCGACCAATCCCCACTCGTCAAGCTTCTTTGTTCGCAGTGCGCGGTTGAGGCGATCAGGATCGAAATCTACCTCTGCCTTGGACAGGATCGCAGCAAGCGCTCCGAGAATCGCTGCTCCGTGCAGCAGCTTTTGATCGGAAAAAGCCGTGGACATGTGCCTTAGCGCATCGGTTGTGGTCATTGGGCCGAACCGGCGTATTGCGTTTGCGATGCTGGAGGTAAACGCCACCTCACCGGAGCGCCATCCCATTGATGATGAGCTGCGAGCTACGCAAAGGCCGGCGTCCGTGACTAGTTGCTGGATTTCCAATGCATCTTCATCTCCGGCGGCAACGGCTGCGTAGAAGTCGTCCAGACGACTGATGGGTTTGCGAGCTCTATTGGCCAGGATGAACATCCAGTTGATTTCGTGGCCCGAGGCTAGGATCAAGGAACATTACGCGCAATGAAAACCAGGTCTCGTCCTGTGTTGCCGATCGCTGCTGCTCTTGGTGTCGTGTTTGCCCAGGTTTCGCATTCAACTCCGCCGAATGAAGGGCCTTCTGTGTAGCTTCAGCGACTTCCGGACAAACTGCTAACGCAAAGATGAGAGACTTCGACCTGCTGCGGGCGCCCCGCAGACAGAGTGAAGTGAATGAGCAAACGCGAATATCGACGATTTACGGCGGAGCAGAAGATCGAGAT
>DASYEW010000046.1:0-1508 GCA_036498785.1 Steroidobacteraceae bacterium | reverse complement strand
TACCGGGTCGGCCTTTGTCACTGTCTCGACTGCCGCAAGCATCATGGGGCCCTTTTTCACGCTTCCGCGGTGTTCCCTCAGGACGCGGTGACGATCGATGGCGAAACACGCGATTATGCCGGGCGGTTTTTCTGTCCCCGCTGCGGCTCGTCCGTTTTCGGACGCAGCGCAGACGAAATCGAGGTGAACCTAGGATCCCTGGATGCCCCTGACCAACTGATGCCAACTTACGAAAGCTGGATCGTCCGTCGCGAGTCCTGGTTGCCGCCGTTTCCGCTCACGAGGCGATACGACCGTAATCGTGACGCCACGAGTCGCTTTGAGGAGTAGGTCGCCCATGGTGTGTTCCATGATGAGTACCGAATGGTCTGCCGGCTCGACGGTGCGGGCTAGATTCAACGAGCAAGTGCAACACGGTTTAGTTGTACGGATATAACGCCGCTGGTGTTTTGAACTTGTGTCGCTTTCTGGGTCGGTGGTTGAGATCGTCGGCGATGTGATCGCATTGGGCTTGCGTCACCTTGCCCATGCACAAACCTCTTGGCAAATACTGCCGCAGCAAGCCGTTGAAGTTTTCGTTGCAGCCACGCTCCCACGAATGGTATGGCGTGGCGAAGTACACGGTGACTGGGAAACGCTCTTCGAGCCTCGCATAGTCATGAAACTCGGTGCCGTTGTCGAAGGTAAGGGTCTTGAAGTGGCGGCAATGGCGCCGGATTGCGCGCGTGGCAGCGCGCGTCACCTCATCCTTAGTTCGGCGGCGCAGTTTTTTGATGATCGCGTAACCGGTCTTGCGCTCTACTAAGGTGAGCACGCAATGGCGCATGTCCCGTCCCATCACGGTATCGCCTTCCCAATGGCCGATGTGCTCGCGCCGTTCCACTTCGATGGGCCGGTCACTGATCGAGCGCTTGCCAGGCAACACGCCTCTCGAATCGTGGCTACGATAGCGCTTGCGTCCGAACTTGCTCAGGATGCGCGTATGTCGCCACAGGTCGCCACCGACACGCTTGTCCCAACGGATGCGCCGATAGATTGTCTCGTGGCTGATATGCAAGTGGCCGCTATCGCGGAGCGCACCAGCGACTTGTTCGGCGCTCCACTTCTTGCGCAGCAGCCGTGCGACCAGTGCCATATCCTCGACACTGAAGTGGGGCCGTCGTCGACAGCGTCGGCGGCGCGCCACGGCGTAACTGTGCGCTTTCTCGGCACGGTACTTACCGTCGTGATGGGTCCGATTGCGGCGCAGCTCGCGGCTGATCGTGCTGCGATCACGGCCGAGAAGCTTCGCAATTTGCGCTTGCGATCCGCCACACATAAGCTGCGCGGTAATCGCGTATCTTTCTTCTTGGGTGAGCTGGTGATACGTCATGGGTGCAACCCCTTCCCTGGCCGGATGGAGAGGCAACCAGTTTCACTGGCTCCCCATCCTGTTCAGAAGGTGTTGCACTTACTTTGTGAATCCGCGAGTCCTTTCCATTCGTTCAACCGGACCCGCCGGTGCGGGC
>DASYEW010000045.1:0-31409 GCA_036498785.1 Steroidobacteraceae bacterium | reverse complement strand
GTCCCCTTCGATCGGCCGATTGAGGAAGGCGTTTACCCGCTCGTCGATCTCTGCACACAGCCGCGAGACCTGGCTCTTACTGATGCCGCTCATCCCCATCGCCTTGACGAGCTCGTCCACCGAGCGGGTCGAAACCCCCTGAATGTAGGCTTCCTGAATCACCGCTGCCAGAGCCTTCTCGGCCGTGCGGCGGGGCTCCAGAAAGCCTGGGAAATAGCTGTTCTTGCGCAACTTCGGGATCTTCAGATCAACGCTACCTGCGCGCGTCTCCCACAGCCGCTCGCGATAGCCGTTGCGGCTGTTGAGGCGATCCGGGCTGCGCTCGGCGTAAGCGGCGGCGCACAGGCTCTCGACGTCCATGTCCATCATTCGCTGCGCCACGTACTGAATCATCTCCCGCAGCAAATCGACGTCGGCACCCTTTTCGGCAAGCTCCGCCAGTGAGATATTGGCTTTGGTGGTCATCGTGAAACTCCAGGTTCAGGACAGGTGTGGTAACCCAACCTTAACTCAGAACTCACGATGACCACCGCCGAGCCTCCGCGGCCTTCGGCCCGCGTCGGCCCTACGGTTCCCGAGCTACAAAGCTCGGATCAGAAGATCCTTCGTACACCACTCCCGGGGACGTCAGCGAGAGAGTGGGCCAAAGGCTCCTTGTTGAAGCTATCATTCGGTGCCAACGGGGCGGTCGTGCAATGGAACCTTAGGAGGCAATTGAGGGGGGCTGGATCCCATGCTTCGCCGAGGGCACGGTCGCGACGGCGCAACGGGAGCTGACGAGCCTGAGGGCCTTTCGACGTTCATTCGTTGCAGCGTCAAACGGACCCGTAGCCGTGTCCCGGCTCCCCGGCAGGGAATAGCTCTTCGGGAATCCCTCTGCGCACGAGGGCTTCCCGAAGCCGTTCCGGCGGCTCGCCCCGACGCTCGTCGGTAAGCTGGAATACTCCCCAGTGAATGCCGACCGCGCGGGCGGCTTCGAGGTCCTCCAGGATCTGTACCGCTTCATCCGGATCGGTGTGCTGGGCGCTCATGAACCAGCGTGGCGTGTAGGATCCGATGGGGATCAGGGCCAGATCAGGTCTGCCAATCCGTTGCCGCACGTCACGGAAGATACGGCCGTCTCCATAGCCGGTGTCTCCGGCGAAATACGCGCTGCCGCCCGCGGTACTCAACATGAACCCGGACCAAAGCGCCATCCGCCGGTCGCGGCCCGTACGCGAGGACCAGTGATACGCGGGCACGATTGTCACCTCGCCTCCCTTGCCGATGTCGATACGCTCCCACCAGTCGCGCGCCGCCACCCGGACGCCCTGAATTGCCCGCCGCAGGACCGTATCGTTGCCGAGCGAGGTTACGATCAGCGGACGGTGCTCACGGTGGAGTCGGCGCAGCGTCGCCACGTCCATATGATCATAGTGGTTGTGACTGAGCAGGACGGCGTCGATCGGCGGCAAAGACTCGAACGCGATTCCGGGCGCCCACACTCTCCGAGGGCCAGCGAATGGAAGCGGGCTCGCCCTTTCCGACCACACCGGGTCGGTCAGAACATTGAGACCACCGGCCTGAATCAGCACGCTCGCGTGACCAACTATGGTCGCGCGAAGCCCGGCAACGAGAGGCTGCGGAACGGTCTGGTGCACCGGAACCGACCTCGGCCACGCTGCGGCTTCTCCATTCAACCTCCAACGCAGAAGGTCACGCAGACCGCGATCGGTGCTGGGATGATTCGGGTTGAAGAAGCGCAGTCCGTCGAAATGATCGCTCGGCGGGCCGGAATAGTACCGATTCACGGATCGAGACATCGCTTTACGCTCCGACGACAGCCGGAGTCGGCGGACCCCGCCTACGCATTCTGTCTTGCAAACACTTTCTGAGGGTGGAATTCGAGGTAGTAAGCGGTATGCCTTCGCCGGTATGAACGCCAGGTTTCCTCGTAACTTTCAATTCAAGCTCGGCGAAGCGGTCTTTCACTTGGACCGCTGCGCGACCGGAGCTGCCACCGCGTGCACCCGAAACAGGCGGTACAATATGCATCGCGCTTCAACCACTCGGCCTGTTGCCAGCTGCGACATAGTAGCGACGGTCCGCCTAAGTACTTGTTGCCACAGCAGCAAGTATCTCGGTCGCTCCTGTCGATCATGAGCGCAACGGACACCCTCCGATCGAGTGCCTTGTTTTCCGAAGAAACCGACATTTTCACCTTGTTTTCCCAGAGCCAAGTGAATCTGGAGATTTCCGGTATTTACGCTATCGTTGAGAATCACTTCCCAAAAATTTGCTACAAAAAGTCGTGTAGTACACCTGTTATATTCGCAGAGTAGAATCTCAATCACCCCCATCGCAACGATCACCTCACGACGCGGCAAAAAGGAGCGATGTCCTTCACCGCGCAAATCCGATAAGCCGCTCATCCAGGACTGGAACGAGCCACCAGTAGCGGGATCGAACTCAACAGCCTCATACGCTGGTACATCGACAATTTTCGCTCCATCGCGAACTGCGGCCATACTAAGCAGACGACGCTCGAATTACACAGGAAGCGTCTTCACAGTGAATCCACTGCCGAGGTCGGCTTCAGCGCGTATTCCATCGGCGCCGCAGCTCAAGAAGCCGTCCGTCCGTCTGTAGTGCCGGCTGGGCGCTCGCGATGCGGTCCAGCACCTGCTCAATTCGATAGGGCCACTGCCGCACGTCGTTGGGTAGCACCGCCGCAAGCAACGCAAGCGTCTGCTCCGCATGGTGAGCGAGGATCTCATCCGGCTTCTCAATGAAGTCGTACAGCATCAAGTGAGCCTGATCCGCCGTCGTCACGCGATCGACCACGATATCCGCGATGGCCGCAAAGATCCGCTCGTCGGAGAAAGCGAGCTCGGCGAGGCGCGCCGAGGCCTTCGGTGTCTTAACGGTCTTTTGCCGTGGCCAGACATCCATCATAAATGCACGGATTCGCTCGCGCCACGTAGCGTCTGCCGACCACCGCTCGATCTGCCATAACACCTGCGCGCGAAACTCGTCACTCGCGCTGATGAGCACCGTTCGCAGTTCGTCGTTGCTAATCAATGGTGCGCCCCGGTCATCGACGCTGATCCAGCCTGCAAGCAAAATTCCGGCGAGGACTTCGATGTGACTGTGTCGAGTTACCCAAGCCTCCCGCTCCAATTTCAGCAGCGCTGGCTTCAAACGCAGATATAACGCTGGATTGGGTGGCTGAGCCGACCACAACACTCCAGCCCACAGCGCCGCCGCATCGTCCTTGTCACCCAGTGCGCAGAGCATGTGCTGCTCCGTCCACGCAGGGTCGCGCGCGTAGAACCACTTGAGGTTATAGGCAAAGATCGCCAATGCATGCCGGCGCGTGTCGCCGGCGACAGCAATGAGTTGCTCGACCCGCTTTAACCAGTTGGGCTCAAAGCCGCCTCCCGGTGTGCCTTCGGCCTTTCGGGGGTCCGTCATCAGGGCTTGCGCCAATTTGCCCGCGGGGGAATTCAAGGCCTCGGTCGCCCATTCCGGTTCACGCCGGCGAACGGCTGGTGTGGCATGTTCTGCCGCCGTAGCCACTGCCGCAAGCGCCTTAGCCCACAACGGATCCGAGTGCTGCATCTGTATCGGATAGCGTTCGGCGGCCGTCAGCAGCCATTCGGTCGCAGGACTTAGAAGGTCGACGAACACTGGCAAGGGAAGCTGCGCCAGCCGACCTGCGAGGAGTTGCGACAGCCGTCGCTGCCGATCTCTCGGGTCTTCCTTACCCTTTCCCTCACGATTGATACGCGACTGAACGTTCAGAAACGTGCGCCACGCCCACTGCGCATCCGGCGAGGCAGCGCCGGCAAGACGAAGCGCCGAGAGCGCGCGCATTGGGCGAGCCTCGACCAAGCCTGCAAACGGATCCTTCTGCTCATCGAAGCGCTCGCGTTCGCCGCTCAATTGCCGAGCCCGCGCAAGGATATCCCCTCGCGCGATAGCTAGCAGGCCTTCGAAACTGACATTGGTCCGCACCCTGTCCGCTCTGACATCGCGTGACTCGGCTGCGTTCGCAGCAAAGGCTGCCTGCCACTCGGGGACCGCCGCCCTATGAGCCGCGGTCTCTTTGTCAAAATCGATCCCCAGCTCGCAACCCTTCTGGCGAAGCCATTCGAGGCGTTTGAGGATCGACCGGGCCCGTCGTTCAGCGACCTCACCCGTCTCCTCCTGACTGGAACGAGGCGGCCCGCCCAGAAGACGTTGCACAAGCCGGTCACGGTCGGCCGCAGGAAGAGTCGCCCATCGCCGCGCGAGCACGACAAGGAGGTCGCGCTGGTGTCCCGATGACCAGAAGGCACGATCGGAGAGCTGCCACAGCCGCTGCGCCGCTTCCTCGGGGGAATAAAGCTGCGCCTCACCACTTGCCCAGATCCTCAAACGCGCAAAGACCGTATCCTCGTCCTTCCACCAGGAATCGACTTCTTCACGAGCTGCCGCGGCATCGAGTGCGATCAGTCGACTCAGCAAGTTCCGGTAGAAGAAAATCGATACAGGTAGTCCGTCCCGGTATTGGCGCCCCAGTGCGCCCGGCTCATCCGGAGCCAACGAACTGAACAGCTCGAGCGAGTAGGGATTGGATTCCCGTTCCAACACAATCGCCCGCTCGAGCAAAGCGCGCCAGGAGCGCGTCACCTCCCGCAAGGCCTCCTCAGGGACCGCTACGTCGGCCTCCATATGCGGATACTCGACGTCCACTGAGACTAGATTGCGCAGTTCCAGTCCCTCAGCACTTAACGGTGGGCGCTTGCCATCAAACAGCGGACGGGAGAGCTTCAGATGAGGAGCGTGAGCTGAGGCAAATCGGCGTATCACGCCGGGTGACCAGCCATCGCGCTTGATCGTCCCACGCAGCTCGAACCAGTCGCGCCGGGCGATGTCTGGCGGACTCTCCCACGACTCAAACAACAGCCTCCAAGCGGTGCGAACCTCCGGAGTACTTTCGCCCTTGAGTTGTTCCAGCTGGCGGTGAATCTGGACCTGGACGTCCGGATGCAGCCCCGAGCGCCCCGCAGCCCACCACGGGGCGGCAGCCTGCCCCGAGACTTTGCTCAGCCACGCTCCCAATGCGGCGAGGCGCGGCACCAGAGATTGACTCGAGATCGACGCCGGCCCTGAGAAGACAGCAAGGGCCCCGGGGGACAGCCCCTCTTGATCCAAGCGAGTCAGGTGAAAACAGTCCCAGGCCTCAGGTGGTATCTCCCGCTTCGGGATCGGCTCATCCGGGTCACCCTTCGCCGGCCGCGGATCGCTGTCCAGGCCGTAGACCTCGAACAGATCCTCGGTCTTCCTTTCATCGCTCTCGCCATAGACTAGCGCCGGCGGTGTGAAGCGCATGGCGCGATCGAACACACAGAGCCATTCGGCCGGGGGCGGCGGTTCTGCAAGGCAGAAGCGCCTCGCTCCCTCGAGCGTCGAGACGACGTGCTTCACCTGCCCGCGTTCATGGGGCGGCAAAGCTTGTGGACCTTTTCGAGCGGCGGCGATCACTGAGTCATACCAACCCTCGATGTGGCGTGCCCGAGCCGCCCACGCCTGAAGTGTGTCCCAGAGTGCTTTGTGCTGGTCGACTTCGTCGTACGCGATGGGCGTCACGCCTTTGCGCAACCAGCGGCCCTCAGCTTCCGAGTGCAAGTCAGACTGAAACGCGTACAGCCCGCTGCTCGAACCGGGCTCGCGATTGAGCGCCTCGAGCAGGTATTGCACGGGCGGGTCATCGGCGGTGTATCCAACAAAGACAACGAGGTATTTCTTTAGGATCGAGGAGATGAAGTGCGTCGCCCAGCCGTTCGAGATGTAGGCGCTGCCGAACGCGGCGCTGGAGAGAACGAACCCTTTGCCCTGTGCAGCGCTGTAGTCAGCCTTGACGATCCCGTGCAGGTGCACGACTCCGTCGAGGTCCTCCGGACGCTGTGGGTCCGGCAAGTGCCCGGGCCGGAATGCACTGAGCGCCGGATTACAGTTTTCGAACAGCAGCTCGAAATTCGTGGTGACCAGGCGCGTGCGACCGTCCGGCCCCCGGGCCAGGTCTATGATCAGCTGATGCGCGGAGAGATCGACGCCCGCCTCCGGCTTCAGCGCTCTGGCCACCGCGGCTTCCACGTCGGAGATTTCAAAGTCGGCCTCAAGGAGGCTGAAGACGCGGTCGGCGGATACGAGGCTGCCTATCTTGGTTTCTTCCTCGATCCGGCGTGCGGCCGCCATGAGCCGTTTCGAAGGCGAATCGGCGCTGCCCTCCAGCTCCAACAAAACGCGCTCGGCCAGCCCGTAAAAGTCGGGCAGCTTCGCGCGGGCCCGTGAAACCCCCGCGCCGCAGAAAAAGACAACCCGCCCCTCGTCACGGGCCGTCAGAAGGTCATCGGGTATATCGGGTCCGTCAGCTACAAACCTCAAGCACTTCCCCCTACCGCTCGTTGAATCCCTCGGGACAGGTGAGCCTGGTGCGCAGCGACCCCCTTGCGGCCGCTAAGTTTATGAAGGCGGCCGAGCCCACCGTCAAGGTGGGACGCTGAAAGTCCATGCATTGGCGGCAACGCGCTCTCTGCCTTGTTTGGGTGCCAAACAGCGTTGCATAGCGACGGGGCTGATTCGACCCATGGCGGTCGCGTATCACCTGCATAACGCTTGCGAGGCGACGTCGAATTCCATCGATGCATGGGCCGTCGGCGTCTCCGTCGCCGTGGGGGCGGTGGCGAGCATCTGTGCGGTAAAGAAGGACAAGGACGAGCGCGAGAAGATCTGCCGCGTTCAACAGAGAATGCGCGAGTAACTCGAGGATCAACAAGATCTTTCGGGCTTCGTAGGCCGCATCGCAGGACTCATAGAAATGTTAGGCGAACCGCGGCCCCAGGACACCTTGTTTGCATTGGCCGAGCGCGGGCGTGTCAACAAGCTTTAGATCGGGAAATGGACTGATCTCCGCAACCTTCATGTCCACCCGTCGCTCAAGGATCTCAAGGCACCCAGTCCGGCGTACTACCGTGACCTCATCGACAAGATCCACTCTGTGGAGGTACTACTGCGCCAGCTCACGTTCCATCTGATCGGCTACGAAGGTCCGTTCACGGACTACGGGGTTCATCCTCCTTCAAGCAAGACGTATGCTTTGCCCGTCGACAGCGGTAGCGCCGCGTAATGTTCCCAAGGCACCTCCCCATAAGACGCCCAATGCCAGGGCTTTCGAAGTCGAGGGTTGAGCGAGTGAGCTTCTTACGACGGTCTACAGTCTCTGCCGGGAGTCTTTATCAAGCTGTAAGTCGAGGAATGCCAAACCCGTCGCCGTGACCTTCAGTCCGTCGCCCCCGAACGAGGACTCGCTGTAGGCGAGACCCGCATTGATCATCGCGTAGATGGACTCGCTGTCGATCTGTTGCAGGTCCAATCTGTTCGTCTGCAGCGTATCGCGGACCATTCGCACCACATCGATCTCGTGAGCCGGTAACCGCTCGATGGCTGCATTCAGCCGTTGCACCATCGTGAGTCTGATTTGCCCCTGCGCGTAGGCCGCGAAAACCTGACCAATCATGGTGGGCTTTCTGTGCCCATCGACTCGGTCCAGCAGCTCAACGAGGTGCTCACCCACCCGTCTTCGGTAGCCGGGCTCTGCCTGGATCTGCTGGACCATAGCGACGCGTTCGCCGATCGGCACTTCCTGTAGCGCACCGAGGAAGTCCTTTAGCTTCTGGATCAGAATGGCGTCGCGCACGGATCTCACCGCACCGAACACGGCGCTGATCGTCTTAACCACGGGAATGTGATCGACGAGCTCATTGGACACGAGCACTTCAACCAGCCCCTGCCCCCAGTCTTTGACGAGGTCGACTCGATCCGCATCCCGCTGTTCCTCATCCGTCATGATGAAGTCACGATGACCGGCAGCATCTCATCGTCGTCAGCCATCGGGCGAGCCGCTCGCTGCTTTCCTTGCCCCGCTCCCCTTCTTTGCTCGGTGAGAATTGGCGCCTGTCGGCGGATTGCGGTCGTAGGAAGGCCGATTTTCCCTCCCCGCGCCCCAGTCCTCCAGGACCGAGGCGATGCGGACCGAAGTCTCCGCGCACGCACGATCCACATTGTCCGGCAACGCGACATGTCGGGCCTGCGACATCAGGCACTCGCACTGCATCATTGAGTTACGCCACATATCCAGTCTTGGACTTACGTAGGGGTGGCCATAAATGGCGAGCAGGTAATCAACCGCCTCCCGCAACAGCACTTGCTTTGGGATTCGCGTCCGATCCGACAGCGCCTGTAGCTGCTCTGCGCGTTCTGGTTCCAGCAATATCAGCTGCTGGTGCTTGTTGGTTGCGGCCATCCAAGGATATATATCCGTATATATCTACCATGTCAATTACGAGAAGGGGTTCAAGGCACGGGCGACTGCGGCCTCTTGTTGGGCTCGAGAAGATGCCCTCTCAACTTGATTTCCCGCAGCGTCAAGGTCATGAGCCGAATCAGCACTGCGCTCCGATCTTCTGGGGTCTGCGCTCGCTTGAACCGCCGGTAGAGGGTAATAGCCTTTGCTTGCGAAGGCGTGCCCCGCAGCACGAGAAGAAACTCATCCGCCTT
This sequence comes from Steroidobacteraceae bacterium, assembly GCA_036498785.1. Taxonomy (GTDB): domain Bacteria; phylum Pseudomonadota; class Gammaproteobacteria; order Steroidobacterales; family Steroidobacteraceae; genus Steroidobacter. Next base: position 22,826 of record DASYEW010000045.1, on the reverse strand, counting down.
TCGATGCTCGACTGAGGGCTCTCTTAAGTGAAGTTCGCGCTCTCGTGAATCCTCAAAGCCGCCATTGTGACGGAGGGATTCTCGCCAGCGTTTCGACCGGAAATGCTCAAGGAAGACGTCCCGAAAGCGTTTGCGATCGCGATCCACGACCCAGTGCGTGAGCAACTGGTGGGTTGAGTCCGCGACGATACTGGGAATGCGTCGGCCGAATCTCCGACTACGGCCAAATGACTTGAAGTCTGGGCCGTGCCGCACGATCACACGGTCGAACCGGCCGAACTGGGTTTGAACGTGATTGCCCACGATCTTCGCCCGGCGAGTCAGTCGCCCGTGGATGTACTCGAACCCGGTAGATCGTTCCAGCAGCGCGAGCAGAAACCAGTTCAGAGGGGCCTGGTGCATCGAGTACACGGTCGGCGACCGACCGATCATCGTGACGCGCACGTCGGTTCGAATCACTTGCTCGATGGCCTTGCGGGGTATGCCTTGCAACACCACATCTCGCGCAACGTTAGCCACATCCGCACTCGCGAGTTCTGCAAGCTTCTCGCTCGCCAATTCCTCGACCTGGGCCAGTTTCCCGCGAGCAACGCGATCGATGGTCCTATAACGATTCAGTTGGGAATGGATCAGGCTGTAGAGTGTTGGCTCGGTGGAACCAGGCGGCCGACCTTGAAACGTTGAAATGTGAGGATTCGACTCAGCCAGCTCACGCATCGTCCAATACCACGCCAGCACGCCCGTCGCCCGTGGCAAACCTCTTTCGTCCTCATCATCGAGCGCTGCCGAAAGAATCCTGCGGTGCGGCAAAGAAGCCTGCACGGTCTGATACCATTGACCAAGTTGGGACGGATGGCGGTTATGCGCAAGGAATCGGAAAATATCCTCGTGCCGGAAGTCCCGAATGAGGCAATGGGCCAGCTCGATCACCCCGCTGTCCCCGTTGCCGGAGATGAGGATCCGCTCGCGAGAGCGTCGCGCGCGTATCGTCAGTGCGCGGTATCCGCGCGGGTTGCCCGAGTGCCAGTACGACTCGTCATTGGTGAGGTCGCTGCCCTTCTCCCTGCCGAACCCTGTCGCATCGATCGCAAGATCAAACTGAACTGGTGCGCGGCGGGCCGTCGACACCATCACACCTTCTTCCGAGGAGTCGATCTTGACAATCGGCTCTCCCATAGACAGGGCAATGCACGAGCAGCGACGATAGTGGTCGAACTTGCGGATCATCTCTTCGGCGACCGCCCATCCGTATCCGCCACTCCAGTTCATGAACGGAAACGCCGTGAGAAGATCGGGGTCCCCGGAGATACTCGCTCCATCCCGCCCCGCACTGGAATTCAATTCCGGATGAAAGTAGCGGAAGGACGCTTCCCGCAGCCTGCGCAATAGGATCTCATCGCGCTCGTAGACGTACACGAGGCAGTCGGTCGCCATCGTCAGCGCCACGGCACACGTCATGCCCGAGATGCCAGCGCCGACGATGGCCACATGACTGCGTCGAGTGACACGACCCGACTTGCTCAAGGCGTAACACAGGTTGAAACAGCGAGCCTGTTGGTCCGGAATCGAGATGTTACGTTCTTGAAAGAACGTCGATGAAAAGCAGTTGCGAATGCGCGTCTCCGCCGCGCTGACGACGGCGTCCCAGTACTCTTTCTCCGTTGAACTCTGGCGCACGCCCAGCCTCCCGGTAGTCATCTTGCTTTCTTGAGCGGCGGACTGAGTTCGCGCGTGTCTTCAGTCACCCCGCATTCAACAATCATACAGTGGCACGCCTCGCGCGCGGCCTATTCAGTCATCAGCGTAGAAGCCGTCAGCGGCATTCCGGACATCGGTCGAATTCTGTGCCAGGACATCGCGAGGCTTACATCCGCCGAGCAAGGAGCTCGGTGAATCGAACCGGCGCAATAGCGGCCAGCCCACGGCCGTCCTATAAGATTAGGTCCAGACCGAATTCCCATATCACTTTCGTAGCCCTTGAGTCGCCTTCCTTAGCAGCCAACGAGTTACAATTGCCTATATGGGTAACCGGGCCAAATCGGCGGCGTCAGCCTTCCGCCCTCCAAGAAGCGGGAAATCGTCTTAAGCGCTGGCAGCAGCCCAAGATCCTCCTCAACGAATTCCCACCCCATCCCGTGATGAACCCTCTAGAAACGCTGAAAGGCGCGTTACTCGCAGGACCGAGCGGCGCCCTTGAGCGCTTGGCCACCGAGCTGGTGAGTGGCGTCTCGGGGCTCCCGGTCCGACGTGCCGTGAGCGGTTCCCAGTCAGGCGCCGATGCCGGCGGAGCAAATGCCCTGCGCGCGATTCGGCTCGAAGCCAAACGCTACAAGGACGCGACGGCCATCAGCGAGCGTGAGGTCTTGGGCGAAGTGGCACAGGCGCTTCGCAAGGATCCGTGCCTCGAAGCATGGATCTTGGTAACCACTCGCGAAGCGCCCGAACAGATTGTGTCGGCCGTGCGTGAGTTCGGCGAGGCACACGGGGTACCCATACTCATCCTGGATTGGTCGGGTACAACACCCGTTCTGGCGATGCTCTGTGCCGCCCTCCCTACATTGGTCCGTGGAGCGTACGGCGAGGAGGCCGCCGCGGCCGCAGAGGCAATCGCAGCTGTCACCGACCCCCGCCCGGCGGTGGAGATGTTACGGCGCGATCTCGATGAATGGGCGGCAGGGTGGGCGCTGGTCGCCAAGCGGTGCCGGAACATGATTCGCGAGACCCTGCGGCAACGCGCCGAGTGCAAGGCGTACTTTCGCCAAGACCTTGCGGTGGCTGCACCAGACGCGCACTGCATTTCACGGTCTCATCTTCTGGATCGTCTGAATCAACAGCTTACTGCCGCACAGCCCGGGCAGCCCCTGTTGGTGATCGGCGAGGAAGGGCGCGGGAAGTCTTGGACCCTGGCGAGCTGGCTACTCGGTCATGCGACTGACGATGCTGCGATGCTGTATTGCTCGTCGTCTGAGTTCCGCAGTCTCGGGGAGTACACGGTTGAAAAGGTGCTTGCGCACGCCCTATCGAAGCGCGCCGGCCCATTTGGGCCCGACTATTGGGCAAAGCGGGTCGAGCGCCTGAAACAGATCCCGATCCCCACACAGCCGATCCTATGGATGGTCATCGATGGACTGAACGAGGCTCCCTCCGCGGATTGGCGGGAGCTTTTCTTGCACGCACAACGGGATGTGTGGCGGACACGCATTCGGTTCATCGCGAGTTGTCGAAGCCGCTATTTCGATGAAGTGCTGCAGCGTGGGCGCTTTCTGGCGCCTGGGCCCGGAGTCATCGACGTACCGCCATTTTCGAATCATGAGCGCGACGATGCCTTACGTGCACGGGGCGTGGATCCCTCGGCCTTAAGCGCCAGCGTGCTGGAGCTCGCACGAACGCCCCGCATCTGCCGGCTCATCGCCAGCATGGCCGAGCGTCTAGTGGGACTTGAGCATCTCACTCTCGAGAGATTGTTGTTCGAGTACGGCAAGCGCTTCGACCCCGATGGGCGCGCAGGATTGACCGACGAAGTGTGGCACGCGTTTCTTCGCGAGCTTGCCCGGGCAACGCGTGCTGGCGCCGGCATTACGCAACGCTCACGGCTCCGAGAATGGGTCGACGTGCGCGAAGGAGACGCCGATGCGGCGCTCAGCGACATCGTCGACGGCCAACTCGTCAGAGCCATGCCGGGGGAACCAGGACTATTCGAGTTCGATCGACAGCTCGTTCTGGCAGCCAATGGACTTGCCCTCTGGAACCTCCTGCGCCGCCAATCCGTCGAGGACACAGCCCAGCTCTCCGATCTCTTGGCGCGCGAGCTTGAGCCCTTGGGCGGCGTTGACGAACGAGCTGCCATCCTCGCGGCCGCGCTCGCGGCCGCGGCCCTGTCGGGCGAGGCCGAAGGCACGGCACGGCCTGTTGTCACCGCGTTGGTCGTTGAAGGAATCACATCTCAGAATCTCGCCTCACGCGTTGAGCGCCATGTACTCGGCCACGCGCCATTCTTTCCGCAAGCGTACCTCAACGCGCTTGCAACGCTCGCGCGTGCGGGCCGTCACGACGAAGCGGAGCTCATCCTGCGGACGGTGCAGGATGCGAGCGCGCAGCCCATTGTTAACAAAGCAATTGGCGAGGCCGCGAGCGACTGGATCAGAGTCGTCGCGCTGGAACTCGACGACCAAGTTCCAAAAGACGACTTGCAGCGACATCGCTCCGAGCAAGTCATACGCTGGTTGGGCCGAATCCCCGCGGTCGGCGCCATTGAGGTTCTCGGGACGCCGTTGGTCATCGAAACTGGCAAGACGCCTCATCAGCTTCCGCTTTATGCGCTGCGCCTCATCCAGTGCGTGCCGCTAGCCCCATTGCAACACTTTTGGCGGCGATTCGCAGTCGCCCGCATATTGGACGGGTCGCGCTCGCTCTCGAGGCATGCCGCGTGGATCGTTCGGCTCAATCGCAAAGACTATGGCGAGACGTGCGGGACGTTGGAATCCGAGGCAACCTGGTTGCTCAGTCAACGCCCGTCCGATGCCGCCGACGTCAACCTATCGAAACGAGCGGCGGCCGGGCTCTTGTGGCTGATCGAAGATGCCTCGAGTGAAGCGCGCGCTCGGGCATTAGTTCCGGAACCCGAGGGCTGGGCGGCGATCCAATGGCAACTGGAAAACCCAGCCGCTTCACTATTTCAACTGAAACGCTCCCAAGTCGAAATAGCCCTTCAAACAAGTGAGCAACCTGTTGGCCGTTTGCTCGGCCGCGCTCGTCCCTGGCTTGCTGATCCCCTTCTACACATTCCACACGCGTTCGTGCAGCGGACTCAGAGATGCGTAGCCGCCTTCGATCTCAAAGACTATCGGTCAGGCCAAAACGCTACAGCTGTCGATGTCGATCTTGAATGCTGGTTTCCGGGTCTCGCGCGTTGCTCGGCCCATGAGCTCGCAACACTGCATCGCCGACTCGTAGCAGAGCTGAAGAACCGCAACGGTGCGGCGTGGGCATTTCTGAGTCACGAGTCGGCTGATCTTTGGCTTATCGCATCGAACGAAGATTGCGCGGTTGCTCTGCAAGAACTCAAGCGCAATGACCTCATCTTGGAAAATGAGATGCGCGAGCACCTCGCTCGCGTGGAATTGCGCCTGTTGGCCAGCGCCAAAAGCGCGCCCGAACAATACCCCCTGGATCTCATCGTGGCAGGCATTGACCGGATGACGTCGGCAACCATTGCCGCCCTGCCTACGCTCACACCTTTGCAACTGGAGAGACTCATCTCTCATGTTCGCGAGTGTGCAACCGACGCAGCAGACTGGATCCTGGTCAATCTGCTCGCGCACACGAGCACCGAGATTTCCCATCAGGCGGCGACATATCTCCTCAAACTCTGCGGATCTGCCCATCCCGGCACTCGGTTGCATGCACTTTACGCGCTGGCACGAGCAGAGTGTGGTCCCGTTGCTCGCGAGTTTGCCGACACCGGCTGGTCCTGGAGAGATGTCGACAGCGACGCCGAACGGCGTCACGGCTCAGACATTCTGATGGCCGCCACCCCGCCCCTGCCTCTGGATGATCTGCTCGCCCGAATTGCGCCATGGCGGTGGCCCGCAGCCGCACACCGTCGCGGGAAGACAGATGAAGCGCGAACGATCGCAATGGCGGTGACACAGCTATTGAGCACGACCACTGATCAGCCGCAGCACGCATTCGAGGAACGCGTTGAACTAGCGCCCAAATCTGCGCATGTGGTTTACGAGCCGCTCAAGCTGAACGAGCGCGAGTCCGAAAAGATGTCTCTTGAGGACTTGGGCCGAATCTTCGATGTGGACGCACGACTTCATGCACGCCAGGAAGCCGAGCGGGAAGCACATCGGCGGATTGCAGCTGGCCGCGGGCAGGGTCTGGCGTTTTACGGCGAATGGATTGAGCCGGAGCATCTGTCGTTTCTTCTCCAAGCTGCTCCGGAACTTCTCGATCAGTGGCTCCCACCACCGGCCGACCCGGCACTCGCGGCCCAAATCCGCAACGCGAGTGGATTCTACCTGGCGTTATGCCAACTAGTCTTACAGTGCGATCCAAGCCGGGGTGTGAGTTTATGGCAGCTGCTGATTCGGGCGCCACACTCGACACGCTTCACGGATGCTTCGGGAATCGACCTTAAGTGGATCATCGCGTTCGAAGCGCCGGAGAACGACGTCACGCGCGCACTGTGGAATGAGCTCTGGGATTTGCCCGGCACGGCCACCGATGAGGCACTCTTCGAACTCATTCTGGCGGCGGAGTCCTCGGGACGCTCCCAGTGGCTTGAAGAGCGTGTCGAACAGGATATGGCCTGCGGGACTCCGTGGCGTCGTGCTCGCGCCCTCTTCGCCGCCGCGTTCCGCCTCTCCCCGATGATCGATCGAACCGCATTGAACCGCAAGCCCGGGATTCACACACATTGGGAATCACTTCAGGAGCGCACTGCAACTATCGCCACACGCGCCGTTTGGCAGCGTCACTGGCTGCAGCAGTACTTCAGGGCTCCTTTGCCTGAAGATTCCATGGCTGCCTTGACAATGTTTCTTGAGGTGGCCGACGCCCGATTTCCGCTGATTCAGCGCGAACTCTCGCGTGAAGGGTTGATGATGACGGAAGACCGCCTGATGTATCTTGCAATGCGACGCTCTGCGATCGAACAAGCCAGCAAGAAGTTCATGAACTCATTGAGCAACGTATTCCTCGGTGAGCAAATCGAACGCAATATATGGCCGTGGTCCCGTGATTGGACAACAGCTCCGCAAAGCACCTCGTAAATCGCCGCATGGCCAAAGCCGCACGAATCGTCGGTGCCGGGCGGGATCAACAGGCTTTCAAGGAAATGCCAATTTTGCGGCCACTCGGGCGTCCGTTACAGCGCGCGCGTTAGGGAGCGTTCTATGGCGGCGGCACCACTCAGGTTGCCTACGGCGTTGAGCCGGATCGCAGTTGACTCGTTCTGGATCGAAGCGCGTAGTTTTTGGGAGGTCGCCAGTACCCAACCTTGTGTCGGGTTAGAACTGGATTTCACATAAATCAAGCGCGTGTGTTGTCCCTATTCATGGGCCGCAACGTAATCGGCAGATTCGGTCCGTTGAGTTGGAGACACGCACATGTCATGCATACTGTCGACCGAAGCCAGCATTGGCGGCCTGAAGGCCAAACTTCGCGAAGAATTCACCGAAGTCCCGGAAAGCAAGTCTTCGCACGTGAGCGAAGCCCTGGCACGAGCGCTGGGCTTCGACACGCACGCGGCTCTGCTCGCCGCCGTGCGCAGTCCAAATCGCCTACCCCCCCCGGAGGATGACTATCGTCAGCTCGATTACGAGGCTTTCCGCCAGCGCCTTTTAGCAACTGAACGGCTTCGATGAGCGTGAGGGCCTCGACCGGTTTGAATTGAACAGTTATCCGGGTGTTATCTCCAACGACCCCGGCAACGAGATCACGTACCGCTCAGAACGGCATAGAGCGTGGCGTAACGTATTGGTTGCCGGCATCAATGCTCTCGCCGCCAGTCTGTTTACCATCCGGCCGAATGACAATCGATGGCCCAGGCCGATCCACGGCGGTCCGAGTGAAGGGTGCGTAAAATTCGACCTCGCGCCCGGGCTGGCAGCCATCGCCTGGTTATCGGACGCCGGCTGCGGTGAGCTGAACGTCGGAGTGTTGGTCAATCCCTCCGCGGAAACGCTCCGGATGGGTTACGGCGGAGACAGTCTTCACTGGGGCGACGCCGTGGGTCGCGCGTGGCTGGCGTGCAAACGCGGTGCGTGGCTTCAATCGTCTCCCAGGCGATTCGCATGCCGACCCGCTCTACAGCGCCGGCTCACGCAACTTGAAGTGCGCCCGTGCTGCTTTGGCGATCGAGGCAACGTCATCATGTGACGCACCCGGCTCGATGAGGCGCGCCGAGTGCATAATCGGCGCCACCTCATGAGCCCCTGCAGCACTCCTAGCCAGTCAACCTTCGAAGCACGCCGGCGGCGACGCGGGCGGCTCGATCCGGCTCGGGACGGGTGGGAACTATTGTGGCTGGCGATGCAACAGCGGAGTCTGTACGTCCTCGGCGCGGGCACCTCGGTCCCGACCATTGCTCTGAGCAGCGCCGAAAGAGTTCTTGCCGAGGTCGTCAACCAGGGAATCTGGGACGGCCAACCGCATGACCCCTCCCCTCTCACGGCGGCAATGCTCCCGCGGAAGCTACACCACGACCTCGACGCGCTGCGTTCCGACACGATTTCCTTGAACGAGTTCGTACGGCACACCCCGAATTCGGTTATCGAAGCCTACATCGCACGGGCCATGACCACGACGGCTCTGGAGCGCCCCACGCAATATGCGGTGTTCGACTTCTTTGTCCCATCGACGATCTTCAACTTCAACACGGACAGTCTGGACACCTGGATCCACCCTAAGCATGACGTGCTGCTGCCGCATGGGTCGATCGCGCCCGCTTTCGTCCACGCCCCGTTCGTGACAGCCGCTATTCGCCACCTGGCGCTACCCGCAGAGTTCAGCGACTGGCTCGATCATCACCGCCCACTCCCGGAGCCTCTCGACATCACCACGCGCGATCCCTACCGGTGTCTGATACACGATTTTGGCTCCGCGCACCTGAACGTGATCGTCGGCTATTCCTTCGGGGAACAACGAGACAGCGGTGCGATACACGACACCGAATCATTCGAGCTGATTATCGACCTGATGCGCTGGAAACCGCGCCCGACACTCATCGTCGATCCCTATCCCGAACGCATCGCCGACCGAATCGGCGCGGCAGTCCATCGCCACGTGACCGTGCTGCCGTGTAAGTGGAACGTGCTTTCGCACTTCATACTCGAAGGCGCATACCAGAGCGCCTGGCGCGAGAGGCAGCGCAAGGGTAACGGGTTCATTACATCGCAGTACCGGCGTTTTGAAGAAGCGCTCGGGGCGTAGGACGAGCGAGTTGGCGTCACAAACGACGCCAACCGACCCCTCCACAGTCGAAACAGGCGAGAGCGAGAGCTTTACGGGTAGAGCAGGCTCCCGATCATCCGAAACAACCGCACTTCGTCAGGGGACAACTGAAGGGGCTGAATCCCACGCTACGTCGAGGGCACGGTCATGACGGTGCGACTGTAGCTGACGAGACTGCGGGTCTTTCGACGGTCATCCGTTGCAGCCTCAAACGGATCCGTAGTCGTGTCCCGGCTCCGGGGCAGGGAATAGCTCTTCGGGAATCCCTCTGCGCACGAGGGCTTCGCGAAGCCGTTCGGGCGGCTCGCCCCGGCCCTCGTCGGTAAGCTGAAACACACCCCAATGAATGCCGACTGCGCGGGCGGCCTCGAGGTCCTCCAGGATCTGGACCGCTTCATTGGGATCGGTGTGCTGCGCGCTCATGAACCAGCGCGGCGCGTAGGATCCGATGGGAATCAGGGCCAGATCGGGTCTGCCGATTTGCTGCCGCAGCTCACGAAAGGTACGCCCGTCCCCGTAGCCGGTGTCTCCGGCGAAATACGCACGGCCGCCCACGGTACTCAACATGAACCCGGACCAAAGCGCCATCCGCCGGTCGCGCCCCGTACGCGAGGACCAGTGATACGCCGGCACGATCGTCACCTCGCCTCCCTTGCCAATGTCGATACGCTCCCACCAGTCCCCCGCCGCTACCCGGACGCCACGAATTGCCCGCCGCAGGATCGTATCGTTGCCGAGCGACGTCACGATCAGCGGACGGTGCTCACGGTGGAGACGGCGCAGCGTCGCAAGGTCCATATGGTCATAGTGGTTGTGGCTGAGCAGGACGGCGTCAATCGGCGGCAAGGACTCGAACACGATCCCGGGCGCCCACACACGCCGGGGGCCGGCAAATGCAACTGGGCTCGCCCTTTCAGACCAGACCGGGTCGGTCAGAACATTGAGCCCGCCCGCCTGGATCAGCACGCTCGCGTGACCAATTATGGTCGCTCGAAGCCCGGCAACGAGGAGCTGCGGAACGGTCTGGTGGACGGGAACCGACTTCGGCCACGCTGCGCCTTCCCCATTCAACCTCCAACGCAGGAGGTCACGAAGACCGCGATCGGTGGTGGGATGATTCGGGTTGAAGAAGCGCAGTCCGTCGAAATGATCGCTCGGCGGACCTGAATAGTACGGATTCACGGATCGAGACATCGCTTTACGCTCCGACGATAGCCGGAGTCGGAGGGCCCCGCCTCTGCATTCTGTTTCGCAAACACTTCCTGGCGCTGCAATTCGAGGTAGTAAGCGGCATGCCTTCGTCGGCATGAATCTCGTACGCGCCAGGCTTCTCCGGAACTCGCAATTCAAGCTCGGCGAAACGGACTTTCATTTGGACCGCCGCGCGAATTTAGCTGCTAGCGCGTGCACCCGAAACTGGCAGTAGAATGTGCTCCGCGCTTCAACCGCTCTGCCTGTTGCCAGCTGCGACGGAGTTGCGACACGGACTCTTCGCTTCAGCTAAGTACCTGTCGCCACAGCAGCAAGTGTCTCAGTCGCTCCTATCCATCATGGGAGCAACCGATATCTTTCTGTCTAACTGATTGATTTTAATAGACAATTTATTCTGAATCGAAGGTAGCCTGGGTTGGACGGACACATTGTCCTAGCGCAGCGGCGGCTCTGTAAACCCTTGTTTTTTCAGGCCCTTCGAGCGGACTTGGTGAGCGGAATTGCAGCAAGAACCGAGCTGGCGGACACAAGATACCGGGGCCGGCCACAGACGTTTCGTGGACAGTGCACTACACTGTAGTTACGCTAGCATTAGTGAGCACGCTGCGTTTCGAGTGGGATGAGAAGAAGAACGCCGCCAATCGGCGCAAGCACGGCGTCTCCTTCGCCGAGGCGAAGACCGCATTCCTGGACGACAATGCGCGTGTCATTCCGGATCCTGAGCACTCGGAGGATGAAGAGCGATTCGTACTCCTGGGGCTCAGTATTTCCTTGCGGGTGTTGGTCGTCTGTCACTGTTATAGACAGAGTGGTGAAGTCATCCGCATCATCTCGGCGCGCAAAGCCGACCGGGATGAAATCGAACAGTATCAATGGTGGCTGCGATGAAAAAACACTACGACTTCTCCAAATCAGTACGGAATCCGTATCTCAGCAAGGCGAAGAAGCAGCTGACTATTCGGCTGGATGAAGACACAGTCGCTTACTTCAAATCCCTTGCAGAGAGAAATGGAATCCCCTATCAAAATTTGATCAATCTTTACCTACGCGAGTGTGCGGAGTCGGGAAAGCAACTGACAATGAAATGGAGCTGAGGTCATCGCAAGTTTCGAACGACGTCGCTTCGCTCACGCGTCTAAGTTTCACCGAGACTCGAGCGTAGGACGGTCGCATACCACGCACGTCTCGCGCCGCGAGTCACACTCTTGTTCCAGACAACTTCGCTGCGGTGAGCAGTGAAGCGCTAACGGCCGTCCGCCCTATGCATCTCCGCCGCAGGCAACGGCGTTCTTCCGGCTCGCTTGCACCGCGACTTGGATATGATGAGCAGCAGCACACACATAACGCGAAGTCGTATGACCACCGAAGCACTCCAGCTCATAAAATCCCGTGCGGATGCGGCCCGCTTCGATACGTACATGCAGGCATACGCGCAGGCCGCAGCGGGATTTGCCTTGAGTCACATATCGCTCGCAGCGGCATATGATTTCTGTCAGTCACGCGAGGATGGCGGACGCCTGTTTGCTGCAATTTTCGATGTGCATGTGAATTTCACACTGCTATTCTGCGACCAGGCCAGCGCGACGAAGGCTAGATCCTACGCACCTGCAGAAACGTTACGAGCAGGAACATCCGCACTCGAGAGCAGCATCATTTTCGATACCCGGATGAACTTGCATCGCCACAACTCAGCATTCGTGCTGCGCTATCGTGCGTTGTGGGACAAGCTGATGGGTTTGTTGATCCTGATGTTTGTGCCGGAGAAATACGAGCAATTCATCTCGGCAAGCAGCAGGAAAAAAGCGTTCCGAAAGATCGCCGTGCGTGCGAATAAGGTGGATGCAACGCTGGCCGACTCACTGCATTCGTTGATTGAGAAATTCGATAACGAGTTCAGAACGCCAGAGGCTCATGGAACCGGTGCGCTGCGGAAATGGTCTTTCATCGTAACAGAGCTGTCGGCAGACAAGTCGCTCAACCTGCTTTGGTATTGGAATGCGATCAACGATGTGGTTTCGCGTCTGGGCAAGGCGCTGGCTGCGCCAACTTAGCGCCGAACCAGGAATTATCTGCGCCAGCGGACGTCAGGGTCAAAGCCGCGATCGAACATGTCCGTGTCACTCAGATACAGCGTGACGAGAGCCTTCCCAGCGACAGGCGAAAAGCACTGTTCCAGGACCTCGAACTCCCCGGCATCGTCGTTCTCGAACCACGCGTCCGCAGACTGCTTTTTCGGGGTGGTGCACTCTTTTCCACGCGTCAGCAAATCGTATGCGAAGGTATCCGCATCCAGTGTGCGTTTCGGCCACCAACGTCACTTCGCAGGAGAGTCTACCAATTACCTGTGTCCGTCCCCGGGGAGCTTACGACCACCACCTAAGCATCCCCTGTGCGCGACAACCGCAAATCCGACGCCAAACCAGCGAGACCGAAAGCAGCAGTGCCCCAGAACGGCGCGCTGTGCAAAGGCGCTGTAAAATCCTGCGGGCACTCACTGCACAACGACAGAGTCTGGCGCTTTGTTAGATCCGACAAATATCGTAAGCTTACCTCTGCTCCTTGAGCTGCCAAAAAAGAAGCGTGCGCCACGCGCCAGGACGGTCGACCATGCTCACAGCGTCGTTAAAAGGACTCCGGACCCTCGCGGATACACTCGGGGTCCTTCGGGCACCCTTGATCGTCGTCGTGATCGCCGCTGCCTTCTACTGCGGAACCGATCAGATGCGCGAGGTCTATCGCGTTGGCGCGGAAGGGGAGCATCCGGCGCAATTGATTTTCGCGGTTCTGACGGAGTTACTTACCCTGATCTGTCTATGGAGCGCCGCACGTCGCGTGAGTTCGATGTTGCTGCCCGACGCCCACGCCGCCGCAACCTGGGAAGGGTTCATTGTTCGGTGGATCCCACGCCTGTGCGCAGCGGCAGTGCTGTTCTTCTTGGGACTCGGCCTCTGGCAAGTCTCGCAAGCGACCCGACTGGAAGCGATCCCACCCGTGCTCACTCAACACAGTGCCTCGCTCGCTCGCGCACAGCACGCGATCGAGCAGATGGCGCGGACCTCAGCCCGCCTGGAAGTCGCCGCCATACTCGTCTGGGTGCTCGCGCTCGCCCTCTTGCTCGCAGCGCCCCGGGTGAGCCACAGAGTCAAGCGTCGTTTAAACACTTTCCTCTTGCCACCCGTGATCGTAGGTCGGTGGGTCGCCGGCAGCGCGATGGCGCTGATTGTCCTCTCGCTCGCTCTGACTCTCTGGTCCCAGCTTCCAACTTTTTTAGGAACCCTCTGCCTCGTCAATCTTTTCCTCGCGTGGCTAAGTCTTTGCCTCACCGGGCTGTTTCTTGCCTTCGATGCGAACCGCATCCCAGCGGCAAGTCTCTTGTTAGCGGCTTCACTTCTGTTCTCCTGGACCGGACTCAACAACAACCACCTTATCCACCGGACGGCACTGAAGGCCCCCCGTCAGCTCTGGGATGAGGGCGGTCCTCAGCGCTACTTTGATGACTGGTTGCTGAGCCGTCGAGACCTAGACCATTTTCGCTCGAGCGGCGAGCCCTACCCCGTGATCGTCGTGGCCGCCCGGGGCGGAGGTTTGTATGCTTCAGCGCAGACCGCGACCTTCTTGGCACGTCTGCAAGACCACTGTCCCACGTTCAGTCAGCACGTGTTTGCGGTCAGTTCGGTATCCGGGGGCAGTCTCGGCGCCGCAGCGTTTGCAGCCTATGCCAAGCAACACGTGAAAAATGAGCCTTGGAAGCCCTGCACCTGGGGTCCAGATACAACGGGGCCGGCTGAGACCGCGATCGGTCAATTCTTGCGGCGAGATTTTTTGGCGCCCCTCATCGGCGGGACTCTCTTTCCGGACCTGCTACAGCGATTTCTGTTCTTTCCCGTGCCGTCGTTTGATCGTGCTCGTGCCTTTGAGCGCGGAATCGAGACCAATTGGGCAGCCGTTGACCCCGCCCCCACTAACCCGTTTACGGAGCTCTTTCTTGATCTTGCTGATAGTCACGGGGCCGTCCCAGCCCTTCTGATCAACACGACGGAAGTGGAAACCGGACGGCGCAGAACGATCTCACCGTTCAGTCTCGATGCCCAGGCACCCAATATGGCGGCCTGGTTCTACGATGATGCGGGTCTCGCCCCGTTCTACCAGGAGCGGGTGGCAAATGGGGATCGACCGAGCGTTACTTCGGACATCACTTTGAGCACCGCCGTCAGCTTGAGTGCGCGATTCCCCTACATTCTACCGGCAGCTACGCTTAAGCAAGGTCGTGGCGCCGTACATTTGGTCGACGGCGGCTACTTCGACAATAGCGGCATCGACACTGCGCAAAACCTTGTCGAGAGTTTGGCGAATGTGAGATACACCGATCGGCGGTACAGCGGCGATTTAAGTCCCGACGACCCGCGCCTTCACTTCACCCTCTATCTCATCATTTTGCGCGGCGTCTCCGACGATTATACCTCGGAGCCAGGACCGCTCGGCCGTTCCACCGCCGAGGAATTCGCATCACCCATTGCGGCGCTCCTCTCTGCCAGAACCGCGCGGGGTGAAAACACCGCCTATCGTGTAGAGAATGCTCGCAATCTCTCTGTCGTATCCGGGGTCGCACCGCTCTACCAGGTCATCGAGCCTGCCATCCTAGACCACCAACTATTTCAATTGAGCCTGGGGTTTCAGTTGTCAGACTCCGCGTTGACCCTGATCAGCGCTCAAATCAATTCAGGCAGCGAGTGCGGCGCTATGAATGACTTGCCCGAAGCGGTTGTGAACTCGTTCTATCCCAACCAAGTACCCAACCGGTCGGGATCGATACGAGACCTCACCCGCGGCAACAGCTGCCAACAGTGCATTACGATGGATGTCGTGGATCCAGCAGTCCGGCCGTCGTGCCATCTGCCACCGCCCGAAGAACCGTACGGCAAGGACGCCGGGGACAAACTCCCATCAAACTGAGGATAGCCGACAATTAGTTACGTTCGGTTCCGCAAGGACCGCGACGCCTTACGCTCGCTGCAGATGTTCGATACCTCACAAGGCATGGACAGTGGCCTCCGCCGTCTCATCACGGGACAGCCGGGCGAGAGCGTCGATTGCAGGACGACCCTGTGTCTCGACCATAAAGTCCATGAACGCCATCTGCACAAGCGGCGACGTGTGGATATTGAGCGCTTCCCGCATGGCGGCCTGCAGCACCGGGAGTCCCTTTGTCGGGAAGCCTGCCGCGCGCTCGGCGGCCACCTTGGCCCAGCAGAACCGAGCACGCGTGACGTCCTTGCGCGGTTGCAGCGCTGGAATGTCTCCAAGCATTGTCGACGTCCGCACGAGCCCGCTCCATTCGGCCCAGCACCTGTCACTTCCATCACTGCTATACGACTTTCATTCGACACCTCCGCTTCAGTCACACCGACCCCTATCGACTCACTTCTTTCTCGATCCACGCTCACGTCTGGCCTTGCGGGCCGGCAACTTAGTTGAGTGCTGTGCTTGCGACGCGCCTATCAAGGCGGCCCTGAGGGAACCTCAGCATGCCCACGCATGGCCTTTGCGGGCGTTACCCGCTGTCTATGCGCCCTCGCACCGCGAGAGGCGAAAGCATGTCCTCTCAAATCCTCAACGGCGAGCGAACCCCGCGCGCCTTAAACACGATTGTGGCGGCGCTAGACCCCGCATCGCTGGATCGGCTGAGTCGCATCCCCTGCCTACTGATCGACGGGCACTTCCGCGACGCTGACCGCTGGGATCACCTACAAACGATCAGCGAGACACCGTCTGCCGGTCCTGATGCCCCGCCCGACGGGTGGGTCGGCCTCGCACGGTCGGCGCTCCACATGGCTTGGTATTGGACGCACGCCCATCCCGACGCCGTCGAGCTGGTTCTTGGCGCCACCGAGCATTGCGCCGCGCGCATCGCCAAACTCGAATTCGCAGAACTCGATGGGATCGCCGCACGACACGCGTCCTGGTTTGGACTGCGCTGGCAGGCGCGGCCGGATATTTGGAGATCATTGGCAAGCCGTGCGCAGGATCCGACCCAAGCGGGTGTCTGATCCGTCGAGCGCCGGGGGCTTCAGCTCTTGTTGGTGTCCGGACACTGTATGAATGAACCAGCGAGAGAGTTGGCGGGATCAAGCGATGCCGCTTGTTCACGGCCCCTGCCGTCAGGCCCAAACGATGGCTAGGGCTTTCGAGAGGTGCTTGGTCGTTTGCTGAGGTCGAGTAGGTAGAGATCGGGGTCTCCTGCGTCCAACCGAGTCCCCGAATTTCCAGCAAGCGTGTCGTATCCGTCGCGGTCCGTCACGACCAGCACGCTCTCATAGCAGTCAGTGAGTAATCGCACCGGAGCGGATAGTTCTGTGTCATTGCCCTGACTATTTCGCGCCGCGTCAATTCCGTCCGGGGTTGGCGGGAAGAGTCGCACGATCTGCTTGTCGATCGTCACGATGATGCCGACGTCGCGCGTAGCGACGAGCTGAACAAGCTTTTCGCGCAGGCGAGCTTGGCCCAGAAATGGACGCATCGATGGCGAAATGTCGACGGCCATCGCCTGCGTCGCCCAGATTCGCGCGCCAGCTGGCGGCTGCGCAATGGCGCGAGGTCCGACGCACTCTCGCACATGGTGCTCTAGCACTTCACGTGCAGCAGAATTGTCAGCGGTAAGTCGCCCGATAGAAGCGCAGCGTCCGCGAATTCTCAGGGACAGGGCGTCTTCAGGATTCGCGATTGGTCCGTGGCTCACCAGGACTACCCTCGCTCTTGGCAGCGACAGAGCGTAGTCAGACAATACTTCTGAAAATCGGCCGCCGGCGGACTGCTGATAGTGTTTGCACTCGACGACCAGTACACAGTCGTCCGGCGTGCTGTTGTTCGCTACCCAGATGCCGTAGTCGGGTTGGGCTCCTTTGGAGCGCGACGTGGAACTGGCTTCTTTAGAGAGCGGCGACCGGCGTTCGCTGATGAGCTGCACCGGCGGATTGGAGGTCAGCACCGAAGCCAGCAAAGTCTCCCGAAACGCGAACTCAATGCGGCCGTTGTCGTGATGGAGCTTCAGATCGTGCTCGCCTAGTGCGGACACAATCAGCGTTGCAACCCAGACGGCGTAGAGTTCGTGGCGCTTCTGCCAGATGGGCAGCCGCACAATGTCCTCGAGGATGGGCACCGTCACATCCATCTCAACGGAGCAGGTCGGAACGCTTGAGATCAAGTCCTTTAGGTCTTGTTCGATGCCTTGCCGATCGACGGTGGGCAGGTGTGTCGCCTCGAACAAGCCTTTCAGCGTCTGACCCAGCCAGTAATCGCTTTCCAGCGCAGACAGCGCGGCCTCCTCGACCAGCACAACGCCGTGGTGATAGCCACGATCGCGGAGAATTCGCTTCATGCCCTCGTAACTCAGGCGCGCTTCCAAGTCGGCCACCGCGCTGACGAAGGGGACGATGGCCTGCAGTTCGGCTGGAAGGGCCCCTTTCAGCTGCTCGGCGGGCAACGGCAGACGCTGTTGGGCGTCGTAGGCCTTAAGCCAGTTCTCGATCCATTCGGGTAAAGGGTTGGGTGAGCTCGCGGAACTGTTTAGTGCTCGCGAGCCTTGATGTGGAAGGCGGTGCCAAATCAACCACGCGCCCTGAACATCCAATGCGGGAAGCAGCGCCCGACCTTTTATCGATTGCCATTGACCCAGCTGTTCACGAAAGTGATCGAGGGCCAAGTCGGTGTCCTGATCCAGCCTCAGACGCCAGTGCTGGCGGCCTTGGGTGGCGCCCGCGGCCTGGAAGAACCGCAAGATCTCCTCAAACATCTGCACATAGGGCCGGGCGGTGGCAAAGAATGCTTGAAGGAATTGATCAATGGACACCTGCCGCAAGACGCTGTCCAAGGAGGTCTCAGTAGGCCGCAGGTGGGCGAGCAGATCGGCCTCGAAATCCGCATCACGCCCGGTGAGTTCAAGGCCACCGAGATTGACCAAATGCCTCCATGCGGAGAGCGCATCACGATGGATGGGAGATTTTTGGGTCTTGGCAGTTGTTTTCATGCAGCTTCTGGGCGTTATCGAATCTGCGGGGCGCACTGGCGGGCTAGCGCAAGAATATCGCCTTTTTACCAGTCCGCTGGCTCGCCGTTCGCTGGCTCTCTTCCTTGCGTTTTTCGTCAGCACCCAGTGTTAGATTGAGGCATCCCTGTTCCTTGAGCGGAAAGAAGTTAGACTCGCTACGCGTTTGAGCACTGCGACGGAATTGGGACACGCTAACTGACGCGCTCACAAGTTGTTGTTTTTCTGGGTGCACGTTTTGAGTCGGTCCTATACATTATTAGGCCCTTAGGAAGAGATCGAGGCTATTACAGGCCTCGATAGCGACAGAATAGCGACACGATCACTTTGGAGGATCGCAAGTCATTGTTCTGTTGGATCAGATCGCTTCCCTCGGTCCCATACATAATTAGACCTTCGTCAAAACGCTGGTGCCGGTCCCCAGTTTTGGTAGCGACAAAATAGCGACGAGATCGACTATCAGATCCTAAGTTGTTGTTTTGCCAAACCAGATCGCGGGGTCGGTCCAGTCCATCATGGGAGCCACTGAGATCGCAGAGTGGCCTGAAACGCTAGGTTTTCCGGGGAAAGTGCTCATTGTTCGGCAGTTTAGCACCCGGGCATTTCCTGGGCATTTTCCGCGGAATTTCGGAAATTCCGTGTTTCCAGCTGCGGCAAAGGCCGATTCGCTTTTGTCAACCCTGATCAAGTGGTTCCGGGAAGGACAGTTGGTGGTACGGACCCGCTCGCGGTGACTTCTATGATTTGCTGCAAGAGTACACGGCGACCGATCTGAAGACGCGTGGCTAGAAAGACAACCCGACCGGGGCGCACTGGCATTGGATTCCGAATGTATTTGCCATACTGTCGTCGGTGAAGGGAGACGCGCATGATTCGCCGTGGTTGTGTATCGGCCACTCCCGGCGACTCGTGGGACTACGATGCCGCGAACGATATGACTCTGGTCGCGGTGCGGATCGGCGGACGCCCCCGCAAAGTTCTGTTGCATGCCGCGAAGACGATTTCATCTACGTCCTTAGGCAGAAAGCCCGTAACGACCTTGGAGGTGATCGTGGAAAAGTGGAATGAGAGCAACCGGCTTTGGGAGCAGGACGAGACGTTACTGACTGACGAGGAGATGTCGCACTGCACGCGCGCCTATGACAATGAGCGCTATCGCACCCCGATCCCCACTCAGATGGTGTCAAACGGCGAATACATGCCCTCGCCGCAAAGCGAGAAACAAAAGAACGTCGAAGCGCGCGTCAACGCGATGGCTGAGGATGCCAGCCGCCGACTGGGCGTGAGCCGGCGCCGCTTTCTGGCCGGCAGCGGCGGCATGGCGGCCTCGTTCCTCGCCATGAACGAAGTCTTCGGGCCGTACTTCAAAGTCGATCCGCTGGAAATGCTGGTTCCGGAAGCCTACGCACAAGCCTCGACGCCGCGAGACGTGTTCGTGCTCGACGATCAACTGCATCTGGTGCGGGGCAGCCGTGGCAACACACTGCGTGGGCTACGGGGTCTCGCGCAGGGGCCATCGATCGGCCTCCCCTCGAACCCCTTCAACAAAGAGGGACATCTGGACGAGCATGGCCAGGCCTGGGGCGTCTGGAATCCGGCCCTGGTCGGCTTGCCGTTCAACCCCGAAAATTTCCTGCTGACGGATTTCATCAAACAGGTCTACCTGGACAGCCAGGTCACCGTCGGCATGCTCAGTAACGTGCCGGCGAGCGTGATCGACACTGGTGATCGTGCGCCGCGCAATGTGGACGAAGCACGTGGCGGTGAAATCCTGACCGCGGCTCAGACCGCCGCGGCACGGGACTTCATCAACCAAGTGGCCGGCTCCCCGCGTGCGCTCGCGCACGGTATGTTGTATGTCGGCAAGGGCAACCTCGACTATATTCACCAGCAGATCGAGCAGAACAAGCCCGACTCCTGGAAAGGTTACAACATCGCCAATGCCGCGAAGGTCGACGACAATCCGCTGAGCCTGATGAAGCAGTGGCGTCACGACGATGAGCGGATTGCATATCCGACATTCGATGCGATCAACAAGGCCTACGCACAGCAGAAATCGACCCGGCCTGGCTTCAATAACATCTGCGTGCACAAGGGGCTGCACAACAGCCCAGAGCGGCGTCCCGAGGAAGGGCATCCGGCCGACCTGCCGAAGGCAGCCAAGGACTGGCCCAATCTCAACTTCATCACCTATCACGCCTGTATCCAGTCTGCATTCTTCATGTACGACGCGTACGCGGACGTCAAGGGAGGCAAACTGCGTGAGGGTGTGCCCGACATCAGCTGGACGACCGAATACGCTGTGCTGTGTCGCGACCTGAAGAACACGTACGCCGAGCTCGGCACTACCTGGGCATCCTCAGTCGTCTGCTTCCCGACGCTTGCGGCCCACCTGATGGGGCAACTGTTGAAGTTCATGGGTCCGGATCGGATCGTGTTCGGCTCGGACTCCGTCTGGTACGGATCGCCGCAATGGCAGATCGATGCCATGTGGCGCTTTCAGATTCCCGAAGAGATGCGCCGCAAGTACGGCTACCCGGAGTTCACGGAAGACGCCAAGCGCAAGATCCTGGGCCTCAACTCGGCACGCCTCTACGGCATCGACGTACAGCGGAACTTCGCAGCCCACTTCAAGCCGGTACCGAAGGACTACGCGTCGAAGATGACGGGCGACTTGAAACGTCTCATGGAGATGCCTGGATACACTGCGGACAACCTCGCCCGAGCCCGGGAACAGTATGTTGCGGCCGGGGGCGGCCCGGATCACACACGGTACGGGTGGGTGCGGAACGGCTGAGGTCGATTTCACGTGCAAGCAGCGGAGCGATCCCTCCTACATCGGGTGTCCCTTGCGGTCACTTTGACTTTGCTTGGGACGCCCGGGATCGGGGCTGCTGCCGAGATCGGATTTACATCGATCTCGTGAGCCGGTAACCGCTCGATGGACACGAGCACTTCAACCAGCCCCTGCCCCCAGTCTTTGACGAGGTCGACTCGATCCGCCTCCCGCTGTTCCTCATCCGTCATGGTGAAGTTCCTCCCTCGCTCCTCTATTGCACCTGCGGCTGGCGCCCATTGGCGCACTGTCGTTCTGGGGCAAGGTCGGGACGAGGCTCCCGTTCCGAAGTTCTCCCATTAGGCCGCTCAGCGGCCCCGGATCTGTGGAGTCAGTCGACGCCGCCCACAGCTGGCGCATCGCTTGCAGGAAAGGACTCCTCGAGTGCTTCGTCTAGCAACTGATCGAGGTGTTCAAGCTGCGACTGCGTCGGGTGCTTCTTCATGTACGCAACGGCATAGGCGCAAACCGGTTTCACCGTCAACCCGTTGGCAGCGGCATGGTCCAGCGCGCCTCGCATAAGCGCTTCCGCGACGCCGCGGCCGCGGATTTTTGCCGCGACCCGCACGTGAGTGATGCTCATCTGTTTGCCGTCGATCTCATAGTCGAGGCGCCCGACATGGCCATCCAGTTCTACCGACAGTCTGTGAGCCGAGCTTTCGTGATTGACCTGCATAGTCCTCTCCTTGCGTCCCCTTCCCAGACTCCGACTGGAACGGACAGTGATCGTACACGGACCCACTATTTGAACCGCAATCGACGCCGAATCGCAAATGCTTGATATGTTTCGACAAATAGCGACAACGGAACCGCGTTGAGGGCAAATCTGACGGCGAATTGCGGGCGGACGTTGCTACAAATTTGCTCCAAAATCCCGTGGAGCAATCGGCCTTAGAGATCCTTTCAAATGGCCGATAGGTCGACTTTCAACTGGCCGGTAACCCGACTTTCAATCAGCCGGTAAGTAGACATATCACCTTCACTCTGCGAGATGGTTCGCGATGACCATGTTACTCGAACGTCGCGCGTTTCCCGTGTCAGGATCGATGAACCACGGCCGGGCTTCAGCCGTTGTGAGAGGCGGACGTCGAGTTCGTGCCGTGGTTTATCTGGCCGCAAGGATCGAAACTCGGCTACTGTTACGTGCAGGGATCCTCCCTCCGCATTCTTTCCCCTCACTCAATGCTCAAGCGCTTACGCGGCTACTTCTCCAGCGATCTTTCGATCGATCTGGGCACGGCTAACACGCTCATCTATGTGCGCGGCAGAGGCATCGTCCTGAACGAGCCCTCCGTGGTCGCTGTACAGAAGGACCCCGGCGGCGGCGGAAAGATGGTCGTTGCGGTGGGGCAAGCGGCCAAGAGCATGATAGGGAGAACTCCCGGGCACATCACGGCAGTGCGTCCTCTGAAGGATGGCGTCATCGCCGACTTCGCGTATACCGAGAAGATGTTGCAGTTCTTCATCGAAAATTGCACGGTAACCGGTTCCTCAAACCGTCGCCCCGAGTTCTTGTCTGCGTCCCGTTCGGCTCAACGCAAGTTGAGCGCCGGGCGATCCGTGAGTCGGCCGAGGGCGCCGGCGCGCGCAGCGTCGCGATCGTGAGCGAGCCGATGGCCGCCGCTGTAGGCGCCGGCCTGCCCGTTCACCAACCGCGGGGCTCGATGGTGCTGGATGTTGGTGGCGGAACGTCGGAAGTCGCGGTGCTTTCGTTGAACGGGGTGGTCTATGCGAACTCGGCGCGGATCGGCGGTGACCGCTTGGACGAAGCGATCATGA
>DASYEW010000044.1:0-1969 GCA_036498785.1 Steroidobacteraceae bacterium | reverse complement strand
AGATCCGGCTTGGGCTAACGGTGTCGGCGGGTGACGATCGTTCTTTGTGCGGGACAATGGCGTAGGATTCTGTTTGCGTACGCCAGTGATCGATTCGGCGGGTTCGAACGCTGCCCCACAGCGACGTCCGTGCGCGCAAATAGTCCAGCGACGAAGCGAAGCAGTCCGGCCGAGGCTTACTGCACGGTTGCTGAGGGTCAGCAATGACAGAACGATACATTCTGCTGGTGGAAGATAATCCGGACGATGAGGAGCTCACGCTGCTCAGTCTGCGGAAGAACAATCTCGCGCACGACATCATCGTGGTGCGCGATGGTGTCGAAGCCATCGAGTACCTGTTCGGCAATGGGCGGTACGCGGGCCGGGACATCCAGCGCGTGCCTACGGTGGTTCTGCTGGACCTGAAGTTGCCCAAGCTCGATGGGTTGGGCGTGCTCAAGCGGCTGCGCGCTGATGAGCGCACGCGCACCCTGCCGGTCGTCGTCCTGACCTCGTCCAGCCAGGATGCCGACGTCATCGCGAGTTACAGCCTTGGGGCCAATAGCTATGTGCGCAAGCCGGTTGAGTTCGGCGCCTTTGTCGAGGCTGTCAGCTGCCTGGGCTTGTACTGGGTGCTATTGAATCGGCCGCCGCCGTTGCACGCCCTTTCCTGAGGCGAGCGCCGGCGCAGGGTCTGGGAAACGGTGCCGGCTGCAGCCGGCTCTTGGGCGCCAAGCGACTTCTTGCCACAGTGCGTTGACCGCTTCGATACCCGTCCCTACACTACGCCCCCGTTTCGCGCCCGTATGGCCTCCACTGCACCCGATTATCCGGTCCGGCAGCCTGGCCACGCGGCAAACCCTCAGGGGCGGTTAGCTCAGCGGTAGAGCACTGCTTTCACACGGCAGGGGTCACAGGTTCAATCCCTGTACCGCCCACCATTTCAGGCAGAAATGACTGGTGACTGGTGACTAGTGACTGGTTGGAGCCGAAGCTCGGTCGCAAGACCGTCTGACTAGTCACGATCGACGCATCACCAGTCCCTTCCTCCTATGCCAATTCGTACCCGTTTCGCCCCCAGCCCGACCGGACTGCTCCATATCGGGGGCGTGCGTACAGCGCTGTTCTCCTGGCTGTACGCCAGGCGACACGGTGGCACGTTCGTGCTGCGGATCGAAGATACCGATCGCGAGCGATCCACGGACGCTGCCACCCAAGTCATCCTCGATGGCATGGAATGGCTCGGGCTGCAGGCAGACGAAGGCCCCTTCTATCAGTCCCGCCGCATGGATCGGTATCGGGAAGTCCTCGCACAATTCCTGCAGGACGGCCACGCGTATCACTGTTACTGCACGCGTGAAGAGCTGGCGGAGATGCGCAGCAAGCAGGAAGCCGCCAAACAGAAACCTCGTTACGACGGCACCTGCCGCAATCGCACCGAACCGCGAGCGGGCGTCAATCCGGTCGTGCGCTTCAAGAATCCCGTCGATGGCAATGTGCTGGTGGAAGACGTCATTCATGGCAACGTCGTATTCGAGAACACCGAGCTCGACGACCTGATCATTGCGCGTTCGGATGGCACGCCGACCTACAATTTCTGCGTCGTCGTCGACGACATGGACATGAAGATCACGCACGTGATTCGCGGCGACGATCATCTCAACAACACGCCGCGGCAGATCAACATGCTGCGTGCACTCGGCGCGACTACACCCGTTTACGCTCACGTACCGATGATCCTCGGCGCGGATGGTGCCAAGCTGTCCAAAAGGCACGGCGCGGTAAGCGTGCTGCAGTACCGGGAAGAGGGTTATCTGCCCGAAGCGCTGCTCAATTACCTGGTTCGCCTGGGCTGGTCCCATGGCGATCAGGAGATTTTCACGCTGGAACAGATGGCAGAGCTGTTTGATATCGCGGACGTCAACAAGTCCGCTTCGGCATTCAATGCCGACAAACTGCTGTGGATCAACCAGCAGCACATCATGCGCGC
>DASYEW010000043.1:0-46202 GCA_036498785.1 Steroidobacteraceae bacterium | reverse complement strand
TCAGGACATCTTTGAATGGATCGAGGTGTTCTACAATCGGCAACGTCGTCACTCCACGCTCGGCTATCGTTCGCCGGCCGAGTTCGAGGCGATGGCTAAAGTTGCTTAGCGATGTGTCCACGATTTCGGGGGAAGATCACTCATCGTGCACGATGAGGAATTGGTCGCCCACGTGCACTCGGAGAGGTACGTTTCGTTGTTTGCGTTCGCCCCCGATCTGCTCTGGATTGTCGCCGAGTTTGCTCGCGGACCTTGTGAAATGGCCTTCGGCGGAGACCACAAGGAAACCTGCAGGACCTGTCTTGCCCGCATGGCCCTGCACCAGATGGGAGCGGCACCGACACTGCGTCCACATTAACCAAGCAGCAGGTTGCGAGCGCACGATCTAGGCGGGCACGCAGCTGCCACTGGCATTTCTGCGGGCATGCAGCACGATGCCTGCTTCGTTGCCATCCGCATGCCGTTATTCAGACCCGCGACGCGCGTAAGTTCCAATCAGTAGCCCTTTAGCGATCACGTGTCCACTGAGCGCCCGTGCCAGCGCGTGCCGGCCGGGCGGGGAATCGAAGCGCAGCACCTCATCGAGGGCGAATAGTTCGAACACGTATCGATGCACACCATGCCCGGGGGGCGGGTCGGGCGGCAGGTAGGTCGCGCGAAAGAGGGAATTTTTACCCATTGCCGCGCTGGAAGGCTCTGCCGTGGTCGACGCCAGCGCCCCTTCGGGCAGCGATCCGTCGACCCCCGGAAGATCCCACACCATGCCATGCACCACCGGTAAAGGCGTCGGGCTATCGGCATCCTCTATGAGCAGCACGATGGTTGTGGCGTCCGTCGGCACACCAGCCCATTGCAGCGGGGGTGAGATGCCCTCTGCATCCGCAGTGTACCTGCGCGGCAGCGGCTGGTTGTACCCAAACGCGGGACTGCTGACCTGAATGGACGCGTTCGCTCCTGTCAGTGCGGTGTTTGCCACCAGAAGATCCTCTGCACCCGCACGCATGCGACGTAGCGCACGACCCACGCTGGCTGGCACCCTTGCGAGCATGGCGCGGCGCCGTCACGGCTTGCGTAACGTGCGATCTTTGATGCGCTGCCGGGGCGGCCGACGCGCCTCGGGTGGGCTTTCGGTCCATTTCGATCGTGCTTGTTGGGTTCGAACGTTGCGCGAGAGAACCTGCTTCAGCGTTCCGGGATTCTTCGACTTGGATGCTTGCATTGTGATCTCCGTCGACCTGGCTCGTGAAAGCCCCAGGCAGGTGAAAGTTCCAGGCCGACGCGAGATTCCACCGCAGCAGCGTCCCCTCCGGCGCTTGCCAGTCAGCCACGGGCAGGCAGTGGTGGAACTGCGCTCATCCCGGCCGCGCGGCGACCCACGCCAATTTCCCTGGCTGTTGACGGAACAACAACGGGCGCACGTGCTTATTGCTGAGTTTCGCTAAACGCTCTGATTGCGGGGATAACTTATGTCTACCATCGTCCATGAACACATTGTCGAAAGTCCTGCGCTGCAAGGGTTGAAAATCTCCTGGGGAGGGATCTGGGGGGGTGTGCTGGTCGGCATGGGCACACTATTGCTGCTCTCGGCACTGGGTGTCGCAGTGGGGATCTCGGCGGTCGACCCTTCCGATACCCGCGCGGCCTCGATCGGAACCGCCACCGCGCTGTGGACGGGCGTATCGCTACTCGTGGCCTTGTTCCTGGGAGGAATGGCCGCCACCCGCCTGGGCATGATCTTCGACCGCACGGCGGGCATCATGGAGGGCGCGCTGGTATGGGTGCTGAGCCTGCTCATTATCTTGTACCTGGCTGGCAGCGGCGTGAGCCTGCTGGCGGGGGGCGTGTCGGGGTTGTTCGGCGGCGCCGCCAAGGTGGTCGGTACCGCGGCAGGCAACTCAACCGACCTTACAAGCGGCAGTGTCGATGACATGATCGCGCGGTTGGATGATCCGCAAACTGCCCGTACGCTGGCCTCAGTAACCGGCATGCCCGAGAACGAAGTGCGTGAGCGACTCTCGCAGCTCAGCCAGAAAGTCGCTGTTGCCCGCAGCGATCCGGCGCGTGCGGCGGGAGAAGTGCGCCAGGGTATCGCGGACCTGAGCGCTCAGGCGAGGCAGCAGCTGCCGCAGGCGGTCGAGAGAATTCAGCCTGAGGCGTCTGCCACCGCCTGGATCACCTTTGCTGCACTGGCAATCTCATTGCTGGCATCGGTGGCGGGATCGATGCTCGGCCGCCGCGAAGCTGCGCAGCGCTTGACGCGCCAGGAAATACTGCCGTGAAAGGTGCGAACCCGAACATCCGGACCGGCGTCCGGATGTCCGGTTCCCCGCCCCTCACCCGACAGATGTCCGCCGCAGGCCTGTTTGTAGCCGCCGGTCCCGCGTGCGTGTGAGCCCTGCAGGCCCGGGCAGCTAACAGCGCGCGACGATGAATCGAGTCACGGCCGCTCATGGGCCGGGCCGGATGCATCCACTGCCGCTGCGCGCCCCGGAAACCGTGCAAACACCTGCGCCACTGCACTGGCGATTGCCTCGCGAGGATGGTCCATGTCTTCATCCCGAATACGCCCTTCGGCCACGCCCTCCCAGATCAGTTGCTTCTTGCCGGCATCCACGATGTCGATGTTGGCCGTACCCACCGGATAGGTGATCGTCCGCACTTCGTTCTGGTACAGGGGCCACGCATCGTAGAGCCCATATCGGTACCCGTAATAACCGGATACGCCGAATCCAGCAGGCTCGGAGCGCACCTCGGTGTGCTCGTGCACGTTCGCGTAGAAATTAACCAGCGGCCCTGGGTTTTCTTGGACGTACCGGTAGCCTCGCAGTTGCATCTGCTCGGTAACGGCAGCCTTGAATTCGCCCGTGACGATTGTGGAATAGCCGCCACGATCGGTTCCCGTCTGCTCAGGGAAACCGAAGGTGCTGTAGGAAGCGAGATTAGCGTCGGGCGCGAGATTGACGCGGATGTCGGCTCGCGGCGTCGTGGCGCATCCAGCGCACAGCGCAGTGACGACGAGGACACCGGCGTTCGCGACGCGCCGATGGAGATCTGTAGATATGAAAGTGCTCATGGAGACTCCTATATTCAGCAATGCATACTGCCCTTGGTGGGAGGCGCAATACGATGCGCTGCGTGTCGGCGATTCCATCTGCGTCGCTATCGCGTATCAGCACGACGTTGCCGGGTCGTCGTTGGGTCACGTAGATGCCACCGTCGGCGGCGAGCGCAAGTATCCGCGGATTGTCCAACCCTTCGGCAAACCGCTGCACGTAGAACCCTTCTGGCACCTGCAAAGAGGCTATGCGTGCATCGGTAGGCGCCAGGCGCTGCGGCTCATAGACGTGGCCCTCGATAGTCACGTCGGTCAATTTGCCGTGCTGCGCCACCACAGAGACAGGACAAGCCAGCAAAGCTGCGATTCCAAGAACATCACCGGGATCAATGCTCATGGCATTCACTCCGTTGACCGGCCACGCATATCAGGCAAACCTCCCCGTTACAGCGAAGTTCCGACCTTCATCTCACCTGTGGATCGGCGCGCGCTGGCCTCGTCATCCGCAACAACATCGCACGCAATGGCGTCATAGCGGCCCGACACCGCCCCCACCGCGTGAGCCGCATCGCCAAGGCCGGAACGCAAACCCATCGAAAAGCTTGCGCGACGATGGATTGTTCCGCCACTCATGCAGTTTCGATGGAACACTCCGCGGTGCGCCGCTGTTGCTACGTCATCATCCGCCAATGCCACCGGTTGCAGGTCGATGGATCCATGCCTCACGGGGACCGCCCACCCCGGATCTTCCAATGCGTATCCACCACCTTAACTGCATCTCAAGCTGCCCACTCGGGGGCGCCCTGATGGACGGACATACCCGCGGATTGCGCGGCCGACTGGCCTGCCACTGTTTGTTGCTCGAACTGGCCGAGTCATTGGTACTGATCGATACGGGATTCGGACTACGCGACGTAGCCGCGCCGTCACAACGCCTGAGCAGCTTCTTTGTCGCCTTGTTGTCGCCGGATTTTCGTGAGCAGATGACGGCGCGGCGCCAGATCGAGCAACTCGGGTTTTCGGCCCGCGATGTCCGCCACATCGTGCTTACACACCTGGATTTCGATCACGCGGGCGGGCTTGACGATTTTCCCGCTGCGCAGGTCCACATGCTGCACGCAGAGCGCGTGTCGGCCTTCGCGCGCACAACGTTGCTCGACCAGATGCGTTACCGGCCACAGCAATGGTCGACGCGCGACCGGTGGCAGACCTATTCGCCGCTGCAGGGCGAATCATGGTTCGGCTTCGAGTGCGTGCGGCAATTATCAGGGATCCCTCCGGAGATCCTGCTCGTGCCACTGATCGGGCATACGCTCGGTCACGCCGGGGTCGCCATCCGGGCGAGTGCGAGCCAATGGCTGCTGCAGGCTGGTGATGCCTACTTCTATAGCGAGGAAATGAATCTCGAGCGGCCCTACTGCACTCCCGGCCTGCGCTTCTATCAATGGATGATGGAGAAAGATCGCACGCAGCGCTTGCGCAACCAGGAACGTCTCCGCAACCTGAAGCTGACTCATGGCACCGAGGTTCGCATATTGAGTTCGCACGACGTGCTGGAGTTCGAGACTGCAGCGCAGCATGCAGTGGCGGCTCCTGTGGGCATGACCCACTCACCTCATGCTGTCATCTAACGTCTTTACAAAGGGTGGCAAGCGCCACCGGGCCGGTTGCCGTTGCCCTGCGCACGCCTACCTCCACCGTTATCGCTGTGTGCAATACGTCCCCAGTCCATGGCCGTGAGCTCGGAAGCTTCACCGCCGCCCTGGTCAACGCCCTGGTCAATATGCTCAGCGATCATTCGGCCTCGCGCCGGTGGCGTCGTCGCCGGCGCGATGCGCGGACGATGGCCCGGAGCTACCCCGGAGCTACTTGGAGTCTTTCATCATGTTGCCCGATGTATCCAACTCCTGAGCTTGCTCGTGGTGCTCGCGCAGCGTCGGCAGCGTATTCTCTGCGAATTGCCTTACCGGGGCCGCAACCTGCGTACTCTGCGATGCGCTCTCGAACAGTGCCACCGCCTTGGCATGGTCCGCTTTCATGTGCTCCGAATACGCAGCATCGAACTTGGTGCCCTCCAACCCCTGCAAACTCTGCATGGCTTGGCGGTGCTCGGCGTCGATCGCCGTCGGCACGGTGACGTTCGCCTGGGACGCCGCTGCCTTCAGCTTCTCGTTTGCCGCCGTGTGATCCTTCACCATATGAGCACCGAAGTTCTTGATCTCCGGGTTCTTGCTCTTTTGCTGCGCCAGCTTGCCCAGTTCCACTTCGGCCATGC
Source organism: Steroidobacteraceae bacterium (assembly GCA_036498785.1). Classification (GTDB taxonomy): domain Bacteria; phylum Pseudomonadota; class Gammaproteobacteria; order Steroidobacterales; family Steroidobacteraceae; genus Steroidobacter. Next base: position 40,872 of record DASYEW010000043.1, on the reverse strand, counting down.
CGTCGGACGCCGCCTTGGTGACAAAATCCTGTGTGGACATCGCACTTGCCGATCGGTCTGCGTTGGATCCTGTCGCGCTCGAATCACGGGCACTACCCGCAGCGGATTGCGAACCCGAAGCGCCGCTGCCGGTAGCCGGTGGGGGCATGGTCCTGTCGGGTGTTTGCTGTGCGGCTGCACTGAACGCCGCCGACTGCAGCAGGATCGCGATCACGGGGATCAATCTGGTGTTCATGGCAATCTCCGCAGTAAGGGATGCACGCTCGATCTGGAATTGCTGCTCCTCGCGCTTGCAAGCAAAGCCACGCAACGCCAACGCTCCATCGCCTGCAAAGTTTCCGGCGCGGTTGCGCCGCTGCCGCGTAATTCCTGCACGATGACACCGACCGCAACTGGGCAGAAGTCGCGAACCCCTCAGGAATCGAATTCATCCTTTGCCGCCGCCGCCCGACGCACGCTGTCCAGGTCTGGCCAGCGCGGCCGTTCAGCCGTTTCGCACAGATAAACTTCGTGCTCCCGGCGCGCTCGGATGTGAAATCCTGCGGAGCGCAGCAGCGCTTCCACGCACGCAGGATCCGGCGCCCACCAGTTGGTGCTGTCGCCGGCGATGCTGTGCTCGATAAACGCCATCTTCGGCCAGCTTTCTTCGCGCATGCGCTCGCGCGCGTCCAGCGGCAGGTCCGCAGGCACGCAGGAGGCGACCTGCCTCGCCGGCAGTGTGATGCTCTGGAACATCCTCTTCCGCCGCGTTGCGCTGCGTACAAGGTCGAACGCCAACCTCGGGTAGCGCAGGCGCGACTGCCGGCCCGCGGCGCGCAGGTGCTGGGCATCGATGTCGAGCCGGTGTATCTGCGGCAAGCGCTATGGGCAGCCAAGCGCTGGAATCAGCTCGATGCTGTAGAAGCCGGCGTTGAATCCGATATCGAGCACCGACCAGCCGCTGAGGTCCCGGGCACCGCATCGGCAAGATGCCGCTATCACGAGTTCGTCGGGCCCGCCTGACCTCAAGCATGCCAATGAGGAACAGAAAGTCCCGCCGGACATTGCTCAGCCACTGCGGGTCCGCTGCATTAGGGGCATCGTCATGGCAACAAACAGCCGGTCACCGGTAGAGCGCTTTGCCGCACAGCTCAGCAGGCACTGGACGTGGCTGGTGGGCCTGGGCATCGCCGAGCTGCTCGGCGGTGCGCTCGCGATTGCCATGCCCCTGATTGGAACTCTGATCTCCACGTTCGCCTACGGCTGGCTGCTGGTCATCGCCGGTGTGTTGTATAGGCTCATGCATTTCGCATGCGTGGGTGGCGCGGAATGCTGTGGCATGCACTGCTTGCATTGCTGTACCTAGTCGTCGGCTCGTTGATCCTGTTGAATCCCTTGGGTGGCGCCGTGGCGCTGACCTTGATGGTCGCCGTCTTCCTCGTGGCATCCAGTATAGCCCGACGCCTGCTGACCTTCGCCGTAAGACCTCGGGACGGATGGGCTGGTTCCGTCTCGGCGGAGTTCTGAGCATCGCGTTGGGTGCGCTGTTGATGGTGGGCTGGCCCGCCACTTCACTGTGGGCACTAGGTACCTTGCTCGGCGTGAATCTTCTGTTTAGCGGTGGAGTTCATTTGGGCCTGGGTGTCGCGTGCCGCAGCAGGCGCACGACCACCACCGCCAACGAAACTCCTTCTTCGTGATGTGACTGACAGCTTGGGGTCACGGCCCGTGCGTTCGTGGACCGGCGGCAACCGGCGTCAACTGCCGCCGATCATCCGTCTCAATTGGTCAGCAATCGGCTGAGCGCATCCATGTCGAGTGGTTTGCTCAGATGTCCGTGAAATCCTGCAGCCTCGGTGCGCGCCTTGTCTTCCGCGCGAACCCAGCCGCTGACCGCAATCAGCTTGCAGCCCCCCGACCAGGGTCGCGAGTGAATTTCCCTCGCAACCTCGAAGCCATCCTTGACAGGCATTCCGATGTCGAGCAACAGCACGTCGGGATGCGCGGCTTCGGCGACCGTGAGCGCCTCGTCACCGTCGTGTGCGATGAACACTTCATGACCGTCGAACCGCAGAATCGTTGCGAGGCTCGCGGCGGCGTCGTCGTTGTCGTCGGCGACCAGAATTCTCTTCTGTAGGCGTCCGCCCCGCGAAGGCCCTTGTTTGTCAGTACCCGGCGCCTCACCCCGCGGCCGCCTGCTGACTGTTAGGCGATCCTCATCGCCGGGCCTCGCTGCTTGAATTGCAGCAATTGGTGAGCCCACGCCCAGGCGTTCCTCGATGAGTTGCCGCATCTTGTCGATCTCGCCACGCAGTGCTTCCCTCGCCTGCTGGAAAGTGGCCGGCTCGCCGATTGATCGGTCAAGCAAATGGGCCGCTGAGCTCAACGCAGCGAGGCCATTGCGCAGGTCGTGGGCGAGCTGGGCTAACCCATCCGCATCCGTTGTCGGCTCGAAATTGGCTTGCATGGCTCACCTCAGTCGCAAGGCGCGAGTCGGCGAATCGTCGCGACCAGCGCATCGGTGTTGACGGGCTTGGCCAGGTGCTCGTTGAAACCGGCATTCAACGCACGCTGCTGATCGTCAGCGCGCGCAAATGCCGTCAATGCCAGCGCGGCGACCTGCGGCAGCCCCCGATCGTTCTCGATGGACCGAATCTGCTCGATCAGCGCGAAGCCATCTTCGCCTGGCAAGCCGATGTCGCATATCAGCAGATCCGGAGGTCGAATCGAATACGCCTCGCGCGCCGCTGCCGCAGCCTCCACAGTCTGAACCGCGGCTCCGTGCATTTCCAGCAGCCGGCAGGTCGCCTGGCGGGTGGCCGGATCGTCTTCCACGAGCAGGATGCGGATGTCGCCGAGGCTCTCGCGTATGTCCCCCGTTTGCGCAGGCGCGTCCTCCTCTGCCTCGCCTGTGGTTTCCTTCAGCGGCAGGCGAACCGTAAATGTCGCGCCCCGACCTTCGCCCTCGCTGCTGACGCCGATATCTCCGCCATGCAGTTCGATGAGCTGCTTTGCAATTGCCAGGCCCAGGCCGAGGCCTCCATGGCGTCGCGTCGTGCTGCCCTCAGCCTGCCGAAAGCGTTCGAACACATGCGGCAGGAACTCACTCGTGATGCCGCTGCCATTGTCCTGGACGCGGATCTCCACCTGCCCGCCATGTCGTTCCATCTGTACGTTGATACGACCGCCGCCGGGGGTGAACTTGACTGCATTCGCGAGCAGGTTCCACAGGACCTGCTGAATACGGTCTGGATCCGCGCGCACCACACGCACCGCATCGCTCAAGTGCGATTCGATATTGATATTGCGCGCTTCGGCCAGCGGTTGTACCGCTTGCAGCGCAGCCTTGATGGCTTCGCTCAAGCGAGTCGCGCGCATGGCCAGGCGCAGCTGGCCGGTGGACATCCGCGAAACATCCAACAGGTCATCGATGAGCCGCTGCTGCGCGAGCGCGGCCCGATCAACCATCCGGATCCCTTCGCCCCAGTCCTCGTGCGGCACGCGTCCGCTGCCGAGCATGCGCGACCATAGACGGATCGTGTTCAGCGGGGTCCTGAGTTCATGGCTGACGGTGGATATGAACTCGTCCTTGGCGCGGTTGGCACTCTCCACGGTGGCGCGGATGGCCTCGGACTGCTGCAGTGCCTGGTGTAGTTTCGCTTCTGATTCGCGGCGCTCGGTGTTGTCGCGCATGATCTTGGCGAACCCCCGCATCGTGCCTGTCTCGTTGCTGAGCACGGTGAGAATGCCGCTCGCCCAGAACCGCGAGCCGTCCTTGCGGATGTGCTGGCGTTCGTCCACGGCTCGTCCGTCACGCACCGCCTGCCGCATCTCCTGTTCGGGTTTGCCCTCGGCGCGGTCCTGCGGCGTGAAGATCATCGCGGCGGGTCGCCCCATCGCCTCGGTTTCGGTCCAGCCGAGCAACCGCTGCGCGCCATTGTTCCAGCTGGTGATCCTGCCGCCGGCATCGGCCGTGAAGATGGCATAGTCGACGGCGCTTTCGATCAGCAGACGGCAACGTTGCTCGCTCTCGCGCAACGCCTCGGCTGCCACCTTGCGACTGGTGATATCCCAGAATGAGGCCAACGCGCTGCTGACCTCGCCGTGCCGGTCGTGAATCGGGATGGAGCTCACCAGCAGCGTGCCCTCGGTGCCATCGGTGCGGCGGTAGGCGATCTCCTCTTCGTTGATCGTCTCGCCGGTCGCAAGCGTGCGCGCCAACGGCCAGTCCTCGATGCGATAGGGTTCACCATCGCTGCGGTAGCCAATGAACGACGCCGCGGCGGTCGCCCAGTCCGCTCCGACCAGAGGCAACGGGAAAGCCAAGCCGAACAGCTTCGCGAGCCCGCGGTTGCCGAACACCACTTCTCCTGTCGGAGATTCCACCATCAGCATCGGCGTGGGCATTTGCTCGATCACCGCCTGCAGGCGCTCCTGCGAGGCGGCCAGCGACTGTTCGGCGCGGCGCCGCGCAGTAATATCGATGAAGGTGATGACGACGCCGGCAATGCGATTGTCGCTGGTGCGGTACGGCAGCGTGCGCCGCAAGTACCACACGCCGCTGTTGCTTTGCATCTCGGACTCGATGGGAATCAGGCGCGACAACACCAAGCGCGCATCATTCACCAGGTTCGCATCGCTGAACTTTTGCGCGAGGTGGGTGATGGGGCGGCCGATGTCGGCGGGAATCAGTTCGAGTAAATCGCTCAAGGCGGGCGTGAAGCGCCGCACGTGAAACTGGGTGTCCAGAAACAGCACCGCGATGTTGGTGCTGCTCAACAAGTTGGTGAGGTCATTGGCGGTTGACTCGCCTTCCGCAATCTTGGCCTGCAACTGACCATTGACCGTGATCAGCTCTTCGTTGAGCGATTGCAGCTCCTCCTTGCCGGTTTCCAGCTCCTCATTCGCGCTCTGCAACTCCTCGTTGACGGAAATGACTTCCTCGTTCGAGGCCTTGAGCTCCTCGTTGCTGGCCTCGAATGCTTCCACCGTATCCTGCAGCTCGCGTTGCACGCTGCGCAGTTCCCCCTCCAGCTCACTGTCGGCGTCCGCGGGCTTCCATGGAACGAGCAGGGCTGCCGGCGGCGCAAGGGAGCTCGCGAGTTCCGCGCTCGCCGCCTCATCACTCATGGTGAAGCTGATGGCGAAGTACTCGGACGTACGCAGCGGCGGCAGCGGAGCGACCGATATCTGCACGCGACCCATCGCGCTCGTGGCCTGCGCACCTGCGCTGACCGAGACCGCCCGGTTCTCACTTGCCGCCTGCCGCAGCGCCCGGCGAACCGATGAGCGCAGCGGGCTGCGCAGCACTTCGAACAGATTGCGGGTCGGCTCGCCCGCGGGCTGGCCCAGGTAAGCGCTGGTGTCGCCGTGGAAATAGACAATCCGGTGGTGCCGATCGACCACCACCGTCGGTGGGGCAAAGCGGTCGAGCAGCGCCTGTTGGACTGGCGCGGATGACGAGCGTACCAACGGCGATAGGAAGGCATCGGCCTGGCGCAGGCCCGGTAACGAGCGCGCAGAAATCTCGGGCAGATCGACGAACTGATGCTGGGCGGGACCCACGCGCCGGTAAATGCGCCATTTCTTACTGATCGTCTGGAACGTTTTCTCGGCGGTCCCCAAGGTCTCGGCGTTGCCGAGAAACAGGTAGCCGCCGTCGCGCAAAGAAAAATGCAACAGCGCGAGCACGCGCCGCTGGACTTCCGGCTCCAGGTAGATGAGCAGGTTGCGGCACGTGCAGATGTCGACCTTGGAGAACGGCGGATCGCGCAGCACGTCCTGCGGCGCAAACACCACCATCTCGCGGATTTCCTTTTTTACACGGTAGGTGTGTTCGTCCTTGTCAAAAAAACGCTCGAGCCGCTTCGGCGGCAGGTCGCCCTCGATACCGCCCGGATAGACGCCGGCCCGCGCCAGGGCCAATGATTTGTCGGCGGTGTCGGTGGCGAAGATCTTGATCTCGAAGCGCTTGCCGGCACGATCCATTTCCTCTGCCAATAGCATCGCCAGCGAATAAGGTTCTTCGCCACTGGCGCACGCCGTGACCCACGCGCGAAGGGTCGAATCGTTGTCGCGTTTGCTCATGAGTGGGACGACTACCGCATTGCGCAACGCCTCCCAGGCCGCCGGGTCGCGGAAGAATCCCGTCACATTAATCATCAGGTCATTGGCAAGGGCGGCGACCTCGTCATCGTCTTCGCGCAGATGCGCGGCGTAGTCGGCCAGGCTCTGCAATGACAGCACACCCATGCGTCGCTGGATCCGCCTGAGGACCGTGGGTTTCTTGTAGCCGGTGAAGTCGTGCTTGGAGCGGGTGCGCAGAATGGCCATGATCTCGTTGAGATGCTGGCGATCGCGCAGCAAGGCGATCTGTGCGTGCTCCAGCGCGCCTTGATCCGATTCCAGATAGGGATGCCGCACGTAGTGGATCAGCACCCGCGGCATGTCCTCGGGCTTGAGCACCTGGTCGGCATAGCCTGCGTAGATCAGGCTCTGCGGCATGCCTGGAAATTCGGCGCTCTCCGGCTCCTGGGCCACGCACAGGCCCCCGGCGGCCTTGATCGCCTGGGCGCCAGAGGTCCCATTGGTGCCCATCCCGGAGAGAATGATCGCGATGGCCTTTTCCTTCTGCTCCTGGGCCAGCGAACGCAGAAAATCATCCACCGGACGGCGGTGGCCGCGCGCTTCCACGGGGGCGCCCAGATGTAGAGCCCCCTCCAGCAGTGTCACGGTGAAGCCGGGGCGAATCACGTAAACGTGATTGGGCTTGACCTTCATCCCTTCTTCGATCTGTGACACAGGCATGGCGGTGTGGCGCGAGAGGATCTCCGCCATCAGGCTTTCGTGTTCCGGGGGAAGATGTTGCACGATGACGAAGGCCATGCCGCTGTCGGCGGGCAGCGCCGCGAGAAAGGCGCGCAGCGGTCCCAGGCCGCCCGCCGAGGCGCCGATGCCCACGACGGGAAAATCAAGGCGCGCCCGCACGGAAAAATCGAGGGGCGCGGCCACCTCGTCAACCTCCCCCATGGGCCCGGCCGAGGGTGGTTCTTCACCGTTGGCTGTCGTCATCGGCGGCTCGCGAACGGTAGATGTTGCAAAAAAACCGGCGAGAGGCGGCGAAGCAGCGGCCCTGCGCAGCGTCGACTTTCAAACCCTCGAACCATGAGCGGCTCCTGGCACTGCGGCAAAACGCGCGCGTATGTACGTCCGCCGGAAGGCTCAAGATCGTACACTCCTTTATAGGTGCAGCGCGACAGAGCCGCGGTGGGCAGTGGGTTGCGACGAAGCCCCGCGTTTACCGCGGGTATAGGAATTTTCTCGCAGGTAGATTGCCGTCCGCTTGTCGTCTCCTGCACGGCACGGTGCGGCTGCGACCGCCTGGGGATCGCTAGCCTGCGGCTTGGCGCTCCGCCCACGGTTTCACCACGACTTTGACGCACTCATCCTGCTTGTCCCGGAAAGTCCGATAGGCCTGGGGAATTTCCTCCATCCCGATGCGATGGCTGATAACGAAGGGCGGATCAATCTCGCCATTCTCGATGCGGGCCAGCAGCGGCTTCATGTAGCGGTGGACATGCGTCTGCCCGGTTTTGATGGTGATGCCCTTGTTGACGACGGCGCCAAAAGGAACCTTATCGATAACGCCGCCGTACACACCGGGTATGGAGAGGGTGCCGCCGTTGCGACACGCCATGATGGCCTGGCGCAGCACCCCGGGACGATCGGTCTCAAGCTTCAAGCGGGTCTTGATCCGGTCGTATGCACCGTGGACCCCCGGCATGTGCGCCTCCATTCCGACGGCGTCTATGCACGAATCCGGCCCGCGTCCGCCGGTCAGTTCCCTCAAGGCCTCGGCGACGTCGATCTCCTCGTAGTTCAGAGTGTGCGCGCCGACGCTCGCGGCGCGGTGCAACCGTTCCGCGAAGCGATCGATGGCAATGACGCGCCCGGCACCGAGCAGCATCGCGCTCTTGATTGCAAACAAACCAACCGGTCCGCAGCCCCACACGGCAACGGTATCGCCTTCCTCGATGTTGCAGTTCTCTGCCGCCATGTAACCGGTGGGCAGGATATCGGAGAGGAACAGCACCTGCTCATCGCTCAGATGATCCGGCACCTTCATCGGTCCGATGTCCGCGAACGGCACGCGCACGTACTGCGCCTGTCCGCCGGCATAGCCGCCAAGCATGTGGGAATACCCGAACAGGCCGGCCGGCGAATGGCCCCAGAATTTCTCGGCCAAGTGCGCATTGGGATTGGAGTTCTCGCACAGCGAAAACAATTCTTTGGCGCAGAAAAAACAATCGCCGCAGGCGATGGGGAATGGCACGACCACGCGATCGCCGATCGCGAGGTTTTCCACCCCCGAGCCGAGCTCGACGACTTCGCCCATGAACTCATGACCCAGGATGTCGCCGCGGTACATGCTCGGAACATAGCCATCGTAGAGATGCAAGTCGGAGCCGCAAATCGCGGTGGTGGTCACTTTCAGGATGGCGTCGCGTGGATTGATGAGGTGTGGATCGGGCACTTCTTCGATACCGACCTCATGAATTCCCTGCCAGCACAGTGCTTTCATGGCTCGCTCCGCGTGAGTGTTCTCCCAAGCAAGCTGCGTGCGCCGGAGGACTGGCCGCGCGTGGTTGCAATCTCGCCTGTTTCGAGCAGTTGCTTCAGGGACCGCAGGTCGCGTGCAATATGCAGCTCGGGGTCCGATCCGAAGATTTTCGCCAGCGCAGCACCACGCTGACCCCCAGGTGCGGCATATGCCACATCGACATAGACAATGGTCCCCTTGCCATCGCCGGCAGGCTCGAACAGCACCGACCCATGATGCTTGACCTGCGAGCCCGGCAACGTACGCCAGGCGATGAGGGAGTTCGGCTGATCGTCGACGACCTCCGAATCCCATTCCAGGCACAGATCGCCGCTGGCCTTGCTGATCCAGTGCGAGGTGCCGTCGCTGCGGCGCGTGACGGATTGCAGGTGCTGCATGAAGCGCGGCAGATTCTCGAAGTTGCGCCAGAACTCATACAGGCGCTCAGGTGAGGCATTGATCGCAAGACTCACCCTGACCGGAATGTCCTCGTCAGCTTCCGCAAGCGCGGTACGCGCTTCGCGCCCCGCCGCATACAGGTCCACCGCCGTCACTCCCAACACGGTGGTGGCTGCAACCAACAAGCGGCCCGGGTGCGCATCCGGCGACCGCAGCGCCGCTCCCAGCAGAGCGAGGTCCACGGTATCTCCGGCTACTCGCGACAGTGCGGAGGCCGCCGGAGCGCGCTCGGAAAGCAGGCCGATGCCGCTGGCGATCTCGCGCAGCCCACACAGGCGCATCACGGTCTCGTGATCCTCGCCCGCTCCAATCAGTCGCCCCAGATTGCGCGGCGCAAGGATCTGCGCCAGCCCCAAGCCCACACTGAACCAGCCGAGCGCACGGTTAATCCGCCGCTGGTCGAGTCGATCCAGTCCGGTCTGCTCGGCCAGGCGCTCCAGGCGTGTAACCGTCGCATGGTTGCGGGCCTCACCTGAGGGCATCGATTCGGTGACGGCGCTCATGTCGGATTCGCCGTTTCGGAGCTGCTTGCGCTGCCCTCGCCCACCTCGGTGGCCTTCTGAACCCCCGCCTCCACTGCCGCATCCAGGGACTCGCGCACTTTCTGTAACTGCTCCTTGCCGCTCTGCCTGGCTTGCGCCATTGCCCGATCGGCTGCGGGGCCCATCAGCTCGGTTTCATACCGGCTGATGGGCAGTGCGGCGCCGATCAAGGCACCGGTTGCGACCGCGAGTGCACCCACGGCCAGCGGCTGGTCGTGCACCAGACCAACAAAACTCGCGGTGGCGTGGTGGGCCCGGGTCTGCACGGCGTGGACCGACCTTCTGATCCGCGAGCCATCAGGGGAGGATCGATCCTCTTGCGCGCGGATCCCGGCTTCCCCTGTGGATTCATCGCTCGTTGAGGCCCGGGATCGTGCAATCGAGCTGGTAAGCCAGATGAGGCCCGCCGCCGTAAGCACCATCGGCAATGGATGATTGCGCACGGTCTCCCCGATTTCCTGCACGACGTTCGAGCCGTTCTCCCGCAGGAAATCCAGGGAGCGGTCGAGGAGCTGGTCAGGCGAGAATTTGCGCTCCAGCGCGCCCAGCGTGCGATCCATGTCGGCCCGGATCTCATCACCCTCGCGTTCAAGCTCCCCTTTACGCGGCGCCACTCTTGGAGTGGCGTCCGGCCTGAAGGCGTCTGGCTCGCCCGTGCCCGCAGTTGCGTTCATCATGTCCTCCGAGCGACTACCGTCGCGTCTTTGTGCAGTGAAGTCTGAGTTCGCTCCAGGTGCGCCGTGGGATCGGCGAGACTCTTTTTGGCGGACAGCAGCAGCAGGCCGCCGATGACCGTGAGTGCTATGCCGACGATCAACGCCGCGAGCCATACCGAAACAACCGTGCCGAGCGCGGCTATTGCCGCCGCCACCAATGCGAGCAGGCCGGCGAGCAGCACGACGCCGGCGGAAGCCAGGGAGACCAGTCCCAGCTTGAATTCCTCCAGGGCGCCGCGGAACTCGGCTTTCGCCAGTGCGATCTCGTTCTTCGCCAGCGCGCTTGAGTCGCTCAGCAGCCGGCTCAGCAGTGTCGTGGTTGGTTCGTCTGTCACCGGCTCGCGAACACGCGACCCGGTGTCACTAGTGATCGTGGCCATGGCTGAGCCCCTCCGCAGCACCGCTTGTCGTATTCCCCTGCGATGACACCCTCAGGAATCGGGCCGCGATCAAGCCAAGGGCGGCACTGCCGAGCAGGAATGCTGCCGGTTTGCGGATGGCAAGATCGCGGGCATCGCGAGTGAGATCCTCGATACTCTCTTCACGCAGTCGTTTTGCCATTGTCGCAACGCCATCTGCACAACGGCTGGCGTAGCTGGCCAGGGTTGGCTGCGATTGATCGAGGTGCGAGCCCGCCACATCCAGTGCGTCGGCGATGTCCTCCATTCGTTCCGCCGCCGTCCGCTTTCCTCTCTCGACGCGCTGCTTACCATCTCGCGTAAGAGTTTCTTTGAGTCCTGCTGCACCCGGCGTGCGCGAATCGGCAGATGCGTTGTCTTGGCTGTTCATGCGTGATGCTCCGGCAAGAGATGTCGCAACGAGCAAGGCACGTGATCAATGCCCCGCACGCACGCATTGGTTCCAGTGTGGCGGAAAATTTTTTGTAGCCGCGGACTCAAGCTTCCTTGTTGCTATTACAACGGACGCTCTAGACGTGATGCGAGGCATTTACTCGATGCGTTCTCGTGCGTTCATCCACAGATGCGTTCCGCATATTCAAGCAAGACGGCACAGTCACCGGGGCGAGAAAGCCGGAGACCAGTAACCATGAGTATCAAGGAATGCGGCGCCGGACAGAACGTGCGTTGAGGCGAAGACCACTTAAATGGACTGGCCGCGAATCAGGCACCTCATTCACGTGGGGAGCACGATGAGAGGACGTTATTTATGTGATTTTGTGGTGATGATCGCGATCGTAGGCGTCAGCTTACCGCCTAACGACCACGACCTTCGCAATGACTGCACAACTCAACCCTTGAGTGCGGATGCCGACCGCGCCGTCTTGGCGTTAATCAGGATAGTGCGGCGAAGCGGAACGAAGAAAGCCTCCAGCCGGCGCTGCCGCCTACGTGTGAAACGCCTTTGCCTGCCGTCGTTCGAACAGCGCACCCGCGTTGGCAGCGAATCGACCGGAGCCACGCAATGAGCGGACCGACCAGTCGCAGTGTGCTGTACAGATACAACTGACGTTGCGAAGCGCGTTAGCGCGTGAATGCGGCGGGTCCATGCTGGCCGAATGGCGCGGTAGCACACGGCCGGTAAGCATGTCCGCGCCACGACGGCGGCCCACCGGCGCGACACTACGCTCAAGAACACGGCCGGTGCTGCGCCCAACTTTCCCGCGGTCACCTTGAGGACCAGCAGCAGCACATGCCCAGCGAGAATGCGCAACGGTATCCCAATACCGCAGGTTACAAATGAACGCCGTGCTGACGCGCTTCTGCTTGTCGATCCAATGGCTCGATACAATGACGCCATCGAAATGCAAGCCGCTCGTGTAAGTATCGCGACATCGAGCGATGGCGCTGCTCAGTCCCCGGGCGCGTCGACCAACGGCACACCGAAGTCACTGAGCACGTGTGCGATCGCGGCCTGATTTCGCAGCAGCGCCGCATCCAGTTCTGCAAGCAAGGCTCGATCTTCCTTGCGCACGCCCATTGAGATGGCAAACGCCATGGGCAGCGCTGCGTCCACAAGCGGGTGCACGACCTTCAATCTCATTGAATGCGATTGACGCTGCGCGAAATAGCCGGCAACGGGCCCCCAGACCACCGCCACATCGATGCGGCCGTTGGCAACATCATCGACGATGGCGCGTGCCGGGCTGTCTTGTGAATAATCGCCATACAGCATATATCCACGCACATTTTGGACAATGCCGCGGCGCGCAAGGGCGTGCGCCGGCGGCGTGTTTGAGAAATCATCGCCGATCATCTGCACGCCGATGGTCAGTTGGCGCAGCCGCGCATCGTCGAAATCATTAATATCGAGGGCACGATCGCTGGGGGTTACGAACACGTACCCGGAACGATAATACGGGTGCGTCGTCGCCAGCGCCTCCATCTGCGACACCCCGGGAATGACATCGCATTGCCCTGTGCCGAGCGTGTTACGGATGTTGCCGCGGCGCTGCGCCCACCAAACGTAACTGACTGTCGCTTTGAGATCTGCAGCGATGATCTGGACGATACGGTTCTCGAATCCCTCACCTGCCGCGTTGGAAAATGGCAAGTTATTGGGGTCTGCGCACACGCGCAATTCGCGGGCGTTGGCCATGCCACCCAGAAGACAGCACCCGCCGACGCACAGCGCGGTCCATAGCATCCGCGATGTGCGACTCATGTCTCGATCCGGGCGGCTGGCAGCCCGCTCCCGCCTGGTGAACGACGCGAAACTTGCAGCCATCGACCGAGATACCACAACGCTACAGCCGCATGTACCGTGCCTCCGGGAACCCACATGATGATGCCGGCAAGTTGCTGGTCCTCCAGGGGCGACAAGAAACCCGTTCCCGCCAGGCCCAGCTGCGCGTAACGCTGGTACCAGGGGCTATCGGCGAGCGCCATCAATGCCCCGAGCAAGGCACCGTGCACCGAGGTGAAGAACAACCAGAAAGCCGCGACCGCGTGATGCCCTGCACGGGCCAGCCTGTTCATCGACCACCAGAATAACAGTGCGGAAAACAGCAGCGACAGGTGCTGCAGCATGTGCCAGCCTTCGGCCTCAAGAGCGCGATCGAACAGCGCCGGCGCGTGCCATAGCCACATCATGGCAGCCTGCAGCAACGCTGCGCTGATCGGCGCAGACACGCTCCTCCATCCACAGCTGAATGCTCGCGCATGCCCGAGGCGCGCAAGGCCGCTGCGTGCCGCGCCGGGGAACGTCCAGATCAACACGCCCAGCGGCCGGGACCAGGCGATGAGAGGTGCTGCCACCAGCATCAGCAGTTCATGCTCGATCATATGCGCGGTGAAGGAGCGCGACCCCAGCGCATGCAGAGGGCTCAGCAGTGAAATCGCGATGACGCACCAGCCGGCGGCGAACAGTCCTGCATCGCGGTCGATGCTTTTTCTGCTGTTATGGGCGTTGCGACGCACGCGCCAATATCCTGCGAGGTACCACGCACCGCTGACTAGTAGTACTGCCACCAGCCAATCGCTGCCTTGCGCGTCGGCATCGGCCGCGGCGTGGCCCCACACAAGGCACGAGTACGCCGCCAAGCCGAGCAGCGTCAACGCTCGCATCGAAGTATCAGCCCAGCTGCTGTTCCTAGGAGGATCGCAAATAATCCGACGCCTCCCATCAGCACGGAGAGTGTCGCGATGAACGCATCTGTGCGGTTCGCATTGTCGGCACCTGCCAATGATGCGCGAGCACGTCGGGAGATCCATGCGCCGCCCACTGCAATCGACGCACAGATAAGTCCCGTCGCCAGCACCAGCACGGCTGAGCGGATGGGACAACGGGCGTAAACCCACATCGAGGTGATCTGCTGATCGGCGAACCACGCCCCCACGCCGCAATACAATCCCGTCCACTTTGCGAAGCCGATCGATGGGGACGACGTCGGGCCTGGAGCGATCATGACTGCAACCACCGCGGCACCAGATAGAGCAAGACGTAGATAGGCAGCCAGGCCAGCACCACGAAGTTCCAGTAAATCGCGTTCTCAGCGGTGTCGACAAATCGACGACCGTAGGCATGCCGGGTGAACATCAAGGCCGCTAATACCAGCGTATCAATCAGATCGGTGACAAGGTGCACCGTATGCAGACCGAGCACAACCACCACGATCGAGCCATAGGCCGAGTCGCTCCAGGACACCCGCAGCGCCGTGAATTCCAGGTAACGTACTGCGCACAGCGCCAGTCCGATCATGGACATCAACACCAAGCCAATCCGCACGGCGCGCAGCGACTCCTGTTCTGCTTGACGTTTGAGCCACTCATTTGGCACCGCACTTAGCAGCAGCACCGCGCTAAACACCACGCCCCACAGCCATGCGGGCGGTAACTTCGCGGGTGGCCATTGCGGGACCTGGCTCGCCAGATACAGGTAGGTGGCGCCGGCCAGCAGGAAAGCGGTGCCCTCGATCGCGATCATTCCCATCAACCCCCACCAGGTGAGGCTGCGCGGCCCATGGCCATGCACCTCCAGGCGCGACAGATCGCCCATGAAGTCGGGGGTGAGCGTGCTTCGTGGCTCGTTCATGGTTCCGGATCCTCGCCATCGGCCCGCGGTGGCTGGTCGGGCCAGAACCAGCCGATCATCGCGACCGCGATCGGCGCTGCGCCCGCGACCACCGCCCAGGGCGAGAAGATCGAAGCCAGGAACATGCCGCCTGTGGCAATCGCCGTCAGCAGCGGCCAGAGCGAGGGCCTGGCCACCGGCTCGCGCAGGTCCGCTCGTGCTTCCACCACCGTGGTGACCACGAGTTCGCGCTTGTCCAGCCGCAAGCCACGCATCACAGACAGATGATCCCGCTCCCGCCACAGGGGTTCATCGGCAGTGACGAGCGGAATGTGGGGAAAGTTGTACGGCGGCGGTGGCGAAGTTGTCGCCCACTCCAGCGTTCCCGCTTCCCACGGATTGGGCGACGCCAGTGGCCCGACACGCGCGCTGCGGATCATATTGACCAGCAGCAACAACACGCCCACGCCGAGCAGCGAAGCGCCCAGCGTTGCCAACAGGTTCAGGCCATCCCATCCCAGGCCACTGGCATAGGTGTAGATCCGCCGCGGCATCCCGGCCAGCCCCAGGTAATGCATCGGAAAGAACGTGACATTGAATCCGATGAACAGTGTCCAGAAGTTCCACTTCCCCAAGCGTTCGCTCAGCAGACGGCCTACGACTTTCGGATACCAGTAGTACACGGCACCGATCAGCGGAAACACGGCACCGCCGATCAGCACGTAGTGGAAGTGTGCAACGACGAAGTACGTGTCATGTAACTGCAGGTCCAATGGCACCGACGCCAGCATCACACCGGTGAGGCCGCCCAGTACGAAGATGACGATAAAACCGATGACGAACAGCAGCGCCACGTTGAAGCGCGCCTTACCGAGATACAACGTGGCGATCCAGCAAAAGATCTGGACGCCGCTGGGCAGGCTGATCGCCATGCTGGCCGCCGTGTAGAAGCTGTTCCCCAGGCGCGGCAGGCCGGTGGCGAACATGTGGTGAACCCACAATCCGAAGGCCATGAAGCTGATGGCGATCAGCGCGAGCACCATCAACGGGTAAGCGAATATCGGCCGGCGCGCCGCGGTGGCCACGATGGAGGACACCATCCCCAGCGCGGGAATGAAAATGATGTATACCTCGGGGTGACCGAAGAACCAGAACAGGTGCTGCCACAACAAGGCATCCCCGCCTTCGGCGGCATTGAAGAAATGCGTGCCCACCAGGCGATCCATGATCAGAAACGAGCTTGCCAACATCACCGCCGGCATCGCGAACAGCACCATCAGGTTCGTGACCAGCATCGCCCAGAGGAACAGCGGCATGCGGCTCAACGACATGCCCGGCGCGCGCATCTTGAGGATCGTGGCGACGATCGACACCGCCGTGGCCAGCCCGGAAACCTCTGTGTACGTAATCATCTGCGCCCAGAAGTCCACCCGCTTGCCGGGCGAATATTGCGGCCCGGATAACGGGGTATAAGCAAACCAGCCCGCATCCGGGCCGATATTCAGTGCGAATGCGACCCACACCATCACACCGCCGAATACATAGATCCAGTAACTGAATGCGGTGAGGCGTGGAAATGCGATGGCGCGCGTGCCGGCGATGAGAGGTACGAGATAGATCGCCACGGCCTGCATCACCGGCACGGCGAACAGGAACATCATGGTGGTCCCATGCATGGTGAACAGTTGGTTGTAGAGGTCCGGACCGATCAGCGTGTTTTCCGCTCGCGAGAGTTGCAGGCGCATCACGAACGCCAGCATGCCGGCGCCCACGAAGAACACACCGGCAGTCACCAGGTAGCGGCGTGCAATGTCCTTGTGGTCCACCGTCGCAAGCGCTCCCCACCATCCGCGTGGAGTCGCCCACGTGCGCGTCAATTGCTGCGCGGTGCTCGCTTCATCGAAGTCTTCACCATCGCGGGGTGCTGACATCGAGGGGGCACTCATTGCAGCGAACCCAGGTAGGCAACCAGCGCCGTCATGTCCCGCCCCGGCAGATCAACCACGGGCATGTGATTGCCGGGTTTCACTCGCTGCGGGTTCTGCAGCCACGCGCGCAAGTGGTCGCGTGTATTGGTCAGGGCGCCGGCAGCGAGTAACCGACGGCTCGCAAAGTGGCTCAGGTCCGGACCGGTGCTCGCTGCCGCATTGGTCCCCGCAATGGCATGACACAGTGGGCACGCCGCGCGCTCGAAGACGTCGCGGCCCGCCTGGCGCAGCGGATCGGTCGGAGTTACCGCGCCGGCCAGTTGCCGCGCCTTCCACGCCGCGAACTCCTGCGCCGACTCCACAATCACCTCAAACTGCATATACGCGTGCTGCACACCACAAAACTCCGCGCAGAAGCCCCGGAAGCGACCGGTCGTCAGCGGCTGCAGCCGGATCTCGGTAGAGCGACCAGGAATCAGATCTCGCTTGCCGTTGAGATTGGGCACCCAGAAGCTGTGAATGACATCGTCGGAGGACAATGCGATGTGCACCTGGGCGCCGACCGGAAGATGAATTTCGTTGGCGGTGCGCACGTTTTGTGAGTTGTCCGCATCCACGTACTCCACCTGCCACCACCACTGATGACCGATGACACGCAGCGCGATCTGCGGTTCGCTTGCAGCGCGAACCAAGGCGCGATCGGTCAAAAAGCTTGCCAGGGTGAGACCACACAATCCGACGACGATCAGGCCGACCCAGAGGATCAAGGTGCGCTCAATGCGTTTCTCGAGTTCGACGCCCGCCGGGGCGCTGCGATGCTGGCGCAGCAGCGTCATTACCAGAAAGCCCAACAGCAGCGCATACATGAGCCCGCATGCCCCGAGCATGGCGTGCCAGATGAAGGCGATGTGCTCGGCATGAACACCCAGCGGCTGCGAGACCGAATGGGCGGACAGGCTCATGGCTCACTGGCTCGGGTCGGCGGGCGCGGGGACAACCGGCTCGTCGCGCCGGCCTTGCTCCGCCGGAATCTGGATGTGATCGTCGCGACTCGGACGGGCGGCTTTCGGCCCGTGCCCCCCGAGGGAGCGTACATAGGCGGCAAGCTGCCAGATCTGTTGCGCGGGAATTCTGCCCGCGAAAGCGGGCATGCCGTTGGGACGGCCCTGGGCAATGGTGAGGTAGATGGCGTCGATGTCCCCGCCATAGATCCATTCCTCGTCCATGAGGGCGGGCCCGATGTTGCCGCCACCGTGGCCGTGGCAGCCTGCACAGTTGAACCAGCTGAACAGACGCTTGCCTTCACTGAGGTGATAGGCATTGTCCTCATATATATGTGTCTGCTGCTCACGAAAGGCCGTCGCCGAGACACCGGTCACGAGCGGACTCATCGTCACCTGCGTTGGCGGGAAGTCGGTACCGGGCGGGGCCTCGAAGTGCCGCTTCTCGCGCTGGCAGCCGGCGAGGGCCAGCAGCACGATGGCGGCACTAAGGACGCGGCAGCGCGAACACATAGAGCGTTCCTCCTTTTGCCGTCTTCCCCGGCAGATCGCCCACTGCACTCGCGAATCCCGACACCGCGGTCGGATCTCGCGTATCAATTTTGTTGACCACGATCGTCCCAACCCATCCTCCGATCCCGCAGAGCACCGCGATGTACTGACGTCCGTCGGGGCCGCGATAGCTGATCGGCTGGCCGATGATTCCCGAGCCGGTCCGGAATTGCCATTTCGCCGCGCCGCTACGCGCATCCACTGCCTTCAGGTAACCATCCAGCGTGCCGTAGAAGACGAGATCGCCCGCGGTGGCGAGCACACCGCTCCACAGCGGAAGATCCTCTTTGACGCTCCAGGCATTTTTGCGGCCCAGCACATCCCATGCCGAGAGCTCACCGCGATAACCGCCGTGGCCCGCATGCATGACCGTATTTGCGCCCACATACGGCGTGCCGGCGATGTAATTCGCCTCAACGCTCTCCCAGTCCATGCACAGGTTCAGGTGCGCGATGTAGAGCAGACCGGTTCGAGGCGAATAGGCGGAAGGATTCCAGTCCTTGGCGCCCGGCGCTGCCGGACAGATATCGCGCACAACTTTGCCAAGCTGCGGTTTCTTGTCGGGGTTATAGGTGGGACGGCCGGTCTTCACGTCCACGCTCGTGATCGAATTGACGTGAGCATAGGGGTCGGCTGACAGCACCTCGCCGCTGGTCCGGTCGATCACATATAAATAGCCATTGCGCTCCGGCCTCACCAGCACCCGGCGCTGGGCACCGTCGATCTGCGCATCCAGCAGAACCAGCTCGTTGATCGCATCGTAATCGTAGAGATCGTGCGGCACGCTTTGGTAGAACCAGCGTGCCGCGCCGCTATCGAGGTCGCGGGCAAAAATGCCGCCGGTCCACTTGTTGTCACCCGGCCGCTGTTCCGAGTTCCAGGGACCTGGATTGGCGGTCCCGTGATAGATCAGGTTGAGATCCGGATCATAGGAGATCCAGCCCCACACCGTCCCGCCACCGATTCTCCACGCCTCTGGCGGCCATGTTGTCACCCCCAGATCGGGCCCGCGCTCGGATGGATAGAAAGGCTTGAACGCCGATCCGATCAGCACATCGGTGTCGGGACCTGTGTTGTAGGCACGCCAGAGCTGCTGGCCGGAGGCCGCATCGAGCGCCGCGATCCAGCCGCGCACGCCGAACTCACCACCGCTGTTACCGACCAGTACTTTGCCCTTGACGACGAGCGGCGCCATCGTGATGGTCTCGCCTTTATTGATCTGGCCGAGCGTGATTCGCCAGCGCTCCGCGCCTGTGGCCGCATCCAGGGCGATGACCTGACCATCGAGGGTGGCAAGGTAAATTCTGCCGTCCGCGTACTGTATTCCGCGATTGACCACATCACAGCATGCGACGCCCTGGGCGGCAGCGACTGGCTTTGGTTCGTAGTGCCACTTGAGGGCACCGTGGCGATTCAGGTCCAGCGCGAAGACGTGATTCGGAAATGGCGTGACGACATACATGGTATCCGCCACCACCAGGGGAGCCGCTTCCTGGCCGCGAACGACACCGGTAGAGAAAGTGAATTCCACCCGCAGCCCGCTCACGTTGTCGGTGTTCAGATCGTTGAGCCCGCTGAAGCGGGTCGCAGCGAAATTCTTCCCCGGCATTGTCCAGTTGCCGTCTTCGGCCGGCGCAGCCGCTGCGGGTGGTTGTGGAGGCGCGGCTGCTACGCTCGCGGCGGTCAGCCACATCGAAAGGATTAGTGCGTGTCTCACCGTCCACCACCATGCACGCCAGGAACTCGCGTCCGGGAACGCCGAGCGCCGCAGCGCGGTTCCGCTTCGGAAAGAAATCCAGTGCCCACTCGGACGTCCGCGTGTTAACGACGCGATCCACGAACGATTTGCGTAAGCGCAAGACCGGCCGCGAACGCCGCGTACACCGCGAACACGGAGGCAGGCTGCAGATGCTTCTTGAAACCGGGGCGGAAGCGCGACGGCGTGAAATGGTAGTCAACGATGTAGGCGGCTGCCGTCATGCTGCTGGCCTCCGCGAGATGGCGCACAATTGACTTCGGATGACGCTGTTCGCCCAGCAATCGCTCGTATAGCGTGGCCCACAGAATGGCCGTGCTGTGATGAATCGCATAGCCCACGGCCGTTCTGATAGTGGCATCGCGGCGATATGCCTGCGTTTCACCCCAGATCCATTGGCTCGGTCCGTTCAGGGGGCCCGCCGCGCTGCCTTCATCCGCATAGCCGCGCCATGCAAGCGCCGCGGCGGAGAACACCGCTGCCGCACTCCCGGACGCCCCGGCTCGCTGCCACGCCGTTCGCCAAGGCCGCGTCGCTGCTTCCTGTCGGATCGGCTGCATCGGATTGAACCTTGCATCGGTTCCGAACGTTGCGGAGGCGTTCCTGAACGAGGAAAGTCAGCGGCACAGTGAAAGGTTCCGCTCCGTCGCTATGAGGTGTATCGATGGTGGTACTCGTGACTGGCGCAACCGGATTCATTGGTGCGCGCCTGGCGAGGGCGCTGGAGTGCGCAGGTCACCGGGTGATCCGCCTGCGTCGCACGGTCGCTCGGGGCTCGAACGAAATCACAGGCGACTTTTCGCGCGACCTGGAACCGAAGGTCTGGATACCTCGATTGCAGGGGGTGGACGCGGTGATAAACACCGTCGGCGTCATTCGTGCGCACGGTAGTCAGCAGTTTCACAACCTCCACACGCGCGCACCGCAAGCTCTTTTCGCCGCGTGCTGCGCAATAGGAGTTCGTCACGTAATCCAGCTATCCGCCCTGGGAGCGGATCGCGGCACCAGCGCCTACTTCATCAGCAAGCGCCGGGCCGACGAATTCCTTGCCTCCTTGCCGTTGCGTTGGACCATCGTCCAGCCTTCGCTCGTCTACGGCCCGGAAGGGCAGAGCGCCCGGCTCTTCACCCTGCTTGCGAGTCTTCCCCGCATTCCGTTGCCAGGCAACGGAATTCAACAGGTGCAGCCTATTCATATAGATGACCTGGTGGAATGCATTGTCGCCATCGTGCACAACGATCACGCATCGTGCGAACGCATTGCGCTGGTTGGTCCGCAACCGATTTCCTTGAAGCACATGCTCGCCGCCCTGCGCGGCGCCATGCAGCTGGGGCGCGCGCGCTTTGTCCCCCTACCCATGGGTTTCATACAGGTCGTGGCTCGACTGGGAAGCATTACTGGACGCGGCGTGGTGGATATGGACACGCTCGCCATGCTGCAGAAAGGCAATACCGCGGATGCGCAGCGCACAGAACAGTTGCTGCACCATCGACCGCGGGGAGTGGAAGCCTTCATTGGCATCGATGAACGCACGAACGTCCGGATGACCGCAAAGCTCAGTTGGCTGTTGCCACTGCTTCGAGCCAGCATCGCGGCGGTATGGATATGGACGGGCATCGTCTCGCTGGGCCTATATCCGCAGCACGCCAGCTATGTACTTCTGGCCAGGGCGCATATAACCGGCGCCCTCGCTCCCGTTTTCCTGTACGGCGCCGGGCTGCTGGACCTCTGCCTAGGCCTCGCGACGGTGCTGATGCGGCGCCGTCGCCTGCTTTGGCTCGGTCAAATGGCGATTCTGCTGCTCTACACCGCGATCATCTGTGTCGCACTGCCGGAATTCTGGCTACATCCTTATGGTCCCATCCTCAAGAACCTTCCCCTGCTCGCCAGCATCTATCTGCTCTACAGCCTGGAGGACCCGCGATGGCGTACAGCATCGTGAAGTGGCTGCATATCCTATCCTCCACGATGTTGTTCGGCACTGGGCTGGGATCGGCTTTCTACATGTTCTTTGCCAGCCTTACGCGCGACGCACGCGCCATCGCCGTCGTCGCGCGCTACGTGGTGATCGCGGATTGGGTTTTCACGACGCCCACCATCATCCTGCAACCTGTGACGGGGTTCTACCTGCTGCATCTGCTCGGACTTCCGCTGACCAGTCGCTGGATCATAGGGTCGATCATGCTGTACCTGCTGGCTGGCGCATGCTGGTTGCCTGTCGTGTGGTTGCAGATACAGATGCGCGACATGGCGCGTGTCGCAAGCGGCGCGCAGACGCGACTGCCTGCGCGATATTGGCACTTCCTGCACTGGTGGGTGGCGCTGGGCATCATCGCCTTCCTCGCCCTCGTCATCGTTTTCTACCTGATGGTCGCGAAACCTGGATGAGTGACAGGCGTGATACCTCGACGCGCGACCACGTGGCAAGCTGCATTGGCGCTCGCTGATGTGATTGCCAGGCGGGGAGATTTCACAAAGCGGTGATGCGTTGTTGTCACCGCTGCTTGTCACCCGTAGGACTCAGCGGCCGACCATGTCCGGCATGGAAGCGTTCTGAGTCGGTTGAGGGGAGTGCCTGGGGCAATGACTTGCGCGGCGTTGCGTTCGGCGTGCCAGCACGCCGCGTTCTCAACAGCTCCTCCAGCACGGGAGCTCCGGCCAGGACCAGGTAACTGCCGAACAGGAGGATGCCCTTGCTCGTCGTCACCATGTGCCATGCGGGCTGCAGTGCATCGTCCGGGACAGGGTGGCTCAGGTTCAAGATCACCAGCAACGCAAATGCCACCAGGGGTAAGACATCCATGAAGCCGTGAACCATCTGCTCCAGAGGTGAGATATAGCGGCGGCCGATTGTATAGCTCACATCCACGAACGCCAGTGCCGTGTGGGCTGCAAGCGCTATGCCCATGAAGAGCAGCGATGCCTTGGTTACGGTGATGCAAGCAACCAACCACAGGAACACGGCCAGAGTCAAAAACTGTCCCACATGCAGCCATGCCTCGGAACTTCCACTGGTATGGTCAATGCGGCTGCGCCGATGACACACGTAATCGATCCCGCCGGCAATCAGCCAGAGCGGGTAGAAAACCCAGACCATCAGGTCCTTCAACAAGATGGCCATTGCATTTGACCCTCCGCTGGAGGCAGGTGTGAAGAAAAGGACGCGGCTGCCGGAAAGTTCCTCGTTCCGCTGGACGGATAAAATCTGCCGATGTGCGCAAGCGATCGGCTGCGGAGATTGTTTTCAGATTCATTGGTGCGGCAGTGGCACCGCTCGCGTTGCGGTGTCCGGCGCAGCTTGATCACTGCGGCCTGCGCACGCTCAGCGCCGCGTTGTCAGTCTCACCGAAGCGGATACCGCAGTCTTCGCCTTGAGCGATTCCTGAAGCACGAGCAAAGCATGCCGGGTATGCAAGGCCGACGCTGAGCCGATGCAATCAGATGGTACGATCAATCGATAATCACGGACGTATGCGTCCATTGCGGTGAAGAGCACGCATTGATGGCTGGTGATTCCGGTGAGGATGAGGGTTTGCGTGCCCAAGGTCTCCAGCAGATGCCGCAATGGCGTGGAGTAAAATCCGGAGTGCCTCGGTTTAAACATGAAGTAGTCCGCGGGCGTCGGCTCTATCAACCTAACCACCGCGCTACCCTTCGCGGAGTCGGCGCGGCAGCGAGCGACGAAGGCGCTCTGGTCGCCTTCCCAACGACCGGCAGTATCATTGACGTAGATGACGGGTAAGGCTGCGGCGGCAACTCTTTGCTTCAAGCGGGCAACCTGCCCGGCCACCCGTGCCGCAACCTTCAGAATGTCATCGGCATGCGGAAACTTGTACTCCGAGATCAAATCCAGGATCACCAGCGCGGTCGCTGCGGTGGGCGCCCGCCCCTGCGGTGTGGTTTTCTGTGCCTTCATGAACTCTCCAAAGCTCATGCCGCAATTGAAGTTCCAGCACCACAAGGGCAGTTCGATCGTCGTCGCACCAGAACAAGCGACGCTGTCCATCTCTTTCCATTGCGGTGCATTAGTCCGGCGATAAACCGTGGCGCACGAGAATTTCGCCAGCATTCACGTTCCGCGTGTGCGCGTTGCGGACCCAGCACGATGCCGCGGAAACTGTGGCACTGGCGCGGCAGGGGCTGCGCGGTGGTCGATCTGATGATTTTTCCCGAATGGGGGCTGTCCGCCTACGCCGTCGATGACCTCTTGCTGCAGGATGCGCTACTCGCAAAGGTCGAGGCGAGCATCGCTGAGATTCTGGCAGCGTCTGGCGCGCCGCGGCTTGTGCCCGTGGTGGGAGCGCCGAGTTTGCAGGAACGGCAGCAGAGCGAGCGCGCCATATGAGCCTTCAGCCTCGTGAGCCCGAACTGCGTACCTCCTCTTCTTGCTCCTCTATTGCGCCAGCTTGCCGAACGCGACATCGGCCGCTTCGTTGGAAGCCGCCCTCGTCCCAAAGGCTGCGTGTCAGGGCAGCGGCTGAAGGATCTCTCGGCCTCGCGTAAGTCCCTGCTTGGCACAGGTGCGTCGGGCGAGAGCGGCCTGCTGTCGGGAGTTCTCTGGATCATGACAGCAAGGCTGCACGGACGGCCCACGGCCATTGTGAGGACGGGGCTATTGTTTGTTTATGCGCGTCGGCTTGAAGGCAGGTATCAGCAGAATTCATTTCAATGGGCGTTGACCTTGCAACCGCTGCACCGCCCACGCTCGATATGCCATCAAGCGTCTGGAGGCGACAGCGGGCAATATGCGGAACTTCGCCGGATGGCGCACGTCGTCTATCGAGCGCGAACCTCTGCAGGTAATCTCTCGTGACAAACACATCACTTGACCTCACCCATCGAAGGCGCGGCATTGCAGGCCCTGGCGCTCGAGGCGGTGCTCGATTTTGCCATTATTTCTCTGAATCCGGACGCCACGGTCACCAACTGGAATGCGGGCGCGGAACGCTTGCTTGGCTATGGCCGCAAGGAGATGCTGAACCGCAGTGCTGATGTCATCTTTACCCCCGAAGACCGGGCCGCCGGCGTACCAGAACGCGAACGCGCTCTGGCATTGAGCCAGGCGCGCGCCGAGGACGAGCGTTGGCACATGCGCAAGGATGGATCCCGCTTCTGGGGCTCGGGCTTGATGATGAGGTTGCCGCCCGGCACCGGGTTTTTGAAAATCATGCGCGATCAGACCGAACGTCATCTTGCGCAGAAACGCATTGAGGTCTCTGAGGCCTGCTTCCGTACCCTGGCGACCAACATCCCACAAGTGGTGTTTGCCTCACGCGTCGACGGTGTCCGCAGCTGGGCCGGTCCCCAATGGATCATCTTTACCGGATGCAGTGAACGCGACAGCCTCGCCTACGGCTGGCTCGATGCCATCGACCCTGAGGATCGCGAAGCAACCCGCTTGGCTTGGGTGCGAGCGCGGGAGGTCGGTGAATATTACATCGAGCATCGAGTATGGAAACAGGCGACGTCGCAGTACCGCTGGCACCAGACGCGCGCGACGCCGCTTGATCCTGCCGACCCCGATCAGAGCGAATGGGTCGGCACGTCCACCGACATCCACGAGTTGCGGACGCTCCAGGAGAATCAGCAGATCCTGCTCGCGGAGTTGCAGCATCGCACCAGGAACCTGCTGGCAATGGTGCAATCAATCGCCCGACGCGGCGCGAGGGACACCGATTCGTTCAGTGAGTTCCTGGACGACTTTGAGGGCCGCATGCGTGCGTTATCGCGCGTGCAGAGTCTCCTACCGATTTCCGACGCCGGCGCCGTGCCCATCGACAAGCTGGTCAGACAAGAACTCGCGGCGCATGTGAGCGGCGCTGAGGAACCTGGACGACTGACCGTTACAGGGATTGAGGCAGGCATCTCTGCCGCCTCCGCGCAGATACTCGCTCTCGCGCTTCACGAGCTTGTCACCAACGCAGTGAAGTATGGGGCGTTGCGCCAGGAGCGCGGCCATCTCCACATCGCATGGACCGTCACACCCCGGCCGGATCGCTCGGGCTCGATGCTGAGCCTTACCTGGCGTGAAACTGGAGTGCCGATGCCGCAAGCGACTCCGCGGCGTCGCGGCTATGGCACTGAACTGCTGACCCGCGCGCTGCCCTACCAGTTGGGCGCGAACACCCAACTTGAATTTACCGCCAACGGGGTGAGCTGCAGCATCGATCTGCCGATAGCGAACTCGAGGTCGCAAGCGACATGACACACGCGGACAGCCTCGCAGGTCGGCGGATACTCATCGTCGAGGATGACTATCTGATCATGAGCGATCTGGCGTTGGAGCTGGAGTCCCAGGGCGCCGTGGTCCTCGAGCCATGCCCCAGCGTACGACAGGCGCTCGCCACTATTACCGCAGAATCGCGTATCGATGCGGCTGTGCTGGATGTGAATCTGGCAGGTGAACAGGTATTCCCGGTTGCGGCAGCGCTCCTTGAGCGAGCCATCCCATTCCTGTTCACGACCGGCTACGACGCGGAAGCGCTCCCTGCCGACTATGCGAAATTGCCCCGCTGCAGAAAACCTGTGGATGCAGCGACCTTGCTAAAGACCTTGTCTGCGATGGTCGGGCCCAGGCCGGCATAATTCCCTGTTGTCATCGCGGGCATCGAGCGGAGATGAAATTCCTGACGTCACCGCCCGTCGTGCTTTCGCGCTCGACGCCGAATGCGCATTGAGACAAGCCTCGTCATCTGCCGCGGAACTATCGACGTACTCATTGCTTATGGGAGTTCTTCTCCGAGGAGAATCGCCATGAATGCTTCACCACGCTCTGTCGCGGTGGTTACCGGTGCTTCGAGCGGCATCGGCCTGGAGCTCGCCAGACTGTGTGCGCAGCGGAATTTCGATCTGATCATCGCCGCCGACGAAGCGGAGATCGAGGACGCTGCCCAAGAACTGACGGCACAGGGGGCCGAAGTCACTGCGGTGCTCGCGGACCTGGCGACGCTTGAAGGCGTCGAAGCGGTGTGCGCGGCGGTCGATCGGCTCGGACGCCCGGTGGAGGCCTTGTTTGCAAACGCCGGTCGCGGGCTTGGGCGGGGGTTCCTGGATCAGGATTTCAACGACGTGCTGAGCGTGATCAACACCAACATCACCGGCACGATTTACCTGGTTCAGCGCATCGCGCAGGACATGCTCCGTCGCGGCGAAGGTCGCATCCTGTTCACCGGTTCCATCGCCGGCCTAATGCCGGGCACCTTCCAGGCTGTCTATAACGGTACGAAAGCATTCATCGACTCCTTCTCAGTCGCTTTACGTCACGAGCTCAAGAACAGTGGCGTGAGCGTGACTTGCCTCATGCCCGGTCCGACCGATACGGAATTCTTCGCGCGCGCCGACATGCTGGACACCAAGGTCGGGCAGGATGAAAACAAGGCGGACCCGGCCGAGGTTGCCCGCACCGGGTTCGACGCCATGATGAAGGGCGAGAGCACCATCGTGCACGGGCTGAAGAATAAAGTGGAGGCCGCGCTTGCGGCAGTGACCTCGGAGGACACTCTGGCGGAGCGGCACCGAAGGCTGGCGGAGCCCGGCTCGGCGCCGCCATCAGAACCGTGATCGTCAGTACTGTGCGGCGCAGCGACGCGTCATTTCCAGAAGGAGTCACAACAGCAATTCAATCCGGGGGGAACGTGAATCCAGATGATGTGCCGACGTTCGATCCCGACACCGGGTTGCTGCGCGTGCTGATTGATACGCCCGCTGGCAGTCGTAACAAGTACAAGTTCGATGCGTCGGTCGGGCTGTTCAAGATCAGCCGTGTATTGCCTGCGGGGATGGTTTTCCCGCACGACTTCGGGTCGGTGCCGGGCACTCGCGCGGAAGATGGCGACCCCCTCGACGTGCTCGTCCTCGGACTGGCACCTGCCTTTGCGGGGTGCCTGGCAAGCGTGCGCCTCATCGGAATGCTGCGCGCGGTGCAGGTCGACCGTGGCAAGCGCGTCCGCAACGATCGACTGATTGGCATTGCCGTAACCCCCGTGAACCGTCCGCTCACCAGGAATCTGCAGGCACTGGATCCGCAGCATCTGCGGGATATCGAGGAGTTCTTTGTCGCCTACAACCGCACGCAGGGCCGCCAGTTCACTGTTACTGGCAAGGCCGGAGTGCAGGCGGCGCAACGCGCGTTGCAACAGGCTATTCGCCGATTCGAAAGATCCCGTTCCGGAGCACGTCAATGAACGCCACGATCAGTCACGAGCCGCCATGGATGGAGATTTCCCTGCCGCAATTCCCCACGCTGGAACAGAACCTGAAAGTCGACGTCGTCGTGGTGGGCGCAGGTCTCACCGGTCTCACGACCGCGTACCTGCTGTCGCAGGAGGGCGTCGCGGTCGCCCTCATTGATCGCGGACCCATCGCCGGGGTCGATAGCTTCCACACCACCGCGCACCTGACCTACGTCACCGACTCCCGCCTGCATGAGCTGGTGGACAAGTTCGGTCGGGAGGCCGCCCGTTCGTTCTGGGAAGCAGGTGCCGCGGCCATTGATCAGATCGATCGCACCGTCCGTGATTTGAACCTCGAGTGTGACTTCCGCCGAGTACCTGGATACCTGCATCAATCCGTGCGCAGCGATTCGGCCAGCGAAGTGAAAGGGTTGCACAAGGATGCCGATCTGGCCCGTGAGCTCGGGTTTGAGGCTTCATTCGTCGAGCGCGTTCCTTACGCAAATCGTCCGGGGATTCGTTTTGCCCACCAAGCCAAATTTCATCCGCGCAAATACTTCAAGGGCCTGCTGTCGGCAATCCAGAACAATGGCGGATATATCTTCGAGGATACGGCCCTGCAGAAGGTCGAAGAAGATCCCATGCAGGTGGTCGCCAACGGCAGGCGAATTCGCTGTGATTATCTGGTCATCGCCACCCATAATCCTCTAATGGGTACACAGGGCGCGGCAACCGCGACGCTGTTTCAAACCAAGCTCTCCCTGTACACCAGCTACGTACTGGGTGCGCGCCTACCGGCAGACAGCGTGGACGAAGGACTCTACTGGGATACCCATGATCCCTACGACTACCTGCGCATCGAGGATTGCCCAGAGGGGCAGTACGCGATCTTCGGCGGCGAGGACGTGAAGACTGGTCAGGAGGACGAGCCCGAGGAAGTTTTCCGCAGGCTTCTGACGCGTTTGAACAAGGTGCTGCCGATGGCAACCGCGGAGCGGCGCTGGTTGGGCCAAGTGGTGGAAACGGACGATGGCATGCCGTTCATTGGCGAGAACGCCCCACGTGAGTTCATCGCCACCGGCTTCTGCGGCAACGGATTTACGCTAGGGACGTTGAGCGCCATGATGGCGCGCGACAGTTTCCTGGGTCGTAGCAATCCCTGGTCGAGCCTGCTGCAGGTCCAGCGTTCGCCTTTTCATGGCGGGCTATGGAGGTACGTGAAGGAAAATGCCGACTACCCCTACTACATGCTTCGCGATCGGATTGTTCGTGGCGAAAGCACTGTGGCGGAAGTTTCCAACGGCGCTGGAGCGATCGTACGCGTGAACGGTGAGAGGGCTGCGGCATATCGCGATGAGCACGGCAACATGACGCTACTCTCACCCACGTGCAGCCATCTCAAATGCATCGTGCGGTGGAACGACGTCGACCGCACCTGGGATTGTCCCTGTCATGGCTCACGTTTCAAAGCGACCGGCGAGGTTCTAAGCGGCCCGGCTGAAGAACCACTGCACCTGCTTAAGGCATCGGGTAAGACCTCATAGAACCCACGTCGGCAAGCGGTGAGGTCCATCGTTCGAACTCAAATCCGCTTGCTCGACGCTGAACTTCCCTGCGCCGACATGACGCCGCGCAATGCCCGGTCAGCGCTTCGACGCCGGCACTTTCGGCACCTTTCGCCGCTGCTTTGCCGGGGGGACGTAAGCAGCGGCAGCTCACCGACCCGCCCTCGCCCGGCGGGGATGACCGCATGCACAATCCGTATTGGGATCGTCCACCGAGGCACACTCGCGAGCACGATGACCCGCGGCCCGAAGGATGAGGGCGAGGAGGTGGAGATCAAAGGCAACGCCCGGCCGAAGATCCCAGGAGGGTGATTCGCACGGACTGTCAGTCGCGCCGGGTCAACCACGCCTTGGCTTGTTCGACGCAAGGCCCCCCCAATGATCGCCGCGCAAGCACCTCTTGGCATACGCCGAGCGCTTGCCATGTGCCCTTCAATGGATCTCGAGGATTGCCAGAGATTCAATTCATGCTGCTGACGCGCTGCTCGCGGTCTCGGGATTCAGGAACTGCGCCAGAAAGGGCGCGGTCCGGCTCCTCCGGTGGGTTGCGAGATCCTGGGGTAGGCCTGCAAACACCACGCTGCCACCCGCATCGCCCGCGCGGCCGCGCCGCGCCCTGTCCCCGGGAACCGGTTCGAGGGTCGATCCGTTGATGGCCACAAACGAGGTTCGACATGCGGCACCGGCATCTGCAATTTGGACAGGGTTTTCGCGTCGTGATCACCAATCGGCGCTCACAGGCCGCCCAAATGGTGCTGGCCCCCGGCGAATCCGAGGGAGATCGAGACAACCGGCATCGGGATGCGGATCAATGGCTATATGTCGTCCAGGGTAAGGGCACCGCACTGTTGAACGACCGACGACATGTCCTGCGCGCCGGCACTCTGCTTCTCATCGAGCAGGGAGACCGTCATGAGATTCGCAATACCGGCCGCACGCCGTTGAAGACACTCAACCTGTATTCTCCGCCGGCCTACACGCCAGCCGGCAATCCCCGTCGCGCGGGCAAACGCTGATATAGACATCGAGGTCCGCGAAGAGAGCTGCATCGCTTGAGTTTTTGATGCTGAGCATCCTGCGTACCGCTATGTGCTCTGCAGCGTATGTGCGCGGGCATTCCTTGCACATGCCCGTGCGCCGGCTTTCGAAAGTGCAACAACGCGCGGGGAACAAGCACGCCTCTCGAGGCTTGAAGCATGATCGATTGGCGAGCGGAGATCGTGATGATTGGACGACGCATTCCCTCGGTTACCTTCAAGACCCGGGTTCGCGATGAATCCATCCGCGGGAGCAATCCCTTCCGGTGGCAGGACCTGCACACCGATGAGATTTTTAGCCGCAAGCGGATCGTGCTGTTCTCACTGCCCGGCGCTTTCACCCCGGTATGCACCGGCGAGCAATGTCCTGCCTATGAGCGCGAATACGACGCGATTCGGAGCTTGGGAATCGATGAGGTTTACTGTCTCAGCGTCAACGACGCCTTTGTCATGTATCAGTGGGCTCGGCACCTCTCGATCACCAAGCTGAAGCTGCTGCCCGACGGATCGGGCCAGTTCACCCGACGCATGGGGATGCTTATCAACAAGGAGCATCTGGGTTTTGGCTATCGAAGCTGGCGATATTCGATGGTCGTGCACAACGGCACGATTGAACAGTTTTACCAGGAGCCCGGCATCAACGACATCGGCAGCGACAACGACCCCTATACGATCACGGCACCGAACTTGATCATCGAGTATTTGCGCAACCACAGATCAGGAGCCATCAGCTCTGCCAGAAACCCCGAAGCAAACCCGATTGAGCCGATGGATACCTGACATGCGCCAGGATCGATGGCTCCTGGCTAGAGGGCGCGACTGCGGCCTTTGCGCTTCGCTATCTCGGCGCCCTGTTTGCCCTGTTTGCCCAGAGCCGCTGGCAGCGTAGGCAAGCTTATAACTTTCTCGTATCTGTAATCGTCGATAGTTACACCTCGATGTGAAAATCGCGCCGGTGTTCTAACCTTTACGTATCTGAGATTCGGGAAAGTTAGAATTTGCGGGTCAGCCGCAAATGAAGCAGCAGGTACATAACCCACCACTCCTACCCTGATACCCGCCCTAGCGTCAGCTGTTTGAATCGGCGCGCTGCGATGTTCGATGCGCTGGCTTGGCAGATGCGCGACGCCGCCGGCTTCGGAGACTCGTCCCCGGTCCCCGTACCACCTGCCTCATTGGGCCACCTTCATTAGCTCGTCGTACTTGTCTTTAAGGACCTTGCTATGGCCACTCACGTAGTCTGGCCACGGGACGAACGGTTTGGCATAGCGCTGATTGAACATCATCCACTTCGGACAACGATATACGGCGTCGCTCCCCTCGACTCTGAATACGGCCTGAGAGCAGGCAACATCCTTCACGCCCATGGCCATCGGCGAGGCAATACCAGTTGCGGCACCGCGATAGAACCACCAGTGATCGACTGCGGTAAAAGCCAGGTGCGCAGACGCCGCGAATGCCAACATCGAAGCACCAGAGGATCCGCTAATGCGACCCACCGAGGGCACGGGCACCGAGAGCGCCTGGCCGATACTCCATAGCCTGATGGCGAACCCCACAACGCCAAACACGCCGCACACAAATACCAGAGCGGGTGTGAAGTTCGTGCTATCCAAGCGGATCGCCGCGGGCTCGAAAATTCCGAGAATCAGTCCCGCGGCGACGCCAGCTGACACCACCGAAATAGTCAACAGGCAGGCCGTCACACCGAATTGCTTGCCGATCAGCGCCGTTGCCAGCACCATGACAAGCACGGTCTCCAGAATTGAAAGCGATAATAGGAACAACATCCTCGTTCTCCAGATCCGTGGAATCGCCTCTGCGAAACCCTAGCCACTTGACGGGGTGGCCGCGCGTTTTGTACGCCGCAAAATATCCGCAGCCTCAACAGAAGGCAAACTTCGTTGGGCCGGAGTTGGAGACATTGAAGTGACTGCGGGGAGCGCTCCGCATCGCGATCGCAGGGTCGCCGGGCCTGACCCTCGGCCACGTTTAAGACCTGAAGAACCGTTAGAAATTCTCCGGAATCTTTCTTAGGAGACACGTTCGGTCGAAGGTTCTGTCAAGATGCGGTTTCAAGACGGCAACGAACTCACGCGGATCCTCTGACTCGCTAGTAACCACCAGATAGGTCATGTTCTTGAATCTCAAAGGCGTCAGATGCGAGTAACGTGCCGGAAAATAGATCTCTCCTCTACCCGGATTTGGCACGGTGAAACCGGCGTCGTCATGGGCCTGAACGAATGGCGGACATTGCGTAACGGGAATACTCCTTGCATCGAGCTGACACGGCAGGAACCAGCCGCCGGTGAAAGTCGATTCTGCATCCATCAACGGGTCGATCAGTAAGGTCGAGCCATGCATGTAGTTATTTTCATACTGCTTCGAAAATACCTGGTTCGCCACGCCGTCATTGTCGAAGTCGAACTCGCTCTCACGCGATCCCCTCAGCGCGGGGTCGAACACTGCCGTTGACTCTCTAAAGATCAAGTTACCCTCTGCCAGAGGCTGCTCGCTGCCAAAAAATGCATCCCAGTTCGAAGTCAGTTTCTCCTTGATGGCGAGGCAGACCGCTTCTTTTGACGACCGTATTTCAATTGAGCCGACGGGCGGCATCACACCACGAGGATACTCAACCTCATCGATCTCGAATCGCTCTGTCGCCGGGAATGGCACACATACGTGTAGGCTTTCCGAGTCAGACTTCGAGGCGTCAGCGGGCTTCGCGCTTTGACACTTCTCCACGCTATCCTGAGACACGTTATAGACCAGCGTTCCCGCTTCACTGCAGTGCCCAGCAAACCAAACACGAGAATCCAATTTTCGCCGGTTCACCCAGATCGAGAGAAATAGGGGCGGGTCGCCGCCACACATTCCGTAGGCGCGGGCAACCCCCATGCCGACCTTGACACGCACCGAACTACCATTCGGATAGATGCATTCGGCGAAGTTCCCAGAGGTGATGCTCACGCCCGCTCTTCCCATGTCTTTACTCAGGCGAACTACGTTCGCTGAACTCGCCGTCTTCGCAATACTGTCGCTGGTGAGAACGGTAGCGGATCGTGCTTGATATGAGCCATAGTCGTCATAGTTGCAGAGGAGTTGCACTGCGGCTGTAGGTTCATCCATATCCTGTGCTCGAAGGTGAGATGCCAGGGTAAACGTCGTTCCGACAAGCAAGAGCAACTGAAGCCATTTCATAAGAACATTCGCTCGATGGGAGTACGAAGACGTTCCCCATAGTGAACGCTCGGAAGGTGGCAATGTTGTGATCAAATCTCGCAAATCTTGGACTGTACGCAGAGACAACGGCCGCATTCGGCCCAGAATCTATCGCTGATCCGCGGTTTCAGTTTCCGGCACGATTGCCGACATGCCTGGAAGCCAAGAATCGAGGACCACATCCGCGAGCATCCGACAGGATGCCTACGCGGCTTCGACCTGATACTCGTAGGAAGGTTGCTGCCGATCGTTCAGGATCGCTTGTAGCTCCCCATTGCTGCGCCCTTGCGGCGTTAGCCAGGCTTCGACGTTCTCTGGTTTGAGATTGATGATGCAGCGGTCATGACCCGCGGCCGCGATCTCCGGCGGCGGCTCATCCGTGACGGCGGCGAAGGACAGCAGTGGCCCTTCCCGCGGATGGATCCATTCTCCGTACAAGCAGGCGACCAACATTTGTTGCGCGGGCCACGGATTGAAGTGAAGAACCGCATTCTTTCCGTCACGATCGACGTTTTCGTAGAACGAATCGATGATCATGAGTGCATGCGTGGCACCAAACTCCTTGCGCCAGAACTTTTCAAGGTTGTCGCGCCGCGCGTTGTATAAGCCGGGGAACTGGCGATCGATAGAAGCAGGCTGTCCCCGCTGACGAAGATGGTATCGGGCAAGCCTGATCAGGTTGCGACCTTCATGCTTCACGACGACGGGCGCATAGGTCATTGGAAAGATTCGGTTATCGTCCTCGTGGGACTGCGTGCCTCTCAACAGCGCCAGCTTCTCGACACACGTATCGATCTTGTTGGTAGCGATGCGTTGATCGTTCAGCGCGGCCTTGGTCTGCTTCACCTTCAGCTTGCGCTCTGCATCACCCAGTCGCTTCTTCTGGGCGAACAGCTCTTGCTCGAACTTCGTCGTGGTGGCGTTTCGGTACTGGCTGATCAATTCCCTGACGCGCTTATCCTCGACGGTCATGGGATGGTCGAAGTTGCGCTCGAAGCCGCGCGGAATCCGAATGCTCTTGTCTACCAGCCGCTGCTCGAGGATGCGCGTGATCTGCTCGTAGTCCGGCACTGCACCGATTTCACGCAGGTAGGCACTGAACGATTGCCGGACTTGAGCGGAATAGCACATGGGTTTTGGACCAGAGGAATTGAAAACCATGATCTCAGGGAGCCACGCGAATAGACAAGAATCTGAGATGGAGCAACCCGCCAGGGCCGGAATCGGTCCGCTTCTTGATTCTTCAGGCTCGGCGACGGTCGGCACGAAAAAAATAACGACCTTCGGGGACCTAGCATTTTCAAACAGTTAGATGATCCACCGCGGAATCCATCCTCTCATTCAGGGAACTCTCCGCTCCCCCAGTTCGTCACAGCGGTGCTACGCTGTGTATATCCATCCAGTGCTGTGATTATCATCAGATGCCGGACCGCCCCGACTACTTCCGCTGCCCCAACTGCAAGGGGGTCTCCTATCGGGCCGTGACAGTGAAGCGCGCCAATGGGTCGATCTATCTGACGTCGTTCTTTGCCTGCACGGTCTGCACCACCATGTTCCTGGATCCGGTCGCCTTCACCCGAGGTTTCGAAGACCGGCCGCGTTCGGTCAACCGTGAGCCGGCATCGACCAGTCCGTACCAAATGTGGTCGGGCATCAATCAACGGCGCCGGGAGCGCGACTAGTGCGACGAAACCCGTCCTATGGATCCTACCCTGCAAAACCTGCCGAATGTGTGGCGCGCCGAATCGTTATCCGCCGCGCCTGCACACCCGATTCCGTCCGGACATGCGCAACTCGACGCGGCGCTCGGCGGCGGCTGGCCGAGCAGCGCGCTGGTTGAGCTGCTGACCGATCAGGAGGGCATCGGTGAACTGCAGCTGCTGTTACCGATTCTCAGATATTTCCGGGACGAACGCCGCACGGGGCTGGTCCTGTGGTTGAACCCACCCTATATCCCGCATGCGCTCGCGCTGCTGCAGCACGGGATTGATCCGGCCTGCCATTGGGTCGGCACGGATCTATCACCGCGTGATGCCGGCTGGGCGATGGAGCTCGGTTTGAAATCCACCGCGTGCGATGCAGTCATCGGCTGGTTGCCACAGGTCACGCCCACCGGATTGAGGCGCATCAAGCTCGCGTCCGCCTCGGCGCAGACGTTCGCCGTGATCTTTCGCCCGCTCGCCGCGGCGAGATCGCCCTCCCCCGCGACCGTGCGCGCCACGCTGACTGCAGAGGCGTCGCGCCTACGCATCGATCTGCTCAAGGTTCAGGGACGCCGGCAGTGCACGGTGACCATCGACGTCGATACTCGCATCGATGCGGTACTGCCATGATAAAAACCCAGGCGTCGCTGCTCACGCATCAGCTCCCCTTGACCGAGCTTCCGGCAAAGCCTGCTGCCCTGACCGTCGTCCGTGCTGAACCCACCTCCAAGCAACCGCACACCACGACCCGTAGTCCGCAGGCCTGGCTCGCACTACGACTTCCCGAGTGGCCGCTGTACGCTGCCCAGTCTGGAATGACACCGGAGCAACGAACCGCGCTGGCCGATCGGCCGATCGCGCTCATGCAGGAGGATCGCCAGCGCAGTGTGTTGTGCTGCACGCCACTGGCCCTGCAGCGCGGCATCCGCCCCGGCCACAGCCTCAACGCCGCCATCGCCCTGTGTGCCGACCTGCAATTTCTCGCACGGGACGAGCGTGCCGAACAGAGGCTGCTGGAGGAGCTGGCGCTGGACTGCCAGACCTACACCCCCTGTGTGGTGATCCAGGCGCCGAATGAGCTGCTACTGGAAATCCGCGGCAGCCTGCGTCTTTTCGGCGGTGTGAAACAGTTGCTGCAGTTACTCTCCGCCCGGCTCACCAGTCGCGGAATCATGGCCGCCATGGCCGTCAGCGGCACCGCGCAAAGTGCCCAATGGCTGTGCCGCGCCACACAAACCACCCGCATCGTACCGGGCAAAGCGTTGCCAGGCGTCGTGTCGCAGCTGCCGCTGCAGGCCCTGCACTGGCCAGCCGATGTCATTCTGCGACTGAATCGGTTCGGCATCGCGCAGGTCGGAGATCTGTTGCGCTTGCCTCGGGGCGGGTTGGCGCGGCGCATCGGCAAGTCACTGCTCGCGGAGCTCGATCAGGCACTCGGCCGCCGTCCCGATCTACGCCGCAGCGTCCAGGCGCCGTTGCGTTATCGCGATCGCATCCTCCTGGATTTCGAGATCGAAACCACGGCGCTGGCGCAGCGCGTGCTCGACCTGCGCCTGCGCCAACTCCAGCAGTTCCTGATCGAGCGGACACTGGCGATCTCAGAACTAGGCATTGCGCTCAAGCACCGCGATCACGCCGCTACGCCCATCCGGATCGGCCTTGCGGCACCGACGGCCAACATGGCCCACGTGGGCAAACTGCTGCAGGAGGCGTTGTCCAAGACCCAGCTGCCAGCGCCGATTCGGGAAATACGCGTCAGCGTCGATCACCTGGTGGCCCCCGAGTGTCGCTCCGGCGATCTCGCGCTCGATCCTTCCGCCACGAACCGTGATCGTAATGACACCGGCGCACGCGCTCGGCTGCTGGAACAGTTTCACGCACGCCTGGGACCCGACCGGATCAAGGCACTCGGCGTCACCGCCGATCACCGACCGGAGCGGACACAGTTGGAGCACCCGGCCGACCTACTGAGTGACCGCGTGGACCGCGAGGTTCCGGCACAGTTGCCGTTGCGACCTCTGTGGTTGCTGCCACAGCCCCGGTTGCTGCCCACGATGGATAGCGAAGCACGCAACGCGGCGCTGGTGCGCGGGCCGGAGCGCATCCATAGCGGCTGGTGGGATGGCGCTGAAGTCGAGCGCGACTACTTCGTGGCGAAGTCTCGACACGGATCGCTGTGGTGGGTGTTTCAGGATCGACGCCAGCCGACGCGCTGGTACCTACACGGCCTGTTCGCCTGATCCGACCTTCCCGCATGTACGCCGAACTCCACGCGCTATCGAACTTCTCGTTCCTCAAAGGCGCGTCTCACCCCCAGGACATGGTGCAGCGTGCGGTGGAGCTGGGCTATCGCGCCCTGGCGCTCACCGATGAATGCTCCGTGGCCGGGGTCGTCCGCGCGCATGACGAAGCGAAGAAGACTGGATTCCACCTCATCGTGGGCAGCGAACTGCGCTGTGCTGACGGATTGACGTGCGTGGCGCTGGCCCGCACCCGGCGCGGCTATGGGGCGCTGTCGGTGCTGATCACCCGGGCCCGACGGGCCGCCACCAAGGGCAGTTACCTGCTGAACCGCAACGACCTGATCGACGCGCTGCCCGACTGCAGCCTGATCTGGCTGCCGCAGGTGTGCGATGCGCGAGCGCTCGCCGACGGCGCCTGGCTGCGACAGCATTTTGAGTCACGTCTATGGGTCGGCATCGAACTCCACCATCGCGGCAACGACGCCCAGCGGCTTCACGATCTGAGCGCACTCGCGACCCGCCTCGGACTGCCTGCCGTGGCCGCCGGCGGTGCGTTGATGCAAGGCGCCGAATGCCAGCCGCTGCACGACACCCTGACCGCGATACGACTGACCCAGCCGATCAGCCAGTGTGGCTATGCGCTGGAGGCGAGCGCCGAGCGTCACCTGAGATCCGTGGACACGCTCAAGTCTGTGTATCCACCTGAACTGCTGGCACAGACGCTGGTCATTGCCACCCAATGCACCTTTTCACTGGATGAGCTTCGCTACGAATATCCGCGCGAGATCGTGCCGGACGGGCATACGCCGGTCTCGTGGTTGCGCACGTTAACCGAACGCGGCATCCAGGAGCGATGGCCTGCGGGCGAGCCCCCTCGGGTTCGTGAGCTCGTCGAACACGAACTCTCCCTGATCCGGGAGTTGAACTACGAGCCCTTCTTCCTCACCGTCTACGACCTGGTGCGAGAGGCACGACAACGCAACATCCTGTGCCAGGGACGCGGCTCCGCGGCCAACTCCGCCGTCTGCTTCTGTTTGGGGGTGACTGCCGTTGATCCGTCGCGACAGGAGGTGCTGTTCGAGCGCTTCATTTCCAAGGAACGCCATGAGCCGCCGGACATCGACGTGGACTTCGAGCACGAACGTCGTGAGGAGATCATTCAGTATCTCTACGACAAGTACGGTCGCCATCGTGCGGGACTTGCGGCCACGGTCATCACCTATCGGCTGCGCAGCGCCCTGCGCGACGTGGGCAAGACGCTGGGCCTGGACACACTGCAGATCGAACGGCTGATCTTTGCGCTGTCGCGCCGTAGCGGGGAGTCGGCGGACCAAATGCCCATGTGGCTGAAAGAAGCCGGCTTCGATCCCGACAGTCCCTTGGTGAAACTGCTCCTGGCGCGCGTCCACGAGATCATCGGTTTCCCGCGACATCTCTCGCAGCACGTCGGTGGGTTTGTGATTGCGGCCGACCTGCTGGAGTCACTGGTCCCGATTGAGAACGCCAGCATGGCGGACCGAACCGTCATCCAATGGGACAAGGATGACCTGGAGTCCCTCGGCCTGCTCAAGGTGGATGTACTGGCGCTGGGCATCATGACCGCCATTCGCCGTGCGCTGGATTTCTACAATGGACGGCGGCGCACCGCATTGACGCTCGCGACCATCCCGGCGGAGGATCCGGCAACCTACGCCATGATCCAGAAGGCCGACACCATCGGCGTCTTCCAGATCGAGTCACGCGCGCAGATGTCGATGCTGCCGCGACTCAAGCCGGCGCGCTTCTATGATCTGGTCATCGAAGTCGCCATCGTGCGCCCCGGGCCGATTCAGGGAGACATGGTGCATCCCTTCCTGCGTCGCCGCGATGGACTTGAGCCCATCGACTATCCGAGCGAGGCGGTGCGCAGCGTGCTGGAACGCACGTTGGGCGTTCCCATCTTTCAAGAGCAGGTGATGCAGTTGGCGGTCGTCGCCGCTGGCTTCACCCCCGGCGAAGCGGATCAGTTACGCAGAGCGATGGCGGCCTGGAAACGCACCGGCGATTTGGGTCCGTTTCGTATTCGCCTGCTGGATGGGCTGCGCGAGCGCGGCTACCCCGATGAGTTTGCGGACCGGCTGTTTCGGCAGATCGAAGGATTCGGCGAGTACGGTTTTCCCGAATCTCACGCGGCGAGCTTTGCCCTCCTCGCCTACGCGAGTGCCTGGCTGAAATGTCATGCGCCGGCCGAATTCACCGCCGCGCTCATCAACAGCCAGCCGATGGGATTCTATGCACCGGCGCAACTCATCCGCGATGCGCGCCGCCACGGCGTGCAGGTCAGGGAGATCGACATCAACGCGAGCGATTGGGATTGCACCCTGGAAGGCGCCGATCCTCAAGCACCGGAGTTGCGACTGGGCCTACGCTTGGTGCGCGGACTGTCGGAGGCTGGGGTGCTGCGTCTCATGGAGGCGCGGGCGGTGCGAGCGTTCGCCGATCCGCAAGACCTGGCAGTACGTGCCCGACTCAACCA
The DNA here is from genome assembly GCA_036498785.1 of Steroidobacteraceae bacterium. GTDB lineage: Bacteria > Pseudomonadota > Gammaproteobacteria > Steroidobacterales > Steroidobacteraceae > Steroidobacter. Next base: position 414 of record DASYEW010000043.1, on the reverse strand, counting down.
TCGCGATCTTGAGGCGCTCGCAGCCGCCGATGCGCTCGCAGGCCTGGTGGGCAATCGACATCAAGCGGCGTGGACGCTGGCGGGAATCGAAACGGACTTGCCCCTGTTCCAGGACGTTCCCTTAAGCGAAGCCACGCCCATCCTTCGGGTTCCCACGGAAGGCCAGTCCATCGTTGCAGACTACCGCGCCGTCGGCCTGACCTTGCGGCGTCACCCACTCGCCTTGCTTCGCGAACGGCTGATTCGCAGACAAGTGCTGACCGCGGAGCAATTGAAAACGGCGGACACCGACAGACCGGCGCGCGTGGCCGGCATCGTCAACGTGCGCCAAAGCCCGGCAACCGCGCACAACACCACCTTCATGACGCTCGAGGATGAGACCGGGGAGATCAACGTGATCGTCTGGTCCAGCGT
>DASYEW010000042.1:0-20805 GCA_036498785.1 Steroidobacteraceae bacterium | reverse complement strand
CACCGAGTGGCCGCTGGCACACGCGTGTAGGCCGACGGCCTGTGCGATGAAGGTCTTGCCGACGCCGGTCTGTCCTATCAGCAACAGCGGGCGTCCTTCCTTGAGCCAGTTGAGTGAGTAGATTTCTTTGACCTGCGCCTTGCTGATCGAGCGCGAGGCGGTGAAGTCAAAGTCCTCGAAGCTAGGCCGCAGCGTGAAGCGCGCGGCCTTGATGCGATAGCCGGTCTTTCGCTCCTGGCGATAGTCGGCCTCCGCCTGCAGCAGCGTATCGAGGAACTCGGTGTAACTGGTTTGATCGCGGGTCGCATCGCTGACGCTCTGGTCGAACGCGCTCATCATGCCGAGTAGCTTCATCTCGGCCATCAGGTTCTTGGCAATGGCAGTACTCATGGATATCAGGTCTCCTGCGATGAAGGGAGGGGAAGGACACTGACGTCGCTCATCGCGGCGCCGTCAGCGTAACGAAGCATGGGGTTGCCAACGCGGCGCACGATGTCGCGTGCGGTATCGGGTACGAGCGCCGCCTTCTTCGCCTGAGCGAGCAGCGCCTGGAAGTACGGCACGCGGATTTTGTCGAAGCGACGCATGGTGGCGATGGCCGTGGCAATGCGCTGACTGGCGAGTTCATGACCCGCGGCGTTGATCTCTTTCGTGCAACTGCGGATCAGCCCCTGCGCGCGGCGCAGGTTGCCGTAGACGTCGGCGTTGAACATGTCCGCCAGCAAGCGGTTCAACTCGGGATGGATGAAGCGTGACTGCGACAGCAGCTTTTGCGGCGTCGCCTCGTAATAGGCAAGGCTGGCGGGCGGGAAGTGTGCATCGTTGAAGATACGTCGCCCATCGCGGTGACGGCTGCGCGGATGGATCGCCAGACGCTCGAGATTCAGGAAGATCTCGATGCTGTTCTCGGTGAGCTTGATGCGCAGCTTCTTGTGGCGGTGGATATGCGGCGCGCTGTACAGCACCGCTTCCACCAGCACGTAGCAATCGGCGTGCAGCGTGGCGTCTTTCCATTCACCGGCATCGAAGTCCTGCGCGGGCAGTGGTTTGAGCGCCGCGCGCTCCACCGATTCAAAGCGTTCGCGGCGCGAGACGCCGAAGCGCGTGTGACGCCGTGCGTTGATGCGCTCGACACATTCGGCGAGCGCCTGGTTGATCTGAGGTAGAGACGTGAAGCGTGTGCGGCGATGACGAAAGCGCACGTAGCGCATCAGGATTTTTACCAGCCCTTCGACGATCGCCTTATCCTTCGGATGACTTGGGCGCGCCGGCACCACTGAGGTTGAAAAATGGCGCGCGAGTTGCGCATAGCCGGGATTCAAATCCGGATCGTAGAGATGACACTTGAGCACACCCTGCTTCAAGCAATCGGGCTTATGTGCCCAGCGCCGTTATGTGGCGGCTACCGAAGATCGGCGTGCTCTACGGCGGCGGGCTGCGGGCATGCGGGCACATAATGAGCTACAGCGAGTTCAGCCAATCGAGCAGGGTTTTATCGTCTTTCCAGACAGCGCGAGAGCGGATACGCGCCGAAGTTCCGCAACTTACCTCGCATGCACGTAAGGCCTCCGCTTTTGCGCGCAACGTCAATTCGGCGTAGCGGTTGGTCGTATCCAGACTGACGTGACCAAGCCAGCCGCGAATCACGTTCACCTCGACGCCTGATTCGAGCAAATGAACGGCGGCGGTATGGCGAAACAAATGCGGGCTGACGCGGCGGGGCTGCGGGCCGTTGGTATCCCATGCGCAAGCGTGTCGCCGGACGATCTTGTAGATCCCGAAGCGGGTTAGCGGGCGGTTTCCCCGCGCGCAGAAGACCGGATCACGCGGTGCTGTCTTGCGTTCAGTGAGCAGCCGCTCAAGATGTCTTGTCGTCTCTCCCCAAAGCGGACACACCCGCCACTTGTCGCCTTTGCCATGCAAGTGCACCTTGGCTGGCGTCGTGAGGTCGAGATGTTCGAGGCGAAGATCGGCGACCTCTTGGACGCGCGCACCGGTGTTGTAGAGGAAGAGCAGTAACGCTCGATCACGCAGAACGAAGTATCCCTCGCGGGGTAGCGAGCGAAACAACGCCGTCATCTCTTCACGTTCGAGGTAGTGCGTGTCCGGCAGCGAGGTGCGCTTGACCGGAATCGCTGCGACTTGCTGACAGATCGCCAGCATCTCGGGTGCGCGCAGAACGAGGTAAGAAAAGAAGGTGCTCAATGCGGCTCGGCGCTGATTACGCGTGCGCACGGAGTTGCCTCGTGCTTGCTCCAAGTGCTTCAGGAATCTCAGCACATGGTCGAAGGTGAGATCGTGAATCGACAACCTCGCGATCGGACCGGGCTTTTGCTCGGATATAAAGCGCAGGAACAAGCGGATCGTGTCCCGGTAGCTGCGAATCGACCCCAGGCGCAGCCCCTTTTGTACCGGCAGGTGATCGACAAAGAACGATTGAATGAGTTGACCGAGTGGAGGCGTCATGACGTGGGTCCTCCCGAGAGCGCGGCGGCGGCGAAGGCCTCAAAGCGCTGGTTGGCTTGATCGAGCAGGGTCGGTGTCGTCGTTAGATAAATGGCGGTGGAGTTGACATCGACGTGTCCCATGAATGTCGCGAGTGCAAGCAGTCGTGTCTGCGGATCCAGACCGAGTCGATACCAACGCGTCAGTGCTCCTACAGCAAAGGAATGCCGAAGATCATGCAGGCGCGGAGGCGATACGCCTGGCGGGATGGTGAGATGCAGACGAGGAACGAGATGATGAAACATCTGGCTGGGCGTGCCCGGGTTGATTGGGCGTCCACCACGGAAAGTAAACACTGGCTGATCAGCCGAAGGCCCGGCCGGAGACTCTGCCTGCCTGTGGCGTAGATGCTCGAGGAGCAATGCCTGGAGCTTTGGGCCGAAGGGCACCAGCCGAGTCTTGTAGAACTTGGTCTGTCGAATGACGAGCAGTCGCCGCGTGAGATCGACGTCCTTCACACACAACCGGCAGGCTTCGCCCACGCGCAAGCCTAAGCCATACAGAACGGCAAAGAGGACGTAGTAGGTCTGGCCGCTTTTGGGAAGTGTCTTGGCGAGGGCGAGCAGACGCTCAGCGTCTGCCATGTCGAAAATGAAGGGTGTTCGCTGATAACGGCAGCGGCGTGGCGGTGATCGCAACGGGTTGCGCGCAAGCTTCTCTTGAGCGACAAGGTATGAGAACAGCTGCCCGAGCGTGCAGCGCAAATGGTTATAGCTTCTCGGTCGAGTACGCGGGCGCGACAGCAGAAACTGATCGAGGAGTACCGGAGTTATCTCGGGTAGCGCGCCGACACCTCGCTCCAGCAGATACCTGTCGAGCAGTACGAGCGTCTTCGCTTCGACTTCGTAGCGTCGGCCCAATGATCGCTTGTGAGTAAGGAACTGTTCGATGTCAGAGCCAAGAAAGCTCTGGAAATGGGAGTGCGCCTTCATAGCACGTCCTCCCCATCGCCCAGCGCCATCTCGCGCAACTGTTCGACCGCGATCTTGCCATAGATCTGGGTCGATGACGCATTGCGGTGGCCGATGTAATCGCCGATGTGCTTGAGTGAGAAGTGGGCGTTCAGCAGGTGCTGTACACAGCTGTGTCGCAGCGTATGCGAGCCCGGGCGCGGAACCTCGATACCCGCTTTCTGGATGAAATGGGTGGCGCGAACGGTGACGGCCGCAGATCCAATGGGAACCAGCGGGGCACAGGTGCGCAAGAACACATGCCGATCCGCCGTCGCGGGGCGTGCGTTCTTAAGGTACTCGATGATCGCTGCTCCGACGGCCAGCGAGAGTGGATACGTCGTGGTATTACCGGCCTTGCGATCCCGAACCTTGAGCCGTTCGTTGCGCCAGTCGATGTCATCGAGTGTGAGTCCGGCCACTTCGCAGGCACGAAGACCATAGGTCGAAAGCAACAACAACATCGCGTAGTCGCGTTTGCCGCAGACCGAGCGCCGATCAATCCCGGCGAGCACCTGCTCGACCTGCTCCCAGCTGATCGATCGTGGCACATGGGCGTGCCGATACGACTGTGGAAACTCGACCAGTGAACTCAAATCCTTGAGCAGCACCCCCTCGCGATGCAGGTAGCGTAGAAAGACGCGCAATGTGCCGCAGGCATTGCGCAGCGTCGGCCAGGCCACGCGTGGACCGTACTGAGCAATGAAGGCGCTCAGCAACGCTGGCGACAAACGCGCGAGGTCTTTGACGCCGATGCGCTCCAAGTAGGCGGAAAACTGATACAGGTGAAATCGATACTGCAGTATGGAGCGTGGGCGAAGCCCCTTCTCCTCGGTGAGATAGTCAAAGAAGCGTGGTGCTTGTCGTTCGAACGGATTATCGGGCTTATGCGGGCGACCGAGACCCACGTAGCCGGGAATCGACAGACGCAGCATCTGGCGAATGGGATTGCGTACGCACTGGCCGATCTTCTTGCGAGCCCGAGCGGAAGTCTTGGCTCTTGAATGCTGACTCACCCAGAGTTCCACAAACGGCTCGACATGACCTGGCAGCTGCCGAGGCTCGGTGGCGCCGCGCATCTTCGTGAACTCACCGAAGCTCAGCAAAACAGGAACACGGTGGAGGACACTGCGCTGCGTGTAGCGTTCCGCAGTGAGCCAGCCAACATACCGCTCAATCTCTGATGCGATCCAAGAACTACGAATGCGATCGATGCTGACCGGACGGACATAGTACTTCTCGAGCATGACAATCTCCCAAGGGCAAATGGGAGATCACGATGCCATCGGCAACCTGTTATGTTGCCGGCGACCGATGGACGCACTGCAAACACACGGTAAAACCCGAGCAGCCGCCACATAACGGCGCTGGGCACATAAGCCCGATTTTGTTCCCGGGAACAAAATCGGGCACGGTGACATGCGTGGCGCCGCCGTAATACGCGAACATCCGTCGATGGGCGCCGAGCCAGTTACGGCTCTTCATGTCCTCGGCGGCCCAGGCAAACAGCAATTGGCTGAAGCCCAAGCCGGCGACAAACACAAACGCTTTGCGGATCTCACCGGCCTTGGATTCGATCCACTCCAGCGCATCGCCGGCGTAGTCCACTTCCACGCGCTCGCCGGCTTCGAACTCGCGCGCCGTGACAGACGCTTGTCGGTACTGCGGGAACTTGCGGTAAAACTGCTTCCAGAAATTTGAGTAGGTCGTGAGCTGCTGCGCCTTCTCTTCCCAGATGAACTTCAGTGGATGGCCCAGCCCCAGATCGTGAATGATCGCGGGCCAGTCCAGCTGCAGCATCCACAGGGGATCGGCCATCGACTTGGGTGCATCGGGCGACTGCCTGCCATCGCGCACCTCGCGCACCGTATCGCGCGAACAGCCCAGCGCCCGGGCGATCTCGCGCAAGCCCCGGCCTTCGGCCAAGCGCCTGCGGATCTCCTCATATCGCCCCGCCGTCAGGCTGCGTGACCCCATGCCGTCTTCTCCTTCGTGACTACAGGTCGCGACGGTAGCGGTTGGGGCCGGCGACGAACGGTCATTCGCCGACGAGGGCTCGGTCAGATCGGATATCGACATGGGTGGACCACTCCGGCGCCGGCAGGCGCAGTAAAGGCGCTCCGCCAGGTGGTCCCCAACCGAGGAAATCGGGTGGTCCTGAACTCAGGAAATCAGGTGGTCCCCAACTCAGGAAATCGAGTGGTCTTCAACCGAGGAAATTCTGCACCCGGAAACCAATGGCGAAGACATTCGGACAGAGCTTGACCAAAGCACGGAGGACAGCAGTGAACGAGAACAACATGGATCAGGCCGCCACTATCGGGAAATCGTCCGAGTCACTTCGACAATGGATTGCGCTGCTGATGAGCTTCATGCTGGTCTTCTTGGGGGCAGCGCTATTTGGTATTGGGCGTGCGATTCGGGCTGGATATCTATACTCGCTCGGCCTGGATCTCGATCAAATTCCGGAGGACTTCTACGGTTACTTGTATTCGGGTTATGTGATGGGAACGCCTCTGCTGCTGCTTTGGCTGGCATATGTTGCTATCGCACTGCTTGTGCTCGCCGGTTTGTCGTGGGCAATTCGGAATGGAGCGGCGCGGTGGGGATGGTTACGCAATCTGCTGGCGCGTTGGGACAACTTCCCAGCAAAGGGTCAAGCCAATTCCCATTGGAAATACGCCGCCTTCGCCTATCTGGTATTCGCTCTCGGTTATCTTGTGTTTGTCACCAAGCTTCTCATGTCACAAGCATACGAAACGGGGCGTGGTACAGGTCGCGTGGAAATCCAAAGACTATAGTCCACCGGCGATGCATTGGGCAAGCTCCATAATCAATGGATCGAGATCTGGCTGAACTCATCACCTCCGCGGATTGAGAAAGGCTATCGCCTCCTATGCACGGAAAAGCTCTGCTCAATCTATGACCCGGCGCCAGATCGACAAACGATTCGGATTATCCCGCTCGACGGTCTGCATGAAATTCGCGTGTTCGCATCGAGACCGATCGACAAGGCCTCGCGGACCTGAAGAGCGCGCGTGAAGGGAACCCTCGTGGAATGGAACGATGCTCGCGGCTTCGGATTTGTCGAGCCGGTGGGTGGGGGCACGCGAGCGTTCTGTCACATCAGTCAATTCACCCTTCGATCACGGCGCCCAACGGTCGGCGAACGTCTAACGTACGAGATATCGCGCGATGAGCGTGGCAGGCTGCGAGCCGTACAGATTCAACCCGCAGGCACCCCACGCGCGCCAAGCAAGGAGCGAACACCATCACCGCTCTCACCATGGCTGGCCGTTGTCTTTTCTGTGATGTTCCTGTGCCTCGTAGCCGGCATAGTCATTGCGGGCCGACTCCCTTGGATCGTCCCCGTTGTGTATGTAGTCGCAAGCTTATTGACGATCGTTGCCTATGCTCTCGACAAGAGCGCGGCGATGAATGGTCGATGGCGAACGCAGGAGTCGACGCTGCACTTGCTCGCACTGCTGGGCGGATGGCCTGGCGCTTGGATCTCTCAACTGCTCTTCCGGCACAAGACAAGGAAGGGCTCCTTCATAGTGGCGTTCATATTAAGCGTGCTGCTCAACCTAGCGGCCCTTACTTGGTTGGCAGTGGAGCCACAGGGACCGCTCGGGCAGCTGGTTTGGAAGATTGAACGACCTTAGAGCACAGCCAAGCCCATCGAACACACACCGCAGGCCAGTTGTGGTTCGCCAGCAGTGGTTTCCGATCAAAAAAGGAGAGAGCTCTAGTCGCGCTGCTCTTGACCATTCTCAACGGCGGGACTGTAGGCGCAGCCGCCCGCTACGTCGGCTGATCAACATCCTGGACGGATGCGCGAACAATGCCAGGAGATGACCTAGAATTCGTGAATGACAACATCAAGAAGCGGCCTGTACGAGTCACTCGTCACCGAAGCGCTCGAATCCGTTCTCACGGATCTGGACCAGGCTCTAACGCCACTCCGAGGTCCCCTTCGATCTGCGGAAGCCGCTGACCGAATCTCATTGCATGTTTCGAGAATCCTGGCACGCGCGATTGCATTCTTGGGTGACGAGGATCGGGTGACGCTCGGACTTTCCCTTGCTCGACAGATCCTCAACCAAGTAGACACGGCCATCCCAGGATCCAACGTTCGGCCGGACGTGCCTGTCGAATCCGGCGATGTGCTACGGGCCATTCAGCTCCGGCTTCCCGATGGATCGGCGGAAGACATTGCAAGCCCCCTCATTCCGCTGCTGGATACTACGCTCCTCACAAATGCTCCAGGTGAGCCCCGCATTGGCAGTCAGCTCCACGCAGAAATTGTTTCTGCCGATGGCATCGACATCGTCATGGCCTTTGTTCGCTTCAGCGGTATCCGCCCCATGCTTGATGCACTAGTCCGCCATTGCAGAAACGGTAGACCCTTGCGGATTCTCACGACGACTTACACAGGATCAACGGAGGCGCGAGCGCTAGATGCGCTCGCCGAGCTTGGCGCACAAGTGCGAGTTTCGTACGACACGACGGCAACCCGTCTGCACGCCAAAGGATGGTTGTTCCACCGAAACTCCGGCTTCTCGACCGCGTACATAGGTTCATCCAACCTAACGCATTCGGCTCAGCATGACGGCCTAGAGTGGAACGTTCGTGTTTCTGGTGCCCGCAATCCAGACGTCATCGATAAGATGACCGCAGTTTTCGAGAGCTATTGGAATAGCTCCGATTTCGAGACCTACAATCGAGATGAGTTCCAATCTCGACTCGACGCACAATCAAAGGGTGCGTCAACTTCTGTACTGATGCCCATCGAACTCAGGGCCGAGCCTTTTCAAGAGCGACTGCTAGAACAGATCGAGATTTCTCGTCAACTCGGCCATCACCGAAACCTGCTTGTCTCGGCGACCGGAACCGGTAAGACGGTCATGGCCGCACTCGACTATCTGCACCTGCGTGGACATCTGCCTCGAGCTAGACTCCTCTTCGTAGCACATCGCGAGGAAATTCTGGAGAAGAGCCTGGCGACCTTCCGCTACGCGCTGCAGGACCATGCGTTCGGCGAACTTTGGGTGGGCGGAAAGCGGCCCCGAGAATTCGACCATGTATTCGCATCGATCCAGAGCCTTAGCGCGTCAGGGCTACAGCATCTCGCTCCCGATCGATTCGACGTGATCATCGTGGATGAGTTTCACCACGCCGCAGCTTCGTCGTACGAGGCACTGCTTTCACACGTCAGGCCCACCGAATTGCTCGGCCTCACCGCAACGCCTGAACGAGGTGACGGCCTACCACTATTGCACTGGTTCGACGGTCGGATAGCTGCAGAGCTCCGACTCTGGGACGCCATCGAGCAGCATCGCCTCTGCCCGTTCTCTTACTATGGCATCTACGACGGAGTGAACCTTAGTGAGGTGCCTTGGCGCCGTGGACGAGGCTACGACGTCGACGGACTGACCAACGTGCTGACTGCGAACGATGCCGTGGCGCGCCTGGTCGCGAAGCAATTGCGTGATCACGTGAACGACCTGACCAAGATTCGCGCCCTCGGATTCTGCGTAAGCGTCAAACACGCGCACTTCATGGCCCGCGTTTTCAACGAGATCGGAATTGCATCTGTAGCCGTGTCCGGCGAGACGGACGGTAGCTCGCGCGCCTCGGCGCTGACCGAACTCTCCAAAGGAAGCGTCAAGGTAGTCTTTTCCGTAGATCTCTTTAACGAAGGCATCGACATCCCGGCGGTGGATACCCTGTTACTTCTGCGCCCAACAGAAAGCGCCACACTCTTCTTACAACAACTCGGCCGTGGGCTGCGCAAGTACAGAGGTAAATCGGTATGCACCGTGCTCGACTTCGTCGGAAATCACCGCAAGGAATTTCGGTTTGATCGGCGCTTTCGCGCACTGCTGGGCGTTTCTCGGGCGGATCTCATCACGCAGGTGGACTCGGGATTTCCGTTTCTCCCCGCTGGCTGCCACATGGAACTTGATCCTGTTGCGAGAGACATCGTCTTAAAGAACATCCGCAGCGCGATTCCTTCGAACTGGACCGCCAAAGTGCAGGAGTTGCGGGCCATGACTGCGCAGTCTCAGGGCATCTCTCTGGCCTCGTATCTCGATGGCACCGGCTTGGATCTCGAAGATGTCTACGACGGCAATCGGTCTTGGTCTGACTTGCGCGATGCCGCTGGGCTACCCGTTGCCCCAATTGGTAGCAGCGAGAAAGCCCTTCGACGCGCTTGCGGGCGGTTGCTGCATATCGACGACCTGAATCGCATTGAAACGTACCAGCACCTACTCTCTGGACAAATGCCTCAGACTGATCAGCTTTCAGGCCATGACCGTCGATTGCTGCGGATGCTGATCGCATCGGTGGCATCTTCAGCGCTAGATGGAACCACGAACCTTGAAACCGCCACGACTCTCCTTTGGTCTCACCCACAGGTCATCAGTGAGATACAAGAGGTATTGGGTCTTCTGCGATCGCGAGTCAGCCACGTCCAACACGCTATCGATGGCTATCACGATGTTCCTTTACGCATCCATGCGCGCTATACCAGGGCCGAGATCCTTGCAGGCTTCGGGGTCGGCGCTGCGGCGCGAACGCCCCTATGGCAAACCGGGGTCTGGTGGGCAGCGGATGCAGGCGCCGATCTCGTCGCTTTCACGCTAGACAAGACGAGCGGTCAGTTCTCGCCGACGACACGGTATAAGGACTATGCGATCAATCGAGACTTGATTCATTGGGAGAGCCAATCGGTAGTACGCGCCAATGGTGATACCGGCAGGCGATATCAACGGCACGTGGAAATGGGCACCTCGATCATGCTGTTTGCTCGACTTCGGAACGACGATCGCGCTTTCTGGTTCTTGGGCCCGGCGACCTACGTAAGCCATACATCCGAATTGCCCATGGCCATCACATGGAAGTTGAAGCACTCCCTACCAGGAGACCTCTTTGCTCAATTTGCCGCTGCCGTCGCGTAGCCATTTCACAGACTTCGCACCGCCGGGTTGGATGACAGGTCAAAAACCTCGGGACTGATCTGAAGTCGCTTCTGCTGGCCGAGGGATGCCGCACCGAGTTCGCGTTTCAAACATCCGGGTAAAGTCTCGGGAACCACCGTTCGACAACATCGATCGGAAATCCCAGTCGCAGTGGCGCCTTATGCGACTCTGATACAAGCAGCTTCTTTTCGACAAGAGCAGAGATCACACGACGGGCCGTGCGCTCGCTCACGTCGATCAGTCTAGGAACACGCCCTCGATCCAAGTCTCCGGAGAGCAATGCTTCCCGCAGCAGCGCAAAGCTACGTTTCGGCAGCCGCGCCGCGGCTTCTTCATCTCGCACATACAACTCAATGCGACGCTGAAGCTCTGCAGGCTCGAGCAGCTCACGCATGTAGCGAACTTGATCGAGGCAGCATTCGAGGAAGAAGGCACAGAAGTCGATAAGTGCGCTCTGCGATAAAGCGCCACGTCCGTCTAGATCGCCTTTACGAGGTGCATCTGCGGCCATGAGCAGGCGTTTGTACTCAGTAGATCGGCGAGCGAGTCCTCGCGAGATGGACCACAGAGCTGAGCCAACTCCAAGGTCCAGCAACATGGCATGGGACATGAGTCGCGTGACGCGACCGTTGCCATCCAGGAATGGATGTATCCAGAGCAAACGATGATGCGCAGCCGCTGCTGCGACAGCCCGCCTTGGCTTCGTCAGACGCTCTGATGCGTAGACTTGCTCAAAACGATCCATGAATGCGGGCAGATCTTCCGCTGATGGAGGAACGTGCCGCCCTACCGCCACGCCGCGCTGACGCGACTCGCCGGGAACGACTTGCAGTCGTTCATGGGTGTCTGGATTCTCGACCGTGAGCAGCGTGTTCGGCAGACGTGAACAGAACTCGCGATGCGTCCATTCAATGAAGGCTCGCGATGCCGGCGGCTTGGGAAAATCTGCGCGCGCATCGATCATCCTCTGCACCTCGATATGTGCGCGCGCTTCGAGCTGCAGATCTCGTTTGTGCGGATCAGCTGAATAGTCTTCAGCCAGGGCACGATCGATATCTCGTGGGTGCGTGTTGTGCCCCTCGATGAGATTCGAGTAGTAGCAGTTCATGGACCGGACGAGATCCGCCACCGATAGCCGAACGGTGGGATGGAGCTGACCGGAAAGCTCGCTTGCCTCGCGCGCGAGATCGAACGCCAGGTTCTCCAGCGCTTCCATACCTTCCGCGGGCATGTAGGGTTCAGCGGCACTTGGCCTCAAAACAGTTCCCCGTGTGCTCTATCTGGCCGGATCCGTGGCCGGAATAGTATATTTATAATCAATCAATTGGAACAGTTTTCCAGCAATGAATGGCCGGATAAATGGCCGGACCGTAGACAGGCCCTCGCCCTGATCAATGCGGCCATGGCGGAAATGCCAGCGTCAATTCGGTGTCGGATCAGACAACCTACACAGACGACGTGAGCGGTGTTGATGCACCTTTGGCCGTTTGCAAGCCTGTTCGCTCAATCCACTTTGGAACGCCCACGCCCTTCAGCAGAAGGCACAGACAGAACGACGATTCACCGATCAACGACGGGACCAAAATTGCGGGGGACATCAGGTCAAACAAGGTAGGGGCAAAGAGCGCCGCAAAGCATGCCGTCAGGTAGCACCCACCGGCAATTTGCATCAGCACGCCCACGAGCCTTGTCATATAGCGCGACCGCTCGCGATGTCGCTCTCGAAGGCATCCTGCGCATCGATGCCCGGCTGCAGCGTGAGACTGCGTTATTCCCTATGAGCGTCCGATAGAGGCACGGTGGTGATGAACACAGGAGAGTGTCATGCGCAAGTTGCCTGGTGCGGTTAGAGCGCCGGTGTTGAGTGTTCCCCTTCCTGTTGCAGGCGGCGGAAGTTCCTGCAGGCCCGTACGTGAGTCAGGTCAAGGAACTCGATCGAGTCCTTATCTTTAAGATCAGAATCGTGGCCCCGTCGGGCGCTATCTTCAGATAGTGGCCACCGATACTGTGTGCCATTGCTGGCGCGATCAATGGTCACACTGCGTACTTCCGCCCAGCGATGCGCTCCTTATGAAGGGCCGGCCGTCGAGTGTGAAGTAGAAGCTCGCGCCTCTGCCTCGTACGCTTTCAGCCCAGATCCGTCCGTCATGACGTGCGATGATGCGTTGCACGGTCGCAAGGCCGATGCCGGTACCCGTGAATTCCTCGGCAGTGTGCAACCGCTGGAAGGGGGCGAACAGGCGAGCTGAATGCTCCATGTCGAAACCGACGCCGTTGTCGCGTACAAAGAAGGTCGGGCCGTGCTGAGGGTTCTCTACTCCAAACTCGATGCGCGAGCGTTCGTGCTGCGAAGTGAACTTCCAGGCATTGCCAAGCAGGTTCTCCAGCGCGATACGTAACAGCACCGGGTCCCCAGTCGCGGTCACGTCCTCGGCGATCACGATGTCGACGTTACGGTGCGGCTCCGAACGTGCCAACTCGGTCATGACACTCCGAGCGAGCACGCTCAGATTCACCCGCTGCGGCGAGGCTTGGCTGCACGTGGCGCGAGACAGCGTCAGCAGCGCATCGATGAACTCGCCCATGCGCTGCGCGGCGGCATGCACACGTTCCAGGTACCGCTTACCCTCCGCGTCGAGTTGCGCGCTACAACGTTCGAGCAGCATGTGGCTATAGCCATTGATCGCACGCAGTGGAGCACGCAGATCGTGCGAAACCGAGCAGGCGAAGCTTTCGAGCTCCTGATTGGCGCGCGACAAGTCCTCAGTGCGTGCGGCGACTCTCTGTTCGATCTCCGCATTGAGCCGGAGCAGTTCGTTCTCTGCGCGCTTGAGGGCGGTGATCTCCGTTACCGTGCCTACGACGTGACGAACGCTCCCATCAGCGTGGCGCGCAAAGACCGCATTGCGCGCTCGATACCAGCCCCAGCTGCCATCGGCACGACGAAACCGGCATTCCAATTCCGCGACCACTTGGTCTTCAAGATCATGGAGCGAGTGCCGGTAGGCGATGCCGCGCTCGCGATCTTCGGGATGTCGCACTCGATCGGCCCAGGCAACCTCGTCCTCCCCGGAGGTACTCTCGTATCCGAGCACCTCGCTCAGCGAGAGATTGCCGCAGATGCGGCGTTGCTCATCGAGGGCGAACACATGAATGATATCGGGCGTCGCGGCCGCCATCTCGTGAACCAAGCGCGCGCTTTCCCGCTGCATCTGCTCGCGCTGCTTTCGAACGGGGGCATCGCGATTGGCGCCCAGAGCACGGATGCGCTCCCCCATGCTGAGATCGACACTGTCCACACCCTGCGTGCCTCTCGGCCGCGGAAGCTCACGTATCAGATTGCCGAACCCACACAGCTCGCCGCCCGAATCTCGTAGCGCCATCAGCAGGATGCGCGCCCAAAACCGTGAACCATCTTGGCGCACACGCCAGCCCTCGCTTTCGAAGCGTCCCTGGACAGCAGCTACTTTCAGCTCGAGCTGCGGCCAGCCGTCCTCGACAGCCTGCGCCGGATAGAGGCGCGAGACGTGAGCACCAATGATCTCGTGAGCCTCATGGCCCATGATCGCCCGGGCACCAACATGCCAGCTGGCGACGTACCCGCGCGGATCGAGCACGACAACCATAGGGTCGCGCCTCAGGTCGATGCAAGGCGTGACACGCATTCCCTGGGAATGGATCAGGCCCTGCGGGCATTTGGAGTAAGATCCCATTGCAAGCTTCCGCAGCAACAAGTGGTCTTTCCCTTGGGCTACTGTCATGTTCGCGCGCCCTGGAAATCGCAGTGCGATCGGCTCACGCCAGGACGAGTCGCACAGAGGCGTTGTCGCGCGTGGCGTTCGAATATGGGCACGCCGCGTGCGCCTGCTCGACCAGCGAATCGGCCTCGGCTCGACTGAGCCCCGGCAGGCAAATCCTGAGCTCGACCTCAATCCCGAATCCCTGCCGTGTCGTTCCCACACCGACACTGGCTTCGACCGTGGTGTCTGCCGGCAGCGTAGTGCCATCGCACCGCGCCACGAGCTTCATCATTCCGAGGAAGCAGGCGGCGTAGCTGGCCGCAAACAACTGCTCTGGGTTGATGCCGCACTTGCTCGTGCCGCCCAGCTCGCGCGGCATGGTCAGTTTCAGGTCCATGACGCCATCGACAGACACTGCCCGGATATCGCGTCCGGCGGTTGCCTTCACCTGCGTACGGTAGAGAATTTTCTCGATCAGCATTCAAGTATCTCGGCGTGCGGTAGATCTGCATCCAGCAACGGCCTGGTGTCGAAAAGAGTAGGCGCATTGGCCTTCCGAGTCGTTCTCGCGAGGTTCCCATTTGGTTCTGAATCCTTCGCTCTGCGGGTCGCGCCCGCAGTCTGCCAATAATGAAAGTGTTCCCGCCCTTCCGGCTCGATACCGACAACCAGTGTCTCTGGCGGCGCAGCGATACCGGGCAGGAGGAGCGCGTTCTGCTGGCGCCGAAGGCATTCGCGGTCCTCGTGCATCTGGTCGAGCACGCGGGCTACCTGGTAACGCATGACGAGTTGCTCGAAGCCGTGTGGCCCGGCAGCGTGGTCGAGCCGCAGGCTGTCAAGAAACACGTTCTCACAGTGCGCAGCGCACTCGGGGACCGCCCCAAAAACCCTGTGTTCATCGAGACGATGCCCAGGCGGGGCTACCGCTTCATCGCTGCAATATCTGAACAGACCGCCTCGACCGCCTTCCTCCCTGGCAGAACAGCGCAAGGAGCATTGGTCGGCCGCGGCGTAGCAATCGAGGAGCTCCAGCTGGCCTGGCATAGCGCCCTGAGCGGCGAGCGGCAGATCGTCTTCGTCACTGGAGAACCCGGGATCGGTAAAACCACCCTGGTCGAAAGATTCCGGGACCGGGTCGCGTCTACCGCACACTCCATCCGCATTGCCCAGGGCCAGTGTGTCGAGGGCTACGGAGGCAAGGAGCCCTACTACCCGGTGCTCGATGCGCTGGGACGATTGTGTCGCGGCGCGACCGGTCAGGTAATCGTTCAGATCCTGGCGATGCAGGCTCCTACGTGGCTAGTGCAATTTCCAGCCTTGCTCAAGCCTGAACATCGCGAGGCGTTGCAGCGGGAGCTCCTGGGCGCTACGCGTGAACGCATGCTGCGTGAGATGGGAGAGGCGTTGGAATCGATCACCGCAGACCATCCTGTGCTGCTGATATTCGAAGACCTGCAATGGGTCGACGACTCGACAGTCGATCTCATCTCTGCGCTGGCGCGCCGCAAGGCGCCCGCAAGATTCATGCTCGTAGCAACCTTCCGCCCGCTGGATCTGGAACCGCCCGGTCATCCGATGCGGTCGCTCATGCGGGATCTGCTGGCACACCGATTGTGTCGCGACATCGACCTCACCTCGTTGAGCGAAGCCGAAGTGGAGGAATATCTGACTGCTCAATCCCCGGCAAGCCGCCCACCGGATGGCTTGTCCGCGCTTCTGCACCGGCACTCGGAAGGCAATCCGCTCTTCATGGTGGCGGCCTTGGACCACATGACGAAGGAGTCCCTCCTGTCCCGCGAGAACGGCGGGTGGCAACTGCGAGTGCCGCTCTCGCAGATCGAGCTGGCGGTGCCGGCCGATCTGCGCCACATGATCGAGGCGCAGCTCGAACGACTTTCCGCCGAAGAGCAGAGCGCCCTGGAGCTGGCGAGCATCGCCGGCGTGTCGTTCTCCGCGAGCGTGGTCAGCTCGGCAGCGGAGGTGGATCCGCGCCGTTTCGAGGACCTCTGCGAGGAGCTGTCTCGCCGACATCAGCTGGTGAGGTGGGCCGGTACACAGCACTTTCCCGATGGAACGACCTCCGAGCGCTACGAATTCGTGCATGCACTGTATCGCCAGGTTCTGTGTGACCGACAGGCACCGGGGCGCAGGGCGAAACTGCATCGGCGCATTGGCGAGCGGCTGGAGGCGATGTACTCGCAGCGAATGCAGGAGGTCGTACCGGAACTGGCGTACCACTTCGAAGCGGCCGCCGACTGGCCGCGCGCTGTCGATTACCTGCATTGGGCGGCGGACATTGCCGGGGACCGCTATGCACATCGGCAAGCGGACTCAATTCTCGAACGAGCTCTGGAGCTGGTAAACAGCCTTCCGCAGACGCAGCGCCCGTCGAAGGAAATAGATCTATTGGTCAAGCTGGCGGCGAATCGCGCCGCGGCGTTGGATATGCGCGCCAGCGACACCTATGAAATGCTCGCGGCGCGGGCGGCGCACTACGGTTTGATCGACATACAGCTGCGTGCGTTGACGGATCTTTCCAAGTTGCTGGCCTTCAGCAGCCGGGAGCGTTGCCTGGAAGTCGTGCAGCGCGCGCTGCAACTGTGCGCCACCCAGGACCCGCTGATTCGCACACGCACGCTCGCCAGCTGCGCGTTTTCGCGCGTGGCCGTAGGGGGATGGTTTCCTCAGGATGCGCAAGAGCACACGCAGGCATTGGCGCAGCTCAGTAAGACAGACGATGCTCCCACCCTCGCCCCTCATCTGATCGAAGAGAGCTACATCCGATTCGTCTCCGGCGGATATCGCGAGGCACACCGCCTCGCGATCGAGAGCCGCGCGGGGCTGTCTCAGCGCAGTGTGGAGAATCCGTATGTGGAGAGCCTGCTTACAATCAGCCTGCTCTACATGGGCGAGTGGGGCGAGGCGCTGAGGGAACTCGCTGCGACAATCGCACAGGCGCAAAAGAACGGTGACTACCATAGCGCCCGGTTGCTCCGACTGCTTGCCGCGTGGGTGCATACCTACGCCCTGGACTTCAGGGGCGCACTGGTGATCTGTGAGCAAGCATTGCCTCTGGAGCGAGATCGCGCGCCCCACGTTGCGCCCGACTCCGCGCCAGCCTATCCCATCGTGTTTCGGATGGCGTTGATCTGCACCGGGACGGCGGCAGTGGCTTTGGGAGACTTCGATCGCGCTCTGGAGGACCTCTCCACGGCGAGATCCGACATGGGTCGCCAGACGGCGATTTCCGACTGGTACTGGAGCATGCCGCTCGCCTCGGGCATGACGGAGTTATGGCTCGCCAAAGGCGATCGCGTTCGCGCGCGACTGGAGGCTGAACGGTTTCTCGACATGGCGCTCGCCACTGCAGAGCCCACCTGGCAGGGGCTCGCCTGGGAGGTCAACGCCCGGCTTGCCCTAGTGAACCGCGACCACGCCCGAGCGCGAGACTGCATTGCAACGGCGGTCTCGACGGTCCAGAGCTTCGAGGTGCCACTGGCTGCCTGGCGTGTCCACGCCACCGCCGCCGACATCGCAGAGCAATTGGGGAATGAACAAGGCGCCCATTCGCACCGCGAGCTCAGTCGCATCGCGATTCAGCGGCTAGCGAGTTCATTGTCGGAAAATGAGCCGCTGCGAATGATTTTTCTATCCGCGCCGGTGGTTACCAGAATTCTCGACATGAGTTCGTAGTGCGACGCGATTCCTGATCCTAGCGGCATCATCGATCGATCGTTGCCGAGCTCGCGCAACACCGGGCCTACGTACGATCGCGTCAAGGATGCCGGCTGAAGTGATCCACAAGCACCAGCCTTCCGCCCTCGCCTAGCGAGTCCGCAGCACTGGTGCACCAGCCGTCAATGCTGCAGCCGTATCGGCTTCGGTCCCGGCATGGTATTTCGGATGATCGTATCGTTGATCAGCACCCTTCGGGCCCTCGCTTTCGGAGGCCAAAAACACTTATCCACCGCCCCGGAAGTTATCCAGAAACTGTCCCAAGACGGGTCCGGAGGGGGTGGTAGAGACGGTATCGCGATGGATCCAGGGGTGCAATAAGTACCTGATTTTCAGGAATTTATTGGACAGCTCTGGACGAGCTTGGAAGGAGGAATGGTGGCCAGGGACGGAATCGAATACTGCAGAATCCGGCTTGTTTTCCGCCTCCGCGCGCACGGTGCGCCCCGCCCTTATCCAAGGAGTTATCCAACGCTCTTTTCGAGGTGTTTCGGAATCGAACCACGACCTGACGGACTCGCCGAGCGCCTTTCGCGCGTCATTTTGCGCACGCCGTTTATCATAGGACACGTGAGAAAGAAGGCAACCGGCGTCGATTCCTTGTTGTCTGCGCGATCGGATTTGCGCTTGGACTTCTGTAGACGGGTGTAGATGTGCCAACGCCTGACCGGCACGGAAGCGTAGAGATCCAACGGTGAACATTCGGGGGCATGTCGGATCTGCGATATCCTGATTGAGCATTCTGGCCGAAACGACTCACTATCTTGCACGAGTCTGCCCACCGGGCGCGTGAATGATCTTGCGTGCCGCGTCGCGTTCGCTGCCTTCGAAGGCTTCCGCAAATTGGTCGAGTTCGGGATCACTCAAGCCAATATCACGTCCCGACTCGCGCCAACGAGATACTGCGCGCTCGACGTCGGCCAAGATGCGGCGCGCCGCTGCGTGCTCAATCCGGCAGTAAGGGGTGATCGACATCAGCGCATCAATCGATGCGGCCGGACCTGTTTCCTCGGAGATCCACGTCTTGAGTTCACGCGCACGATCTGGAAACGGATTCACGTCAAACGCGGGAGACAGGCGCCATTGACCGTGCGTGACATGGAGGAAGCCATGGTTGTGGAGATGGTCGTCGACATTATTGATGAGGATGAAGAACGCAATACGCCGCCAAAGCTCCTCAATATCCGCCAGCGCATCGGCACCATGTTGACGCATCCCATCGATGATCTCGGTGTAGGTGTGCTCGGCCGGATCTGTAGTGTCCGCCCCTAACAGGGTTGCTGCCGAGATGTACATGAGGCGACCGCCCGTCGGTCGATCGAAACGGCGGATCAGAGCCACCGGCATGCCATCGCTCTCGATCAGTTGTGCGTCTGCTGCATTAATTCCTGCCGCGCGCGCAAGCCGAAGTCCCAGCACTTCGCCTTTGGTGACGGCCCGATCATCTCCAACACTTGGAAACTTCGCGATCGACAACCGGCCGGCATCATCGACCACCGAGCATTTCGGACGCAATCCACCGAGCGACGTACCGCGCCCGCGTAGGTAGGCGAGATCCGCGGCGGTCTCTGTGTTGGTCTCCACCGCCCGTGTTGCCGACAGGAGGGAGCGCAGCTCAATGAGCGGCGGCGCCGTGCGTCGACCGGGTTCCGCCGCTCGCTGAAATACCCCGCTCTCATCCTGGAAGCGCAGCGCGCCGGCGCGGTTCGAATCGTCGACGGCCAGAAGGAGATCGAGCGGAGTGAGCGGCTGCGAGTCCTTGGCCTCGCCACTGCGTCGTGCGTCCTCCCGTTGTTTCGCGTGGTCTCGAAGGATGACTCGGCGACCCCAGCCGTCCGGCTCGGTATCGGCAATCGCGCCATGAAAGACTGAGCCGTCGCGTATCTTTTTGTGAAACTGCATGCCGGCGACGAGCGGCAGAGTCGGCTCAATGGCAAAAGTGTCCTGCGCTGCAAGCCAAGTCGGGTGGTATTCGAAGCCCGCACTCTGGCGGGCGCCCTGCATGTCGAAACGCAAGATACCGACTTGGCGCGCCGCATCGCCCAAGAAAACGTTGATCGTGCGATTCATAGTGCAGTCGGTGCCTTCTTGATCCGCACGCGCTTGGGCAGACGCGCCGTATCAAGCAAGAGTCCCGTGTCGTCTCGACGCACGTCGGCGATGTCGCCCAGGGCCTCGGCGAATCCCAAGACGAAAAGCGCCATGGCGTACACACCCATCGACACCGTGGGGTCGCCTTTCTCGACTTTGAGGTAGGTGGCTTTAGCCACCCCTACCCGTTCGGCCACCATCTCCGCCGTCAACTGCCGTTTTCGCCGTGCGATCGCCAGATCAGCCCCCAGCTTTGCCAGGGACCGGCGAACACGAGACGGAAGAACATCACCAAATGAGGACTTCATAATGTCTCATATAATAGCCCTTACACCATATAATGGCTAATATATAAGACCTTAACAATTCAGAGCGCAGCGCTTATTGATATCGCAAGGTGGAAGCACCCTCCTCCCTAGCAACTCGCCAACCTATTGATTCCACCTGGAATCTTCCAAAGCAATCCTGCATCTATATGTGAGCGCATCTATATGTGAGCGTAGACGCAGGCATTCGCATGGCCGCAGTTGCAGGCCGGCAACCACGGCGACCGCACCGTCGGCCGTCAGAACCGTTTCCACTACCGCGGTACGGCCCGGCATGCTCAAGTCGCGCTCAACTATTTCGCGAGCGGCGATGGTCTGAGTTGGAAGTGAACGACGAGCGGTTTAGTCCCTTTGCCACCTTCTTTGTGCCATGGCGTGCGATCGCCGCTTGGCACCCACAGTCCTCGGCCCTTCCAACCTGCACGCGCGTCGTCGATACGGCCTTCGAAGCCTTTCATGTAGAAGCCGAGCG
>DASYEW010000041.1:0-16429 GCA_036498785.1 Steroidobacteraceae bacterium | reverse complement strand
GAACCTGGATACGCTCACGCCGGCACAGGTCGCATCCTGGAAGCCGGGACAACGCTTGCTGCTGAACGGCAAGATGCTCACCGGACGCGATGCCGCACACAAGCGCCTCAGCCAGTTGATCGAATCCGGCAAACCGCTGCCCGACGGACTGGACTTCACCAATCGCGTTATTTACTACGTCGGACCGGTGGACCCGATGCCGGGCGAAGCGGTCGGCCCGGCCGGCCCCACTACCGCCACGCGCATGGACAAGTTCACCGAGATGATGCTCGGTAAAACCGGCCTCATCGCGATGATCGGCAAGGCCGAACGCGGCCCCGAAGCCGTCGAGGTGATCAAGAAGTATCAGCGCGCCTACCTGATGGCCGTCGGCGGCGCCGCCTATCTGGTGTCCAAGGCCATCCAGTCCAGCCGCGTAGTGGCGTTCGGCGATCTCGGCATGGAAGCCATCTACGAATTCGACGTGAAGGACATGCCGGTCACCGTCGCGGTCGATTCCAAGGGCGAGTCGGTGCACGAAACCGGACCGAAGGAATGGCAGCAGCGCATCGGCAAGATACCGGTGCGTGTGGAGGCCTGAGACGGGTGACGGGTGACGGGTGACGGGTGACGGGTGACGGGTGACGGGTGACGGCAATGAGGGTGTTTGGGGACTCTGATGCAGTCAAGGGGGAAAGAGATGGCGCGAACGGAAAGCGGATTTAGCCGATGGGGTTCGCTAGCTCTCGTTGCGAGCACCTTGCTCATCGTTGGCTGTACCGGGCCGAGCGCAGTCAAACCGGCTACTGCTGCGCTCGCCGGATATCTCTCGCAGGAGGAAGTGCCCGACAGCATGGCGCTGGTGCCTGCGCCACCTGCAAATGGATCTGCCGCGTTTGCGCAGGATGAAGCAGTCGGCAAGGAGGCACGTGCGCTGCGCGACACGCCACGCTGGACGCAAGCCGCGCTGGACGCCAACCTGAGCTTTCCAGAAGCCGCCGACACGTTCTCCTGCGCATTGGGCGTACCCGTTACCGAGCACGATTCACCGCGACTCTATGCAATGTTGCGGCGAATGCTCCTGGATGCCGGACATACGACTGCCGCTGCCAAGAATCACTATGCGCGAACGCGCCCGTTCGTTACCTACAGCGAATCCACCTGCTCGCCGGGTGAGGAGTCCATCCTGCGCACCAACGGTTCCTATCCCTCCGGTCATACGACGATTGGTTGGGCCTGGGCGCTGGTCCTGACGGAAGCAGCTCCCGATCGAGCCAACGCCATTCTGGCGCGTGGCCGCTCCTTCGGTGAAAGTCGCCTGGTCTGCAACGTCCACTGGCAAAGCGACATACTGCAGGGGCGATTCCTTGGCGCTGCCCTGACGGCGCGATTGCATGACAATGCCGCATTCCACAGCGACTTCGAAGCGGCGAAGGGCGAAATCGCAGCGGCGCGCGCCAAGGGTATGAAGCCGACTCGCGATTGCTCAGCGGAAGCGGCTGCGCTCAGCCAGAAACTGAAGCTGGTCATGTAGCCGCTTGAGTTCTAGCAGGACGCGGCACGTGACAATCGTGTCCGCCTGCGCCGCTCTCATTCCGTTTCAGGAAACCTGTAGTCCGAGAATTGCTGGCGCAACTGCAGCTTGCTCAGCTTCCCGGTCGCAGTCAGCGGCAGCTTTTCGACGAACACCACGTCATCCGGAATCCACCACTTGGCCACTTTGCCGGCGAGGAAATCGAGAAGCTCCTCGCGGGTCACGCTCTGGCCGAGCTTCGGCACGACGACAAGTAGCGGACGTTCCTGCCATTTCGGATGTGGGAACGCAATGGCCGCCGCCTGCGCGACGGCGGGGTGTGCCACGGCGATATTCTCCAGCTCGATCGAGCTGATCCACTCACCGCCCGACTTGATGACGTCCTTGGTACGATCGGTGATCTGCATGTAGCCCAGCGGGCAGATCGTCGCGACGTCGCCAGTATCGAACCAGCCGTCCGCCGCGAAGACCGCATCAGGTTCGGAACGGTGGAAATATCCCGAGGCCACCCAAGGACCGCGCACTTTCAGCGCTCCAAAGGACTTGCCATCGCGCGGCATTTCCCTGCCCTGCTCGTCGGTGACTTTAAGCTCGATGCCGAACACGGCCCGGCCCTGCTTGGCACGTAGCGCATCGCGTCGCGCCTGCGGCAACTGGTTCGCCTCCGGCGAGAACGAACACACAGTGCCGATCGGGCTGGTTTCCGTCATGCCCCACGCATGAGTTACTTCGACTCCATAGCGGTCGCGCAGTTGATCCATCAGCGCAACCGGCACCGCCGAGCCGCCGCACAACACGCGCTTCAAGCTATCGATACGTCTTCCCGCCTGATCGAGATACGAGACCATTGCCTGCCACACCGTTGGCACGGCAGCGGCGTGCGTGACCTGCTCCTCTTCGATCAGGCTTTGCAGCGCCTGCGCGTCGCCCATCTTCACGCCAGGCAACACCAGCTTCGAACCCACCATGGGACACACATACGGCAACCCCCATGCATTGACGTGAAACATCGGCACCACTGCCAGCATCACGTCGTTGCCCGACAGATTTTCGGAATCCGGCAACGCCGCCGAATAGCAATGCAGAATCGTCGAGCGATGACTGAAGAGCACACCCTTGGGATCACCGGTGGTACCGGAGGTGTAACACAGCGAACTGGCGGTTCGTTCGTCGAAGTCCGGCCATTCGAACTCATCGGACTCCGCCATCAGCAGCGACTCGTAACTGATCGCTCCCGGCAGCGTCGTCTGCGGCAGATGCGCATCGTCAGTAAGGATCACAAAGGCTTCGATCTCAGGCAGGCGGGGCAACAGTCTCTCCACCAACGGTACAAACGCGGGATCCAGGAACAGCCAGCGGTCTTCGGCATGATTCGCGATATAGACGATCTGATCTTCGAACAACCGCGGATTGATGGTGTGGCACACGAAGCCGGAACAGGACACCGCGTAGTAAATCTCGAGATGGCGATAGTCATTCCATGCCAGCGTTGCAATGCGATCGCCACTGCGCACGTCCGCCCGCCGCAGAGCATTGGCAAGCCTGCGAGCACGTGCGAAAGCTTCACGGTAGGTATAGCGATGGCGCGGCTGATCGGACGTAATGGAAACGATCTCACGACGCGGATGCTGCAGCTCGGCATGGCGCACGATGGAGCTGATCAGCAGCGGCCAATCCATCATTTGTCCCAACATGAGACCCCCGCACAATGGGTGTAGTTATAGTTGGACGGTTGACTGCCGGACTATGACATAGGGAGGTGACAGGGGTGACAAGGAGGGTGACGAGTGACCGGTGACGGGCGCAGGCGCAGCCACCCCACGCTGTGTCCTGCCACACTCTTCCCCGTCACCCATCACCCGTCACCCCTTGTCACGCCTGTCACTCCCGTCACCTCTTTTGCGACCCAGGTCGCGCTTCACCGTGAGGGTGAAAACACACCCTCAACTCTGCGCCGCAGCTGCCGTTATCAATCCCGACGTCGCACGTTCGGCATCCTTTGCTTTAGGTGCACAAGCGGCGTCCTGTGACGTTACGTCAAGTATTCGTGGAGCGATTATCGATGTCTGCTGCTGCCTCGCAAACCATTCTTGCCGTGGATGATTCCGCTTCGATGCGGCAAATGGTGCGCTTCACCCTGGAAGGCGCCGGCTACAAAGTAGTGCAGGCTTCAGATGGCGTCGAAGCATTGGAGCTCGCCAAGAACGGCGGCGCCGACCTGGTGTTGACCGACGTCAACATGCCGCGAATGGACGGCATCGAGCTGGTTCAGAAACTGCGTGCGCTCGACGGATACAAGTTCGTGCCGATGCTGGTGCTCACGACCGAATCGGGTCAGGAGATCAAGTCGCGCGGCAAACAGGCTGGTGCAACCGGCTGGATCGTCAAACCTTTCAACCCCGAGCAACTGCTTGCAACTATTGCCCGCGTACTGTAATCGCCGCACGTTTCGTTGACTCTGCTGAAGAACGACCACTCGCATGCTTGCCGGTTCCCTCGAATTGCCCGTCGCGGACACCCCCTCCGTCGCCGCCTGGACGCCCGAAAAACAGATCGCCAACATGTTGGAGCTGTGCGGCGCGCAAATGACGTCGGCGCAGCAGGACTCCGACGAGGCAGTGGATTCGCTCATCAGAATCTTCTCCAGCGTTGCCGAAGCCGCACGCACACTCAGTACGATCACCGCCCAGTTGCCTCCCGAAGCGCGGGCGGCGATTGCGCAGGGCCTGGACCAGCAACTCGAAACGATCGCGCGCGAAATCGGCGCCGCGGTCACCTCACTGCAGTTCTACGACAAGCTGACGCAGCGCCTGGGACATGTGCGCTACAGCCTGTCCTCGCTCGCCCAGTTCGTTTGCGACCGCGCACAGTCCTCCGAGCAGGAGCAGTGGCGGCGCATGTTGAACGCACTACGCCGCCTGTATCGTACGGAAGAAGAGCGGCTGATTTTCCAGACCCTTACCGAAGGCAAATTTGCCGACGAGCAAGCCGAACCACCCGCCGCGCCCGCCAGCGATATAGAACTCTTCTGACGCAGTTCGGCGATGTGACAGAACGTCGCCTGAGTCATTCCCCCACCCGCGTTTAGGGTGAGACCCTCGTCGCGATCGGCCACGATTTTTTGCACTGCATCATCCCCTCTGTGACGCACCGCACAGAGCCAATCCGGCAACGGTCTATCTTTGTCGTGTCGGTTTCATCCGGCCCGCATGCCGCATTCATCACAGGCGGCCGGGCACATCGCAGCGGGGTCGCTGCCCATTTAGGAGGTTGTCATGTTGATCGGATCGCGGACTGTTGTGGGTGCGGCTGGCGCATTCGCCCTGGTCGGCGCTGCCTTGTGGTTGTCGACGTTCGTGCTGAGCAGGCCCGAGTCGAACACCGCAAGCGTGGAAGTGCAGCAGGTTCACGAACGTGCGTGGGCTGTCGAAGTGAAAGAGATGAGCTACCAGCCGCCCGCGGCTGAAGTAACCAAGACAGCAGCTGTCACCCGATAGAGTTCTACTCAGGCACCGCCGCGAAATCAGCTCCTGGAAGGAGCGGGTTTCGCGGCTTTTTATTGGGACAGTAGTCGCGAGGCCACGAGCATCCCTGACGCCATCGGCCCGGTGACGGGTGACGGGCAATATGCTCGAACGGTTAATTTCTACTCTCTGGCCTCTTCCCCGTCACTCGTCACCCGTCACTCCTACTCCTGAGTGCCAGAGTGTCACCCCCGTCACCCCTGTCACTCCCATCACCTCCCCTAGAACCTTTTCCCCTCCCGCAGGTACCTACCGCCGCTGGAACTTCGGCATCTTCGGGTCACCATCGATCGATACGGAGGGTCACGCGATGAACTACAGATACCTGCTGCTCGCAACGGCTTCGGGGGCGGTCCTGCTGGCGGGCGCCGTTGCCGCCAATGACCATGACAACGATCACGATCGCGATTCCCGGGCCGGCAGGTTCCGGGTGGCGGCTGAACTCAGGCCGACGGAAGAAGTGCCGGCGCTGTCGTCGGCGGCTTCAGGCACTTTCAAGGCGACCATCGATGAGCCCGCCCAGACGATTACGTACGAGGTCAGTTACGCAGGCCTGGAGGGCTCCGTAACGCAGTCGCATATCCACCTGGGACAGCGCAAGGCGAACGGCGGCATCAGCGTATTCCTTTGCGGGAATGCGCCTACAGTGCCCCCTGCGACGGTGCCGCAACCCCCGGCTTGCCCGACTTCGCCGGCGACGGTTACGGGTGTCATTACGCCGGCGAACATCATCGGTCCCGCGGCACAGGGCATCGATCCTTCTACCGCCACGACGAATGAATTCGCCGAACTAGTAGCTGCATTACGCGAAGGGGTTACCTATGCCAACGTCCATTCGTCCAAATTTCCCAGCGGGGAAGTCCGCGGCCAGATCCGTCTTCTCGGCAAGAGGTAGAGAGCGGTCGCGGTAGACGATGCAAAGGCCGGGTATGTATTTGTCTGCCGAGTCGACTATCGCGAAGCAGCAAGCACAGTACTGCCGCGACGGTCCGGCCCGGCAACGGGCTGGACCGACGCCGGATAGGACCAGCCGCCGTATACTCGATGTGACAAACGATATCGCGACGACTTGCAGGATTGGAATACGGCGCGCACTCATGGGGACACAGCGGATCGGATCTGCCTCTGCCTCGTGTGGTCTGCTGACCGCAGCCGCGCTCGCGTATGCGCCGCACGCGATGCCTGCAGACCTCACCAGCGACACCGAGGGCGGCGTAGTGAGCGATAGCTTCTGGACTGATCGTGTCGGTGGTTCGCTCGGCGTCGTGACCGATTACCTTTCCCGCGGCATATCCCAGACCCGCGGCTCTCCCGCGATTCAGGGTGGCCTGCACGCTCGATTGCCCGCGGGATGGGTCATCGGTGCCTGGTCTTCCATGGTGAAGCTGAATCCCGGTCATGGCGCCACTCTCGAGGTCGATCTGCACGCCGGACATCTGTGGGCGCTGAACGACGACTGGAGTAGCAAACTTGCGGTTACGCATTACATGTATCCCAACGATACGCGACAAGTGCGCTACGACTACGACGAGCTCAGCGCCTCGTTGTCGTATCGCTCGCGCATCATTGCCACTGCGACCTGGTCGCCGAACACATCGAGATATAGCAATGGTTATGTCGCCTCGCGACGCAATGCCGCTTCGTATGAGCTCGCAATGCTGCAACCTCTCAGTGGCTCGTGGTCGCTTGCGGCGGGCGCCGGCTACTATGACCTGACCGACCTGTTCGGTGAGGGTTATTGGTATTGGAATGTCGGCTTCACCTATTCGCTCGGCAACGTCCAGCTCGATCTGTCGCATATCGATACCGACCACACCGCTACCCGGCTGTTCGGTTACGAAGTCGCCGGCAGCAGCTGGTCCGGCGCCGTCACCTGGCGCTTCTGATTCGATCCGCTTCCATTTCTGGGCAGCTCAGCAGCAATTCCGCAACCCGTATGAACCGCAGCGCATCAGTCCGGTACTTACGCTCACTTGGTAGTCAACGATGACGCCTCCGCAGCCCACGGATTCCAGCCACGTGCTCGTAACTCCTGCCGGCGGTGTGTCGAATGAGCGCGAGCTCGAACTCATGCGGCGCATCGTGTTGCGCGACCGCGATGCGTTCCGCGACCTCTATCTGATTTACCACCGCCGCGTGGCGCGCTTTCTGATGCGCATGACGTCGCGTCATGAGTTGGTCGAGGAAATCATCAACGACACGTTGTGGACCGTCTGGCAGAAAGCGGCGGATTTCCGCGGCGCGTCGCGTGTCTCGACCTGGATCGTCGGCATTGCCTACCGGCGCGCGTTGAAGACACTGCGTCAGTCCGGGATATCGCGCCAGATGCAGTCCGATGAGGACATGCCGGAAATGGCCGCCGCCAATGACACGCAGTCCGAAACCGAAAACCGGCAGTGGCTGGAACTGGCACTCACGCAATTGCCGATGGAACAACGCATGGTGCTCGAATTCGCCTACCTGCTGGGCTACTCCTGTGAGGAAATCGCACAGATCATGGAATGTCCGGTCAATACAGTGAAGACGCGCATGTTCCACGCGCGCCAGAAACTCAAGGTCTCACTGCCGCAGCTCGCAACTCCGAATCGGCTCACCGGCCTGGCAGCGTCGACGCTGAAAAAATCGGCCCAAGCTCAATCGACCTTGACTCAATCGACCCTCACTCAATCATCCATGGTGCAATCAACGCTGGCCGCGGAAATGGAGCTATCTTTACCGGTGAGGCCCGACGTGACGCTGTCCGCAGCATCGCGATCTGAAATATTGCCGCCTGGAGGGCTGAAGCAGTGACGCACGACCGGGAATCGACGGGAGCGCTGTGCGAGCACCAGGCGTGCTGGGAACTGCTGCCGTGGCGAACCAACGGACGCCTTTCTTCGCAGGACTCGCTGCTAGTCGAAACGCATCTCGCTCATTGCGAAGAGTGCCGCACCGAATTGCGCGTGCAGGAAGAACTGTTCGAGCAGATCAACCGCGGCGACGCGTTGGTACTTGCACCCCAGGCGTCGCTACAAAAGCTGCTCGCGCGGCTCGACGCAGACGATGCCCCCGCGACAACGCAACCGAACCTCGCCGCCGATGCGGGCAATGCCGAGGAAGTTGCCTCATTGAAACCAGCTGCGATCGCACCGTCAGCTCGCCCGCGTCAGTGGCTCATGATCGCCGTCGCCGCTCAGGGCCTGGTCATTGCGATCCTGTTCGGGGCGCTGTGGTGGCAGGTAGACGACTCCTTGACGGAGCCGCGCTTCGCGACGCTGACCTCCGAGCCAGCGGTCATTCCGCAGGGACCGGCGATCCGCGTCGTGTTCGACAACGATGTCGGTGTGCGGGACATCAATGAACTGTTGCAATCGCTCGGGGCGCAAGTGATTGCCGGCCCGGGTCAGGCGGGGGTCTATACGCTGGCACTTGAACCGCAGGCCACACCCGACAGCGATGTAGCTACTGTCCTGTCGAAGTTACGCGCCGATGCACGTGTCGTATTTGCAGAACCCGCTGTCTCTGCAGCGCAACCACGATGACCTTGCACGCATCAAACTGCATTCGTCAGGGCGGACGCGCTGCCGCCGACTCATGGCGATTACTTTCCGCCGGCCGCTTCCCGCTTCTGCTTGCGTCAATATTGTTATGCGGCTGCGTGAACCTGCCCGGCGCGAACCAGCTTACGACGGCGTCAGCCCAGATCGATTCCGAGCGCTACATCGTCGTGACCGTTCGCAATCCAGCCGCACCTGTCATTCCCCGCGCTGGATCGACGGCACGCGATTACGACACCGTGACGACCTACTCGGTATCTCCGGCCGCCCGCGCCACGGCAAACGACATTGCAGCAGCGTATCAATTGCACGAAGTGAACGGGTGGCCCATCCGCATGCTCAGTGTGCATTGCGTGGTGTTCGAGATACCGGCTGGCGTTACACCCGATCAGCTCCTCGACCGTCTGAAGCACGATCCGCGCGTGGAATCAGCGCAGCCGCTGCAATCGTTCAGTTCGCTGACCTCCGATTACAACGACCCGTACGAACACCTGCAACACAACCTCGATACGATGAACGTCGTGCAGGCGCATAACTTGTCGCGCGGCAATGGCGTGCGTATCGCCATAATCGATACCGGTGTCGATGCCCACCATCCCGATCTCGTCGGGCAGATCGTGAAACAGCGGAATTTTGTCGACAACACGCCTGCCGATTCCAGCACCGATCGCCACGGCACCGCAGTCGCGGGAATCATTGCCGCGCGCGGCAACAACCATCTGGGTATCGTCGGCGTCGCACCCGGTGCACAGCTCTATTCGCTCAAAGCGTGCTGGCCGGAACGGCCCAATGGCGCCCGCGCGCTCTGCAATACATTTACTCTAGCAAGAGCTCTCGCCGCGGCGATTGACGACGGTGCGGCCATAGTGAATCTGAGCCTGTCGGGGCCCGACGATCCGTTGCTGGCGCGCATGGTCGACTACGGTGCACAACGAGGCGTGATGTTCGTGGGCGCTGTTCCACCTGCCAATGCCCCGCGTGGCTTCCCGACCGACATCGCCGCGGTGATCAAGGTCGACAGCAGCGGAGCACAATCTGCGGATGGCGAGGTTCTATTCGCGCCGGGCACCGACGTGCTGACCCTGGTGCCGGACAACAAATACGACTTTCTCTCTGGCAGTTCCCTTGCCGCCGCCAGTATCTCCGGCGGTATCGCCCTGCTGTTGGCGCGCCAACCCAACCTGACTGCGTCGGACGCGCGGGAACTTCTTGCCACTTCATCGACCCGCTCCGGCGCACCCGACGCATACCCCGTGAGCGTCAACCTATGCACGGCACTGGTAACCATGCTGCATCAGGCGGCCTGCAGCCCACCGCCTGACGCTGCCCGGGTGGCCGCGGAACACTAGCCAGTAGCAGAAGAACCTCTGCCGCGACAGGTTGCGCGCCTATCGCGCCAGGATCCGTTTCGGGACGCTACTTTCAAACCAGCGTTATTCCCTGCGTCGACAGCGGCAAGGAATGGATCGACTTGCCATTGGCAGCGGCCAGTGCGTTCGCCAGGGCCGGCGCAATGACAGGTGTACCGGGCTCGCCAACCCCACTGGGTTTGTTGGTCGAAGGCAGGATGTGAACATCGATTGCAGGCATCTGGTTGATACGCAACACCGCGTAGTCATCAAAATTACTCTGCTCGATCTTGCCATTCTGCAGTGTGATCGCTCCGCTGAGAGCAGCGG
This sequence comes from Steroidobacteraceae bacterium, assembly GCA_036498785.1. GTDB lineage: Bacteria > Pseudomonadota > Gammaproteobacteria > Steroidobacterales > Steroidobacteraceae > Steroidobacter. The sequence continues at coordinate 6,177 of DASYEW010000041.1, read as the reverse complement.
CCAGGCCATAGCCGATCCCCGACTCCATTTGCATCGCAACGATGTTGGGATTCACTGCGAGTCCGCAATCGACCGCACAGACGACCTTTTCCAGCTTGAATCCATTCGTTGTGCGCCGTAACTGCGCCACCTGGCCGACGACGGTGTTGAAGGATTCGTGCAATGCCAGCCCCCACACTTCGTCCTTGCCGCGCGGCGCGCTCCAGCCGGACTTGTTGGCGACCAGCTCCAGTACGGCTTTATGACGTGTGTGCTTTTCCGTAAGTAGCGCACGTCGCAGCGCGTAAGGATCCTGCTTGGTGGCGCGGGCTATATCGTCCAGGAAACATTCGGTCGAGAACGCCGTATGGGTCGAACCCACCGAGCGCCACCATTGAATCGGTACCGGCAACCGGGTCGTGTGCAGCTCGACCGACAGGTTCGGAATGTCGTACGGCAACGTGGCCGCACCTTCCACCGAAGTGGCATCGATCGGTCCGGGCCCGCCGAAGGTGGTCCCCGCCATGATCGACTGGCCCACGATCCGATGTTGCCAGGCAATCAGTTTGCCCTGCGCGTCGAGCCCCGCCTTCAGCGTGTGCACATACATCGGCCGGTAGAATCCAGCACGCATGTCGACTTCGCGCGTCCACACCATCTTCACCGGCTCACTCACGCCCGCTGCCCTGGCGATCGCGGCGGCTTCCAGCAGGTAGTCCGACTGTGGGTTGGCACGTCGGCCGAAACTGCCGCCGGCATACAACTGATGGATCTTCACGCTCGCTGGCGGCAACCCAAGCAGCTTCGCCAGGGCCAGCTGATCGACCGTCTGGAACTGTTCGCCATTCCACACTTCGCAGTCCTGCGTACCGACGCGCACTACGCAGTTCAACGGCTCCATCGAGGCGTGTGCGAGAAACGGGAATTCGTATGTTGCCTCGAGCGTCCGGGCGGCGGACTGGAATGCCTGGCCCACATCGCCCACCTGCTTTGCCGAAGCACCAGGCTGTTTCGCGAGTTCGCGATACTCGGCGAACAGGTCCGCCGAGCTGCGTTTGAAGGCGGCGGAATCGTCCCATTCCACGCTGACCGTTTCGGCGGCTTTTTTCGCGGTCCAGAAATCCGTGGCCAGCACCGCGACCCCGGCGCGCACCGGCGTTTCGAACGCCACCACGGACTTCACTCCCTTGATCGCCTTCGCCTTCGCGCCATCGAAGCTCTTTACCTTCGCACCGTAGAGCGGCGCGTGGATGACGGCGGCTATCAGCATTCCTGGGAACTTGATGTCCTGCGTGAACGTCGCGGTGCCGGTGGACTTGCCGTGACTATCCAGGCGCGCGGCGTCTTTGCCGATCAGCGTGAATGTCGCCGGGTCCTTGAGCGGCACGTCGGGCGGAACGGGCAGCTTGGCTGCATCGGCAACCAATTCGCCGAAGTGCGCACTCTTGCCGGATGTTTTGTGCTCGACCTTGCCGCGGCTGACGCTGACTTCGCCAGCCGACACGCCCCAACGTTGCGCCGCGGCGCTCACCAGCAATGCTCGCGCCGTCGCACCCGCCTTGCGCAGTTGATCGTAAGAGTTCGAGATGGAACTGCTGCCACCGGTGCCCTGCATCGGCCCGAACGCGAGATTGTTGTAGAGCTTCGCATCGGCCGGCGCGCCTTCCACGCGTATGTTCTTCCAGTCCGCATCGAGCTCTTCGGCGACGATGGTTGCCAGGCCGGTATAAACGCCCTGCCCCATTTCCAGATGCTTGGCGAAAACGGTGACGGTGTCGTCGCTGCCGATGCGCACGAATGCATTCGGCTCGAGTGTCGTTCCAGCGGCGACCTGCGCCCCGGTCCGCGCCGCCGCTGCGCCACGCGGTAGCCAGAAGGCCACGGTCAGCGCCGCGCTTGCCTTGAGTACATCGCGCCGGTTGATGTGACCTGGGAATTCCCGAAGGTCTTTTTCTGCAGTGCTCATGTGATTTCCTCAGGCTCTATTCAGGCCAGCGTCCCGGCGGCGCGTTTGATCGCGGCACGAATACGCACGTAAGTGGCGCACCGGCAGATGTTCCCCGCCATGGCCGCGTCGATATCAGCGTCCGTCGGCCTCTTGTTCGTGGCCAACAATGCCGTGGCGCTCATCACCTGCCCGGACTGGCAGTAGCCGCACTGCGGCACATTCTCAGCAACCCATGCGTCCTGCACGGCCTTGCCCTCGGCAGAGTTACCGATCGCCTCGATGGTGATGATCTTCATGGTTGCCGCGGCGGACACCGGCAGCACGCAGCTACGAGTGGCCGACCCGTTGACGTGGACCGTGCAGGCACCGCAAAGCGCCTTGCCGCAGCCGTACTTGCTACCCGTCATTCCCAGGTGGTCGCGCAATACCCACAAAAGTGGCGTGTCCGGCTGCGCGTCGGTTGCGACTTTCTTACCGTTGATGTCGAGCGTAAGCATGGGGAACCTCGAGAGCGGCAGGACTGGAACAAGATACTACTCTGGCTGGACGCGGGAGAGTCACCCGGGGCGATAGGGACATGGGGTTGATCGAGTGACAGGTCATTGGGCAGGACCACTCCAAAGGGACACTCGACCAAGGGATTCGGCAAAGGTTCACGCAGACATCCGCATCTCCCGTCACCTGCATCACCTGCATCACTTCATCACGTTCATTCCCCTCCCTTCCCTCACTCCACCCCGCCACGTACAGTCCCGGGCGTGCCGGCCACAGATGGAGTTCCTCGTGCCTCTCAATGTCCGCGCTGCAGTCGTACACGCTCCCAACCAGCCGTTCTCGATTGAGACGGTGCAGTTGGAGGGACCTCGCGAAGGTGAGGTGCTGATCGAGGTCAAGGCGACCGGGCTGTGCCATTCCGACCTGCATGCCTACGAAGGCAAAGTCCCGTGGCAGTTCCCGGCAATCCTCGGTCATGAAGCAGCGGGAGTGGTCGTGGACTGCGGACCGGGCGTCACGAAGTTCAAACCGGGCGACCATGTCATTCCGTTCCTCATTCCACAATGTGGCAAATGCATCTACTGCGCGTCCGCGAAGACCAATCTCTGTGTCGAGGCATTCGCGCGCCTGCGTCCGCGAGAAAGTCACTTCTCGCTCGACGGTAGTCCGATCAGCCAGCTGTGGGGACTCGGTACATTCGCCGACTACACCGTCGTGCCGGCGGACACTATCGCCAAGGTCCGTGACGATGCGCCATTCGATCCGATCTGCTACATCGGCTGCGGCGCCACCACCGGACTCGGTGCCGCGTTGTTCGCCGCGAAGATCGAAGCGAACAGCTCGGTCGTGGTATTCGGTCTCGGCGGCATCGGACTCAACGTCGTACAGGGTGCGCGGCTTGCCGGTGCGAGAGCCATCATCGGTGTCGATACCAATCCTGCCAAGGAGGCCATCGCCCGCAAGTTCGGCGCCACCGACTTCGTCAATCCCAGGCTGGTCGAAAAGATGACCGCCCATTTGATGAAACTCACCGGCGGCGGCGCCGACTACAGTTTCGAATGCATCGGCAACCCGCAGGCAATGCGCCAGGCGTTCGAATGCACCAATCCTGCGTGGGGCATGAGTTACGTCATTGGGGTCGCACCGCACGGCGCCGAAGTGAATGCCATTCCAGGCCATCTCATGATGGGTCGTCATTGGACCGGCTGCTACATGGGCGGCGCACGGCTGGATCGTCTGCCGCAGATCGTCGACTGGTACGTCGAAGGCAGGATCGACCTGGACTCGCTGATCACACACCGCCTGCCGCTGGAACGCATCGGCGAAGGCTTCGAGCTGATGAAGAACGGAGGCGCGATCCGGACGATCATCGCGATGTGATACCGGCTTCCGGCGATGGGTGATGCGTGATAGGCAAGAACAAGCCAATAGAGGTGACCTATGCCGTTGTCATTCTGGTGCATCCTGGCTGCTGGACTGCTGCCTTATGCAGCGACGCTGATTGCCAAGAGTCGTAAAGGTTTCGACAACTCGGATCCGCGCGCGTGGCTGGCCCACCAGGAAGGCTTTCGGGCGCGGGCGAACGCGGCACAGCTCAACTCGTTCGAAGCATTTCCGTTTTTCGCAGCGGCGGTTCTCGTCGCACATGCACGCGCGGTCCCACAGCACACCATCGACTTGCTGGCCATTGCCTTCGTCGCAGCCAGGATTCTCTATCTCGCCGTGTATCTCGCGAATCTCGCCGCCCTGCGAAGTCTGGTATGGTTCGCCGGTCTTTTCTGTGTCGTCTTGCTGTTCTTCGCGGGCTGAGCCCGCCGCTGCGATGATCCCGAGCGAATGCCCATGAGTCCTTCCGCACCAGTTGTCATCCGTCCCGCCGCCACCGTGATTCTGCTGCGGGAGAAACACGCCGTCATTGAAGCACTGATGACACTGCGACACTCGAATCTCGCCTTCATGGGTGGCCAGTGGGTGTTCCCGGGGGGCGCCGTTGCGCCATCGGACACATCGGATGCAGCGTTGGCTTTGGTCAGCCAGCACGACACATTCACCTGCAAGCGCATGAGGACGTTGCAAGGACAGCCGCTGCCCTTGAACGAATGTCTTGGCCTGGCAATCGCGGCGTGTCGCGAGACGTTCGAGGAGACCGGCGTCCTGCTGGCGAGCCACGCGAATGGCCGGCCCTGCGAGCCCGCCGCACTGTCGCGCTTGCAGTCACAGCGAACCCAAATTACGCAGCAGCCCACGCTGTTCCTGGAAATGCTGGCCGAGGAACAGTTGCAACTGGACCTGCAACGGCTGATCTACTGGGCGCACTGGATAACACCTTCGAATTCGTCGCGACGTTTCGACACCCGCTTCTTTGCGATCGCTGCGCCTGACTCGCACGAAGTTAGCGCGGATGCCGGTGAAACCGCCGAATATCGTTGGCAGAGTCCCGCGGCATCCCTCGACGCAGCCCGGCAGGGTGCGATGCCGATGCCACCGCCGACGTTGCGTACCCTGCGAGAGTTACAGGAAAGCATATCCCGGCATCGAACACTCGATGCATTGCTGCGTGCGGAAGCCTCACGCCCGGTCGCACCGATCCTGCCGAAGATAGTTCGGGACAACGAGCGCACGGCGGTAGTCATGCCCTGGGACGAAGGTTATGCGCAAGCGCCGGGCGAGGGAGCAGCGTATGACATCGGGAATCGCGGCACGGACTGAGAGCCGCGCCGTGGCAGGCTATTCCAGCGTCAGAACGATCTTGCCTTTGTGCTCGCTGCTTTCCATGTACGCGTGAGCCGCGGCAGCCTGCTCCAGCGCAAACACCTTGTCGACCACGGGACGGATCTTCCCGTTGGCAAACAGCGGCCACACGGCTTCGAGCAACTTGGCCTTGATTTCCCGCTTGAACTCAACTGCGCGCGTACGCAGTGTCGAGCCGGTGACGATGAGACGTTGCTGCATGATGCGCATGACATCGATCTCACCCTTCGAGCCGCCCTGGGTTGCAATCATCGCCAGCCGGCCCTCGGTCGACAGTACCTGCAGATTGCGTGCGACATAGCTGCCGCCAACCATATCGAGCACCACATTGACGCCCTGATTCTGCGTCAGGGCCGCGATCTCAGCGACGAAATCCTGTGTCTTGTAGTTGATGGCCCGTGCCGCGCCGAGTTGCTCGCACCAGCGGCATTTGTCGTCGCTGCCAGCGGTGGCATACACGACGCTGCCACGCGCAGTCGCCAACTGGATTGTCGATACCCCGATGCCGCTGGACCCGCCGTGGACCAATAAACGCTCACCCGGCTGCAAGCGGGCGAATTCGAAAACGTTGCTCCATACCGTGAAATACGCTTCCGGCAGCGAAGCCGCTTCGATCATGCTCAGATTGCTTGGCACGGGCAGTACCTGGCCGACGTTGACCGCGCAGTATTGAGAATAGCCGCCGCCCTGCAGCAACGCGCAGACGACGTCACCCTGCTTGAATTCCCGAACGTTGGCGCCGACTGCGATCACCGTGCCGGCTACTTCGAGACCAGGATTTACGGCAGCGCCGGGAGGAGACGGGTAATAACCATTGCGTTGCAGGATGTCCGCGCGATTGAGTCCTGCCGCGGCAACTTTGATCAACACATCGTCGGCACCGGTCTGCGGCAACGGCCATTGAGCGAGTGCAAGCACCTGCGGACCACCCGGCTTGGTGACTTCTATTACCCGCATCGTTCTTGGAAGGGTCATACGTCAGGCTGGACTCCGTAGGAAGGTGT
>DASYEW010000040.1:0-12321 GCA_036498785.1 Steroidobacteraceae bacterium | reverse complement strand
TGGCTGTTGCTGATTGTGCTGAGATAATTTTCGCCAACCAGACCGCCGACATTATTGGCGCCTGAAATACCGCCGGTCGCGTAGCTATTGTTGATGCTGCCGCCATTTCTGTTATAGCCGATCAGCCCACCCACGGAATTGTTGCCGGATACATCCGCTGTGACATAGCTATTGCTGATCGCGCCATAATTGATACCGACTAGGCCGCCCGATATATCCGTACCAACGATGCTGCCACCAAGCAGGCCCACATTACGAATCGTGCCGCTACTCCAGCCAAACAATCCGATCTTGTTGGCATTCGCATCATTGATGAAATGATCCGCCAACGAAATCGTATGGCCCAACCCATTGAAGCGTCCGGTAAATTGTGCGCTGGGGTAGATCCCGATCGGGCTGAACCCATGACCGCCATTCCATGATGCAACTCCGGAACTTGTGGTGTCGATGTCTGCGCCCAATGCATAGTTGCCCGCCAGATTGCCATTGATCCCTTGCAGGTCAGTACCCGTGGTGCTGCCTTGTGCACCCAGGCTGTTGATCACCGTGTAATTGATGGTGCTGCCATTACTGCCCTGCTTGGTGCTGTAGCTATTGCCGGACGGCAGATTCACCGGGGCATTCACATTGACTGTGCTGCCGTTGCCTGCAGCGACTGCACCCTGACCGTATTCGAGCGCAAGCCTCGCGGTCCCCGAGCCATTCATCGCGGTGTTGATGTTGATGTTGTTTTGAGCGTTCAGCGTGAGCTGGTTGGCCGACCAAGCCACCGTATCATTGACGTTGACATTGCCGCTGCTGCCGGCACCGCCCGAGGTACTGAGGATGGTGATGTCGGTGCTGGCCAGATTGCTGGACAGCGCGGCGCCGGTGATGTCGCCGCCGCTTGCGGCAATGGTGTAATCAACCGGATCGATCAGCCAGCTTCCGGTCAATCCGTGTGCCGCTTGGGTAACGACCCGCGTGTTGTCGGCGACCTTGACATGCGCTGCGCTGGTTTCGATCGAGCCACCGTTGCCACGGTCCGGGGCACTGGCGTCGAGTGTGCCGCCGGCATTGACGGTGCCGTCCTGCATGTCACCCAACAGCTTGATGACGCCGTTGTGGTTCTCGAGGGTTTGCGCCTGAATGATGCCGGTGTTGTTGACTACGGTTTGCAGCAGATTTCCCGCTGCCTGCGCGGTCAGTAATACCTGGCCGCCATCGGCCTGGATCAGCCCGCCGTTGTTGACCAGTGCATTGACTGCGCCTTGTTCGACGGTGACGTTCAACAAGCCGTCACCGGCCACATCGAGCGTCATCGCATTGCCGGCAGCCAGCGCCACCATGCCCAGTCTGGCGTTGATGGTGCCTTCGTTGGAGACATTGGCGCCCAGCAGCGCGACATACCCGCCGTCGGCGTGGATGCTGCCCTGATTGAGTACACCGCCATTGCTGTTGCCGGCAAAACTGTACTTGCCTGCCATGAAGTCGCTGTCGCTGATGTTGCGCGTCGACGCCACCAGCCCAGCGACATTCACTGACGCGCCTTTGCCGAACAGGATGCCGTTGGGGTTGACCAGGAATACCTTGCCGTTGGCGCTCAGGCTGCCGAGGATGCTGGAGGGATCGGCACCGATTACGCGGTTCAAGGCGACCGAGCTGCTGTTGGGTTGCACGAAGCGGACGGCTTCGGTGGTTCCGATATTGAAGCTCTGCCAGTTCAGCGCGACGTTTTGGCTGCTCTGATTGATCGTCAGGCTGCCGGCGCTGGCGTCGATGCGGGCATGGCCCGCCACCACATTGCCGTCCTGCGGCAGCGCATACGCATTGGGCGCGAAGGCCTGCAGGATCGCCGCTGCCGAGGCCGCCATCGCAAGCCGCGCGCGACCCGTTTCGACAGCGCCGACGACACTGCCAGCCCCGGCCTTTCGGCCCGCGCTTTTGGCGTGTTCGGACACCGCGATAAAGCCGCCGGCTTTGACACTCCAGATCGAACGATAAATATGGTTCATCGCAATTCCTACTGCCTAGCGGCGCTCAGTCACTACTCGCCGTGGGCGATCGGCACGCTTCGCCCAACCACGAGAGGTTTGACTACTCGCTTATAAATACTTGATGGCTTCGATCCAGAAGCGGCTAGTTGCATCCGGCCCGGAGGTTGCGCGCTCGCTCCCCAGCCTGCGAGCCACAAAGGCGTTGACGCCGAAACTGCCATTGTCCGTCCAGTTCAACCCTATTCCGGCACCACTCAAGGTGCGGCGGTTGCGGCCCGGCGCCCAACGATCCTGGTTCAACTGCACGCTGCCGCTATCGACAAAACCGATGAGTTGCACCTGCCCCGGCACATGCTCGGACAACTGCGCCAGCAACTGACGGGCCTCCAGATTCAACAGGTAGCCTTGATCTCCATAGGCCTCGTCCGCCGAATACGCGCGTACTGCGCCCGCGCCGCCCAGCGCGAGCTTTTCCGACACATCCAGGTTGGTCGAAGCGATCTGGCCATTGAGCGCCGCATACAATGAGAGGCTGTCGGTCACGCGTTGCAGCCGTGCCGCATGCAGGGATAACTTGTCGTAGTGGCCATCGCTACCCGCCGTCGCCGCGTCGGCAGCGCGCGCTTCGGCGCTTTGCAGATCGATCGTGCCGCTGGTCCAGGTCAGCGAATAGGCATTCAAGCCGCCGCCGGCCAGCGTGTCGCGCGTATCGCCATTGAGACTCAGCATCGCCACGCGGGCCTTTTTGCTGGCGGTGGTCGCCGTGGTATCGACCTCGTCGCGAAACGATTTGGCGTCCAGATCAAGCAGGGCATAGAGGTTGCTGTTGCGCGAACGCAGTAGCGGATAACTGCCGAACAGGCTGGTAGTAGCCGCGGTACCGTGAGCGTCCAGGCTGGAGAAATCCTTGCCCAGGCTGTAATGCATATAGGCGTAAGCAACGCCTGTGGTAGCCCGGCCTAGTTGTGTTTGATAAGCGGCGCGGCCGTAATCCAGACCGGCGCCAGAGCTCAGCGCCCGCAGGGTCACGACATCGGCGTGCCCGGATACATCATTGATGTTCAGCGTGCCGCCGAAGCGGTTGGCACCGGTGTAATGATTGACGCTCCAGTCATCGCCGGGGTGGAGGAATTTCAATGGCCGGAATCGCCGTTTTCTCCGGCTCTGAGCCGGTGGCTACCCCGGAGGAATTTGCCAGTCGCCCGAGTCGTTCTCGACCATAACGACGGATCGTTTTGCGATCCGCCCCGGTCAATCGCTCGGTTTCTCGCTGACTGGTTCCGTTGGCTAACAGCGTCTGGATCGTGACGCGTAAATGCGGCTTCAAGACGTTCAACCCCTTGCGCCGCTCTTTTGAAAAAGGGGCAGCGTAAACGTCCCGCCGCAACTCGACCCTCGGGCCCGACCGGCGCCGCTTTCACATCAGGGGTGGAGGAGTTTCAAGTGGCCACAGGTGAAGGAGTTTGGGTGGCCGCCCGGGGACCAGTTCCATGCCCAGCCAAATGCCGCGTTGGTTAGCCAACTTAAAACGGCGCGGTGAGAGCTAAGGCTTCCTGACTCACGCTGAGGTAAATGACGAAATACCTCCTGAGATCGTCAATCCAGGCGAGATCGAAGAGTTCGTGAATCAACTAAAGCTTGCCGGCATTCATATCGTTCCGGACATGCCATCAGACTGACCTTGGCTTGCTCAGCGGACTCGGACACGCGTAGGTGGCGCAGGAACATCACAAATCCCTTCGCATGACACCCTGCAGCCCGCTTTCCCAGGCGTTCCTTACTGAGTTAGAATAGGTAAGGAATGGAGATAGCACAATGAGCACAGATTCGACGCTGACCAGCAAGGGACAGACAACGATCCCCAAGGATATCCGGGAGACGCTCGGCATGAAATCCGGGGACCGGATGACCTTCACCATGCTTCCGGATGGCACGGTGCTCATGCGTGTCAAAAACAAGAGCGTGATGAGTCTCGCAGGTAGCTTGCGGAAGAAGGGGCAGAAGCCTGTGCCGGTTGAGCGGTTGTCCCGGTAATGCTCGGTCTCGATACCAACGTATTGGTGCGCTTTCTCGTTCAGGACGATCAGGCGCAGTTCGAACGCGCCCAGAAACTGATCGGTCGTGAGTCGCGTACAGGCGGCGGGGTACTCATCAGTCTTCTAGTGCTACTGGAGACCGAATGGGTACTGCGAAGTCGATATAGCCTGACCAAAGCCGAGATCCTGGCCGCGCTCTCCGCACTGCTCGCTTCGGCTGAACTACACTTTGAAGACGAGCACTCTATTGAGGCCGCCCTGTTCGCATGGAAAGACTCATCAGCTGACTTCGCAGATTGTCTAATCGGTGCACGACATCGCGCCCTAGGATGTCGTGCGACTGCTTCGTTCGACACGAAAGCAACCAAGCTTCCCTGGTTCGTTGCTGCCTGATCCTCGAGCACTGCGGACGTCCGGCAAGACTAACGCACACGTACTCGTATAGGCACTGCAGGACCATCGCAAATCCCTTCACCCCGACCACATCATTCAAGACGTTAGCATCCACTGCATCGTGCAGCTCTTCGATTTTGGGGGTGCATTGGGCGTGCAGTGCGCTAGGTAGCGGCTGCTCCTTCAGCACAATCCGGACGATCGGTCGAATCAAAAGCAGGCTGAGCGCTGCAAAGAACTGATCGATGGCATCCCGCGCGGCCAGAAGGAAATCGGGCCTGAAGTGAATATAGCCTCCCGTCACACCGAGCGACTTCATGCTGTGGCCAAGGAAAAGCCGAACGTTCGCAAAGTCCACGCCACGCGCCGTAAGCTCGGTCGCCACAGTGTGTCTGATCGTATAAGGAGACACGCCTTTCAAACCTGTGCGTTTTACCATGCGCTTCAAGATGGCGTCGAACCCCGCCTTGGTGTACGGCCTGCCGCCGTAGTTGATGAAATACTCGCTCGTTCCCTCCTCGAGTCAAGGCAGCACCGACTTAGCCAACGGAAGGATCGGCCGATGCTTCCTTGTTTGCCTTCGGCCCGGAGGATTCAGTGTCACCAACTGCCGCCTGAAGCTGATCTGCGCTCGAGTCAGTTCAATGATCAGACCAGTATCAAGGGTGAGGAAGCACAATATATGTATGATCTATATGCTCTTTCTTTAAAACAAGAAAAACGAGCATCAGAAGAACAGGGCATCATTGACGCCTCGTACGACGAGCCGCCGGATCGACCCGTTTGTCCCCCGTTCGAGCATCAAGGTGCCCCCCGCACCAGGAGATCACTGCAAGCAGCAATGCTTGTACTTCTTCCCGCTACCGCACGGACAAGGATCATTACGCCCGACTTTCGGTGAGGCGCGCCGGCTGGGTGCGGATTGTAGTGCCGTTCGCCCGAGCCAGTACTTGTGAAGCTCGCGCACGGACCGGGGAATTGCATTCTGCTCGCGCGCCTGGTCTGCATCGCTCATCGCATCAATCCTTCGCCAGCCTTCTTCAGTGCCCCACAACTGGATCGGCCGCAGGAGTTCCTCGATATCCGGGTCGCTCGAGCTCCAGCCATGAGCGTCCAGCGCAACACCGCGCATGTAGCCATGGCACCACTCATCGACAATGAGATAGATTTTTCCCTCCACTTCGCGTTCGCCGAACATCGGCTCGAACGCTTCCGGATCGTGAAGAAGCGTGGCGGCGATGGAATTCTGATGACGGACGATTAGCCCGAAGATCTCCTGAAACTGGTCGGCCGACTCCCAGATGGGCTCTGCTGCGCCCCACATGGCCGGTAGCCATCTGGATGGAACGATCACGTTGGGGCTGCTGACGAGCGCGGTTAGAAAGCCATCGAGCTCCGATACGTCGATAATGCCCTCATCGCCACCGGCCGCGACGATCCTGTCGCTGGCTTCATCGTCAATGCGGTTGAGCAGGAACTCATCTAGCTGAGCGAGTTCCTCGTCATCAAGTGGCTCAGACAGACTTTTCTTCAAGGTACGGGCTCCAGAGAATTGAGAATGCTACTACTGCGCGCAGCGACCTGATTTTCAACTTCCGCCCTCCCGGCGCCTCCCCGCGGTAGAGAGCTTCTTCGGCAGGTACGCGATCCTTTCTGCTGTGGCCGGCAGAGCGAAACGTGGCAAGACGGTGATAACTGGATCAGTTTGATCACGCACTGGATGTAGGTGGAATTCAGGGCACGAGGCATCCAGTACACCATCATTGCCCGAGGAAACCAGCCATGTGCAGGATTTCCTCGTTTAGGACCACCCGATTTCCCGAGTTGGGGACCACCTGAAGTGGGTCACTGGCGGAGCCGAAGGCGACCAGTCTTACGCGACCTTTTTTCCGCTGGCAAGTTTTCGTGCCTTGACGCCGCGGTAGCTCTCCCCGGTGATGTTGATTGTGAGAGCGGGGTGGGCGAGCCGGTCACGGATGGCGTCGGCAATGACGGGATCGGCGATCACCTCGGCCCAGTGGTCCAGCGGCAGTTGCGTGGTGAACGCAATCGACTTTCCAAGCGTTCGCTCTTCCAGGATTTCACATAGATCCTGTGCTTCGGCGGAAGATAATTTTCGCATGCCGATATCGTCAAAGATGATCAGGTCAGGTTTGGCGAGCTTGTCTCGATATCGCAGGTACGAGCCACTGGATCGAGCGAGTGCAAGGTTCTCAAGCCACGTCGTGACCGTCGTGTACAGCACCGAGTAGCCGCTAGCGCACGCATGCAGTCCGACGGCCTGCGCGATGAAGGTCTTGCCCAAGCCGGTCTGTCCGATCAGTAGCAGCGGCCGTCCTTCTTTGAGCCAGATCAGCGAGTAAATTTCTTTGATCTGTGCCTTGCTGATCGAGCGCGAGGCAGTGAAGTCGAAGTCCTCGAAGCTCGGGCGCAGTGTGAAGCGCGCTGCCTTGATTCGATAGCCGGTCTTTCGCTCCTGCCGATGGTCGGCTTCGGCCTGCAGCAACGTATCTAGGAACTCCGTGTAACTAGTTTGATCGCGCGTGGCGTCACTCACTGTTTGATCGAAGGCATTCATCATGCCGAGTAGTTTCATCTCGGCCATCAGGTTCTTGGCAATAGCGGTACTCATGGAAGTCAGATCTCCTGCGATGAAGGAAGTGGAAGGATGCTGACCTCGCTCATCGCGGCGCCGTCAGCGTAACGAAGCATGGGATTGCCAGTGCGCCGCACGATCTCCCGCTCGCATCGGGCAGGATCGCCGCCTTCTTCGCCTGAGCGAGCAGCGCCTGGAAGTACGGTACGCGGATCTTGTCGAAGCGACGCATGGTGGCAATGGCGGTGACGATGCGAGCGCTCGCGACCTCGTGACCCGCCGCATTGATCTCCTTGGTGCAGCTGCGGATCAGCCCCTGCGCGCGGCGCAGGTTGCCGTAGACATCGGCGTTGAACATGTCGACCAGCAAGCGATTCAACTCAGAGTGGATGAAGCGTGACTGCGACAACAGTTTCTGCGGCGTCGCCTCGTAGTACGCTTGGCTTACGAGAGGGAAGTGCGCATCGTTGAAGACACGCCGACCATCGCGGTGACGGCTGCGCGGATGGATCGCCAGACGCTCGAGATTCAGGAAGATCTCGATGCTGTTCTCGGTGAGCTTGATGCGCAGCTTCTTGTGGCGGTGGATGTGTGGGGCGCTATAGAGCACCGCCTCGACCAGCACATAACAATCGGCATGCAGCGTGGCTTCTTTCCACTCACCAGCATCGAAGTCCTGCGCGGGCAATGCCTTGAGCGCTGCACGTTCTACCGATTCGAATCGCTCTCGGCGCGAGACGCCGAAGCGGGTGTGACGCCGCGCATTGATGTGCTCGATGCACTCGGCAATGGCCTGGTTGATCTGCGACAGCGAGGTGAAGCGTGTCCGACGATGGCGGAAGCGCACATAACGCATGAGGATTTTCACCGCGCCTTCGGCGAGCGCTTTATCTTTCGGATGACTCGGCCGCGCGGGGACCACCGCGGTGCCAAAATAGCTCGCGAGTTGCGCGTAGCCGGGATTCAGATCCGGATCGTAGAGATGACACTTGAGCACGCCTTGCTTCAAGCAGTCGGGCACCGTGACGTGTGGGGCACCGCCGGAATAGGCAAACATGCGACGATGCGCGCCGAGCCAGTTGCGGCTCCTCATGTCCTCGGCCGCCCAGGCAAACAGCAACTGGCTGAAGCCCAGCGCGGCGACGAACACAAACGCTTTGCGGATCTCGCCGGTCGGAAGCTCCATCCACTCCAGCGCATCGCCCGCATAGTCCACTTCGACCCGCTCACCGGGCTCGAACTCGCGCGCAGTCACAGCGGCTTGCCGGTACTGCGGGCGCTTTCTCGCGCTTTCTCGGACACCCATCGATTTTCCGGCTGAACGGACCCAATTTCGGCGAACTTGATCGCGACGCCTTCCCCTAGAGTTCTGATCCATCAAGGATCAATCGAGAACCCGGGAAAGGAGGCCATGACCTACGCACGCAAGTCGCTCGTGTCGCTGCAAGCCACGCCGTACTACCATCTCGTAGCACGCTGCGTGCGCCGCGCTTGGCTGTGGGGCGTGGATGAGTACGCGGGAAGGGACTACTCACATCGCAAGGCATGGGTGCTCGAGCGACTGAGGCTGCTGTCCTCGATGTTTGCCATCGACATTTGTGCCTACGCAGTGATGAGTAACCACTACCATCTCGTCCTTCACGTCGATGGGGAGCGTGCCGGAGCGTGGACGCCACAAGAAGTGGTCGGGCACTGGACACTCCTGTTCTCGCGGCCAGTATTGATCGAGCGCTGGCAGCAGGGCCTGTGTGACGCTGGTGAGCGCGAGGTCGCCGAGCGAATCATCGAACGCTGGCGGCGACGGCTGTGCGACATCAGTTGGTACATGCGTTGCCTGAATGAACATCTGGCGCGGCGAGCGAACGCCGAGGATCGATGCACAGGGCGATTCTGGGAGGGGCGGTTCAAATCCCAGGCATTGCTGGATGAAGCAGGTCTGCTCACTGCCATGGCCTATGTCGATCTGAACCCCATTCGTGCCGGTATTGCGGCAACCCCTGAGGCTTCAGAATTCACGTCGATTTGCGCTCGCATCGAGCAACTGCGGAACCCACCCTCGGCACCCACAGAAGTATCGCGGTCGCGCACCGTTGTCTCGGTACCGTTGTTCGACTTTCTCGATGTGACCGCCGCTAGCGGCCCGAGAATCCCCTTTTCCTTGCACGACTACATCATGCTCGTGGAATGGACCGGCAGAGTTCGCGGGGAGGACAAGCGTGGTGCCATCAGCCAGCAGCTCCCTTCAATCATGCAGCGCCTGAACATCGATGCCGAAGCCTGGCACCTGGCCATGCAACCGCGCGGCAACGTCTTCGGCCGTGCCTTGGGTCGGCTCGAGCATCTGCGACTACACGCCAAGGCGCTCCGACAATCCTGGGTGCGTGGGTTGCAACAGGCTGAGCGGATGTATCGCGCTGACTAGTCGAGGTTCAGCGACATCACCCCAAGAGTGCCCCGCCTCTTCTCCGCCGCTGCCCCTATCCCGGGGCAACCTCCCTCCACGTCCATCGGAACACAAACTCCGTCGACGCCGACATCGCGACGCACCTAGCCTAGCCCTCGGCCACGAAATCAAGGCTGCTCAATCTGATGACGCTTCGGCACGAATTCGATGGGTGTCCGCGAACACCCGCAGAGCACCTCGGTGTGTGTGTATGTGTCAGAGTTGATAGTCCATCGGATGGAGTCGCATGTTCAACGTGATGGGCATGCCGTCACGAGCTAGTTCCTTAGGCGGTTTTGGAAATGGAGCATGCTCCATGCCTCGGGAAAAGCACCTGGACATTTGTGTCATGGGCTGAACCTGAATAGCGTTGAGGTTTCCCTTCAAGGTCAGGGTCCCTACCCAAACAAACGATGTCAGATCGGCCTTCCCATCTTCCGAAATGCATTTCTTGACCAATGAGGCTACGAACGGCTGCAAGAGAGGCCACATTGAATCTTGGTAGGCCTGCCCAAGCGGCGTCTCCTCTAAACCCTTTGCACGTTGCACTCGAGCATCAAAGGTTTCGGCGCCTACTGCCGTGAGCGAGACCACGAGGAACAAACCTGCCGCTATTGGTTTCATGACCTACAACTTGATTCAGAGCAAATCAGAACTCGTGCGTCGAGTCGTCACCGAACGCATCGTGGGACGCGAACGCATCGTGGGACATCCACCGATTCGGGCTCGGAATCGACTGCTACGCAGAAGTAACGAGTGGGTGTCCTAGATGATTGCAGAGATTGAGGGAGCTGCTGGCAGTAAGAAAACAAGAATTTCAGCACACGTGCGCCGAACACCAGCGCGTTATCACCGGCTTGCGTGACCATCTAGCTTGCCCAGCGACACTCACACTATAGGACAGTAAGCCTCACCATCGGACGGCTCCGCGCTACTGGTAACTTCGGATCTCAATCCGAACACCCAAATCGGCTGCCTCGATCTGCATACGCGAAACCAAATCGACTACGACGTCAGCTACTGCAAAGCGGCACTCGATCAAAATTCGAGCCTTGTCGAGCGGGACGCCGCCAAACTCCGCGCGGAACGATTCGTCGGCAGCCTCCCGCAAATAGTTACCGATCTTCCTCTCCAAGAGCGCAAGGGTCTCGGGCTTCCATCCAATGGGGCTGCGGCAACGATGCCCATGTCCAATCCTCCATCGTGTCGCTTCCCCAGTAGATCCAGCCTCGTAACGTCGTCTATCGCTGACATATCAACTACCGCCGTTGTGGCTATGCGCAACCTGGAACTTCGGCGCAGGGATCGCTGTTTCTCTCTCCGGCGTAGTCGATGAACTGGCCGACATACGGAAGCTTGTCTGTGTCTTCGATGCACCCCTCATGGTGAAGGTTTTCGCCCCATTCTGGCACGGCGTAGACAACTACGATGTTTGGGCCGAATGCCTGAACTGACTGTAGCTCGATATGGCTCCATACCTCTGATGCGGTCTTGATGATCGGAACTGTTGGTGGCTCCGCCCCAATGTCTTCAATCTTCTGAAGGTAGTCCGCGAAGCACGCGCGCTCAATGGCAATTCGAAGTTCGTCCGTCCATTTTGAAATATTCTGTATAGCCGATGAATTGTTAGGCGTCATCGCGGCTCGTGCTGCAGATACATGCACCACAGGGTTGCGCTCTCGAGGCTTCCGCGGTTGGTCTCCACGAAGCCGGCCCGCTCGTAGAATCCGACGTTCGACGCATTGGCCGTCTCCAGGTAGACGCCGTAAGACAGCGGGTCGCTGGCCGAATGATCGCAGAACGACTTGAGCAGTTGCGTGCCGATGCCAAGGCCGCGCAGGCTTGGATCAATTCCGATCACTCCAAGGTAGTAATGCGGCGCAGACGGCTTGCCTTTGGTAGCGATCTCATCGTAGACCGCAAGGCGTTCGGTCAATCCGGGAGTAGCCTTCTCGAAGCGACCCCAATCTTCCGCGACGTCAGTTGGCCATGCAGGGTGCACGGTTGAGTAGCCCATTGCTGCGCCTTGAATGCCAGCCGTGCCTCGGGTCACAAAGACCGGCATCTTGAGAGCGATGCGTGCTCGCATCAGCAGCGAGAAGAATTGCGTCAACCGGTCTCGGTAGCCAGGACCAGTCTGCAGCAGGAACCCCGTGATCGGATCCTCTGCAAACGCCGCGGCCAAGCAGCGCACGGCTTCGTCGAGATCGGAAGGTACCGCGGTGGTGAATTTCATGACCCATCCGAGTGCAGCGCGTTGTTAGGCGACAT
The DNA here is from genome assembly GCA_036498785.1 of Steroidobacteraceae bacterium. GTDB lineage: Bacteria > Pseudomonadota > Gammaproteobacteria > Steroidobacterales > Steroidobacteraceae > Steroidobacter. The sequence continues at coordinate 606 of DASYEW010000040.1, read as the reverse complement.
GACCCATTTCCGAGTCAGCGCGCGCGCCGGTAGTGCATGGCGACCGCGCCGCTGCGGAGCGGCTTCGCCGAGATCAACTCGAGCCGTCGCGTGCTGGGCAGGCCGCCGTCGTACAGGGTCGGGCCGTGGCCGGCGATCCTGGGGTGGACGAGTAACTTGTACTCGTCGATCAGATCCAGCCGGTCCAGCTCAGTCGCGAGCTTACCGCTACCGAGGAGCACGCCGTCCGGGGTCGCATCTTTGAGCTTCTGTACGCCCGTACGCAGGTCGCCGGCGATGTGGTGGCTGCCAGTCCACGGGAAGTCCTTTCGCGTCGAGGACACTACGTACTTCGGCTTGGCCTCCAGCTTGACCGCCCACTCGCGCATCGCCGGCGGCGCCTCCTCGTCGCCGCGAGCGACCGCCGGCCAGTAGCTCTCCATCATCTCGTAGGTGACGCGGCCCCACAGCATCGCCCCGCCCTCTTCCATGAGGCGGGTGAAGAACGCGTGTGTCTCGTCGTCGGCGACTCCTTCCTGGTGGTCGATGCAGCCGTCCAGGGTGACGTTGATACTGAAGGTCAAGAGTCCCATGGTGTCCTCTGTTCGAGATGCGCAACGAGATGCC
>DASYEW010000039.1:0-17716 GCA_036498785.1 Steroidobacteraceae bacterium | reverse complement strand
GCGAACGGTATTTTTTGGCGCGGCAGTCCTGATGACCCTCGTCGGAATTCTTGTCTATTGGCGCCTGCCGAGCAGCCGCCGGACCACCGATCTGCCGTACTCGAAGCTGATGCGATCGCTTTGGCCGCTGGTGCGCGACCACGCCGTCTTGAGAGAGGCGATGCTGTTGCAGGTCCTTGTATTCGGGGCATTCAATGCCTTTTGGGCAACCCTGCCGACCCTCCTGGAAGGAGAGCCGTATCATCTGGGGAGTGGAGTCGCAGGTGCATTCGGCATCATCGGGGCAGTCGGGGCAATGGCAACGGCAATGGCCGGTCGACTGTCCGATAAACTCGGTGCGCGACGAGTCGCGGCTTTGAGTGCAATTGTCGTGTTGGTTTCGTTTGGTGTGCTGCTGTTGGGCAAATGGTCGATCGTCGCCTTGATCGTCGGTGTGGCGACGGTGGACGCGGGCGCTCAAGGTTCGCTCGTCTCCAATCAGACGCGCTCCTTCGCACTCAATCCGCTTGCGCAGAACCGAATCAATACGCTCTACACGTCATCCATGTTCCTCGGTGGAGCGTTGGGCTCGGCCGGCAGCACCATTGTATGGGTTTGGGGAGGATGGACAGGCGTGATGGGATTTTGCGCCATCCTTGCTGCGCTGGCGTGTATCGTGTTGATGCGCCGACAGCCGCGTTAGATTGCCACGTGGCCTCGATCGCGGCGTGATGGAGACGCTCTGGCAGAACCATGAATACGAGCCTGCCCGATATTCTTTCCGATAATCTTGCGGTGGTGTTCTGCGGCCTCAATCCGGGGCTGAGTGCAGTCGCCGCTCAGCATCATTTCGTCGGCCGAAGCAATCGCTTCTGGCGAGTGTTGCATCTCGCTGGTTTCACACCCCAGCTGATATGTCCCGAGGATGATCGCGACCTGCTCAAGCACGGTTGTGGGCTGACCACCGTGGTCGGCCGACCCACCTCACGCGCTGCGGAGGTGTCGGTCGATGAGTTCCGCGCGGCATCGCTGACGCTGGAGCGAAAGATTCAGCGGTACGCGCCACGCTATATCGCGTTTCTGGGAAAGGCCGGCTACTCGGCCATCGCCGAGCAACGCAACATTTCCTGGGGGCTGCAGCTCGAGCGTTTCGGCGATGCGGCAGTGTGGTTGCTCCCCAATCCCAGCGGGTTGAATCGTGGATTCAGCTTGAACGACTTGGTCAGTGCGTACCGTGAACTGCACCGGGTTGTCAGCGGCTGACGCCGGCTCGCGAGCGGCGCTTGGTCATGGCAGGAAAGGCGACCACAGTGTCCGTCGCTGGCCCCGGACGGAACCGGCTTCGATAGTCGGCGGGTGCGACCTTGAGACGGCGCATGAATGCGCGACGCAGTCCGCTGTGACCCGCGAAGCCGCACATGCTGGCCACCTTCTTCAGTTGTGTATCGCTCTCCTCGAGCATGCGCCGCGCCGCCTCCACCCGTGCCGCCTCGACAAAGTCGCCGGGAGTCACGTCCGTTTCCCGCTTGAACAACCGGGCAAAGTTGCGACTACTCATGCCCAGGCGAGCGGCAAGGGCATCGACCGCCAGATTCTCCGCGAGGGTGTCGCGTATCCATTCGAGAATGTCGCGGATCGGCCCGATCTCAGCCGCCTGCGCTTCCAGGTGCATGCTGAACTGAGACTGGCCACCCGGCCGCTTCAGGAACAGGATCAGTTCCTTGGCGACCCGCAAGGCGATGCTGCGGCCATGGTCTTCCTCGACCAGCGCCAGCGCGAGATCCATGCTCGCTGTCACGCCTGCGGTGGTGTAGATGGGACCGTCCTTCATATAGATGGTGTTTGGCTCGAGCCGGATCTTGGGAAACATCTCCGCAAGGCGGGCCGTCGAGTTCCAATGAGTCGTTGCACGGCGGCCGTCCAGCAGGCCCGCGTGCGCCAGCAGAAAGGCGCCGGTGCAGATCGAACCGATGCGACGCACATGGCGCGACTCGCGAACAATCCACCGAATCAGCTCCGGATGATCCTCGTATCGGCGAATTCCGGGACTGCCGCGATCAGCAGAGTGTCGAACCCTTCCAAGGAGGAGTCGATGGAAGCGTCCGGCAGGAGGCGTGCGCCGTTGAGTGCCCTGAGAGGCTCCTTCGTGAGCGCCACAATCCGCGTGCAGTAGGCTTCCGGGTCTCGCAACAGATTGGCCGCCTCACAGAAGACGTCCATCGGACCGGCCAGGTCCAGCATCTGCACGCCCGGAATAGCCAGTATCGCGATACGCTTGGTTGTCTCGATCACCTGCGACCTTCCAGCGCGGCACCGGCAATCAAACTCCGTGCTTTCATGATGCTTTACCCGCTGCGGTTTCTTCCGAGGCTTTGACGCCACCGATCAGCTTGTTGAGCAGGCGGGTCAGCTCCGCGAACTCGGCTTTGCTGAACTCGGTCAGCGCATCGTTGAGCCGGTCCACCACCAATGGCATCAGTTCGGTGACCTTGCGGCGCCCGGCAGGGGTGAGTTGCAGTCGTACGACACGGCGATCTGCTTCGCTGCGTTCGCGCTGCACATAGTCGCGCTCTTCCAGTTGATCCAGATGGTACGGCATGTTCCCGCAGCTCGGCGCGCCGATCGGATTTCTCTGTGCGACTGGCATCTTCCTGGCGATGACACAGTGGCTGACCGATGCGCAGTTGTTTTCGTGGGGCTGGCGTATTCCGTTTCTCGCTAGCGCATTACTGGTATTTATTGGCCTGTACGTGCGCCTGCGCCTGGCCGAGACGCCAGCCTTCCAGCGCGCGATCGCGGATCACGAACGCGTGCGCCTGCCGATGGTGACGGTGCTCAGGGAGCACACGCGCACGTTGTTGCTGGGCGTGTTCGCGGCAACGGCGACGTTTGTCGTGTACTACCTGATGACGGTCTTCGCGTTGAGCTGGGGTACCACAGCGCTGGGCTATTCCCGGGAGGAGTTCCTGATATTCCAGATGATCGGCGTATTGTTCTTCGCCGCAACCATCCCGATGTCGGCAGTGCTCGCCGACCGGCACGGCAATCGCCCGGTGCTCATCGGGTCCACCCTGGCGATCATCGCTTTCGGAATGCTGCTCGCTCCCCTGTTCGGATCGGGCAGCACGCTGGGCGTGCTCACCTTTCTCGCGCTGGGTCTCGCGCTGATGGGCTTCACGTACGGCCCACTGGGCACCGCACTTGCTGCACTATTCCCTACGGCCGTGCGTTATACCGGAGCGTCGTTGACGTTCAACCTCGCCGGCATCGTCGGAGCATCGCTGGCGCCTTACATCGCGACATGGCTTGCACAGCACTACGGACTGTCGGCGGTGGGCTACTACCTGACCGCAGCCGCAGTGGTGACGCTGGTCGCACTGCTGCTTCTCGAGACGGAATCCGCAATGTGACTTGTGCCGGCCAGGCGCTCACCCCTCGCGGACTCCCAGCGCGATCACGCACTCTCACTCGAACAGGCTTACGATGCTCTGGTACTTTTCGATGTACCACCGGTTCTCGTTGTTGTATCTCGGGATCGCCACCGGTCGGACATCCGTGCCCTCCGCTTTCCAGACACAGGGACAAGTTACCGAAGCTCCCGCGACCTGCGCTCCCGGGCGACTCAGTTCCTCTAGCTTGACCTTCATGCGAGTCAAGACCCGGTAGAGCTTCGTGACGTTGCGGGGTCCGCCGTTGTACGCGGCGACAGGAAAGATGCCCAGCACCGCCGGGTTGGCACGATACGCAAGGCGAATGTCCGCCCGCATTCCCGCCAGCTCGAGATCCAGCAGGCAGACTGCCGCCTTCATGGCGTTCAGCAGATTGGTCGCGCCTCTCTCGAAGATCGGGTCGAGCTTGGCGGCGGGGCAGCGTCTGACCACGAGCGCGTAGGTGCCGTTTCCCCTGCGGTTGGTGAATTGCATTGGCCCCAACGCGTTTGCGCTGGAAACGCTGTACCGATACGCCTCCTCTTGCTTGAGCCCATACTGGCTCAGTACCTCGTTGAAGGCGACCACCTGCTTATCCACGTAGTCTCTGTCATCGGTCTGCTCAATGACCGCAAGCGTCGTGATTACTTGCGGAGGAATGGAGTCGGCGAGCAGCTCTCCAGGAAAGGCTGCGCTCGGCACCTGCGCGAGGCGCAGATCCTCGATCGCCTTATGCGCCGTGGCGACCAGAAACTCCGTTCCACTGCTGACGAAGCCTGGGTCGAACGTGTCTTCGGTAAAGGGCAGGTAGACGATCGGTTTCGCAGTCTGGGCAACGGCGCGCCACTGCTTGCGCTTGAGAAGGTTGTTGTCGAACACGGGGAACTTGCGTCCGTAGACCTTCAGGGGAGTTTCGTCCTGGGAGAAGGCGAACATCAGCCGCTCGGCGCCGGTGCCCTTCACGTGCTGCGCCTGGATACCGGGTGTGAGGTTGCGAAACGGCAAGGGCTTCCGACCGGGTTGCCACTTGATCGGCGGACGCGGCAGCTCGATATGGGCGACGGACCACTCCTGCTTCGCCTCGCTCCACAACGCAAAGGCCACGGGGCGACCGCGGAGGACCTCATTCCGCCCCTTTCCGGTGAAGACATATTGGAGCTCGACGTCACGCAGCAGTGTCTGCGCTTCGGCGACGAGATCGTGAATCACTTGGTGTCGACTTAGATTGCGACCTTCGACGACGACCTCCTCGGTAGTCCCCTTGGGTTGCTCCGACTCGGCAACGGCAAGTGGAACCTCGCCTTCTTCCTGCTTCGAGCCTTCTTCCGCGACGGGAGCCGCTGCCTCGATCGACGCTGCGGCCTCGTCCCGAGCGGCGCCTGCTGCATCGATCAGCGTCGGCTCATCAGCGGGGCCACCTCGCGTCGCACATCCAGCACAGATCAGGGATACCAGGAGGGTCAGCGCAGCCTTTTTCATCATGCCATCTTCTTCGTGATTTCTCGGTACAGTCAAATACTAAATCGACCACCGACCTGCATCGATGATGTTGCTCGGCACCTGATGATAGTCGCGATGCCGCGAGTGTGTCGCCCTACCGATCCGCGTTACCCGCCACTCATTCTGCTTCCCCCATGCTTTCCCCATGCTTTCCCCATGCTTTCCCCAACAGGCCGGTAGCGGACCCACCCGCAAGCTCGGCCGACTGTCGAGCCTGCGGGCCGGGCTTTCGATCAGCGCAGCAGCTTGCGGTCGAAGAAATCCAGCATCAACCGTGCGATGTCCGCGCCCTGGTCCTCGAGTGCGAAATGCCCCGTGTCGAACAGGTGCAGTTCGGCTTGCGGCAGGTCCTGTAAGTACGCGCGTGCTCCGTCTGCGGGGAAGATCTTGTCGTTGACACCCCAGACAATCAGCGTTGGCGGCTGGCGCTCCCGGAAGAACTCATGGAAGCGCGGGTACAGCTCGACGTTCGTTCGGTAGTCATAGAACAGGTCGAGCTGAATATCTACGTTGCCGGGACGATCGAGCAGCGCCTGATCGTGCAACCACGCGCTTGGATCGATTCGCGAGACATCCTTCACGCCCTCCAGGTACTGGCCGCGCGTGGATTCGAGCGTCGTTGCCGCTCGAAGTGCATCGCGATGCTGCTGCGACCCGCTTGCCCAATACGCCTTGAGTGGAATCCAGAACTCTTTCAAACCCTCCGAGTAGGCGTTGCCATTCTGGACGACGAGTGCAGTCACGCGCTCTGGATGCGCGATCGCCAGCCGAAAGCCGACGGGCGCGCCGTAGTCCATCACGTAGAGCGCATAGTGCTTCGCGTTCAGCCGCGTCAGCAACGTGTCTGTTACTTCAGCAAAGTGAGCGAAGCTGTAGCGAAATTTCTGCCGATCCGGCATGCCGCTGTGGCCAAAGCCCGGATAGTCCGGCGCAATCACTCTGTAGCGCTGCGCAAGTTGCGGAATCAGCGAGCGAAACATGTTGGAAGAAGTGGGGAAGCCGTGCAGCAGCACGACTACCGGGGCGTCGTGCGGGCCCGCCTCTCGGTAGAACACATCGACACCCTCGATCTGCATCGTGCGGTAGTGGACTTCCGAGTCGGATGACTGTGCCAAAGGCGCATCGTTTGAGGATGCCTGCGCCAACGACGACGTGGTAACCGTCACGAACGCTAGCGCCGCGGCGGCGAAGGAATAGCGAATGTCTGGCCTGGGATTCATGGGAAGCTCCTGATGTAACTATTAACAACTACTTTTATACGTTACATCGTGGTAACTAGTAAAGTACAAATAATCTGGTTACTATGACTCCCGGTTCACTGGAGGCCGAACGCGCATATGCCCGCACCATTCATCGGTAGCCATACGGCTATCGATTTCCTGAATACCGCTTTTGCACCGAACGATGAACCCGTCGAAACCATCGGCGACGGTCGCGCCTACCTGCAGTGGCTGGTCGGCGCGGAGCTGCTTTCCGACACCGATGCGGTGCAGTTGCAGCGTCGCTTTGGCGGCAATGCCTTGGATGCTGCCGCTGAAGAGGCCAGGAAAGTACGTGAGTGGGCGCGATCCTGGCTCAACCGCTGGCGCGCTGCGCCGCAAGACGATTACGCCAGGGAAATCGCTTCCCTGAACAAGCTGCTCGCGCGTCAGACGCATCGTCTTGAGCTGATTCAGGGAAAGGACGGCATCAGCCTGGTGGAGAGATCGCACACCGAAAGCGCGGACGCACTGCTGGCGCTGGTCACAGTGCAAATCGCCAAACTTGTCGCCGAGGAAGAGCCCTCCCTGGTGAAACACTGCGCGGGGCCGGCGTGCACCTTATGGTTTCTGGACCGGACCAAAGCGCATCGGCGTCTCTTCTGTAGTGCGACCGATTGTGGCAATCGAGCCAAGGTCGCGGCATTCCGACAGCGTCAGCGTCACTGAGAGCCGCGCGGTCATGTGCGCCGTGCCTTGTGTACGCCGCCCTAGCACGGGCAACCTGCCTCCACGTCCATCGGGAGACAGATTCCGTCGACGTCACACCGCAACGCCCCTAACCATAGTTCACCCGCTGGTTACCGTAGAGCGCTTGAAATTCGCAATCATCCCGGTCGAAGGCTCAGCGATGCAATTCATCAACCATCGACACAACATCGCCGGGTACTAGCGAAGCTGTCGCACAAGAAATTCGTATTGCGCTTCGAATCGAGGACGATTTCGAGTCCTGAGCGCCGTGAGGTTGGTCAATTTCCATTGCAGGGCCGGCAGATGCTCAAGATGTTCGAACGGCATCAGATCCCATCTAGGATCGGCCTGCACGAGCGAGAGCAGAAACGCCCGATGATCATCCGTCAGCCTCGTGGGTAACTCAGTGATCAGCCGATCCTGAACACGCTGGAGAACTGCGAGTTCAATCGGTTCGCGAGTCATACCAGAGAACTCGTTGGCGAAGATCGGCTCCAATGGCCGTTTTCTCGGAAACAGAACTTCGTGAACAGGCCGATTGTGCCCAGCCAGATACGCAACGAAGCAATCGATGAACGACTCCTGCCAACCAAACATCTCGAGCATCTTCATCACGTCGAAGATGTCCCTGGGGTGTTGACGGTCCATGGCCGCTACGAGTTTGCTCCCGTACAGCTCACTCTCATCGAGCACCGGGATCTCCATCTGCGTCGTGAAGAGATCTTGCGCCACTGCGCTCAAAGGCGTTCTTTTGATCGGAAGAACAGTTCCGCGGAACACAAAGTTGGCTTCGACCTTGACCTGAGAGCCTTCTGCCTCCACCAGCAGTTTTACGTCGTCTTCGCTCCTGCCCGTCGGTACTCGCGCGCGATAGCCCATCCGAGCAATGGCGGTTCTCACCGCCTCAAGATCGCTCGCGATAGCTTGCAATGCGTTCGCGCGATCAAGCGTGTAATCGGTAAATACGACATCGATGTCGACCGAGAGGCGCGGCATATCCTGGATGAAGAGATTCAATGCAGTGCCGCCCTTCATTGCAAATCGCGGCGACTTGAATACCGACGGGGCAATCGCCAACAGGAGGCGGACCGTGTTGATGTATTCCTGGTTCACGAGCGCCTGAGATCGAGACGTTCGCCCGTCTTGGAGACGCCTACCCAGCGCTTTCCACCCCCCACGCGCTGGCTGTGCTTCTTGGCGAGCGGGGCCCATGGCAAGTCGAGATCCCGCGCAAGGGCCTCGGCAAGACGGACGACTTTGATACGACTCGTATGCGCGAGCAGTTCGTCAAGTACCTTCTGTCGCAGGGGCGCCAGGCCTTCCACGATCTTGCGGGCCTCGTCGAGCGATTGAGTCTTGCCCACATCGCTGAGCAATTCGAGCAACGCCCTCTCAGGGACGGAGACAAGCACCTGCCCATGGCCGCCAGGAAGTGGCTGCAAGCCGAGGTTCTTCTTCAGGCCAGTATCGAAAAGTTGAGTGACTTGGTAACGGCTCTCGAATCTCTCTTTGAACCACGACGGGAGCGGCTTGGGATCCGCTCCCCACAAGGTCAGCACCTCGCGAAAGCTGACGTTGTGGCGCACCCCTCGCCAGGAGAGAGCCGTTTTGCCACCCACGTGGAAACCGGGTATGCGCTCCGCCAGGAACGCCAGGCAACCGTCACGCGTCAGGGTATCGCCGGGAAGCATGTAGACGCCGCGAGCCAGGTGTACCAGCCAGCCGCTGCGCGCCAGAGCGGATGCACGGAAGGTGCTAACCCCCTGCTTTTGCAATGAAACCACCCCAAGCGGCTCCCCTTTTGGCAGCTTCGAAAGCACCTTTTTGAATGAAAAATTGGTAACAGTTGACTTCATGCATCAACTATAGCCAATAAATTATCCCGACAACAACTTCAAATGCATTGAATATTCTCGGTAGATCATCTTCTAGGTCAACTATCAATAATAATTTATGCAATGATAGAGGCGAAACTCGTCTGACCCGAACTCCTACCGCCATCCACCGTGCCCCACCCCGACTATTGCTTCCTTTTAAACACCCGGGAGGGGATGTTCAAATTCCAGCATTGCTGGATGAAGCAGGTCTGCTTACCGCCACTGGCCTATGTCGGTCTGAACCTCATTCGTGCCGGTATCGCGTAACCCCTGAGGCTGCAGAATTCACGTCGATTACGCTCGCATCGAGCAACTTCAACATCCCGGGCATCCACAGAGGCATCGGGGTCGTGCATTGTTGCCTCGGTACCGTTGCTCGATTTTCTCAACGCGACCGCCGTTAGCGGCCTGAGCATCCCCTTCTCCTTGTACGACTACATCACGCTCGTAGAGTGCACCGACAGAGTTCGCAGGGAGGACAAGCGTGGTGCCATCAGCTGGCCGAACCACAGTCTCAAGTTGACGCCTTTCTTGTTTTAGGACGGGCCGGTACAGAGCGAGTGGTCCGAACATCGAAGAGCAGTGTGTGCATCGGCATCGGTTCGAAACCCTGCAGCACGCCAGCCGTGTGATCGGAGATTGGATCGGCTTTTACAACACCAACGGACGCACCAGACATCAGGCGTGACGACACCTGCTGAGGAATCGCTTCAGCAGTGTGAGGTGAAAGAATCGGTGGGTCATTCAGCGTCACGCACGTTCCCAGCCAGCGCAGAGGGCCAGCGGGAAGAGGTAGACGATCCATCGCTACGGCTGTAGCGTTTCCGCCGTTGCCTTAATTTTCTTAACTTTCTTGGCTTTCGCATCCACGACCGGAGGCGGTAACTTCACACCTACGCTTGCAAGATAAGCATACGCGTGCTCGTCCAGGTACCAATCCATGTCCTTCCCGACACCCTTCGGTTCGTTGGGACGGTCCTCGAAATAGGTGTAGACCGGACTGTTCTTGTAGGCCCACTGAAAGCGACCATCTTCGCGCTTCACAATGGTCCAGAATCCCGCTGGTTTGTCACTACTCTCCGCCGCAACAATGGGCCACACCGCCGTGCAAGCTCGATCACACAGTGAGCGGCCAGCTGGCTCGCCCTTGAAAATGTAGAGCGGGAGCAGTTGCGGGAAAGATTTATACCCCCAAGCTCCAGCGGGGGTCTGGGATAGAGCGACGGCCCCGGGATAGGGAAGATTTTCGACGGAAGGCTCGGTCGCGGCTCCCGATTGAGTCCAAAGAACGAACGCTGCACTGAGCAGCACGCAAAGCCTACGCATTTTTCAACCTCCGTCGCTCGCGACGTCGGAACGACAAGCCAAGATACCGCTGCCGAGGGTCATCAAGACCTCCATGACAGACAGTCTAGCTCACCTTTTCTAAAAAAATAAAATTAGCAGCACGCTGCCACAGCTGCAAGTCGCAGAAACCAGGGTGCTTTCCCGCGGATGCCTTCTCGGACGCCATCGATTGTCCGACTGAACGGTCCAGATTTCGGCGAACTTGATGGAAACGCCGTTGCCACAAAGGAGACGGCCATGCAACCGCGTGGCAACGTCTTCGGCCGTCCCTCGGGTCGGCTCGATCACCTATAGCTACACGCAAGGCGCTCGGACAACCCTGGATGCGCGGATTGCGCGAGACTGAACGGATGTTACGGAAAGAGCGATGAGCTCTAGGACACACGGACTCGCCCGAACAGCCCGCTAGCGCCGCTGGCTCGGCGCGATCGCAGGCGTTGGACCAACCGATCCATATACAGATAGACCACCGGGGTGGTGAACAGCGTCAGGATCTGCGATAGCAGCAGTCCGCCAACCATCGCAATTCCGAGTGGACGACGCAGCTCGGAACCGGCGCCGCTGCCGAACGCAAGCGGCAGCGCTGCCAGCAACGCGGCCATCGTGGTCATCATGATCGGGCGGAACCGCAGCAGGCATGCGCGATAGATGGCTTCCTCTGCAGACCGTCCGGCGGCCTCCTCCGTGATCGCCACGTCCACCATCATGATGCCGTTCTTCTTCACGATACCGATCAGGAGAATCACGCCGATCAGAGCGATCAGCGAGAACTCGTAGTGGAGCAGCATCAGCGCAAGCAGGCTGCCGATGCCGGCTGAAGGCAACGTGGACAGAATCGTGATCGGGTGAATGTAACTCTCATACAGCGCTCCAAGCACGATGAAGATGGTAACGAGCGCGGCGAGGATCAGGAACGGTTGGCTGGCCAGGGACTCTTCGAATGCCCTGGCACTGCCGGTAAATCGCGACATCAGCCCCTCGGGCGCACCCATCGACAGCTCCTTGGTGTGGATGGCCTCGATCGCCTGTCCCAGCGATTGCCCCGGCGCGAGGTTGAACGAGAGTGTCGTGGAGGGAAACAGACCGTCGTGATTGATGGTCAACGGCGCAGCCGTGCGTTCGAGCGAACTGAATGCGCCAAGCGGCACCGGCTGTCCGATGCTCGAAGGGACATACAATCGTTGCAGCGCGTTCTCATCAAGCTGGAAGCGGGGGTCGACTTCGAGGATCACTCGATAGACTGCGACCTGGGTGTAGTAGCTCGCGACCTGTCGTTGGCCGAACGCGTCGTACAGCGTGTCGTCCACACTCTGCGTGGTCACGCCAAGACGAGCCATCGCCTCCCTGTTCAGCGCGAGCTTCACGCGTGGAGCCGCTGCCTGAACATCTCCCTCGACTCCCTGGATCTGCGGCAGCGTACGCAACGCCTCCAGCATTTTCGCGCTCCACTCCTGCAACTGCTCCAGGTTGGCATCGCCCAGCGTGTACTCGAACTGTGTCTTGGTCGTGCGCGTGCCGATCCGCAAATCCTGCCGAGCCTGCAGGCTCATTTTGACCCCGGCAAGCCCTTTGGTCCGCTGCAGAACACGGTCGAGCACGGTGTAGACGGAAGCGTGGCGAACCCCGAACGGTTTGAGATCGATCGAGATGCGGCCGTTGCTGAAGCCCGGGCGACTGGCGATCCAGTAATACACATGCTCAACGTCTGGGTCTTCGCGGACGCGCTCAGCGACCAGGCGCATCTGCTCCAGCATGGCCGGATAGGAGATATCTGGCGATGTCTCGACGATGCCGGCAATCAACCCGTTGTCCTGCTGTGGAAAGAAGCCCTTTGGGATGACCACGTACATGGCAACGGTGATCGCAATCGTAGAGAGCATCACGACGAGCACAGCCCTTTGTCGTGCTAATACCCAACGCAAGCCCTTGGCGTACTTTGCAAGCATTCGCTCGAAGAGCGCTTCCGTGTGCTGTACGAACCATCCCTTGCCGTGCTCGGCGCGCCGACTGAGGAATTGCGCGCACAACACCGGAGTAAGCGTTAAGGAGACGATTCCCGACAGGACGATGGCGATTGCGGCCGTATATGCAAATTCGTGGAATAGCCGGCCCACCACGCCACCCATGAACAGCAACGGGATGAAGACCGCGATCAGCGAGATCGTCATCGACATGATCGTGAAGCCGATTTCCTGCGAGCCCAGCAGTGCCGCTGCCAGTGGGTCTTGGCCGTCGTCGATGTGGCGCATGATGTTCTCCAGCATTACGATCGCATCGTCGACAACGAATCCGACGGATACCGTCAGCGCCATCAGGGAAACGTTGTCGAGCGTGTAACCGAACACGTACAACAAAGCCATCGTGCCCAGCAGCGACAACGGAATCGCTACCGCGGGAATCAATGTCGCACGCAGCGTTCCCAGGAATGCGTACACGACCAGGACGACCAACGCACAGCTCAGCGCCAGTGTCATCAACACATCCTGCACAGACGCGCGAATTGTCAGCGTTCGATCCTGAAGCAGTACCAAGTGAACGGCTGCAGGCAGTTGTCTTTGCAGCGATGGCAGCGCCGCCCTGACCTTCGCGACCGTGTCGTTGAGATTGAATCCTGGCTGCTTGTGGATATCGATCTGTATGGCCCGGTGAGTTCCCCACCATGCGCCCTGCCGGATGTCTTCGACGCTGTTTGTAACCGTGCCCAGGTCGCGCAGGCGGACCGTTGCGCCTCGCGCATTCACCAACGACAGGTTCGCGTAGTCATCGGCGCCGCTGAGCTGATCGTTGGCATCGACTGCAACCGACTGCCGTTCGCCGTTCAGTGTCCCCTTCGGCCCATTCGCGGTCGATTCGCCGATCCGGCGGCGCACATCCTCCAACGTCAACCCCAGCGCAGCAATGCGTCCCGGGTCAACGGCAACGCGCACCGCCGGCCGCTGCTGCCCGTGATAGTCGACCACTCCCACGCCGGTAATCTGCGAGAGCTGCGGCGTCAGGTAGTTCTCGAGGTACTCATCGACCTTGGCGATCGGCAGCGTGTCCGAATACGCGATGATCGACATCATCAGCGCATCGGCGGGATTGGCTTTCTCGAACACGGGCGGGTGTGGCAAGTTCTTCGGCAGATCGGCGAGGGCCGCATTGATGGCTCCCTGCACATCGACGGCGGCGGCATCGATGCTCCTGGACAAATCGAACTGCACTTCAATGCTACTGGCCCCGTAGGAACTACTCGACGTCATCGACGTGACACCTGGCAAAATCGACAACGCGCGTTCCAGTGGTGAAGTTATGGACGATGCGACGGTGTCGGCGCTGGCACCTGGCAGGTCGGTCGAAACGGAGATCGTCGGAATGTCGACCTGCGGAACACCCGCAATCGGTAACCGCAGATAGCTGACGAGGCCGAGGAACAGGAGCCCTAAGCTGAACAGCGAAGTGGCAACGGGCCGCCGGATGAACCAGGCGGAGAGATTCACGGCGAAGTTCCTAGCGAGCGCATGTGGTCACCGCGCGGCAGCCACATTCTTCGGCTCCACCAGCGTATGGGGTTCCAGCTGGAACTGCCCTTCCACCACCACCGTCTCGCCGCCATTCAAGCCGTGCACGATGGCCGCTTCGCCCTGGAAAGTCGGCCCAACTTGCACGTCGCGGATCTCGGCACGCCGGTCGGCATCGACGATGTACACGAACGGTCCTCGCGAACCCGACTGAATCGCCGCTACCGGGACGGTTACGGTGTCGGCGAGATTCTCCATGAGCACTCGTGCCGTCACGAACTGCCCTGGCCACAGAGCTTCCCCAACGTTGGGGAACACTGCCTTGCAGTGGATCGTGCCAGTGCCGGCGTCGATCTGGTTGTCGATCAATGTGAGTTCACCGGCGTCCAGCTGGCGCTCGCTCGTCGGGTCAATCGCGAGAACATGCAGTGCGTGGCGTGCCTGCTGTGCGCGAAGATTCTGCAATTCGCCTTGCGGTAGCGAGAAACTTACTGCGATCGGATGGACCTGCGTCAGAACCACGAAGCCGGTGACGTCGCTTGCGTGCACGATGTTCCCGACGTCGACCAGCCTGGCACCGGCCCGGCCGTCAATCGGAGCCACTATCGTTGCGTAGTCCAGCTGCAAGCGAGCCTGGTCCACTTGCGCATCGTCCACCTCGAGCGCTGCAGTGAGCTGGGCAACCTGAGAACGTGCCGCGTCCAACGTCTGCGCCGCAAGCGGCGAGTTCAGTTTGATCAGAGACTCGTAACGCTTCAGATCGCGGTTGGCATTCTCCAGTTGTGCGTTGTCCCGCACCTTCTGGGCACGCGCCGCACGCAGCTGCGATTCGAAAGGCCGCCGATCCAGTTCGACCAGCGGGTCGCCCCGCTTGACCTGCGCGCCTTCGACGAAACTCACACGACTGATCTGCCCGTCAACCCTGGGCCGAACCAACACGGTGTTGAATGCCTGCACGGTGGCGATGGTCGACAGATACGCAGGCGCGTCACGCCGGACGGTACTGACGACACGAACCGGCACCGCCTTGGGCGCGGCTGGCGCAGGCTTGTGAAAAGAACCAAAGCCCCACACCGCGGCAGCGGCGCACGCACAGGCTGCGCATACGACGACGGCGCGCATTTGCATGGTCATCTACGGGACTAAGTGTTGATCAGTGCCCCGTTCCGCCCCAGGACGTCACGAAATTGATGACGTTGGTGTTGAATTCCTGCGGATGCTCCCGGTAATGAAAGTGTCCACCGCGATTGGTAAACAGCATCCACGCGCGAGGGTTCGACTCGGCGATGATGTTGTAGAGCGCGTAACCCTGCTCGGGCAGAACGGATGGATCGTTCTTGCCCCAATAGATCAGCGTCGGCATCTGCAGAACGTCCTCGGTGAGGATCTTGTGATAGGCCTGCTGAGTCATCTCGCTGGAGATCGTCTCATTGCGTTTCCTGACCGCCGCGGTCATGCGCTTGCGGGTTTCCTGCGCCTTGGGTTGATTCCACATATACGCGGCTGAGGAAACGAAGCCGTCGGAGACCGGCGCCGGGTCGTAGTAGAGCGCGGACTGCTCACACCGGAACTGGTCGCCCTGCGGCGTCTCCTTCTCAAGACAGCCGGCGAACAACCGATCCCGTCGCTTGTTGCGATCGTCGCCGGCGGGCGGCGCCGCGGTCGCGCTATCCACCAGGACCAATGTCTTGATCAGGTCCGGGTGCGCGACGGCAAACAACAGCGCCGCACCGGCGCCTCTTGATTGACCGATGAGATGGACCTGCTTTATCTGCAGCGCCTTGACGAGCCCGTACAGATACTTCACTTCCCCGGCAATATTCAGGTCGTCGTCGCTGGCGGGATTGCCCGTCATCCCGCTGGCAAGCTTGTCGGGCGCGATCACACGGAAGCGCTTGCTCAAGCCGGGGATGTTCAGCGACCAGGTATTGGCGCTCGACGTGCCGTCGAATCCAGAGCCGTGCACCAACAGCATGACCTCGCCGGTACCGACATCGTAGTAGCGAGTGCGCACCCCATCGACATCGATGAACTTGGCCTCGAGGCCGCCAATCGAGCCGTTGGCGCCCACGGTCTCGACCAAGCGCGTTGACGCAGGCGCGGCCAGGGCGAGGCCGGTAACCATGAGCGCCGCGATCCCGAGGCAGCGGGTGAGTCGCAAAAGTCCTCGCGTGGACATGGAGTTAATCTCGGCGCGCATCGGTGGTTCTCCGTCTTGTTCTTCGCATCGACTGTCGGCTCCCCGGCGCAGACTAGAGCAAAGAAGCCGGCGGTGCAATCGTTTGCACTGAATATCGCTACTCGGCCGCCGCTGTCGTCACGATCGCCGCATACGCATACAGGTGCAAGCCTTCGCGAACGGTGACCGAACGGCTTGGTCCTCCATCTTCGATCATCCCGCGGTTACGGGCGTCGACGCCGCAGGAAAATGCAGGCTCCGCCTCATCGATTCAGACTGAAGACCTCATAGTTGCAATCGGTGCAAATGAGATCGCGAGATGGGCGTGATGTTGTTTTGCGCTGTTGCAGCTCCGGATGCCCGCCCCTGCCAAGCCGTAGAAACCTGCGCTCTCGTCTCAACCGAGCGTATGCCTGCTCTCTGCAATGCGCTCCTCAGCTCATCAAGGTCCGCGCGAACATCTGCCAGGGCGCGCTGAATCCGATCACGAATCTCAGCACCTCCGAGAGCACCATTCCTGCTCCACCCCATAGGGTAACCGGATGTATCCGCCCGCGCTTGCTGAGGTCATGAATCACCATTGCGACCAGAAACGCGTTGACCAGCACCGATGCGCCGACCACTCCTGCCACAGCGCCCTGCGTCACCTGTGTGACGATACGCGCCAGAGCAGGCACGACCAGGTTCGCTGTCGCGAGCAACATGAATCGCTTGTGAGTCTCTGGTCGATGCCTCTTCAGCACGCCCAACGTAGCGAACAATGAAAACAGGGCCACACTGGCGAAAGGAAAGATCAGGAAGACGTAAGGATCGGCCAGCGTGTCCGCAGTCGCAGGCGTGTGCACACGCCGCTCACTGTGGACGGCGACGAAGACACCTGTGGCAACTATGGCTGCGCCGATCGCCACGCCCACCACGCCCAGCAACATGTGTATGTCGCGTCGTCCATTGGCAATCAGGCGGGTCTGCAGGATCAGCAACAGTATCCAGGCGGTCGACAACGCACCGTGCAGATGCACGATGGGCGTAAGGACGGGCGTGGGAGCATCGTGGAACCCGGCGAGATAATAAGTCCGCGCGAAGCCTGCGAAGGTGACCGCGGCCATCGAAGCAGCCATCCACGTGAAGAACCGCCTGTCACTCACGGGCCTTGCTTGTGCCACAACGCTGACCATGGATGGCCTCTCACGCGGGCTGGAGAATTGCTTGACCGTATCAGACAAGGCTTGATGCAGCCATTGTACCGAGGGCCAACTGTCCAACCGACCTCAGCGCGCCGGATCCAAGCCAACACTTGGCCATGCAACCGCGCGGCAACGTTCAATGGGTGTGCGCGAACACTCCAGACTGTCCAATGAAAGCTACCAATCTGTCTGTCGACAACGCATCGCTACATTGATGAAGCGCATGGGTACCCTCAGTCCTACCGCAGCGCAATCGCGTTTGGATATGCCCGTAGCAGGGGCTCCATCACGTCCGCGGAAGCGTCCGTAGCAATGACAAATCGATCCAGACGCTCATCAAAAAAGGACCCGAAGGTGTACTCCTTCGCCCGGGGATGGAAATCTCGAGCGGCCAGGCGCGCTTGAATCTGCTCAAGCAGGGACTTTGTGAGCGAGGACTGCTTGATTCGCACAGCTCCTCCCACGGCAGTCCGGGCTTCTTCGGCGCTGGGTAACGGGGCGCTAGCCGGCATGACAATCACTTGCTCGCCGGACTTTGGGTCGAAGTATGTTCCAAGCGCCGACCACTTCAACGCAAACTTCGTTGCACGCGGAGCCAGCCGTTGGGCTTCCGCATCCTGTGCAGCCGAAGGTGTTGCGCTTCACGTCAATCTGGACAAAACGGCTGAGTCAAGAAAGGAGACTTGAACTGCTCAGGCGGCCTCGGTAAATCGCTGCTGGTTGGTCATTCTACGATGCGCACGGGCCGCAGCTATTCGCCGTGTGCGCTCGTC
>DASYEW010000038.1:0-119563 GCA_036498785.1 Steroidobacteraceae bacterium | reverse complement strand
GACCGCATCTCGGGCCCGATTCTCGGCATGTTCGACTTCAACGCGCGCCCCA
Organism: Steroidobacteraceae bacterium; assembly: GCA_036498785.1. GTDB lineage: Bacteria > Pseudomonadota > Gammaproteobacteria > Steroidobacterales > Steroidobacteraceae > Steroidobacter. The sequence goes on along the minus strand of DASYEW010000038.1, from coordinate 119,511 downwards.
ACTTGCGTCGCCTGATGCTCGATGACCGCACCGGTCTCGTTATCGGGGATCGCAACGAAGGGGGCCACGACCACGATCGCGATCACGATCACGATTGGCAGTAACTGCGGGAGGTTCCTTGTCCTGCTGGCGGCTGTATGGCCGCCAGCAGGCGTTTTGGAGCATCGCCAACGCTCCTTCACTGAACGTCGGAAAGAGACTGTCTCACAACGCAACTACCGGAACGCATATCTCACACTCGAACGTTCCGGTTTGAAGGTCGTAGTACGCATCCTTCGGATAGAACTCGAAGCTGGGGCGGGCATCGAGTTGCAGCCCGCTGGAGGGTAGCCAGTCGCGTAACAGTGCGGTCCAGGCGCCGCCAATTTGCTCGCCGTTTCCTTTGAAGCGGAGTACGGCGTACTTGCAGCCTGGGATGACGGTTTTGGAAGCTTCTCCCGATACAACGAAATCCGCAGGAACTTCCGCACAAGCGTCGTAGCGGCATTGCTCGGCTGCGGTGATGTTGGGATCGTCGTGGCCGATGCCGTAGCGTGGCTGTTCGAGCAGGTTGTTTGCGACGGCCCACGGATGGTAGGTATCGCGCCAGAACGACGAGATGGGCGCGCCATAGGGGCCGAGGTGGCGCAGACACGCGATGGTCGCGGGCTGCCGGTCGATGAATTTCACGTTCATTGGGGACCTCTGTCTGTCTCGTTTTGGGGGCATGATGTTGCGCTGTGCCAGCGAGCGGGTTAACGCAGAACAAGCCTCGGTGGTCTCGCCGAGTGCCGCGCAGATGGTTGCCATATCGTAGGCGACTCCAAAGCCTTCGTGCTTCTGTGGAGGCGAGGGGAGATTGGGGGATACTCCTCTTGCGTGACAGTCTTGTAAGGGCGGCGTATCGTTTCGATGCGGGAATAACGACCTTAAAAACCACTCAAGGATGATCTCATGCCAACGATAGTTCGCGTGACTGCCTGCGTCATGGCAGCGATGTTGTCTGCTTGCGCCACCCAACCCTCGACGGTTGCCAAGGAGCAAGCTGTCCAGGAAGTTGCCAAAGAGACCGCCAAACAAGGTGTGCCGCCGGATCGCAACCCGCTACTCATGGCAACTCTCTGGTGGCAGGTTTCTTCCGAAGCGCTTGCCGCCAGTACGCAGACTTACACATCGGCAAAGCGCGCACTGGATCGTGCTTTAGTCGAGAGTCCAAAGCGCTCTGCGGCGCTCGAGCAGAAGTCCGGCTTCGACAGCAAGCCACCGGCCGTCGTGATGGATCTCGATGAAACGGTTCTGGACAATGGTCGCCAGCAAGGCGAATTGATTCGCCGCGGTGAGATCGAGTATTCGGCCCCGCTTTGGGATCAGTGGCTGCACCTGCAGCAGGCCGCGGCGGTGCCGGGCGCGATAGGTTTCATTCGCTACGCCCAGCGTCATGGCGTTCGTGTTTTCTTCGTCAGCAACCGTGAGTGCAAGGAGCGCCAGGGTGCGACGGATAAGTGCCCGCAGCAAAAAGATACTGCCGAGAACCTCAGGAAGCTCGGCGTCCAGTCCGCGACGCTCGATGAGGATCTCATGCTCAAGAACGAGCGTCCCGAATGGAAGTCGGAGAAGCAGGGTCGGCGCGAGTTGATCGCGGCGAATTATCGAATCGTCCTGCTGCTCGGCGACGACCTTGGAGATTTCATTGCCGACGTCAAGGCGGCAGGTATCACCCCGGAGCAGCGTCGGGAGATCACCCGGTCGCACTGTTCATACTGGGGCGATCGCTGGTTCTTCGTTCCGAATCCCATGTACGGCTCCTGGGAGCAGACGCTCGCGCAGCCCAAGCCCAGCTACATTCAGGGCTTTCCCACCGCAGCAGGCGTGCCGGTGCCAGAGGATTGCGACGAATCCTAGCCCCGTTGTATCGATCGCAATCGGGTGACAAGCGCGGCAAGCGCCAGTTTGCCGCACTGCCGCTATCGATCAGATTCGACCGATGCTAAGAAAACTGGTCCATCGCAGCTATACAGTTACTTGAATAATATTCAGATTCTTGTATAATCATATCACTCTCCTTAAAGCCGCTCATGTTTCTTGGGAGCAGTCGTGCGGACATGAAGTCCTTCCCGGCGCCGGTAAAGCACGCCCTAGGCATCGAGCTGATGCGGGTGCAGGCTGGCGTCGATCCGGTTGATTTCAAGCCCATTCAGACGGTCGGTCGCGGAGCGTATGAGATTCGGGTACACCTTCAAGGCGCGTGGCGCGTCATCTACGTTGCCCGGTTGAAGGGTACCGTCTATGTGTTGCATGCCTTTCAGAAGAAGACTCAGAAGACTGCCAGGATTGATATTGAGCGAGCGTCGAAGCGCTACAAGTTGATAGGAGACTAGTGATGGCTGCCAAGAAAAGCTCGACCCGTGCTGCGGCAAAGAAGCCCGCAAGGGTCGATGACGAGACCGTGACACCGAGCAGCGGCAACATTTTCGTTGACCTGGGCTTTGACGCAGCGGAAGCCAAGGTAATGGCGATGCGAGCCGAAGTAATGATTCGGATAGAGCTGCGGCTGAAAGAGCAAGGATGGACGCAGACGGAAGCGGCGAAAAGACTCGGAATCACTCAGCCTCGTGTGTCGCAGCTCAAGAAGGGAGCGTGGCAGGAATTCAGTCTCGATACCTTGCTGAAACTGGCGGATAGGGCAGGCTTGAAGCCGCAACTACGGATGGGTGCCTGATGCTTCGCAGCGTTATCCGGGTATCGGCTGATGCGAGATCCTGCGGGTCAATTAAACATCGCGGCAACGATTGTCTTTGGGCTGGTGCCCCAATGGCCAAGTAGTCGGGGGCTTGACGTGGGCGACGCTGGCAGGTCGCCCACAACGGCCGGCTAGCGCCCGCCGCCGAGATCGAATTGAGCTCGCAGGCGCGTGCGAATGTCATCCAGGATCTTGCCGGAGTCTTCCGGTCCCAGGGCTTGCAGGCTGTCGCTGACTAGCGAGTAGTGCATCTTGACGAGCGATCGCAGCTGGCGGAATGCTTTCGGGGTCTTTCTGCGGCAAACCGTCGCATCGTTGGCAATCACGCGTTCGATGACTCCGGGATCCAGCATCCGGATGTCGCAGATTGCGGCCAGCCGGGCGATTTCACGATCCACGGTTCCAAGCTGGGTTTCATGCCAGCGTTTACCGAAATCCGGTGTAGGCATGACGACTCTCCCGCGAGCAGCGTCGATGCGGAGGCGAGGATGTTCGCCCCACGCGCCTGGTGCGGCAATAGAGTCTTCTCCTTGTGTCCCTGCCGCTTCATCCGTAGTGAAGACAAGCTACTCTGCCCCTGGCCGGCAGCAGTCGGCGACAGCTGCTACCTCAGAACACTTCCTCGATGTACTTGAGGGGATAGTCAGGTTCCCGGTAGGAGCCGCGCTTCTGCCGCTTGGGAAGCTTCACCTTCTCGCGCGGCACTGCCTTGTAAGGAATTCTGCTCAGAAAGTGGGTGATGACATTGAGCCGACCACGCCGCTTGTCCTCGGTGCGCGCCACATACCAGGGCGCGTAAGGCGTGTCGCTGGCGGCGAACATCTCATCGCGGGCGCGCGAATAGTCGTACCAGCGACTGTATGACTTGAGATCCATCGGCGAGAGCTTCCAGGTCTTGCGACCATCCCCAATGCGCGACTCGAGCCGACGCGTCTGTTCCTCGGCGCTCACCTCGAGCCAGTATTTGATGAGGATGATCCCGGATTCAACCATGAGCTTCTCAACCATGGGCACCACGTTCAGAAAGCGCCGCGCCTGCTGCTCATCGCAAAACCCCATCACCCGCTCGACGCCGGCGCGGTTGTACCAACTGCGGTCGAAAATGACGACTTCACCGGCAGCTGGAAGGTGTGGCAGGTAGCGCTGCACGTACATCTGGGTCTTCTCACGCTCGGTTGGCGCCGGTAGCGCAACCACTCTGAATACGCGCGGACTCACGCGTTCAGTAATGGCTTTGATCGTTCCACCCTTGCCCGCGCCGTCACGCCCTTCGAAGATTACACAGACCTTAAGGCCTTTGAGGACGACCCACTGCTGCAACTTCACCAACTCCACATGCAGTTGCTCGAGGGCTTCGTCGTAGGTCTTGCGCTCGAGGCGCGATCTGCCGTCGTCGGGCTTCTCGCGCGCTATCTTCTTGTCATTGATCGCGGCAGCTTTCGACGATTTAGCCATGAGGCACCTCTGTCTGTTGCCGCTGCGAACCTTCGTTGCGAGCGGGTTGTTCCTGCAAGCGTTGGTAGTTGCTTACCGCCACCTCAAGATTGAAAAGCAGACGCTCCCTGCCAAGGGCCGCGCCCAATGATGAGCGACGGATGATGGCAAGTACTTCAGGGCTGAGCCCGACCAGCCACAGCTGTACGCCAGCGTCCCGCTGCCGCTGCTCCGCCTCCACGAGGATCTTGAGCGCGGAGTACTCGAGATCGAAGACACCGCTCAGATCGAGAGCCACGACCTTCGGCCGCGCTTCACTGATGAGCGGGCGGAGCTTCTCTGCGATCCGCTGGGCATTGAGAAAGAACACACGGCCGCCGATACGCAGCAACAGCAGGCCGGGGAACGCTTCGTCCTCCGGATGCTGGTCTGAGCTCGGTCGGAACACGTTCGTGCCCGGCTTGCGCCTCAACGCGTACACAGGCGGGTCTGCACTCTGCTGGGCGAGCGCGACAACTGAGACAATGATTGCAACGAGGATGCCCTTGAGTGTTCCGAGCAACACGACGCCGAGAAGCGCGGCCACAGCCCAGGCGAACTCCGTGCGGCGTATGCGAAGGATCGCGCGAAAGTCGACCGGCTTGATGAGCCCCACGGAATAGAAGATGACGATGCTTGCCAGCACCACGTGCGGCATGAGCCCGATGAGCGGTGCCAGCAGCAACATTGTCAGCAGCGCCATCGATGCCGTGACGAGGCTGGCGATTGGAGTGCGTGCGCCGGTCAATCGGTTGATGGCCGTCTGAGAGGTTCCGCCGCCCGCGGGCATCGAGCCGAAAAAGGCTCCGAGCGCGTTCGCAATACCGGTTGCGAACAGTTCGGCGTTCGGTCGCAGTGGCGGCTCGTCACTGCGCGCGAACGCGCGACCGGCTGCAGCTGTTTCCGTGAAACTCATGAGCGCAAGGGCAAGGGCGCCTGGCCAGAGTTGCCGCCACAAAGCCAGACTCGGTACGGACGGGGTGGGCAACCCCGCCGGAATCGCACCCACCAGCTCGATTCCATGCTTTTCCCAACCCAGCCAGGCGACGCCCGCGATGGCAAGTGCAACTGCGATCAGCGGCGCCGGCCATCGTGGTCTGAACTTTTCGATTGCACCAAGGCCGGCGATCGTGAGGACGCCCAACACCAGGGTCGGGATCGATGAGTCCGGCAGGCCCAGCCAAAGCGCCTGCAAGTTGTGAAGAAAGGACCCCTTGGCGAAGTGAATGCCGAGAATCTTCGGCAGCTGGTCGATGACGATAACGACGGCGATACCGGCTTTGAAGCCGACGAGCACCGGCTCAGAAATGAAATTGGCAACGAAGCCCAGTCGCAGCAGCGATGCCAGGATCAGGGCTGCACCTACCATCAACGTGAGCAATGCCGTGGCCTGCAGCAATGTAGCGGCATCGCCGTTTGGCGCAACCTGGCCCAACTCCGCGGCTGTCAGAATGGCAAGCGTCGTTGTCGTGCTGACGCTGAGCGGACGTGACGTGCCGAGCAGCGGATAGACGATCATCGGAACGAAGGCGGTATAGAGCCCCACCTCAATGGGCAGGCCGGCAATGGTCGCGTAGCCCATCGCCTTCGGGATCACAACTGCGGCGGTAGTGAGCCCGGCAACGACATCGGACCGCAGCCACTGCCTTTGCAGCCCGGGCAGCCATTCGAGCAATGGTGGTGACCAATGCACCTTCGGAACTCCTGCGATAACTCCGCAATGCTGTGCCCGGCCATTGTTGTCGACGGACGGCACGCGCGCATTACGTAGGAAGTGCGCCTTTTTCTGCTGTCACACGCTTTCCCTGAGGCACGTGACAGAACTGCGATCAGATGCTGTGCTGCGCAATCATCAGTTCCTGATCCAGGCCGACACACGACCGCCGGTTCGGGAGACACATGTCTGTCTAGCCGTCATGCCTGGGCGTCCACCGCGGCTGGAGATCGCGCGCGGATCGCCGGCCCCGTCTCCTTCAGGAGTAACGTAAGAAGGATGGCAAGACCGACTCCGTACGGCAGGGGAGCGAATGCCGTTTGGTAGTTCTCGAGACTGAATCGGCCGGGGCCGCCTTCAAGCAGTGACAGGATGGCGCCGAACACCGGTCCGAGCAGCGCGCTGAAGGTAAAGTTCATGAAATTGACCGCGCCGATCGCCGTGGCGCTGAGCTGCGGCGGATTGACCTCAGTGATGACGGTGTAGGGAAGGATCGCAGCGCCCGAGGCGATTCCGGCAATGAGTCCGAGGACGTAGGGAGGCAGCGCATCCGGCGGACCGTGAAGAATCCACGCTAGGCATATCAGCAGCACCACCGCACCGCTCAAGATGACGGGCTTGCGTCGTCCGAGCCTATCGGAGATTGCACCGAGCAATGGGCAGCCGATGATCCAGCCCAGCGGCACTGTCGTCGAGTGCATCACCGCCGTGGCATAGTCAAAACCATGCGCTTCCTGCAGATAGCGCACGCCCCAGATCAAGTCGAAGATCGTCGTCGGGATGAAGAGTAATCCGGCGATCATGCCGCACAGGATGGACTGCGGATTGCGGAACACCGTCCCGAGGGCCTGGCCCGCATTTTTCAGCCAGTCCTCGCTGCGTCCGAGTGGGGCCGCTTGCGCGCTCCAATCGCATTTCTGCAACAGCAAGAACAGGATCACACCGATCATCACGCCACCGAGTCCCGCGATGATCCAGAAGGCCCGCCACGGAATTCCGCCAATGATCGACGGGCTGACCAGGAACTGACTGGCCAACAGTCCGGTCACGCCGAACGTCTGCGTAACGCCGACCAGTGTTGCCATCCGCGCCGCAGGAAAGCGGGTCGTGACGATGTGAACCGCGCTCACCAGGGCAATCACGCCGCCCGCTCCCTGGAGGATCCGGCCGATGCTGGCAATCTCGTTGTCGCCCGAAGCGAATAGCAGCGCACCCAGGCCGATGCCTATCGCGCCAATGGGCACGATCTCGCGCGCTCCGAAGCGGTCGAGTGCAACACCTGCGACCAGGCTGAAGGGTGAGTAGCCGAAGTAGAACATTCCCGCCATGGCAGTGACGCCCAGGGTCGTGAGGCCGAACCCTTCTGCCAGCTGCGCAAGCATCGCTCCGGGCGCCGAGCGCATGAGGTACTGATAGAAATAGGACATCGCCATCATCAACCAAACGATGACGAGTGCTCTGGCGACTGGCTTCATGCGACCTCCGCTCACGGATGGTAGAAACCAGGCAACGGTACGCGCCCAGGCACTCCGCAAGCATCGAGAGGTCGGGCAATAGCGGAGTTCCCGCGTGCATGCACCGCATCATCGATGCAGCGATGCAGCGATGTACTTGATCTTGTGTTCAGACAGGCAGCGGCGGCATCGCGAACGCGTCGAACTTCCTCAATCGTGATCTCGTGCGGGCGATGCCTCGCACCGGTATTCGTCGCATCGGCGTGCATTCGCGGCGCCACGCGTATGCGTCGCTCATGATCGAGGCGGGTGTGAACCTGAAGCGGTTGCAGATTCTGATAGGTCACTCGAGGTTCCGAGTGACGATGGACACGTAACGCGCAGCTCGTGCCCGACGTGCGCGATGAATCGGCTCGCGCAGATCGTGTTGTCGGCAGCGGAGCTTGAGGCGCCGAAACAAAGTGGTAGCAAACGGTGGCAACGCCGATTTCCGACCCTTCCGATGAAGGGCAGATCGACGTTAACTCATTGAAGAATGGCTCCCCGGGACGGATTCGAACCGCCGACCAACGGATTAACAGTCCGTCGCTCTACCACTGAGCTACCGGGGAACAGGAGGGAGCCTCTTGGAAGGCGCGGGATTTTGCGGAAACGGGTCGGGGGGTGTCAAGGAAGAATAGTAAGAAGTGTGCAAATAGCTGGCGATCACGGGCTGTCGACCGGATTCGCAACACAGAACACGTCTTTATGGGCCCATGCCCGCGCTTCTTTGCGCGGTGGTGCCTTACTCGCGCTGTAGCAGCTTGTTGTTACGCAAACAACCGCGCGTTGCGGCGACCGACGCCGATGATGATCCGCTCGATTCTGCGGGTGCTGGTCGCGAGGTGGCGGGCGGCGATGGTGGGGGTCATGCCGTGTCTGGCCACGAGAGTCCAGACTTGCATCGAGTACTCGGAAGGGCGTCGGGATAAAGGGCGCATAGTGACTCCGGCAAGCGTGCCCCTGATGGCAGCGCGGATTCACTTTATGCCGGGCCTGCATCGCTGCCTGCCCGTTGGGGCCGGCATCGATGGGCAGGCGTCGCCCTAAATGTCTGTGGGGCGTCCCGGACAACCCCGTCGATGACGCGGCGATTACATGACGCAGTTCACGCTGCGTGGCTGGATTGCAGTGTTTTCTCCATCCGGCGCAATGCTTCCTGCAGCATTTCCATGCTGCACGCAAATGACAACCGGATGTGCCCCGGTGCACCGAAGCCACTACCGGGCACGACGGCGACACCGCCGCGATTCAGTAACTGTTCGGCAAATGCGTTGTCGTCCCGAGCGCCGATGAGCTGCATGGCTTTATCGACATTGGCGAAGGCGTAGAAGGTGCCGGCGCCGTGCAGGCACGAAACTCCAGGCAGGCTGTTCAGCCCGGCGACGAGAAAGTCATGGCGCTGCCGGAAGTGGCGGTTCATCTCGCGTACGCACGACTGATCCGCGTTCAGCGCAACGACGGCCGCCTTCTGTGCGATCGATGAAGGATTCGAGGTGCTCTGGCTCTGGATCGTCCCCATGGCCGTCACTATCTCCACCGGTCCGCCGCAATAACCGATGCGCCAGCCCGTCATCGCGTACGCTTTGGAGACGCCGTTGGTTGTAACGGTGCGGTCATAGAGTTCCGGACAGACCGCCGCCAGGCTCACAAACGGCTCATCTGCCCAGTAGATGTGCTCGTACATATCGTCGGTGCAGATCACCACCTGCGGGTGCTTCATCAGCACCTCTCCGAGCGCGCGCAGTTCTGCACGCGTGTAAGCGGCACCTGTCGGGTTGTTCGGGCTGTTGAGGATGAACAGGCGCGTTTTCGGCGTGATCGCCGCTTCCAGTTGTTTTGCGGTGATCTTGTATCCCTGATCCGCACCCGCATACGGGGTTACCGGGACGCCGTCTGCCAGCATGACCATGTCGGGATACGACACCCAGTAGGGCGCGGGCACGATGACTTCATCGCCGCTGTCGATCAGCGCGAGGATGAGGTTGAAGATCGTCTGCTTGGCGCCGCTGGAAACCAGGATCTGCCGGCGCTGATAGTCCAGGCCGTTCTCGCGCTTGAACTTGGCGGCGATCGCATCCTTCAGGTCGGCGTTGCCATCTACCGGCGTATAGCGGGTGAAGCCCTTGCGAATGGCTTCGACGCCGGCATCGGCGATGTGCGTAGGTGTATCGAAATCCGGCTCGCCAGCGCCCAGGCTGATGATGTCTTTGCCCTCGGCTTTGAGCTGGGCGACGCGCCCGGTGAGCGCGACAGTGGGCGATGGCTTGACGCGTTGCACGCGTTTTGAGACTGATAGGGTCGCGGTTAGGGTCACTGGAAGCACCGGAAATGGCGGGGCAGGGAATTGCGCGGCGCATTTTAGACCCCAGAATGGGCCTGTGCGACTGACAATCGCCATTGTTGATCGGTGCCGGCGTACCTACGTTGACAGCGTGTGGCAGGGTTTCCTGTCACTCTTTCCAGTACGGGCTTTCCAGTGCGGCCTTTCCAGTACCTCGCCCACCATGGGCAATGCCACGAGTAACGAATGACGGACAAGATCGACAGGCTGACGCTCGATTTCCAGCTCTCCGGCGACTACCAGCCGGCGGGCCACCAACCCACTGCGATCGCGCAGCTGGTGGATGGCCTGGGGTCCGGATTGACCCACCAGACTTTGTTGGGCGTCACCGGCTCGGGCAAGACCTTCACCATTGCGAATGTCATCCAGCGGGTTCAGCGTCCGGCGCTGGTGCTGGCGCATAACAAGACCCTGGCGGCGCAGCTCTACGGCGAGTTCAAGGAGTTCTTTCCGCATAACGCGGTGGAGTATTTCGTCTCGTACTACGACTATTACCAGCCCGAGGCCTACGTTCCTTCTTCCGACACCTACATAGAGAAGGACTCCTCGATCAACGAGCACATCGAGCAGATGCGCCTGTCGGCGACCAAGGCGTTGCTGGAGCGCTCGGACGCGATCATCGTGGCCACGGTCTCAGCCATCTACGGCTTGGGCGATCCGGCGGCGTACCTGGAAATGGTGCTGCACCTGTCGCGTGGGGATCGCATTGACCAGCGCAAGATCCTGCGTCGGCTGGCCGACATGCAGTACAAGCGCAACGAGATGGATCTCACGCAGGGTACCTATCGGGTGCGCGGCGATGTGATCGACATATTTCCGGCCGAGTCCGAGCGCGAAGCGCTGCGCGTCGAGTTGTTCGACGATGAGATCGATTCGTTGCTGCTGTTCGATCCGTTGACCGGTGAAGTCAGTCGCAAGGTGCCGCGCTATACCGTGTTCCCCTCATCGCACTACGTCACACCCAAGGAGCGCCTGATTCGCGCCGTGGATGAGATTCGGGACGAGTTGCATGAGCGGCTGCAATACTTGAAGAGCTCGGGAAAGCTGCTGGAAGCGCAGCGTCTCGAGCAACGCACGCGTTTCGACATCGAGATGATTCGCGAAGTGGGCTATTGCAACGGCATCGAAAACTATTCGCGCTACCTCTCGGGTCGCGCCAGCGGCGAGCCGCCGCCGTGCCTGTTCGATTACCTGCCATCCAATGCCTTGCTGGTGGTCGATGAAAGCCACCAGACGATTCCGCAGCTGGGCGCCATGTACAAGGGCGACCGTTCGCGCAAGGAGACGCTCGTCGAGTACGGCTTTCGCCTGCCATCCGCGCTCGACAACCGGCCGCTGCGTTTCGATGAGTGGGAGCAACTCGCGCCGCAAATGGTGTTCGTCTCGGCCACGCCCGGCAAATATGAGCTGGAGCGCTCCGGACAAGTGGTCGAGCAACTCGTGCGACCGACCGGCCTGATCGACCCCGAGGTGCAGATCCGCCCGGTGCGCACCCAGGTCGACGATGTGCTGTCGGAGATCAAGAAGTGCGTCGACCAGGGCGAGCGCGTGCTGATCACGACGCTGACCAAGCGGATGTCGGAGGACCTGACCGAGTATCTCGACGAACACGGCGTCAAGGTCCGCTACCTGCATTCGGATATCGAGACGGTCGAGCGCATGGAGATCATCCGCGACTTGCGGCTGGGCAAGTTCGACGTGCTGGTCGGCATCAACCTGCTGCGCGAAGGCCTGGACATGCCGGAGGTTTCGCTGGTGGCGATCCTGGATGCGGACAAGGAGGGCTTCCTGCGTTCGGAAAATTCCCTGATCCAGACCATTGGTCGGGCGGCGCGCCACATCAACGGCCGCGCCATCCTGTATGCCGACCGGATAACGGGATCGATCCAGCGGGCGCTGGAGGAAACCGATCGACGCCGCATGGTGCAGCTCGCCTACAACGAGAAGCACGGCATCACCCCCACGGGCATCAAGAAGAGCATCACCGATATCCTCGAAGGCGCGTATTCCGATGGCGATCGCGGCGGTGCCAAGAAGGTGGCCGAACCGATGGCTAACTACGAATCGATGACTCCTGAGCAGGCGGTGCGGCGCATCAGGAAGCTCGAACAGGAGATGCTCAAGCACGCCCGTAACCTCGAATTCGAGGCTGCGGCACGAATCCGTGACGAAGTGCAGCGCCTGCGCAACGTGGAGCTGGGCCTGCCGGTGGTCAACGCGCTGCCGGCGCTCAAGACCCAACCGGCACGCAAGGCTCGGTGAGTGCTTTTCTATTGCCTTGATTGTCTTGCCTCGGCGCAGCCGCGCCGCTATCCTTGCCAGCCTTTTTCCGGGCACGGCGGCATCCGCTCAGGCGAGGTCCGGGTTGGCGAAGTCCGGGGTTAAGGATTTTTTGGGCGGTTAGCTCAGCGGTAGAGCACTTGCTCGACAAGCAAGGGGTCACAGGTTCAATCCCTGTACCGCCCACCATCAAAAGAAGAAATGACTGGTGACTAGTGACTGGGCAATGGTGAAATCCGGCGCCGGTCGTTTCGGACCCGTGCCACGCCTTGTGCTATAGCTTCGAGCCTTTTTGCCCATGCCCGTAATCACACTGCCTGACGGCAGCCAGCGCAGTTATTCCGAACCGGTCTCTGTGGAGAAGGTTGCGGCGGACATCGGTGCGGGCCTGGCCAAGGCGGCGCTCGCCGGCCGCGTCGACGGACACCTGGTCGACACCTCTCACGTCATCGATGGTGATGCGAAGCTGGCCATCGTTACCGATCGCGACGCAGACGGGCTGGAGGTGATTCGTCACTCCACCGCCCACTTGCTCGCGCAAGCAGTCAAGCAACTGTTCCCCGATGCCCAGGTCACTATCGGCCCGGTGATCGAGGACGGCTTCTATTATGACTTCGCCTACCGCCGGCCCTTCACGCCGGAGGATCTCGCGGCAATCGAAGAGCGCATGCGGGAACTCTCGAAGGCGGACCACAAGGTCACCCGCCGGGTAATGTCGCGCGACGCCGCCGTCCAGTTCTTCAAAGACCAGGGCGAGCTGTACAAGGCGGAGATCATCGCCAGCATTCCGGCCGACCAGGAAATCAGCCTCTACGGGCAGTCCGATTGGGTCGATCTGTGCCGCGGCCCGCACGTGCCGAGCACCGGCAAGCTGCGCGCCTTCAAGCTGATGAAGATTGCCGGAGCGTATTGGCGCGGGGATTCCCGCAACGAAATGCTCCAGCGCATCTACGGCACCGCATGGCCGGATGACAAGGCACTGAAGGCCTACATCACACGCCTGGAAGAGGCGGAGAAGCGCGACCATCGCCGCATCGGCAAGGAACAGGACCTGTTCCATTTCCAGGAGGAAGCGCCCGGCGCGGTCTTCTGGCATCCCAAGGGCTGGAGCGTGTTCCAGTCGCTGATCGCCTATATGCGTAAGTACCAGGGCGCCGTCGGCTGGCAAGAAGTCAGTGCGCCGGAAGTCATGGACATCCGCCTGTGGCAGCAGTCCGGGCACTTGGAAACCTTCGGGGAGAACATGTTCTTCATGCAACTGCCGGACGACCGGAAGTATTGCCTGAAGCCCATGAACTGCCCGGGTCACATCCAGATCTTCAACCAGGGCCTGAAGAGCTACCGCGATTTGCCGTTGCGGCTATGCGAATTCGGCAAGGTGCATCGCTACGAACCGTCGGGCGCGTTGCACGGCCTGATGCGGGTTCGGGCGTTCACACAGGACGACGGTCACTCTTTCTGTACCCCGGACCAGCTGCTGGAGGAGAGCGTGGCGCTCACCAAGCTGATCCTGGGGATCTACGCCGATTTCGGTTTCGACGACGTGCGCGTCAAGTTCTCCGATCGACCCGCCCGGCGGGTGGGATCAGATGAGATCTGGGACAAGGCGGAGGCGGCGCTGAAGAACGCCGTGGCTGCGGCGGGCCTGCAGTACACACTGAACCCGGGCGAGGGCGCGTTCTACGGTCCGAAGCTTGAATTCGTGCTGCGCGATGCCATTGGCCGTGACTGGCAATGCGGCACTTTGCAGGTGGATTTCAATATGCCCGGCCGGCTCGGAGCCAGCTATATCGGCGAGGACGGTCAGAAGCACACGCCGGTCATGCTGCATCGGGCCATGTTCGGCTCGCTGGAGCGTTTTACCGGGATTTTGATCGAGCATCATGCAGGCCGATTGCCCGCCTGGCTCGCGCCGGTGCACGCGGTTGTGATGAACATCACCGACGGCCAGGCCGAGTATGTCCGTAAGGTTACTGAAACCCTGAAAAATCAGGGGCTTCGGGTCGAATCGGACTTGCGCAATGAAAAGGTCGGCTTTAAGATTCGCGAACACACGCTGCAGCGCGTTCCCTACCTCCTGGTAGCTGGCGATCGCGAAGCAGGATCAAACTCTCTGGCCGTGCGCACACGCAATGGTAAGGATCTCGGTACGATGACCGTGGACGTCATCGCCGCGAAACTTGCCGAGGAAATTGCGAGCCGCGGCCGGACTATTTTGGAGGTATGACGCATCGCTGCTCCCATTGCTAAGCGCGTAAGGCGCAATGAAGAGATCACTTCGCCGAAATTGCGGGTGATCGATGCTGAAGGCGCTCAGGCCGGCGTCATCACGCGGGCCGAGGCACTGCAGATGGCTGCGGATGCCACGCTGGATCTGGTGGAAGTTTCGCCAACCGCGGATCCGCCGGTCTGTCGCATCATGGACTTCGGCAAATTCCTGTTCGAACAGAACAAGAAGGCGCATGCAGCGAAGCGCAAGCAGAAGCAGATCCAGATCAAGGAAGTGAAGTTCCGCCCCGGCACGGAGGAGGGGGACTATCAGGTGAAGATCCGTAACCTGATCCGCTTCCTGCAGGAAGGCGACAAGGCCAAGGTCACCATGCGCTTCCGCGGTCGCGAGATGGCGCACCAGGAAGTCGGGCGTGAGCTGCTCGGCAGGGTTCAGGCCGATCTCGCGCCACACGCGCTGGTCGAGCAGAACCCGCTGATGGAAGGCCGGCAGATGGTCATGATGTTCGGGCCCAAGAAGAAGTGAGCCCTCCCCGGAGATGAACCGGGGAAAATGCGTGCTGGATGCGCGCGGGATGCCTGGGTACCGGTGACGGATCGCAGGCCCCCAAAGAAGAAGTGAGCAACGCTGGATCGGCTGTCGATTCTCGTTGTCCCGCCTCACGAGGCGCAGTTCGCATGTCGCGAGCAGCGTTCTTCAAAGGCTAAACAATTGGAGTTTCCGTAATGCCCAAGTTGAAGACCAACCGGGCGGCGGCGAAGCGTCTTCGTCCGACTGCCAAAGGTTTCAAGCGCGGTCAATCGCACCGTCGCCACCTCCTCACCAGCAAGACCGGCAAGCGCAAGCGTCATTTGCGCGCCCCGAGCATGGTGTCCAAGCAAGACCTGGTGCGGCTGGAATCGCTGCTGCCGCACGCGAAGTGAGGAATTAAGATATGGCACGCGTTAAAAGAGGCGTCATTGCTGGCGCACGTCACAAGAAAGTTCTCAAGAAAGCGAAGGGTTATTACAACGCCCGTCGCAAGATCTATCGCGCGGCGAAGCAGGCGGTCATCAAGGCCGGCCAGTATGCTTACCGCGATCGCAAGACCAACAAGCGCAGCATGCGCTCGCTGTGGATCACGCGTATCAATGCCGAGGCTCGGGTTCACGGCCTGTCCTACAGCAAGTTGATCGCGGGTCTCAGCCTCGCCGGCCTGTCGATCGATCGCAAAGTCCTGGCGGACCTCGCGATGAACGATGCGGCGGCGTTCGGCGTGATTGCCCAGCGCGCGAAGGACAGCCTGCCGAAGGAAAGCCTGCCCAAGGCTGCCTGAGGGCAACGGCAAACTGGTCGACCGGCCACAGGCGGGTCGACCAGAACCGCAAAGTAAGAATTGGGCGCTGCGCTTGCGGCGCCCGATTCGTCTTACCTCGATCCATTCTGTTTAGTCGTTCCCCGACGGGCGGGAATCCAGCGCACCACTCATGACTGAATCCGTTCAAGACTTGCAGGCGCTGGTGGGCTCCGCCCGGGTGGAAATCGCGGCGGCGACCGGGCTTGAGGCCCTGGAGCAGATCCGCGTACGCCTGCTCGGCAAGAAGGGCGAGATCACCGCGGCGCTCAAGACGCTGGGGGCGATGGATGCCGAAGCACGCAAGGCGGCCGGCGCGAAAATCAACGACGCCAAGAATGCACTGACAGCCGCGCTCGACGAGCGTCGTGCAATTCTCGAAGCGCAGCAACTTGCGGCGCAGCTGGCGAGCGACTCCATCGATGTGACTTTACCGGGCCGTGGCCAAACCATCGGCGGATTGCATCCGGTTACCCGGGTGCGACGGCGCATCGAGCAGATCTTCCGCAACGCCGGTTTCACCATCGCCGATGGTCCCGAAATCGAAGACGAGTGGCACAACTTCGAAGCGCTGAACATCCCCGCCAATCATCCGGCGCGAGCGATGCACGACACCTTTTATTTTCCCGACGGCCGGTTGCTGCGCACGCATACCTCGCCGGTGCAGGTCCGCGTCATGGAAGGGCAGAAGCCGCCATTTCGCGTGATCGTGCCGGGTCGCGTCTATCGCAACGATTCCGATATGACGCACACGCCGATGTTTCACCAGGTCGAAGGCCTGGTCGTGGATGAAGGCATCACCTTTGCGAACCTGAAGGCCGTGCTGCACGGCTTCATGCAGTCACTGTTCGAGAAGCAAGTGAAGATGCGGTTGCGACCGTCTTACTTTCCTTTCACCGAGCCTTCCGCGGAAGTCGATATTTCCTGCGTGGCGTGCGGCGGCTCGGGTTGCCGCGTCTGCAAGAACACCGGCTGGGTCGAAGTTGCCGGTTGCGGTGTGGTGCACCCGAACGTATTGCGTGCTGTGAACGTCGATCCGGAACGCTACACCGGGTACGCGTTCGGTATGGGCATCGATCGGCTGACGATGCTGCGTTACAACGTCAACGACATCCGCCTGTATTTCGAGAACGACCTGCGTTTTCTGAGGCAATTCGCATGAAGAAGCGGTTAGCGGTTGGCCCCGCGGGGTTTCCACCCGGTCACGGTCGGCGGTTGGTCCGCAGCGCAGGCGTACGCGCCTCTGGCTGCAGCCTGTTGTCCGTAGCCTGTGGCCTGTCGTCTCTATGAGAATCAGTCTGCATTGGCTGCGCGAGTGGGTGGCAACCGGCGATGACGTGCCGGCGCTGGCGCACGCATTGACGATGGTGGGCCTGGAGATCGAAGGCATCGAGCGCGCGGGCCCGCAATTGCAGGGCATCGTGGTCGGTGAGGTGCTGGCCGTCGAGAAGCATCCCGACGCGGAAAAGCTCAAGGTCTGTCGTGTGTCCAACGGACGCGAAGAGTTGCAGATCGTCTGCGGTGCTGCGAACGTACGCAGTGGAATGAAAGCGCCGCTTGCTGTCATCGGCGCGCAATTGCCCAACGGCACTCGCATCACCAAGGCCAAACTTCGCGGCGTCGAATCTTTCGGCATGTTGTGCTCGGCCCGCGAACTGGGGTTGAGCGAGGACACGGCGGGCTTGCTCGATCTGCCGTCCGATCTCGTGACCGGACAGGATCTGGTTGCCGCGCTGGCTCTCGATGACACGATCTTCGAGGTCAACCTGACGCCGAACCGTGGCGACTGCATGAGCGTCGCGGGTGTCGCGCGGGAAGTTGCGGCGGCGCGCTCCATTCCACTGCAGGCACCGACGATTGCTCCAGTCGGCGCTGTCATCAACGATGTTTTTCCGGTGCGGTTGCAGGCAGGAAACGCCTGTCCCAAGTTCGCCGGCCGCGTCATTCGCGGTATTCGCCCAGCAAGCAAGTCGCCTTTCTGGATGCAGGAACGCCTGCGCCGTGCCGGCGTGCGGCCGATCAGTGCCGTCGTCGATGTGACCAACTACGTGATGCTCGAATTGGGGCAGCCCATGCACGCGTACGATTTGAACAAGCTCACGGGCGCCATTGTCGTGCGCGCGGCGCAGGCTGCCGAAACCCTGACGCTGCTCGACGGACGCACCATCGAGTTGACGCCCGACGTCACGATCATTGCCGACGAGAAGGCGGCGCTCGGTATTGCAGGCGTGATGGGTGGCGAAGATTCCGGCATCAGCGACTCCACGACCGATGTGTTCCTGGAAGTCGCTTTCTTCGATCCGGCCGCAATCGCCGGTCGCGGTCGACGCTACGGCCTGATCACCGACGCTTCGCAACGTTTCGAGCGTGGCGTAGATCCACAGTTGCAGGAACGTGCTATCGAGCGTGCCACGCAGCTTTTGCTGGAGTGCGCAGGAGGGCAGGCTGGCCCTGTCGTTGTGGAGCGGACGGCTGAGAGCTATCCCGTGCCTGCGCCAGTTCAAGTCAGGCACGAACGGATTGAGCGCGTCCTGGGCGTGCAGATCGCCGCGGATACCGTCGCCGGTTTGTTGCGCGGGCTCGGAATGACGCTGGAATCTTCCGCCGCATCGCCCACGGCTCACAGTCCGCGATCCTCTGCGGTCTGGGAAGTGACGCCGCCGTCCTGGCGTTTCGATATCCGCATCGAAGCCGACCTCATCGAAGAGGTGGCGAGACTCTACGGCTTCGACAATATTCCGGAGCAGGATGCGAGCGGCGCTCAAACCATCCTGCCGTGGACTGAAACTCGCCTGCGCAACGAACGTGCCGCGGATCTGATGGTCGATCGCGGTTACCAGGAAGCGATTACCTACACGTTCACCGATGCGACGTTTCAATCGATCCTGTTTCCCGATACAGCGCTGGCCCTGAAGAATCCCATCTCGGCCGAACAGGGCGTCATGCGGCTGTCCGTCTGGCCGGGACTGGTGCAGGCAGTACGAGAGAATCAGCGGCGTCAACAGTTGCGAGTACGCCTGTTCGAAATCGGCCGGCACTTCGCGGGTGACGGTAGTGAAACCGAGGTCATTGCCGCAGTGGCCTCCGGCGCTGCGTTCAACGAGCAGTGGGGCATCGATACGGCGAAGCTGGATTTCTTCGACGTGAAAGCCGATGTCGAGGCATTGCTGACCCTGACTGGAGCCGCCGCTGAATTTCGCTTCGTCGTCGAGCCGCACCCGGCCTTGCATCCGGGACAGTCGGCGCGGATCTGGCGTAACGATCGACCGGTGGGCTGGCTGGGCGCCCTGCATCCGGAGGCCGCCAAGCGACTCGATTTGACATATCCGCTGTTCCTCTTCGAGCTGGAGACCGCCGCGGGGCTCAGCGTGCGCGTGCCGGAGTTTGCCGAGATCTCCAGATATCCCGCCATCCGGCGTGATGTTGCGGTCATCGTCGATGAAGCCGTCGAAGTCGGAGCGCTGCAGGCCGCGGTGCGCGCGAGCGCGGGGCAGTTGCTGAAAGAGCTGACGGTGTTGTCGGTTTATCGCGGCAACCAGTTTGAGAAAGGCAAGAAAAGCATAGCCTTAGGACTGTATTTACAGGATACTTCCCGCACCCTGACCGACCACGATGCCGATGCGCTGGTGGCGCAGGTGGTGGACCACCTGGCCCGTCATCTCCAGGCCTCGATCAGAGATAAATAACCATGGCACTCACCAAAGCCGAGATCGCGGAAGCGCTCTTTGATCAGCTCGGGCTCAACAAGCGCGAAGCGCGTGAGCTCGTGGATCTGTTCTTCGAAGAATTGCGAGCCTCGCTTTCTACCGGCGAACAGGTGAAGCTGTCGGGCTTCGGTAATTTCGATCTGCGTGACAAGAATCAGCGTCCCGGTCGCAACCCCAAGACAGGCGAAGAGATTCCGATCAGCGCCCGTCGTGTGGTGACGTTCCGGCCCGGACAGAAGCTGAAGGCGCGAGTTGAGGCATATGCTGGAAGCAGGGAATAACAGCGAACTACCGGCGATTCCGGGCAAGCGCTACTTCACCATCGGTGAGGTCAGCGAGCTGTGCGGTGTCAAACCGCATGTACTGCGCTATTGGGAACAGGAGTTCCCGCAGCTCAAGCCGGTCAAACGCCGCGGCAACCGTCGCTATTACCAGCGCCAGGACGTGCTGGTGATCCGCCAGATCCGTAGCCTGTTGTACGAGCAGGGCTTCACCATCGGCGGCGCACGCAATCGTCTCACTGGCGAGGAAGCCCGCGAAGACCTGACGCAGGCGCAACAGATCGTCCGGCAGATCAGGGTCGAGCTCGAAGAGATACTGCGCATCCTCAGGCGCTGATCGCCCGTCCGGTGGCGTCGCGGAAGCTTCGCGCACAAGTCCATTCGACAGTTCTCTATTAACGGTAGCCTCGCGCTTCGGTCTCCACTATCATCCGCAGCCCAATCGGTCGGGGCGTGGCGCAGCCTGGTAGCGCACTTGCATGGGGTGCAAGGGGTCGGAGGTTCGAATCCTCTCGCCCCGACCAACTTTCTCTTCCCCAGTTTTTTCGCGGCGAATAACAACAGCGTCAATGCAGGCGCAATCGGGAAGAGAAGTCCCGGTGGTATTGCGTGGGATGGCGCCCTTCCTGCGAACGGTACCGCTGCGGCAACAGCGATGACGGTGAGCAGAATGCCAGGGCAAGGAGATGAAGGGGTTTCAGCGCTCCTCGAGCCCAGCCTCGAAAAGAGTCATACCACCGGGTAGCCGAATATAATCTCCCGGTTCGGGCATAACGGGGATCTAAACTTAATTTCACTCCCGCTCGCACTGGCGAGCGCGCCCCCGGACTTGACTCAACGACCACGGATCGCGCTGCGACAGGGGTCCTGCGCTGTCAATTCGCGTTTGGCCATCGCGCCACACCCGGCACCTGCTGAAACCCGTAATTTCACGGGCAATCGCGCTATGCTTCGGCGCAAGACCTCCTCCCGGATAAGCCCTTCCGTTGGCTTCGCCCATCAAGAACAATACGCGCTTGCCACACTTCGCCGCTCACAGAGACGGATCCGACAACGCACAGGGAAAGGGGCTGCTCAGCAGGTTCTGTAGCGGAATCCTGCTGCTGTTGCTGCTGCAGGTTGCCTATGCGATGCAGCAGCATCCAGCCAAGGCAATCGTCGAACGTGCGGAGGTTGCCGCTCGTACCGATCCCGAAGCGAGCCGCCAGGGTGCCGAGGACGCTTTGCGGTTGCTTGCGCAACAGCCCGACGCCGATCTCGAAATACGCGCGCACCTGCTGCTGTGCGACTACCAGTCGGAACGCGACACCAATGCAGCCGAACAGCAGGTCAGCGCTGCCACCGACCTGCTTCCCAAGGCGGCGCGTGCCGGACTGCGGGCCGGCGTTCTTAACTGCCAGGGTGAAATAGCCGAGACCGCCGGCGAGAATTCCATGGCGCTAAATTTCTACGAGCAGGCGGTCGGCATCGCGACCTCGGCGCACGACGATGAAATGCTGGCGGACTCTTTGTTTTCGCGCGGCTACCTGCTTGGTTTGCAGGGCATGTATGCGGCGGGCCTAGCGGATCTGAAGCATGCGCAGACGCTGTACACCGATCTTTCGATGCCGCATCACGCGTTGACGACATTGAACAGCATCGCGATCCAGTACAACCGGATGGGTGAATACGCGCAAGCGCGGGACATGTACAGCGCCGCGCTGAAGGCTCAGCGTGAGAACGGCATGCTCAGGGAGCAGGGTGTCACCCTGCACAATCTGGGGCGCTCCTACGAGAATCTGAAACAGTGGGATTCGGCAAAGCAGGCCTTTACGGAGTCCCTGCAAATCAGCCGACAATTGAACTATCCCCGCAGTGAGTCATACGCGTTGCGAGGGCTTGCTGCGGTGGAGAACGGGCAGGGCAATCCCAATGCCGCCCTTGCGCTGCTGGATCGGGCCGCCGCTCTGCAAAAACAGACACCCGATGCGCGCCTGAATGCCCAGATCCAGATGGCCCGTGGCGATTCGCTGCATCAGCTCAAGCGCTACCCGGAAAGTGTGCAGGCATTGCAGGACGCATTGCAGGTATTTCGCCAGGCCGATTCGCTCACCGAATTGCGAGCGGTTTATCTGCAACTCGCCGATGCTTATGGCGCGATGGGCGACTGGCGAGCCGCCTACGGACATCTGTCGAAAGCGCAGGAGACCGCTGAACGGCAGTTCCGCAGCCAGATCGATCAACGCTTCGCGACGTTGAAGGTGGAATTCGATACGGCGGCAAAAGAAAAAGAGAATGCGCTGCTGATGCGGGAAAACGAGGCGAATGAAAAGGCCTTGGCGCAGGAGCGCAAGGCGGGCAGCTTGCAGACAGCCGTCATCGTGCTGACAGTCGTTCTTGCTCTCCTGCTGGCGGCATTGGCCTTGCACCAGCGCCGCACTACGTTGCGCATGCGCGTGTTGGCCATGACCGACGAACTCACCGGCGTACCCAATCGTCGTGCCGTGCTTTCGCAGTTGGAGCCGTTGCTGCGACGAACCGATGTTCAGCTATGCGCGATGTTGATCATCGATATCGATCACTTCAAAAGCATCAACGATCTGCATGGCCATGCGGAAGGCGACGAGGCGCTGATGCTGGTCGCGGCCGAACTGCGCTCCGCGGTCAGGGAACCGGCATTCCTCGGGCGCCTGGGCGGCGAAGAATTTGTGGTCGTACTCCCCGATACTTCGCTAGAAGCCGCTACAGCCACGGCGGAGCGTATCCGCGAGGACGTGATGCGCATCGACTCACGACGCTGGCTTGCCGATCGCCGCATCACCGTCAGTATCGGCGTGACCCTTTCGGTACCGCACGATTCTCCCAGCACCATGCTGCAACGTGCGGATACGGCGCTATACATTGCAAAGCGCTCTGGCCGCAATCAGGTCAAGGTCACGGTTCTTTCGCCCACGACTGCGTCTGCATCGCCCGAACCGACAACCGCCTCCGCGAGCGTCGACTTCGCCTGAAGTCCCTCCGGACGCGTCCCACATGCTGGGCGTGCTTTGCGGGAACCATCTTCTTGCGGCATCCTTGAGGGATGACAAACATCGCAGCCGAAGTCCGCTGGCAATTCTGGATCGATCGCGGCGGGACGTTTACGGATGTGGTGGCACGACGTTCCGACGGGAAAGTCGTGACGCGCAAGCTGCTTTCGGATAACTCACAGCGTTATGACGATGCGGCTGTGCATGCAATCCGGGAGATTCTCGGTCTGGCCGCCGCTGCCGCGATTCCGGGCCACGCCATCGAAGTGGTGCGGATGGGTACGACGGTCGCCACCAACGCGTTGCTTGAACGCCAGGGCGCTCGCACCGGACTCGTCGTAACGCGCGGTTTCGCCGATGCACTACGCATCGGTTATCAGCACCGGCCAAAGCTCTTCGTGCGCCACATCGAACTGCCATCGATGCTGTATGAAGCGGTGGTCGAAATCGACGAACGCATCGACGCCCACGGCAGCGTTATCCAGCAGCTGGATCTGGCCGCCGCGGAGAAGCAGCTGCGCTCGCTCCTCAATCAGGGCATTACCGGCTGTGCGATTGTCCTGATGCACGGATATCGCCATCGTCGTCATGAAGAATTGCTGGCCGACCTGGCAACGCGTCTTGGATTCAACCAGGTGTCGGTCTCGCACCGGGTCAGTCCGCTGATGAAGTTCGTCGGGCGCGGCGACACAACGGTGGTGGACGCATATCTATCGCCAGTGCTGCGACGCTATATCCGACAGGTCGCCAGTCAACTACCCGATGTCCCGCTGCAATTCATGCAGTCCTCCGGAGGTCTGACAGATGCCCAGGCCTTTCAGGGCAAGGACGCGATTCTTTCCGGTCCCGCAGGCGGCATCATCGGCGCAGTGCGTGCGTCGCGGCTGGCCGGATTCAACAAGGTCATCAGCTTCGACATGGGTGGAACGTCCACCGACGTTGCGCACTATGCTGGCGAGTACGAACGCGCCTTCGACACTGAGGTGGCGGGCGTGCGATTGCGCGCTCCGATCATGCAGATCCACACCGTCGCTGCTGGCGGCGGATCGATATGTCACTTCGACGGCGTGCGGTTGCGCGTCGGGCCGCAGTCCGCCGGAGCGAATCCAGGACCTGCAGCGTACCGACGTGGTGGACCGATCACCATCACCGACTGCAACGTGCTGTTGGGGCGGATTCAGGCGGATTTCTTTCCGTCGGTGTTTGGCGAGTCCGGGAATTTGCCGCTGGATGTCCACGCGGCGACGACTCAGTTCGCAGCGCTCGCCGCCAGCATTGAACAAGCCACGGGACTCACGCAACCGGTGCAGGCGGTTGCCGCCGGTTGCATACGGATCGCCGTTGAAAACATGGCGAATGCGATCAAGAAGATTTCAATCCAGCGCGGCTACGACGTGAGCGAATACGCGCTGACCTGCTTCGGGGGAGCAGCCGGTCAGCACGCTTGCCTGGTCGCTGATGCGCTGGGTATGAGCACCGCCTTTATCCATCCGCTGGCGGGTGTCCTTTCCGCGTACGGCATCGGCCTGGCCGACGTGATTGTCATTCGACAGCACGCAGTCGAACGGCTGCTCGACGTGCACGCGTTGCAGGAACTACGGTCGCCGTTTGCCGAGCTTGAGCGCAACGCGCGGCAAGAATTGCTCTCGCAGGATATTGCGGAGGAGCGCATCTTCGTAGAGCCGCGCATCCTGCTCAAGTACGAAGGTACTGACAGCACATTGCAGCTGGATTGGCGAGCGGGCAGTGATGAGCAAGAGAGTGTGTCGGCATTGATTGCCGAGTTCGAGCAACGCTATCGCATTCGGTTTGGCTTTCTCATGCCGGGCCGTCGGATCACGGTGGATTCGATTGCGCTGGAGGCGACAGGCCGCAACGATGCGATCGATGAGATTGCGCCGACGACGCAACAACGCGTGGGAGAGCTGCAACCGCTGACGACCCGGCCCGTCTATTTCACGCAGCAATGGCATGACACACCATTCTTCGACCGCACAAAGCTTCTTCCCGGCGATAACGTCGCGGGACCGGCGGTGATCTGCGAGGCAAACACGACGACGGTCCTCGAGCCGGGTTGGCGGGCGGAGGTGTCGGAACTGAATCATCTGATTCTGCGACGCACGGCAGCGTTGGCTCGGGCGCCCGCGCTGGGCACTCACTGCGATCCCATCATGCTGGAGGTCTTCAACAACCTGTTCATGTCGATCGCGGAACAGATGGGGGTGACGCTGGCCAATACTGCAACGTCCGTAAACATCAAGGAGCGACTGGATTTCTCCTGCGCGCTTTTCGATGGCGAGGGGCAGCTGATCGCCAATGCACCGCACATGCCAGTGCACCTCGGATCCATGGGCGAATCCGTGCAGGAGATCATGCGCCGCCGCCAGGACAGCATGAAGTCCGGTGATCTGTATGTGCTGAATGCGCCCTATGCGGGTGGAACGCATCTGCCGGACATCACCGTGGTCATGCCGGTATTCCTGGAGTCCAACGAGCCGGCCACAAGCAATGAAATGCCACAGTTCTTCGTTGCTGCACGCGGCCACCATGCTGACGTTGGAGGCATCACGCCAGGCTCGATGCCGGCCAACTCCGTGCATATCGAAGAGGAAGGAGTACTGCTCGATAATGTGCAGCTGGTTGCTAACGGCGTATTCCTTGAGAAGGAAATCCGACAGACGCTGACAACGGGGCGCTATCCGGTGCGTAACGTCGAGCAGAATCTTTCCGACCTGCGCGCACAAGTCGCGGCATGTCAGAAGGGAGCGGCGGAGCTGGCAGCGAGAATCGAGGAGTTCGGTCTCGATGTGGTGCAAGCGTACATGGGGCATGTGCAGGACAACGCCGAAGAGGCAGTACGCAGCGTAATCTGCAATCTGCATGATGGCGAGTTCACGTATCCCATGGATAACGGTGCGGTGGTGCGCGTTACGATCCGGATCGACCGCGAGCAACGCGCCGCTACCATCGATTTCAGCGGTACCAGCGAACAGCAGCCGAATAACTATAATGCGCCGGCATCGGTGACCCGAGCCGCCGTGCTGTACGTCTTCAGAACGCTGGTCGACGATGACATTCCCATGAACGCCGGGTGTTTCAGGCCGCTGCGCCTGATCGTTCCTGCTGGCTCGATGCTCAGCCCGGTGTGGCCTGCCGCGGTGGTGGCCGGCAACGTCGAGACATCGCAGGTCGTTACCGATTGTCTGTACGGTGCGCTTGGCACTCTCGCAGGCAGCCAGGGGACGATGAACAACTTTACGTTTGGCGATGACCGTCACCAATACTACGAGACCATCAGCGGAGGTTCGGGAGCCGGTCCGGACTTCGATGGCACGGATGCAGTACAAACGCACATGACCAACTCGCGGCTCACCGATCCGGAGGTGCTGGAATGGCGCTTTCCGGTTCGGCTCGACTGCTTCGAGATTCGTCGCGGCTCCGGTGGAGCCGGGCGACATCACGGTGGCGACGGAGCGCAGCGGCGTATCCGTTTCCTCACGCCCATGACTGCGGTATTGCTGGCGAATAATCGCAAGATGGCTCCGTTCGGCGTTGCCGGTGGGAGCAATGGGGCGCCAGGGCGCAACTGGATCGAGCGCATCGAGGGCGCAATCGAGACTTTCGGTGCGACCCACGAGGCTGAAATGCAGGCTGGTGACGTCTTCGTCATCCAGACACCCGGCGGTGGGGGATTCGGCAACAGCGGCTGACCAAGGCGGGCCTTTCTTGAACAAGAACAACAGCAGCAAGACCGGCCGCCTGGCGCTTGCGAGCATCGTCGGTACGACGCTCGAGTACTACGACTTCGCCATCTACAACACGCTTGCGGCACTGGTCTTCGCCAAGCTGTTCTTTCCCTCCTTCGATCCGTTGTCGGGAACGCTGCTCGCCTTCTCGACTTACGCGGTGGGTTACCTGGCGCGGCCCGTCGGCGGTCTGATTTTCGGTCGCCTGGGTGATCGGTTGGGGCGGCGCTTCGTGCTGGTGGCGACATTGCTGTTGATGGGCATCACAACGGCGCTGATGGGACTGCTGCCAACGTACGCCGCTGCAGGAAACTGGAGTCCCGGATTGTTGGTGCTGCTGCGCTTCGTTCAGGGGGCGGCGCTGGGCGGGGAGTGGGCAGGTGCCGTGCTGCTCTCGGTGGAACATGGTGAATCGCATCGACGCGGACGCAACGGGTCATGGGCGCAGATGGGTCCGTCACTGGGCACCTTGCTCGCTACCGGCCTAATCGCCCTGTTGACGTTGCTGATCTCACCGGAAGGGTTTCTGGACTGGGGCTGGCGGTTGCCATTCTTCGCAAGCGTGGTGCTGGTGGCCTTCGGGTTGTGGATCCGCGTGGGCATCGATGAGACTCCGGTCTTCCGCAAACTGGAACAGCAGACGGAGAAGGCGAGAGCACCGCTGCGAGAAGTCGTTCGCTTCCATCGCTCCGCACTGCTGCGCGCGGGCGGGTTGCGTATCGGTCCGGATGTACTGTATTCGCTGATCTCTGCATTCACACTGAGTTATCTGACGACCGTGCTGGGTCTGTCGCGTACGCTTGCGCTGGTCGCGCTATCTATCGGAGGCGCATGTAATGCCGTATCGATTCCACTTTTTGGCGATCTTTCCGATCGTCTCGGCAGGCGCGCCGTGTATGCGGCAGGCACCGTAATCGCAATTGCGTGGGTGTGGTTACTGTTCCCGTTGTTGAACACGAAGTCACCGATATTGATCGTCGCCGTCGTTACCGCGGGATTGATCGTACATGCCGTGATGTACGGGCCGCAGGCCGCATTCATCACGGAACAATTTCCAGCGCGCGTCCGCTATGCCGGTTCGTCGATGGCGTACACGCTTGCCGGCATCGTCGGCGGCGGAATCGCTCCGGCTATCTTCACCGGACTATTGCGTGCTTATCAGCACACAGTGCCGATAGCTCTGTACGCGAGCGCCGCGCTGGTTCTCACAGGTGTTGTCGTGTGGATGTGCCGAGAGGCTAGCGGTGACGGATGATGAATGTGACGGGGACAGCGATCAGATGCGCACGAACCGGTCGTTGTCGCCGTAGCCGAATTTGTGAAGCCTTGTTAGTACTCTGAATTTTTCCTTCTGACCAGTCACTATCCGCCATCCGCCATCCGCTTCAATTTTCGGATGGGGCTCGCATGTCAATCGTTCTTCTCCACAGTGCGCGACTTTTTTCTTCCCCCACGTTGAAGGAACTTACCGCCTCGTGGTTCGTTCGCTTTCGTTAGTGAGTTCGCCTACGCGCAGGCAGTGGTCGGGGAAAATTTACACACTCGAGTGCTGGCCATGCCGTCGCGGTGAGCGATCGCTGCAAACGGCCGAAGGAGACGCACTCATGAAAGCAGAAGTCCGCGAGGCGATGAAGGGGATGGCGGCGCGTGTTGTCGTTGCGTGTGTACTGGGCAGCAGTGCGACGGCAGCTTCGGCCCAATCGATCAGTGCGACTGTGCGCGGGCAGGTGAGCGTCGAGGGACAACCGGCGCCGGCTGGAGCCACGGTGCTGGCGACGAATTCCGAAAGCGGACTGACGAAGAGTGCGACGACGCAGTCCAACGGCAATTACGTATTGGTCGGGCTCGCGCCCGGCACGTATCAAGTGAAGGTGAGTGGGCCGGGATTCGCGGAGACTTCCAAGGTAGTGCGCGTGCAGATCGGGCAGACGCTCGATCTGGATCTGGCGGTTGGCAAGCAGGCGCCGGTCATCGACCAGGTCACGGTCGTCGCCGATCGCTTGGTGGAAACACGGACTTCGGAGGTCGCTACCAATATCTCGACCGAACAGATCGAATCGCTGCCACAGGGCAATCGCAATTTCCTCAACTTCGCCGCGCTCGCCCCGGGCGTGCGTGTCAATGACAAGGAGACGGCGAAGACATTCCAGGCCGGCGCGCTCACGGCTAACGCCGTGAATGTTTATATCGATGGCGTGAGCTACAAGAACCAGGTCATCAACGGTGGCACGGTGGGCCAGGATTCCAGCCGCGGCAATCCATTTCCGCAGAACGCGGTGCGGGAGTTCCGCGTGGTCACGCAGAACTTCAAGGCGGAATACGAACAGGCTTCCAGCGCCATCATCACTGCCAGAAGCAAATCCGGAACCAACGAATTTCACGCCGATACCTTCCTCTACTACCAGGACAAGGACCTGGTGGCTCGCGATGACTTCGCCAAGCCCGGCGAGCCCAAGGCGGACTACCAGCGCCAGCAATACGGCTTTTCGTTCGGCGGTCCGATCATCCAGGACAAGATGCATTTTTTCGTCGCCTACGAGGGCAACGACCAGGACCGTGCCAGCCGCGTGACTCTGGGCAATCCGGCGTACGAGCCGGTCTTCGGCCAGTACGAAGGCAGTTTCACCAGCCCGTTTCGCGAGGACCTGTTCTTCGGCAAGATCGATTACCAGCCCAGCGACGACCAGACACTGGAACTCACGCTGAGCGATCGCGAAGAGACCGACGTCAAGGACTTCGGCCAGCAGAACTCCTTCCAGTCGGCGACCGACACCAAGAACAGCGTGCGCACGGCGCGTCTTGCCCACACCTACAGCGCGGATGGCTGGACCAACGATGCCAGCCTCATGTACATGAAGTTCAAATGGAACCCGGTGCCGGTCAACCCGCAGGACATCGGCCAGGAATATGTGGGCGTGATTCGCCTCGGCGGCGCCGCAACCGCGCAGGATATCGGCCAGGAGGTCTACACGTTCAAGGACGATCTGACATTCACCGAATTCGAGTGGCTGGGCGAGCACGTGCTGAAGACCGGCCTCAAGTTCAGCCGGGTGAACTACACGATCGAGAAATTCCAGAACTCGAACCCGCTGTTTCGCTACCGCCCTGAGATAGGTTTCGATTTCCCGGCGGAGGCGTTGTTCGGCGGCGGCGTTCCGGGGCTGGACGGCCACACCGTGCAGTATGGCCTGTACGCGCAGGACGATTGGAGTATCACGCGACGGCTGACACTCAATCTCGGAGTGCGCTGGGATTACGACACGAACCTGCTGAACCGCGACTACGTGACGCCTGCCGCCGTGGAAGCAGCGGTTGGATCGTTCGTGCCGGCGAAATACTTCACCGATGGCAGTCAGCGCGATAGCCCAGCCGATCTGATCCAGCCGCGTATTGGCTTCTCCTTCGATGTGTTCGACGATGACCGGACCGTCGTCTTCGGCGGCGTCGGGCGCTATTTTGACCGGGTGCTGTACAACGAGATCGTCGACGAGAGTTATCGCCTGCAATGGCAGAATCGCACGTTCAATTTCTCCCGCGACGGCCTGCCGCGCAACGGCCAGCCGACGATCGTGTGGAATGACTCCTATCTGAGCGCGGCGGGGCTCAATTCGCTGATCGCCGCCGGTGTAGCGCCCAATCCAGAGATCTTCCTGATCAACAACGACACCCGGATTCCGGAGACCATCCAGGCGAGCATCGGCGTGCGGCAGCGTCTGGGGAGCGACTGGCTGACGTCGCTGACATTTGCGCGCAACCGTAGTCGCCACGGTTTTTCATATATCTTCGGTAACCGCAATCCCGACGGCAGCTGCTGTGCGCCCGTGCCGGGCAGCTTCGGCAACGTGCTGCTCTCCACCGACCAGAAGCAGGCCTGGTACAACGGGGTGTTCCTGACGCTCGAGCGGCCGTACAGTGAGGCGTCGCGCTGGGGGATGACGCTGGCCTATACGTACAGCGAGGCCGAGGAAACCGGTGGCGACCTGTTCAGCCTGGACTATCCGCTGATCTCGGACTATCCGCGCCATCCCACTTCGGCGGACGAAAAGCATCGCGTGGTGATGTCCGGTATCGTGGGCCTGCCGTGGGACCTGAAGCTCTCGACACTGATCACGCTGGGCTCGGGCACCGGCTACACCATCACAGACCAATCCGCCGGCACGGGACCGGGTGAAATCCAGTATCGTTACTACACCGGCCGGCCGAAGAAGCACTCGTTTATCATTCCCAACGCGTGGGCCTTCCGTACGGTCGATCTGCGCCTGGAGAAGGAATTTCCGTTCGGCAGGTCGCAGAAGCTGAGCTTGGTGGCTGAGGCTTTCAACATCTTCGACTATGAAAACTATGATCCTGCTTCGTATAACGGCAATATCCCAGCACCGGGGCAGCCGGCGAACGACGCATTCGGCAAGCCGACCCAGCTGCTCGAGCCTGGGCGCAGGCTGCAATTCGGCGCGACGTACAGTTTTTGAAGTTTTTGAGGCAGCCTTCAACGAGACGCAAACAATTGGCAGCGACACGATCGATCCCCCGGCGGCCATCGGACTGCGGAGTCTGAGTGCCAGGTTCAGTGCTTAAGGGGTGGGTGCCGCCGCCCCTGCAATCATGGTTGCGCTCGCTGATTGCGCTGCTGGCGCTTGTGGCGGTGAGCCTGACGCTGGTTGCGAACGCCGTTGCCGCCGAACGGGTACCTAACGTGGTCGTCGAACGCTCTCGCACGGTTGCGGTGGACCGCGACCCCGATCCGGTGCTGCACAACCTCGAGCGGCGCACCTTCCGTTATTTCTGGAACACCGCCAACAAGAAGAACGGGATGATTCCCGACCGCTATCCCTCGCCATCGTTTGCGAGCATCGCGGCCGTCGGATTCGGTCTGACCGCCTACATCGTGGGTGCGGAACGCGGCTACGTGTCGCGCAGCCAGGCGCGCCTGCGAGTATTGCGAACGCTGCGCTTTCTCGAACAGTTGCCACAAGGCGACGGCGAGCAGGGCTTTGCCGGTTACAAAGGGTTTTATTACCACTTCCTCAACATGGAGGACGGACTGCGCTTCGGCACCTCCGAGCTCTCTACAGTCGATACGGCGTTGTTGCTCGGCGGCGTCCTGGCCTGTCAGTCGTACTTCGATCGCGATTCCCGTGCGGAAACGGAGATCCGCGACCTCGCTGAGAAAATCTACAGTCGTGTCGACTGGCAATGGGCGCAGAACCGTCCACCTGCCATTTCTCACGGCTGGCGGCCCGAGACGGGATTCCTGCGCTTCGACTGGCGCGGCTACAACGAGGCCATGCTCGTCTACATCCTGGCGCTGGGCTCGCCGAGCCTGCCGGTCGACACCGATGCCTGGGCGGAATGGACGCGGACCTACAAGAGCTCCTGGGGAAAATTCAACGGCCAGGAACTGCTCGCTTTCGGCCCGCTGTTCGGTCATCAGTACACCCATGTATGGATCGACTTCCGCGGCATCCAGGATGAGTACATGCGCGGCAAGGGCATGGACTATTTCGAAAACAGCCGTCGCGCCGCGTATGCGCAGCGCTGGTATGCGACCGAGAATCCGATGCGCTGGCGTGGCTATGACAGTGAGATCTGGGGGATCAGCGCGTCGGACGGACCCGCGGATACGGTGCAGATGTTCAATGGCGAAGAGCGCGGCTTCTTCTCGTACGCCGGTCGTGGCACCGCCGCGCCGCATATTCTCGACGATGGCACGATTGCACCGACTGCCGCGATCTCCTCGATTGCGTTCGCGCCGGAGATCGCAATCCCGACCATCCGGGCGTTGCGTGCGCGCTTCGGCGAGAACTTGTATCAGCGTTACGGCTTCCTGGATGCGGTCAATCCGAGCTTCACTTATACGGACGTGCCGGTACGTCACGGCAAGGTCATCGAGGGAATCGGCTGGGTGGCAGGAGACTATCTTGGTATCGACCAGGGCCCCATAGTGGCCATGATCGAGAACTATCGCAGCGAACTGATCTGGCGGGTCATGCAGCGCAATCCGCACATCCGGCGTGGCCTGGAACGCGCTGGATTCACCGGTGGCTGGTTGTCATCCGTGGCGCCTCCAACCCTGCCGGTGCCCGAGCCGGATCCGGCTGAAACTGCGCCGGAAAACCCGCAATCGATGCAGCAATGAGCCGGGGCAGATGCAGCGCGCATCCGTAAATCGTCGCGCGGTACTGGCCGGTCTCGCTGGCCTCGCCACCACAACGCTTGGCTGCACCGCTCGCCGCTCCGGCAAGGCTCACGTGCGCTTCTGGGCGGTGGGTCGCGAGGGCGACATCGCCGAGCAACTCATCCGGGAATTCACCGCGCAGAATCCGGATATCGAGGTCGAAGTGCAGAAGCTGCCGTGGACCGCAGCGCACGAGAAATTATTGACCGCGTATGCTGGCGAGACGTTGCCGGATGTTTGCCAGCTCGGGAATACCTGGGTGCCTGAGTTTGCGGCGCTCAACGCCCTGCATCCACTGGATGACTTCATCAAGCAATCCCCGGTGGTGACCGAAGGCGATTACTTTCAGGGCTTCTTCGATGCCAATCGCGTGCGCTCGGTCGTATACGGCGTGCCGTGGTATGTCGACACACGGCTGATGTTCTACCGCCGCGACCTGCTGCAACAAGCGGGTTTCGACGCACCGCCACGCACGTGGTCCGAGTGGTCGAGGATGCTCGGGGCCATCAAGTCCATGGTGGGGCGGGACCGGTATTCGGTGCTGCTGCCTCTGAACGAATTCGAGCCGTTGCTGGTGTTGGCCTTGCAGCAGCCGGATGAAGTGCTGCGCGACCAAGGCCGCTGGGGAAATTTTCGCAGCGCCGATTTTCGTCGTGCACTGGAGTACTACAACCAGATGTTCGCGCGCGGATGGGCGCCGCGAGCGACCAATACTGAGATATCCAACGTCTGGGACGAGTTCGGTCGCGGCTACTTCTCGTTCTACATCTCCGGTCCGTGGAATATTGCCGAGTTCAAGAAGCGGCTGCCGCCGAACCTGCAGGACGCGTGGATGACCGCGCCCATGCCGGGGCCCGACGGTCCGGGCGTCTCCAGTGCCGGCGGCGCCACGCTCGTCGTGTTTCGTTCCTCGCCGTACAAGGCGCAGGCATGGCGATTGATCGAGTATCTGTCGCGACCCGAAACGCAACGGCGGTTCTACGAGTTGACCGGCGACATGCCGCCGCGCCGTGCCACCTGGAAGCTGCCGGTGCTGGCGCAGTCGGTCTATGCCAAGGCATTCCACGAACAGCTCGATCGGGTGCGATCCCCGCCCAAGGTTCCGGAGTGGGAGCGCATCGCAATGGAGATGCGCCTGGCAGCCGAAAGAGTCGTACAGCGTGCGTCCACGGTGGATGAGGCGGTCACCGCGCTGGACGCTAAGGTCGACATGATCCTGGAAAAGCGACGCTGGATGCTCGATCACGGACGTTACGCATGAGGCCGGGCATGCAACGCGAACGCGCCGGCTGGATATTCGTCGCACCAGCGCTGATCGTGCTCGGCGTGTTTTTCTTCCTGCCGGTGCTGGCAGCGCTGCTCATGAGCCTGACCGACTTCGACCTGTACGCGCTCAGCGATTTCAGCAATCTGCGCTTCGTTGGCTTGCGCAACTACGGTCAGCTGCTCAGCGAGCCGCTGTTCTGGAAGGCGTTGGGCAATACGCTGTATTTCGTGGTGCTCGGCGTACCGCTGTCGATCGGTATTTCCCTCGGGGCTGCACTGCTGGTGAATTCCAAACTGGCACGATTTCGCAATGTCTACCGCACGGTGTTCTTTGCGCCGGTGGTCACGACGCTGGTGGCGGTGGCGGTGGTCTGGCGCTACATCTTTCACACCCGCTATGGATTCCTGAACTACACGTTGAGCTTTCTCGGTATCGATCCCATCGACTGGATGGGCGATCCGCACTGGGCCATGCCGGCTATCGTGGTGCTCGCGGTGTGGAAGAACTTCGGCTACAACATGATCATCCTGCTGGCGGCGTTGCAGAGCATTCCAGAGGATCTGTACGAAGCCGCACGCATCGATGGTGCGTCGACCTGGCGGTTGTTCCGGCATGTGACGTTGCCAGGCCTCGCCCCGGTGCTGACGCTGGTAAGTATTCTGACGATGACCGGTTACTTCCAGCTCTTCGCGGAACCCTATGTCATGACTGAGGGCGGACCGCTGCAGAGCACGCTGAGCGTCCTGTACTTCATGTACCAGGAAGGCTTTGTGTGGTGGAGCCTCGGTCGCGCCTCCGCGGTGGCCTTCCTGCTATTCGTCCTGATGTTCGCGGTCACACTCTTGCAACTGCGTGTGTCGCAGCGAAAGGAGATGACATGAGACGGCCCGTAGCGGCACTGTGGGTCAATGCCGTGCTGTTGCTCGCGGCCATTGCGACAGCTTTCCCGTTGTTGTGGATGATCTCGGTGTCATTCATGCCGACCGGAGCCGCGAGCAGCTATCCGCCGCCGCTGCTGCCGTCCGCGCCGACGCTGGACAACTATCGACAGATGTTTGCCAATAATTCGGCCGGTCGCTACCTGCTGAACAGCGCCTTGCTCGCCACGATAGTCACCAGTATTTCCCTGATCTTCAACACGCTTGCCGGGTACGCCTTCGCGAAACTGCGTTTCCGCGGACGCGAACGGATCTTCCGCGGCCTGTTGGGCGCACTGGTGATTCCAGGCCAGGTGGCGATGATCCCGTTGTTTGCGCTGGTGAAGGAATTGGGACTGGTAAGTACCTATGGCGGCGTGGTGGTGCCGGCCATGGCGAGCGTATTCGGTATTTTCCTGGTGCGGCAGTACGCGCTCTCGTTGCCCGACGAATTGCTGGAGGCCGCTCGCATCGATGGCGCCAGCGAGGCCAAGATCTTCCGCTCTATCGTCGTGCCGTTGCTCAAGCCCATTCTGGTGACGCTGGCGATCCTCACTTTTCTCGCGACATGGAACGACTTCATGTGGCCGTTGATCGTCCTGACCGACCAGAAAGTGCAGACCCTGCCGGTCGCGCTCGCCGGCCTGTCGCGTGAACATGTGCAGGACAACGAGCTGATGATGGCGGGTGCGGTCATTACTGTCGTACCGGTCCTGGTGCTATTCCTCGCGCTGCAGCGTTACTACATCGCCGGCATCCTCGCCGGCAGTGTGAAGGGCTGACAATGCGAACACACCTGCGTGCTCTGCGGGGCTTGACCCTGCTAGTGCTGATGCTGATCGAAGGCGTGGCCATGACTGCGACACAAGCCCCTCCGGAATTGCAGATTCTCGATGAGATGGACGA
This sequence comes from Steroidobacteraceae bacterium, assembly GCA_036498785.1. GTDB lineage: Bacteria > Pseudomonadota > Gammaproteobacteria > Steroidobacterales > Steroidobacteraceae > Steroidobacter. The sequence continues at coordinate 83,918 of DASYEW010000038.1, read as the reverse complement.
CATTTCACCGTGGCAGGCCTTGGCCGCGGATGGCACGACGGCTTCGGTGCACGCGGCGAAAGGAGTGCAGGGCGGGGCGCTGGTGCTGCAGTTCGATCTCGCGAAAACCGCGGGCTACGCAGCGGCAACCCGCAAACTGGCGGTCGAGCTTCCCGAGGACTATGAGATCTCGTTCTGGATGCGTGCGACGGCGGGACGCAACAACTTGGAAGTGAAGTTCGTCGACGCATCGGGCGATAACGTGTGGTGGTTCCGGCGCGCCAACTACAAGTTCTCCGGCGAATGGCAGAACGTTCGCATCAAGCGACGCCAGGTCGAGTTCGCCTGGGGGCCGACGCAGGACAAGGTGCTCAAGCGCTTCGCCTCGATGGAATTCGTCGTCAGCGCCGGAACCGATGGCGGATCGGGCAGCCTGTGGTTCGATCGCCTGGCGTTGCAACGTGTGGATCCGTTGCCGCCCGCCGGGCCGCCAACGGTGCAGGCATCCTCTCAGCGTCGCGGCCATGAAGCTGCGCTGGTGATGGATGGCAAAGCCAGTACCGCGTGGCGCAGTCAGCGCAAGGGGAAGGGGCCTTCGGCACCAGCGCAGACACTGACGGTCGACCTGCAACAGCCACGCGAGTTCGGCGGACTGGAGATCGACTGGCTGCGCGGCATGCATGCGTCGAGCTATACGATCCAGCTGTCGATGGACGGCAAACAATGGCAGACCGTTCGTTCGGTCACAGCCGGCAATGGTGGCCGAGATTCGCATCTGTTGCCGGAGTCCGAAGCCCGCTGGATTCGGCTGACCATGCAGAATCCGGGTCACGATCTGGGTATCGCGGAACTGCACGTGCGCGATCTGGATTTCGGCGCGTCGCCGAATGCCTTCGTCGAAGCGCTGGCCAAGGATGCGCGGCGTGGCTGTTATCCACGCGGCTTCACCAACCAGCAGTCGTACTGGACCATCGTCGGTGTCGACGGCGACAGCGAGCAAAGCCTGCTGTCCGAAGATGGTGCAGTAGAGCCGCGCAGGGCGGGCTTTTCGATCGAACCATTCGTTCGCAACGGCGACACATTGGTGACGTGGGCGGACGCCGACATCACTCACTCTCTCGCGGAGAATTATCTGCCGATTCCCACGGTGCAGTGGCGACGCAAAGACATGGTGTTGGCGGTGACCGCGATTGCGCAGGGCAAGCGAGGCGACGCGCAAACACGAGTGGTCTATAAGCTGAGTAATCCGGCCGCCACCCCTCAGAAACTGAGCCTGGCGTTGGTGATACGGCCATTCCAGGTGAATCCGCCTGCGCAGTTCCTCAATACCGCCGGTGGCGTGACCAGCATTCAGGACATTGCGTGGCGTGATGGCGTAGTGCAGGTCGACAAGCTACCGGGCGTGATCCCGGAGAGTTCACCGACGACATTCCGTGCCGTGACCATGGACGCGGATACGCCGTGCGATTGGCTTACTACAGCACCGGCAGCGGATTCAGTGCATGACGAGACCGGTATGGCATCCGCAGCGATGATATTCGATGTGGATCTGGCGCCCGGTGAGCAACGAGAAATATCGCTCGACTTGCCGCTGCACGCGCAGTCTCCGGTGGTTCCATCTACTCGTGAATCGGTACAAGCAACAACGCAGGAATGGCGTGAGAAGCTGAATCGCGTGGAGTTGCAGCTCCCGCCCGATGCACAACCGTGGTTCGACACGCTGCGAACCGCACTCGCACACGTACTCATTACTCGCGATGGTCCTGCGTTGCAGCCGGGCGCGCGTTCTTATCGTCGCTCGTGGATTCGCGATGGCGCGATGATATCTGAGATGCTGCTGCGTCTCGGGCATCCCGAGGATGTGAAGGACTTCCTCTTGTGGTACGCCCCGTTTCAGTTCTCCGGTCCCACTTCCAACGGCAAGATTCCCTGTTGTGTCGACGTGCGCGGCGCCGATCCGGTGCCGGAGAACGACAGCAACGGCGAATTCCTCTATCTGGTCGCGGAGTTCTATCGTTATACCGGCGATAGAGAGGTGCTGGACGAGCTATGGCCTCGGGTACGTACTGCGGTTGCGTACATGGAGCAACTGCGCGCATCCGAGCGCACCTCGCTCAACCAGGAACCTGGCCGCCGTGCGCTCTATGGGCTCATGCCTGCATCGATCAGCCACGAGGGTTATTCGGCGAAGCCGATGCACTCTTACTGGGACGACTTCTGGGCACTGGCGGGGTACGAATCGGCAGTGCGGATCGCCCGGGCGCTGGATGAGAAAGCGGACATGCGCAGCTTTATCCAGTCGCGCGACCAGTTCCGCGCCGACCTGTATCGCTCGCTGCAGATAGCCATGCAGGAACACAAGATTGACTATCTGCCGGGCGCTGCCGAGTTGGGGGATTTCGATCCAACCTCCACCTCGATAGCCCTGTCTCCGGTTGGCGAGCAGCAGATGCTGCCGCCGGATGCGCTGCAGGCGACGTTCGAGCGTTACTGGAAGAATTTCACCGAGCGGCGCAGTGATCAGACCTGGGATGCGTACACGCCCTACGAGTTGCGCAATCTCGGCACATTCATTCGGCTTGGCTGGCGCGATCGCGGACTGGAGTTGCTGGAGTTCTTCCTCAACGACCGCCGACCGGCGCAATGGAATCAGTGGGCCGAGGTGGTCGGACGCGAGCCGCGCAAGTCGCGCTTCATCGGCGACATGCCGCATGGCTGGGTCGCTTCCGATTATGCCCGTTCGTTGCTGGATATGTTCGCTTACGAGCGGCCCGCGGATGAAACGCTCGTGTTGATGGCAGGCGTGCCCGATAGTTGGCTGCAGAAAGATGGCTTTGCCGTGAAGAACCTGCGCACGGCTTATGGGCCGTTGAGCTACTCATTCACCATCAAAGGCAACACCCGCATCCTCGAGATCGGCGAGCTGAAGCTGCCCCCTGGTGGGGTCTCGGTGAGCTGGCCGGAGAAGCCCGCCGGCAAGCAGACGGTGCACGGCGGCAGCGCTCGCTGGATCGATAAGGAGCTGCGCATCGGCAAGCTGCCTTTCTCGATCGAGTTCACGCAGTGAGCGGGCGCGCGAAACTAATCCCCGAGCACGCCGCCGTTGGATGCAACGACCTGCGAATAGAATCGTGCGCTGGTCTTCGGCGTGCGCTGCAGGGTTTCGTAGTTCATGTGCACGATGCCGAAGCGCTTGGAATATCCCAGCGCCCATTCGAAATTGTCAAACAACGACCAAGCAAAGTAGCCGCGGACATCCGCTCCCTGTCGAATGGCCGCATGCACTGCCCGCAGGTGCTGTCGGAAATATTCGACGCGCAACGGATCGTCCACCTGGTCGCCGGTTGCCTGCGGCGGATCGTAAAAAGCAGCGCCGTTCTCCGTGATGTAGACGGGCGGATTGCCGTAGCGTTCCTTGATCCACAACAGCACGTCGGTGAGGCCCTGCGGGAAAACCTCCCAGCCCATTTCCGTATGGGTGGCCTGTTTCTGTTTGACGGGAGAAGCCTGCAGCGGCCACGCGCGAGCGTCGGCCCGGGTGACGTTACGCGTGTAGTAATTGACGCCGATGTAATCCAGGGGCTGCCGAATCAGTTCGAGATCGGCGGCCGGCCAGTGCGGCCACGCGTCGCCGTAGATTTCCGGGAGCTCCTGTGGGTAGCTGCCCAGCAGTGCGGGATCGAGGAATTGCCGATTCATATACGCATCGGCACGGCGGGTCGCGGCGAGATCGGCTGGCGCTTGCGATGCCGGGTACTTGGGTTCGATATTCACGACCAGCCCGATTCGATGGCGTCCGCTGGCGCGATACGCCTGCACCGCTGCGGCATGCGCGAGCAGCAGGTGATGCGAGGCAAGCGGCGCTTCAAACCGATTGCGATGGCCCGGTGCGAGAGTGCCTTGCAGGTAGCCGTTGTCGGACACGACCCACGGCTCGTTGAGCGTCGCCCAGAGTTTCACGCGGTCATCCAGCTTGCGAATCACGATGTCGGCATACTCGGCAAACCACTGCGCCACGTCGCGGTTCAGCCAGCCGCCACGATCGTCCAGCGCCGCCGGCAGGTCCCAGTGAAACAGCGTCGCCATGGGCTGAATGCCCTTGGCGAGCAGGCGATCCACCAGCCGCTCGTAAAAACCAAGGCCGGCCGGATTGACGCGACCGGTACCGTTGGGCAACACGCGGCTCCAGGCAATGCTGAAGCGATACGCCTGCATGCCGAGTTGCTGCATCAGATCGACATCGCTCTCCCAGCGTCGATAGTGATCGCAGGCAATGTCTCCGGTGTCGCCGTCGACGACGCGACCCGGCGTGTGTGCAAAACGCTGCCAGACGCTCGGGCCAGCGCCATCGGCCAGCGCCGAGCCTTCGATCTGGTAGGCCGAGGTCGCGCAGCCCCACAGAAAGCCGGCGGGGAAAGTTGTGGAAGCTGGTTTGTTGGTCATGATGCAGGTGTCGAGGATTGTGGCGCGCGCGCTGCGGTGCTGAGGTTGTCGATCGCAAGTTTAGTATGTACGGGCGCGAACGAAAGCAGCGATTTCTGACGCAGGTCTTCATAACCACAGCAACGAACCATGGCAGAAGTCACTCTCAATTCGGTACGCAAGGTCTACGACAAGAATCACGCCGCCGTGGATCGCGCGAGCTTCACTGTGAAGGACGGCGAGTTGCTGGTGCTGGTCGGTCCATCCGGCTGCGGCAAAAGCACGTTGCTGCGCATGATCGCGGGGCTGGAGGAGGTGACGGAGGGCACGATTCTCATCGGCGGACGCGACGTGACCCATTTGGAGCCGCGCGATCGCGACATCGCTATGGTGTTCCAGAGTTATGCGCTCTACCCGCACATGACAGTGGGCGAGAACCTGGGTTTCGGGCTCAAGCTGCGCGGCCATAGCGCTGCTGAAATTGAGAGCCGCGTGCAGCAGGCCGCAGTCTCGCTGGAATTGGTGCCTTTGCTTGACCGGCTGCCGCGACAGCTTTCGGGTGGGCAAAGGCAGCGGGTGGCGCTCGGCCGCGCACTGGTGCGGCATCCCAAGGTGTTTCTCCTCGACGAACCGCTGTCGAATCTCGACGCCAAACTGCGCACCAGCACCCGTGCACAGATCGCGATGCTGCATCGTTCGCTGCAGACCACGATGATCTACGTTACGCACGACCAGGTGGAAGCGATGACGCTGGGCCAGCGCATCGTCGTGATGAACGAGGGCATCGTGCAGCAGATCGACGAGCCCATGCATATCTATCGGCGGCCGGCGAACCTGTTCGTCGCCGGATTCCTGGGCAATCCGGCCATGAATCTGTTGCGCGGTCGTGTCGATGATGCAGGCCGGCTCGCATTGATCGATGGCGACTCGCAACTGCCGCTGGATCCGTCGCTGCACGGTTTGATGCTGCAGCACTACATCGGCCGCGATGTCGTGGCCGGTGTGCGGCCTGAGGATTTACAGCGAGCGGCCATGCACTCGGATCCTGGCAGCATCCGTATTTCAGTCGTCACGGACCTGGTCGAGTCCGTAGGCAACGAGGCATTCCTGCACGCGCGTTTCGGCAACTGGCCGGTGGTGGCGCGCGTACCGCCGCAGGACCTGCCGACGCCCGGATCGAGTGTCACGTTGTCGATAACACCGAAGAGTATTCACTTCTTCGACGCCAGCAGTGGATTGCGCATCGAAACCGCGGAGGAGGCGGCTTCGGCCCAGGTGAGTTAGAGGGCGAGTCAAGCCAGGCGAATTGAGAGGTCGACAGGTCGCCAGACACGGATTCGTTGCGGTTGCGTTTTGCCGGCGCGCCCATGGAACTGCCCGGATGATTCAGTGACAATCGTTGCTCCCGCAACTCCCGCCATTCTCGATAGCGACCGCCATGGCACTGAACTACGACAAACTGATGGCGACCCGGTTCGAGCCCGTGACGCAGCAGTACACGCGCCAGGACACCATTCTTTATGCACTTGGGCTGGGCGTCGGTGCCCTGGATCCCAGCGATCCTGCCGAGCTGAAATACCTGTACGAGAATCAGCTCGTGGCATTGCCCACGCTCGCCGTCACGCTGGCTGCGGGAGCGATGCGGTTTGCGGCTCCCGACTCGGGCGTGAATTTCCGCATGTTGCTGCACGCGGAGCAGTGGTTGCAATTGCACAAGCCACTGCCGCCAGAAGGCACGGTGGTGAGTTACACGACAATCGATGAGATCTACGACAAGGGTGCGGCGAAGGGCGCGATCATGTACCTGACCCGCAAGCTGCATGACGCGCCGTCGGGCGAGTTGCTGGTGACGATTGGCAATGTTTCATTCCTGCGCGGCGATGGCGGCTTCGGTGGCAAGAGCGAGGGAGCACCCAGACCCCGAGCGGTGCCTGCAGATCGCGTTCCGGACCTGACGGCCCGACTCCCGGTGTCGCTCAACCAAGCGCTGATCTATCGCCTGGCTGGCGACTACAACCCGCTGCACATCGATCCGGAGGTCGCGCGCAGTGCCGGCTTCGACCGCCCGATCCTGCACGGTCTGGCGGCTTACGGAATGGTCGGGCGCGCTTTGATCAGAATTCTGTGCGATGACGATCCCGCGCGACTGCGCCGGCTGGACCTGCGTTTCACCAGCCCCGCTTATCCCGGTGAGCCGTTGCAGCTGGAGGTATGGAGGGTCGCGGCCGGCGATGCCGCCTTCCGGCTAATTGCGACTGACCGCAACGTCGTGGTCGAGGACTTCGGCCGCTGCGAATACTCCGGCCCGTAGCCTGTGGCCCGTAGCCGGTAGCCGGTAGCCGGTAGCCGTATCCATTGGGTTGCGAGCGCGTTTTGTGGTTGACTGCAGGCCAGCTCTGGCCAGTAGCCAGTGGCCAGTAACCTCTTACCAGCAGCCGGTACCCCGTGTCCCCTCCCAGCGGCGTCATCACCATCACTACCGATTTCGGGCACCAGGGCCCGTTCGTGGCGACCATGAAAGGCCGCATCCTGACGCGATTGCCGGACGCGCGGATCATCGACGTCACCCACGAGGTCCCGGTGTACTGGCCGGCTGAAGCCGGTTTCTGGCTGTCGCGGGCCTTCGAATTCTTTCCGTCCGGCACCGTCCACATCGCGGTCGTCGATCCCGGGGTGGGGACGAGCAGGGACATCATCGCGGTGGAAGCGGACGGCCACCTGTTCCTGGCGCCCGATAACGGCCTGCTGGCGCCGATTGTGGCCCGGACCAAGGCGGCGCTCGTCCACCGGCTAGACGTGGAGCCAGCGCGCGTCAGGTTCAGCCTGGGAACACCCAGCGCGACCTTTCATGGCCGCGACATTTTCGCTCCGCTCGCAGCCGAGCTGGCTGCCGGACGCGCCCGTATCCAGGACCTGGGTCCGCGGATTACGGACATCATTCCTTCCTGGGTGGACGATCCGGCGGTGGCAGCGGACCACGTAACCGGAGTGGTGATCACCATCGACCATTTCGGCAACCTCATCACCAACATCGACGCCGGGCTGGTGCAGCGATTCAGCCAGCCGGTGGTCAAAACCGGCGGTCACAGCTTCCCATTGCGCCGGACTTACGGGGACGTGCGGCCCGGCGAGTTCCTGGCGCTGATCAACTCGTTCGGAGTGGTGGAGCTGGCACGAGCGGAGCAGAGCGCTGCGGAAGGGCTCGGGCTGGGCCGCGGCGCGCCGGTTACCGTCAGCGACCACTGACCAGCCAGGTCGGCCGGCTGGGAAAAGACCGTCCTGATAGCAGGCTTACGGCGCCCCTTCGGGCCGCTTCACTTGGCTCTGCGGCGGATGCCCTTATGTACCTAAGGTGTGCTTAAGGGTGGCCGGTCTTTTCCGACTGTGAACCGTTCGCTATCGGCTTCTTCATTCGCAAGGCATTGAAAAGCGTGGCGCATCGTATATAGTCCGCAGGCTTTAAGGTCTCGACCGGTTCCGATGTGGTTGATTTGACTGGAATTTCTAGGAAACATTATCGTGGAGAGAGACGACGATCACTTCGATCTCGATGATGACTTCGTCGCCGAGAGCGACGAGGATCAGAACTTCGACCGATTTATCGACAAAGTGGATCGACGCGCGCGTCCGAGCGCCGCTGCCAAAGACGCCAAGAAGGGCAAGGCCGCCTGGAGCAAGCTCGAGGACGTGCTGGCCGAACGCAGGCTCAAGAAAGAGCTCAACGACTTTGACGAAGAAGAATAGCTGAGGCGGGCCGCTGCTGAGTTCGCGTCGCCCTGGGCGTCGTGTAGCGGCTCCTCAACGAAATCTGCACACTGCGCACACGCACCGACAGGTTGCTGCTGCGGCAGTTCCGGCCGCACCACAGCGCGAGCGGGATCGGTATGCTCGCGCCGGTTCAATTCAAGAATGGGGTTCGAAGATGACGATGGCGGATTCCGCGCCTGTTTCGCCGTGGGTGGTACTGAAGTTCGGCGGTACCAGTGTTTCCTCCGCTGCCAACTGGAAGAACGTCGCCGGCGTGGTGCGCGAACGGCTGACCGAAGGGCTGCGCCCGGTTGTCGTGCACTCGGCTTTGTCGGGAATCACGGATCGCCTCGAGCAATTGCTCACGCAGGCCCACGATGGCCAGTGGCGGCCCGTAATGGATCAGATCGAACAACGCCATCGCGATCTCGCTCGCGATCTCGGCGTCACGCCCACCCCGGATCTGGAAGAGCAATTCAAACGCCTGCGGCAGATCGCTGAAGGTATCGCGCTGGTCGGAGAAGTGAGCGAGAGGCTACGCGCTCGCGTAATGGCGCAAGGCGAGCTGATGGCAACGCGCCTCGGCGCAGCGTTCCTCGCGTCACAGGAACTAGACGTGCAATGGGTCGACGCCAGGACGGTGCTCAAGGCCGAACAGCGTCGCAACGCCAATCTGCGTTCCAGCTATCTCTCCGCCACCTGCGCTTTCGAGCCTGATCTCGCATTACAGGAGCGCTGGTCGACGGCGGGCACTGTGTGGATCACCCAGGGCTTCATTGCCAGCGACGAGAACGGCGATACGGTGCTGCTTGGACGCGGCGGTTCGGATACCTCGGGCAGCTACCTGGCGGCGAAGCTGCAGGCGCGTCGCCTCGAAATCTGGACCGATGTGCCGGGCATGTTCAGCGCCAATCCCCGTTCGGTTACTGGTGCGCGTTTGTTGCGTGCGCTTGAGTACGACGAAGCGCAGGAGATCGCCAGCAGCGGCGCGAAAGTCCTGCATCCTCGTTGCATCATGCCGGTCAAGCAATACGGCATCCCGCTGTATGTCTACGCGACGCAGACGCCGAAGCTGGAAGGTACCGTCATCACCGCTCACGGCGGCAACGTTGCCGCGCAGGTGAAGGCGGTAACGATCAAGAAGAACATCACGCTGGTGTCGATGGAAACCGTCGGCATGTGGCATTCGGTGGGTTTCCTCGCCGATGCCTTCCAGGTGTACAAGGACCACGGTATTTCCATCGATCTGGTCTCGACCTCCGAGACCAGCGTGACGGTGTCGCTGGATCCGGCGGCGAACTCCCTCGACAAGGCGACGCTCGATGCACTGACGCTCGATCTCGGCAGGATCTGCCGCGTGAACGTCATCGGCCCGTGCGCGGCGGTGAGTCTGGTCGGACGTAATATCCGCGCGATACTGCATCGGCTGGGCGATGCGCTAGAGCTGTTCGAAGAGCAGAAGATCTATCTCGTCACGCAGGCCGCCAACGACCTGAACATTACCTTCGTGATCGACGAGGAGCAGGGCGATCGCCTGGTATCGCGGCTGCATGAAATTGCGATCCACAAGATGACGGCCGACCGTGTGCTCGGACCGACTTGGGAGGAGCTCTACGGCCCCTCCGACAAGACCACCGACACGTCGCAACAGTGGTGGAACGTTCGTCGCCAGGACCTGCTCACGCTCGGACGGGAGCACGGCGCGGCCTATGTCTACGACCGTGAGACGCTCAAAGCGAAGGCGCAGTCGCTGCGCGCTCTGCCGGGCATCGATAACGTCTTCTACGCCCTAAAGGCCAACTGGCATCCGGAGATTCTCCGGCTGTTCCATGAGCAGGGGCTGGGTTTCGAATGCGTGTCGCGGCAGGAAGTCGAACACGTCGTCAGAACACTGCCGCAGGTCGACCGCAAGAAGTTGCTGTTCACGCCCAACTTCGCGCCGCGCGAGGAGTATGCGTGGGGACTGAGCCAGGGAATCTGGGTCACCCTCGACAACCTTCATCCGCTGCGGTCATGGCCGGAACTGTTCAAAGGCCGCAATGTGTTCGTGCGCATCGATACCGGCTACGGCCGCGGGCATCACGACAAGGTTCGCACCGCCGGTGTGCATTCCAAGTTCGGCGTGCCGCTATTCGAAATGGACGAGCTGCAGCGTCTCATCGAGGCGGCAGGTGCCCGTGTGGTCGGCTTGCATGCTCACACCGGCAGCGGCGTATTCAGCGTCGACAACTGGCAATCGGTTGGTGAGACGCTCACTGCGCTGACACAACGCTTCAAGCACGTTCACACGGTGGACCTGGGTGGTGGACTTGGCGTACCTGAGCGGTTCGGCCAGCAAGGTGTCGTGCTGTCGGAGTTTGGCGCGGCGTTGAGCGCTTTGAAGGCGGCTCATCCAAACATCTCGTTGTGGATCGAGCCTGGCCGTTACCTGGTCGCCGAGGCGGGCGTGCTGCTTGCGCAGGTAACGCAGCTCAAAGGCAAGGGCGAAGTTCACTACGTGGGTGTCGCGACGGGCATGAATTCGTTGATCCGCCCGGCACTGTATGGCGCACATCACGAGATCCTGAATCTGACCCGCCTGGAAGACCTGCCGACGGAAGTCGTGAACGTAGTCGGTCCGATCTGCGAATCCGGCGACTTGCTGGGCAGCGATCGACTGTTGCCACCGACTCAGGAAGGCGATGTTCTGTTGATCGCAACCGCAGGTGCATACGGGCGCGCGATGAGTTCGACTTACAACCTGCGCGAGCCGGCGAAAGAGTTCCTGATCTGATTTGATTGATCTAGGCGCGGCTGAGCCGGGTCGTGAGCGGCCCGGATCCCAGGGAGGCAACCGCGCTGAAAGGCCTTGGCGAAACTCAGGGCTTCGCAGCGTGCCGATGCTCCAGTTCCTTCACCACCGTTAGCAGCGATAGATTGCGGCTCTTCAGCAGCAGCGCCAGGTGGAAAATCAGGTCCGCTGATTCGCCGACGAGCTGATCATCGCCCTGCGTCACCGACGCCAGCGCCACTTCGACTCCTTCTTCGCCAACTTTTTGCGCCAGACGCGTCGGACCTTCGGACCAGATGCGCGCCGTGTAGCTGCCCTGCGGCTTGTCGGCAATGCGCTGTGCAATGACCGATTCGAGTGTTCCGAGAAAGCCCAGGCCAGAAGCACAGGTGGCAGCAACATCACCGAAGCAGCTTTCACTGCCGTTGTGGCAGGTAGGGCCATCGGGATCGGCCTGGACCAGCAAGCTGTCGTTGTCGCAATCGGCCCCCAGCGCGACGACGTGCAGGAAATTGCCGGAGGTTTCGCCCTTGGTCCACAAGCGGTTCTTGCTGCGGCTGAAAAACGTCACGCGTTTGCTATCCAACGTAACGCGCAGCGCCGCCGCATTCATGTAACCCAGCATCAATACCTTGCCGGTACGTGCGTGCTGGACCACGGCGGGCAGCAGTCCATCGCCTTTCTTCCAGTCGAGTGCGTCGATCTGCGCCGTCGTCATTGCTAGCGTCATGGTCTGATCTCGATCGATTGCTGGCGCAGGAATTTCTTCAGGTCGGGAATGGCGATGTTGCCGCTGTGGAAGACGCTGGCAGCCAGCGCACCGTCCACACGAGCGGTGGTGAAGACGTCGCTGAAGTGCTGCGGCGTGCCCGCGCCACCGGATGCAATCAGCGGTACTTCGCAGAGCGTGCGCACTGCCGCGAGCTGTCCCAGGTCATAGCCCTTGCGTACGCCATCGCTGGCCATGCAGTTGAGTACGATCTCGCCGGCACCGCGTTCCTGCACTTCGCGAACCCAATCGAGCGTGTTGCGGCTGCTGTTGCGCGTTCGCTGCGGGTCGCCGGTGAACTGGTAGACCTGATAGCTGCCATCGACGGTCTGGCTGTCTATTCCCACCACCACGCATTGCGCGCCGAAGCGAGCGCTCAATCGCGAGATCAGTTCTGGATCGGTGAGAGCGGGGGAGTTGACGGACACCTTCTCAGCACCTTCGCCGAGGACCTGCTCGGCGTCTGCGACGCTGCGGATGCCACCGGCAACACAGAAGGGAATGTCGAGCGTGCGCGCAATGCGACGCACCCAGCTGCGATCTACCGAGCGACCGTCGGGGCTCGCGGTGATGTCATAAAACACCAGCTCGTCAGCGCCCGCCGCGCAATAACGCGCCGCGAGTTCGAGAATGTCGCCTACAACGACGTGATCGCGAAAGCGCACGCCCTTGACGACCTGGCCATCTCTTACATCGAGACAGGGGATGATGCGTTTGGCAAGAATGGCCGCAGCTCCTCAGGTGAAATCCGGTTCTCAAGCATCGCTTTGCCACTGATGACGGCAGCGACTCCGCACTCGCGCAGTGCCAGCAGGTCATGTCCTGACGCTACACCGCCAGACGCTTGCCATTGCAGTTCGGGGAAGCGGCGCACCGCCTCCGAGTACAACTCACAGTTCGGCCCCGTCATTGCGCCATCGCGCGAGACATCGGTGCACAGCACGTGTGTGAGGCCTGCTTTGAGGAAACGTTCGACCGCATTCCACAGGACAACGTCGCTGGTCTGTTGCCAGCCGTGTGTTGCGAGCATCGGAACGCCGGCGGCGTCGAGCTTGACGTCGAACGCAAGCACGATGCGCGAGGCATCGAGCTGGCTCATCCACAGCGCCACATCAGTCGGCGCGGTTACCGCAACGCTGCCTATCACAGCGCGATCCACGCCCGAGTCGAGCAGTTCCTTCACACGATCGAATGTCCGTAGACCGCCGCCCACCTGCAGCAGCACGCGTTGCTCTTTGGCCAACGCGGTGACGATCGGCCGGTTAGGCAGATTGCCGTCGCGCGCCGCATCCAGATCGACGACATGGACACGTCGCGCGCCGAGCGAGCGATAGGTTTCCAGCACTGTGGCGGGCTGGTCCGAATAGATGGTCTCCGCTGCAAAGTCGCCTTTGAGCAGGCGTACGCAGCGGCCAGCTTTCAGATCGATGGCGGGAATCAGTTCCATGAGAGTGTTTGCATCAGGATATCCGCATGAAATTACGCAGCAGCAATGCACCGATCTGGGCCGAACGTTCCGGGTGGAACTGCGCGCCGTAGACGTTCCCGCGCTGCACGACGGCAGAGAACGAATCTCCGTAAGCGGTGCTGGCCACGGTATCGGCGCCGATCGGAGCGGCGTAGCTGTGCACGAAGTAGACGTAGTCGCCGCTGGAGATGTCCTGCAGCAACGGCGATTCGCGTTGCAATTCGAGCTGATTCCAGCCCATGTGCGGGACGGGCATGCCCTCGCGATTGGCGAAGCGGCGCACGCGTCCCGGCAGCAGGCCGATACACGGCACATCGCCTTCCTCGGAAGACTCGAACAGCAACTGCATGCCGACACAGATGCCGAGCAGCGGCTGCTTCAAGGCGCGAATCGTGTCGACGATCCCAGCGCTTTGCAGCCTGGCCATGCAGTCGGCCGCCGCGCCCACGCCGGGCAGGATGACATGGCTTGCGCTGTTGAGGCGCTGCGGATCGGTGGTGAGGTCCGAAGCGATTCCCAGCCGTTCGATCGCGAACTGCAACGAGGCAATATTGGCACCGCCGCTATCGATGATGGCGAGACGCGTCATCAGAGCGTTCCTTTGGTGCTCGGTACGGCCGTATCGGTGATACGGAAGGCCTGGCGCAACGTGCGGCCAACGCCTTTGAAGCAGGCTTCGATCATGTGGTGGGTATTGTCGCCAGTGACCTTGATGTTGATTGCGGCACCCATCGTCTCGGCCAGCGAGCGAAAGAAGTGCGGCACCAGCTCTGTTGGCAATTGCCCGACCACGTCACGCCCGAATTGGCCTTCGAATACGCAGTAAGGCCGGCCGGAGAGATCGATGGCGACCTGTGCCAGCGCCTCATCCATGGGCAATAGAAAGCCATAACGGTGGATGCCGCGCTTGTCACCCAAAGCGGTCTTGAGCGCTTGGCCCAGTGCGAGGGCGCAATCTTCGACGGTGTGATGTTCGTCGATGTGCAGGTCGCCCTGGCAGGTCAGATCCAGGGAGAAGCCGCCGTGCTTGGCGATCTGTTCGAGCATGTGATCGAAGAAGCCGAGTCCGGTCGAAACCCGTATAGGTCCTTCGCTATCGAGATTCACATCGATGGCGATAGCCGTCTCTTTAGTTTTCCGCTCGACGTGCGCACGGCGCTGCGGCGCCACCAGGCGGGCGGCGATACCCGCCCAGGACTCCTCAGCGCTGCCATCGACCCGTAGACGCAGGCCTTGAATACCCAGGTTGCGCGCCAGTTCGAGGTCGGTGTCGCGATCACCGATCACGTGGCTGTTTTGCCGGTCGATCGGGTTGTCACGCAGGTAGCCGTCGAGCAGTGCGGTTTTGGGCTTGCGGCACGCGCAGGCATCGCGCGCAAAGTGCGGACAGATGAACTCGGCATCGAAACCGATGCCTTGCGACAACAGCAGATTGCGCAGGAATTCATGCGGCTCGCGGAACGCGGGTTCCGGGAAACTCGCGGTGCCCAGGCCATCCTGGTTGCTGACCATCACGAACCGGTAGCCGGCATCGCGTAGCTTCAAAAGCGCAGGGATGGTTCCGGCAACCAGCTTCAGTTTCTGGAGGCTGTCGATCTGTTGATCCGCTGGCTCCTCGATCAATGTGCCGTCGCGATCGATGAACAGTACTTTGCGGCCAGTCATATTCTTTCTCCAATGCTGGCAGCGGCGTCGATAGCGCGAATGAGCCGGTTGTTCTGCTCGGGTGAGCCCACGGAGATGCGCAGGCAGTCGGCAAGAGCCGCATTCGAGCGCGGATCGCGGATGATCAGCCCGGTGCCGATGGCCGCCTGCAGCACGCGGTCGGCATCGGCGCATTCCACCAGGATGAAATTCGAGTCGCTCGGCCATACGCGGCGAATCAGCGACAGCTGCGCGAGCTGTTCGCTCAGGCGACTGCGCTCGCTCAGAATGATTTCTATGCGTTGCCGCGATACTGCACAGTGTTCGGCGTCCGTGAAGCGCAGCACCGACTCAATCGTATGAGTGGGTAGCGAGTAGGGCGTGATGACTCGCGCCAACAGGCTGACGATATCGACGTGGGCGAGCAGGGCGCCACATCGTGCACCGGCCAATGCGTAGGCTTTGGATAGCGTACGCAACACGATGAGATTCGCGAATTCGCTCAAGCGGCGCGCCATGCTGTCGGCTTTGGCGAACTCGATATAGGCCTCATCCACCACGACCAGCGCTTTGTCTGCCAGCGACGTGCATAGCCTGGTGATTGCCTGCGCATCGAGCAGATTGCCAGTCGGGTTGTTCGGAGTGCAGACAAAGACCAGCTTGATGCCCTCGCGCCACGCGGCGAGGATGGCATCCACATCGATGGCGAAACCGAGTTCTTTACGCAGCGGCACTTCGACGATGTCGGCGCCCTGGATGCGGGCGGACACCTTGTACATGCCGAAGGTCGGCGGGCAGATCAGCACGCTGTCCCGGCCCGCACGACAGAAAGCACGAACCAGCAGGTCGATGCCTTCGTCGCTACCTCGTCCGGCGAGCACATTCTCCGGAGCCACGCCGTATAGGGCGGCGAGATGTTCGATCAATTCGACCGGCTGCGGCTCCGGATAGCGATTCAGCCCCGCCGCTGTGGTGTCGCCTTCAGCGCGCCACGGCATTTCATTCGCATGCATGCGTTCGAGCGACGGCTCCCAGGCGGCGTGCTGATACGGCTGCAGCGACAGAATGTCAGGGCGAGCAAGTTGCAGGATGCTGTTCATCATGCTGTCTATGGGGCACCCGTGGAAGCAAGTTGGGCCAACCGCACTTTCACGGCGTTGGCGTGCGCGTCGAGTCCTTCCAGATCGGCGATGGTGATTGCCGTGGGTCCGAGATCGCGCAATCCGTCCGCAGTCAGTTCCTGCACCGTCATGCGCTTCATGAAGTCCGTCATCGACAGTCCGCTGTAAGCACGCGCGAAGCCGTACGTCGGCAGCACATGGTTGGTGCCGCTGCAATAGTCGCCCATCGTCTCCGGCGTCCATTTGCCCAGAAATACCGAGCCCGCGTTGCGTACCTTGGGCAACCACGCTCGTGCGTCGGTGACTTGCACGATCAAGTGCTCCGGTGCGTAAGCGTTGCTCAGCTCAAAGGCGGCATCCAGCGACTCGACCAGGAAGATGCGACTGTGAGCGATGGACTCGCGCATCGTCGCGCTGCGACTGAGTCGATTCATCTGCACCTCCAGTTGCTCCAGCGTGGCGCTCGCCAGCGCCGCGTCTGTGGTCACCAGAATCACCTGCGCATCGCCGCTGTGTTCGGCCTGCGCCAACAAATCGGCAGCGACAAACTCGGGACGTGCCGTCGCATCTGCAATCACAAGTACTTCGGAAGGACCGGCGGGGAGATCCAATGCCGCGCCGTCCGGATCATTAGCTACCTGGAGCTTCGCCTCGGTGACCCAGGAGCTGCCGGGACCGAATACTTTGTCGACTTTGGGAATTGTCTGCGTGCCATAGGCCATGGCGGCGATTGCCTGCGCACCGCCCACCTTGAACACGCGTTCTACTCCGCAAAGACTAGCAACCGTCAGTACGCCTGGGTCCGCAGTACCGTCCTTACGCGGTGGTGTGCAGATGATTCGTGTCGCGCAGCCCGCAATTCGCGCCGGTACGGCAAGCATGATGGCCGCGGAGGGGAGCGGCGCGACTCCAGCCGGCACATAGAGGCCGACCGCGTCGATTGCGCGAAACTGCCGTTCGCAGGTCACGCCGGGGGAGAGTTCCATGCTGATGGCAGGCGTGAGCTGCGCCTCATGGAAGCGACGCACGTTGTCGATGGCGCGGCTCAAGGCTTGGCGCTGACCGGCATTCAATGCGGTTTCCGAGGCGGCGAACTCTGCTGGCGTTACTTCGAGCGACTGTAACGCTGCGCCATCGAAACGCTGCGTGTAGTCGAGAAGGGCCGCATCGCCTCTGCTGCGAACTTCGGCAATGATTGCCTTGACCTTGACAGTGAGCGTTGCGCTGTCGGCCTGGGTCGGGCGACGCAGCGCATCGCGGCGCGCGTCGGCCGACAAAAAGGACCAGTTGAGAATCGGGAGTTGCATGGAGGAAGCGGTTAGCGGTTAGCGGTTAGCGGTTGGTGCGGACAGGGAACTCTCGTGCGAAGCGATTGGCCCAGTTGCAACGTTCGCAGGTGCACGGCCTTGACTAACCGCCAACCGCTAACCACCAACCGCTTCCTCTCCCCACTCATGCCAGCATCTTCTCGACCGGCAATACCAGTATCGAGCTGGCGCCGGCGCTCTTGAGGCTTTCCAGGGTTTCCCAGAACACGTTTTCGCGACACACGGCGTGCACGGCGACCCGGTCGCTGCGGCCATCGAGCGGCACGATGGTGGGCGACTCGCTGCCGGGCAGCAGTTTCTTGATCTCTGCAAGCTTGTCGCGCGGCGCGTGCAGCATGATGTACTTGCTCTCCTTCACCTGCTGTACGCCATCGATGCGCATCGACAGGCGATGAATCCATTCCTGTTTCTCCACGCTCACAGGCACTGGCGTGCTGATGATCGCCGCCTGGCTTTCGAGAATCGTCTCGGCTTCCCACAGGTGATTGGCGATCAGCGTCGAGCCGGTCGACACCAGGTCGCAGATGAAGTCGGCGCGGCCCAGGCGCGGCGCAATTTCCACGGCGCCGGACAGGGTGACGACGTCGGCTTGTACATCGTTGTTACGCAGGTAGCGGGCCAGGATGTTCGGATAGGTCGTGGCGATGCGCTTGCCGCGCAGCGAATTCACGTCCTTGTATTCCGTGCCATCCGGTACGGCGATGGACATGCGGCACCTGCCGAAGTCCAGCACCATCAATTGCTCGAACAACGGCGTGACACCTTGCGCTTCGAACGCCAGGCGTTTTTCTTCAATCACGTTCAGGCCGACGATGCCCAGATCGCAGACGTCCTGCTGCACCAGGTCGGGGATGTCGTCGTCACGCACCAGCAGCACGTCCAGCGGCATGTTCTCGCCGTAGCACATCAGCTGGTCCTTGCCGCGACTGTATTTCAGCCCGCAGCGCACCAGCAGATCCAGCGAGTTGTCCGTCAGCCGTCCCGACTTTTGCAGGGCGACCTTCAGGCGCGAAGTTTTATCCATGGGAATCAAGGTAAATCCTTGCTGGCTGTCAGGGCTTGCTGGTTGAAAAGGGGGAAGGGCGATTGGACGAGCAGCTGCGAGCCCCGATCCTGGTCGGGGCATGCAGCAAGCAGCGAGCGCTGCCTCAGCCGGCCCGATGTTCGCCGGCTCGATGCTCTTTGAGGCGCTCCGTCGCGAGCGAATACCCACCGTTACCGTTGGTCAGGTAGCGCGCCACGCGTCCGATGGTGGTCACGCTGACGCCGGTCTGCCGGTAGATCTCCCGATAGGGCACGCCTTGCTGCAGCAGGGCGACTACGGCCCAACGGTCGGCCAGCGCCTGCAGCTCGGCCGGCGTGCACAGGTCGCGAAAGAACGAACGACATTCATCGACGTTCTTCAGCGTCAGGATGGCGCCGAACAGCGATCGTTCCGCCAGTACCTCCTGGCGTGGCGTCAATGCGCGATGTTCCTTCATGGGTCGGGTGCTTCAGCTCGTATCAATGTAATAGCGTGATAGTACGTTGGTGCGACTACCGGGGTCAAGACCAGCGCCGGGGTGGCGCTGGGCGAATGGCGGTGAGGGTGTCGACTACGACAAATGAAGGGCTTTCGCCGCTCGCTTTGGGACGATGGCGGTGCGCTGACTTCTTGACGCTCCCATCGCCGTACCCATAGACTTCAGGCCGCTCATCGAGACCGGCTGAGGGTAAGGCCCTTTGAAGCCGGGGCAACCGCCGAAGCTAACCACTTCGTAAAGGTGCCAACTCCTGCGGGAGAGCCGGTTCGACCGGTGACGACCCCGACAGATGAGTTGTTGTGTAGCTGCATGCCGGTACCGGGGTGCGGTTGGGCACAGCGACCTGCCACTACGGGTGCTCCGTGGGGTTTCTGCGATGCGCGAAACCTGTCCGGCTTATGGCCGGACGCGATGCGGAGTGCTTTAACAGAATGATCGTTTTGAAGGACGCCTCCGAGGCGCCAGGCTCTGCCGTGGTCCAGGCAGAATCCGCCGTGGATCCGATTGCGGTCCGTGAAGGTGTGCTCGGGATTCCGGGCGCGCTGTCGCTGCATTTCGGGGCACAACTGGAAGACGTGCGCGTGGCCTGGCGGCTGACCGGCAGCGAGGGGCCCATCGTGGCTGCGCTAGGCGGTATTTCCGCCGGCCGCTTCGTCGCCCACGCCCCGGGACAAAGCTGGTGGAGCGAGGTTGTCGGCCCTGGCGGGGCTCTGGATACCCGTCGCTGCCGAGTGCTCGGATTCGATTTTCTCGGCGGCAGTGGCGACACCACCGGTCCGCAACGAGGGCAGGCCGACTTTCCGTCGATCAGCGCATACGACCAAGCGCTCGTCCTGCGGCGCCTGATGCAGCATCTCGACATCCCCTCTTTGCAGGCAATCGTTGGAGCATCCTACGGCGGCATGGTCGCGCTCGCGTTCGCCGAGCGTTATCCCGACCTGGTGCGCAACATCGTCGTTATCAGCGCAGCCGACCGCTCACATCCGCTCGCAACGGCGTGGCGCAGTGTGCAGCGTGCAATCGTGCGCTATGCATTGCAGAGGAACGACGGTGCTGAAGGGCTGAGGCTTGCTCGTGCGCTTGCTATGGCGACATATCGCAGCGCTAATGAGTTCGAGTCCCGCTTTGGCGGCGAACCGACGCACGTCAATGGTCGCGTGCAATTTCCTGTGGAAGGTTATCTGCTGGCTCGTGGCGATGCGTACGCCGCATCGTACGTGCCAGAGGCGTTCGTATGTCTCTCGGAGTCCATCGACCTGCATCGGGTGGATGCTGGAAAGATCCGCGTACCGACGGCGCTTGTGGCGATTCGCGAGGATCAGCTCGTACCGCTCGCTGACATGCAGGCACTGCAATCCCGCCTTGCGGGCAGGGCGGAGCTGTTCGAGCTGTCATCGCTCTATGGGCACGACGCGTTTCTTAAGGAACACGAGCAGCTAAGGCCAATATTTGCGGGCGCACTCGGCTTTGCAGGGAGCGCAGCATGAGCGAATCTACATCGCTTACCACCCGTGCCGTCCGTGCGGCGCTCGAGTCGGATACGCAGCATGGTGCGGTGGTACCACCAATCCACCTCACGTCCACCTACGCCTTCAAATGCTTCGGCGAAAGGCGTGAGTACGACTATTCGCGCTCCGGAAACCCGACACGCGATGCTTTGGGTGAGGCGCTGGCAAGCCTGGAGGGTGCCGCGGGAGGCGTGGTCACCTCATCGGGCATGTCCGCCGTAATGCTGGCTTGCCAATTGCTCAAGTCGGATGACTTGCTGCTGGCGCCGCACGATTGCTATGGCGGAACTTATCGGCTGTTCAACTCTCTGGCCAAACGCGGCTCGCTGCGTGTCGAATTCGTCAACCAGACGAATCCGGAGGAATTCGCCGCGGCGCTGGCGAAGAAGCCCCGGCTGATCTGGGTCGAGTCGCCGAGCAATCCGTTGCTACGGATCGTCGATATCCGCGCGGCAGCTGCGGCGGCGCATGCCGTCGGCGCATTGCTGTTGGTCGATAACACGTTCCTGTCGCCCGTATGGCAGCGGCCAATTGCTCTCGGCGCCGACCTGGTGCTGCATTCGACCACCAAATACCTCAACGGTCACAGCGATGTGGTCGGCGGCGCGGTCCTTGCGGCGACTCCTGAACTGCACGAGCAAATGATCTGGTGGGCGAACTGCATCGGCGTGACCGGCGCACCGTTCGACAGCTATCTGACGTTGCGGGGCGTGAGAACCCTGCATGCAAGAATGACGGTCCACGGCGAGAACGCGCGGCGTATCGCCGACTTGCTTGCCGGGCATCCTGCCGTCAGCAGAGTCTTTTATCCCGGCTTGTCATCGCATCCCCAGCATGCGCTGGCAAAGTCACAGCAATCCGGATTCGGCGCCATGCTGAGCTTCGAGTTGCTCGGTGGTCTCCCGCAGGTACGCGCGTTCCTCGATGGGCTCAGCTTTTTCTCGCTCGCGGAGTCGCTGGGCGGCGTGGAGAGCCTCGTGGCACATCCCGCTACCATGACGCATGCCTCCATGGATGTTGATGCTCGCCGTCGGGCAGGGATGTCGGACTCGCTGCTGCGATTGTCGATCGGTATCGAGAGCGCTGAGGATCTGCTGCGGGATCTGCGAGGCGGGCTGGAGCGCGCCTTGGCTGCCGAACGGATATCGGCGGTCGGATAGGAAATGCCCGCACAGGGCCGCGGATGGAACATGGATTGCCGAAGACATGGATTGCTGAAGTAGAAACCGATCGTGGAATAACGATTCCGCACGGCACGCTGCGTGTGGGAAACTGCCAGCCGTTGCCGCGATCGCGGCCTCGGCTGCCAGAACGATGAAAACCCAAGTCACCGAATTGCTGGGGATCGAATATCCGATCATTCAAGGTGGCATGCAGTGGGTGGGCACGGCGGGGTTGGCGTCGGCGGTTTCGAATGCAGGCGGGCTCGGCGTACTCACGGCGCTGACTCAGCCCACGCCCGAAGCGTTGCGGCATGAAATCGAGCGCTGCCGCAAGATGACCGATCGTCCGTTCGGTGTGAACCTGACGATCCTGCCCACCATCAAGCCACCGCCATACACGGAATATCTCGAGGTCATCATTGCCAGCGGTGTCGGAATCGTCGAGACCGCCGGCAACAGTCCGCGGGATTTCATCGGCAGGCTGAAGGAGCACGGCATCAAGATCGTGCACAAATGCACTGCCGTGCGCCATGCGCTGTCAGCGCAGCGTCACGGTGTGGATATCGTGAGCATCGACGGCTTCGAGTGTGCGGGCCATCCCGGCGAAGACGACATTCCCAACCTGATCCTGATCCCGGCCGCCGTCGCGGCCCTGACGATTCCGGTAGTCGCGTCTGGCGGTATCGGTGACGGTCGCGGCATGGCCGCTGCACTCGCGCTGGGCGCACAGGGTATCAATATGGGCACGCGCTTCATGTGCACGCGGGAAGCGCCGATTCACGACAACATCAAGCAGGCACTGGCAAACGCCAACGAGCGAGACACGAACCTGATGTTTCGAACCATGCACAACACCGCGCGAGTGTTCAGGAACTCCATCTCGAACGAAGTCGTTGCCATGGAAAAGCGTGGAGCGAAGTTCGAAGATGTGCGACCGCTCGTGGCAGGCGCCCGCGGCAGGACCGCGCTGCAAACGGGCGACGTCGATGGCGGAGTCATCAGTGCAGGCATGGTGATCGGCCTGATACATGACATTCCCACCTGCGCGGAGTTGATCGAACGGATCGTGCAGGAGTGCCGCGACCGCCTGCGAGCTGCTGCGCTGATGGCCGGATGAGCCGGATGAGCCGGTTGTAGTGCTGGAAGTGAGTTTCGGAAGTGAACCGTAGAAACGAAACAGTGAGTGTCGGCAAAGGGCCGCTGGCGGGGATCAGGATCGTCGAAGTCGCCGGCATCGGTCCGGGGCCCTTCTGCGGGATGATGCTGGCGGATATGGGTGCCGAGGTGATCTCGGTCGAGCGCAGTGTGAACCGGGCCGCGCCCTACGATCCGCTGCAAAGGAATCGTCACCGCATCGCGTTGGACCTGAAGAGCACCGCGGGGCTGCAGGCGCTGCTCAAATTGGCCGATCGCGCCGACGCAATCTTCGAAGGTTACCGACCCGGTGTCGCGGAGCGCCTGGGTTTCGGTCCCGAGGTATGCCTCGAGCGCAATGCGGGGCTGGTTTATGGACGCATGACGGGCTGGGGCCAGAGCGGGCCGCTCGCGACGACGGCGGGGCACGATATCAATTTCATCGCCTTGTCAGGAGCCCTGCATGCCATTGGGCGCGGCGGGGACAAGCCGGTGCCACCGCTCAACCTCGTGGGCGATTTTGGCGGCGGTGGCATGCTGCTCGCGTTCGGCATGGTGTGTGCGTTACTGGAAGCCCAGCGTTCCGGTAAGGGGCAGGTCGTGGATGCGGCCATGGTCGACGGTTCGATCGCGTTGATGGCCATGTGCATCGGCATGCGCGGCGCCGGGCTGTTCGCTGACGAGGTAGGTTCGAATTTCCTTTCCGGCGCCGCCCACTACTACGACACCTATGCGACCGCCGATGGCAAATTCATCGCTGTCGGAGCACTCGAGCCGCAGTTTTACGAGCTGCTGATGGAGAAGGCAGGATTGGACCGCGAGGCCTTTGCAGCAGGTTGCATGACGGCAGCCCAAGGCCACGATGCCGCTGCGTGGGCCGATCTCAAGTGCAAGCTCGCCGCGGTCTTTCGGACCCGTACGCGAGATGAATGGTGCGCCGTGTTTGAAGGCACCGATGCGTGCGTCGCGCCGGTGCTTTCGATATCCGAGGCACCCGCTCATCCGCACAACATCGAACGTGGTGCGTTCGTGGATGTTGCAGGATCGGTCCAGAATGCACCTGCGCCACGATTCAGTCGCACTCCTGCTGCCACGCCGGTGGCGGCGCGTAGCGATCGCGAGGACATCGAAGCTCTGCTAGGTCGCTGGAACTGCAGCGAGGCTGAAGCCAGTGCGGTGCTCGCGGCAAGTTTCGCGTCGAATGCTGTCTAGGCGAATACGTTCGGAAGGAGTGCGTGCGTTCAGGGAGAAGTGCGCGCCTGAATTCAAGGCGCGCGTTTCGGGCGACATGCCGCCGTTCTATGCTCAGTGGGTCGACGACAAAAGCGCCGGATAAAAATAGGCCGGCGCTAGGCCGGCCTGGATGTGGCAACTTAGAACCGCGGTCGTGGCGCTGTTGGCAATGCCGACGGCGACCTTGGGGACTAACCCGACACGAGTCCCGTTTCCACCAAAGACACCTCGACCGTAGTGGTCGAGACATGGAGATTTGCCCGAAGGCTGAAACGCCGGGAAGAGATCGGATTCCCGGCGCTGGTCAGATCATAACCGCGTTCCCGGGCTTTTGGGCAAGAAAATTCCGGGTCAATTTTAGGGTGAAAATCTAGCTTATAAATCAATAATTTATAGATTTATTGTAAGATTCTTTTGACCACCGCGGCGCCGGCTTCCCGGGTGCTGGCGATCGGCCCGGAAGCGGCGATATCGGCGGTCCGGACCCCCGCCTCGATGGCCGCAGCCACCGACTTTTCAACGACCTGCGCCTCAAATGGCAGGCCGAGCGAATGTCGCAGCAGCATGGCGACGCTCAAAATCGCCCCATAGGGGTTGGCGATGTGCCGGCCGGCGATATCGGGGGCCGATCCATGGATGGGTTCGTATATTCCGAGCTTGCCAGCGCCCAGGGAAGCTGAGGGTAGCAGGCCCAGCGAGCCGGCCAGCATGGAGGCTTCGTCGGTCAGAATGTCGCCGAACATGTTCTCGGTGAGGATCACATCGAAGCTGGCGGGTTTGCGGATCAGATGCATCGCGGCGGAATCCACCAGCATGTGTTCCAGCTTCACGTCGGCAAATTCACTGCTGAGTATTTCCTCGACGGTGCTGCGCCACAGCCGCGAGGTTTCCAGCACGTTGGCCTTGTCGACCGAGACGATGGACTTGCGCCGGCTGCGTGCAATCCTGCCGGCCATGCGGGTGACGCGTTGAATCTCGTCCACGGTGTAGGTGCATAGATCGCTGGCGGAGTCGGCCGTGCGGTGCTTCTCGCCGAAATAGATACCACCGGTCAGTTCGCGCACCACCATGATGTCGGTGCCCTGCAGTACCTCCGGCTTGATCGGTGAAACATCCAGCAGCGTGGGGTGCAGCGAGACGGGCCGCAGGTTGGCAAACAGGCTGAGAGCCTTGCGTAGCCCCAGCAGGCCTTGTTCAGGGCGGACCTTCGCTTTGGGGTCGGACCATTTCGGCCCGCCCACAGCGCCCAATAACACCGCGTCGGCAGTGCCGCAGGCTGAGAGGGTGGATGTCGGTAGGGCAGTTTGCGTCGCGTCGATCGCCGCGCCACCGATCAGATGAGCTTCGAATTTGAAGTCATGTCCGAAACGGCTGGCGACCGCTTCAAGCACCAGCACACCCTCGTGCGTGACTTCCGGACCGATGCCATCGCCGCCGAGAATGACGATCTGTGCCTTGATGCTGCTCATGAACCGACCTGCTGCTGATTGGACTGCTCGTAACGCGCGATGGCATCGACTTGTTGCAGCAGGAAGCCGAGTTCATCGGTGCCGTTGAGCAGGCAGTAGCGTGCGAATGCTTCGATGGAGAACGCGGTGGTTGCGCCGTTGGGCAAGCTCAGCTTGCCGGCCTCAAGGTCGATGCGGACCGTGGCGCCTGGATTCTCGATGAGCCAGCGATGCGTGCTCTCATCCACCACGATCGGCAGCAGGCCGTTCTTGAGAGAGTTGTTGTAGAAGATATCCGCTATCTCGGTACTGACGACGGCACGAAAGCCGTAGTCCAGCAGAGCCCACGGTGCGTGCTCTCGCGACGAGCCGCAGCCGAAATTGCGACCTGCCACGAGAATCTGGCAACCCACTGCTTCGGGCTTGTTGAGGATGAAATCCGGCCGTGCATTGCCCGCGGCGTCGTAACGCCAGTCGGCGAACGCCTGCTTGCCCAGCCCGGACTTGGTCGTGGTGGTGAGGAATCGCGCCGGAATGATCTGGTCGGTGTCGATGTTGGTGGACGGCACTACGACCGTGCGGGATTCGATGCTGCGAATGGGCTGCATGATGCGACGTTGCCTTGTCTCGTTTGCTTGATTTCGTTTGCGCGGTCGCGTTCAGGAACGCAGGAAGTCGCGTGGGTCGGTGACCACGCCGGTGATGGCGCAAGCGGCGGCGGTCGCCGGGCTTGCCAGCAGCGTGCGCGCACCCTTGCCCTGGCGTCCTTCGAAATTGCGATTGCTGGTGCTCACCGAATACTGGCCGCTGTCGACCAGGTCGCCATTCATGCCCAGGCACATCGAGCAGCCCGATTCACGCCACTGTGCGCCTGCGTCGGTAAATATCTTGGCGAGCCCAAGCGCTTCGGCTTCCTGCTTGATTCGTTGCGAACCAGGCACGACGAGAACGCGCACGCCGCTGGCAACCTTGCGTCCCTTGAGTACCTGGGCTGCTGCCTGCAAATCGGAGATTCGCGCGTTGGTGCAACTGCCGATGAACACGACCTGGATCGGCTTGCCGAGCAGACGCTCGCCACCGCTGAGCCCCATATAAGCCAGCGATTTCGTGAGTACCGCATCATCGGTGCGGGTGGGGATCGTGCCATTGATCGGTAACACCATGCCGGGATTGGTGCCGTAGGTCATCATCGGCTCGATCTCATTGGCATCGATCGTCACGAGCCGATCGAAACGCGCACGCGGATCGCTCTGCAGCGTGCGCCATTTCGTTACCGCGGCATCCCAGTCCTTGCCGGCCGGCGCAAAGCGGCGACCCTTGAGATAGGCGAAGGTGGTCTCGTCGGGAGCGATCATGCCGGCTTTAGCGCCGGCCTCGATCGACATGTTGCAGATCGTCATGCGCTCATCCATGGAGAGCGCCGCAATGACCGGGCCGCGATATTCGATGACGTGACCGGTCCCGCCGGAGACACCGATCTTGCCGATGATCGCGAGGATCAGATCCTTCGCGGTAACTCCGTCAGCGAGATGACCGCCGATTTCTATCGCTAATGTTTTAGGCCGTCGCTGCAACAGGCATTGGGTCGCAAGCACGTGACCCACTTCGGTGGTGCCGATGCCGAAGGCGAGGGCACCGAACGCGCCGTGCGTGGCCGTGTGGCTGTCACCGCAAACGATGGTCTTGCCCGGCTGCGTCGCACCGGACTCGGGGCCGATGACATGCACGATGCCGCGTTGCTCGCTGCCGAGGCCGAGCAGTTCGATACCGAACTCGCGG
Source organism: Steroidobacteraceae bacterium (assembly GCA_036498785.1). Lineage (GTDB taxonomy): Bacteria > Pseudomonadota > Gammaproteobacteria > Steroidobacterales > Steroidobacteraceae > Steroidobacter. Next base: position 56,882 of record DASYEW010000038.1, on the reverse strand, counting down.
CAGTTCTTTTCCATCTCCTTAACCTGGCGCGCGGCGGATTCCACCTTGATCGGCACGCGTCCGAACACTTCGTCCGGATCGGTAGGCGTCGAGTGATCCATCGTCGCGAGAGTGCGGTCGGTGCGATGCACCTTGAGTCCTTGCTCGCGTAGCAGCGAGAACGCCTGCGGCGAAGTCACCTCGTGGATCAGGTGCAGATCGACGTACAGCACCGCCGGCGTCTCGGCGGTTTCCGGCGCCACCTGGTGCTGTTCCCAGACTTTCTCGAATAACGTCTTTGGGTGGGTGGACTGGATCGTATTCTGGGGGTTCATGCTGGACCGGGCTCCGTGGGCGACCGCAACGCAACGGCATCGCCAGTGAGTGCCAGGATGCCTTCGGGAGATATCACGACGCCTGACGAAAATTCAGCCAGGCATCGTGAATAGAGATGGCGGGAAAGGGCGCGGCAACCGGCCACGGCGGGCGTGGCCGGCTAGCCGCGCAAACTATGCGCCTACCGCGGCGGCTTTGGAGTCCGAGTTGCAAGGCTCCAACCAGCCCCATTTGTCTTCGGTCTTGCCGGTGAACAAGCCGAAGAACGCCGACTGCAGCACTTCGGTTACCGGGCCGCGTTTGCCGGCGCCGACTTTGATGTTATCGACCGAGCGCACCGGTGTGATCTCCGCTGCGGTACCGGTAAGGAACATTTCATCCGCCAGGTAGAGGAACTCGCGTGGCAGAGCTTGCTCGCGAACTTCAAAGCCATGCGCGCGCGCCAGGGTGATGACCGTGTCGCGCGTGATGCCCTGCAGAATGGCGCTGGCGATGCCAGGGGTGTAGATCACGCCGTCACGCACCAGGAACAGATTCTCCCCGGCGCCCTCGCTGACAGTGCCGTCTACGCCCAGGCCGATGCCTTCGGCGAAACCCAGGCGCTTCGCTTCCATGCTGATCAACTGGCTGGAAAGATAGTTGCCGGCAGCCTTGCCCAGTGCCGGGATGGTGTTCGGTGCCAGGCGCTGCCAGGAGGAGACGCACACATCGATGCCGTTCTCCAGGCCTTCGGCGCCCAGATACGCACCCCACTCGAACGCGGCGACCACGGTTTCGATGGCGGGGCTGACCTTCGGTGCCACGCCGATTTCGCCGTAACCGCGAAACGCGAACGGTCGCAGATAGGCGCCGCGATTCAGCTCATTGCTGACGATCACCTGCCGGCACGCGGCGCTGATCTGCTCCTGCGTGTAGGGAATATCGATGCGGTAGATCTTCGCCGAATCGAACAGGCGCCGGGTGTGGTCGCGCAGGCGGAAAATTACCGGTCCGTTCGGTGTGGCGTAGGCGCGTTCGCCTTCGAATACCGTCGAACCGTAGTGCAGGGCGTGTGCGAGCACATGTACCGTGGCTTGCTCCCAGGGCACGAGCTTGCCGTTGGACCAGATGTGTTTCGCAGCATTGATGGACATAACTGAACTCCTATGACGGTGCTCCACCGCGGAGCACCCGATGCGACGCCGGCGTGAAGAGTGCCGGCGCCGACTGGATCGATGAGATGCCTGTTCAGGCGTTTTCCTGCAACCACGGCATGCGCTCGCGCAGCTTCACGCCGACCTTCTCGATCTTGTGGCGCAGGTCCTTGTTCATGAGCTGGTTGTACTTCTTGCGGCCGCGCTTGTTCTCGCTCATCCACTGGCGCGCGAACTTGCCGTCCTGGATCTCCTTGAGCACCTTCTTCATTTCACGCTTGGTGCCGGCATTGACGATGCGCGGGCCGCGCGTGAGGTCGCCGTACTTGGCGGTCTCGCTGATGAATTTGTGCATCTTCGACAGGCCGCCTTCGTGCAGCAGGTCGACGATCAGTTTCAGTTCGTGGAGGCATTCGTAGTAGGCGACTTCGGGTTGATAGCCGGCTTCCACTAGCGTCTCGAAACCCTTGACCACAAGTTCCGTAGCGCCGCCGCACAATACGGCTTGCTCCCCGAACAGATCTGTCTCGGTTTCCTCTGCGAACGTCGTTGTCAGCACGCCGCCGCGGGTGCCGCCGATACCGTGCGCATAGGCCAGCGCATTGGCCTTGCCGTTCTTGCTGGGATTCTGAAACACGGCCAGCAGGCAGGGCACGCCGCGGCCTTGCTCATACTGACGGCGCACCAGGCCACCCGGGCCTTTCGGCGCGATCAGGACCACGTCCAGATCCTTGCGTGGCTTGATCTGCTTGAAATGGATGTTGAAGCCGTGCGCGAACAGGATGGTCGCACCCTTGCCGATGTTGCCGATGACTTCCTTGTACACGTCCTGCTGCGTCAGATCGGGCGTCAGGAACGCGATCAGCGTGGCGCCTTTGACCGCCTCAGCGGGCTGCGCAACCTGCAGGCCGTCCTTCTTCGCATTGCCCCAGCTCGCCCCGTTCTTGCGAACGCCTACGACGACGTCGAAGCCGCTGTCCTTGAGATTCAGTGCGTGCGCACGACCCTGGCTGCCATAGCCGAGAATCGCGATGCGCGCGCCCTTGAGGGCTTTCTTGTTGACGTCCTTCTGCGAGTAGATCTGCATTTGCGCTCCTGAAGCGTGTTGCCAGCTGGCGATGACGAAGCCGATCGAAGAAAAAAAACCCCGCCTCGGTCCGGGCCGGTGCGGGGTTCGTGTTACGAATTCGTTTCCCTGTCCGACGCATCAGATATCGGCTGCACCTTCTACCTTAGGCTCGAGTGCCACCGGATTCGGCGCCGGCGGATACGGTTGCCGCGGCGCGCCACGCGCGCAAATCGCAGGCAAACTCAAGTAGGTGAACGCACTAGACAATCTGACAAATCGACCCGATAGCAACATACGGGGGTAGGGCTGTCAATACCGCCCGGCGGCCGCAGAGTCAGCGGATTACCGGGGGCTCAAGCGTGCTGGCAAAGGTTTTGCACATGGCCGCGCAGGGTTCGTTAGCGGCAGGGTCGATCGGCTGGCCGGAGAGTGGGTCAGAGCGATCGATGGGCCAGCAGGAACAGCCGGCCACAACCAGCAGGGCAACTGCTGTTGGCAGTGGCGGGTTGTCCATGGATGATGATTGTTGCCGGTAATACTGCCGCGGTACGCTGCGGTATCGATCGCGGGTCGGGTTCTCTTCAGGTACCGAGTTTTTGCTTCGTCAACTGTTCAGCCGCCAATCAGCCACCAGTCAACCAGTTGCTCCATGTTCTTCACCGACACGCGCCCTGGCTCCATTCCCATCCATCTGGTTCACGAGGACAGCTTCGAGGAGTGGCGCACGGCGCAGGATGAACGAACTCGCAACTGGCTGGCAGCGAATGCGTTCCGAGGCGAGCGCCATAAGGTCCTGCTGATTCCGGCGTCGAGCGGTCAACCTGCGGCTGTCGTCGTCGGCCTGGGTCGTCGCTCGGTACGCGAAGCATTTACCTGCTGGCATGCGGCCGGGCTGCCCGATCGAATCCCGGACGGCAATTATCATCTGGCCCAGTCGCTTGCCACACACGATGCGGCGCAGTTCGCTTTTGGCTGGGCTTACGGTCAATACCGTTTCGAACGCTATCGGCGCGCCGCGCCGGCCCGGGCGTTGAATCTGCAGCTGGGTAAAGGGGTGCAGGCCGAGCACATCGAACGGTTGCGTGCGGCCAGTACGTTGGCTCGCGATCTGATCAACACTCCGGCGAACGATCTGAATCCCGAAACATTGGCGAACGCAGCGATCGAACTCGCTACGCGTTACGGTTGCCGCCATCGTGTGATCGTCGGCGATGCGCTGGTCGCCGAAGGATTCCCGGCCGTGCACGCAGTTGGCCGCGCCAGTGCCACTGCGCCGCGGCTCATCGATATTCAGTGGGGCGATCCGCAGCATCCGAAGGTGACGCTGGTGGGAAAGGGGGTGTGCTTCGATTCCGGCGGCCTCGACATCAAGCCGGGTGCGTCGATGCTGCTGATGAAAAAGGATATGGGTGGCGCAGCGGTGACGCTCGCCCTGGCGCAGCTCATCATGGACGCGAAGCTGCCGATCCGATTGCGCGTGATCGTTCCTGCCGTCGAAAATTCCATTGCCGCGAATGCCTATCGTCCCGGCGACGTGCTGAGCACTCGCAAAGGGTTGTCCGTCGAAGTCGGCAATACCGATGCGGAAGGGCGACTGATTCTGTGCGATGCATTGGCGCTCGCCGATGAGGAGAAACCGGATCTGCTGATCGACATGGCCACATTGACCGGCGCGGCGCGGGTCGCGTTGGGCCCGGAGCTGCCGGCGTTGTTCGCCACCGATGAAAGCCTGGCCGGGGAATTGGTACGCACGGGCCTCACAGAGTCGGACCCGCTGTGGCTGATGCCATTGTGGCCCGGCTATGACGATGAGCTGTCGAGCAAGATCGCCGACCTCAACAACGTATCGAGTTCCGGATTCTCCGGAGCCATCATCGCAGCGTTGTTCCTGCGTCGGTTCGTTGTCGAAGCCCGTACCTGGATGCACATCGACCTGTACGCCTGGAATGGCAAGGAACGCCCTGGACGACCGGTGGGTGGCGAACCACAGGCAATTCGCGCGCTGTTTGCTTTCCTGCAATCCCGTTACGCGCGCTGAACTCGCCGCGATGCAACCCAGCACTGCCGCGCCGGCTGAGCCGGTCACGCTGGAAGGACGCGACCTGGCTTTCCTGGTCGTCATCAACCTGATCTGGGGGCTCAATCTGATTGCCTCGAAGATCGGCGCGGGGCAGTTTCCGCCGATCTTCTTCACCGCCCTGCGTTTCAGTTCGATCGTGCTGTTGCTCGTGCCGTTCCTGCGAGTACATCGCGGCCAGATGCTTTACCTCGTCATCGCTGCCGCGCTGACCGGGCCAGCCGCGTTCGCATTGCTGTTTTGTGGAATCGCAGCAGTCAAGGATGCCTCGATGGTCGCCATTGCGAGCCAGATGGGCGTGCCGTTCTCGACCATCCTGTCGGTGTGGCTGCTCGGGGAAACCATTCGCTGGCGGCGGCGTCTCGGCATCGTGCTCGCCTTCGCCGGCATCATGCTCATCGGCTTCGATCCGCAAGTGTTCGCATACTGGGAGGGCCTGATGCTGGTGGTCGCGTCGTGCTTCGTCAGTGCGCTTGGGCTGATCTTCATGAAGCGGCTGAAGGGCATTCGCCCACTGGAGTTGCAGGCATGGATTGCGGTCGTCGGCGGGCCGACGTTGCTGGTGATCAGCTTTGCATTGGAGTCCGGCCAAACGCAGGCAATGCATCACGCGGACTGGGAGGGGTGGAGCGCGCTGTTCTTCACGACGGTAATGTCGAGCATGATCGCGCATACCGGGTGGTTCTTCCTGGTCAGCCGTTACCCCGTGACCAGCTTGTCTCCGCTGACTCTACTGTCGCCGCTGTTCGGGATAGTTTTCGGCGTCTCCCTGCTGCATGACCATCTCACCTCGCGCATGCTGATCGGCGGTGCGATCACGCTGGTCGGCGTATTCATCGTGTTGAGGCGCGAGCAGCGCCTGATCGACGTCGGCACCTGAACGACGTAGCCACCTGATCGATAGCGTGGGCGGAGCTGAAAAATTCTTCATCACCGTGTCTTGCCGGTCATCGGCCCGTCTTGCCATCGTGTTGCCTGCCACAACCGGCGCTGCCGGCCGTATTCGGCGGAGGCGACGCTTGCAAGCCGGAACCCGGTCGCGGAGGATTGCATCCCCTTTGTTTCCTGATTCTGTCCATTTCCAACCGGAGTGAAGTTCATCCCAATGGCTGCACGCAAGAAGACCAGTAAGAAGAGCGGCGAGAAGACGAATTCGCGGCGTTATTCCAGTGAGATCGTCGACGGCCTGGCGCAGGCTCCGAGTCGTGCCATGTTGCGCGCCGTCGGCTACAAGGATGCCGATTTCCACAAGCCCGCCATTGGCATCGCCTCGACGTGGAGCAACCTGACTCCCTGCAACATGCACATCGACAAGCTGGCGAAGGCGGCGGCTGACTCGGTCGACAAATCCGGCGGCAAGAGCACCACGTTCGGCACGATCACCGTCTCCGACGGCGTCTCCAACGGTACGCCGGGAATGCGTTACTCGCTGGTATCGCGCGAGATCATTGCCGATTCTATCGAGGCGGTGAGCGGCGCCCAGGGCTTCGACGGCATCGTCGCCATCGGCGGCTGCGACAAGAACATGCCCGGCTGCATCATGGCGCTGGCGCGCCTCAATCGCCCCGCGATCTTCGTGTTCGGTGGTTCCATCAGGACCGGCAAGAAGCGTCGCGACATCATCTCGGTGTTCGAAGCGGTGGGTGCACGCGCCGCAGGCAAGATTTCCGAGCGTGAGCTGCACGAGATCGAGCGCACGGCAATTCCAGGTCCGGGCAGCTGTGGCGGCATGTACACCGCGAACACCATGGCGTCGGCTATCGAAGCACTGGGCATGAGCCTGCCGAACAGCTCGGCACAGGAAGCAGTATCGCGTCAGAAGGTGCAGGATTGCCGCGATGCTGGCAAGGCGGTGGTGCGGCTCGTCAAAGCGAACATCCTGCCGTCGCAGATTCTCACGCGCAAAGCGTTCGAGAATGCCATTACGGTTGTGATTGCACTGGGCGGTTCGACCAACGCCGTGCTGCACCTGCTGGCGATCGCACACGCCGCGGGCGTCAAGCTGGAGTTGGACGATTTCACTCGTATCGGCAAGCGTGTGCCGGTGCTTGCCGACCTGCGTCCGAGTGGCAAGTACTCGATGTCGGAGCTGATCAAGGTCGGCGGTATTCAACCGCTCATGAAGATGCTGCTCGATGCGGGGCTGCTGCACGGGGACTGCCTGACGGTGACGGGCCGGACACTCGCGCAGAATCTCAAGTCGGTGAAACCGTATCCGAAGAGCCAGGATGTCGTGCACGCCTTCAGCAATCCGATCAAGCCAGACAGCCACCTGGTCGTGCTCTACGGCAATCTCGCCTCGGAAGGTGCGGTCGCCAAGATCACTGGCAAAGAGGGACTGGCTTTTACCGGCCGTGCCCGCGTGTTCGACGGCGAAGAGAAGGCGCTGCAGTCGATTCTCGACGGCGTTGTGGTCGAAGGAGATGTTGTTGTGATCCGCTTCGAAGGGCCGCGCGGCGGACCGGGGATGCGTGAGATGCTCAGCCCAACCAGTGCGATCGCCGGCCGCGGATTGGCAGGGAAGGTCGCGCTGATCACTGACGGACGTTTCTCCGGCGGGAGTCGTGGTTTCGTCGTGGGTCACATCGCTCCGGAAGCGGCCGATGGTGGGCCCATCGCGCTGGTTCAGGATGGCGATGAGATCACCATCGATGCGCAATCCCGAGAGATCCGTGTTGCGGTGACCGACAGGGTGCTCGCACAACGCCGCAAGAACTGGCGCGCGCCCGAGCCTTTCACGCGTCGCGGCGTATTGGCGAAGTACGCTCACACCGTCAGCAGCGCATCGCTGGGTGCAGTGACGGATCGCAACCTGGACGCTGGGGAATAGACCCGGAAATCCGCTGCGAAATCTGTCCGTGAGTGTTGCTACCTACTTGAATTCTTCTGGATCGATGACCAGTTGCTACTGTGAGCGTTGATCCCCTTTCGGAGTTGTTTATGTCTGCCTCCCGCCGTATTGAAATTGTCGAAGTCGGGCCGCGCGATGGCTTACAGAGTGAGCCGGATGTGCTGCCTACCGAGGTCAAGCTCGAACTGATCCGACGCCTGGTGGATGCCGGTGTGCGACGTGTCGAAGTCGCAAGTTTTGTGAATGCGCGGCGCGTTCCGCAGATGGCTGATGCCGAGGCCGTGATGGCCGGCCTGCCGGCACGCGAAGACGTCCAATACGTTGGTCTGGTGTTGAACCGTCGTGGGTTCGACCGTGCCGTGGCGGCAGGTTGCACCGAAGTCGGGTTGGTGGCGGTCGCAACCGACAGCTTCGGTCAGCGCAACCAGGGCGCCACGATCGAAGACACTATTCGTGGCTGCGAAGAGATTGTGCCGCTGGCACGCGCCGCGGGCATTCGTGCACAGGTAACGATCTCGGTCGCCTTCGGCTGTCCGTTCGAGGGTGAGGTGCCCGTCAGCAAAGTTGTTGAGATAGCAACAAGACTGGCAGCGTCTCAACCTGTGGAGATCGCGGTTGCGGATACGATCGGGGTGGCTGTTCCCAGCCAGGTCACTGAGCTGGTCGGAGCCCTGCGACAGGCCCTTCCCAATGTTTCGTTGCGTAGTCATTTCCACAACACACGCAACACAGCAGTGGCAAACGCATATGCAGCAATACTGGCTGGCGTGAGTACTCTGGATGCCAGTGTCGGGGGAATTGGTGGCTGTCCGTTCGCCCCCAATGCGACCGGAAATGTCGCGACCGAGGACCTGCTGTACATGTTGTCGCGGGCCGGATTCGAGACGGGGATCGACCTGGACAAGCTGATCGGTGTTGCGAAATGGCTGCAGGAACAGCGCGGCCGGGAGCTGCCAGGAATGGTGGTGAAGGCCGGCGGCTTCCCCCAAGTGGCAGTCGCCTGAGCACTATTGACAATAGTATCAATAACTTAAATCGGAGTATTTACACCCCTTCGAATTACGGCGGCGGGTCGTCGACCCGCTGTTCACTTGTCAACCGTGGTGTACCCAACGGTAGACAAGGCAAGAATAATTCCGTCTGAGGTGCTGACACCCCTGTCATCAGCTTTCCCGCGGCGTATACACTGCATGGCATCGGGCCTCCGGCCCACACCAGATTCAAAGGATTCCCATGGCCAAAGCAGTGGATAAGGCTTATCAGACTGTCCGTGAGCGCATCGTGCGTGGCGTTTATGCGGCCTCATCTCGCATCACGGAACAGGAGGTCGCGGCTGCGGCAGGTGTGAGTCGCACACCGGTGCGCGAAGCGTTGCGCAAACTGCACGCAGAAGGGCTGCTCGAGTTCATTCCGCACCAGGGCGCCGTCGTTACCGAATGGACCCATGAGGACCGCGACGATGCATTCGAACTGCGTGCGTTGCTCGAGTCGTACGGGGCCGCGCGTGCCGCGCGTCGAATGACGGTTGAGGGGATCGCCGAACTGCGCCAGCTTGCGGAGGACCAGTATCACGAGACCCTGAGCAAGCGCGAAGGCTACCTGGAACGCATCGGCGACCTGAACAGTCACTTCCATCGCCGCATTCACGAATTCTCCGGCAGCCTGCGATTGGGCGGCGCGCTTGCGTCGCTGATCGAGGCTCAGGTCATGATGAAGACGTTCACCACGTACCAGGATGAGGACCTGATCCGCAGCGCCTCGCACCATCTGGAGATCGTGCGCGCGCTGGAAGCCCACGACGCGGATTGGAGCGCAGCGCTTATGCGTTCTCACATTCTCGGTGCGCGTGGAGCGTTGCGTCTGCTTTAGCGCGGTAAGCGCAGGATCACGGCCTGGCGCACCACTCGCCACAAAGCCAACAACGCCCCGCGGACATGACGCCGCGGGGTAAATGACGTAAGTGGCGAGGGTGACGAGGCAAGCGAAGTAAGGAAAGGACTTCGCGACCCTCGTGACCCTTGTCACTATCGTGCCCAGTGATTATCGTGCCCGGTGATGATCGTATGATCGTCGCTGGCCAAATCACTGGCCAGCTGGCGTTGCTACCCGCGATTCCCGCAAGTTTCCGCGCCCGCCGCGGAACTCTCCCTGCTATTTTCCAGAGGATTTACCCATGACCATCCAAGTCGGCGACAAGATGCCCGCCGGAACACTGACCCTGGCCACCAGCGACGGCCCGCAGAAGATCAGCGCGGAAGACTATTTCAAGGGCAAGAAAGTCGTGCTGTTCTCGGTTCCCGGGGCATTCACGCCTACCTGCGATGCCAAGCATCTGCCGGGCTTCGTGCAGAAAGCGGCTGAGATCAAGGCGAAGGGCATCGACGCCATCGCTTGCATTTCGGTCAACGACGCTTTCGTGATGAAGGCGTGGGGCAAGGCGCAGGGCGTCGAGGGTAAGGTCGACATGCTGGCCGACGGCAACGGCGACTACACCAAGGCGCTGGGCCTGGATTTCGACGCCTCGGGATTCGGCATGGGAACGCGCGGCCAACGCTTCGCCGTGGTCGTCGACAACGGCGTCGTCAAACACCTGAATGTCGAAGCGAAAGGCGAGTTCAAGGTGTCCAGCGCGGAGCACGTGCTGGGGCAGATCTAAGGGCTTCGACGTGGTGCGGGTGATGTAGGTGATGGAGCGATGCAGGCGGGATGCCGGTGTCGCTTACATCGTCGAATTACCCACATCGCGAACAAGGGGCGGTAAATCCGCCCCTTGTTGCTTGAGCTGGCTTGAATTTCCGAGCGTCAGGCTCCGAGTGCCTTTTCCAGTTCCGGCAGGATCGTGAACAGATCCCCGACCAGGCCGATGTCGGCGACTTCGAAGATCGGCGCTTCGCTATCCTTGTTGATGGCAACGATGGTGCGCGCATCCTTGATACCGGTGAGATGCTGGATCGCACCGGAGATACCGATCGCGACGTACAGCTCGGGCGCAATGATCTTGCCCGTCTGACCCACCTGCAGTTCGTTTGCCGCATAGCCGGCATCTACCGCGGCTCGGGACGCGCCCACGCCGGCACCCAGCTTGTCAGCCAGACTGTAGATGATCTTGAACGCTTCGGCGCTGCCCAGCGCACGGCCACCGGAAACCACGCGGCTTGCGGTCTGCAGATCCGGGCGGCCGGTAGCTGCAGCGGAACGGGACACGAAGCGCGTGTGGGTTGGGATCTCGGCATTCACAGCTGACGCTTCGATCGCGCCGCTACCACCGGCAGGTGAGGGCTGGAACGAAGCGATGCGGACAGTGGCGACCACCTTCTTATCCTGCGGCGCCTCTACCGTGACCACCGCGTTGCCAGCATAAATGGGCCGGCGAAAACGATAGGCGGATTCCACGGCCATGATGTCGCTGAGCTGGCCAACTCCGAGCAGTGCAGCCACGCGCGGCATCAGGTCCTTGCCGAAAGTGGTGGAGGGGCCGAATACGTGCGTGTAGTTCGCGGCGACAGCAGCTACCTGCGGCGCCAGCACGGCGGCGAGCGGTTCCGCGTTTGCCGCGTTTTCCACTTTCAGCACGCGCTTGACGTCTGTCAGGGCTGCAGCCTGGGTTGCTACTGCGCCGGCGTCCGTCGCGAACACCGCGACATCGATTTCGGCTCCGGCGATCTGGCTCGCGCAAGCGACGCACTTGGCAGTTGCCGGGTTGAGTTTGCCGTTTACATGTTCGGCAACAATGAGGATCTTCGTCATCACACCAGCCCCTTCTGCTTGAGTGCCGCTACCAGCTCCGCCACATCCTTCACCATCACGCCTTTTTGGCGGCTGGCGGGCGGGTCGTACTTGACGGTCTTGAACTGCGCGGTGCGTTCCACGCCCAGGTCGTCGATTGCGAGCGTGTCGAGCGGCTTTTTCTTCGCCTTCATGATGTCCGGCAGCTTCACGTAGCGCGGCTCGTTCAAGCGCAGGTCGCTGGTGAGCACAGCTGGCAGGTCCACTTCGATCGTCTCGAGTCCGGCGTCGACTTCGCGGGTGACCTGCGCCTTGGCGCCGTTGAGTTCGATCTTGGAAGCGAACGTCGCCTGCGGACGATTCCACAACGCCGCCAGCATCTGGCCGGTCTGGCTGTTGTCGTCGTCGATGCCCTGCTTGCCGAGCAACACGATCTGCGGGCTTTCCTTCTCAATGAGCTTGAGAAAGACCCGGGCCGCGGCCAGCGGCTCGATGGCGGCATCGGTCTGCACGAGGATCGCCCGATCGGCGCCCATCGCGAGCCCCGTGCGCAGCTGCTGTTGCGCGTCTGCCGGGCCGATGCTGACCACGATCACTTCGGTCGCACCGCCTTTCTCCTTGATGCGCAGCGCCTCTTCGAGGGCGATCTCATCGAAGGGGTTGATGCTCATTTTGACCCCGTCGGTCACCACGCCGGTGCCGTCGGGCTTGACGCGCACGCGGACGTTGTAGTCCACGACGCGCTTGATGCCTACCAGAATCTTGCTCACACGAAGCTCCAGATAAGTTTGCCGAAACGACGCTCGCTAGCGCGCCGAGGCACAGTGCGAGGTCAGTCGAAATGGGTTCCGAGCCCCGGCGCGATCCGCCGGGCAGGGCGGGGCACGCTAACGGAACAGGGCCCCGGAGTCAAACCGCGCACTGCATCGCATACAAGCCTTTACTCATTGATCAGCCTGAGGAATTCTTCACGTTGCAACGGACTTCGAAGTGGCCCGGCGGGGCGCCCTGTACACTGGCGCTCCCCACAGTCGTGATGCCCTTTCGCCATGCCCGATGCTCTCGGTTCACGTTTGAAACTCGGCGTCATCACCCCGGCCAGCAATACGGTTGCGCAGCCGGAACTGGACGCCATGCGTCCGCGGGGCGTCACCAACCAGGTCGGCCGGGTGGTCATCCCGGACACGCCGGTAGGCACGGACGAGGAGTTTGCCCACATGATGGGCAGCGTTCGCGGCTCGATCGAGACAGCTCTGGACTGCGTCATGGGCTGCTCGCCGGCGGCGGTAGTGATGGCGATGTCGGTGGAGACGTTCTGGGAAGGAGTCCTCGATACCAACGCCCTGCAGACGCATCTGGAGTCGCGGGCGCACGTCAAAGTCATCCTCGGTGCGCATGCCTGCCAGGCGGCCATGCAGCGTTATGGCGGGATCCGGCGCATCAGCCTGATTACCCCTTACATGCCCTCGGGAGACGCACAGGTCCGCCGCTCGTTCACCGACAGCGGTTTCGAAGTGGTGAACCTGCTCGGCCTGAAGAGCAACAGCCCATTGCTGATGGCTCATGAGTCTCCGGAACGATTGCGGCGCGCGGTGCGCGAGGTCGACGACCCCAGCGTCGAGCTGATCCTGCAGGTAGGCACCAACCTGGCGTTCGCCAAGGTCGCCGCCGAGGCCGAATGCTGGCTGGGCAAACCGGTCCTGGCGGTCAACACCTGCACTTACTGGCATGCCTTGCGGAGCAACGGAATCGAGGACCGGATCGAGGGCTTCGGGTCGCTGCTGCTGGACCACTGAGGAGTCGGAACGAGAAGGCCAGTCGGGAAGGTCAACCGGCATGCCGGCCCGATCTCTCAGCTCTGTTTTTACCCACCGGCCGACTTACCGGTTGACCCACTGGCCTCTTGTTGACCGACCGGCCTCGCCACTGTGATGGCCGCCACAGTTGCTGGGTGTGCGGGCCGGATCCGCGAGGATTCTGCTATCTTTCTGGTTAGTCACTGGCCACCGGCCAGCAATCTTCTCTCTTGCCAGTAGATCTCCCATGCGCTTAATCCGTCCCAGCTCCGGTCTTGCCAACGTCAAATACGAGATCCGCGGCGACCTGGCGCGACGCGCCCACGAAATGGAGCGGATGGGACACGAGATCGTGCCGCTCAATATCGGCAACCCCGGTGTATTCGGCTTTCGCACGCCGGAGACGATGCGCCTGGCGATGATCGAGAATCTCAGGGCGAGCGAGGCCTACTGTCATCAGAAAGGAATTTTCCCGGCGCGCGAGGCCGTGGTCATGCAGCAGCAGAGCCGCGGCGTTCGCGGCGTCAGTGCCGATGAAGTGTTCATGGGCAATGGGGTCAGCGAGCTGATCGACCTGGTGTTGCGTGCCTTGCTGTCGACCGACGACGAAGTCCTGGTGCCGAGCCCGGATTATCCGTTGTGGACCGCGGCGGTGAATTTGAATCGTGGTCGCGCTGTGCACTATCCCTGTCATCCGCAGAACGGCTTCGAGCCGGATCCGGCCGATATCGAGGCCCTGATCACCAGCCGCACGCGGGCGATAGTCGTGATCAACCCGAACAACCCGACCGGCGCGGTGTATTCGCGGGCAACGCTGGAAGGCATCGCGCGCCTGGCGGAGAAACATCACCTGGTGGTGTTCTGCGACGAGATCTACGACCAGATTCTCTACGACAACGCCGAATTCATCCCCATGGCAACGCTCGTGCACGGCACGTTGTGCGCCACGCTGTCCGGGCTGTCGAAGGTCTATCGCGCCTGCGGCTACCGGGTCGGTTGGGTAGTGTTTTCCGGAGAACTCGAACCGGCGCGCGAGTACCTCAGTGCGCTCGATAAGCTGTCCTCACTACGCTTGTGTAGCAACGTGCCCGGTCAATGGGCGGTGCAGACTGCACTGGGTGGCTATCAGAGCATCAACGAACTCACGCGGCCAGGCGGCCGTTTGTTTCAGTCTCGCCAAGCAATCCTCGACGGCGTGGCACGCAGTAAATATCTGCAGGTTCACGCGCCACGCGGCGCGATCTATGCCTTTATCGGGGTGCGGCCGGGAGTGCTGCCGGAGTTCGAAGACCAGCGCTTCGCAATGGATCTGTTGCAGTACAAGCATGTGCTGTTGGCGCCGGGCACCAGCTTCAACGCGACTTACAAGACACACTTCCGCATCACCAATCTGCCGACGCCTGAAGTGCTCGCCGATGTGTTCGGCCGCATGGAAGAACTGCTGGAAAGCTACGCGTCGGGTGCCGAGCCGGTGTCCAGGGCACCGGGCCTGAAAGCGGTGAGGTAGAGCGCCGGGGTGTTACGAGTTGCCAGGCTGACGAATGCCTGGCGAATGACCCTGCCAACGGTCCTGCCGATGGGCAGACGAGTGGTGACGAATGTGTGAGGTGTAGCTCGCACTGTTACTATCGTCACTCCGCCACTTCGTCACCTCGCCACCTCTTGTCCCTCAATTCCCTTCTCGACCAGGGTGTCACGATTCTCACCGCGAGCCGGCGGCTCGCGCATGCCCTGAAGCTTGGTTATGCCCGTCACGCCCAGTCGCAAGGCCGGCAGGTTTGGGCCTCGCCGCAAATCATTCCGTGGTCGACATGGTTGCGACAGATGCGGCTGGAATCCCGCGCGGCGAGCACGGAAGGTAGTCTCGCACCCGTATTGACGCCGGCTCAGGCTCGCATCGTCTGGGACGAAGTGGTCGGCAACAGTTCTGCCGCCCGCGATCTGCTGGATCCCTCGAATGCGGCTCGCATGGCAGCGCGCAGCTGGCGTCGCATGCAGGACTACCTGATTCCTCTGGAACGGCTACGCGACTTCGACGCACCCGAAGCACAGGCGTTGCACACCTGGTGCGAAGGGTTCCTGCAACGTTGCGAAGCACTCGGCGCCGTCGATGAAACGCGCCTCGCGCAATGGATGCTGAATTCAAAGTTCCTGCCTCCGGCGCAGGTCGCGCTGGCGGGCTTCGATGTCGTGCCGCCGGCCATGAGCCTGCTGGTCGAGCGCTGGCGTGAAGCAGGGCTGATTGCCGATCACAGTGCTGCGACTACTGCGACAGCCAGCGTTTGCGTAGTGGGCGCCGCGGATGCGGATACGGAAGTTGAACTGGCCGCGAATTGGGCACGTGCCCAGGTGGAGCGTGGAGTTGCCACGATCGGTGTCATCCTGCCCGATCTGCAAACGCGCCGCGAGGCGGTGAGGCGCACGTTCGAGGACGTGTTCGCGCCGGGATCGCGCCAGGTCCACGGCGTTCCTGCTTCGATGCCGGTGGTAATCGCCGCGCCCGCAGCGCTGTCCGATTACCCCGCTGTGGATGCGGCACTTCTGATTCTTCAGCTAGCAACCTCGCCGCGTACCAGTACACACGCAGGACGCATCCTGCGTTCGCCATTCATAGCAGGTGGCGATACCGAACGAGGTAAGCGCGCCCTGGCGGATCTGGAGTTGCGCGAACAGCAGCGCGACCGCTGGGACTGGTTTGAGCTCGAACGCTGGGCCGGCATGATGGGCTGCGAACAATTGCAGCTCGCGGCGCGTGCGCTCACAACGCTGTTGCGTGGCGATCTCGGGCCAGCAACGGCGAGTCAGTGGGCCGAGCGTTTCTATTCCCTGTTGCGCGCCATTGGCTGGCCTGGGGATCGCAAGCCGAATAGCGTCGAGCATCAGACACGGGAAAAATTCCAGGCTGCGTTGGCGGAGTTCGGTACCTTCGATGCCGTGGCGGGGCGCTTGACCATGAAGCAGGCGCTGCGTCGCCTCGCGGAGCTGATGCGCGACACGCCGTTCGAGCCTGAGACGGCAACCGCCGCGGTCACGGTGATCGACGCAGCCACCAGCGCCGGCATGCAGTTCGATGCGTTGTGGGTGGCGGGCCTGGATGCGGATCGACTACCCGCGTCGGTCAGTCCTGATCCGCTCATTCCGCTGGAACTGCAACGCGATGCCGGGCTACCCGAGGCGTCGGCAGGCGGTGTGCTGCAGATGGCCACGCGGCAACTGCAACGCTGGAAAGCAGGCAATTCGGTGCTCGTGCTCAGCTGGCCCGAACGCGCGGGCGATGCGGAATTCATGGTGAGTCCGCTGCTGGCCGATTTGCCGAAGGTAGCTGCCGATGTGCTCGTCCCGATGCGAACCAAGACACTTCGTCAGTTGGCATTCGAGACGCGGCCGCAACTCACTGCCCTGCTTGACGATAACGCGCCGCCGCTCACCACTGCATCCGCACGTGGAGGTGCGAGAGTGCTCGAGTTGCAGTCGCACTGTCCGTTCAGGGCGCAAGCGGAGCTGCGATTGGGCGCCGCACCGTTGCCTCATGTCGGTCTTGGAACGGCGCCAATGGACCGCGGCGCGATTCTGCATCTGCTGCTGGCCGAGATCTGGGGTTCGCTGGGAACACAGCAAGCATTGTTGGCTATCGATGACGACTCGCTTGCAGAACGGGTGCGCGAAGCTGCGGCCAGACACGTCGCGCACACGTTGCAACCTGCAACCCGTTATCGCAGTCGACTGGCCACGCTCGAAGTCGAAAACCTCGTGCGGCAGGTGACGCGCCTGTTGATCCAGGAGCGGTCGAGACCGCCGTTCAGCGTGCGCTTTGCCGAAACGGAGGAGCTGTATCGGATCGGCGGCCTGACGATTAAGCTGCGGCCCGATCGAATCGACGAACTCACGGATGGCAGCGAACTGCTGATCGACTACAAGCTCGGCGACTCGCATCAGCCGCGCGACTGGATCGATGTATGGCCCGGCCGTCCGAGCCGGCCGCAATTGCCGCTCTACGGATTGGCTCACGGGGAGAAGCTCGGCGCACTGGCCTATGTGGTGCTGGCGCCGGGAACCGTGGAATATCGTGGCTGGAGCAATGGCGTCGAGGTGGGTGCCGGTGTCTCGCAATATCCCACCGGCCTGCGCATCGATTTTGGCGACCCACAGGATTGGGAAGCGTTGCTGCACCAGTGGCGGTTTTCATTGACGCGGCTGGCCGAGCGCTTCGTGGCCGGTGAAGCCAGCGTCGACCCGCTGCCGCTCGCCTGCCAGATGTGCCACCTGACTACATTCTGCAGAATCCATGAGCGTGCATCGGCAGAGAGCGTAGGCGAGTCCGACGATGAGTAGCGACGCCGCCGCCCGTGCCGCCGCGCTGGACCCGCGGCGTTCGTTCATCGTCCAGGCCCCGGCGGGTTCCGGGAAGACCGAGCTGCTGACGCAGCGTTATCTGCGGCTGCTCGCGAACGTGGAGGCACCCGAACAGATCCTGGCGATCACCTTTACCCGCAAGGCCGCTGCCGAAATGCGCCAGCGAATCCTGCTTGCCTTTGCCGCGGCAGCAGACGAAGCGCCGCAATCACCGCACAAGCGGATCACCTGGGATCTCGCTCGAGCGGTGCGTGAGAAGGACGCACGCCATTCGTGGCACCTGGCACAGCATCCCTCGCGACTGCGTATTCAGACCATCGACGCATTGAACGCCGCATTGGCACGGCGGCTGCCGATGCTTGCGGCAACCGGCGCCGCGCTGCAGCCCACGAACGATGCGTCGCCCTTGTATGAGGCCGCATGCCGCGGTCTCATCGAGCGCCTGGGCGATGGTTCCGCGGTCTCCGCGAATCTCGAAGCGTTGATCGTGCATCTGGGAAATCGCGTCGACCGGCTTGCCGAATTGCTAAGCGGCTTGCTCGCCAAGCGGGATCAATGGTTGCATCCGGTCATCCACGCGCGTGCAAGCGAAAACTTGCGCGCCGTGCTGGAAGACACGCTGCGCGGAGTAGTGGACCGGCATCTGGCCGTGCTGTGCAAAGCGCTTGGCGACGATCGCGTCGGTGAGTTGCTCGAGCTCATCAGGTACTCGGCCGGAAATCTGCTTGCCAACGACGCGCTGGCACCGGCGCGCAAGCCCTTGCTGGAGTCGTGCGCAGGGTGGTCCAGTACGCTGGACGCCGACAGCCGGTGCCTGTCTCTCTGGCGCGGTATCGCGACCATGTTGTTCAAGCAGGACGGCGATCTGTATGCGAGTGTCAGCATTCGCCAGGGATTTCCGACCACCAATCAGGACTTCAAAGCGCGCATGCAACGCATGTTGAAGTCGATTGGCGCGGAACCGTTCCTATGTGAACAACTAGCTGGACTGCACGGCTTGCCCGATGTTGCTTATGCACCGGATCAGTGGCGCATCGTCGAAGCGCTGCTGGAAGTGTTGCCGCAAGCGGTAGCGGAGCTGCAACTGGCATTCCAAAGCCACGGCGAGGCGGACTACGTCGAAATTGCGTTGCGCGCGTTGCGTGCGCTCGGCACGGCCGAGGAGCCGACCGACCTTGCGTTGGCGTTCGACTATCGGCTGCAGCACATCCTGGTCGACGAATTCCAGGACACCTCGTTTGCGCAGCTCGATCTGCTGGAACGCCTGACCGGCGGCTGGGACGAAGGTGACGGTCGCACGCTGTTCTGCGTCGGCGATCCCATGCAATCGATCTATCGGTTCCGTCAGGCCGAGGTGGGTCTGTTTCTGGAGCTGCAACAGCGGGGGTTGCGCAATATCCACCTCGAACCGCTGCGCCTCACGGCAAATTTCCGCTCAGCCGCCGCCATCGTCGATTGGCTGAACCGCGTGTTTCCGGCGGTACTCGCGTCCCAGAACGACCCGGAACAAGGTGCGGTCAAGTACAGCCCAAGCGTGGCATCGGTGGTCGACAGGGCAGGGCAGGTGCACGTTCATGCATCCGTCAATGCCGACGACGCGACTGAGGCTACGCGCATCGTCGCTATCGTGAGCGAAGCGCTGCAACGCGACGACGACGGAAATATCGCCATCCTTGTGCCAACGCGTACGCGCGTCGATGCAATTGCGCGCGCGCTCACCCTTGCGGCCATCGATTTCGATGCCGTTGAAATCGAGCAACTGCGCGATCGTCCGGTCGTTCAGGATCTGATAGCCCTGACGCGTGCACTGGTGCACCTTGGCGATCGGACTGCCTGGCTCGCCGTGCTGCGTGCACCGTGGTGCGCACTTACTCTGGCTGACCTGCACGTACTTGCGGCGCGCGACACGCGAATCACAATCGACGAGGCGCTGAAGTCTCACGTTGACGATCTATCTGCCGACGGTCGCGTGCGGGCAGCGAGGACCTACGACGTACTGAGTGCGGCGCTGACCGACCGCGGGCGCTGGCCGCTGCGGACCTGGGTTGAACGGACGTGGAATGCACTGGGCGGACCGGCCAGCGTGAGTCGTCCACAGGACCTGGACAATGCCGAGGCGTTCTTCCGCAGGCTGGAGGAAATCGAAACGGCCGGCGACCTGGAAGACGTGGCGCGCCTCGAAGCGCAGCTCGACCGGCTATTCGCACATCCACGGCCGCAGGCTGGCGCGCGTGTAGAGCTCATGACCATCCACGCTGCGAAGGGACTGGAATTCGACACGGTGATACTGCCAGGCCTGCATCGCTGGACGCGTCCCGAAGACAAGGAGCTGCTGCGCTGGACCCGTATCGTCGGACCCGAGGCGGGCATGGTGCTCGCACCCATCAAGGCACAAGGCGGGCAGGCGGATTCCATTTACCGCTGGATAGAGCTGCTCGAACGACAGCGCGTGCTGCGCGAACGAGCGAGATTGCTGTACGTCGCCGCCACCCGCGCCAAACGAGATCTGCATTTGCTAGGCAATGCGGAGGCGGCAAGCCGTGACAACGAAACGGCGCTGCGCGAGCCCCGTAAAGGATCCATGCTCCGTTTGCTCTGGCACGCAGTCGCAGCTGATTTCGAAGCAGCAGCGCCGGCGTCGGCCGCGCCATTGACGAGCTTGCCGGTGCCACCGCAGAAACTGCGGCGCCTGCCCGTTGAATGGACACTGCCGGTCCTTACGCCGACCTTGGGTGCAACGTCGGATCCGCTGGTGGATATCGCGCCTCCCGTTCCCTTCGATTGGGTTACGCATACCAGTCGTCACGTCGGCACGCTGGTACACCGGGAGCTGGACCGCATGAGCCGCACACCGGAAGCGATTTCGGTGACGACACTGACGGCGGCGCGGGCCAGGCTCGCCGCTGAGCTCGCCGAACTCGGCGTTCCGGTAGACCGCTGCGAGTCCGCGTGCGATCGGGTCATCACCGCTATAGAACAGATCCTCACCGATCCTCGCGGCCGCTGGTTGCTGGGGCTGGATCGGCAGGTGCGTGAAGCGCAGTCCGAACTTGCACTCAGCGGCGTCATCAATGGCCGCGTGATCGAAGGGATCATCGACCGTACTTTCGTCGATGAGCACGGTAGGCGCTGGATCGTCGACTTCAAGACCAGCACTCACGAGGGTGGCGGACTGGACGAATTTCTTGCCGCTGAAGTGGAGCGCTACCGCTCGCAGTTGCTGCGTTATTCGCAGCTTATGGCTTTGTTCAAGCCGCGCGAAAAAGTTCACGCGGCGTTGTATTTCCCTTTGCTACGTATCTGGAAGGAAGTAGATCTCGGGCTGGCGACTGCGAAGCCCGAGTCGAAGCCCGGAGCAGAGAAAGTTCCCGGACAGTTGAGCCTGCTCTAGTAGCCACAGCATGCAGGGCCGTGGCCGAGCTTCGCCTGGTTTTCGCGTCAACTGCTCAGCAGCATCTTCACCAGGTTTGGCATGCCCGCCCCCTGGTGCATGCGATCGCGCTTCAGATCGGTACAGGAGTCGACCAGGATCTGCTTCAGCCGATCCGGGTAGCCGATGAACTCCGTGCGCACGGAAAGGAAACACGCTGCCACGCCGGAGACATGTGGCGCCGCCATGCTCGTGCCGCTCATTGCCACATAGAGATTGTCGCGCGTCAGGACTGCCGGATTGGCTCCCGCCCGGCAGGAGACGATGCGCTCCCCGGGTGCGACCAGGTCGGGCTTGCAACGACCATCCGCCGTCGGGCCACGCGAGCTGAAGTACGAGACTCCATAGAGATGCGGCTTGGATTTGTGAATCGAGCCCACCGCAATGGATTCGTCCAGGTTCGCCGGATCGCCGATCGACAAGTCGACGTTCAGCCCCACCGTTTCGTCGCCCTGTTGCAGTTCCAGGTAGCCCTCGTTGCCGGCAGCGAGGACCACGACGACGCCCTGTCGCCACAATCTGCGCAGTTGTTTGCAGATGGGAGTATCGCCGCAGCCGAACGCCTCGGGATCGAACGCACCCCCAAGGCTGAGATTGATGCCGTGCACGACCAGCGACGCGGCGTTGCGGTTCAGGTCGTAGATGTGGTCGAGAGCCTTGATGATCTTGGCATCGCTGCCGACGCCGTCGTCGTTCAGGACCTTGTAGGTGGCCAGCTTCACCAGCGGCGCGATGCCCGAGATGCAATGCTCCGCGAGGCCGCCGGCGATGATTCCCGCGACGTGAGTGCCGTGGCCGTTACGGTCCACACCCTGCTTGGGGTTCGATTTAGGATTCCATTCCGCGACCGGCCCGGGGCTCAGGCAATCGTAGACATGCGCAATGTTGGAGCGCGGTGTGCCATACCCGAAATGCGGGTGGAGCGGATCGATGCCGGTGTCCAAGATGGCCCAGGTGATGCCCTGGCCGCGTGAGTCGTAGCCGCGATGCGCGGTCGCACATTGCAGCACGTTGATCGACTGGTCGAGCAGGGCGCGCTTGCGGGCGTTCTGGAATACCCGGTACACGGAGTGCAGATGTAATTCGTTGGACAGGCGTTCGACTTCTGAACGCGTCAGTTGCGCCGATACGTAACCGGAGAGCGCTTCCAGATCGATATCCTTCAGCGTCACCCGCGGTGAAGACTTCTCCACGGCACGCGTGATCCATTCGACGACTTCATTGCGCACCTCATTCGCGGGGCGCGACTTGTCCGCAGTCCATTGATCGCACAATTCGATCAGCACCGGATGGCGATCTTCGTGCTCGCCGCTTTCCATCTTGCTGACCAGGTCGCGGGCGATCGTGAACGGCGCAATACGCTGAAACAGCTCCCGATCGATGGTGTCGCGAACCGGGCCGCGTACCTCGGCGAGTTGCAGATAGCCGGTGCCGGAATGCGGATCGCGCGGGGAGTCCTTGTTCCAAAGCATGAAGTCCTCGACGCCGACGCCATTGGTTGCGGCGTAATCCCCGGACAAACGCTTATCGGCGCACACCGGATCCAGGGGGTCCGCAACATTGATCCAGCGCCTGACCGCGGCAGGGACCCCCAGGCCACGTTTCTGCCCGGTGAGAGTCTGCAATTGATCCTGTACTTCCTGCAGGCCGAGCGGCGAGCCGATCGTCACCAGCAGATCGATCTGGTATTCATCGGCGGACAGGCTGCTCAGCACGTCATACGCGATCATCGAGCCCTGGCTGTGCGCAATGACGACGAACGGACCGCCGCCGGTACGCAGGCGCGCAAGCAGGCTCTCGCGCATGACTTCGCGTCGCTCGGCCACGAACAGATATTCGTAGACGTCCTTCAGCAGGGTCTTGGTGATGCGGCGGGTGATGAATTCGCGCAGTGGCTTGGGCAACGGCAACACTCGCGCTCCATATTCTGCGATGCGCAGGGCACCGGCGGGATCGCTGCCGGTCTCCAGCGTTTGTTCGGCAATCCGCTCGAGGGCGGCACGTTCGCGCTGACGGTTCGCATCCGCGGGCAGCAGCGGTTCGATGCCTTGAGACGAGTCGGCGACGGCACGAATCGCCACTCCGCCGACATCGGCATGCGCGCTATCGATGGTCGCATCCGCCATCTTGCACGTGGCCTTCACGGCTTCCGGATAGAAGATCCGGTTGACCCAGTAAGCGAGTCGGCTGCGTTCGCCGAGGTTGAAGCCGAACAATGCCTCATCCCATTGGCACTTCAACGTTTCAGCGACGGGCTTGTTGCCGATGCCATGCACATAGATGACGGTGCGCGCCTTGCCGGCCGACTTGGGGCTCTCGACGCGGTCGTCCGCAAGAATTCGCTTGGCGGACGACGTTTTGCGACGCGCTGCCGGCGCAGGCTTCGCCGCCGATTTTTTCTTGCGAGCCGGACTGCGTTTGCTGGTGGCCATGAGGAGACTCCGTAACGAGAACTGAAGACATTGCCGTGCTGACTTGCGGTGCTGATCTGTTGTATTGGCGCCGCCCGGACGTGTACCCGATTCAACTGCTGAAGTGACTAGGGACTAGGTACTAGGGATTCCGCTGCAACACCGACGGCTGCCACTGCGATACGCGGGCGGCGATCCCGTCGCGCTTATGTCGAGTGCGTTGAAACGCAACGTCGAACCGGTTGACAGCCCATTCTGCTGCGTAACATTTTATCCTTAAGATTCAGCTCAATACGAGTTGGCGCGAAAGCTGCAACATACGCTCAGCACCACGCAGTTCGCGTTCGAATCGGACACCACGCGTTCGTGTCGGTACCGGAGCCTGCAACCCTTGATGGTCGGGTTGGAGTTTCTCGGTACTGGCGTGGCACGTCGCCGGAAGCAACTCCGCGCGACGCCCAGCCCGGTGCTGACAGAACCCGCCTCCGTGGCGGGTTCTTCTTTTGGTGGGGCAAGTAATGGCGATCAGATCAGCAGAGCACGTCGCCGGCGTGGCTTCCGCACGCCCGAACCCATCGTAAGGGTTCCGGTCTTCCTCATCACCCATCACTCGTCACCCGTCACTTCCCTCAGAGCTTCACCATCACGTGCCGAACCACGCTGTAGTCTTCCAACGCATACGCTGATAGATCCTTGCCGTAGCCGGAGCGCTTCATGCCACCGTGGGGCATCTCGCTGACCAACATGAAGTGCGTGTTGATCCAGGTGCAACCATATTGCAGGCGGGAGGCGACACGCATCGCCTTGGCGACATCGTTGGTCCATACCGAGGAGGCGAGGCCGTACTCGGAGTCGTTGGCCCAGCGAATGGCTTCATCGGGCTCCTTGAAACGGGTTACTGAGACCACCGGGCCGAAGACTTCGCGCTGCACGATCTCATCGCTCTGCTTCGCGCCTGCGATGACGGTCGGTTCGAAGAAGAAACCACCGCCGCTGCGCGACTTACCGCCCGTGGTGACATCGATGTGCTTTTCGGCGGCGGCGCGATTGACGAAACCGGCCACCCGCGTGCGCTGTTTCGCACTGATCAGCGGCCCCATCTCAACCCCATCCTCCCGCTGATTGCCCACTTTGATGGATGCAACCGCCGCGGTCAGGTCGGCCACCAGCTTGTCGTAGATCTTCGGGCCTGCGTAGATGCGGCACGCAGCCGTGCAGTCCTGGCCTGCGTTGTAGAAGCCGAATGAGCGCACGCCGCTGACGACCGACTCCAGGTCGGCATCGTCGAAGACGATCACCGGCGCCTTGCCGCCGAGTTCCAGATGAGTGCGCTTGGCGCCCTTCGCGGCGGCCTGCAATACCTTCTCACCGGTACCGACATCGCCGGTCAGCGAGATCATTGCTACTTTCGGTTGCGATATCAGTGACGCACCCACGGTGGCGCCTTTGCCGTAGACAACATTGATGACTCCGGGTGGAAACAGCTCGGCCAACAACGTCGCCAGCTTCAATGAAGTCAGCGGAGTCTGCTCCGACGGCTTCAGCACCACCGTATTGCCGGCGGCCAGCGCTGGTGAGATCTTCCAAGCGGCCATCATCAATGGATAGTTCCAGGGAGCGATCGAAGCCACGACGCCAATAGGGTCGCGGCGGATCATGCTGGTGTAACCCGGCAGATACTCCGCGGCGGCACTGCCATGTTGAGTTCGTGCGGCGCCCGCGAAGAAGCGAAATACGTCGGCAATCGCCGGAATCTCATCATTGAGAACCGCCAGGTACGGCTTGCCGCAGTTACGCGATTCCAACGCCGCGTATTCGGCCGACTCCGCCTCCAGCCGATCCGCAACTTTCAGCAATAGTGCGGCGCGATCCTTGGGTGACGTTGCCGACCAGGCGTCGAAGGCCTTTGCCGCCGCTTCGACCGCGCTGGCAATCTGCTCAGCCGATGTCTCGCCAATCGAGGCGAGGATCTTGCCGGTCGCCGGGTCGAGTACGTCTTCCTTGTCGCCCTTGCCAGCGACGAGCTTGCCGCCGATCAATAGCCTGGTGTTCATGCCAACCTCATCAGTGCAATCCACTGGACGGGAAACCGATTCAAGCAGGCTCCTCGGCGGGCCGAGTCAGGTAATAAGCCAGCAGGATCGGTACGAACGTGACGATCATGACGATGACCGCAACCACATTGGTGACAGGACGCTCGCGCGGCCGGAACAGCTCGTTGAAGAACCAGATTGGCAGCGTCTTATCGTGGCCTGCGGTGAACAGCGTGACGATGATTTCGTCGAAGGAGAGCGCGAACGCCAGCATTCCCCCAGCCAGCAAGGCGGTCGCCATGTGGGGCAGCACGATGTAGCGGAAGGTCTGCCAGCCGTCCGCGCCAAGATCCATCGATGCCTCGATCCAGTTACGCGGCATGCGTCGCAAGCGCGCGACCACGTTGTTGTAGACGATCACGATACAGAAGGTGGTGTGTCCGGCGACGATGGTCCAGAAGCCCGGGTCGAGACGCGCCAGCTTGATGGCCGACAACAAGGCAATCCCAGTGACGATCCCGGGAAGAGCGATTGGCAGCACCAGCAGGAACGTAATGCCTTCGCGTCCCCAGAAGCGGGAGCGAGACATCGCCAGAGCTGTGAGCGAGCCCAGCACAATCGCGCTCAGCGTCGCGAGCGCAGCCACACCAAGGGACATGCGCATCGCATCCCAGATATCGCTGCGTGCGAAGGCGACCTCGAACCAGTGAAGCGTCACCCCCGGAAGCGGGAAGGCATACGTCCGATCGTCGGTGGTGAAGGCATACAGAATGATGACGAGCACGGGTGTGTGCATGAAAGCCAGGCCCGCGTATGCCGCAAAACGCGCACCGGGCGAGGGCTTGTTCCAGTGGCTGCGTTTAGAGTGCATCGAACGCCCCGGCGCGCTTCGCGAGCGACAGGTAGATCATGATCAGCACGATGGGTACGACCGAGAATGCGGCGGCCAGCGGGATATTCCCGGCGGTACCCTGCTGCTGATAGACCATCATGCCGATGAAATAACCGGGTGCGCCGACCACGCTCGGAATGATGTAGTCGCCCAGCGTGAGCGAGAAGGTGAACACCGAGCCGGCGGCCAGTCCGGGCAGCACCAACGGCAACACGACGTTCCTGAACGTCTGGCGCGGCCGTGCCCCAAGGTCCGCTGAAGCCTGCAACAGCGATGCGGGCACACGCTCCAGCGAAGCCGCCAGTGGCAGGATCATGTAGGGCAGCCACATGTAAACGAAGACGATGAACATGCCGAGGTAGGATGAAGAAAGGGAGGGTCCGCCGACGGCGGGCAGCCTCAGTAATGCGTCCAATGCCGTTTCCAGTCCGACCGCATCGAGCAGCCAGCTGAGAATTCCCTGTTTCGCCAGGATCAGTCGCCAGGCATAGACCTTCACCAGGTAGCTGGTCCACATCGGCAGCATCACGCCGACGTAGAAGAACGCTTTGGTGCGAGGCGACGCGTAGCGGGCCATGTAGTTGGCAATAGGCATTGCGATGCAAGCGCACGCAATCGTTACGGCGACCGCCATCGACAACGTACGCACGATGATGTCTATGTGAGCGGGTTGTGTGACGACCTGCTTGAAAGTCGCCAGCGTCGGCTGGTAAACGATTTTTGCGGTGAACTCGTCAATCGCATAGAAACTGTTCGCGAGCAATGCGAGCAATGAGCCGAGATAGACGGTTCCGAACCACAACAGGGGAGGGATCAGCAGGAGGGCGAGATAGAAACCGGGACGCCGATACAGGAAGGTTGCGCTCTTGCGCAAAGCGCCGGAGGTGGGCAGAGCGAGGGAGGTTGCAACGCTCACTGTGCTACCGGTTCAGATGCGAGCGGTACGGCATCCGACCGCGACCATGCAAGGGTCACCGGCGCGCCCGCACCGAACGTCGCCACGGAATTGGCTTCGGCGGAGGCCGCGAACATTTCGCCGCTTTCCAGTTTCACCAGCCAGCGGCTGGTCGCTCCGTGGTATTGGACATCCAGCACCGAACCCGAGCAGCGCATTGCATCTGCAGGCGGCACAGATGCAGCCTCAAGCACCTGTACGTTTTCAGCCCGCACCGCAAAGGCTTGTGACCGGCCACTGAGCCGGTGGGCGAGGGCACCTTCAACGACATTGGCGCCACCGACAAATCGGGCGACGAACGCCGTTGCAGGACGTGCGTACAGGGCACGCGGCGTATCCAGCTGTTCTATCCGCCCGTGATTGAACACGGCAACCCGATCCGCCATCGACAGCGCCTCACCCTGATCGTGAGTCACGAAGACGAAGGTGATGCCGAGGCGGCGTTGCAGGTTTCTCAGCTCCACCTGCATCTCTTCGCGCAGCTTCAGGTCCAGGGCGCCGAGCGGTTCGTCGAGCAGCAGGACGCGCGGCTGGTTGATCAGCGCCCTGGCCAGGGACACTCTTTGTCGCTGCCCGCCGGACAGTTGTGAGGGCCTACGTTCGCCCAGGTCGGAGAGCTTGACCAGCTCCAGCATTTCCAGGGCAAGACGTCGCTGCTCAGGGCGCGGTACCCCCCGCACCCGCAGGCCGTACGAGACGTTCTCCAGGACGCTCATGTGCGGGAATAACGCGTAGTCCTGGAACACCGTGTTCACGTCGCGCTCGTACGGCGGACTGGCGGTGACATCGCGGCCGTCGAGCAGCACAGTTCCCGAGTCGGGAGACTCGAACCCGGCGATGAGTCGCAGGCAGGTCGTCTTGCCAGAACCCGATGGGCCGAGCATGGCGAAGAATTCCCCGCCGGCAATCTCCAGGGAGACGGCATCGACAGCACGCACAGCGCCGTAAATCCGCGAGACGTCGCGAAACTGGATCGCGCTGCTCATGGCTACGGTAGTGGCGGGGTGATGGCGTTTCTTTACCTGCCACCCATGATGGCTACGTAATCGGTAGCCCAGCGACTGTAAGGCACGCAGCTATCGCCCTGGGTTGCGCACTTCGCTTCGGGTGTACGCCAGAAGTGGATCTTGTCGAAATTGTCGATGCCATTGCCTTTGCAGCCTTCTGTACCGAGCAGTTCGTTGCCGGTACACGCCGCCGGAACTACCGGCACCGAGCCGAACCAGGATGCGACATCGCCCTGCACCTTGGGATTGATGGACCACTCCAGCCATTTGTAAGCGCAGTTGGGATGCTTTGCCGCGCTATGCATCATGGTGGTATCCGCCCACCCGGTTGCGCCTTCGACCGGGAAGGTGCTGGCGATCGGCTGCTTGTTGGCCACCAGCGTATTCACCTGGAACGGCCACGAACTGCTGGCCACAACACCTTCGTTGGTCATGTCCTGCACCTGGACGTTCGCATCGTGCCAGTAGCGCTGGATCAGGGGATGCTGCTTGCGCAGCAGTTCCAGTGCCGCCGCATATTGCTGTTCGTTGAGCTCGTACGGATCTTTGATGCCGAGCTCAGGGTGCTTGGCCATCAGGTAGACGGCGGCGTCCGCGATATAGATCGGACCGTCGTAAGCCTGGATACGGCCCTTGCTGGCCTTGCCATCCGGAAACTTCTGCGCCTCGAACAAGACGCTCCAGGAGGTGGGCGCGGTCTTGAATACCTTGGTGCTGTACATCAGCACGTTGGGTCCCCACTGGTAGGGCACGCCGTAATGCTTGCCATCGACAAAATGCCACGCCGCTTCCTTCAGGCGCGGGTCGATGCTGCCGTAGGACGCGACTCGGGTGATATCCACCGGCTGGACCGTTCCGCCACGGATGAGCCGCAGCGATGCGTCTCCCGAGGCTGTGACCAGATCGTAGCCCCCTTGGGTCATCAGTGACACCATCTCATCCGAGGTGCCGGCGGTCTTGACGTTGACTTTACAACCGGTATCCGCCTCGAACTGCGTGACCCAGTTGTAGTTCTTGTCGGATTCGCCACGCTCGATATAACCGGGCCACGCAACGATGTCGACCTGGCCTTCCAGCGCAGTGCCCGGCTCGATTACCGCAGGGGCTGCTGCCGCGGGAGGCTCCGCCTTCTTGCCGCAGGCCGCGGTCGTCAGTGCGATGGCGAGCATGAGCACGAGACGCGAATCGAAAGTGCTGGATGACCGCATAAAGACTCCCGATCTGGTTTGCCCTGGTGCCGGCAGAGACGGTTTTGTTCTCGATTCCTACCGGACCGCGCGTTGAACGTGACAGGTAGCTTTACGTGAGTGTAACGCCGCTTCGCCTTGGTGCGCATGCCGCGTTTGTCGGCATGTGGACATTGTCCGGTGCACCGCCGGGATCATCTCCCCATCAGTGGCTTTGGGTGCACTGCACGGAAGTCATTTCCGGTCACGCCTCACCGATCCGGTCTGGTGAAGAGGCGTGTCCGCCATTCCCCTCAGAGCGTAACCACTGCACGACCGTGCGGGCGCGGTCCTCGGAGACACCGAGGTTACGCAATGCGTAGTCGGTCATCTCCAGTGCCAGCTCCAGTTCTCCCATGACCGCCCGGTCGACGCCCTGGCCGACCAGGTAAGCAAGTTCGTCGGTGCTGTGCGTGCGCACGACAATCGAAATCTGCGGATTTTTCAGCCGGGCGAGCTTGAGGATCTGCCGTCCGTGGAAGCCGTCGGGCGAGGCAATGATCAGCAGGCGGGCTTGTTCGATCCGAGCCGTTTCGAGCACGCCCGGTATCGTGGCGTCACCGAAGATCGCGGTCACACCTGCCGCACGCACTTTGTCTATCAGTCGGCGATTCACGTCGATGGCAACGAACGTCAATCCCTGCGCTGCCAATGCGCGCCCGACCACGCCACCGACGCGGCCGTAACCGACGATGATTGCGTGGTTCTGCAAATGCTCCAGTTGAGAGCGCTCCGGCGACGGTGTCCCGCGGTTCTTCTGGCGGTCCAGCTTCGCCGCCAGCCATGGTCGACGTCCCACCCAGCGAGCGATGGGATCGATGGTGGCAAAGGCAAACGGGTTGAGGGTGATGGACAGCAGCGCGGCGGCCAGGACCAGGTTGCGGCCCTCCACCGGTAACAGTTCCAACGTAACGCCCAGGCCGACCAGGATGAAGGAGAACTCGCCGATCTGGGCCAGGCTGGCGGAGATCGTCAGCGCCGTGCGCAGTCCGTAGCCGAACAGTATGACGATGACGAAGGCCGCCACGGTCTTGCCGATCAGGATCACGAACATCGCGCCCAACAATGCCAGTGGCCGCTCGATCACTATCGAAGGATCGAACAGCATGCCGACAGAGATGAAGAACAGCACTGCGAATGCGTCCTGCAGTGGCAGAGAATTCTCGGCGGCCTGATGGCTCAAGTCGGTTTCAGCCAGCACTACGCCAGCGAAAAAGGCGCCCAACGCAAACGACACATCGAACAATGCGGCCGAGCCGAAAGCGATACCGAGAGCGGTCGCAAGGATCGCCAGCGTGAACAGCTCGCGCGAACCGGTGCGCGCCACCTGGCTGAGCATCCACGGCACGACACGCCGGCCGCCGATCAGCATCAGCGCCACGAACACGCCAACCTTCAACGTAGTCAGGCCGATGCTCGTCGCCAGCGCGCTGCCGCTGATCGACTCGCCGCGGGTTGCCGCCGCCAGTGCCGGCAGGAAGACCAGCGCCAGCACCATGGCTAGATCTTCGACGATCAGCCAGCCCACCGCGATCCTGCCGTTCTCCGTGTCCAACTCGTTGCGTTGTTCCAGTGCACGCAACAGGACGACCGTGCTGGCGACCGACATTGCCAGGCCGAAAACCAGGCCCGCAGCGAGGCTCCATCCCCACCACATTGCCAGCGTCGTGCCGATTGTCGTCGCTACTGCGATCTGGCCCAGCGCGCCGGGCAGGGCGATACGCCGCGCCTGCAGCAGGTCGGGAATCGAGAAGTGCAGTCCGACTCCGAACATCAGCAGGATGACGCCGATCTCGGCCAGCTCCGAGGCCAGCCCCGAATCGGCGACAAATCCCGGGGTGAAGGGGCCGATGGCGACGCCAGCCAGCAGATAGCCGATCAGCGGGGGCAACCGCAGGCGCGCCGCGAGGACTCCAAATGCCAGCGCCAGCACGAAGCCGGCTGAGATCAGGGCGATGAGTTTGGCTTCATGCGGCATGCGGACAGCATACTGAAGCTGCCGTCATCGCCGCAGCCGGAAATTTCCGCGGGCTGTCCGGTTCGCAATGCGTACCGGTTTAGAAAGTACCGGCGAGCGAGAAGGGACGGCGACCCTGTGCGTCGGGGGTGCCGAGAAACTGCAGCATGTTGGCGACATCTCGGGGTGCCGCGGGGGTCGCTGCGATGAGTCCGTCGATGAGGTAACTACGATCCGTCTTGAGCTGTACCTTACCGGTGATTTGCAGCGGCCCGCCCATGTCGGTCAAGGCGCCGACCAACGCATCCTTGCCAGCGGCCTGCCCGGGTGCGGGGAATGCGATTTTGTAGCTACCGACATTGGCTGGCTTGCGCGCGGGCCCGGTGAGGTCCACGGCCTCGATGGTTCCTGTCGCGCTTGCCGGCCAGCCGTGATCGATTGTCAGATCCGCCATCCTCAGGTTGAGGGTGCCGCTCCAGCCACCGGGGAAAAATGCGGGCGGCAGGGCAGACAGGGGGACGGTTGCTGTCAACTGGGTGAATTGCAACCGGCCGGAAGGCGACAGCAACAACGCCGTTTTGACGAAGCCATCGGTGCGGGTCAATTCGAGATCCGTGCTCAGATGCGCAGTCAACAGGGCCAGCGGATGCAATTTCCAGCTCGCGCTGCCCAGATTTACGCGTCCCGCCTGCACCATCTGCGCTCGTCCGTTCCAGATCGTACCTGTCACACCAACGGCATGGATGCCGCTGGATGCCAGTCGTGAAGTGAAGAGGCTTGCCGGAAGGGTCACCAACGCGAACACGAGGTACGCGGTGACCCCAAGCGCGAGGATCGGCCAGATACGTTTCATTGTTGGCGGGTCGGCCGGATCAGGTGGCCGGACGATTGAGCACGAGACTGGCGTTGACCACGCCCGCCTTGGCGGTGCGATCGAACGTCGCCGACTCGACACTCACCGAGTGCGCTCGCTGCAGGTTTCCGAGGCAGGTGATCAGCACATCGAAGGCCGCCGACTCCAGGCGTACGCGAATCGCACTTTCACCGTTCGGTGTCTGACCGGTGAGCGAAGACCCGAGACCGCATTCGCGTGCCGAGCGATCGATCAGCACCACCAGCGATTCGTCGGATGGACCTGCAGCGGGCTGGTTCGCTCCGAGCGTCTGCAGTTCACCCGCGACGCTGCGCATCCATGCGAGGTCGGCCTGCTTGCGTGCTACCCGCTCGCTGCGGGCATTCAGGGAAGCATAGAAGGGCGCCAGGCCCAGCATATAGATCGCCACCAGCAGCACCAACGCGCCGCCGCCTGCGACGATGATCCGTTCGCGGGGCTTGAGCGAGTAGAACCAATCCTTGAGTTGTTGCATGAGGCGCTGCGATGGTGGCGTTAAGTGGCAGAGCTCAGGCGCGCGGGCTCTTGAGCTGCAGGCGTCCTTCGATCTTCGAATCGCGTGGACTGGCGGACTGGATCTCGGTGGCGACACCGTGTTCGGTCGCCACGTGCTGAATCTTGTCGAGCGCGTCCACAGACGGTGCCAGAACGCGCAGGTCCAAGGTGTTCTCGCGATAAGAGAGCGCTTCGATATTGGTGCCGGGCGCCTGTGCGAGCGCTTCGCCGAGAGTATTGAGTGCGCTTAGCATGCCGCCCACCGGACCGGTGCCACGCAGCCCGCCCAGGCGCATCTCGAATTGCTTGCGCGCGGCCATGGTGTCGGGAACTGGTGCGCCGGGTATTCCCTGCTGGAAGACCTGCGTGATTTCGTCGTCGAGGCGTGCTTCGGTGCGTTGCAGTTCGTAGGACTGCCAGGCCTTCAGGCCCACATGCAGGACCAGGAACGTCGCTGCGAGCATTGCCGCATAGCGCCACGGCCGGAACGACAGCTTGAGCTTGGTCTTGACCGCATAGCTACCTTGCAGCAGGTTGACCGGGGCACTCTGGAACGCATTCGTTGCCAGCAGTTGCAGAACACCATCCGGCAGCAACTTCAGTTGCAGGCTCGCGGTGAATTCCCGCAAGCCTTCGAACAGGTCGCGCTCCCGCTCGTACACGTCCTCGGTCAGATAGATAGTCACATGCTCGCGCGCTTCCTCACCGGAGGCGAGCGCGAGTTGCAACGCTTCTATCAATGGCTCGACATCGAGCACAGCGCCGGGAGTTCCGTCGCGCTGCACGTAAACGCGAGTGCCATCCACAAGCAGCGTGATGCCGTTTGGGGTGACTGGCAGTACCGATGTCTCGGCGTATAACGCTTCGGGCTGCAATCCAGCGGTGGCCAGCGCCGCCAGCCATTTATCGACAAGCTCGCGAGCTACGACGGCAACCGGGGTGCCGGGGCGCGTTTCGCGCTTGCCGACAGCGAAATGCAGGTCCTCGACGTCGGCCGCCAGTTGCTCTTCCAGTGCGAAGGGGATGATCTGCAGCAATTTCGCGCCGCTCTTCGGCGGCAGCACCGGTTCGCACAACAGCACATCGGTACCGGGAACGAACACGATCACCTTGCGACCCGCTGCCATCGCGGCGGCCTCGCTCAGCGTGCCGGTTTGCGCATTGCCGTGCTTGGTTCCACTGGTGTCGATGGTCAGCCATTCGACGGGGCTGTCCACGACGCCGGGGACCGTTGCGGTGGAATCGGACTTGAAGCGGATGACGAGAGCTTCTGACATTAAGCGCTTCCGAAGCTTCTTAAATAGGGGCGCACCAGACCGTTGGCACGATACAACAAACTGTACAGGGTGAAGCGGGTAGTGCCAATAGTCACCCAGGTGGTCGCGCGAAAGTAGGAACTGGTTTCAGCTATGACCTTGCCGCTGGTCAGGGACTGCTTGTCGGCGGCACTCAGGTTCTGCTGGAACTCATTCATCGTAGGGAAGCAGCGCTGCTTGCGTGTCTCAAGTACGTTATCCCGCGCCAGGGTGAATTGCCGTTGTCCCTGAATGAGCGCATCCAGCACATCCGGGGATGCCGTGCACAGGTTGATCGGCGTGCCCATGGGCAGGGCGGTGACGAAGGGTTCGAGTTTCTGATAGCGCTCCAGGCCGAATCCCGCCAGCGCCAGCAATTCGCTGCTGCGTGTGATCAGCATGTTTGGCGGTCGATAAGGCGGTGTCAGCGTCGTGTAGACGTTGTCTTCGGCGCCGTCGGGGAAACCAGGGTTGACGTCGGTATCGATCCAGTCGACCAGGATCTTGGCCCACTTCTTTTCCAGGCCGAGAATATCCAGCAGATTCTCGAAGCGCGTGACCGCGTCCTGGTCCATCTCCAGCACGCCGTTGTTGTACTTCACCAGGCTGTTGAGATTGAAACGGCCCTGCATGTCCTCGAGCTGGCCGGCGACGTCACCGCCGTCGATCGGTATGGGTGGCAACGGCGTCGCCCACGCTTCGGTGAAGTCGTCGGTTTTGGAGCCGCTCTGCGAGTCCTTCTGCAGGATGTCGGCGGCCCAGGCTTCGGCGCCAAGCGCGACCTCGAAGCCCTGGTCGAGCGCGAACATGGTGCCGCTGCGCCGCTGGTCGAGATAGCCCTTGAAGCCCACATTGACGGCGAGGATCGTGGCAAGCGCGACAATGAGTACCGCTGTGATGAGCGCGATGCCGCGCTGACGAGCAGGTACCTTCCACGCCCTGTGGCGCTTGCCCGGATGTCGTACTGTCGCGTTCATCCAGGTACCTCGACAAGGCGCACGATCTTGCCCCAGTCCTCTAGCTCAAGCGTGACCTCCACTGCGAGCGGCCGCTGATCGATGGGGACGTTGGAGCCCAATGGCGGCCACTGATCCTGCCATTCGCGATTGTTGGGCATGAAGCGCAGTTTCACGCTCTTCACGCGATCCAGCAGCACGACACTCACGGGATCCACACTCGAAGTGTGATCCAGCGAGACCCAGTAATCGCGCAGCAGCTTGTTGTCCTGCAGCCGATAGGCCACGCGCTGCAACGTCGGTCGCGGCACTCCGGCTGGATTGCTCCAGCCAGAGCGTGTGAGCTCTACAACTTCCTCGGCCCGATTATCGGCGAGCACTGCCGGCAGCAGTCCATCACCTATCGGCTGGCGAACGGGGCGCGGCTCGAGGCTCGCAAAATCCTGGTTGAGATGCATGATGGCCGATTGCACCGCACGTACACGCGCTGCGCCGGTTTCTACACGCTCGCTCTGCTTGGCAAGCTCGTTATAGCCCGTCAGCGCGAGCACGCCGACGATTACGAAGATCGCGACCGCGACCAATACTTCGAGCAGGGTGAATCCCGCTTGGCCGGCCGCGCAGGCAGGTTCGAAGCATCGACCCGAGCCCGTGCTGGCGGCGATAGAGCGTCTGCTGTTCATGGCGGCGCTCATTGCGGAGGAGAGGAAGGAAATTCGTTGGGTTCCGGGGGCGGCTCGGGCGGCGGAACGGGCGTAGTCGGCGTCTTTGGAGGTGTCGCGTTGGGGCTCTGGGCCGGATTCTGATTCGGATCCTGGTTTGGGGGTAGTTCCGGCGTTCCCTGCCACATCAGCGGCACGGTTCCGGGCGGCGCAATGGCCGTGCCATAGAATCCGCTGACCGACGCTATCGATGTGCCGTCCTTGGCTTCGGCCGCACGCACGCTGATATCGATGCGGCGCACGCTTGGCAACGGCGATTGGGTTACCTCCATCGTCCAGCGCCAGCGCCGATCGGCCATCTCCACTTCATCCGAGCTCTTGTCGATCTTCGGCGGCTGCGGTTCGAGTCGCGCCTGCGTCAGCCTGTTCATCGCTACCCAATGCGCGAGCGTCTTGTCGCGCAAATAGGTGCTGTTGCGGGCTGTCTGGGAGACGGCCTCGATGACACCCAGCATGCCGAGCGAGACGATGATGAGTGCCGCCAGCACTTCAATCAGCGTAAAGCCGCGCACCCCGCGAGCGGTTGGCGCTCTTGTGGGCACTCTGGTAGACGCTCTTGGCGCGAAGCTTGTAACCATCGCAACGTCCATGTCAGTGCTTCGCACTCGTGCTCTTGCTGTTCAGGCTGCTCTTACTGTTCTTCTGATCCTCATCTTCGGGCGGCTTGGTCTGCGCAACCATCTGCCACGTATCGCTCTTCTCGCGGCGTTCGATGCGCAGGTCGCTGTCGGGCTGCGATACCACTCGCCACAAGGCCTCCGCGTTGTCGCGCTCGATACGCAATTCGAACGGAATGATGTCGCCGCTGGAGAGCACCAGGATCTGGGGCGCGAATTTCTTCTGTGCTTCCTTGAGCTTCCAGTCCACGACTTCAGGCTTGAGTACGACTTCGTGCGCGTCGATCCAGGCGCGGAACTTCAGGCCCTCGGGTAATTCACGCTTGGCATACAGCTGGTCGTCTTCGATCGGCGCCCATTCGTTGAGCCGAGGGTCGAGGCGCACGAATTCATATCCCGCCGTGGAGACGAAGACGCCGGTGTCCAGGCCCTCCAGCTCCGCTTCTTCGCGCGCCTGTTGCATCACCGCCCAGAAGCGCCGCGTCTGGTCCTCGACCTGCCGGTCCTTACCCAGCACGCCCATCGCCAGAGTGCCGGCCGAAACGATGATCCCGATGATCACGATTACGACCAGGATCTCCATCAACGTGAAACCGCCGGTAGCGCGCAAACTGTGAGTCGCGCGCCGCGCGGGCGGTGTATGCATGCAGGTATTCATGCCGGGCATGGGGCGGGCCGGCTGCTGGACGGCGCGTGGCGTTGCAGTTTGCGCAGGCGCGTCGGAGCGGTCAGTTGATGTTCCAGTTACCGATGTCGGCATTGAGGCCTTCGCCGCCTTCCTGGCCATCGGCGCCGAGCGAGTACAGGTCGAACTCGCCGTGCTTGCCGGGATTCTCATAGTGATAATCGAATCCCCACGGATCCTTGCGCATGCCCTGCAGGTAGCCGCCTTCGCGCCAGTTGCGGATGGTGGAGTCGCCAGGCTTGGTCACCAGGGCGTTCAGGCCCTGCTCGGTGTTCGGGTACTTGAAATTGTCCATGCGGAACAGGTTCAGTCCGGTTTCGAAGTTGCGGATGTCCTGCTTGGCCTTGGCGACCTGCGCGTCGTCGATGCGGCGGATGACGTTGGGAGCGACCAGTGCGGCGAGAATGCCCAGGATCACCACCACGACCATGATTTCGATCAACGTGAACCCGGCGGCGGCACGGCGTGCGCGGGCTGCGCCATCCAGCCACCTGCGACTCGCAATGCCAATGCTGATATCTGTCATAGTCGTAAGTCCTTCGAGGCTCGAATTGAAAGCGGAACGGGGATCATGCAGCGCCAATATGAAAACTGCGCAAGCCGGCCGAAAAAGCCTGCACCTGCATCGCCTGAACCTGGATCGATAGCCACGCCGTGAGCATTGGGCACCCGGCCGTGCAGCGCGCCGGATCATAACAAAGCAGAATGACGCGATGAGTGACGGTCTCCCGCTTGCGACAGGAGCGCATTCCGACAAGGTGATAACGCGGCAGCAGGGGCTGTGGGTTATCGGACTGCTGGTCGGGATATCGGTTCTGCTTGTATGCGGCGGAGACCCGGTGCGTCTCGCGCTGCGCTACGAGCGTGCCGCCGTGCTCCACGGGGAGTACTGGCGTCTTCTGACCGCCCATATGGTGCACGTATCGGGTGCGCACCTTCTATTAAATGTGCTCGGGCTCGGCGTGCTTGCCGGCCTGTTCCCGCGCGATTATTCCCTGTCGCAGTGGCTATTGATCCTGTTCGCCAGCATGGCGGCAATCGATGTGGCTTTTGTCTTTTATGAGCCACAGTTGCAGTGGTACGTGGGGCTGTCCGGCGTGCTGCATGGAATCATGGCGGCCGGCGCAATCGCCTGGTGGCGGCATGAAACCAAGCCCATGGCACTGGCTTTGAGCCTGATGCTGGTTGCCAAGCTGAGCTGGGAGCAGTTGCACGGCGCCTTGCCGTTTTCTGGCGACATGCCGGTGGTGGTCGACGCTCATCTATATGGCGCCATGGGTGGTGCCGCCGCCGGAATCTGCATCTCATTGTTTTTGCAAGACTGGTTCTCCCGGTTTCGATCGTTATAATCGCGCGCCTTTACGTACTGAAGCGCATGGCGGATAGCGGATGGTTAATGGCCTGAGAGCGCCCGGGGATCGAGTAGATATGCCGGCAAGAGCAAATTCCATGAAGCTGCAACCCTGCGCCGTTGGCCGCCGAATCTGCGCGACCGCCGCCACCGGCTCCCAGCCCCATTAACCGTCCCCCATCCCCCAGCCCCTTCTTCCTATGACATTTGCTTTCGTCTTCCCCGGCCAGGGTTCGCAATCTGTCGGCATGCTCAGCGCGCTGGCCGCCGATGAGCCGATCGTGCGCGAGACCTTCGCCGAGGCGTCCGTCGCGCTGGGCTACGACCTGTGGAAGCTGTGCCAGGAAGGGCCGGAGGAAATGCTCGGTACCACCGAACGTACCCAGCCAGCGATGCTTACCGCCGGCGTAGCGACATGGCGGGTTTGGCGCAAGCATGGCGGGGCGCTGCCCGCAGCCATGGCCGGGCACAGCCTGGGCGAATACTCCGCGCTGGTTGCCTCCGGCGCCCTGGACTTCTCGACCGCCGTCGCGCTGGTGCAGTTTCGCGGCCAGGCAATGCAATCTGCCGTGCCTGCAGGGCAGGGCGCCATGGCTGCCATCCTCGGTGCCGACGATGGGGTCGTGGAAGAAGCGTGCCGCGAAGCGGCACAGGGCGAGGTAGTGCAGGCGGCGAATTTCAATTCCCCTGGCCAGGTCGTCATCGCCGGCACGGCCGCTGCGGTAGATCGCGCCATCGAGCTGGTCAAAGCCAAGGGGGCCAAGCGCGCGATCAAGTTGCCCGTGAGCGTGCCCTCGCACAGCGCTTTGATGGCGCCCGCCGCGCAGCAATTGCGCGAACGCCTGCTGGCGACCACCTTCGGGAAACCCCAGGTTCCCGACATTTACACAGTCGATGTACGCAAGCACGCCGATGCGGACAGCATTCGCCAGGCGTTGGTCGAACAACTCGTGAAGCCGGTGCGTTGGACGCAGACGATTCAGGCCATGATCGCCGGCGGCGCACGCGTCATCGTCGAATGCGGTCCGGGTCGTGTGCTCACCGGGTTGAACCGTCGCATCGAGAAGAATAAGGAGATCGTGATGCTTGCGATCGAGGACAGCGAGTCGTTGCAAGCGGCGGTACAGGCATGCAAGGAGTCGGTATGAGTTCACCTGTTGATTCCGCGGCGGTCGCGCCGGACGTTGCTTTGGTTACCGGTGCGTCGCGTGGCATCGGTCGCGCTGTAGCACTGGAACTGGCGAAGCGCGGAGTCGTTGTCGTCGGCACCGCCACCAGCGAAACCGGTGCGCAGGCCATTACGCAATGGCTAGCTGAAGGCGGTTACAAAGGTCGCGGCCTGGTCCTGGATGTCTCGAAGCAGGAATCGGTCGACGCTGCGTTGGCGGACATCGAAGCGCGGGAAGGCGTGCCCAATGTGCTGGTGAACAACGCCGGCATAACCCGCGACAACCTGCTGCTGCGGATGAAGCCGCAGGAGTGGGATGAGATCATGAACACCAATCTCGGCTCGGTTTACCGGCTCTCCAAGGCCGTGTTGCGCGGAATGATGAAAGCGCGGCGCGGGCGTATCATCAGCATCGCATCGGTGGTCGGGGTGATGGGGAATGCCGGGCAGACGAACTATGCCGCCGCGAAGGCCGGCATCATCGGCTTCTCCAAATCGCTGGCGCGGGAAGTCGGTTCGCGCGGCATCACCGTGAACGTGGTCGCGCCGGGATTCATCGCCACCGATATGACCGCTGCGCTTGCAGCGGAACAGCAACAACAACTCGCGGCCCAGGTCGCGCTTGGGCGTCTGGGGGCACCCGAAGATATCGCCCATGCAGTCGCGTTTCTTGCATCGCCACAGGCCGGTTACATCACCGGCGAGACGCTGCATGTGAACGGCGGCATGTACATGGTTTAGCCCTTGTCAAGTCATCCGCAGGTCATCGGCAGGTCATCGGGTCATTAGCAGGTCACTCCCGGGTTGTGGTCGGACGGCGCTTTCAGAAATGTTGGCCGCTACAGCCTCTTAACTTAGAATACGCCCCCCGTGCGGGCCGCCACTTGAATAGCC
This sequence comes from Steroidobacteraceae bacterium, assembly GCA_036498785.1. Classification (GTDB taxonomy): domain Bacteria; phylum Pseudomonadota; class Gammaproteobacteria; order Steroidobacterales; family Steroidobacteraceae; genus Steroidobacter. The sequence goes on along the minus strand of DASYEW010000038.1, from coordinate 16,576 downwards.
AAGGCGGTCTTTGCGAAGGGTTCAGCAGTCTCACACAGGACTCGTACACCAATGAGCAGTATCGAACAGCAGGTTAAAGCCATCGTCGCCGAACAATTGGGGGTTAAAGAGGAAGAGGTCACCAATGACGCTTCCTTCGTCGACGACCTGGGCGCTGACTCACTCGACACAGTCGAGCTGGTGATGGCGCTTGAGGAAGAGTTTGAAACCGAGATCCCGGACGAAGATGCCGAGAAGATCACCACGGTACAGCAGGCGATCGACTACATCACCGAGCGCCGTAGTCAGGCGTAAGGCGTCGCGAACCTACGGTTCGGACGTTTGATGATGAGCCGGTCAGAGCGCGCGATCAGCCATGGATGGCGATCCGGACCGGCCTTCCCTCCCAAGGACTCCCTTTGCAGCTCACCATTTTGAGGTGATCGCTTGTCCAAGCGACGTGTCGTCATCACTGGTTTAGGCATCGTCTCTCCCGTCGGCAGTACGGTGGACAGTGCATGGCAGAACGTCCTTGCCGGCAAAAGCGGTATTGGACCGATCACCCGTTTCGACGTCAGCGCGTTTCCGGTGCGCTTCGGCGGCGCGGTGGTGAATTTTTCGGCGGAGAACTACCTGTCGCCGAAAGAGCTGCGCAAGATGGATCCGTTCATGCACTACGGCTACGCGGCCGCGGCGGATGCCATCAAGGACTGCGGTGTCGAGGTCACGGAGCACAACGCGCAGCGCATCGGCGTTGCCATGGGCGCCGGCATCGGCGGCCTGCACACGATCGAAGAGAATTACGAGAAGTATGTCGAGACCCGCAGTCCGAAGCGGATTTCGCCGTTCTTCGTGCCCGGCAGCATCATCAACATGATCTCGGGCCACATTTCAATTAATTTCAAGCTCACCGGGCCGAACATCGCCACGGTGACCGCTTGCACCACTTCAACGCACGCGATCGGGCTTGCGGCTCGCCTCATTCAGTACGGCGACGCCGACCTGATGATCGCGGGTGGCAGCGAAATGGCGACGACGCCGCTCGGCCTGGGCAGCTTCTCCCAAGCGCGCGCCTTGTCGACCCGCAACGACGATCCGCAGCGCGCCAGCCGTCCCTGGGATCGCGACCGCGATGGCTTCGTGCTTTCGGATGGTGCAGGCGCGCTGGCTCTTGAAGAGTATGAGCACGCCAAGGCACGTGGCGCACGCATCTATGCAGAACTCGTCGGTTTCGGCATGAGTGGCGATGCCCACCACATCACAGCACCTCCAGAAGACGGCGAGGGTGCGCGACTGGCCATGGCGAACGCCATGAGAGATGCCCAGATCAATGCCAGCGACCTGCAGTACGTGAACGCACACGCGACTTCGACGGACCTGGGCGATCGTGCCGAAACGCTGGCCATGAAGCGTTGTTTCGGTGCGAATGCGAATTCAATTGCGATCAGTTCGACCAAATCGATGACCGGTCACCTGCTCGGCGCCGCTGGCGGTGTGGAAGCGATTTTCTCGATCCTAGCCATTCGCGACCAGGTCGCCCCGCCGACCATCAACCTGGACAATCCCGGAGAAGGGTGCGATCTGGATTACGTCCCGCATACGGCGCGCCAGATGCCGATCAACATTGCGTTGTCGAATTCATTCGGCTTCGGCGGCACGAACGGCAGTCTCATCTTCCGCAAGCTCTAGAGCGGCGCGGCTGGGGCTCGCGATGGGTCGGCAGGTATGGCCGCGGTCGCGTAGCCTGCTGAGATGGTGTCCCTGCTGAGGTGTTGTCATGACAAGCGCGCTGGCGGTTCGACCTGTAGCGGTCACGCCCGCATTGCTGCTTGCCTTACATGCCGCGTGGCCTGAACGCTATCCCGCATTACTGGAAAGCGCGGCTACCGCTGAGCCGCTCGGCCGATTCGATATTCTGTTTGCCTGTCCGGGTCTGAAACTGACCCTGCGTTCGGGGCAAGGCTTGGCTGCAGATGCCTCATTGGATACCACGGGCAGTTTTCTCGACGCCCTGGATCGCTGGTGGCTGCGCGAACGCATCGCCCGCGACGAACTCCCGCCAACCGACTTCCCGGTGCCATTTACAGGTGGCTGGCTTGTCTATCTTGGATACGAGCTGGCTGGCCAGATCGAGCCGCGTCTGCGTTTACCGCACTCGGATCGCGGCCTCATCGCGCAGGCTGTGCGGGTGCCGGCGGCAATCGTCTACGACCGCGTAAACGGGGACGGCTGGATCGTTGCTGAACGAGCCGCAGCAAGTGCCCTGGACGTCATCGCAGCCGACCTGGAGCGGGTTGACCCTCTACAGGCTGCCGGATCGTCGTTACTACGCGCGGATATTATCGAGGACGCTCCCGAGCTTTACCTGCACGCGATTGAGCGTGCCCTGGAGCACATCGTCGCCGGCGACATCTACCAGGCGAATCTGTCGCGTAGCTGGCATGCCCGCCTGAACCCCGGAATCAAGCCGGTTCATCTCTACCAGCGACTGCGGCGTACCAATCCCGGCCCTTTCTGCGGAATCGCGGTTTTCGACGACATGGCGATCGTCAGTTCGTCTCCAGAACGTCTGGTGGCGGTACGTGACGGTTGGATTGCGACACGTCCCATTGCGGGGACCAGGCCACGTGGCACCGATACGCTGTCGGACGCCGAGCTTGCCCGTGAGCTGCGTGCTCATCCGAAGGAGCAGGCCGAACACGTCATGCTGGTCGACCTGGAGCGTAACGACCTGGGCCGGGTATGCGAGCCGGGATCGGTGCTGGTGGATGAGTTCATGACCATCGAGTCGTATGCTCACGTCCACCACATCGTGTCGAATATACGCGGCAAACTGCGCACCGATGTCACGCCGGGCCAGGCGCTGGCTGCAGTGTTTCCGGGTGGCACGATTACCGGATGTCCGAAGGTCCGTTGTATGGAGATCATTGCCTCCCTTGAATCGACGCCGCGTGGCGCTTACACGGGTTCGCTGGGATATCTGAACCGCGATGGCAGCATGGACTTCAACATTCTGATTCGTTCGCTCGAAGTACACGGCGACCGCGTATCGCTGCGGGCCGGTGCCGGCATCGTGGCGGACTCGATACCGCAGCGGGAGCTCGAGGAATCGAGAGCGAAGGCGCGGGGCGTATTGCGTGCATTGAGCGATGAGGTCGCACCATGACAACGACATTGCTCGTGAATGGCCTGACCGTGGCGGATGCCGAACATGCGCTTGCCGTAAGCGATCGCGGCCTCAATTACGGTGACGGCCTGTTCGAGACAGCGCGACTCCACGGGGGCGTCGTACGCTTCCTGCCGGCGCATCTGGAACGCCTGCAGGAAGGTTGTCGACGGTTGGGAATAGCCTATCCGGGTGACACGGTCATTGGTGGCGATATCGACACGGCCGTCGGATTACATCGTGAAGGCGTTCTCAAGATCATCGTGACGCGAGGGCAGGGCGCGCGGGGATATCGACCGTCTGTGGCTGCCGATCCGACGCGGATCGTCGCGCTGCATCCGCTGCCGGCGACAATTGGGATCGAAGTGCTCACCGTACGCTGGTGCAACGTACGGCTGGGACGCAATCCCGCGCTTGCGGGAGTCAAACACCTGAATCGTCTTGAGCAGGTGCTGGCGCAAGCCGAATGGGACGGGATCGATATTGGCGAAGGCCTGATGCTGGATACCGAAGGCGAACTCGTGTGCGGTACGGCGAGCAATGTGTTCGTCGTCCGCAACGGCACTCTGCGGACTTCCGACCTGCGTTTTTGCGGAGTGCGCGGAGTGATGCGTGGCCAAGTCCTGCGCGTGGCGGATGAGCTTGGCATTCCAGTGCTGGAAGAGCCGCTCTGGCCGGTCGATCTGGAAGAAGCCTCCGAGGTGTTCGTGACGAATGCAGTACGGGGAATCCGTTCGATTGTGGCTCTGGAGTCGTTGCGCTGGCCATCGGGCCCGATGGCGCGGCAGTTACGCCAGGCGCTGGAGCTGTAATGCGTCGGATGATCCGGATATTCCTCGCGCTGATCGTCGTTGTCATTGGCATGGTCGCGGTGGTTGGGTGGTGGGGGCATCAGTGGCTTGAGCAACCCATCGTGCAGATCACTCAACCAGTGACCTTCGAAGTGCCGCGCGGTGCATCTCTGCGCGCGGTAGCTTCCGATCTGCATCAGCGCGGATGGCTGGAGCAACCGCAGCTCTGGACGCTTTGGGCCCGGGTGAACGGCCGCAGCGCCGCGCTCAAGGCGGGTGAATATCAGCTCATGCCCGGAGTCACTCCCAACTCACTGTTACAGCAGCTGGGTTCGGGCGTCGTGCTGCTGCATGCGATTACCTTTATCGAAGGATCTACCTTCGCCGATATCCGTGTGCTGCTGAGCCGCAACGACGCGGTTCGGCTTACGTTGCAGAACGCTGGCCCGGAGGAAGTCATGCGTGAGCTGGGCGACCCCGGGGTGCATCCGGAAGGCCAGTTCTTCCCGGACACTTACCATTTCCCCCGCGGTACAACCGATCGGGAAATCCTGGCGATTGCACATCGGCGCATGCAGGACGAGCTGCGCGCGGTGTGGGCAGCGCGTGCCGCCGATCTGCCGTTGGCGAGTAGCTACGAAGCGTTGATCCTGGCTTCGATCGTCGAGAAGGAAACCGCGCTGGTCAGTGAACGTCCGCTGATCGCCGGCGTGTTCGTCGAAAGACTGCGGCGGGGCATGCGCCTGCAAACCGATCCGACAGTTATCTACGGCATCGGTACCGCGTACGATGGCAATATTCGTCGTTCCGACCTGATCACGGACACACCCTACAACACCTACACCCGGGCAGGATTGCCACCCACACCCATTGCATTGCCCGGCTTAGACTCACTGCGTGCGGCCGTAAATCCGCAATCCTCGGGGGCGATCTTCTTCGTGGCCACCGGTAACGGCGATGGCAGTCATCACTTTTCCGCGACTCTCAGCGAGCACGAGGCAGCAGTGCAACGGTACTTACGCAAGCTCAGGCAGCGATAGGCTCATATACACCCATGGCGACCGGCAAATTCATTACCATCGAAGGCGGCGAGGGCGTCGGCAAGTCCACACAGATTGCAGCGCTGCGCGAGTGGCTGGGTGCCGACGGGCGCGAGGTTGTGCTGACTCGCGAGCCAGGCGGTACGCCGCGGGCGGAACGTATTCGCGAGCTGCTGCTGGCGCCGGGCGAGGAGCCCATGCCGGCAATCGGCGAGTTGCTGCTCATGTTCGCGGCACGTGCGATTCATATTGAAAACGTAATCCGGCCCGCTTTGGCACGAGGTGCCTGGGTTGTGTGCGATCGATTCACCGATGCGACCTACGCCTACCAGGGTGCCGGCCGCGGTGTCGATAGCTCGCAGATTGCGATCCTGGAGCAACTGGTCCAGGCAGACCTGCGTCCCGACCTGACCTTGCTGCTGGATGCACCGGTCGAGCTTGCTATGGCTCGCGCGCGCTCACGCAATCATGCAAGCGGTGTTACGGATCGCTTCGAGCAGGAACAGCGGGAATTCTTCGAGCGCGTGCGGCAAGGTTATTTGTCACGGGCGGAACAGCAACCGCAGCGTTTCGCGGTAATAGATGCCACCGCAGATCTCGATGCGGTCGGCGAGGCAATCAAGACGACGGTCAGGGCACGCCTGTTCAGGTGATCATCGATGGCTGAAACTCCCGTCATTCCCATTCCACGCCCGCGACTCTTGCCCTGGCACGAAGCAGTGCTTGGGCAACTGCAGGTCGCAAGGGCTGCGAAGCGCTTGCCGCGCGCGTTACTGCTGCAGGGAGCGGAGGGCTTGGGCAAACGCGACTTCGCTGCCTGGTTCGCCGCTGCAGTGCTGTGCGAGAACTCCGTCGAATCGTTGCAGCATTGCGGACAGTGCACGAGCTGCAAATTGATCGCCGCCGGCACGCATCCAGACCTCATGTGGATCGCTCTTGAAGAAGACAAGCAACAGATATCGGTGGACCAGGTTCGCGCTGCAACCGAACGCCTGGGCAAAACCAGTTTTCGCGGCGGTTACAAGATTGCCGTGGTCGAGCCAGCGCATCAGATGACTAACAGCGCGGCCAACAGCGTGCTGAAGACCTTGGAGGAACCGCCGGCAGAAAGCCTCCTGATACTCATTACCTCGCGTCCTTCCACCTTGCCTGCCACGGTTCGCAGTCGCTGCCAGAAGATCACGATGCAGCGGCCGTCGGCTCAGGACGCCTTGCGCTGGCTGCAGTCCGAGACGGGCAAAGCCATTCAGCCTGCCATTATCGAGTTCACCGGGGGAGCGCCGCTGCGTGCCCTGGAATTCGCCAATGGACGCTTTGCCGAACTGGACGCCGACATGCAGCGCAGCCTGGGAGAGCTGTTGTCCGGACGTTCGGACGTGACGCAGGTCGCGTCGGAATGGGCCAAGGATGCCCTGGTGGAGCGGTTGGTCTGGCTGGACCTGTGGCTGATGTCCATCGCCCGCGGTGCAATTGGCGGAAGTGCCGATCTGGTCACGTTCCCGGCGAGATCTGCGCACTTGCCAAGCCTGCCGCAGGCGTTGAACATAAGCGATATCTACAGCATGGTCGATCGCGCGCGAACGCTCAAAGCCCAATTGTCCCGAACGGCATTGCAGCGCGAGTTGGCGGTCGAATCCTGGCTGGTGTACCTGCTACAGGCCGTGGCGGGTGTAAAACCATTGGCAGCCAATCAATGAGCGTCTCGAACAAAATGCTTCCGATACGGGTAACCACCGGATGGTGATGCGCCAGCCCAGCAGCAAGCCCGGATTGCTCACGCTCACGATCAAGGACAAAAGTGCCTTGTACCTGGCGTACATGCCGTTCGTGAAGAACGGTGGTCTGTTCATTCCGACCAACAGCAACTACCGCCTCGGGGACGAGGTGTTCATGTTGCTGAACCTGATGGGCGAGGATGAGAAGCTGCCAGTCGCGGGTCGCGTTATCTGGATGACGCCGAAGGGCGCACAGGGCAAACGCACGGCCGGCATCGGCGTGCAGTTCAGCGAGCAGGATCGCGGGAATACCCAGCGCAAGATCGAGAGCTATCTGGCGGGCGCGCTGGGTGGGGATAAGCCGACCCACACGATGTGATTTCGGGCGGTGATTCAGGGCGAGTTGCTGGCGATTTCTGCCTGCAAACCCCGCAGCGAACCAGGAGACAGATCAGGTCTGTCCCCGGGCTGTAGCTCGACACAGCAATCGAAACGCGCGGCCCATCGAAGGCCGCTCGGCCACTCAACGGCTCAATTCGCGTCGCGCGCGCTCATCTTTCCAGTGTCCACTTCCATTTCGGCTGCACTCAGATAGCCGTCGCTGTCGGTGTCCAGCTTGTTGAACATCGCCTGCGAACCGTCGGCGTATTCCTTCGCGCTCAGCGCTCCGTCATTGTTGCGATCGAAGGTCTTTATCTTGTCAGCGGCTGACATAGGCTTGTTGGCCCATGCGATGCGTTCAGCTCCGTGGCCTGCGTTGATTTCCGCGGCCGTGACCTTGCCGTCGTGATCGGCGTCCATCGCCTCAAAGCGTTTCTGTGCGCTCGCTGCGTGGTCGGAGGCACTGATCTGGCCGTTCGCGCCGCCCTCCGCATCGATGTGTGCCGCTTTGTCCTGGCAATCGGGCCCGCCGCCTGCTAGCGCGGCAGACGAGATGCCGAATGCTCCGATGGCGCACAGCGCCGCCGCATAAAGACCGCTTTCAGGACGAGTATTCATTGCGAATTCCTCCTAGGGCGTGGGGGAGCAGCAGATTGGATGGCGGGCCAGGACCTACAGTTCCACATTCACCCCGGCCGGGCTATTGGCAACAACCGAAAAAGCCATCCGAGCGATGTGCAGACTCACCGTGTCGGCAGCCTGCAAATCCACAACTTTCGAGTCGTCGATTTCCCGAGGGCATGATCACTAACGTCACTGCCGTCTCGAAGCATCAGGATGGCGGCTCGGTAGGGGATCGGAGCCACTGATCGCACCGCACATCGGCAACCATCGCGGAGGACAAGACAACGCTAATGCGTGCCGAGTCAGGGATTCGAACACGGAGGCATCGATGTGACGATGTGAGGCGAAGCGGCTGAAGCCAGTGCCCGGCACTCGCTAGGTGGTGGGTCGCCCGGAGCAGGCGGATACGGGTAGATCGGGCGGAGCAGGTCTGACCAGCCCTTTGACGACTGCCCGGTAACCAATCTCCTGTTACGTCTTATTTCTTGGTCACGTCGCTCGACGCTATTCCACCCTTCAATACGCATGCATGGAAGCCGCGCTCCGAGAGGATATAAGCGCCTGCTGAGCTGCGACGACCCGTGTCGCAGCAGACGATGTACTTGACGTTGCGATCCAGCGATTTGAGCTTGAGGCGGATGAAGTACAGCGGCAGGTTGATGGCGCCTTCCATGTGATAGTTGTCGAACTCGCTCGGCAGGCGCACATCCAGCCATTTGGCGCCTTGTGCGATCAGGTCGTCGGCTTTCGCCAGGTCAACCCAATCGAGCATGGGTTCGTTCAGCAGCGTACGAAAGTCTTCCTTGCCTAACCGCATCAGCGTGCCTTCGGTCAGCATCGTGACGTTGGCGTTGCGCTTCGCGTCCGAGATCAATGCTTCTTCACCGAAGGTATCGGCCATGCCCAGTTCCGCCAATCGGATGCCGTCCTTGTTCAGGGGCGTCTCGCGCGTGACCGCGCACTTGCCTTTCACGATGACGTAGAAATAGTCGCCCTCATCGCCCTGCTTGATGACGACTTCTCCGGGACGATAGTCCACGCGCTGCATGCGCATGAAGATCGCCTGGATATTGGCCGGTGGAATCCGGTGCATGGCCTTGGTCTGCAGCAGCGTCGTCATCCAGTCATCCGAGGAGGGCGCATCCTCGTTACCGCTGCTCAGCTCATTGACCTCGTAAGAGCCCGTCTGGTCCCACGTCAGCATCACATCGAGCATGTCGCTGTCGATGGCGAGATATTCGATGCGGTCCGAGACCACGCGCGCGCTGTAGCGGCGCGGCAGGGAAGGAGCTATGGGATTGCGGGCTTCGGGCGAGCCACCACGCAGGACCAGCACAGAGCGGCCGTCATGCATCAGTTCGACTACCCCGCTGATCAGGTAGAACGTGCGCTTGTCGGTATCGCCATCCTTGAACAGCAGCCGCCCGGCCGTCAGCTCGCGCAGCACGGTTTTGCGCGCCAGCGAGTGCAGGTTTTCCGGTTTCAGTCCGTCAAGCGGCGAGAACGACCGCAAAAGGCCTGGTTCGAGCGGCTTGCTCTCCATGTTGCTCCAGAGGTAAGGGACTAGGGCTGCCCGAGCGGGACAAGCGGCGACATCAGGGACAAGACTGATGTTAACACAGGGTTTTTTGGGCCTGAGGCCGACTGCTTCGCGGCTTTTGAAGACAAATCCGCTCCCCACGAGGCCAATAAGGGGGCAGCTAGGTGATCGACGGACGGGCTGGCTGAGGCGCTCATGCCGATCCCGCCCGACCGCAGCCATTCATCTCAGCAATTGCCATCCCGCGTCGGGAGCAAACCGGGCGCCATACGTCTGTTGCAGCTCCTCCATGCGGGCGATCACGGCGTCTATGCCACGACTGCGCGCATATTGGATCGGTCCGCCGCGAAACGGCGCAAACCCGGCGCCAAAGATGACACCGGCGTCGACCAGGTCCGCGTCGTCGACAATGTGTTCGCGCAATACCGCGATTGCTTCATTGACCAGCGGCAGCAGCAACCGATCCTGCAGATCGGCCGACAGCGGGTGGCCGCTCCCGGGCGGCTTCTGCGGTTTGTCGTCACGCCACGTGTAAAAGCCTTGGCCGCTTTTCTTACCGAACTTCTTCTGCTCGAACAGCTGTTGCAACACCGGCGGCACTGGCATGTCGGCAGATTGAAAGAATACTTTGCCGACGCCCATGATGACGTCCAGCCCGACGACATCGGCCAGTTCGATCGGCCCCATCGGCATGCCGAAGTCTTCTGCCGCGCGATCGATCATCGCGAGCGGAATACCTTCCTCGGCCGCGCGCACGGCTTCGCTCAGATAGGGCATCAGCACGCGATTCACCAGGAAACCGGGCGAGCTGTGACAGGCGATCGCGAGTTTGTCGATCTGCCGCGCAAACGCCAGGGTTCGCTGCACCATCTCAGGATCGGTGGTCTCCGCACGAATCACTTCCACCAGCGGCATGCGCGCGACCGGATTGAAATAGTGCAGTCCGACAAGTCGGCTGGGTGCGTTCAGCTGTGCGGACAATTGCTCCAGCACGATGCTGGAAGTATTCGTTGCCAGCACGGCTGTGGGTTTCAGCTTCGGCTCCAGTCGCGCGTAAAGCTCACGCTTTGCTTCGAGGTTCTCGAAGATTGCTTCGATCACAACATCGGCCTGCGCCACACCTACGCCATCGACGTCCGCCCTGAGCCGCTGCATGGCCTGGGCGCGCGCAGTGGGATCGGGATAGCGCTTTTCGAAAAACTTTGTCGCGCGGTCCAAGGCGGGCTGGATGTACTCCATGCCTCGATCCTGCAATGTCACGGTAAGACCTCGCGCCGCACACCAGCTCGCGATATCCCCGCCCATCACACCTGCTCCGACGACGTGAACGTGACTGGCCGGCGGCATGGAAGCCTTGCCTGCCGCCTTCAGTCTCTCCTGCAGAAAGAACACTCGCACCAGGTTGCGCGACGTGGGCGTGCACAGCAGCGTGGCCATCGACCGCGCTTCCGCCTCGAATGCTTGCGGTCCATGCCCGCCAAAGCGCTGCCACAATTCAATCAGCGCGTAGGGTGCCGGATAGTGTTCGCGACGAGCCCGCTTGGCGACTTGTGAGCGCATCTGGCCGGCAAGAATCGGACGCACGATCGGCAGGTTCAGTAGACGATCCTTGAGCGACACGCGACGCGGAGGAGGTGGGGCAAGTGCGATTTCACCTGCGCTCTGACGCAGCTGCGCAGCCGGGACAATGCGGTCGACCAGGCCGAGCTGCAGGGCCTTCTGCGGCCGCACGGATCTGCCGGTCAGCATCAGGTCCATTGCCGCAATCGGACCGATCAGCTGAACCGCACGAACCGTTCCGCCCAGTCCCGGATGCACGCCCAGCTGCACTTCGGGAAAACCCAGCGTGACACTCGAATCGTCCGCGCTGACGCGATAGCGGCAGGCCAATGCCAGTTCCAGGCCTCCGCCCAATGCGAATCCATTGATCGCCGCCACGGTGACGCATTTCAACGCAGCCAGCCGCTCCAGTACCTGCTGACCCTGGCGAATCGTGCCGTAAGCCTGGTCCGGGGACTGGATGCCGACGAACTCCTTGATGTCGGCGCCGGCCACGAAGCCGCTGCGCTTGCCGGAGGTAACGACCAGGGCCCGCGGCAAGCGACTCTCAATGGTTGCGAGCTGGGAATCGAGCTCTTCCATGACGGCGCGCGACAGACTATTGGCGGACGCCTCGACCTTATCGAGCGACAACCACGCGACGCCGTTATCGTCGGTCGTCAGTGTCCAGTTCGACGTGGAGGGCGACCCGGTAGAAGTTTGCGCCTGCATGGAGTCCTCGCTTCCTGACTGAACTGACCCGACTGTGGCCTCGCCCGGACCTATATGCGTTCAGGCCGCCGGTTGCCGACGCACATCGCGACGTATCTCGAAATCGCAGATCAACGGCCGATGATCTGAAAAGCGGATATCCGGTACCTCGAAACGGGTGACCTCGATGTCCGCCGAGTGCAGCACGAAATCCAGTTCCTTGCGCGGATTGCGGCTGGGATAGGAGGGCAGGCCGAGACGGTTGGCGCTCTTGAGCGCGGAGGCCTGCATGAACAGGTAGATCTCGTTATCGCCCCAGAACGTGTTGAAGTCCCCGGCGACGATGACCGGCTTGGTCGAGCGCTTGATCAGCTCGTGCAAGTGGCGCAGCTGATCGTGGCGATGACGGAATTTCAGCGACAGGTGCACCAGGAAAATGGCGACCTCCTCGAGCTCCAGCTCGATGATCAGCCGCTTGATGCCGGTCTCGAAATAATGAAAACGCTCACCCTCGACGCGCGGCGACGCCAGGAACGCATTGCCCTGTTTGCGTACGATCGGCAGCAGGTTGTTGAACGATGCCTCGCCGTACTTGCACTGATATGTCGAGTAGTGCCCGAGCGCATCGGCAATCTGCGTGGCCTGGTTGACCAGTCCCGAACGGATCGAGCCGGTATCCACTTCGATCAGGCCGACCAGATCGGGATCGAGCGACTTGAGGTACTGCGTGAGCTGCAGCAATACACGCGAATTGCTGCGCAGATAGCCTGCGCCGGGAACCGGCAAGTGAAATGCGGGGCCGGTGCCGGTCGCGTACCGGATGTTGTAAAGAACAAAGCGCATTGTTCGAGGTAACCGGACCCGAAGGCTGGATAGCGGGCGAATCGCAGCGCCGCATTCTATAGCAGCCGCGCTGGATAAGCTGTCCGCCTAACCCTCAAAAGGGGTTCTCCCACCATACTGGAGCGCGCGTCTCGGCGGTTCAAGGCGGATGTGCGCAAGTACGCACGCCGAAGAAAACGCCGCGGACGCGCCGATTCGATTAAAATCGGCAGCGATTATGAGTGCGGCAGCGACCCGCTTCGGCACCGGGCGCACCCAGGAGCAGCAACGCGTGAGCAGTATTTCGCAACAGAATCCGGTCAAGTTGTTCGTCAGTCATGCGTTCGAGCCGGCCGATGACTACGAGCGCGTGTTCGAGTATCTGGAGAGCTCGCATAATTTCTACTATCGCAATTGCAGCGACCCGGAGCGCCGCGGTAACGGCGATCGCGAGAGCCTGAAAGACGAATTGCGGCGGCAGATCAACCTGGCGGAAGTCGTCATCGTCGCCTCCGGTCTGTACCGGCAGCACCAGGAATTACTCGATTTTCAGCTCAATTGCGCCAAGGGACTCGACAAGCCGGTCGTGGTGCTGGAGTTCTTCGGCGTGAAAGAAAAGCTGCCGGTGCAGCTCGAAGCGCTCGCAGACGAGATCGTCGAGTGGAACGAACGCTCCATCGCGGACGCTATTCGCCGGCAGGCGCGTCATGAGGACACGGCCCGCTGGGACATGATCGAATTCAAGATGGATTGATGCGGTGCCGCCGGCGGCGGAGGGCACCTGCATCGAACGACCGGTTCAATCGTCGCCGGAATTCACCGCGCGCAGCTTGGGCGGCCGCTGCATCGTCTGTATCCGGGCAATTACGCCCAGCATATTGACGATCCGCATCGCGAGGTTGCCTGCCTCACGGTCGGACATTTTGCGTACGGTGGCCTGCTCTGCGGTCTCGCCGCGCAACGGCCGAACGCATGACATGCATGTCGTCAGCGAGCAAAACTCATCCCGAATTTCCTTGGGCAACTCGTCCTGTTCGAGCCCGACCAGATGGCTGCGGTAGGCTTCGATCAGGCGGTGCTTGATCGGTCCGGCGGACGCCAGCACGGCGGTCGCGGCGAAAAAATTTTCCCAGGCGCTGCTCATTGCAACTACCCCCCAATGGAGTCAGTAGGCCGCCGTCGCGGTTGGTGCAAAGCACTCAACCAGCGAAGACAGCAAGTGCGAAGTTGAGAAGTTACGTTAGGTTCGCCCGGTAGCTTTTATTAAGCTTGCTCAAGCGACTAGCGTTGGAATATACACCCGCGACTCTCAAAGGCAACCAGCAAGCGTCAGGTTTTTGGCACTTCTTGGCCCACGCTTTAATCCGCAGCTGGGTGACCGGATCTGGGCATCCGAATAAGTGCGTATCTGGCGCAAACGCCCGGGTGCTCAGGCATCGGCTTGCCGGAACGCCGTGTTCTCGGTCCCATTCCCATCAACTGGGGATCCATCCGGCCGACTACTGTTTCATCACGTCCTTGCAGATCTCTGCGGCTTTCAACCGGGCTTCCTGACTGCCAAAGCGAAACGGACCGAAGGATGAAAGCGTGGAATCCATGCAGGACTCGAAGCGCTCGGTCGCGGCTTCCTGGGCTCTTGCTTGGCGGTCGGCCTCGATCTGTTCGGGAGTCTTTGGCTGTGTGAATGTCAGCGCCGGCGTGCTGCCACAGCCGTCCAGCGCGGACAACATGATGAATAGCGGGATCCGCGTGCGAAAACTCCCTGTAATTGAAGCGGCGACGGCTAGCGCGTAAGTGTGGCGATGAACTGGGAGCCAGGTTCGGAGCCGAAGAATCGGCCAGCCACGCCGTCGTACGGCATCTATGCCAGTGCGTATAATGTATATTATGGTAAATTATCTATGAGGCTGCCTGACAGGTGGCCTTTTGTCGGGAATCGGGATCAGTCATGCGCCACTCTTGCGCAATTCGGCCGCCTGGGCCTTTCCGATAGCTTCGCGATCACTTCCGCCATTTTTCCGTAGCTCGTATCTCGCGCTCATATTGTTTTGCGTCCACTGCCCCATGAGGATCACCCGTCCGCAGCTACGTTTCGATCCTCGTCTGCGGCGCAGAACTCTTGCCATCGATTCGAAACCCATCCACCCGCGAAGGTGCATGCAAGTACGAGAAGCGCTCCGGACATCTGTAGAGGCAACTTCTCGCGTGCCCCCCAGCCGGTCGCGAAAAATTGAAGATGCACTACGTAGAGCGCAGCGGCCAAGACCGGATATGCCCAGGATCGCGAGCTTCGCCAGATGACGGCAAAAACAAACGTGGTGAGGAAATATCCGGAACCCCCGATGAATACGACTGCCGCACCCAGTGCGTACTGCACGATGTCGTGTGCAATGTTGCCACCGGGAAGCGGGCCCCACAGAAGTCGTAGCAAACACCCCAATCCAACAGCGATACAACCCAGCTCAAGCAGCCAAATCGAAGTTCGCTTTAACATGATTTGAGTGGACTCCCTGTGATGTCACAACCGCCGCTGTTCCGTATCTGTACGTTTCGACGAATCGATTCAAGACATGCAGTAGGATGCAACGATCACTGTTCTAAGTGCAGCTCGCCGGCGGCGTAACGACGATCAAAATCACGTCGTGCACGAATGTGCTCATTCCCACACTCAACACTGACAGTCACGGCACACGCAGAAGAAGGATGAAAATACGCGCGCCAAGCGCGTTCTTTCTGAGCGGCCTCAAAATCACGAGCAGTCCTGGCATCCTGCGCAGCCCGTCGAGCGTATTCAGCGGCAGAAGACCCCTCCTCCCGTTCCCGCTTTAGTGCAAGCGCATTCGCGGCATCACGTTCGGCAGCTTCCTGCATGGGGCGCGTCATTTCGGAAAGAGCTTCCGCGGCCAAATGCAGCTCATACCGTGCACGCAGCTCAAAGGCAATCCACAAGCACAGACCGCCGATAAAGATACCAAGAGCAATTTTCAGCGCACCGCCAAAGAAATCCTCTTCTTCTCGCATGGCTCATTCTTCTTATTCTTCGGCCCGAACTGGTTCGGGCAACAATACCACAGACGCTTGCAGCTCCCCTGCGGCATGGTCCCTCATCAGCTTCGCGCTAGCTGAACGATGCAATCCTCGCCCCTCGCCGCCTCTTGTTGCTCCGTCAAGGACTATGCATGAATTTTCTGAGCAATCTCCTGTTAGCGGCGCAGAGAGAAGCCGCGCGGCCACGTTCAGCCGAAGCATTCAACGCGGCACTCGTGACCACACAAACCGCTTTAACTGAATGTGAAATCACGAATGTACCGTGAAACTTAATGGCCCCTGACGCGTACCTGGATAGAACGACCTCTCTCACACGACCTGGCGCGCAAGAGTTGCTGCAAGAAGCCCGCTCACTTCCTGTCGTGCACCTGGATGATTACCGGGACTGATCGAATCGGTCAGCAAAGCATCAAGGAGCCCGCCGGAAGTCAGTGATCCAATTCGTTTCCCACGTCTTGCCGGCATCGGGCGAAAAAGCCTGTTCCCAGTGAGCGGAAGTGGGTGTGATCTGCGACCAGGTGAAACGCACCCGGATCGGCTTGCCGCGCAGCGTATCGTCGGCATAGAAAATGCCTACACCATTCTCGAAGCGGCCTTTGACCGGCGGATCGAGCGCGCCGAAGGGATTGCGGCCGTCGAGCCACCAGATAGCCCACTGGCCGCTCTTCGGATCGTACGAGCGCAGCGAGACACCCCGATATGTCCCATCCGGCATATTGAACACGTTGTCGTCCTCGTTGGCCCAGCCACCCATCAGCTGGCGGAAGCTGCAGGTTCCATCGAACTCCACCCACTCGTGACTGCCTGCCAGGCGCTCCTTCAAGCGGCGATGATGGGCTTGCCATTCACCGACGCGCAGATCGAAATCGTGTAAGCCAGCAAGGTTGGCGATGGCCTGCGCGGGCGGGTTGTCCTGCGAAGCGTGCGCGGGAGCTGGTGATCCCAGCGCAGCGATCAGCAATCCAGTTGCGTACGCAATGCTGAAACTCTTCATATCAGCGGCCCTTTACTGTGGTTCGAAAATCTCGTGGCATCGCGACGGCGAGCCAGACATGCCGCGAAAGCTGCACCCGTCGATTCTTACTGAAACGCTAACGCGGTTTGGCGGCGTCATCCTTCACGCGTGTGTCCACCGCGATCCAGTTCACTTCCCAGGTCTTGCCGCCGTCATCGGAGAACGACTGCTCGAAGCGACAGGAATCCGTGGTGATGTCCGACCA